>NZ_LROY01000001.1:2500-1405765 GCF_001639145.1 Microbulbifer sp. Q7 | reverse complement strand
TAGGCTCAAAGTTCAGTGCAAAGCTGTAGTAAAGGTTCACGGGGTCTTTCCGTCTAGCCGCGGGTACACTGCATCTTAACAGCGATTTCAATTTCACTGAGTCTCTGGTGGAGACAGCGTGGCCATCGTTACGCCATTCGTGCAGGACGGAACTTACCCGACAAGGAATTTCGCTACCTTAGGACCGTTATAGTTACGGCCGCCGTTTACCGGGGCTTCGATCAAGAGCTTCGCCGAAGCTAAGCCCATCAATTAACCTTCCGGCACCGGGCAGGCGTGACACCCTATACGTCCACTTACGTGTTTGCAGAGTGCTATGTTTTTTATAAACAGTCGCAGCCACCTGGTCACTTCGACCGGCCTCAGCTTAGGGAGCAAGTCCCATCACCAAAACCGGCGTACCTTCTCCCGAAGTTACGGTACCATTTTGCCTAGTTCCTTCACCAGAGTTCTCTCAAGCGCCTTGGTATTCTCTCCCTGACCACCTGTGTCGGTTTAGAGTACGGTTCGCAATTGCCTGAAGCTTAGAAGTTTTTCCTGGAAGCAGGGCATCAACCACTTCACTTACCGAAGTAAGCTTCGTCATCAGCTCTCAGCCTTAGGGACCCGGATTTGCCTAAGTCCCCAGCCTACAACCTTAAACATGGACAACCAATCGCCATGCTGGCCTAGCCTTCTCCGTCACTCCATCGCAGCAATTGCAAGTACAGGAATATTAACCTGTTTCCCATCGACTACGGCTTTCGCCCTCGCCTTAGGGGCCGACTAACCCTGTCCCGATTAGCGTTGGACAGGAACCCTTGGTCTTCCGGCGGGGAGGTTTTTCACCCCCCTTGTCGTTACTCATGTCAGCATTCGCACTTGTGATACCTCCAGCAGACCTCACAGTCCACCTTCAGCGGCTTACACAACGCTCCTCTACCATGCTCCTAAGAGCATCCGCAGCTTCGGTTATCAGTTTGAGCCCCGGTATATCTTCCGCGCGGGCCGACTCGACTAGTGAGCTATTACGCTTTCTTTAAAGGATGGCTGCTTCTAAGCCAACCTCCTAGCTGTCTGGGCCTTCCCACATCGTTTCCCACTTAACTGATATTTGGGACCTTAGCTGGCGGTCTGGGTTGTTTCCCTTTTCACGACGGACGTTAGCACCCGCCGTGTGTCTCCCGCGATTGCACTCCTCGGTATTCGGAGTTTGCATGGGGTTGGTAAGTCGGGATGACCCCCTAGCCCAAACAGTGCTCTACCCCCGAGGGTGAGACGCGAGGCGCTACCTAAATAGCTTTCGAGGAGAACCAGCTATCTCCCGGCTTGATTAGCCTTTCACTCCGATCCACAGGTCATCTCCTAATTTTTCAACATTAGTGAGTTCGGTCCTCCAGTTGATGTTACTCAACCTTCAACCTGCCCATGGATAGATCGCCGGGTTTCGGGTCTATTGCCTGCAACTAAACGCCCTATTAAGACTCGATTTCTCTACGGCTCCCCTATGCGGTTAACCTTGCTACAGACAATAAGTCGCTGACCCATTATACAAAAGGTACGCAGTCACCCCGAAGGGCTCCTACTGCTTGTACGTATACGGTTTCAGGTTCTATTTCACTCCCCTCTCCGGGGTTCTTTTCGCCTTTCCCTCACGGTACTGGTTCACTATCGGTCAGCTGGGAGTATTTAGCCTTGGAGGATGGTCCCCCCATGTTCAGTCAAGATAACACGTGTCCCGACCTACTCGATTTCAATCAATGTGCCTTTTCGTGTACGGGGCTATCACCCTGTATCGCGGAACTTTCCAGATCCTTCCACTAAGACATAAAGACCTTAAGGGCTAATCCCCTTTCGCTCGCCGCTACTCAGGGAATCTCGGTTGATTTCTTTTCCTCCGGGTACTTAGATGTTTCAGTTCCCCGGGTTCGCCTCCCTAACCTATGTATTCAGTTAGGGATACTCCTAAAAGGAGTGGGTTTCCCCATTCGGACATTCCAGGATCAAAGCTTGTGTGCCAGCTCCCCTAGACTTTTCGCAGGCTCCTACGTCCTTCATCGCCTCCAGCTGCCAAGGCATCCACCGTATACGCTTAGTCGCTTGACCATACAACACAAACGACTATTTACGACTGGACGCGCATTGACTAACGCTTACGTCATGTTTCCACAACAATAAGCGAGTACAACTGCACGTTGTATGTATTTGAATGCGACCTCCCTTCGCTAAAAGGGACATTCAAACACCGGATTGTGTGCTTGAGAGACACACATTTCTATTGATGTTGAGCATTGTTAGTACTCAACCTCGCCTTGCAGTGTATTACTACAAAATGTTTTACCTTGTTAAAGAGCATCTGATGTAAAAATCAGAAAGCTGAACTCTTATCTTGCGACAAGAAACCAGGTTTCTGAATTCTGAAGTTAGTCAAAGAAGGAATGGTGGAGCTATGCGGGATCGAACCGCAGACCTCTTGGATGCAAACCAAGCGCTCTCCCAGCTGAGCTATAGCCCCAAATTGGTAGGCCTGGGCAGACTTGAACTGCCGACCTCACCCTTATCAGGGGTGCGCTCTAACCAGCTGAGCTACAGGCCTCTGGTGGCGACCTAACTGACTAACGTCATCAGTCCGATCAAGCAATATGTGTGAGCACTTGCGAAGCTAGGTCAACTTCGATTAAGGAGGTGATCCAGCCCCAGGTTCCCCTAGGGCTACCTTGTTACGACTTCACCCCAGTCATGAATCACTCCGTGGTGACCGTCCCCCCGAAGGTTAGACTAGCCACTTCTGGAGCAACCCACTCCCATGGTGTGACGGGCGGTGTGTACAAGGCCCGGGAACGTATTCACCGTGACATTCTGATTCACGATTACTAGCGATTCCGACTTCACGGAGTCGAGTTGCAGACTCCGATCCGGACTACGATTGGTTTTTTCGGATTAGCTCCACCTCGCGGCTTAGCGACCGTCTGTACCAACCATTGTAGCACGTGTGTAGCCCAGGACGTAAGGGCCATGATGACTTGACGTCGTCCCCACCTTCCTCCGGTTTGTCACCGGCAGTCTCCTTTGAGTTCCCACCATTACGTGCTGGCAACAAAGGACAAGGGTTGCGCTCGTTACGGGACTTAACCCAACATCTCACGACACGAGCTGACGACAGCCATGCAGCACCTGTCACAGAGTTCCCGAAGGCACCAATCTATCTCTAGAAAGTTCTCTGGATGTCAAGCCCTGGTAAGGTTCTTCGCGTTGCTTCGAATTAAACCACAGGCTCCACCGCTTGTGCGGGCCCCCGTCAATTCATTTGAGTTTTAACCTTGCGGCCGTACTCCCCAGGCGGTCTACTTATTGCGTTAGCGGCGTCACAAAGTCCTCAAGGAACCCTACGACTAGTAGACATCGATTACGGCGTGGACTACCAGGGTATCTAATCCTGTTTGCTCCCCACGCTTTCGCACCTCGGCGTCAGTATCGAGCCAGGCAGTCGCCTTCGCCACTGATGTTCCTTCCTATATCTACGCATTCCACCGCTACACAGGAAATTCCACTACCCTCTCTCGTACTCTAGCCAGCCAGTACTGAATGCAGTTCCCAGGTTGAGCCCAGGGCTTTCACATCCAGCTTAACTAACCGCCTACACGCGCTTTACGCCCAGTAATTCCGATTAACGCTTGCACCCTCCGTATTACCGCGGCTGCTGGCACGGAGTTAGCCGGTGCTTCTTCTGTAGGTAACGTCAATCCTGCAAGGTATTAACTTACAGGCCTTCCTCCCTACTGAAAGTGCTTTACAACCCGAAGGCCTTCTTCACACGCGGCATGGCTGCATCAGGGTTTCCCCCACTGTGCAATATTCCCCACTGCTGCCTCCCGTAGGAGTCTGGGCCGTGTCTCAGTCCCAGTGTGGCTGATCATCCTCTCAGACCAGCTACGGAGCGTCGCCTTGGTGGGCCATTACCCCACCAACAAGCTAATCCGACATAGGCTCATCCAATAGCGCAAGGTCCGAAGATCCCCTGCTTTCTCCCGTAGGCCGTATGCGGTATTAATCCGGGTTTCCCCGGGCTATCCCCCACTACTGGGCAGATTCCTATGCATTACTCACCCGTCCGCCGCTCTAATAAGTCCCGAAGGACCGGTCGCGCTCGACTTGCATGTGTTAGGCCTGCCGCCAGCGTTCAATCTGAGCCATGATCAAACTCTTCAGTTTAAAGAGTCGCCCGATGCTCACGGGAACCGGAAAAAGGCTCCCACAGCAGACTTAAGTCTTGCTCGGAAAAAACTCGGATCCGAAGAGCCTAATTACGTAATTCATTGACATGAGTTACTTGCTTCCGATAAAGCTATTTCTGATCGAGACCAGATGTCGATCCGTCGCTCCGCAAGTACCCACACATATTGCTTGATCGAATTTTTAAACAACTCAGCGTGGCTCTCGGCCCTCACTGTGGGATACGCATTTTACACATCCAATCTGCTGAAGCAAGTGCTTTTTTGCAGACTTTTTTGAAGCTTGAAACCGTTGAAAATCAACGCCCTTCAAAGCCTCGCTCACCTGGTCGGTGACCCCGAGAAGGACGCGCATTATATGGCGCCAATCTCGATTGGCAAGCTCTTTTTTGAAATTCTTTTTCCGAGAAAACTCGTTGAAAATCAAAAGCTTAGCTTGCCACCTCGCCGCGTTTTGCGTTGCCGCTCAAGCAGCGAGGGCGCGAACTATACGAGCCCATTCCGGGCTTCGCAAGCATTTTCTCAAAAAACTTGAAATCATCGCCCCGAGCAGGTTTTGAAGCGACAAAGGTTGGAGGGCCACCAAGTGCAGCCCGCCACTTTCGCACGGGGGATTCCTTCAGAATAGTGTCAATGAGGAGAACTGCCAAACGGCCGGAGAGGAATAGCCGGCCAATCACCCAACGATGGGCCGGCGGGAAACTACTTACTCTGGATCGGCCGGCTTGGTGTCAGGCTTGGAGTCAGCGCCCAGGGGGGACTCATGCGCCGCGCCAGCGGCATCCGCACTGGTCTCAACCCCCTTCTTGCGCCCGCGCATAGCGCCCCATGCCCAGACCGCGGGGCCCGAGAAAGTGTAAAGGATGGCAATAACCAACAAGACCCTTGGTGGATCTATAGTCACCAAGCTAAACACAAGGATGATGACCAACATCATCACAAACGGGACCCGCCCCTTGAAATCGAGCTTTTTGAAGCTCGTGTAGTGGAAGTTCGACACCATAAGCAGTCCCGCCGCCACGGTGACCAGCGCTGCTACCGTGCCCAGCCCCACACCAATCTCGGCGTCGTGCCCGGCCCAGACCATACTGGCAACAATCGCGGCCGCCGTGGGGCTGGCAAGTCCGATAAAGACCCCTTTGTCCACGCTATCAACCTGCGTATTGAAGCGAGCGAGCCGCAGCGCGGCGCACGCGACGTAAAGAAACGCCGCTGCCCAGCCGAGTTTGCCCAGAGGCCCGAGCCCCCAGCTAAACACGACAAGAGCAGGCGCCAAACCGAACGACACCATATCCGACAGCGAATCGTACTGAACGCCGAACGCACTCTGGGTATCGGTCAGGCGGGCAACGCGGCCATCCAGGCCATCGAGGATCATGGCCGCGAAAATGGCAATGGCGGCAGCTTCAAAATTCCCATTCATACCAGCAATGATCGCGTAGAAGCCACTGAACAATGCGCCGGTAGTGATCAGGTTTGGCAGCAAGTAAACACCTTTCGCCCTGACCTTCTTACCGTTCGCGGAGACCTCTTCTTCAACGTGCTCATCCACTGGCAGACGAATTTCTTCATCGGGCCGCGAACCTTCCATACGGGCGTCCTTCTTCTCACTCATACAAGCTTCCTTCAAAGCTGGAATTGGTTACATGGCAAGGAGTGTACAGTGGCGAAGCGCCAAAAAAAAAGCGGCGGGACTATAAAGTCCCGCCGCTTTCTCCCGAAAGGCCCGCGTTTAGCTGTTGCCCTCGGTCTTGTCGATGATCTTGTTCGCCTTGATCCAGGGCATCATCGAACGCAGTTTGGCGCCCACCTCTTCGATCTGGTGCTCGCTACCAATACGGCGTTCCGCCTTCAGGCGAGGCTGACCGGCGAGTGATTCCAGCATGAAGTCCTTGGCGAACTTGCCGGTCTGAATATCTTTCAGCACACGCTTCATTTCTGCTTTGGTCTCTTCGGTCACAATACGCGGGCCTGTCACGTAATCGCCGTACTCCGCGGTATTGGAGATAGAGTAACGCATATCCGCAATGCCACCCTGATACATCAGGTCAACAATCAGCTTCAGCTCGTGCAGACATTCGAAGTACGCCATTTCCGGGGCGTAGCCAGCTTCGGTCAGGGTCTCGAAGCCCGCCTGAACCAGGGCAGAGACACCACCACAGAGTACTGCCTGCTCGCCGAACAGGTCGGTTTCCGTCTCTTCACGGAAGTTGGTTTCGATAATGCCGGAACGGCCACCGCCATTCGCGGAAGCGTAAGACAGGGCCAATTCTTTGGCGCTACCGGAAGCATTCTGATAAACCGCGATCAGGGTCGGTACACCGCCCCCTTCCAGGTAGGTGGAGCGCACGGTATGGCCCGGTCCTTTCGGCGCGATCATGATGACGTCCACGTCCTTCGGCGGCTCGATCAGCTCAAAATGCACGTTAAAACCATGCGCAAAGGCCAGAGCGGCGCCGGGCTTAAGGTTCGGGGCAACCTGATCACGGTAGACCGCCGCCTGATACTCGTCCGGAGTCAGGATCATGACAACGTCTGCATCCTTGACCGCGTCGGTAACTTCGGCCACACGCAGGCCCGCTTTTTCAGCCTTGGCCCAAGAAGCAGAACCCTTGCGCAGACCTACCACAACATTGCTCACGCCGGAGTCTTTCAGGTTGTTGGCATGTGCATGCCCCTGGGAGCCGTAGCCAATGATGGCAACAGTCTTGGACTTGATCAAAGAGAGATCACAATCTTTATCGTAATAAACGTGCATAACTTACTTCCTGTTTTGTGTGCTTTTAACAGTCAATTCACGCTGAATATTCAGCTGCAATTTGTTCAGACAACCTTCAAACGCTGAGGACTTTCTCGCCGCGGGCGATCCCCGAGACACCGGAACGAACTACTTCCATAATGGTGTGCTCACCCAGCGCCTGTAAGAAGGCGTCCAGTTTTTCGCTGGTGCCGGATACCTGCACCGTATACATGTTGCTGGTGACATCCACGATCTGGCCGCGGAATATATCGACACTGCGCTTGACTTCGTCGCGCTGGGCACCGGTAGCGCGCACCTTCACCAGCAGCAGTTCGCGCTCAATGTGAGACCCCTCAGTGAGGTCCACCAGTTTCACCACATCGATCAATTTGTTCAGATTCTTGGTGATCTGCTCGATCTTGTGATCGTCGCCAATCGTGGTCAGTGTCAGACGCGATAACGTCGAATCCTCGGTCGGTGCTACGGTGAGACTTTCGATGTTATAGCCCCGCTGGGAAAACAGACCAACCACCCGCGACAAGGCTCCCGGCTCGTTCTCCATCAGAACTGAAATGATTCTGCGCATTGGTGTTTACCTCCCTTTACGTCCGTTCCGTCTTACTGAGCCACATATCCCGCATGGAGCCACTCGGCATCACCTGCATGGGATAGACGTGCTCGGTTGGATCGACGTAAACATCGATAAACACGGTGCGGTCCTTGATCGCGAACGCCTCCTCCAGCTTGCCGTGCAGCTCGTCGCGATGCTCGATCTTCATACCGAGATGCCCGTAGGCCTCCGCCAGCTTGATAAAGTCGGGCAGGGAATCCTCATAGACGCTGTTGGACAGGCGCCCTTCGTACTGCATTTCCTGCCACTGCTTTACCATGCCCAGGGCCTGATTGTTCAGGCACAGGATTTTCACGGGCAGATTGTATTGTGTTGCCGTGGACAGCTCCTGGATACACATCTGGATACTGCCCTCGCCGGTCACACAGACCACCTCGGCATCGGGATACGCAGCCTTCACCCCCAGGGCGGCGGGCAAGCCAAAACCCATGGTGCCGAGGCCACCGGAGTTGATCCAGCGGCGCGGCTTGTCGAACAGATAGTACTGGGCGGCAAACATCTGGTGCTGGCCCACATCCGAGGTGACGTAGGCGTCGCCTTTGGTGATCTGGTGCACGGCACTGATCACCTCTTGCGGCATAATCATGTCGCCGTCGGTGCGATAGCGCGGTGCGGTGTACAGGCCATGACGTTCACGCCAGTCATCGATCTGTCGCCACCAATCCACAATGGCCGACTGATCCGGCATCTCCCTGGAAGCCTTCAGCATCTCCAGCATTTCCTTCAGCACCGACTGCACGGTACCCACAATAGGTACATCGGCGGTGATGGTTTTGGAAATAGAAGCCGGGTCCACATCAATGTGAATCACCTTGGCGCCCGGACAGAATTTGCTCGGGGTATTGGTTACCCGATCATCGAAGCGCGCGCCTACGGCGAGAATGACGTCGGCGTGATGCATCGCCGTATTGGCTTCGAAGGTGCCGTGCATACCCAGCATCCCCAGGAAGCGCTTGTCCGTCCCCGGGTAAGCCCCAAGCCCCATCAGGGTATTGGTTACCGGATAGTTCAGACGCTGAGCCAGCTCGCAGAGCAGCGCTGAGCCGTCACCCTGAATAACCCCACCGCCAGCGTAGATGACCGGACGCTTGGCGGAGAGCAGCAACGCCACCGCTTTGCGAATCTGACCCGTATGCCCCTTACCCGCCGGGGTATACGAGCGCATGCGCATTTTTTCCGGATATTGATAGGGATAGCGATCCACCGGGTTGGTGATGTCTTTGGGGACATCGATCACTACCGGGCCAGGACGACCGGTGGACGCGATATAGAACGCCTTCTTGACGATCTCGGGGATATCTTCCGCTTTTTTGACCAGAAAGCTGTGCTTCACGATCGGACGGGAACAGCCCACCATATCGGTTTCCTGGAAGGCATCCTCGCCGATCTTGTCGGAAGGTACCTGACCGGAAATCACCACCATCGGGATGGAGTCCATATAGGCAGTGGCAATGCCGGTGATGGCATTGGTTGCACCCGGGCCAGAGGTCACCAGCACCACGCCGGTCTTGCCCGTCGCGCGGGCGTAACCGTCCGCAGCGTGGGTTGCCCCCTGTTCATGCCGCACCAGCAGGTGCTTGATGCCCTTCTGGCGAAAGATGGCATCGTATATATGAAGTGCCGAACCGCCGGGGTAACCGAATATCAGGTCAACCCCTTCATCCTGCAGCGCGCGAACCAACATATCGCCGCCGGAGAGTAATTCCACTTGAGCCCCCTCAAAATTTCCCAATTCTTAGGATCCGCATCATCCAATAACCACAGAATAGCCGGACTGCGCGAAAGCCAGACGGCGATTCTAAAGGAAAAGCGTGATAAATATCAGCCTTAAACGCAGATTTAGTCCGTTTTTTAGGATGGCTTAACGGCAACGCAAAATCTGCGCGGTCCCC
This sequence comes from Microbulbifer sp. Q7, assembly GCF_001639145.1. Classification (NCBI taxonomy): domain Bacteria; kingdom Pseudomonadati; phylum Pseudomonadota; class Gammaproteobacteria; order Cellvibrionales; family Microbulbiferaceae; genus Microbulbifer; species Microbulbifer sp. Q7. Next base: position 1,396,291 of record NZ_LROY01000001.1, on the reverse strand, counting down.
GGCCGGTAGCGGAACCGGATCGCGGGCACCAAGGCCTCCAGATGGGGAGGACCTCCTCGGCAGGAGGTGGCGGGTGCTTAACCCACCGGGGAGAGTGCGGACCGCAGGGTGTTGCGGGGACATCTACTTCGCCGAGTGAGCGACAAATTGTCCAGTTTGTGACCCGTGTGTCAACCAATGAACACCACTAACCGGACCTCCGGCAGTAAACTGCTACACAAACTGTTAACTGGGTTGCGAGATCCCTGCCCCTGACCGTTACAATGGACGCACGGGGGCGATTTCGCGCCAGCCCCCTGCCTACCGGCATAACAAGAACATTCACTGATCAAGGCGACATACCCCATGCGCACCACTGTTACTACGCTGTGTTTCACCCTGAGCTTGCTGGCCACGGCGGCCCAGGCGGACGGTATCTACAAATGGGTCGATGAGAACGGCGTGGTGCACTTTGGCTCTCAGCCGCCCCAGCAAGAGGAGGTGGAAGTGGTAAAAGCGCCGAAGTCCGAGCGCTACAAAAAGTGGCAGGAAGAGCAGCAGGCGCTGTTGGCCCAGCGCAAAATGACCACCGCCGCCAAAGCGGATAACAACCAGACAGCGGAGCAGACAGTGCAGCCTGCAGAAAACACCGATTCTGGTGAGGCCGAGATGGCCGCCCGCGAGCAGCGCTGCCGCAGTGCCCAACAGCGGCTTCAGGAACTGGAGCGCCATGCGCGGGTTCGCGAAGTGGATGCCAGTGGCAATTACCGGGTATTGCCGGAAGAAGAGCGACAGCAGCGTATTAAACAGACCAAAGATTTACTGGCTAGCTGCTAACAACGCTGCCCCGGTCGGGTGCTAGCTAACGTCGAACCGGTTGGCGCACCTGTTTCCTCGCGGCACCAACAAGGCCATGTAGGCGTGAGAGCATGGCTCAACGTATTGGTGAATACCAGATCGGCGACGTGTAGGCGCGCTCCGTGGTCACCATCGGCACGTCCTTCCCCATCTTCACTCCAAACCGTTTAGCTTCATATGCGGTCCAGCGTGGCGTCGGAATTTCAATCACTCGCGCGTAATAAAACGCCATTTCGGCTGGATCAAATTCAGGGTCACGCCACACGGCCCGGAGCTCCTTTTCTCCAATAGTGTTCTGCCAGGTCGCATTGGCAACATCGACCGTATTGCCCACCGCCGGAATACGCCCGTCCCGGGAGGGTTTCCGTTTACCGCTCCACACCACATCGTAAACTTTTTCTTTCAATACGCCGTTCTTATCCTGCCACCCCTTGACGATCTGGATCCGATCCAAGTTCCCGCCAATCGGATCTTTCATCGCGGCCACCAGAAAACTTGGGGCGCCCTGCGCACTCGCCTTGGGTAAATCGGCCCCCATCGGCACACCTTTTGTATACCCCCTCTCGGCAATAGACCCTTTATCCGCATCGGCGGAGGTAAAATCCCAGCCACCAAAAAACCGCACGACCATGCGCGAACCCGTCGTCGCATAGGTCTCTTTGCGCACCATAGCGTCAAACAGCGCCTCGCGCGTATTTTCTTCCGCCCATACGGCTGCGTAGCCCGAGGATGCCATTTGCCAGCCATAAATGGTGAGCTCCGGGTCTGGCGCCTCAATAACCATGTGCTCCCAACGACCAGGCTCTGGCTCTACTCCGGAGTGTTTGCCGAAAAAATTATCTTCCTCAACTGCCGCTAGGCTGGTATGTGCGTCCGTACTGCCGATCATGCCAAACTTATAAGGGTTCACTCCCAGCGTCTTATCCAGCATCAAGCCAGTTTTCAATGCCTCCCGAGCATACTCCCAACGCAACATCTCCGGCTTTTTCCTTTCAGTTCCATCCAGGTTTGCCGCATCCCAAATTTCGTAACCAGCAAACTCATCACCCGGTGAAAGCATTGGATGGGCCTCGCCATCGCCTTTAATTTGGGTAACTTCTACAATCGGCTCAAACCGCGCACGTAACTCCGCCATCTGCCGAGACAGCGGAGAGCCATCGAAGTTTTCTACCGTAAACATACGTCCGTTACTGAGATTTCCATTGTGAGGAATGGCGATCACACGCTCACCGTGCTTGCGCTCAAATGCAGCCAAGGCACGCCAGAGGTCCTCGGGGTTTTGACTATCGAATTGTGAGAAGGGCACCGTGTTGTTTGCGGAACTTGCCCCACCGCGAAACAAAACATTCCGATGCAAGTTGTATCCCCCAATCGCCGTCCATTCATAGCCAATAATGGCAGTGAATTTACCTGGCTGATTATACTGATCCGCAAGTGCGGTATAAGCATGCCACGAATCCCGGACAATTTTTTCGCTACTGAATGGCGGCTCCTTTTCCTGGAGTGACGCCACAATTTCCATTGCCGCTTTGAACGTACTCTCGCGATCCCCACCGCGCAACATTTCGTACCACCGCTGCCCTTTTTCGGTCGCTAGGATTTCTTTATCACCAGCGAGCAATCTCGGCATCAATCCGTACATTTCCGCATGATCGGCAATCACGAGAAAGTCCAGTGGTCTCCGCAGTTTCGCCTTCAGCCCGTGCGTGGTCTTCACCTCTTCGCCACGAGCGAAGCGAAAGGCCGCTTCCTGCCCCAGCCGGTTCATTGTGCCAGCATCCACAGAAATATCTGTGTGCAAGTGTGTATCGCCAAAAAATACCTGGCTTGGAAAAGGTTTTTCAATATCAGAAAGCGACTTCTCAGATTCTTGCGCCACGGCCGATGTGGCGAGCCCGAGCATCGCACATGCAACGCTCCAAGCGCCAAATCGAAACAATCCGTTTGCCAATTGCGACCAGCCGAGCCTGAATGCCATCAATCTATCCTCACTGATATTTTTGCAACGTGAAGTGTAGACCAGGCATCAAGTCCGGTAGAGACAATGCACTTGCACCGCACATATCCCAGGCAACTCTTCATGTGTCCGAAGCCAGGCCGCCTTCACTGTGTGTGCCTGCCGCGCCAAAGTCGCGCCCCAGATAAAGATACATTGCCGGTACCACAAACAATGTAAACAGGGTGCCGATTGTCATCCCTGCGGCCACCACCAGCCCCATGGCAAACCGCGCTCCGCCACCCGGCCCGGCGGCAATCAACAGGGGCACCATGGCCAATACCAGTGACGCGGTCGTCATCAGGATCGGGCGCAGGCGAATACTCGACGCCTCTTCAATGGCTTCGCGTTTACTCCTGCCGCGCAGTTGCAGCTGATTGGCAAATTCCACAATCAGAATTCCGTGCTTGGAGATCACCCCGATCAGGGTCACCAGCCCCACCTGGGTATAGATGTTCAGTGTGGTCAGACCCAGACTGACGAAGATCATGGCCCCGCACACACTCATCGGCACCGTCACCAGCATGATGAGCGGATCCCGCCAGGATTCGAACTGGGCGGCGAGCACCAGGTAAATCACGATGAGCGCAAACGCAAACGTGAGTAGCAGATCCGACCCTTCATTCTTGTACTGGCGAGACTGACCGGAGTAATCCGTGGAATATTCTCTCGGCAGCACTTCCGCCGCGGCGGACTCCAGCACCGCCAGCGCCTCCCCCAGTGGAATGCCCGGTCGCGGCACGCCGGAAATGGTCACCGCGTTGAGCTGCTGGAAGCGTTTCAGCTGCTGGGGTTCCACGGTCTCCCGCAAACGCACCAGAGTCGACAGCGGCACCAGGGTCCCGTCCCCGGCGCGAATGTAGTACTGCTTGAGTTGATCCCCGCTGAGGCGATCTGCCCGCACCACCTGGGGAATCACCTTGTAGCTGCGGTTCTCCAGCGAGAAGCGGTTGGTGTAGGCGCCGGACATCATCGCCCCCAGTTCCCGCGCGACATCGGCCATGGTGACACCGATAGACGCCGCCTTATCGCGGTCAATCACCACCGACAGGCGAGGCTTATCCAGCTTCAGATCCGAGTCGAGAAAGATGAACTTCCGGCTCGCCAACGCCTTGCCCATGATTTCCTCGGCAAATCCGGCGAGGCTGGCAATGGGCTCGGTTGTTCCGATGACGAACTCCACCGGCAAATTACCACCGGCGGTGGGCAGGCTGGGTGGCACAAAGGTCGCTGTCTTAAGACCGGCAATTTGTGAGACCTCGCTGTTGATCAGCGCCTGCATTTCCTGCGTGTCTTTATCCCGCTTGTTCCAGGATGACAGCACAAAGCCGGCAATGGCACTGTTGCTACTGTCCCCGGAGCCGCCCACACCATTCAGCAGAAACAGGTTTTCCACTTCAGGATGACGGTCGCGCACGCCGTTGATTTCACTGGTGTACTGCTCGAGGTAGTCGATGGTGGCAAAGGAATCCGCCTTGGCAATCCCCAACACAAATCCGCGGTCTTCTTTCGGCTCCAGCTCGCTCGGGGATGTTATGAACAGGAAATAACAGCTGGCAAACACAATCATGCCGAAAATCAGGATCACCAGGCGATCATCCAGCGCGCCGTGCAGGCGCCGGCGGTAGCCGGACTCCAGCCTGTCCAGCCGCCCTTCCAGCCAGGCCTCCAGGCGATTACTGCGCTTGCCGTCCCGCGGGCGTAACACCCGCGCCGCCATCATCGGCGACAGGGTAAGCGCCACCACACCAGACAGCAGCACGGCGCCGGCCAGGGAAAAGGCAAACTCCACAAACAGTGTACCGGTCAGGCCGCCGAGAAAGCCGATGGGCAGATAAACCGCGATCAGGGTAGTGGTCATTGCCACAATCGGCCACGACAACTCGCGCGCACCCTGCAGCGCAGCATCCTGCGGCGTCATTCCCTCCTCGATATGCCGGTGCACGTTCTCCAGCACAATGATCGCATCATCCACCACGATGCCGATGGCCAGCACCATGGCCAACAAGGTAAGCAGGTTGATGGAAAAACCCATCAACAGCATGAGGAACAGGGCACCCACCAGCGACAGGGGCACCGCCAGGGCGGGAATGATTACACTGCGCAGGGAGCCCAGGAACAGGTAGATGACCACGATGACAATCAACACCGCCTCGGCGATGGTCTTGATCACCTCGTTAATGGAGTCCTGGATGTATTCGGTGCTGTCATAGGGAATATCGCCGATCATCCCCTCGGGCAGCTGTGGAAAAATCTCTCCATGCAGCTTTTCCCGCACCGCGGCAATCACATCCAGCGCATTGGCATCGGGTGCAACTTCGACCGCGACAAACGTCGCCGAACGCCCGTTAAAGGTTACCGAGGTGTCGTAAGACTCCGAGCCCAGCTCCACCTCGGCGACATCTTCAAGACGCACCAGCTGATCCCCATCGGCACGCACCACCAGCTTGCGAAATTCGGATTCTGACGCAATATCGGTATCCGCCCGAATATCGATGGCCACCATTGTGCCCTTGGTCTTGCCGACGGCGGCGAGCACATTGTTTTGACGCAGCGCGCTGCTCACATCACCGGGGGTGACCCCCTGTGCCGCCATGGCGTCCGGCCGCAACCAGATACGCATGGCAAAGGTGCGGTTTCCCAGTAATGTCGCGCGCTGCACGCCGGCAACCGTCGAAAGCTTGGGTTGCACCACGCGGGTGATGTAATCGGTGATCTCGTTGTTATCCAGGATCTCCGAGGAAAAAGACAGGTACATCGCGGCGATCGTCTCACCCACGGCGAGGTCGACCGTGGAATCCTCCGACTCCAGCGGCAGCTCATTGCGCAGCTTGTTAACCTTGGCCACAACCTGGGTGAGTACTTCGTTGGGATCGTAGTCGAGGCGCACGTACGCCTGAATCACCGACGCACCCTGTACGCTGGTGGAAACGATGTAATCGAGGCCATCGGCACTGGCGATTTCCTGCTCCAGCGGGGTGGTGATGAAACCCTGCACCAGGTCCGAATCCGCACCCACGTACACCGTAGTGACCGTGATGACCGCGTTTTCCAGTTCCGGATACTGCCGCACGTTCAATTCGGCCGCAGAGCGCAGGCCAAGCAGGAAAATAAACAGGCTGACTACACAGGCCAGTACCGGTTTGCGAATAAAGATATCGGTAAAATTCACACGGCATCCTTGCCAGATTCAGGGGCTCTAACGGTTATCTGGCTGTGGCGCCAATGCATCCGGTGGCGGATTCTCATTGTTAATGATCACCGCACCTTCGTTGCGTAACTTGAGCAGCCCACTGGTTGCCACCTGCTCACCGGCCGCTACCCCCTCGGTAATCTCGATCAGGTCGCCGCGCACCTCGCCGGTCTTCACAAACCGCTTGATGGCAATCCAGTCTGGAGGTGGGATTTCTTTTCCCTGGCGATTGATCGCGCCCGCGTTCGCTTTTTTCCAGGTGGCTTTGTCCGCTTTGCGAATAACAAAAATTGAATTGCCATAGGGCGCATAGCTGATTGCCGTGCGCGGCACCACAATCACGCTGCGGAAGTTTTCCACTTTCACGGAAACCTCCGCGAACATGCCCGGGCGCAACCGTCGCTCGCTGTTTTCCAGCGTCCCTTGTAAAACGAAGGTGCGGTTGCGCGGATCAACGGCGGGATTGATCGCGGTGATTTGACCAGAAAAGGCGTTATCCGGAACGGCGGTGACAGACAGGGCAATTTCCTGCCCTTGTTTTACCCGGGAGAAATCCTGCTCGGCGAGGGAGAAATCGACAAATATGGGCTGCAGTTGCTGCAGTGAGACCACCGCATCGCCAGGGGCAACGTTCTGTCCCAGGTCAATCTGGCGAATACCGAGCTGACCGGAAAAAGGGGCAATGATGGTGCGCTCGCGAATGGTGGCACGCTGCACTGCGAGGCTGGCCATTACCTGATCCAGGCTGGCTTGGGCCTGATCCAGTTCGCGCAGGGTCGCCACCCCTTTTTCGTACAACTCGGAAATGCGTTTGAAATCCCGCTGCGCCAGACGTTGCTCGGCTTCCAGCACTTCGATCTGCGCCGTCTCGGGCGCCGCGGCCAGCTCCGCAAGCACAGTACCCTTTTTTACTTCCTGACCGGATTCAAAATAGATGGCTTTGACTTCTCCCTGGGCCTGGGTCGTCACATCCACGCCATTAACCGCGCGCAGGCTGCCAACGGCGCTCAGGGTGTTCTGCCAGCGCTGCTGCTGTGCGGGAGCGGAGGTCACAGTAGCAGGCGGCAAAGCCATGTTGTCCAGTGCCTGGTTCATCATGGTCTTGCCAAAGAATTTGACACCGAAGATGCCGCCAAACACCAGCAGGCAGCCCAGCAGCATCCACAGCATGCGCCGGTTAAAAAACTGCCGTGCCAGTGCCATATATCAAATCCATTGGGGCGTAAGTACTTCGTTTCCTTGCAGGTGGCGGAGGCGCTACCGGGGAGCAACTTGTGAGACACGCCGTAAACCCATCCCTGGGGGCTCTGCAAAAACATCCTGTTTTTGAAGGTCTCACAAGTTGCTACCCGATACCGCCACCTTCACAACTTCCTTCGAGCTACTTTTCAAAAACCGGTTTATCCCCTTCCAATGTCGCGTGAATGGTATCACCGGGTACGAATTTTCCGGAGAGCACATCCTGGGCCAGGGGGTTTTCCAACCACATCTGGATGGCACGCTTCAGCGGCCGCGCACCGTATACCGGGTCGAACCCCACATCGGCCAGCTTGTTCAGCAGCTCTTCGGATATCTCGAACTTGAGATCCCGGTCCGCCAGGCGATTGCGCAGGTTCTGCAGCTGTATCTCTGCAATCGAGCGCACTTCGGCGCGGTCCAGCGGGTGGAACACCACCACTTCGTCGATGCGGTTGATAAACTCGGGGCGGAAGTGCGTGCCCACGACATCCATCACCGCAGCCTTCATCTGGCGGTAGTGGATTTCGCTGTCCACTTCGTCATCGTCCTTGGCGCTGGCGTATTTCTGGATCAGATCCGAGCCCAGATTCGACGTCATCACCACAACGGTGTTGCGGAAGTCCACGGTGCGCCCTTGGCCATCGGTCAGGCGGCCATCTTCCAGTACCTGCAGCAGAATGTTGAAAACATCCGGGTGGGCTTTTTCCACTTCGTCCAGCAGCAGTACCGAATAGGGTTTACGGCGCACCGCCTCGGTGAGATAGCCACCTTCCTCATACCCCACATAACCGGGAGGCGCGCCGATCAGGCGCGCGACCGAGTGCTTTTCCATAAACTCGGACATGTCGATGCGCACCATGGCGTCTTCGGTATCAAACAGGAATTCTGCCAACGCCTTGCACAACTCCGTCTTGCCGACACCGGTGGGGCCGAGGAACAGGAAGGAGCCATTGGGCCGGTTGGGATCCGCAAGCCCGGCGCGAGAACGGCGCACGGCGTTGGACACCGCCACCACGGCTTCATCCTGACCGATTACCCGGTCGTGCAGAGCACCTTCCATTTTCAGCAACTTCTCGCGCTCACCTTCGAGCATTTTTGACACCGGGATACCGGTCCAGCGGGAAACCACCTCAGCCACTTCCTCGTCGGTGACACGATTGCGCAGCAGCTGGTTGTCACTGGTATCACTGGTGTCCGATGCCAGTTTCAGCTGCTGTTCCAGCTGGGGAATCACACCGTACTGGATCTCGGACATCCGCGTCAGGTCCCCCGCGCGGCGCGCCGCATCCATGTCCAGCTTGGCCTGTTCCAGTTTGTTCTTGACGTCGGCGCTACCGGCAAGCTTGGCTTTTTCCGCCTTCCAGATTTCCTCCAGGTCGGCATATTCCTTTTCGATACCGTCGATGTCTTGCTCGAGCTTTTCCAGGCGTTTTTTAGCGGCTTCGTCGTCCTTGTCTTTTTTCACCGCTTCCCGCTCGATCTTGAGCTGAATCAGGCGGCGCTCCAGCTTGTCCATTTCCTCTGGCTTGGAGTCGATTTCCATGCGAATACGGCTGGCGGCCTCGTCGATCAGGTCGATGGCCTTGTCCGGCAACTGGCGGTCGGTAATGTAACGCTGCGACAGCTTGGTGGCAGCGATGATGGCGGAGTCGGTGATGTCCACGCCATGGTGCACCTCATAGCGCTCCTTGAGGCCACGCAGAATTGCGATGGTATCTTCCTCACTGGGCTCATCGACCAGTACTTTCTGGAAGCGCCGCTCCAGTGCTGCATCTTTCTCGATGTACTGGCGGTATTCATTCAGGGTGGTCGCGCCCACGCAATGCAGCTCACCGCGTGCCAGCGCGGGCTTGAGCATATTGCCCGCATCCATGGCCCCTTCCGCCTTGCCGGCGCCGACCATGGTGTGCAATTCGTCGATGAACAGGATGACGCGCCCCTCCTGTTTGGAGAGCTCGTTCAGTACCGCTTTCAGGCGCTCTTCGAATTCACCACGAAACTTGGCACCCGCCAGCAGCGATCCGAGATCGAGAGAAAGCAGGCGCTTGTCTTTCAACCCTTCGGGGACTTCGCCATTGACGATGCGCTGGGCCAGGCCTTCCACGATGGCGGTTTTACCCACACCAGGCTCACCGATCAGTACCGGATTATTTTTGGTGCGACGCTGCAACACCTGAATAGTGCGGCGAATTTCGTCATCGCGGCCAATCACCGGATCCAGTTTGCCCGCTTCCGCGCGGGCGGTCAGGTCCATGGTGTATTTATCCAGGGCCTGGCGCGCCTCTTCCGCCTGCGGGTCGTTGACCTTTTCATCGCCGCGGATTTTGGTAATGGCGTCCTGCAGATGCTTCAGGTCACCATGCGCGTTCAGGATTTTAGAAACCTCGCCGGCGGCAGGGTCGAAGGCCGCGAGTAAAACCGTTTCGCTGGCGATAAAACTGTCGCCGTGTTTCTGTGCTTTTTTGTCCGCCAGGTTAAACAGCCGCATCAGCTCCTGGGACATGCCTACATCGCCGGTGGGCGTTCCCACGGTTGGCAGGCTGTCGAGACGCTTGGCCAAATCGTTGCGCAGGCCGTTGATATTGAAGCCGGCCTGATTCAGAAAGGCGGTAACACTGCCATTGGACTGGTCGAGCAGTGCCTGCAGCAAATGTTCGGGATAAATCTGGTTGTGGTCGCGCCCGACAGCAATCGATTGTGCGTCAGCAATGGCGGCCTGTAGGGGGTTGGTCATCCGGTCGATGCGCATGGTGCAGTTGCCCTCTCCTGATCATTGACGCGTCGCCAAAAGGAAGAAGCGACGCGCGGAAACACAATGACGAATACATTCTAGTGCTGATCTTTAATTTGCGGGCAAGCGGCGGGTTTTCAAGCTTTGTTGGTTTTCTGCCCCGAAGCAGGTGAAGTGGCGAAGCTACGGGCTAGAGGGTGAAGGCCAAGCGCTGGGGATGGGGTTTCAGGATCGTCGGCAACAGGGATGTTGCCGACGAAGCGTACAGGGATGTATTCACAGCGGTCCTGAAACCCCATCCCCAGTGATTGGCCGCCACCGGACCAACTTCTGAGCTGGAACCCCAGAACCCAAATGATTACTCGAACCAAATCAAAGACGCCATACGCCCGGTATCCCCATCCCGACGGTAGGAGAAAAAGTCCGCTTCTTCGGTAACGGTGCAACGGTCGCCACCCGATACCTGCGTCACCCCCAGCTCAGCCAGTTCGGCGCGACCGAGGGCGTAGATATCCGCCAGGAAGTGCAGTGGCTTTTGCGTGTGCGGAACGAAGCACCTGGCGATGGCCGCCGCATGGGACTCACTGATGGACGATTCGAACGCCGCTTCCAGCACGTCCACACCACATTCGAACGCCTCGGGACCGATGGCCGGGCCAAGCCAAACCAGCAGGTCCTCGGGCGCACTGGACATGGCGGCAATGGTTTCGCGAATCACACCGCCGGTCAGGCCGCGCCAGCCCGCATGGATTGCGGCCACTTCAGAGCCCTCGCGATTGCACAGCAACAGCGGCAGGCAGTCTGCGGTCAGTACGGCACAGACGATGCCCGTCTCTGCGGTGAAACTCGCGTCTGCGGTGCGTATCTTGCCGTCGCTGTGCGCCTGCACCACTTTGTCACTGTGGATCTGTTCCAGCCACTGCGGGGCATTGGGTAGATTCAGCTCTTGCTGTAGCTGGCTGCGGTTGGCGGCCACCGCCGCGGCATCATCCCCGACATGGTCGGCGAGATTGAACCCGCGGTAGGCGCCCTCGCTGTGGCCACCCGCGCGCAAGGTGGTACATGCGCGCACGTTGGCGGGTGCAGGCCAGTCCGGTTTGAGATAGTGGTCAGCAGCCATGGGCAGTCCTGTGTAATCCTGGGCTTCGATTCAGAGGTTGTCGGCACGTAACAGCGCGAGCAGCCGCAGCATATCCTCCGGCATGGTCGCCGACCAGTGCATGGTCTCGGCGGTCACCGGATGGATGAGGGCCAGCTCGGCCGCATGCAACGCTTGCCGGGGGAATTGCTGCAGCGCTTCAATCAGTTCCGGCTCTGCCCCGGCGGGCAATTTGTTGCGCCCGCCATACAGCGGATCCCCCACCAGCGGATGACGGATATGCGCCATGTGCACCCGAATCTGGTGGGTGCGACCGGTTTCCAGCTGGCAGCGCACCAGGGTGTGACCGCGAAAGCGCTCCTGCAGGCGATAGTGAGTAATCGCTTCCTTCGCACCGCCCATGCCCGCATTGGGCAACACGGCCATTTTCAGTCGATGGGTGCGATGGCGGCCCATCGGCGCCTTAATGGTGCCACCGCCACTCAAGGTGCCATGCACGATGGCATCGTACTGGCGGCTCACAGACCGGGCCTTGAGTTGATCCACCAGGTCCGCTTGCGCCTGCAGGGTTTTCGCCACCACCATCAGGCCACTGGTGTCCTTGTCCAGCCGGTGCACAATGCCCGCCCGGGGGATGTTCTGCTGTCCCGCGCAGTGGGCGAGCAGACCGTTGAGCAGCGTGCCGTCCGGATTACCCGCCGCCGGGTGGACCACCAGCCCCGCAGGCTTGTTGACCACCAGCAGGCTGTCGTCTTCATAGACAATATCCAGGTCCATCGCCTGGGCCTGCCACTCCCCTTGGGGCTCCAGTTGAGCGCGCAACTGCAGCTGCTCACCACCGTAAAGCTTGTCCTTGGGCTTGCCAGAACGCCCGTCAACCGTGAGTTGGCCGCCTTTTATCCAGCTCTGCAGGCGGGCGCGGGAATAATCAGGGATCAAATCCGCTGCGATCTGGTCAAACCGTTGCCCGGCATACTCTGCCGGCACTTGAATATCGAGATGTATTTGATTGCTCATCCGAGAGGGTCTAGTGTCCTGTAACGCAATAATAATGGTTGCCAACAGGGCGCTGGCGCTTTGGGCTGGCGGGACGCTGTGGTTAAATAGCTGCCCTTCGGCCCCCGGTGAATTTTGGGCGGCTAGTTTAATAAGGTTGAGACAAATAATGATAGAGCGAGGGGCGATGTGGTCCTGGAATAATCAGGCCTGGAAAACGCTGTTGCTGGCAATGCTGGCTGTTTTGGTGGCCTCCTGTGCCAGTACGGATGAAGAGGAAGCGGGATTGCCGTCCGGCAACCGCACCGAACAGGCCTTCTATGAAGCTGCCCAGCGGCAGCTGAAATCCAGCCAGTGGGAGCTGGCGATCAAGAACCTGCGGGCCCTGGAAGACAACTTCCCCTTCGGCAACTACGCCGAACAGGCCCAGCTGGAGCTGATCTATGCCTACTACCGCGACTACCAGAACGATGCGGCCATTTCTGCAGCGGATCGTTTTATCCGCCTGCACCCGCAGCATCGCAACGTGGATTACGCCTATTACATGAAGGGGCTGGCCTCGTTTACTGAGGGCAGCGGGCTGTTCGAACGCTTTTTGCCCACCGACATGACCCGCCGCGACCCGGGCTCGGCGCGGGAATCCTTTGCCTACTTTGCCCAGCTGATGGCGCGCTACCCGGAAAGTCGCTACGCGCCTGACGCCCAGAAGCGCATGATCCACCTGCGCAACCTGCTGGCGCGCTATGAAATTCATGTGGCCAACTACTACTTCAAGCGCAATGCGTATCTCGCCGCCGCCAACCGCGGTCGCTTTGTGGTTGAAAACTTCCAACAGACCCCGGCCGTACCCGATGCGCTGGCGGTGATGGTGCAGTCTTATCGCCTGCTGGAAATGCCACAGCTTGAATCAACCTCCCTCGCGGTGCTGCGCACCAACTACCCGCATCACCCGGCATTCCGCGACGACGGCAGTTTCAACTACAAGTACTTCGCCGGAGCCAGCGGTCGCAGCTTTATTCACCGCATCACCCTGGGCCTGTTTGAAAAATCAGATCCCCGTGGTTTCGATAGCCGCGAGCTGTACAACGCCGAGTACCGCCCGCAGGATGCGCCGCTGCCACCAGAGCTTTGACTCTGGGGCTCTGCAGCCCAACAAAAAAAGGCCCCGCTGAGCAATCAGCGGGGCCTTTTTTTGTTGGCGGAGAGTGCGCGGCTTACTCGCCGGCCTTCCATCCATTGGTGATCGGGTAACGCCGGTCGCGCCCGAACCCACGCTCGGAGATTCGCACCCCCACCGCCGCCTGACGGCGCTTGTATTCGTTGCGATCCACCAGGCGTACCACACGCATCACCGTGGCCTCATCGAACCCCCGACCGATGATATAGGCCGCGCTGTGGTCCTCATCGATGTACAGGCTCAGGATTTCATCCAACACCTCGTAGGGGGGCAGACTGTCGGAATCCACCTGGTCCGGTGCCAGCTCGGCACTGGGCTCGCGGGTTATCACCGTCTCCGGAATCACCTCGGATACCGAGTTGCGGTAACGGGACAGCGCGTAAACCAGTACCTTGGGCACGTCTTTCAGTGCGTTGTAGCCGCCCACCATATCGCCGTACAGGGTGGCATAACCCACCGCCATCTCACTCTTGTTCCCGGTGGTCAGGACCATAAAGCCTTTCTTGTTGGAAATGGCCATCAGTAGCATGCCGCGGGCACGTGCCTGCAGGTTTTCCTCGGTGGTATCCCGCTCGCTTCCCTCAAATTCCTTGGCCAGCGCAGCCATGGCCGCATCAAAGATGCCCTCGATACCAATGACACGGTAGTGGATACCCAGGCGCCGGGCCTGATCCGCCGCATCGTTTTTGGACAGGTCCGAAGTGTAGCGGAACGGCATCATCACCGCTTCCACCCGATCCGGGCCCAGCGCATCCACCGCAATCGCCAGCGTCAGGGCCGAATCGATACCCCCAGAAAGGCCGAGGACGACACCCTTGAAGCCATTCTTATTCACATAGTCCCGCACACCCAGTACCAGCGCCTGATAGACCGACGCCAGCGCTGGCAGGGGTTCGGCGTCATTGCCCGCGGCAAGGCGTACCTCGCCTTCTTCCGCCTGCACGGTGATCGGCAGCAGGCTCTCCACAAACTCCGGCGCCCGTCCGCACAGGCTGCCATCCTTGCCTACCGCAAAGGAGCCGCCGTCGAACACCAGCTCATCTTGCCCACCCACGGAATTGACGTACAAGATGGGCATATCCCCCGCCTGCGCCTGACGCCCCAGCAGCGCCAGCCGCTCCTGCGCCTTGCCCCGGTGGAACGGCGATGCATTGATATTCAACATCAGTTTGGCCCCGGCGCGCCGAGCCTGCGCCACGGGTTCCGGATGCCAGATGTCCTCGCAGATGGTGATGGCGGTCGGTATGCCCTTGATGTCCACCACGCAGGGCTGATCACCGGGGATGAAGTAACGCAGTTCGTCAAACACCTGGTAATTGGGGAGTTTTTGCTTGGCGTATTCGGCCATCAGCTCGCCCCCCTGTATCAGTCCCGCCATATTCAGCACGGCACCCGCCACAACACGCGGGTAACCCACCAGTACCGCGCACGGCAGGTCTGCCTCTTGTAGCGTTTTCAGGGCGGCGTCGATACGCTTCTGCATGCTGGGGCGCAGCAGCAGGTCCTCCGGGGGGTAACCGCACAGGGTCAGTTCCGGAAACAACACCAGGTCTGCGTCGTGCTCGCGGTGCGCGCGGCGGGCGATTTCGACCACCTGGTCGGCATTGCCGGGAATATCCCCCACCATTAGATTGATTTGCGCCAGCACTAGCTGCAAAGTAGACATCCTATTACCCCGTTGATCTGAGGCGGCTATTGTAGCCACGCCGCCCGGGGGCACAACATCTGCCCGGCAACGGCCCGGTGTTTTGCGCCGGCGAAGCCCTGAAAATAACAGCGTATACAACAGCGCACATAAAAAAGAGAACGAAAAGTGAGCAGCCAGACGGTATTCGATGCTGCGATACCCCCAGACACAGACGCCAGTAGCGCCCCCTCTGAGTCGGCAACGCTTGCCGGACGTGACCTTCCCCGTCCTCGGTTACGGCAGCGAGAGCTGCTCAAGCTGTACGCCTGGTATCGGGTGGTCATCGCACTTGTACTGCTCGGGCTCTTCGCCTCGGGCATCAGTCGCGGCACCGTCGGCACCCTTTCCCCGGCGCTGTACCTGAACACCGCCATCACCTACGCGGTGGTCAATATCGCGTGGCTTCTGTTCCTTTACCCGAGCCGCTTCCTGACTACCCCGCTGCGGATCGGCAGTATCCTCGCCTGTGACATCCTCGCCTTTCTGCTGTTGATCCAGGCCAGTGGCGGACTCAATTCGGGTATCGGCTACTTGCTGTTGACCACCTGCGCGGTCGGCTCACTGCTGCTGGACCGGCGCATGGGCGCTTTTCTCGCGGCCATCGCCAGCATCGCCGTCATCGCCCAGCAGCTCTACGGCATTCTCGACGGCCAGGCAGATACCCAAGACATTGTCTCGGCCGGCAGCCTCGGCATTCTCCTGTTTACCTCAGTGGCTGCGCTCCAGTACCTTTCCGCCCACATTCGGCTTGCGAATGAAAAAGCCGCACAGGAGCGGCGGCAGGCGGCACGCCTGCAACGCCTTACCCAGCAGATCGTGGCACAGATGCGCACCGGAGTGATGGTACTCAACGGTCACGGCGAGGCCGAACTGGTCAACCGCGCCGCGCAGCAGCTTCTCGGCAAACAGCGCCTGGATAATGGAAAACTGGACGGAGACCTGCTGCTCAACCTGATCGAATTGCGACTGCAGTCCGGATCTACCAGTGGGGTGATAAAGGGCGCGGGACACAGTGAGCTGCGCGCGAGCGTGACTCCCCTCACCGACGATACCAGCGAGAGCACACTGGTATTTTTGGAAGACAACCGCAAGCTCACCCAGCAGGCCCAGCAACTGAAGCTGGCATCGCTGGGGCGATTGACCGGCTCCATTGCCCACGAGGTACGGAACCCACTCAGCGCCATCAACCACGCGGCCGAGCTGCTCGCGGAATCCCCTTCCATTTCCGGAGAGGATCAGCTACTCAGCGAAATCATCAGCCGTCACAGCAAGCGGGTGAACCAGATCATCGAAAACGTGATGCAGCTGTCCCGACGCCAGACACCGCGGACACAGCTGCTGGACCTGTGTGAGTGGGCAAAAAATTTCCTCAACGAGTTTCAAAAAGAAACCGGCGAGCACTACACCATCGCCCTGCAATGCCCGGACCAGCCCGTGCCTGCACGCTTCGATCCTGACCAGATGGCCCAGGTGGCCACCAACCTTTGCAACAATGCTGTACGCCACTCGCACAATGCAACCGGTCACTATTCCGCACAAATTATCGTCCGTTTCAATAGCAGCCGGCAGTGTGCGGAAATGGATTTCGTGGACAACGGGATTGGGGTAGCGGAAGAGCATTCCGACAAAATCTTTGAGCCCTTCTTCACAACCGAGCCTACCGGCGCCGGCCTGGGCCTGTATATCGCGCGGGAATTGTGCGAATCTACTCGCGCCAACCTTTACTATTGCCGAACCCGGGAAAAGCTCAGCTGCTTCCGCATCGAGTTCGCCAATGCGGAACAAATTTTTTAATAAACCTGCAGCTTGCCGATCAAAGATAACGCCTAACAATATGACCGATCGTCAACCCATCGCCCTGGTCGTCGACGACGAACCAGACATTTGCGACCTGATTTCAATGACACTGCGCCGTATGCACGTGCGCACGGATATCGCCATGTCCGTTGCCGAGGCACGGAGGAGAATCGCCGAGAAGTCCTACGATTTTTGTCTCACGGACATGCGCCTACCCGACGGGGATGGCCTCGAACTGGTCGAAGTCATTCAGGACCTGCCCAAGGACCGGTCTTATCCGGTCGCCGTGATTACCGCGCATGGCAACATGGACACGGCCATTGCCGCGCTCAAGTTGGGCGCCTTCGATTTTGTCAGCAAGCCCGTCAACCTGGAGCGCTTGCGTGCCCTCGTGCTCCTGGCCCTTCGGCTGGGAGAGGATCGCTTCTTCCAAACCCAGGAATTCCCGCCGCTGCTTCAGGGCCAGTCCTCCGCGGTGCGCACACTGCGCACAACCATTGAGAAAGTGGCACGAAGCGACGCACCGGTACACTTGCAGGGGCCGCCGGGCTCAGGCAAGGAGCTCACCGCCCGCTGTATTCACGACCTGGGTCCGCGTGCAGAACAGCCCTTTATCGCCGTGCACTGCTCGACGATCCCGCAGGAAGCGTTCGAACACACATTATTCGGCAGCAACACCGCCGGCAACGAAAATCCGGGCCTGTTGCAGTCTGCCAACGGCGGCACCTTGTTTCTCGACGAAATCACCGCATTGCCAAAGGACATTCAGGTCAAACTACTGCGGATCATTGAGGAAAAGCGCTTCCACGCCGTCGGAGATCATCAGCCGCAGGCACTGAACATCCGGCTAATCAGTAGCGCGGAGAAACAACTTGCCGCAGCAACCCGCAGTGGCGATTTCCGCAGCGACCTCTTTTTCCGCATTAATGTGATCGAGCTGACAGTCCCGGCCCTGCGGGAGAGAAAAGAAGACATTCCATTACTCGCCCGCTATCTGCTGCGCCGAATCACCGAGGGTACGCCCGGCGCTGCGCCCAGAGCCAGTCAGGACGCGGTGACCGCTCTCCAGGCATACCCCTTTCCAGGAAACCTGCGCGAGCTGGAAAATATCCTGGAGCGCGCGCTCACTCTCTGCGAATCGAACACCATCAGCGCGGGTGACCTGATACTGACCGGCGAACCGCCGCTTTCCCAGGCAGGCGGCCACACCGCACATCCCGTGCAGCCGGGTATACCACTCGCGGCCCAGCCCGATACCTGCTACCCGGGCCAGTTTGACGCGGCCGATTACGACACGCTGGATGACTTTCTCCAGACCATCGAGCGCGAAGCGATCGAGTCGGCACTGAATGAAACCCGCGGCAACAAGACCGCCGCGGCGGAAAAACTGGGGATCAGCTTTCGGTCTCTGCGCTACCGTCTCAAAAAACTGGGGCTGGAAAGCGAATAACCCGGCATAAGCCGGGTTATTCGCTACATCAAAACCGTCGCCAGGACACCCGGCCATTGGCCGGCGGTGGTGACTGCCCTTCCTCAACCTTGAAATCACCCTTGATATCGTTTGCCGGCAGGAATGTTTTTTTGCCCGACTCGATCATCTGCGAATAGCTGATGATGGCATAGTCAACTTCCTTGCCATCCTCGCCAAAAATGGAGTGCCCGATAAAACGGTCGCCCACCGCAACCAGTTCCATCTGCCAGCCACTGCCGCCAAAGGCACAGGGGTCGCTGGAAGTAATTAGCGTGGGGAACAGGAGCCGGTCGTAAACCAGCAGGGGTTTACTGATCACCCGTTCACCGGTGGTTGAGTCTCCGAAGGTCAGATCCAGATACCAGCCACTCTTGTCCGCCCACCAGGTCTGGGACGCGTTGTTGGATACTTCGCGGACACCGTTTTCCTGGCTGCTGATCACCTTCTGCATCAAAGAACCCCGCCCCGCCACAGGGGCGCCCTGATCGGCAATGGCATAGAAGCTGTTGATCGTGTTACCCGCGACGTTGTCGGTGCTAGACAGGTAGCTTCCGGTACCGAAATAGACCATCACCGCGTTGTTCATCTGCTCGTTGAGACCCAGTGTCGGTGTGGAGGTAATCGGCTGAACAGCGCCATTAGGATCACGTGCAACAAACAGGGGAACCTTGGCGGTTACGTCATTGCCATCCGCATCCTGTGTAGTCGCCTCATAGCCAACCCCCCAGTCCGCCGGATCGTCACTGCTGAGATCAAAGTACCAGAGGTTACCCTGCAGGTCGCCGGCATAGGCTCCAACCACCTCTCCGCGACCATTGGGGAGAAGGGATGCACCAGCAAGCCCGTTATCGTCGCTGTCATTGGTAGTGAGCACCCGCGTTTCGGTGGTGGGGTTTTCCAGATCGATGACCAGCAGGCTTGCGCGTTCTCCAGCAGAGTTGTAACCATTACCGACAATAATTTTCCAACCATCTGCCGTCGGCACCACCAGCGGCGGGCCGGTAATATTCCCCAACTCTGGAATGTCCGCATTCGTGAGCTCAAACAGGACGTCATCTTCGTCGAAGCTTTCGGGGTTGGTGACATCCAGTACAAAAATACCCTTGCCGCCGGCACCCAGGGTGCCCACAAGGATGTTTTTCCAGCTGCCAGTGGAGGCATCGCCAAAGTAGGCATCCCCCACAAACAGCGGCCCATCCACACTGTAGCGATGTGGCAGGGTAGCAGTGCCGTATTCCGGCGAACTCAAGTCCTTGAGCGCGCCGTAAACACCGGAAGGCACATAGGCGAAGAGCTCGTCACCGTCGCGCGCGTCGAACCCATGCAACATGCCATCGTTCGCGCCCACGTAGACCACTTCGGTGCGGGGCTGCTTCCGCGTTGTGTAGTAATCGAGGTACCGAGCACCGCCCAGGTCCGCGGAAAGCAAGTGGTAGTGATGTTTTTTGCGACCGGCGTACACCGGGCTGGAGTTCACGATGTCGCCCAGCATCTTGCCACGCTCGCGCAGGCCTTCTGCGTGCAGTCCCCGCACCCAGTTCAGGCGCAAAGCACCCATGGCATCGCCATCTTCGCCAGCCAGTACACTCTTTTGCGCATCGGAGATGCCGGGCGCAGTGCCGGTGGGGTCCCAGGCAAACAGCGCCCCATCCCCATTGCTGTAAGTAAAGATATCCCTGCTCGCCGGCGACGGAAAATCGTTATCAGTGACTTCCCAGGCTAGGTCACCAATGGAGCCGTCGGCTTCCACCTCGATGGCCTTGAGCTCCCCGCTCCAATCAAAACTGTTGAACGCAGCCTGGAAGATCAACGTGTCCGTTCCCAGACGGGTGGAAGTGGTGGCAACGGAGGAAGCGGCACCGCTGGAGCGCCCGAGAATATTATCCAGTACGCCAGACAGTTCACTGGCAAAGGACTGGGGGTCCGCAGCACTGAAAAAACCACCGCGGCTATTGACCGATGCATGCAGCAGGTCATCCACCTTCGCCGAATTACTACTGGTTGGATTGGGCCAGGTAACTGAATCACCGGTCTTTATCGCCGCGAACGCATCATCCTTATCGACCGAGCCCTCTACACCGAAGCCCACACCAAAAGTTACCATATGCTGCCAGAATGCCGGATTGATACTGCCATCTTTGGAAGGCACCTTGTTGGCGAGATCGGGACGCAAATCCCGGTTCCAGTAGTACATGGCCACATCGGCCAGCGTATTATTGTGCCCGTCGGTAAACGGCGACTCGGCGCTGTAGGTGTAAGAAGCTCCGTCAGGCCCGGTAACTTCTGTTCCCGCTGATCCATCGACATTACTCCGTGCGGCCGAAGTACGCGCCGCGTTATCACCACCTCCACTCCAGTAGCCATCGGTCATCAGGATGGTGTAGCTCGCGCGACAGGCAAGATGGGCCGCTTCATCGTCCACACCAGGGTTTGCTCCCCATGGGCCTTTATCGTCCGGGCGTGAAAAATACTGCCCTGCATCATCCAGCGCGCGACGTAGTGGTGTCCCCGAGGTGGGCACGTCTCGCCCGTACAGCTGCGCGAAAAAAGCTTCCCGGTCGTCACCGGAGAATGCGCGTACGCCATTTACAATCGTACCTGTGTTGACGCCATCAATACTGGTTGAGCCTTGGTTGATCGCGCCAAACCCTACCCGCAGATCCTCACCTTGCTCCGCAAATGCGCGGCCGATGCCGGCACGCGCGGCGAGGGTGCGCGAGCGATAATAGGTATACCAGTTGGCAAAATTCTGGATTTCCTGCTCGTAGCTGCAAACGCCAAGACTACAATCGTCGCGATTCAATCGATCATGGCCAGTATAGGTAGCCGCCGAGGGTCGGATCTCAACCTTTTGGTAACTACTTCGATCCCACTCACTGCCGGTGCCGTTATGCCAGAAATAGGTGGCAGGCCAGTAGGTTTTCGCATCGCTGCTCGAAGTACAGGTGATGGTTTCGTCGGCGTTCCGCATACAACTACGCCAAGCGTTCCCGTTGTAGTTAGCGTTCTCTACTGTCAGGTTCCTTGCATTCTGATTAACCGAGACGCCGTCCCCCGGACAGTCGCCAGTGTTCTCCGGATTGTGCCTGGCGCAACTCGGATTGGCATTTGGATACAGAGTTTCGTCGTGTTTTGCCCAAGGCAAATAGGTTACCGAGGGGTTATAGTAACTTTTGTTGTATTGTGGTGAGCGCGTAAGGGCGTTGTAACCGTTGGCATCATCGACGGTCGGGACCTGATAATTTCCATCTGTGGTCTGGTCATAGCCGGCATTCCCGTAGACGCCATCTGCGCGAGGAAAAATATAGGCAGTGTCCTGGCGATAGTCCTCCGGTGTAATTTCAAAATGCATCGAGCCCGAATCATCGATCACAAACATCACATTCGGCGTGGCTCCATTACTCAGGAACAGCGGGCTTTGCGCCAAGTCCACCGAATGGACACTGTGCGCAGCAGCGACCGAAAACAATGCCGAAACGCATTGCAGGAGGGTTTTCATTTTCCAGTTTTTTATACACATGGCTCTGTTCCGACGGATCATTTGGGCTGCCTAAAGGTTGACTGCAGGAGTACCTGCGTAGATTCACTGCCACCAAAACCCCGGCTGCTGATTCGGTAAATCACTTTGTCGTTTTGGATAAGTCGACTGCCGACATCGATGCCACCCCCATCTGCACCATTTAAAGAGGTCAACGAGGTGACCTCTTCCACCACATATTCCGGCTGCCGGGCGACACCGCTGAGACCCAGCTCCGCGGTCCGTGCCTCGGCCCAATCATAAGATTTCCAGTACTCACTACTACCGCCCTGGTCCAGCGCCATCATGAGCTCCGGATACTGTGTTGTTCCAAAAGCTGGCAGGTCCACCGCCTGCACCCGCGCCTCTCCGGCACGCAGCCCTGCCTCGGCAGCCTGCAGCGCAAGATTGTGGTCGCGCATGTTACCCGCCATCAGTTCCTGCATGTTGCTGCCACGAATGGCCGCCATCCCCACCAGGGTCATCAGTAACACCATGATCAAACCGACCACCAGCGTCATACCCCGTTGCTGGCGCAGGCGCTGTGGGAAAGCTGTATTTTTCATATCGATCCCTTGATACCTATTTCTCAGTAAACCCGACTGCGAACTGCGACGGTGCTCTCGAAGGTCTGACGCAGGCGACGGTCGCCTGGATCATTCACGGTGACACCGTTAAACGTATAGGGCTGTGGTTCAGCGAGCACATTGTCTTCACCGCTCTGCACCAGCAGCGCGACACGCACGCTCACTACCTCGGCCCATGCATCGGCACTGGAAAGACTCCCTGCATCCACATAGTTTTCAGGAACCCCGTCACTATTGCTGTCTACCCCATAGGTGAGCTGCATATCCTGCACCCCTTCCAGCAACTCCTGTGCGGCCAGTCCATTCGTTTCCTGCCACAGGCTGGGAATACCTCCGGCCCCTTGCGCAATAAAATACACGGTAGTCACCACCTGAAAGACTTGCGCATCGTCCGCAAAGCTGACCGGTGATACTGCATCACTCACATCCCAGGCGGTGACTCGGTTGCCCGGACTGTCACCCGCGCCGTGTGCAATACGAACTTCCCCCGTGCTTGCATTGCCTTCCACCTCCGTCGCCTGAAATACAACGGCATTGGTACAGTTGGCGACAATCAGAATATCGTCGGAGCAGATACCGCTGGAGCCGGTCTGCGCCTCGCCACAGGGAGCCACATCCGACACATAGCGCGCGTAAACATTATTGGCGTCATTCGGTTTGGGTACGCCCAGGGAAATACCCCCCGCGCTGCGCACCACCAGAATATCGGTCCCCTCAATGGCGTCGTCCGGATATCCGGCGGGAGGATTAGCGGAGACATCGTCCTCCCCCTCGATCCCCACGTCGAACTTAAAGGCGAGTAAATTTTCATCATTCAGGTAATTCGTGACCTGGGTGTAGCGACTATTACAGCCGGCGAACCCTGCCATGCGGATGTCTTCGCTCAAAAAGTCCATGGCCAGGCGACCACTTTCCTGTACCCGCGCCAGGGCTTGCTGGGTTGAGAATGTGGTGCGGCTGGTTAAAAACAACTGCACCACGCCCGTCATCAGGATCAGGCCGATCGTGATTGAGATCATTAACTCAACCAGCGAGATACCTCTTTGTCGTTGCATATTCATCATTGCGAGGCGCCTCTTAAATACGGGTGCTGTATACAAACGTGGTGGTATCTTCGCTGGTATCGCCGGAGTTATTCTGCTCGGACCATTCGATGGTCACGGTGCATACTTTATCGGCGCCATTGCAACGCACCTGACCACTCGCCCCTGGCAGGGCCGCGGCCAGCGCGGCTTGCCACTGGGCCAGATCCTGGCCGGCGATAGTGGTTTCGCTGGGCAAGGGTTCTTCAGGGGCACCCTCCGCTGGCACAGGGGCCTCTTCCAGCAGGTACTCGTCGAGTTTTTCCTGGTTCAGGCGAATACGATCGAGCATGTCGTAGGCGAGAATATTGGCCTGTGACCGCAAATAAGCACTGTGGTTGTACTGCAGGGATTTGCTTTGCAGGGCAGCCAACGCCAGCAGAGATGTTCCGAGAATCAGCACGGTAACCAGCACTTCGATCAGGCCCGCACCCTGTTGTTGTTTCATTGCCAATTTCCTTTTGTATCAACTGCAGCTGGTGCGGGCGACGCTCAGGACACCCGCGACACCGACGGTCAACTTTCGCCCAGAGTTTGCCTTGCAGCCACTCAAGCTGGAGGTCAACTCGATCGCCCCGCCGGCCGACATGCCAAGTAACCCCTTATCGGTAAAACGGATAAAGTCCACATCGGATGCGCCCTGCACGGCAGCAATGGTGGCGTTGTTGCCCGGAGACTCCCAGACGCGCAAAATTTCACCGATCACCGGTACCGGGGCACTGTCACTGGTGGCGTCGTCGACAATCACTATCCACTGATCGGTCCAGTCACCATCGCACGCACTGCCATCGGCACTCGCACAAAGGGTCACACGGGAGGA
The DNA here is from genome assembly GCF_001639145.1 of Microbulbifer sp. Q7. Taxonomy (NCBI): domain Bacteria; kingdom Pseudomonadati; phylum Pseudomonadota; class Gammaproteobacteria; order Cellvibrionales; family Microbulbiferaceae; genus Microbulbifer; species Microbulbifer sp. Q7. The sequence continues at coordinate 1,372,062 of NZ_LROY01000001.1, read as the reverse complement.
CCGTTTCACGGCTTCGCTGCGGGCAAAATTCAAGGCACCAGCCAGTTCCTCACCCAGTGCTACCGAACGGTTGTTTTGGATCATCGTGTTGAAATTAGGTACGGCAATGCCAACCACCACGGCAAGTACCGCCAGGGTGATCATCAACTCGATCAGGGTGAGCCCCCGCTGTTTGAACCCCATTATTCATCCCTCCAACGCGTCAGTGGGCGACGCGAAAATCATCCTTGCAGCACATACGATGATGCTGTTTTCGTGCATAAAGTCTGAGCAAGACTAATATTGCGGCTACCCTAGCACGCGCGAAATGGCACATGGAGCCAGCTCCGACAAACGGCAGGGTTGGGGGAATAAACGGTGGATTCAGGTAGTCCGTTCGGGTCCGCTTTCGCTGCGAACACTTGCCGTATCGCGTGTTGGGCTGGAGTGGACAAAGAGGAAAGGAAAGAGGAGATGGAAGAGGTGCAGAAACAAACAACCCGGCGCGGGCCGGGTTGCGTTTACTTCAGGATCAGCAGATTGACCGTGCGTGAGCCTACGCCGGGGTTACCAGCAGGCGGCCCCATAGCTGCCGCTGGCATTGCGCACACCGGTGTTACTCAAGGTCAGGCTACCACACTTGGTATCGGCCGCCTGGCTGGTGCCGGCAACAGGCTGTGCGGTGAGAGCATAAGTCGTGGCTCCCAAAACAGCAGTGACACTGTACATCCCTTCGGCGGATTGAATACTGCCGCCACCACTCAATGAATTCGCTACGCCACAGTTCGCATTATTGTAGGCGTTGTAGGTGGTAAAGCAGCGCTGCAGGCGCTGGGCGACATCGTTCAGAGTCGCCTTCGCGTCCGCCCGGTTACTCTTGCGTACGGACTCCATATAGGAGGGGTAAGCAATTCCGGCGATGATGCCGATGATGGCTACCACAATCATCAGTTCAATCAGGGTAAAACCTTTTTGCTTTTTCATTGTGTTATCTCACTGCAAATTCCATTTAACGTAACTGGCGCCAGGACATACGGCCAGCGGCTTCCGAGGGAATATCACCCTCTGTCACATCCAGCGCACCCTTGATGTTACTGGTCGGAAGGTAGGCTTTTTCACCAGAGCGAATCACTTCCGAATAGCTGATTACCGCATAATCGGTTTCGATGCCATCTTCCCCGAAAATGGAGTGCCCCTGATAGCGGTCGCCCACCGCAACCAGCTCCATCAACCACCCGGAACCACCAAATGAACACGGACTGGAAGAGGTAATCATGGTCGGGAACAGCAAGCGGTCGTAGATCAGCAGTGGCTTACTGATAATGCGCTCCCCGCTGATACTACCACCATAGGTGAAGTCCAGGTACCAGCCCTTTTTACTGGTCCACCAGGACGTATCAGCATTGCCGTCCACAACGCGCCGACCGTTCGCTTCTGTCGAGATCGTCTTGGCGAACAGCTGGTCGCGGCCGGTCACCGGCGCATCCATATCGGCGACGGCATAGAAGCTATTGATCGTATCCCCCGCTTCGTTATCGGCGCTGGTGAGATAGCTTCCGGTACCAAAGTACACCATCACCGCGTTATTCAGCTTCGCGTTTACCCCGAGGGTGGGGGTTGATGTGATGGGCTGCACCTTGCCATTGGGATCTACCGCGGTGAACAGGGGCGCGGCATTAGCACCACTTTTGTAGGCAACACCCCAACTGTCATTTTTGCCCGCAGAAAGATCAAACTCCCACAGGTTACCGAGCAAATCGCCCGCATACGCGGCAACAATCTCCCCAGTACCACTCGGCAACAGCGCCGGCCCGGCAAGCCCGTTTGCACCGCCGGTACCCGCCTGGATCACTCGCGTATCACCGGCCGGATCATCGAGACTGAGGGCAAACAGGTGCGCATTCTCGCCATCGGAGTTATAGCCGTTGCCGAAGAACACCCGCCAGCCATCGCTGGTGGGGGCAATGACGGGTTCGCGAGTGATATTACCCAGCTTAGTGAATTCACCGCTCAGGAGGTCTTCATCAGTAAAGTCAAACAGCACATCCCCTTCATCAAAGCCGTCGGGGTTGGTCACGTCCAGCGCGAACAGTCCTCTACCACCTGCCCCGAGGGTGCCGACCAGCACATTTCTCCAGCGGCCATTTACGAAGGCGTCGCCAACGAACAGCGGGCCATCAACGTTGTAGGTATGCGGATTGCTGCTTGTGCCGTAATCAGTGGCACTCAGCTTGCGCAGTTTTTCGTAGATACCGGCCGGGACATAAGCAAACAGCTCTTTGCCGGTTGTTGCGTCAAAGGCGTGCAGCATGCCGTCATTGGCACCCACATAAAGCACTTCACGCCGGTTTTTCTTGCGCGTCTCGTAATAGTTCTGATACTCCAGTCCACCCAGCGCCTCGGACAGCAGATGGAAGCTGTACTTCTTGCGGCCGGCAAATACCGGGCTTGAATTTACGATGTCACCCAGCAGCTTGTTGCGGCTGCGCAAATTCGGCGTATCCGCCCCACGCACCCAGAGCAGGCGGGCGCGCCCTTCGATTTCGCTGTCATTACCAATCAGGGCGGCTTTCTGGGCGTCACTGATTCCGCCATCTGCAACCGTCGTCCCCCAGCGGAACACCGCACCACCTGTGCCATCGTGGGTAAAGACTTTGCGGATAGCGGGGCCGTCAAACTTGGCATCGCTGGACTGCCACTTGACGGAGCTCACGGAGCCATCGCTGCCCAGGTTGAGGGCCTTGACCTCGCCGCTCCAGTCCGTGCTGTTAAACAGCGCCTGGTAAATTACCGTGTCGGTACCCAGGCGGGTGGAGTTCGTCGCTACGGAAGACGCCGAACCCACATCGGCCGCAACCGCATCCAGCGCCTTGCTCAGACTTTCCGCCAGCTCGGAAGGGTCAATCGCGTAGAAGTAGGTTTCCGGGTCACGGGCTGCAATCTCTGCCTCGGTGGGCGCGTTGCCATTTTCACCGTCACTGTAACCGCCCCACTTCGCTGCATAGTAAAGCGGTGTCTCCAGCAGCTCTGCAGTCGACGTGCCGACCGCAAAGGTCTGCGTGAACGCTTCATCATCGACCTCGCAACCGTCTTCGCCGGAACAGCCGCTACCACTATGCTTGAACCCTTCCACACCAGAGTTCACATGGAAACCGTCATTGGTGGTACCACTGATAACGAAGCCAAAACCGAGGGGCTGACTGGTGGATTCGGCAATGGTGTTGGTAGTGATTTTCACCTGGCTTGCGGTGACGACGTAATCGATCACACCCCACATATCCTGGTCAAAGTCCCCGCCCTGCTCACTGTCTTCCCAGTTCACATACAGTTTGCCGGTGTTGGCCAGGATACCTGCGCCGGTATCCACACCCTGGTTCTGTGACACCACCTTGAAGTCCACGATGGCACAGTTGCCATCGGGGTTCGGGTTGGTGTTCCGGCAAGCCGGCAGGATCGTGATGGACTTGTCCACGGCGCCCGGTACGGGAATTTCAACCTGAGGTACCGCCGGTGCCAGCGCGACACCGTAGGTGCGCACGCTTTGCTGCGATGGCAGGTCGTTGCGGATGCTATTGGCACGGGCAAAATAGGCCATTCCGGCAATGTCGTAGGTACCTTCGAGGCGCGGTGCGTCGGGGCAGGTGCCGCGCACATCCGACAGGGCGCCTACGGTCTTGGCGGTGCACAGCTGGTTATTCTCGGCACCGCTCTCACCCACAAAGTAGGCTCCGCCATGAATTCCCTCGGCGGCGCCCACCTTGTTGGTCCAGGTATCTACTACGCCAAAGGTGGAATCACTGTAGTCACCATCGTAGGAGCTGGTCGATGCATTGAACTGAATGACGTTGAGCGCCGCGCAGTAGTTATCGCCATTCATGGGGTCCACCCAAGTGGGGTTGGTCAGCCCGGGCAGAAAATTGGAATCGTTCGATGTGAAGCCCGACGTAGGGCTTTTGCCAGCCAGGTAGCGCAGCGATTCGAGGTAGATTTCCGACTGCGGGTTGCCCCAGTTGGTACACTCCCCATCGTTAAAGCTAGTGCGGCCCCACTCACACCCATCGGTATTGTTGTAGTGTCCCTGGCCATAGTCGTAGCCATAGATACGCAGGACATCAAGGTTCTTTACGATACCGTCGGCACCGGTGAAAGTCCCATCGGTTGTCGCATTCACTTCGTCAGCAAGACTGGAAACGTTCTTGCGCAGCACACCACCGGACTTGTTTTTCCCGAAGGAGCCGGTCATCAAGCCAAACAGGATATCGCCGTTTTCACCGTATTCCTGTAGCAGCCCCGTAGGCTTTTGATTACCGTTGGGATAGGCCTGACAATTATCCTCTTCCATGCCGGCAACGCACACTTGCACCCGGACATCATATTCACCGTCGCCCAGCTGGACATCCTTTGCGGGGCTTGTCGAACTCGCATAGATACCGCTCTTGCCTGCGTCGTTATCATTAGTGCCCTGACCACCGCTTACCTCACTATCCCAGCGACACTGGAAGCGCTCATTACTTGCCCAGAGCGCATAGTTGCCCTGAACCACGCGCATCTGCGGCGCGGAAGAAACGGTTTCTGAGCTGCCAGTTCCCGGCGTGGTATTACAGATGGTAAACCCACTGGCTGAGGAATTATCGCCGCCAGTCACGCTGAATGGCGTCAGCTGAGCGATATCGGTACCGTTATAGTACTTCGCGAAGGAGTGCGCATCGTGCGGTAAAAAAGCGCGTTCAAGCACCGTCTCGCCATTCTTGGCAGCGTCGCTGGTGTCGTACTCGTCGTCGGTGGAGCGATATCCGCCGTAGAGAATTTTGCGTACAGCATCCATGCGGGTCATGGTCGCCCAATTCAGGAAGTTGCCGCTCCACTCTCCAGATCCTGCAACACTATTACAGTAGCGATTTTCGTCCGCGGCTCCGTTTGGCTCAAACTGCGCATCGCGGTACACATAGCATTTGCCGCTATCAAAATAACCGTAGTACTCGATTCCCTTGTCGTAGGTCGTATCCAGTTGGCCGTCGCCATCGAGATCCGTGTAATCGTCGTATGCCTTGAAGTAGAGCTGATGGTCGTTAGACATATTCAGCATCACAATCGGCTTCACCGGCTGCGCCAAAAATAGCGGCGCCTGCGCCAGCGTGAGCGACTGGACACTGTGGGCAAATGCGACCGACAGGAGCGCCACACCCGCTCTCAGACAAAACGTTGATTTCATTCTTTTAAAAATCATGACAGTTCCTTAATTACCAACGCCTTATCGTTTATACGTAGACTGGAGGATGACAACCGCATCCGGACTACCGCCTTCCGCACGGCTGGTGACCCGGTAAAAGATCGTATCCTCGGTCTTCAGCGAGCTGGCGAAATCTATGGCGCCGCCATCGGTACCGCTGATCGTGGCAACACTGGTCACTTCTTCAATCACGTATTGCGGCTGACTGGCCACCAGCTGCACACCCAGGGAAGTGCGCACGGAGCCAGCATCCCAACCGTAGGTGTCCCAAAAGCCCGTGCTGGTGGAACCGTCGATGGCCTCGACCAGCCCCAAGGTGGTGCCATCAAATGCGGGGATGGTGGCGCCGGTGAGCAGCTCTTCCCCTTCGCGCAAGCCCGCCTCGGCGGACTGGAAGGCGAGATTGCGGTCGCGCATATTGCCCGACATCAACTCCTGCATTCCGCTGCCGCGAATAGCGGCCATGCCCACCACGGTCATCAGTAGAACCATGATCAGGCCAACAATCAGGGTCATGCCCCGTTGGCTCGACAGTGTGTTCGGGCTGATTACTTTTTTCATAGTTCACTCGGTCTGTAATTAGTCAATCACGGGAGACGGCTGCGAATACCCACGGTACTGATAAATACCTGGCGTAAACGGCGATCACCGGGCGCATTATTGGTGACACCGTTGAAGGTATAGGGCTGTGCTTCCGCCAGCACATTGTCGTCCGTGCTCTGAACCAAAAGCTGCACGCGCACGCTGGATACCGTTTCCCAGGCAGCGGCGGTGGTCAGTACAGAAGCATCCACATAGGAATCTGGAATGCCGTCACCGGACGTATCGCGGCCGTAGGTAAGCTGCATGTCCTGCACCCCGGTTAGCAGCTCCTGGGCAGTGCCACCGTTGATCTGGCGCCACAAGCTGGGCGTACCGGTAGTGCCATCGGCGACGTAGTAGATCGAGGTGTTCATTTTGATGATTTCAGAATCCGCACCGAAGGTTTCTTCCGGGTTGCTATTACCACCCCAGGAAGTCTCCGCATTGCCCGGCACCGCGCTCGCGCCCGAGTGCACCACATTCACCTCAACCCCGCCGCTGTTTTCCTGCAGGTTGGTCACCTGAAAGACCCGCGCCTTGGAGCAGTCGGATACCACCAGAATGTCGTTTTCGCACAACCCGCTGTAGCTGTCCTCACCGGTATCGCAAGTGGCGGTAACTCCGGTGTTTTCCGCAAACAACTGTGCACTGTCATTGTTTCTGGTGACCCCTACGCTATTGCCCCCGGCGCTGCGCACCACCAGTGCGTCAGTGCCTTGCAGAATATCCACGGGATATTCCGCCGCCGGAGTCGCGCCAACATTGTCCAACCCTTCGATTGCGACGCCGAAGTCGTATTGCAGGCTATTGGCGTTGTTCAGCGTATTGTGGAAATTCAGATTCCGGCTCATGCATCCCATATACCCCGCCATGCGAACATCCTCAGACAGGAATTCCATGGCCAGACGGCCGCTCTCCTGCACGCGCGCCAACGCCTGCTGGGTGGAAAAGGTGGCGCGGCTGGACAGGAAAAGCTGTACCACGCCGGTCATCAGGATCAGGCCGATGGTAATAGAGATCATCAACTCGACCAGCGAGATGCCTTTTTGACTACGCATAATTGTTCTGTTCACGGATATTTCCTCACAGCCGGGTGGTGTAGACGAATTCGCTGTCGTCTTCACTGGCATCGCCGGAGCTGTTCTGTTCAGCCCACTGAATGGTGACCGTGCAGAAGCGGGTGGCCGGGACGCACTCAACCCCCCCGTCGGCACCCGGCAGCAGGGTTTCCAGATTGGTGAGCCACTGGTTCAAATCCTGCTGCGCCAGGGTGCTTCCGGTGGGCTTGGCGTCACCCACGGCCAGGTTATAGCCCGCGATATTGGCGCGGTTAATCCGCACCCGATCGAGAATGTCGTAGGCCAGGATATTGGCCTGGGAACGCAGGTAGGCACTGTGGTTGTAGTGCAGGGATTTGCTCTGCAGCGCGGCAAGGGCAAGCAGTGAAGTACCGAGAATCAGCACGGTCACCAAAACTTCGATCAGGCCAGCGCCCTGTTGCTTATTCATTGAACTACCTCCTCGCTCAGGAACAGCCGTTGGTGCTGCGTGACATGTTCAGCATTCCCGCAGCACCCACCGTCAGTAGACGCGCGTTGTTACTGCTGCATCCGCTAAAACTGGTGTTCAGGGTTACCGTACCGACGGTAGAGCGCCCGAGGGTGCCCTTGCGGGTGAAGCGAACGAAGGTGGGCGTGGCGCTGCCCTGGGTCGCGGCGACGGTGGCGTTGTTGTCCGGCGCCTCCCAGAAACGCAGCACGGCGGCAGCATTAGCCACCACCGGCGCAGCGGCGTCATCGGTGGCTGCGGTATCCACTACCACGATCCAGTTATCGGCCCAGGAACCATTGCAGGCGGCGCCGTCGGTACTGCCACACAGAGTCACTCTTACCCCACGCTTTACCGCCTCGCTGCGCGCATAGTTAAGCGCACCGGCCAGTTCTTCGCCCAGCGCCAGAGAACGGTTGTTCTGAATCATTGTGTTGAAGCTGGGAACGGCAATGCCAACCACCACCGCCAGAACGGCCAGCGTGATCATTAGCTCTATCAGGGTGAGCCCCTGCTGTCTGAACCCCATAGTGTGAACTCCCGGATACCGCTGCGGCTTGGGCAACTCGCCAATCGCCATTGATTATTTTTTGTGCGCCGGTCACGTGGTTGGCGCAACTGGTACGGATGTATCCCTATTATTGGCGCGCATTCTAACCGATCGTCAATATCAACGGGGGCGTTACTGGATACGAAATTTCCCCGGTGTTAATTTTTGTGCACTATTTCCTTGTGGCAAACGCCACTCAGGACGATCGATCAAGATCATCGGGGCCAGGAAATACCCGCAGCTGCCAGGAAGGAGGCTGCTCACTAAACAGGCAGCTCAAGGAGGAGTTGTGAACGCTCGCGGTCTCACATTGGTCGAACTGTTAATCACCCTGAGTATTCTCGGTATCCTGCTGGCGATCGGGTTGCCCCGCTTTCAGCAACAACTGGAATCGAATCGAACCCGCACAGCGGCAGACTCGCTGTTACAGGCCATCAAGCTGGCCCGCAACAAAGCGGTAGCCACCAATCAGCGTGCCACGTTGCGCAAACTGGGTGACTGGCAGTCCGGCTGGGAAATTTTCCATGATCAGGATTTCGACGGGGAGAGGGCCCCAGGGGAGGCCCCGCTCGCCACGGGGGAGGCGCTGGCCGGGGTGACGATTCGCGCGAATGGCCCGCTGGCCAACTACGTTTCGTTTATCGGTTCTGGTGAGAGCCGCTTTGCCGGCACAGCCAGCAGCGGTGGTTTTCAGGCAGGATCGTTTACCATCTGCCCCGCGAATGGGGGCAGCGGATACCGGCTGGTGCTGGCGCGCAGCGGCCGGGTCAGGGTTGACCCCATCACCGCCGCGGACTGCTGAGTGTTACGGCGTGCGCAACTCTTTCGGCAGGCTGAAACTGATATTTTCCGGAGTGCCCGCCACTTCATTCGGGGCGTCGGCCCCCATGTCGCGTAACTTCTGAATGACCTGCTCCACCAGCACCTCCGGCGCCGACGCACCAGCGGTGATGCCGATGGTGTTTTTGCCCTGCAACCACGTGGCGTCGATACAGCCGGAGCCGTCAATCAGATAGGCTTCCGCCCCACAGCGCTCCGCCAGCTCGCGCAGGCGATTGGAGTTCGAGCTGTTGGGGCTGCCCACCACCAGTACAAGGTCGCACTCCAGCGCCAGCTGTTTGACCGCGTCCTGCCGGTTCTGGGTGGCGTAGCAGATGTCGTCTTTGCGCGGGCCGCGGATATTCGGGAACTTCGCGCGCAGGGCATCAATGACCCGGGAGGTATCGTCTACAGACAGTGTGGTCTGGGTGACAAACGTCAGGTTGTCCGGGTCCTTGACCTCCAGCGCCGCCACGTCCTGCTCATTTTCCACCAAATAGATGGCACCACCGTTGGCGGCGTCATATTGCCCCATGGTGCCTTCGACTTCCGGGTGGCCCTGGTGGCCAATGAGCACGCACTCGCTTCCGTCGCTGCTGAACTTGCTGACTTCGATGTGGACCTTGGTGACCAGTGGGCAGGTTGCATCAAAGACTTTCAGGCCGCGCTGGGCCGCTTCCTGCTGCACCGCCTTGGACACGCCGTGCGCACTGAAAATAACGATTACATCGTCCGGCACTTCGGCCAGCTCGTCCACAAACACCGCACCGCGCTCGCGCAGGGTGTCCACCACAAATTTGTTGTGGACCACTTCGTGACGCACATAAATGGGCGCACCGAAGACATCCAGTGCCCGATTGACGATATCAATGGCGCGGTCGACACCCGCGCAGAAACCGCGGGGATTGGCGAGGCGAATTTGCATTTTGCTCTGTCCTTGACCTGTCGAACCCAACAATTAGTTGACCGAGGCCACTTCAAGAATTTTCACGTGAAAGAATACGGTCTGGCCAGCGAGGGGGTGATTGAAGTCGACCTCGACATCGTCTTCACCCACTTCGCGGATAACACCGGGCAGCTCACCGTCACCATTGTCAAAAGAGACCACCAGCCCTTCTTCCAATTCCATATCGGGAGAGAAATGCCCTTTCTTCACTTTCTGGATATTGGACGGATTACGCTGACCAAAGCCCGCTTCCGGCGGAATTTCGATTTCCGCTTCGTCACCGGCTTTCAGGCCGAACAGGGATTGCTCGAAGCCCGGCAGCAGGTTGCCGTCGCCCACGATGAAGGTTGCGGGCTCTCCTTCAAAATTGGAGTCGATCTCGGAGCCATCATCCAGTTTCAGCGCAAAGTGCAGGGTGACCCGGCTGTGCTCACCGATTACGTTATTACTCATGGTACATCTCTGATTATTTACACTTCCGCGCCGTTTTTGCCCGGCTCTTCACTATTGTCTTTAAAAAACAGCAACTCAATCACCAGCATGGCCGCACCGACGGAAATCGCCATATCCGCGACATTGAATACCGGGAAATGCCAGCTGCCGTGGTACACGGAGATAAAGTCGCGCACATAACCGAGCAACATACGATCCCACAGGTTACCCAGTGCACCGCCGAGAATCAGCGCCAGTGCCGTCGGCTCCCAGCGCTTCGCCAGTGGCAACCGCTTGATCCAGACAATCACCACCGCGCTGAATATCACCGCCACGGCGCCAAAGAACCAGCGCTGCCAACCACCGGCGTCCGCCAGGAAGCTAAACGCCGCACCGTAATTCTCGGCATAGGTAAACTGCAGAAACCCGGGAATGATCTGCAGCGCCGGACCGTACATAAAGCGGTCGACCGCCCACACCTTGGTGACGATATCGATCACGATCACCACCAGTGCCAACAGGTACCAGCACCAGGGCGTAGCCAGAAGTTTACGCATAGTGGCGTACCTCGCCTGCTCCGCTGACATTTTCCACACAGCGACCACAGAGTTCCGGGTGTTCGCTATTGCTGCCGACGTCTTCGCGGTAATGCCAGCAACGGCCGCACTTGGGTGCATCGACCTTGTGCACGGCCACCCGCAGACCTGCCAGCTCGGTTTCCTCGGCACCTGCCGCGTCAGACAGCGGCTGGACCGACGTCGAAGAGCAGATCAGCACGAAGCGCAATTCATCTTGCAGTGCGGCCAGCTTTTGCTGCAATGCCGGATCCGCATACAGGGTTACCGAGGCCTGCAGGGAACCGCCGATATTGCCGGCACCGCGCTGCTCCTCGAGTACTTTGTTCACGGCGGTTTTCACATCGGCGATCGCGTCCCAGAACTCGCTGTCCATGTCCGCGTTCTGCGGCAGCGCCGGGAACTGGTGCCACTCGGCCAGCATCACACTGTCTTCTTTATTACCCGGAACACACTGCCACAGCTCTTCCGCAGTAAAGCTGAGGATGGGCGCAACCCAGCGCACAAACGCCTGCATGATGTGGTACAGGGCGGTCTGCGCCGAGCGGCGCGCCACGCTGTCGGCCTGTGTGGTGTACTGGCGGTCTTTGATGATATCCAGGTAGAAACCACCCATTTCCACAACGCAGAAATTGTGCAGCTTCTGATAAATCTGATGGAACTGGTAGCGATCATAGGCCGCTACGATTTCTTCCTGCAGCTTGGCCGCCTGTTCCAGCGCCCAACGATCCAGCGCCAGCAATTCATCGACTGGCAGCAGGTCTTTGGCAGGATCAAAGCCGGCCAGATTGGACAGGAAGAAGCGTGCGGTATTGCGCAGGCGACGATAGGAATCCGCGGTGCGTTTCAGAATCTCGTCGGAAACACCCATTTCTCCACTGAAGTCGGTGGCGGCTACCCACAGGCGCAACACATCGGCACCCATTTTGTTGATCACATCTTGCGGCGCGACCACGTTGCCGATGGACTTGGACATCTTGCGGCCCTGGGCGTCCACGGTAAAACCATGGGTCAGCACCTGCTTGTACGGCGCGCAGTCATTGATGGCGATGGAGGTCTTCAGCGAAGACTGGAACCAGCCGCGGTGCTGGTCGGAACCTTCCAGGTACAGGTCCGCCGGGAAGCGCAGCCCTTTGCGACGCTCCAGCACCGCATAGTGGGTCACGCCGGAATCAAACCACACGTCCAGCGTATCGGTCACTTTCTGGTACTGGTCTGCGTCGTCGCCCAGCAATTCTTTGGCGTCCAGCTCGAACCAGACATCCATACCACCCTGCTCGACCTTTTGCGCCACTTTTTCCATGAGCGCGGGGGTGTCCGGGTGAATCTCCTGGGTCTCTTTGTGCACAAACAGCGCGATGGGCACACCCCAGGTGCGCTGTCGGGAAATACACCAGTCCGGGCTGCCTTCGAGCATGCCGTCGATACGGGCCTTGCCCCAACCGGGAATCCACTCCACCGCATCCGCCGCTTTTTGCGCATGCTCCAGCAGGTCGTTCTGCTGCATGCTGATAAACCACTGCGGTGTGGCGCGGTAGATCAACGGCGTTTTGGTGCGCCAGCAGTGCGGGTAGCTGTGTATCAGTTTGTCCTGGTGCAGCAGCACACCTTTTTCTTGCAGCAATTCAACAACCTTGCCGTCCACCTTGTACACGTGCTCGCCGGCAAACAGCGGCACTGCGTCGCGGTAAACACCGTTGTCGTCCACATAGTTCAGCGTTTCGATACCGTAGCGCTTGCCCACGTTGAAGTCGTCGGGGCCATGGTCCGGGGCGGTGTGTACACAGCCGGTACCGGCGTCGGTGGTGACGTGATCGCCGAGGATGATGGGCAGCTGCTTGTCATAGAACGGGTGATGGATTTTCAAATGCTCCAGCGCAGCGCCCTGGATATGCCCCACCACATCGCCGCTCAGGCCCGCCGCTGCCAGCACCGCATCTTTCAGCTCTGCGGCCACCAGCAGGCGCTCGTCGCCCACCTGCACCACGACATATTCGAGGCCCGCATTCACGGAAACGGCCTGGGAGGACGGCAGCGTCCAGGGTGTGGTGGTCCAGATCACCACGGACAGGTCGCCATTACCAGCGTGACCACCGGCGGCATCGGCAATGGCCAGGGCGGTTTCGTCGGTGACCGGGTATTTGACGTAGATGGAGAAAGAGGTTTTATCCTGGTACTCCACTTCCGCTTCCGCCAGTGCGGAGCCACCCACCACGCTCCAGTAGACGGGCTTGAAACCGCGGGACAGGTGGCCATTTTTCACCACGCCGCCGAGGGCGCGGATGATGTCGGCTTCAAACTCGAAGTCCATGGTGCGGTAGGGGTTGTCCCACTCACCGAATACGCCGAGGCGAATAAAGTCTTTCTTCTGGCCTTCTACCTGTTTGGCGGCGTACTCGCGGCACTTCTGGCGGAAGGTTTTGTGATCCACCTTGACGCCGGCCTTGCCGACTTTCTGCTCCACTTTATGCTCGATGGGCAGGCCGTGGCAGTCCCAACCGGGCACGTAGGGGGCATCGAAACCGCTGAGGGTTTTCGATTTGACGATAATGTCTTTCAGGATCTTGTTGACCGAATGACCGATGTGGATATCGCCGTTGGCGTAGGGAGGGCCGTCGTGCAGGATAAACTGCTCGCGACCGGCACGGGCTTCACGAATTTTTTCGTAGAGCTTGCCTTCCTGCCATTTTTTCAGAATCTCCGGCTCCCGGTTGGGCAGGTTGCCACGCATGGGGAAGTCGGTTTGTGGAAGATTCAGGGTCGCTTTGTAATCGGTCATTGGCTATCTACTTCGGTTGTAGCTCAGAAATTTTCAAGTATTCGATCGGCGTTTCGCACTTTCCCGACGTTTCCGGGCTTACGCAGCGCAAAACTAGACATTGAAGCGGGAGTAATGGGGATCAGGTTTCAAAACCGTCGGTGACAGGGATGTCACCGCCGGAGCGTACATGGATGTACTCGCAGCGATTTTGAAACCTGATACCCATTGCTTCCGCGCCACCGGACTCAGACCAAAGCCGTAATTGCGGCTTCGGGGCACCACTAAACCAAGTTCAGTGGCGACAGAGCACCGGGTGCAGGTTTTCAGGACCACTGTGAACCCATCCCTGGGCGTTGCGGCGGCGACGTCCTGTCGCCGACGCTCCTGAAAACCTGCACCCGGTGCTCTGCCTTCGCATCTAAACCAGGCACTCCGTCAGACACGAAAGGGAAATCTGTTTACTTGGCTTTGCTCTCGCTAAACCAATTTTTTGCGTTTTGTATGTCATCGGCGATTTTCTGTTTGAGGATTTCCAGCGACTCAAACTTTTCTTCATCGCGCAACTTGTGGCAGAAGGTCACCGCAATTTCACGACCATATAAATCGCCACTGAAATCAAACAGGTGCACCTCGAGAAGCGGCTTTGCACCTTCGCCCTCTACCGTGGGGCGGAAGCCAACATTGGCGACGCCGGCCACCTCCATGCAACTGCCACTCATGGGGCTGCCATTGGTGCGTTTCGCTGTAACCGTGTACACCCCCACCAGCGGTGAACGGTAGCGGTGCAAACGCACATTGGCCGTGGGGGCACCCAGTTGCCGGCCAAGTGCACGGCCGCGGGCCACCAGACCGGTGATCCGATATGGCTTGCCCAGCAATTGTTCGGCAAGCGCAAAATCCGCGTTTTGCAGGGCCTCGCGAATGCGCGTGCTACTTACCCGCTCGCCGGCAATCTGCAGGGTCGCGGTGTCTTCCACGGTAAAACCCGATTTGGCGCCCGCTTTTTGCAGTAACGCATAATCCCCGCTGCGGTCACAGCCAAAACGGAAATCATCGCCCACCACAAGATGCCGCACGCCGAGGCCATCCACCAGCACCTGCTGAATAAACGCCTCCGCACTCAGGCTGCGCAGCCGTTCGTTGAACTGCAGGCACAGCACCCGGTCTACGCCGGCATCGAACAGCGCCAGCACCTTCTCCTTGAAGCGCATCAGGCGCGCCGGTGCTTTCTCGCCGGAGAAGTATTCGTGGGGCTGGGGTTCAAAGATGATGGCGACCGACGGCAACTGGTGCTCCGCCGCCCGCGCCCGCAGCTGGGTGATGATGGCCTGGTGCCCCAGGTGCACACCATCGAATGATCCAATGGTGGCCACACAGCCCCGATGGCACGGCCGCAGGTTGTGCAACCCGCGTATCAGCTCACGTTGCCCGGTCACAGTGCTTCAACCACCCTTTGTCGCCCTTGCAAAATCAAGCGGCGCAGTATACCGGATTTCCATGGCATCTGGGCACCGTCAACGGTCACGAAGACGCCCGAAAATGTCGCGGACGCAGGCCGCTGGCCAGCAAGGTCAGGCCATAAGCGCCGGCGCCGGCGGCCACCAGGACGCCCATGCGCCAGGAGCGCTCCCACCAGGCCCAGGCGTTCCAGGCCGGCCAGTAGTGGAGAATACTCAGCAAAACCACGGCCATGGCCAGATTGGCCAGCAGCAGACGCAGCAGATAGCCCCGCCAACCGGGCTCTGGCGCATAAACGCCCCCCTGTCGTAGCCCGCGGTACAGCAACCACGCGTTGATCGCCGCCTGCCCCGCGGTGGCGGCCGCCAGCCCCATATGGCCCAGCTGGAAGTACATATGCAGAGGAATCACAAACAGCAGGCTCAGTATCATCTTCGAGGCAATGGCTATCAGCCCGAACTTGACCGGTGTAGCGGTATCCTGGCGGGCGAAGTAGCCCGGTGCCAGCACCTTGATCAGCATGAATGCCAGCAGCCCGAAGGTGTAGGCCCGCAGTGACCAGGCGGCCATGCTCATGTCTCTCGGGGTCATATTGCCGTACTGGAACAGCACGGTGAGCAGCGGCTCGGCCAGTACAAACAGCGCTATGGCGGCGGGCAGGGCGATTAGGGTGACGCTGCGCAGCGCCCAGTCGATGGTATGGCGAAACTTCACCGGGTCGCCGCCGGCGTGCTGGCGGGATAGGTTCGGCAGGATCACCGTGGCCACCGCCACGCCAAACACCCCCAGGGGCAGTTCGGTCAGACGATCGGAAAAGTACAGCCAGGTCACTGAGCCGGTGGGCAGGAAAGACGCCAGCACCGTGTCCAGTACCAGGCTGATCTGGGTGACCGAAACGCCAAAAATAGCCGGCGCCATCAGACGCAGAATCTTGCGCACCCCCGGGTACTGCCAGTCCCACCGGGGTTTCGGCAACAGCCCCTCACGCATCAGAAAAGGGATCTGGAAGAGCAGCTGCACCACGCCGGCCACCAGCACCCCCCAGGCCAGCGCCATCACCTGCGGCTCGAACCAGCCGGCGGCCACCGTGGCGGCGGCAATCAGCACCAGGTTCAACAGCACCGGGGTCAGCGCGGGAATGGCGAAACGGTCAAAACTGTTGAGGATGGCACCGGCAAAACCGGTGAGGGAAATGAGCATCAGGTAAGGAAAGGTGATGCGCAACATCTCGGTGGCCATGGCAAACTTTTGCGGCTCGTTGCCACCCCACCACCAGCCGAACGCAAAGAGTCCGGCCACCAGCGGCGCACACAGCACCCCGAACAGGGTCACCAGCAACAGGGTTCCGCCAAGCGCACCGGCAACCCGGTCGTTCAGCTCGCGCACCGCGGCAACACCGCCGTTCTGGCGATATTCCGCCAGTACCGGCACAAACGCCTGGGCAAAGGCGCCCTCCGCGAACAGGCGGCGGAAAAAGTTGGGGATTTTGAAGGCCACAAAGAACGCATCTGCGGCGTCGCTGGCACCGGTCAGTCGCGCGAACACCACGTCCCGCGCCAACCCCATCACACGGGAGAGTAAAGTGGCACCACCCACCACGGAACTTCCGCGCAATAGCCCCCGTTGCGGGCTATGGTTTTGAGCCTGCGGTGGCTGTTCCTGTGGTTCCTGTTCGGGCGGAGATGCTGCCACGTCCCTGAGTCCTGCCGTGCAATCACTGAATAATGGCCGGCAAGTCTACCGCAATCCACTCCCCCGGCCACCTAGGGTGCACCGGCATTCGCGAAATAGCCGCAGATGAGGCTACGGTTGGCGCGAGGGGGAACTATACTCAAATTGAGCAGTTGGCGAGCCACAGGGAGCGGTGGCGACAAAGGAGAAACGGAATGACCATCAACGCATTGATTCTTGCACTGATCCTGGCGGTGCTGCTGTATGCAGCGGTTGCCCTGGGCCCGCGCCCTCAACGGGTACGGGTGCGTATCGATCAGCCCCGGGACCGGCGCTACCGGCGTCGCGGAGACTGAGACAGACCGCAAAGCCGGAGCAGGAACTGAGTCACGGGGCCGTTTGCCATATTTCGCCATAATCGATGCGGAATTCGCCCCAAGGGCGCCATGTCAGTGCCTCCTTGCCGGAGTTAAATGACTCTCAACCGAAACGGGAAACACCCGGATCGGAACCAAAGAGCAGTCACTTCACTCCAATCGCAAGGAACACGATCATGAAAAAGATGTTGATGGCAGTAACACTGAGCAGTCTGACCCTGAATGCTATTGCTTCCGCTGAGGCCGCCACTGACTCCGAGAACGAATTGCAGGGTAGCCCCCTGACCCCGGCCAAGCAGGCCACTGTATTTACCGGCGCTGCAGTTGCAGGCGCCGCCGTAGGTGGCCCGGTTGGCTTTATCGCCGGCGCCCTCGGTGGAGCCTGGCTGGGCGAACAGATCAAGCAAGCAGAAGAGGCAGACATGCTCGCAACGCAACTCACCGAAAGCCGCACCGAACTGGGCAACCTGGCACAACAACTGGATGCGGCGCGATTGTCCGCCAACGACGCCCGCGAGCTGGCACTGGAGAGCCTGGAATTCCAGATGCTGTTCACTACCGGTGACGACGAGCTGCAGGAAGCCCAGGAGCGCCAGGTGGCCGCCATGGCCGACTTCCTCAACCGCCACCCGCAACTGCAGGTACACCTCGAAGGGCACTCCGACCCCCGCGGCAGCGACGGCTACAACAATGTGCTGTCCGACCAGCGCGCCCTGAGTGTGCAGCGTGCCCTCGAAGCCTACGGCGTGGCACCGGAGCGCATCGAACGCCGCGCCCTCGGCGCGAGCCAGTCCAAGGCGGCCAAGGGCGACATTGATGCCTACGCCCTGGAGCGCCGGGTCGATATCCACTTCGGTATGCCGGAATCCGTTGCCGGCTCCTTCTGACCGCAGATTCAAATCCGGCCGGTTGCCGCTCCACAAACGCCGCAACCGGCTCGCTTCCGAGCAACCTCAAGTGCAACCCTGTAAGCAGTAACCTTGCGCGCGGCACACATGCCTGCGCGCTTTTTTCGTCCCACGCACCAGTTAACTTTGCCTATTGCCCCGCTGATCGGGCATGATTTTCCGCGCACCTAAATCAATAAACGGTTAACAACCCGTCGGAACCCCATGAGCAGCCCCACCATCGCCATCGTCGAAGACGAACTCGCCATCGCCGAAAACTATCGCGATGCCCTGCGCCGTACCGGCTACCAGGTCAACCTTTACCACACCCGCCCGGAGGCGCTGGCCGCTTTTCAGCAACGGCTGCCGGACCTGGCCGTGATCGATGTGGGGCTGGGCGCAGAGATCGAGGGCGGCTTCGACCTGTGCCGGGAACTGCGCGCCATGGCGCCCACCCTGCCGATTCTGTTTCTCACCGCGCGCGACTCGGAGCTGGACATCATTTCGGGACTGAGGCTCGGGGCTGACGACTACCTCACCAAAGACATCTCCCTGCCCCACATGCAGGCGCGAATCAGCGCCTTGCTGCGTCGGGTGAGCGTGATGCAGTCGCAAAGTGACGAGGGCGAAACCCTCACTCAGGGCGATCTGACGCTGGATGTGTCGCGCCTGCACTGCCACTGGAAAGAGCAACCGGTAGACCTGACGGTGACCGAATTCTGGATCGTACACGCCCTCGCCAAGCGCCCCGGCCATGTGAAATCCCGCAGCCAGCTGATGGAAGCGGCACGGGTGGTGCTCGATGACAACACCATCACGTCCCACGTAAAACGCATCCGGCGCAAGTTTCAGGCCATCGACAGCAGTTTTGACGCCATCGGCACCGCCTATGGCATGGGTTATCGCTGGCAGGTTTAGCCGCGACCGCCCCCACTCAGGCTTGCCCCTATGAATCTGCGTCGCCAACTGGTCTTGCTCAGCCTTTGCACCCTGGCCCTGCCCTGGGCGGGCTGTCAGTACCTGCGGCAGGTGGACAAGGCCCTCAGCCAGGGGCAAATCCAGACCCTAGAAGCCACCGGCAACGCCATCGCCGCGCGCCTCGCCAGCGCCCCGGAGCTCATCGCCCCCGACCCCCGCCGCACCGGCAGGCCGCCGGGTGCCCAGCTGTACCTGAACTCGCTGCCGCACGCACCGGTGCTCGATGGCTACGGCGAGGAGTGGCGCGCGCTCAAGCTGCGCCCGCGCCCTTTGCCAGACCAACACGGCCAGCCCTTGGCGCAGGCCACCCTCGGCAAGCACGGCAGCCAGGTGTATCTGTTACTGACCGCAAGGGACCGCAGCCCCAGCTATCACGACCCGCGCACCGCCAGCCTGTCCAGTGGCGACACCGTGGAAATCCATACCGCCCAGCATCAATACACCCTGCCGGTGGCCAGCCAGGGGCCGGTGCGAGCGCTTTATTACAATCCCCGGCGCGGCGACTACGAGCGAGAGCTGCGGCTGCGCGGGCGCTGGACCGCCTCCCCCGGGGGCTACCAGCTGGAACTCGCGCTGCCCTACGCCCTCACCGATGGCGAACTCGCCATCCGGGTGCTCGACCGCACACAGAGCGATGCCGGCAGCCCCGCCCGTCACGCCACCACGCTCCCCGCCGACGGGCGTCCCGGCGCCCTGGTAGAGCCCCTGCCCGCCCTGCAGCAGGAGCTGGAGCACTTCGCGCGCCCGGCACTGCAACTGACCGTTGTCGACCAGGAAGGCTTTGTTCTGGCGCGCTCCGGCGCCATATCCGGGCAACAGCGGGCGGAGGACGGCACCCCGCCGGCCGAGGGGCGCTGGCTGCGCAACTGGTTCTACCGCCAGATACTGGGCAGTGATCGCCTGCCGCCTCTGCCGGATGGTGCATATCCGGCGACACTGACCGAGAACCGGGAAACTGCCTCGCTCTGGTTTAGCGCCCCCGAAGACGACCTCGATTCCGCGGCAGACAACCGCGTGGGTGCCGTGAGCGTGCCGGTGGTCACCCGCGCCGACGACATCATCGAGCGCCCGCTGCTTGGCCGTGTCATCGCCGCCCAGTCGGCCAGTGCCCTGCAATCCCTGACAGAATCCGCCGCGCGGCGCCTGTGGCTCATCACCGCCGGCGCCGCAGGCCTGGTCCTGCTGCTGCTACTGGGTTACGCCAGCTGGCTGTCGTGGCGCATCCGGCGCCTGCACCGCGCGGCGCGCACTGCGGTAGATGCCAGTGGCCGCCTGCGTGGTGACTTCCCTCGGCCCTACCTTAACGACGAACTCGGCGCCCTCAATCGCGCCTTCGCCAGCCTGCTGGCGGAACTGGACCACTACCACCAGTACCTGCGCAGCCTCGCGAGCAAGCTTTCCCACGAACTGCGCACCCCGCTGGCGGTTGTGCGCTCATCCCTCGACAACTTGAACGCGGGCGCACTGAGCGAAGAGAGCCGGCGCTACGCCGAGCGCGCCGCAGACGGGGGTGCGCGCCTGTCGGCGATTCTCAACGCGCTGTCGGCCGCCAACCATCTGGAGGCCAGCATCAGTCAGGCGGAGCGGGAAGAGTTCGATCTGCACGACCTGCTGCAGCTACTCAGCCAAAGCTATGCCGACGCCCACCCCGAGCACCACTTTGCGTTGCGCAGTCCCGAGGGGGAACAGCGTTTCTACGGGGCGCCGGAGCTACTGGCACAGCTGCTGGACAAGCTCGCCGATAACGCGGTGAGCTTTGCCCCCGCGGGCACCACCATTCAGCTGGAACTGGACGCGACCGCCACCGCCTACACCCTCCGCGTCAGCAACGACGGCCCGCTACTGCCAGCCGGCTTTGGCCAGAAGCTGTTCGACTCCCTGGTTTCTGTGCGCGATGACGGCGGCAAGGCGGGGCATCTGGGGCTTGGATTACACATCGCGCGGCTGATTGCCGACTTTCACCACGGGGAACTTCACGCCGCCAATCGAGCGGATGGCAGTGGCGTCGTATTTACCCTGATCCTGCCGCGCCCGTGACTGATGTGCGAGGTTTATCCGCCATCGCCCACACAGTCACAAACAGCTAACCCCGGCGGTTGACAAACAACCAACGCTGGGGATAATGTCGCGTCCCAAACGGGCCCCCGGCCCGAATGTTCGAGATTTTATAGATTCCAGACAGGAGCAACCGGTGGCCAACTCACCCCAAGCGAAGAAACGCGCGCGCCAGAACGAAAAGCGCCGCAATCACAACGCCAGCCTGCGCTCCATGGTGCGCACCTACATCAAAAAGGTAGTTGCGGCCATTGATGCAGGTGATGCGGAAAAAGCCAAGACTGCCTACGAAGCCGCTGTGCCGGTGATCGACCGTATGGCTGACAAGGGCATCATTCACAAGAACAAGGCTGCTCGTCACAAGAGCCGCCTGAATGCCCAGATCAAGAAGCTGGCTGCTTAAGCCACCGCTTCCTGAGCGCAAAAAACCCCGCTAATGCGGGGTTTTTTATTGCCGGAAAGAAACTACCAAGAGCCGACGAGAAGGTTTCGATACCGGTTAAAGATCAAAAAGAAAGCCTAGAGCAGAATCAGGTTGTCGCGGTGAATCAGCTCATCGCCGTCGCGGTAACCGAGCAGCTCGACAATACGCTCCGACGGCTGGCCGCAGATTTTTTGCGCCTCGCCACTGTCGTAATTCACCAGGCCACGGGCCACCTCTTCGCCAGCCTCGTTGACACAGCTCACCAGCTCGCCGCGGTGAAAGCGCCCCTCCGCTGCCACCACACCCACCGGCAACAGGCTCTTGCCCTGCTCCCGCAGCGCGCGCTCCGCACCGGCGTCCAGCCGCAGGCGACCGCGCACCTGTAGCTGGCCAGCCAACCAGCGCTTGCGCGCCGTCAGAGGGTCGGCCTCTGGCAACAGCAGCGTGCCCAAATCTTCTCCCGCTACCACACGCTCAATCACCGATTCATTGGTGCCGCCCACAATCACCGTGCGGGCTCCGGAGCGGGCCGCGAGCTGCGCCGCGCGCACCTTGGTGGCCATACCACCACGCCCGAGGCCGCTGCGGGAATCACCAGCCATCGCCGCCAGGCGCGGGTCGGTGGCGACCGCCTCACGCACCAGCTCGGCAGCGGGGTTGTCGCGGGGGTCGGCAGTAAACAGGCCGTCGGCATCGGTGAGGATCAGCAGCACATCCGCCTCCACCAGGTTCGCCACCAGCGCCCCCAGGGTGTCGTTGTCACCGAAACGAATTTCGTCGGTGACCACCGTGTCATTTTCATTGATCACCGGCACCGCGCCGAGGGAGAGCAGCGTGCGCAGGGTACTGCGCGCATTGAGATAACGGGTGCGATTGGAGAGGTCGTCGTGGTCCAGCAGGATCTGCGCGGTACGTATGTCGTACTGGCCAAACGCGTGCTCGTACACCTGCACCAGATGGCTCTGGCCCACGGCGGCGGCCGCCTGCAACTGGTGCATGGACTCCGGGCGCCGGCGCCACCCGAGGCGGTCCATGCCCGCCGCCACGGCACCGGAGGAGACCAGTACCACCTCGATGCCCTGGCGGCGCAGGGCGCTGATCTGCCCCGCCCAGTTGTAAATAGCCGCACGATTCACACCGCGACCATTGTCCGTGAGCAGCGCACTGCCGATTTTAATGACCCAGCGTTTGCCGGTAGAGAGCTGTTGGCGCGACGAGATGGGGTCCATTTCTTCCTCGTATGGGGGCGCACCTCTGCGCGAAAACCCTTAAACAGGATTTTCCGCTGCAGGGGCAGATAAATCAGGGACGATATTCTACATCGACGTCATAGTCATCGTCGTCCCAATCTTCATCATCTTCGTCAGATTCTTGCGCCGCTTTGCGTTTTGCCCGCTGCGCCTCGCGCAAATGCTCGATACGCTCGCGTGCCTCGCGCTGCATCTGACGCTGCGCTTCCTGCTCCGCCTCGTACAGGTCGCCGTCCAGCTCTTCCATCTCCTTGCGCTCTTCCAGGTAGTCCATCAACTGGCCGGAAAGCACATCGGTACCCTCCCCGCGAATGGCGGCGACACGGAATACCGGGCCCTGCCAACCGAGCGCATTGACCACCGACTGGCAACGCTCTTCCAGCTCGTCCGCCGGCACCAGGTCGGTCTTGTTCAGTACCAGCCAGCGCTCGCGCTTGGCCAGGGTGGGGCTGAAGGCCTCCAGTTCGCGCTCGATCGCCAGCGCATTCTGCGCGGGGTCCGAGCCGTCAAACGGCGCCAGGTCCACCAGGTGCAGCAGTACACGGCAGCGGGTCAGGTGCTTCAGGAAGCGAATACCGAGGCCGGCACCTTCCGCCGCACCCTCGATCAATCCGGGAATATCCGCAATCACAAAGCTGCGGTACTTCTGCACCTTCACCACACCGAGGTTCGGCACCAGGGTGGTAAACGGATAATTGGCCACCTTGGGCTTGGCCGCCGATACCGCACGAATGAACGTGGACTTGCCCGCATTGGGCAGGCCAAGCATGCCCACATCCGCCAGCACCTTCAGCTCCAGCTTGATATTGCGGCGCTCACCCTCGCTACCGGGGGACGTCTGGCGCGGCGCGCGATTGGTACTGGACTTGAACCGGGTATTGCCGAGCCCGTGCCAGCCGCCCTGCGCCACCAGCAGTTTCTCGCCGGGCTCCAGCAGGTCGCCGAGGGTTTCACCGGTATCTACATCGATCGCGGTGGTGCCCACCGGCACCTTGAGCTCCAGGCTTTCACCCTTGGCACCGGTGCAGTTGCGACCGCGCCCAGCCTCGCCGTTCTGGGCCTGGTAGTTGGGCTGGTAGCGGTAGTCCACTAGGGTATTCAGTGACTCATCAGCCACCAGATACACGGAGCCGCCATCGCCGCCATCGCCACCGTCGGGGCCGCCTTTGGCGACGAATTTCTCCCGTCGAAAGCTCAAGCATCCCTTACCGCCGTTGCCGGCCTGCACCGTGATCGGCGCTTCATCTACAAATTTCATGACTCTACTTACCGGGGGTATCCGGTCTTCAGTGTAATTTGCGGCAGATCAAACCAAAAAAGCCCCGCAAATGCGGGGCTTTTCGATCAGGCATTATGACCGCTTAGGCTGTTTCGATAGAAACAAACTTACGGTTGTTGGCGCCCTTCACCTCAAACTTCACTACGCCATCGGCGGTAGCGAACAGGGTGTGATCTTTGCCCATACCAACGTTAACGCCAGCGTGGAACTTGGTGCCACGTTGACGAACGATGATGCTGCCTGCGGAAACCGCTTGGCCGCCAAAGCGCTTAACGCCCAGGCGTTTACTTTCGGAATCGCGACCATTGCGCGTACTACCGCCAGCTTTCTTATGTGCCATGAGTAGTTACTCCTCTTCTATTACCTGGTGATTAGCCTTTGATGCCAGTGATTTTAACTTCGGTGTACCACTGACGGTGGCCTTGACGCTTCATGGAGTGCTTACGACGACGGAATTTGATGATTCTCACTTTCTCGCCGCGGCCGTGGCTCAGCACTTCTGCAGTCACCTTGGCACCTTCCACAACCGGTGCACCAATGTTGATGGTGTCACCGTTGACTACCATCAGAACCTTGTCGAAATCGACAGATTCACCAGTAGCAACTTCAATTTTTTCCAGGCGCAGTACTTCGCCTTCTTCTACACGGTGTTGTTTGCCACCGCTTTCGATAACAGCGTACATATCTCTATGCTCCAAAATGGACGACACGAAGCAGCGGCCAGGTCTATATTGTGACCATATAGCCAGCATTTTGGGAGCTTGCGCCGTTGGTGTTGAAAACGTCTTTCCAGCTCAACCTGGTCCGTGTCCTGTAACCACAGGCAGGGCCCGGTTCAAGCGGGGCGCAGATTCTAATCAATTCGCCCGGTTGATACAATAGCGCGTTTTTCGGACAGGCCAAGGGAGCAAGGCAGCGGTCATCGCAGCCCTATCTTGCCCCACCTGCCTTTCCGCCCGCGACCAAAACGGCTAGTCTTGCCGCCGTGAGAGATAATGAGCGCAGTATAAGGAACCCAGAATGTTGCCCTTCCACCAGGTAGCCGCCGACGACTTTGCGGCCGTCAACCAACGTATCATTGATCAGCTGCACTCCGACGTCCCGCTTGTGGAAAACATCGGACACTATCTGGTTGAGGCCGGCGGCAAGCGCCTGCGCCCGCTGCTGGTGCTGCTGTGCAGCCGCGCAGCCGGCTATAAAGGCGACAACCACATCACCCTGGCCGCCATCATTGAATTTATCCACACCGCTACCCTGCTGCACGATGACGTGGTGGACACCTCCGATATGCGCCGCGGCCGCATCACCGCCAATGCCCAGTGGGGCAACGCCCCGGCTGTACTGGTGGGCGACTTCCTCTACTCCCGCGCCTTCCAGATGATGGTAGCCCTCAAGGATATGGACATCATGTCCATTCTGTCCGACACCACCAACACCATTGCCGAGGGCGAGGTGCAGCAGCTGGTCAACGCCGGCGATCCGGCGGTCACGGAAGCAAACTACCTGACGGTGATCCACAAGAAGACCGGCGCCCTGTTTGAGGCAGCCTGTGAAACCGCCGCCGTGCTGGCCGGCTGCAGTGAGGACGAGCGCAAATCGCTCAAGCTGTACGGGCGCCACCTGGGCTCCGCCTTCCAGCTGGTGGACGACGCCCTGGACTATCGCGGCAACGCCGAGGAACTGGGCAAGAATGTGGGCGACGACCTGGCCGAAGGAAAGCCCACCCTGCCCCTAATCCACGCCATGGCCAACGGCACCGCCGAGCAGGCCGCACTGGTGCGCGAGGCCATTGAGCAGAAGAGCGCAGACAAGCTTGCGGAGGTTGTGGCGGTGATCGACGCCTGCGGTGCTCTGGACTACACCCTGGAGCGGGCCCGCGCCGAGGTCGACCTGGCACTGGAAAAACTGGAGTTCCTGCCGGAGAGCGCGCACAAGACGGCGCTACAGCAGCTGGCCAGCTTCGCCATCGAGCGAACGGTCTGATCACTTCCCTGCACCCATAAAAAAAACCCGGCAGCAACGCCGGGTTTTTTTATGGGTACGCCCTTGAAGCCTTACAGCTTCATGTCGCCGAAGAAGCTCTTCACCCCTTCAAACCAGCCGGTCTGGCGGGGAGAGTTTTTCTTCTCGCTCAGGGTATCGGCAAACGCCTCCAGCAGCTCCTTCTGCTTGGCGCTCAGGTTGACCGGGGTCTCCACCACCACCCGGCACAAAAGGTCGCCCGGCGCACCGCCGCGCACCGGGGTTACCCCCTTGCCGCGCAGACGGAACAATTTGCCGGTCTGGCTTTCCGCGGGAATCTTCAGCTTGACCTTGCCTTCCAGCGTGGGCACTTCCATCTCGCCACCGAGGGCAGCGGTGACGAAGCTGATGGGCACTTCGCAGTACAGGTTCTTGCCATCGCGCTGGAACAGCTCGTGCTCACGCACCATCACCTGTACGTACAGGTCGCCTGCGGGCCCGCCATCGGGCCCCGCCTCACCTTCGCCGGCGAGACGGATGCGGTCACCGGTATCCACACCCGGCGGTACCTTGACCGACAGGGTCTTGGTCTCTTCCACCCGGCCGCGGCCGTGACAGCTACCGCAGGGGTCACTGATGACGGTACCGCGCCCGCGACAGTTGGGGCAGGTCTGCTGTACCGAGAAGAAGCCCTGCTGCATACGCACCTGGCCGGCGCCACCACAGGTACCACAGGTCTGGGGCTGGGAGCCGGCCTTGGCACCGGAGCCGTGGCAGGTGCCACAGTTGGCCAGGGTCGGCACCTTGATCTTGACGGTGGTGCCGCGCACCGCGTCTTCCAGATCCAGGTCCAGGTCATAGCGCAGGTCGGAACCGCGCTGGGGGCCGCGACGGCCGCCGCCAGCGCCGCCGCCAAAGATATCGCCGAACACGTCGCCGAAAATATCGGAGAATCCACCGAAGCCGCCGGCACCCGCACCGCCAGCCTGCCCCTCGACGCCGGCGTGGCCGAACTGGTCGTAGGCCGCCTTCTTCTGCGGATCGGACAGGACTTCGTAGGCCTCGTTGGCCTCCTTGAACTTGTTCTCCGCCTCTTTATCGTCAGGATTGCGGTCCGGGTGAAACTTCATCGCCACCCGGCGGTAAGCCTTTTTCAGCTCTTTTTCATCCGCACCCTTGCTGACGCCAAGGACTTCGTAGTAATCGCGTTTGGACATAGCTCTGTGTGTTCTTTTTAAACTGCAGAAGGCGCGAGAGCCCAGTGTGAGCGCCCGCGCCTTTTTGTATCACCCTGCCGACAGCTGCCGGCAGGGCAGAGACAAGTGGTTGATTACTTGTCTTCTTTCTTGTCGTCTTTGACTTCTTCGAACTCGGCATCCACTGCGTCGTCACCGCCAGACTTACCACCTGAACTCGCCTGCTCGGCCTGTTCCGCGGCCGCTTCGCTGGCTTGCGCCTGCTCCGCGTACATCTTCTGGGCTACCGGGCCAGAGGCTTCGGTCAGCTTGGTGGTGGCTGCTTCCATAGCTGCCTTGTCGTTGCCTTTCACCGCTTCTTCCGCTTCGGAGAGCGCCGCATCAATAGCCGCTTTCTCGTCCGCGGTAGCCTTGTCGCCAGCTTCTTCCAGCGTCTTGCGCGTGGCAGAGATCAGGCCGTCGAGGGTATTGCGGGTGGTGACCAGCTCCTCGAACTGCTTGTCCGCTTCGGCGTTGGCCTCGGCGTCCTGCACCATTTTTTCGATCTCTTCATCGGACAGGCCGGAAGAGGCCTTGATCACGATGGACTGCTCCTTGCCGGTCGCCTTGTCTTTGGCGTGCACGTGCAGGATACCGTTGGCATCGATATCGAAGGTCACTTCGATCTGCGGCATGCCGCGCGGCGCCGGCGGGATGTCGGCCAGGTCGAAACGACCCAGGGACTTGTTCTGTGCCGCCTGCTTGCGCTCACCCTGCACCACGTGAATGGTCACCGCAGTCTGGTTGTCATCCGCGGTGGAGAACACCTGGGACTTTTTGGTCGGGATGGTGGTGTTCTTGTCGATCAGCGGAGTGGCCACGCCACCCATGGTTTCGATACCCAGGGTCAGCGGGGTAACGTCCAGCAGCAGTACGTCTTTCACGTCGCCGCCCAGTACCGCGCCCTGAATCGCCGCGCCCACGGCAACCGCTTCGTCCGGGTTCACGTCTTTCCGCGGCTCTTTGCCGAAGAACTCGGTCACCTTCGCCTGCACCAGCGGCATGCGAGTCTGACCGCCCACCAGAATCACTTCGTCGATGCCGGAAGCAGACAGGTCCGCGTCGGCCAGCGCGGTTTTTACCGGCTCCAGGGAGCGGGTGACCAGGTCTTCCACCAGGCTTTCCAGCTTGGCGCGGGTCAGTTTGACCACAAGATGCTTGGGACCGGTGGCGTCTGCGGTGATGTACGGCAGGTTCACTTCGGTCTGCTGGCTGGAAGACAGCTCGATCTTGGCTTTTTCCGCCGCTTCTTTCAGGCGCTGCATGGCCAGGGGATCGCCCTTCAGGTCGATGCCCTGTTCTTTCTTGAACTGCTCTGCCAGGTAGTCGATCAGGCGCAGGTCGAAGTCTTCACCACCGAGGAAGGTGTCACCGTTGGTGGACAGCACTTCAAACTGCTTCTCGCCATCGACGTCGGCGATTTCAATGATGGAGATATCGAAAGTACCACCACCCAGGTCGTAGACCGCGATGGTGCGGTCGCCGCCGGCTTTGTCCATGCCGTAGGCCAGCGCTGCCGCAGTCGGCTCGTTGATGATGCGCTTGACGTCCAGGCCGGCGATACGGCCGGCGTCTTTGGTGGCCTGACGCTGGGAGTCATTGAAGTAGGCCGGCACGGTGATTACCGCCGCGTCTACTTTCTCACCGAGGAAGTCTTCCGCGGTTTTCTTCATTTTCTTCAGTACTTCAGCAGAGATCTGCGGCGGAGCTTTCTTGTCGCCCTTCACCTCTACCCAGGCATCACCGTTTTCGGCTTCAACGATGGAGTAAGGCACCATCTTGATGTCTTTCTGTACCACGTCGTCCTTGAACTTGCGGCCGATCAGGCGCTTGACGGCGTACAGGGTGTTGGTGGGGTTGGTCACGGACTGGCGCTTGGCGGACTGGCCCACCAGCACTTCGTTGTCGTCGGTGAACGCAACGATGGAAGGGGTTGTGCGATCGCCTTCCGCGTTTTCAATTACGCGAGCCTTGTCGCCGTCCAGTACCGCCACACAGCTGTTGGTGGTACCCAGGTCGATGCCGATGATTTTTCCCATGGATCTGATTCCTCACTTTGCTGCGCGCCGGATTTCACCCTGGCTGCGCACATTTGTATTCGGTTGCTGCTTATATTGGTGCCGCCATTGGGTTTTCAAGGGCACCGCGAGCAGCGATTTAGAAATCCGCCTTACGGCGCCTTGCTGACAACGACCATCGCCGGGCGCACCAGGCGGCCGTTCAGGCGATAGCCTTTCTGGAACACGTCGAGCACCGTGTTCGGCTCCACATCCCCATTGGGCACCTGGGTCATGGCTTGGTGCAGTTCCGGATCAAAGGGCTCACCCGCCGGATTGACCACTTCCACACCGGCTTTCACCAGGGTGTCGATAAAGGACTTCTGGGTCAGCTCAATACCCTCGACCACCGCTTTTTGCGATTCATCGCTGATGTCGATGGTGGAGAGCGCACGCTCCAGGTTGTCCACAACCGGCAACAATTCCTTGATCAGCTTCTCCACACCAAACTTGTGCGCCTTTTCCACATCCTGCTGGGCGCGGCGGCGGGCATTCTGCACCTCAGCCTGGGCGCGCAGCACCATGTCTTTATGATCGGCGAGCTGCTGGTGCAGGGAGGCGATTTCCTCCTCCAGAGCAGCTTCTTTATCCGCATCCCGGTCAGCCGCCAGCTCTTCCGCCAGCGCCTCTTCGGCCGCGTGCTGTTCTTCCGCATCCGGGGTTTCCACCTCGGCGGCCTGTTCGCCGGTCTCAATCTGTTCGTCTTCGCTGCGCTCTTTGGCCACTGCTTTCTCCGTCTGTGTCCGTCGGTCTACTGCCAATTGGTCAAATCGTTGTAAAACTTGCCCGGGAACCTGTTCCGGCGCCGGGAATGCAAGGCTATATGGGGGCTGCGCCAGTCACTTCAAGAGGATGTGGCCACACGCAGGCGCAACACGGGGGCAAACGTCAGGGTAGTGTGGGGAGCGGACGCTTGCGATAGCTGATTCACGCACATTCAGCGCCCGCGATGATTGAAAGGGGGCGGCCATATACTGTATAAACAACCACTATTCGGATAGCCACGAAAATAATCTCATGTTGCTACACCTGTCTATCAGCCAATTCACCCTGGTCGACCAGTTGGAACTGGAATTCGGCCCCGGTACCAGCACCCTCACCGGCGAGACCGGCGCGGGCAAATCCATCACCCTGGATGCCCTCGGCCTCGCCCTGGGCGACCGTGGCAATGGCGAGCTGGTGCGGGCCGGTGCCAAGCGCGCAGACATTCACGCAACCTTCGATATCGCCCAGCACGCCGAGGCGCGCGCCTGGCTCGAGGAACAGGAAATGGATGCCGGGCGCGAGGTGATCCTGCGCCGCACCATCAGTGCCGATGGCCGCTCGCGGGCCTACATCAACGGCCAGCCGGTAACCCTGATGCAGCTGCGCACCCTCGGCGAGCAGTTGATCGATATCCACAGCCAGCACGAGCATCAGTCGCTGCTGAAGAAAGACACCCACCGGCGCCTGCTGGACGAATACGCCCACGCCGAAGCCCACAGCGCCGAAGTGCGTATTCACTACAAAACCTGGCAGGACCAGTACCGCCGCTACCGCAAACTGGCCGACAGCGCCGAGGAAACCCAAGCCCGCCGGGACCTGCTGGAATACCAACTGGAGGAACTCGAACAGCTCAACCTCCAGCCCAGCGAGCTGGAAGAGCTGGAAAGTGAGCAGCGCCAACTGGCCAATGCGGGCGATATCCTGAATGGCAGCTACCAGCTGGCCGCACTACTCAATGGCGGGGAAGGCGATATTGCCGAGCAGCTGCACCGCGCACTGCAACTGGTGGGCGCCATGCCGGAGCAGAGTGCGGCACTGGCAGAAGTGGCGCAGATGCTCGACAGCGCGCGCATCCAGATCGAAGAGGCCGGCAGCACCCTGTCGCGGCATATCGACCGCTTTGAGATCGACCCGGAACGCCTGGCCGAAGTGGAAGAGCGCCTCTCGGCGATTTATTCCATCGCGCGCAAACACCGGGTACAGCCTGCGCAGCTGCCCGAGCTGCAACAGCAGTGGCAGCAGGAGCTTGAGGAAATCGGCGCGCCGGATGCCCTCGACAAACTGGCTGCCGAGTGCGATGCACTGGAACAGGCATTCCGCACCAGCGCCGGCAAACTCAGCAAACTGCGTGCGGCCGCCGCCACCAGGCTCGCCGAGGCCGTCAATGCCCAGCTGGCCGACCTCGCCATGCCCCACGCCCGTGTGGAACTGGCACTGAGCCCGCTGGACAAACCCTCTGCCACCGGCCTCGAAGAAGTGGAAATCCTGATCGCCACCAACCCGGGCCAGCCGCCGCGCCCGCTCGGCAAGATTGCCTCCGGTGGCGAATTATCACGGGTCAGCCTGGCCATCCAGGTGATCACCGCGCAGACCTCGCGCACCCCCACGCTGGTGTTCGACGAGGTCGATGTGGGTATCGGCGGCGCCACCGGTGATGTGGTCGGCAAGCTGCTGCGCCAGCTGGGCGAGCGCGGGCAGGTCATCTGCGTGACCCACCTTGCACAGGTAGCGGCGCGCGCCCATCGACAATACCTGGTGGAAAAACACAGCGATGGTGACAATGCCTTTGTGGCACTGCGTGAGCTCAAGGATGAAGCGCGCTGCCGGGAGATCGCGCGCATGCTGGGGGGCGAGACCACGGCCCAGTCCCTGGCCCACGCGGAAGAAATGCTCGGCCGCAACTGACGCTCCTCAAAACCTGCCAGTCACAGATTTTCGGTCCGCAAACCCTGCGCGGGCCGAAATTGACCGCATGTGGCATAAAATTCACCTTATACTTCCGCGCCCCCGAACCATCCTCCTGCCGGGTGGGAATCCAACTACACTGACGGGCAAAGAACGCGGTCGCACCATGCAAACAACCATTTTCAATACTCCCATCGTTACACCTGTCCTGCGCCTGGTGGCGCGGCTGCTGCTGAAGCTGCACGGCTGGAAAATCGTCGCGGATGAGCGCGCGCTGAAGCTGAAAAAGTACGTACTGCTGGCCGCCCCCCACACATCTAACTGGGATGGCTACTTCTTCATCCTCGCGGCCCTCAAGCTGAAGGTGAACCCGCAGTGGATGGGCAAAGACAAACTGTTCCAGTTCCCCCTGGGCGGCACCATGCGCTGGTTTGGCGGCATTGCCGTGGATCGCAGCAAGGCCAACAATCTGGTGGAAGCCACCATTAACCAGTACAAGTCCCGCGAGGAGCTGGTGATCGCGGTGCCGCCGGAGGGCACCCGCGGTAAGTCCGAACGCTGGAAAACCGGCTTTTACCACATCGCCCGCGGTGCCGCGGTACCGGTGGTATGCGGCTTTGTCGACTTTGCGCGCAAGGAGGCTGGCCTGGGGCCGGTGATGGAGATGGGCGAGAACCTGGCCCGCGAACTGGCACGCTTTGGCGAGTACTACGCCACCAAGGTCGGCAAGTACCCCGGCGACTACACGCCTCCGGTATAAACCGCAGGCGGCAGCCAATATCAGAACCTACAAAAAAGGGGGAGCGTTAGCTCCCCCTTTTTTGTAGGTGCGAAAGAAGAGTTCGCCGTCTAGCTATCTTTCTTCTTCACATACAGCACCAGACTGTGGCCGGTCAGCTCGTAGCCGTGCTCCTCGGCGATCTGGTGCTGCAGCTCTTCAATCTTTTCATTGTGAAATTCGATCACCTTGCCGGAGTCGGTACACACCATGTGGTCGTGGTGGTCACCGCGATCCAGCTCGAACACCGAGTGGCCACCATCGAAGTTGTGGCGCATGACCAGGCCGGCGCTCTCAAACTGGGTCAGTACCCGGTACACCGTAGCCAGCCCTACATCTTCTCCAGCTTCCAGCAGCATCTTGTACACATCTTCTGCGCTGAGATGCTGTTCATTGGCACTTTCCAGCAGCTGGAGAATTTTCACTCGCGGCAGAGTGACTTTGAGGCCCGCTTTGCGCAGTTCCTGGTTTTCGTTCGACATGAGTTATTAAGTTCCGCAGTGTGCTCGTGATCGCTATATCGTCGTTCGAAATAGTCGCTTGTAATAAATGGCGCCGTGCCTGTCGGCAGGCGCACAGTTCGGGTATTATCCACGCCCAGTGAAGGCAGCGGAACCCCAGGCGCCAAATCGGCCCCAAAAGCGCGGCAATATGGCGGCTGCGGGGAACTTTATCGGTGAATTGGCGACTATTCATGTCATGTTGACTCGGGCTGTTGGGTCAACAGTGGCGGCGTCGATGTTTGCCCGTTGGTCCGCTATGCTGTCCACAGCACCGAAGCGCCGCTTCGACACCCTGAGCCAGGGACACCAATAAAAATTCAGATGGAGCATTCAATGCCATCAGTTGTACGAATTCTACTGATTACCGCACTCTGCAGCGTTGCCACGGCCTGCAGCCTGTTCAAGTTTCCCGGCGTTCACCGTATCCAGGTGCAGCAGGGCAATATCATTACCCAGGAAATGGTGGACCAGCTAAGGCCCGACATGACCCGCCGCCAGGTGCGTTTTGTACTGGGCACACCCCTACTGGAAGACACGTTTAACCCCAACCGTTGGGATTACATCAATCGTGTGCGCAGCCCCAAGGGCGAAGAGACCCAGAAGCGTTTTTCCGTGTACTTCAACGGCGACCGCCTGATCGAGACCAGCGGCGACTGGCAGCCCAGCGGCTGGCCCTGATACAACCCGGTTAACCGTCGCTCCCGGCAGGGCTCAACCGCCCTGCGCCTGCCGCTTTGCCTTCTCCGCGCGCTGCTTGCGCGCCTCCTTCGGATCGGCAATCAGCGGCCGGTACACTTCCACCCGATCCCCCGGCTGCAGCACATACTCCGCAGCCACCGCCAGGCCCTTGGTCCCCAGGGCCTGACCAAATATCCCCAGCTTCGCCGTTGCCGGGTCCACTTCCGGGTACTCCCGTGGAATCCCCGACTGCTCCAGTGCCTGCAGGGCGGTGGTGCCCGGCTCCACCAACAGGCTCATCAGGCGCTGCTCATGGGGCAGCGCGTACACCACTTCCACGGCAATGGTTTTCTGGTTGGTCATGATTCGGCTCCATAAATCTGTTTCGCCCGTTCACACATCGCATCCACCATCTGGTTGGCAATGCCGCTGAACAGCTTCCCCGCAGCGGCCCCAAGCAGCCGGTTCTGCACACTGAACTGCAGTGCGAAGCTCACCTTGCAGGCGTTCTCTGCCAGCGGCGTAAACAACCAGGTACCGCTGAATTCACTAAACGGACCGTCCACCAGCACCAGCTCCATGCGCTCCGGTCGGAACAGCCGATTGCGGGTCACAAAGCTCTGGGAGATACCCGCGCGGGACAAATCCAGCCGCGCCTCCAGCGTCTCCGCATCCCGGTGTAGTATTTCCGCGCTGCGGCACCCCGGCAGGAACTGTGGATAACTGGCGACATCATTCACCAGGTCAAACATCTGCTCTGCACTGAACATCACCAGTGCGCTGCGCTCAATATTTGTCATTGATTAAACCTTGCCCGACAACTACGGTTTTCTTGCCTATCTGGTGGGAGGCTGACCGATTTTAGCCACGGACGCTACTCAAGGCGGCTAAATCCTGCAACAATCCGTCCTTTCGACTGCAGGTAATCGCAAAGACTACCCAGTCCCACAATCATTCTGGCGACAAGAATAACAGGCAAGCGAGAAGATTTATGTCCGCAGCAAGAGAACATTTTGGCTCCCGTCTCGGGTTCGTTTTGGCCGCCGCCGGCTCCGCCGTCGGTATCGGCAACCTGGTTTCCTTTCCCGTCGCTGCCACCAAAAGTGGCGGCGGTGCGTTTTTGCTGGTGTACGCGCTGTTCGTTTTTCTGATCTGCCTGCCGGTAATGATGGCCGAACTGGCCCTGGGACGTAAATCCGACAAAGACCCGGTGGGCGCTTATCGCCAGCTTTCCGGCGGCTCGCGCCTGTGGCGCATTCCCGGCTGGTTCGCCCTGATTACCCCATTCATGATCGCCGTGTTCTACATGGTGGTGACCGTATGGATTCTTGGTTACCTGGTGGAAGTATTCAAAGGCAACCTGGGCCTGCTAGCCACCGAGGCCTACTTTGGCGAGTTCATCAATTCCAAGACCGTGTTCCTGTACCTCATCGCGCTGATGCTGATTATCAACGGCGTACTGTCGATGGGGGTAAAAGACGGTATCGAGCGGGCGGCCAAAACCCTGATGCCGATGCTGTTCGTCATGCTGCTGGTGCTGGTGCTGTTTGTACTGACCCGCGAAAACGCCATGCTGGGCGTGCAGTACTACCTGATTCCGGACTTTTCCAAGCTCACCTCGGAAGTGGTCAGCAAGGCCATGTCGCAGGCCTTCTTCTCCCTGTCTCTGGGCATGGGGATCATGATTACCTATGGCTCGTATATGAAGCGGCGCGACTCCATTCCCGGATCTGCCCGTGCCGTCGCCATTACCGATACCCTGGTGGCGTTTACCGCCGGCCTGCTGATCCTGCCGAGCATTTTCCACTTCAATCCGCAGATTGACACCACCTCCCTGAGCGATTCCTCTGCCGGCATGATTTTCCTGTTCCTGCCGAAGATCTTCCTGTCGCTGCAGGACAGCATTGGTTACGCTGGCGCCAGTATTTTCGCCGGCGCCTTCTTCTTCCTTGTATTCATTGCGGCACTGACCTCCCTGGTCTCCATCATTGAGGTGCCGGTAGCCACGCTGCGCGACGAGCGCGGCATGTCACGCCGCAAGGCCATCTACACCATTGCCGCCATCCAGCTGGTGCTGGCGGTAGGCTGCGCCATGTCCTTCGGTATGGCAGACTGGCTGACCCAGTTCGTCACCCTGGCGGGCAGTAACAAATCGTTTTTCGACTTGGTAGAAATCCTGTTTTACGACACCATACTGCCCCTCAATGGCTTGCTGGTGTGTATCTTCGTGATCTACAAGTGGAAGAAAGCCAATTTTGACGCGGAGCTGCAGGAAGGTGACAAAGCCTTTGCCGGCTCCCTGTCGCAGAAGTATGTGAACTTCTCACTGGGCACCTTCATTCCGGCAATCCTGCTGTTGATCTTTATCAACACGGTTGCACTGAAGTTTTTTGGCTCCAGTATTTTCTAATGCATGTTGCCGTACCGGCACCTGATGTACCGATAGTTAGTTTTCATGGCAAAAAAGAAAAAGGCTCCGTCCTCAAACACCATCGCCCTCAACAAGAAGGCGAAACACGATTACTTCATCGAGGAGAAGTTTGAGGCGGGCCTGGAATTACAGGGGTGGGAGGTAAAATCCTGCCGCGAGGGCAAGGCCCAGCTCACCGACAGTTACGTACTGTTCAAGGACGGGCAGGCCTGGCTGCTGGGTGCGCGTATCCAGCCGTTGGCCAGCGCCTCTACCCACTACGTCACCGAACCCGACCGCACCCGCCGCCTGCTGCTCAACCGCCGCGAGATCGCCAAGCTCTTCGCCGCCGTTAACCAGAAGGGCTACACCTGCGTGTGCACCGCGATCTACTGGAAAAAGCACCTGATCAAGTGCGAAGTTGCGCTGGCAAAGGGCAAGGCCTCTCACGACAAGCGCGAGACCGAAAAAGAGCGCGACTGGAACCGGGTGAAGCAGCGGGTAATGCGCACCGAGCACCGCTAACCGCCGAACCTGACAGCAAAACCATAACAAAAGAATAACGACGAGATTTACCATGAGTGCACCGCGAGGACAATTCAGCTCCAACTTCGGCTTTCTGATGGCCGCCGCAGGCTCCGCCGTCGGCCTCGGCAATATCTGGGGCTTCCCCACCAACGTGGCCGCCAACGGCGGCGCCGCCTTTGTGGTCGTATACCTGGTACTCGCCTTTCTGCTGGCGTATCCGGTGCTGATGGCGGAACTGTCCATTGGCCGCTACGCGCGTAGCAACATGGTAAAGGCCCTGCGCAGCATTTCTCCGGGGCCCGTGAGCCGCGGCGTGGGCACCCTGGCCGGGTTTGGCGGCATCCTCGTTGCCTCGCTCATTCTCAGCTTCTACGCCATTGTGGCCGGCTGGATGGTGGCCCATCTGGCGGACCCCTTCGCCAACCTGGTCGGCGCCACCGAAACCGCCAGCTGGCTCACCGGTGACAGCACCGCGCGCAACTTCACCTTCACCGCGATTTTCAGTGGTCTCACCATGCTGATTATTGCCAGCGGGGTTGAGAAGGGCATCGAGCGCTGGTCGACCCTGCTGATGCCGGCACTGCTTATTCTGCTGCTGCTGCTGATCGTGTATGTGCTGGCCCAGCCCGGCGCCTTCAAGGGCCTGGAAGCCTACCTGATCCCCGACTTCAGCAAGCTGTCACCACAGCTGCTGCTGTCCGCCATGGGCCAGGCCTTCTTCTCCCTGTCCCTCGGTGTTGGCACCATGCTGATCTACGGTTCCTACCTCAGCAAGCAAGAGAGTCTTCCCCGACTCGGCGCACTGGTGACCCTGATCGACGTGGGTATCGCGTTCACCGCCGGCCTGCTGATCCTGCCGGCGATGTACGTGGCCCAGGAAGCCGGCACCCAGATTTACTCCGAAGCCGGCGACCTGATTGCCGGCCCCGGCCTGATCCTGCAGGTACTGCCGGCCCTGTTCGACTCCATGGGCACCTCCGGACTGTTTGTAGCCATCGCGTTCTTCGCGCTGATGACCATCGCCTCCCTCACCTCCTCCATCTCCATGCTGGAAGTGCCGGTGGCGTTCTGCATCGAGAGCCTGAAGCTGAAACGCAAGCCCGCCACCCTGCTGATGGGCGCTCTGATCTTTGTCATCAGTACCGTCATCATTTTCAATTTTGAGGCGCTGTTTGGGCTGGTGATCTCCGCGGCAACGGAATATGGTCAGCCGCTGCTGGGCGTTGCCCTGTGTGTCTTTGCCGGCTGGATCTGGCGCCGCGACCAGCTGCTGGTGGAACTCCAGGAAGGACACCCGGGCATCGAGAACACCCTGTTCTGGAAAGTCTGGCCCTGGTACGTGCGCATCGTGTGCCCACTGCTGATCCTCGCCGCCTTCGCGCAAACTGTGCTGTAATTACCCCGATGTACCCGCCGGGCTGCCGATACGCGCAGCCCGGCGACGCTTTACCTGACCCGCGTCAGCCGAAGCCCGCCCCCCCCACCCGAGCTGCCCCGACACTAATCTATGCCTGCCAGAAAACCGCCCTCGATCTTTCGCAATCGCTCCGGCAACCGTGCATCCGGCCGGCCCGGGCAGCAACAACCCGCCCAAGGCACTCCCGAGGTCGATATCGAGCGCTTCAGTCACGAGGTACGCGGTATCGCCCGGCACCAGGGCAAGACCCTGTTTGTGGACAACGCCCTGCCCGGGGAGAAAGTGCGCATACGCTACACCGCCAGCCGCGCAAAATTCGATGAAGCGGTGGCCACGGACATCCTCAGCCCGTCTGCTGATCGCCAGTCACCACCCTGCCCCCATGCCGAAACCTGCGGCGGCTGCGCCCTCCAGCATATGCAGCCCACGGCACAGATCGCCGCGAAACAGCAGATCCTGCTGGACCAGCTGCAGCGCTTTGCCAGCGCCAGCCCGGAGCAGGTGCTGCCGCCTCTCACTGCCGACATTGCCGGTTACCGCCGCAAGGCCCGCCTCGGCGTCCGCTATGTGAAACCGCCGCACAAAAAAGGAGCCGCCAGCAAACCGCGCCTGGTGCTGGGCTTCCGCGAAAAGCGCTCCAACAACCTCACCGACATCCGCGAATGCCTGGTGATGCCGGAGTCCTTCTCCAGCCAGTTGCCGCAGCTGCGCCAGCTTATCGAGCGCTGCCAGGAGGGCCGGCAGATCTCCCATATCGAGGTCGCCGCAGGTGAAGACGCCATCGCACTGGTGGTGCGCCACCTCAAGCCCCTGCCGGACGAAGACCGCCAACGCTGGCTCGACTTCGTACAGCCACTGGGGTGGCACCTGTACCTGCAGGCTGACGACACCCAGCGCAAAGTATGGCCGGAAGACGGCGACGAACGGCTCAGCTACAAACTGCCGGAATTCGACCTCACCCTGCACTTCCACCCGCAGGACTTTGTGCAGGTGAACTTCGCCATCAACCGGCAGATGGTGCACCGCGCCATCGAACTGCTGGACCCGCAGCCCGGCGAGCGGGTGCTGGACCTGTTCTGCGGCCTTGGCAACTTCACCCTGCCACTGGCCAAACGCGCCGCCGAAGTGGTTGGCGTCGAAGGCGCCCTCGCGCTCACCCGCCGGGGCCGCGAGAATGCTGAGCACAACCAGCTCGGCAACGTGCAATTCCAGGCCGCCGACCTCACCGAAGACTTCTCCACCAGCCCCTGGGCCCGCGGCGGCTTCGACAAGATCCTACTGGACCCACCGCGCACCGGCGCCCTCGAAGTGGTGCGCAACATCGCGCACTTTGGTGCCAAACGCATCGTCTACGTCTCCTGCAACCCCGCCACCCTCGCGCGCGATACCGCGGAACTTCTGCAGCGCGGCTACCGTCTAACTAAGGCAGGGGTGATGGACATGTTCCCCCACACCACCCATGTGGAGTCCATCGCCCTGTTTGAGCGCACGTAGCCGGAAGGGCACTGAACGGTCACAAAATTGTGCCGCCACCCTATGGTGGCCAGAGACCTTCAGGTATACTGCGCAACACGCAAATGCGTTTCGAACTGACCAGCCTGCACACACTGCACGTTGGGTCGAACCGGGGATGACTTGGATTCGACGTTGGTTGCGAAACCATGGGTGCATGCCGTGAGGGTAGCGAATCACGTAAATCCAAAGCTGCATTTTATTAGTTGCCAACGACGACAACTACGGTGCCCAACTCGCTGCGTAAGCAGCTTGGAAAGCACTAACTAAGGGTTCGCCCCTTAGCGGCCTACAGTAAGGTTCCAGTACCGCGCTGCAGGCTGTCATACAGAACTGGATCGTCCTGAAGCGTGCCTGACGTGGATGGCCTAAAACTTATTCAGGCTCGCTCTTAACGTCCTGCCCGCTGGGCTGTAAAGAGCTAAATCAATAGGCGGATCTAAGCATGTAGAGCCTCTGGCAGAGTGCTGACGGACGCGGGTTCGACTCCCGCCATCTCCACCAAACAATCGTCTAAGACGACCTCAAAAAGCCTCGAAAGCCCAGTGTTTTCGGGGCTTTTGCTTATCTGGACTGTCTCAGTTAGTCTAACGCAACCCCACCAAATCTAGCCGTTTTGGGTGGGGTTAATGGTGGGATTCTGGAATCCCGTCGCCTTGACCCCACCAAACCACCGGAAAGCCCCGATTCATGTGGGATCGAGCGGACCACCCCCAAATTACCAATATGGAGTTGAACCCTTGGCCCTGTCCGACACCAAGGCAAAAGCCCTCAAGCCCCGCGAGAAGAAGTACCTGGAAGCTGATGAAAAGGGGCTCTACCTGGAAGTGAAACCCAACGGTACTAAACGCTGGGTCTTCCGCTTTCGCCTGCACGATAAGCGCAGCGATTTGGCATTGGGCATCTACCCAGAGGTAAGCCTGAAACATGCACGCCAAGCCCGCGACGAAGCAAGAGAGCATGTCGCCCAAGGCCTCGACCCGAGGGACGTCAAGCGTGCCCGAAAGGAAGCTGCCACTGAGGCAAACCGAAACAGCTTTTCAGCAGTGAGTGAAGAGTGGTTCGCCTCGAAAATGACCCATCTTTCAAAGACCTCCACAGACCGCGCAAAGATGGCACTGAACCGAGACCTACTGCCATACCTGGGCCGGCGCCCGGTTTCTGAAATCACCCCACCAGAGGTCTTACGCTGCCTGCGGCGCATTGAGAGCAGAGGAACCATTGAGACCGCCCATAGGGTTAAGCGGGTTGCTAGCCAGGTCTTCCGCTTCGCAGTTGCCACCGGGAAAGCCGACCGCGACCCCACCACAGACCTAACTGGCGCCCTCAAGCCCACAAAGAAGAAACATCTGGCCGCGATTACAGACCCGGTAGAGGTCGGCAAGCTGATGGTAGCCATCGAGGGATATCAAGGGACCCCCGTGGTGAAAACGGCCCTCAAACTGTCACCACTGCTGTTCTGCCGCCCAGGGGAACTGCGAAAGCTGGAATGGGCAGAGGTTAACTGGGAGGCCAAGCAGATAGAAATACCGGCGGAAAAGATGAAGACGAGCGAACCGCACATCATCCCGCTGGCGGAACAATCCCTTCTCCTGCTGCGGGAGTTGGAGCCACTGACCGGGCGCGGCCAATACGTGTTCCCTTCCGCCCGGGGCCAAAGCCGCCCCCTGTCAGACAATGGCGTTAGAACGGCACTACGCTCGCTGGGCTATGACAACGAAACCATGACCGCGCACGGCTTCCGGGCAATGGCCAGAACCCTTTTGGACGAGGTTCTGGGCTTCCGCATCGACTACATTGAGCACCAACTGGCCCACGGGGTGAAGGACACCTTGGGACGCG
Source organism: Microbulbifer sp. Q7 (assembly GCF_001639145.1). Classification (NCBI taxonomy): domain Bacteria; kingdom Pseudomonadati; phylum Pseudomonadota; class Gammaproteobacteria; order Cellvibrionales; family Microbulbiferaceae; genus Microbulbifer; species Microbulbifer sp. Q7. The sequence continues at coordinate 1,330,669 of NZ_LROY01000001.1, read as the reverse complement.
CCTACAATCGCACAAAGCACCTGCCACAACGCGCCGAAATGATGCAAAAGTGGGCCGACCACCTCGACAACCTTCGCAAACAGACAAGCGCCGGTAACGTGATTACTGCGCAGTTCGGCACCTGAAGGCGAAAAGAGCAAACATGAAACCATCGGAAAAATTGCCCAAATGGGTGCCACCGGCCTTTGCCACCCATTACGATCGTATCCTCACCGGGGAGGATGGCGAAGTCGGGAAGAATGGCCCTTATGGTGGCGGCTACGGCCTTCTTGCCGAATATGGCTACACCAAACAGCAACTGGTGCCCACGATTACAAGCCTGTGCACAACTCCGGAAATGGAGTCTGTATGGTCCCGCCTTGAGAAAACGTTTGAAGAGCATGATTGGAAAGGCTGGGAGTGGCACTTCCTGTGCCACCTTCTATTCGCTCGCTACCGCCGCAGCCCTTGGGACACGCTTACACCCAAGCAACGCCAGGACAAGCACGCAAGTATCATCAATCAAGTACGCGAGCTGGCAGCTAGCCTGCGTGACTACGAGCTTGATCACCCCGTCTGGAAATTCATTCAGCCCACTGAGTTTGAGGGGGCGATTAAGCGGCACCCTTTTACAAGTTTTACGTCCGGTTACCGTGAATCGGACATCGAAGGTAGGGAAAAACCAAGCCTGTTTTTGCCCGGAAACCCTCCGTACGTAGCTGACATTCTGGAGCGTCTCAGCGAGAAGGTATCCACAGATAAGCTGCACGAGCTTACCTTGGTGGAACGCAATACTGGACTCGGACGGGACTACATAATCTTCGCCCGCCGGATGGGCACATACTTCACTCAGTTTTTGGGCAGCCCCCACTATGAAACGGTAGCAGCGCTTGCGCGCGTTTTACTTTGTATAGAAGTGGACGCAGACACCGTGCGGAAAACTATCACTGGCTCACCGCACGATAAAGAAAAAATATTCCACAGAGAGTAAACCCCTGCACTCCCCCGGAACTAAGCCCCCGCTTTTTAACTGCTTAGTTCCGTTACGCCCGCCAGCTATCGCGGGAAGAATACGTATCGATCCAGTACAACCTAAACAGGAATCGATACATGCCTGAAAATCTATCTTCTTCTATCAATCCGGCTGCAATGTACCGCGCTCGCGCGTGCGCCCGCTTTTATTCAATCGGCCTTTCCACCTGGTGGCTCTGGACCAAAACCGGCAAGGCAAAACCCGGCATAAAGTTAGGTCCCCAGACCACAGTCTGGGAAGGGGCATATCTACTTGAATTAAAGCGGAAACTGATAGCGGAAGCGCAAGGCTGAGGGAAAAGGCCATGAAAAAAAACAGAACTACCCCGAAGGGCAGCCCTAGAAACAGAACGACAACTGATTATACCAACATGAAACCCCGCATGCTTACCCGACCGCAGCGGCTAGTATTGAATGCCCTTTTGGACGGACCACACACCCGCAGGGAGATCGACCTGCTAACCGGCGGCTACAGCGGGCCGGTGGTGATACATCAGCTCAGGAAGCTGGGCGTCGCGATTGAATGCCACATGGTGCTTTACATAGACAATTTCGGCCGCCCAGGACGTCGCGGTGTATATCGCCTAGGCGGAAAAGGCAATCGACGCATAGGAGGTAGAAGATGACGGGCTCTCCGGTGGCCTTGAACAGGTCGAATATGACCCCCGATCAGGATTTTGTAATTGGCACGTTACCGGAAGTTCCCATGCCAGCAGATCCGGTACGCGCCATCCGGGATGCCATGATAAACGTAGGGATCACGCCCCCGGACTATCTGGAACCGGACGGAGAATTACATCGCTTCTATATCGATGGCGACAGACAGGGCCAGAAAAACGGCTTTTATGTTTTCCACCTTGACGGCGTGGCCGCTGGTTTCTTTGGCTGCTGGAAACGCGGCATATCCCAAAACTGGTGCGCTAAAGAACGCCTAGAGATGACCCCAACAGAGCGGAAGGCCCATACACAGCTGGCGGCCGAAATGAAGCTCAAACGCGATGCGGCGACGGCAGAACGACATAAGGAAGCTAGAACAGAGTGTCAGGCAGCGTGGGACAGTGCAGAACAAGCTACCGGCACCGGCTACCTGACCCGCAAGGAGGTGAAGCCCTACGGCCTTCGCCAAGCGATGGAATGCCTGATGGTGCCCATGCGGGACATATCCGGCGATCTTTGGAGCCTGCAACAGATTTATCCCGATGGCGTGAAAAGGTTTTGGACAGGCGGCAAGATGCAGGGCTGTTTTCATCTAATCGGCAAACCTCGCAACCGCCTTTTTATCTGCGAGGGCTACGCCACGGGGGCAAGTATCCACGACGCCACCGGGGAAGCTGTAGCGGTAGCCTTCAACACTGGCAACTTAAAGCCCGTGGCCGAGGCTCTGCAAAAGAAATACCCGCAACTTCAAATGGTGGTAGCAGCGGATAATGATCATGCCACCGACGGGAACCCAGGCATAACAAAGGGCACAGAAGCGGCAGAGGCTGTGGGCGCACTTTTGGCGGCCCCTGACCTGTCGGGGGATGAAGGTACGGACTTTAACGACCTAGCAGCCCTACGCGGCCCTAAGGCGGTTCAGGAGGCACTGGAAGCGGCCACGGTCGTTCGCGAGACAAAGCGGGGCCGGTTTGACCTAGCCAACCACTTTGAAGGCTACAACCAGGAGATCAATTATCTGGTGAAGGGCTGGCTACCAGCAGAGTCTTTCGGCGTTGTCTATGGCGCATCTGGGACATTCAAGAGCTTTTTCGTCCTGAACTGGGCTCTTCACGTTGCTCTGGGTCGCCAGTGGAACAACTGTAAGGTTGTGCAAGGCGCTGTTCTTTATATCGCAGGTGAAGGCGGGCTGGGGGTGCGGCAGCGTATCAAAGCCCTGGCCGACGAATACAATAATGGGAGCGGAATCCCTGACCTGTACCGTCTCGACCACCCGGTATATCTGGACGGTGACGAGAGCGAACTACAGGGCCTGCTAGCGGCTATCAACCAGAAGCGCAGTGAGGCAGGAAAGGACTTCGGACTCATCATATTCGACACCACTGCACGGTGTATGACAGGCGACGAGAACAGCAATACAGACATGGGCCGTTTAATCAGGGCCTGCGACGGTCTCAAGGCTCGGACAGGGGCAACCGTATTGCTGGTGCACCATACCGGCAAGGGCGACTCCAAGACAGCGCGGGGAGCTTCAGCGCTGCGTGCTGCGTGTGACTATGAGTACCTGATAGAGAGGGCTCAAACGCCGGACCCACAAGTGGTAACGAAGTGCAAAAAAATGAAGGATGGCAAGGACGACCATGCCGCCCAGTTCACCTTAAAGGAGCGACACCTTTTCAATGACAGCGACGGCGACCCTGTTACTAGTCTGGTATGTAGTGATTCAGGCAATGCCGTTATGGCAAGCGCGGTAACGGACGTAGATAGGCCATCAATCACACCGCGCCAGCAATCTATCTGGCAAGCTGTTCGCTCTCGACAACAGTGTGGCGATTCCACAGCACGCGCAGTGGTGCGGGACGATATAAAAACTCAGGGAGCCTACACGAAAAACTACTCACGAGACCTGCAGTCCCTGCTTATCAAAGGAATGCTAGAGGAGCGTGAAGGCTGCCTGTACACGGTGCTAGCGGATGGCGAGCCGAACGAAGAGCCGTAGTTCGCCTCCTCACTTCAAGGTGAGGAGCAGAAGTGAACCACTGAGAAAAACCCACTCTAACTCCTCACCTCACCTCACCCCCTTAGGGGGTGAGGGAGTGAGGTAGAGGGCGAGGCAAAAGGTACTTCCCCGACACCCTACCCTTTGTGGGTTCGCGGCTACGCGGAATATGAATTCTGCGTGCCAGAATAATTTTTAACCAATCCACCCCGTAAACTGCCTCCACAGGCGACAGGCGAAGTAGTTATGGGGAGGGGGGCTAAATCTCTGGGGCTTTTGGGGTACACCATGCGGGTAAATGAATATGCGCACCCGCAATTTTAAGGGGTGGGGGTAAAATGAGTAACAGTTCCGAGGTAAAACCTATTGCCCCAGAAGGGCCGAAAAGCTGCCCTACAATCGATGCTCAGAACTCAGTCCCTGGTTCGTTCCTCCAGCGCCTTACGATTTTTCTGAGTAAGCTCCCAGTGGGCCCCCATACTGGCCTTAAGGTTGGCAGGTAAGGCATCAACCGGAGTCACTAGCGTGCTGTCGGCAGGCCATGTCTGGAGCAATTCAGGCTTGAAGCCTTTCGGGTAGTACAGGTCCGGGTTGATCTCCTTTTCTCGCACGAAAGAATTCTGAATCTTTGTTCTATCCGTTGGCGGCAAGGGCACCACCAACTGGCCATTGGTAAAGTCTTGCTGCGGTGCGCGCTGGTTGGGAAAGTCCGGCAGAATGCCCTCACGGACCCATATCTGGTCCGTGGTTACGTTCACGACAATGCCGTCCGGCGCACCAAAGTGGTAAGGGCCTTTCCAGTGATGCCGCACCTCGGCCACGGTTTCCTCATTCAGCCACGGGTCGAACGTCATATGGGTCGTCATGAACATGCGTGGCTTGACCTTGCTAGCGACATATCCCGCCGCATATCCGGGCGTGTGGTGGGTATCGATTGTGTAGCGGGCCAGAAACGGCGGCACGCCCTGCACCCCGGAGTTAATCTCAACTACTTCCTGTTGCAGCTCGGTGACGTAGACATCGCAGCCTGCGGCATACTCTATATCCAGCTCGCTGGGACGACCGTCGCCGGTCCAGACAAAGCACAGGGATTCGTCGTCACTGATCTGCCAGTCGAGACGGTAGGCAGAAGCACCGTCCTTGGCGTGAGAACGCTGCCAGTGGATCACTTTGACCCCATTATCTTCGTATACGATGCCGCCGCTGTCTTTAAAGTCGAACTCGTTTACCTGAATATCCCACCCCACACCGACCGGAAAAACACTGAAGGCATCCCGGTGCCAGGCGGTCATCTTTTTCATCCCTTCCACCATGGCTTTGGTGCCGAACTCAGGCGTGCGGCCGGATGGGCCATGCACTGTAATTGGCTTGTGCCAACCGCCGGACCAGGTGCCGAACATCCACACATACGGTAGTGAACCGTAGTGGTCAACGTGCAGGTGGGTAATGAAAATATTATTCATCTGATTAAGGGCAACCCGTGCGGCCGTATAGTTGGACACGGAACCTTCGCCGATATCAAAAATGAAGTTGTCGCCGTTGCCTAACTCGACAAAAATCGATGTATTCATCTGCCCCGGGCGAATTGTGGGTGAGGTTCCCATGAAAGTGATCCGCATCTCCTGAGGCTGCACATCTTCCGTACCAGGGAACCAGTTAGCCGCACTGGGTAGCCAGGGCTGCGGGCTGATGCCTTCGAACAGTAAGCCCTCCTTCCAGCGTCCCATGGGCACACCGCCACTGAGAACCTTGCGGATCTCATCTGGCGATGAAGGCTCCTGAACGGGTGTAGGCTCCGCCATACTCGTCACAGCAGCGGCCAGAGAGCTGGTAATCAAAACGGTCCCTATGGTGCGAATCACAATTTTATTCCTTTAGAAATGCGTTGAACTCATTGCCATACCGGCAATACTCCACAGCATAAAAATCAGTATTTGTATTCAGTGGTTAATGCCTGGACGATTCGATAGCCGGCCGGACCTTCATCGGTCATAACAGGCTTTAGAGACATCGCACCCACCACCCAGATAGGCGCAAAGGGTTGCTCAACGAGCACCGGTTTCAGGGTGTACACGTAGATAAGCTGATTGGGGTCCAGGTGCGTGTGACCGGTTACCTGATGGGGAAGGTAGGGGACCAGCAGAAACTCGGAAACTTCGTTTCCTTCGAAGACCACTGGTTTCATGTAACCAGGTATCGCGACGAGCTGCTCATCCAGGTCCGGTACGAGAGCACCTTTGAGTATATCGGTGGTAGAAATCTGGTCATATGCTTTGGATACCAACGGTGCCTCCCAGCCAACTGGCACAAGGTCCTTCCATTCAAGAACGCGATAGCGCTCATGCGGCACCTGCCCAGTATCGTCTGCCAAGACCACCGAGGCACCAGCAAAAACAGCTATAGACAATAAGAGGGAGAGGCGGTCAAACGCCCGCCTGAAAGATGATAAAAGCATGGGAAAGGTCTTCTTTATGTCATATTTAACAGACTGCCAAAAAACCGGAAACGGCAGTCAATCATGGATACCTTAGCCGAGATATCGCGTCCTCCATGAATGAAAAAAGAAAAAAACGACAATTTTGGCCGAAAGTGTAAATTTCCTCGTATTTCATCGAAGGCAAATCGATCCGGCATGTGAGATTTTAGACACGTCCAGATGGGCCGCCCCAGACGACGAAAGCCTAGCAGCCACCCCTACTGGTGGGGTTATTTGTGGGGTTCCCCTTCAGCCACCAACCAAAACCCATATATCACGTAGCATACAGCCAACTTTTCGACTCCGCCCATCCCACCAAATTAAAAAGGCCCGTTACCGCAAGGTAACGGGCCTTTTTAATTTGGCGAGCTGTCGCGAGAGGAACGCTTAGCGAAGGCTCAATCAGCGCATACCAACGGCTGAGAAAGCCACAAGCTGCCCTCTCTATATACCGGTTCTACGCAACTTTTAAACTATCGCTTTCCGCCCCCTATATTTGGCTGAAAAACTATCAGAAAGTGACTTCACTCTAGAGGTCATGACACCTTGCCGACCCGAGCACGCAAAAACTCCGTTATCGAAGAAACAATCCTTTCTGGCGCTTCCACGTTCGGATAGTGGCCAATATCTTCGAGTTCCACGATATCAGGATTGGGAATGAGCTCCCGGTATCGCTCTACCATATGCGCGCCGGAAATCGGGTCAGACAACCCCACGGTCAGACGAATGGGAATAGAGGGTTGCTGCAGTGCCGATACCCAGCGTTCGCGATATTGGCGCCGCTGATTCATGTAGTCCATCAATCGATGCATGACCAGCTTCCCACGATTGTGGGTGATGAGCCTCCAGAAATCATCGATCTCTTGCTGCGAGGGTGGTGTATCAGGCCCAAAAATCTTCCTGAAATTTTTCTCCAGCTTTTTCCGATTGAAAAATCGGGCGAGCAGTCCACCGCAAGGGCTGAGCATGAGTTTTTGTATCAACAGTGCCCGATGCGTTTCCGGGAACAAGCCGCCGTTCAGAAGATGCAGTGACCGCATAGAAAACGAGAGCTTTCCGTCCAGTTGTCGCGACAGCAGTTCTTGTGCGACGGTATCACCATAATCATGGGCGATCAGGTGCGCAGACTCCACACCAAGCGTATCCAGCAAGTGTTCAAAAATATCGGCCTGTTCAAAAATCAGGTATTCTTGCCGTGGCTTGCTACTGTAGCCAAAACCCAGCATGTCGAGAGTGATACACCGGTAATGTTCGGTTAATGCTGGCCAAATCTTTTTCCAGTCCCAGCTGGAGGTTGGAAAACCATGAATCAGTAGCAGCGCTGGCCCCTGACCTTCATCCCGGTAGAAGATTTTATGCCCACGGTAATCGAGATACTGCCCAGAATCACGCCACGCGGATAACTGCATCGCCCTGCCCCCAAGGTCGTTTGTTTATTGTATTGACGACGTTCTAACACATTAATAGCTATTGCTCATCCGTTTTACCCTTCCAGGCTGAGTTCTGTGCCCGCAATCGTGTAGTGGCCAACAGATTCCGGACCGGAAGTTACGCTTTTGAAGCAGCGCCTTCTCCCAAGCGATTTACTCCCGGCACTGCGCCAGAGCATCCTCCGGCACAAATATCCAGCCCTCCCCCACCGCCCCCCAGCATCGGGCCAGCAAGATTCCAGTACCGCGCTGCAGGCTGTCATACAGAACTGGGGCGTACTGAAGCGTGCCTGACGTGGATGACCTACAACATACTAGGGCTCTTTCTTAACATCATTGCCCTTTATTGCGGATCGCAACACCCGCTGCCACGCGCTGTACTTTTGAATCATCGACAACAACTTTCCCGTTCACGATGACATAGGGGATACCGGTAGATGGCAGAGAGTTTTTGCCGATTTCTGGGCCCGCATTGTCCGTCACGCTATTGGGGTCAAATACCGTGATGTCTGCGACAGCTCCCTCCTGAATGCGGCCGCGTTTCTTCATTTGCGGCACGTGTTCTTCCAGAAATTGGGCAGGTCCATAGGTCATCTTTGAGATTGCCTCCATCAACGGGATGGCCTTGGTCTCGCGCACCATTCGCAAGATTCTTGCATGGGCACCGGCACCACGGGCGTGGCCATTCCCCTTGCCGAATTGCGTATCCCAGTCACCATTCAAACCGCCATCGACGATATACGGCATTGCGTCTGAACCAATGATGACACCGGGGCGGGTTAGTGCCTCTTTGATGTACTCGTCTTTCATCGAGTACATCAATAACTGCGTGTCGGGCGCTTCCTTGCGTAGGCGGTCAAATTCTTTGTCGGTCAGCGCCTTGCCGGTTTCGGTCACCTTATAGTCAGAGGCTTTGATGCCCAGGCGGTCTTCAAACCCAGGCTTGTTGTAGTCGGCGTCGACGTAAGTACCCGCGTATTTGTAGGGATAGAATTCACCGACTACTTTCTGCCCCTTTGAGCGTGCAGCATCAATCAGGTCCAGGCATTCTTTGGTTAACCCGAGGCAGAGGCTGGGAATATGGTGCAGCAACAGGGGAACGTCGTTTTCGCGCGCGATGGTCAACATTTCCGTCATCCCCATGAATCCGCTCGGCGGAATCTGCGACAGGTAGCGGACATGCGACGTGATTGGCACATTGTACTTTTTTGCCAGGCCGGTAACGGCCATAATTTCTGGGCTGCCAACAACGGTGTAGTAGCCGATGGGAAAGCCGATCCCAATGCCTCCCTGTTTTAGCCCCTCTTCCACGGCTGCGAGAATCTTCGGCTCATCCTTGGGGTCATACAGCTTTGTTTTCCACTGCTGCCCATCATCCATGGCGCGCGTTACAGAGCCCTCGTAGAGGACGCGCCCACCCGGGTTCTGACCATCGAGAACTTTCAGCCGTGCAAATGCGTGGGATACGGTGGCACCGTAATTTAACAGGGCCTTGCCCTCCCAATATTTGTAAAATTGATCGATGGGATACTGACCGACCTCCAGATCCATTGGTGTGGTCACGCCATCGCGCGCGTACAGCCGAAATGCAAAGTCATCCTGCCCATGGGAGTGGAGGTCGATAAAACCCGGCGCAACCACATGACCGGTCGCATCGATATTCCTCGCGCCCTTGATACTTTTGGTGGTAATAGACGTTACAACGCCGTCCTTGATACCTACGTTAGCCACCGCGTCGTATCCCGTCTCCGGATCCATAACGCGACCATTCATGATGACAATGTCATACGCTTCGGCGAAGGCATGGGCGGTGAGCAATGGCACCGATATCAATCCCAGCCACGCTACGACAAGGGCTTTGAACACCAAATGAAACTGTGCGCGAATATGCATGAGGCCTGTCCTTGTTAGAAATACAAATGCGCTAAAACTCTAGTCGAATAGCATGAGAAAAAAGTTCAGATTTGAAATTTGACGCCAGAAAAAATTCACCAGGGCTTGGCTCTTCCCCTGTTCCCGCCTTCGCCAGGCAATGACACCCCATTTTTTTTCAGCAGCAACATCCAGTGACTGGCTGGCCTGTAAACCTACGGCCAGTAGACCTGGCGCACGCCCGCTCGAATCGCCAAACCAAACGCCAGACCAGACGCCGAACTATTCACCGCCGCCGCTACGCCAGCGCATCCTCCGGCACAAATATCCAGCCCTCCCCCGGCGGCACCCCGGCATCGGGCCAGCAAAGCGCATCCGGTTGCGCGTGGAACAACCACGCAACCAGCGCACACAACAGGGCATCGCGCTTGTCCTCGTGGTCAATACCTGACCCGAATCCAGCCATGTCCCAGGCCTCGGGCTGGGTAGTTGCGGATACGGTGCGATATTTCTGCAGCAGCTCGCGCACTCTTAGGGATGACTTGCAGGCGGAGGGGTAGGCTTCAAACGCGCTAAGTGCCACACCGTTGCGCCAGACACCGGTCTCAACGGCTTCCGGAGCGAAGCGGGCGAGTGCGTGCATGCCCTTGGTGGCCTGGCTGCCGATCATGTCTTTGACTGCCGACAGGGGTTTCAAGCCATGCTGGAATAGAAAGTGTTCCGTGTAGCGGAACAGGTAGGGGTTATCCGCCGATTTACCAATATCACCAGCGGCGCCCTGGCCGCTGATCAGGTTCAGGAATGGCCGCGAAAAGCCAAGCGGTGTATCAATGGCCATCACCACCGGCGGCAAGTCGTCGCTGCATTCGATTTCGCAGTAACGCAACAGTGTCTGAAGCCATTCCCGCGTACTGCCGGCCTCATTGATTGCGGTGCGCAGGTTGCCGCGCCAGGGCTCGCCGAGCAGGTTCCGCTTTCCATCCAGCACCACCAGCGCATCGCGACTGTTGGCATTGCTATCACAGTTCCAGCCACCCACATCCCAGCCAATAAAGAGTGTGTCGACACTCATAAATAATTCAGCCTCCGAAAATATTGGCGGAGCGCGCCCGGCCTGACCGTGGCAGCGGTGACGGTGTTACGGATTACACCGCTGGCACTGGCCCGGGTCTGCCTGGGCTTGCTCTACTGGCTGTCGCTCGGTAAAGCCGCACTGCCGGCATTGCTTGATGCGCGTTTTTGCCAGCGCCGTTGGCTCGCTGCACCAGGCGCAGGGCAGGCCCCGCTCTACAGACGTTTGCCAGAAGTCGGGGGCGGTGCATGTTGGGCACAGGGACTGCAGCCGCTGGCACAGCTGCGCTGCCGCCTGCGCGATGTAAACACGCCTTTCCGGGCAGTGCATGGCACGCAGGTCTGGCTCCAGGCGCACTTCGCCTTGAATCGCTCCCTGTGTCAGCAGGCCCTGCTCGATCAGTATTTTCTGCATCGATGCGTTGCCGGTGAGGCCTTTGTAGAGCCGGTCAGACAGGCGCAGTATCCATGCCTGCTCTGGCGGAAACCGGCCCACCCAGTCGCTTAATTCCTGCCATGAACTGGATGAGATAGGTCCCAGGCCGACCGTGCCGGCGGCGTGGGCGGTAATTTCCAGGTCCTGCTTTGCGTCGTAGAACACCAGAAGCTCTTCATCCCAATTCACCAGCCCCGGCATTGGGCCGCCGCCAAAACTGCCCTCGCTGCCAAGCCCGAAATCCAGACCGGTCAGTTCGCACGCCAGCCGCGCCTTGTGCGCGGCGCACTCCCGTGGCGAGAGTTCGCGCGGTATTTCTCCGCTAAAGGTGCCCAGCGTGTCGGTATCGAACGCATCGGTGGTTACGACGTGCAGCCCAAGTTTCGCCAGTGGCGGGCTGATCACCGCGCCTTTGTCGTGTTTGGTCAACAGCGCTACGGAGAGGTTCTGGTAACGATTCGTGTGTCTGGACAGTGTCATTTTCCATGCACTCCTCGATTGTCTGTTATGAAGCCAATAACCCTATAGGCGGAGGCGTCTAGGCGTCGACGGTTCCCGCGTTGCTGCCTGCCCGGGGTGCTGAGCCCGGTGACTGAGCGGATGGTGACTTGCAAGTTCTGCAACCCATGCCACCCCTTGACCCTACGTATCCTCCAACCGCCCCAGCATCCCGTGTCCATCCCCTGCTCCCTCCCGCACAGGACGGACGGTAGAGAAATGCTTTGACTTAGTTGCCGGGGAGGCCTACAGTGACCTTAGTTAAAAAGTAAGTCTCTTGTTTAAATCCTCAGTTTCGTAGTAGTCGTATTTCTTCGTCCTGTAGCATCTAAATTCCAGTCTTTTTTTTGCTATTCATGCCTCATGAAGGGGCACCCCTACTTGTTTACAGGAAATTATCATGTCTAAGACAACTACCGGCACTGTTAAGTGGTTTAACGAATCTAAAGGCTTTGGCTTTATCGAACAGCAGTCTGGCCCCGATGTGTTCGCACACTTCAGCGCCATCGCTACCTCAGGCTTCAAAACCCTGACCGAAGGCCAGACCGTTGAGTTCTCCGTGACTCAAGGTCCGAAAGGCCCGCAAGCTGAAAATATCGTTTGCGCCTGAGCGAATTCGCTCACACGGGCAATGGGCCAGACACTGGTCCACTGCTGAGTGGCCTTAAGTGCCGCTCCGGTTGCGCAGCCCATCTGGGTTACGCAGCCTGAAAGACGGGCACTCGCACTGATCTCAGTTTGAGTGCCCTACTGCAATACCGCTCAACATTGTTGAGTCATTCCGCCTGCATATCTTGCCGAGTAACACCTGATCTGTCTTTACACATCACTCCAGTTTTTACCAAGCGCAATCTTATTGGCGGTTTTCCCAAGAGGAAATCATGAGTAAATCCCCAATAGCTGCGTTTAATCCGCAGGACGCAGAGAAGTACAGCCACCCTATTCCCGCGCGTGAGTTCATTATGAGCTTGCTCGAAAAAAACAACACCAAGCTCGACCGAGAGCAACTGGCAAAAGTCCTGCACCTGTCTGGCGACGAGCAGAAAGAAGCCCTGCGCCGACGCCTGCGCGCCATGGAGCGCGACGGACAAATTCTTTTCGATCACGGCAAAGGCTACAGCCTGTTGAAACCCGAAGATCTGGTCAGTGGCCGCGTGATCGGCCACCCGGACGGTTTCGGCTTTCTCAAAAGTGACGACGCCAGCGAAGACCTATTTTTGTCCGATAACGAAATGCTCAGCGTATTCGACGGCGACCTTGTGCAGGCCCGAGTCAGCGGTTCCGACCGCCGCGGCCGCAAAACCGGGGTTATCGTCAATGTGCTCGAGCGCAATACCACCCACCTGGTGGGTCGTTTGCAGTTTGAGGAAGACCACTACTTCCTGAAGCCTGAGAACAGCCGTATTACCCACGAGATCGATCTCGACCGGGACCAGTTGATGGGCGCAAAGCCGGGCCAGTATGTGTTCGTCAAGATCACCGAATTCCCCAGCCGACGCTATAACGCCTTCGGACGTATCACCGAGTTGCTGGGTGACTCCATGGGCCCGGGCATGGAAATCGATGTGGCTATCCGCAGTCACGAGATTCCGCACAGTTGGCCAAAGGAAGCGTTGCAGGCCGCCAAGCGACTGGGCAGCACCGTCCCCGAAGCGGACAAGCTACACCGGGCCGACTTGCGTGAACTGCCGTTTGTCACCATCGACGGTGAAGACGCCAAGGACTTTGACGACGCCGTGTACTGCGAAGAAGTGGCTTCCGGTGGCTGGCGCCTGTTCGTCGCCATCGCCGATGTGTCCCACTATGTCGCCCCCGCCAGTGCGCTGGATCTGGAAGCGGAAAAGCGGGCCACGTCCGTGTACTTTCCCGGCCGCGTGGTACCGATGCTGCCAGAATCACTGTCGAACGGCCTGTGCTCACTCAATCCGCAGGTAGACCGGCTGGTGATGGTGTGTGAAATGACCATCAACAAGTCCGGCAAAATGACCGGCTACACCTTTTCGGAAGGTGTGATTCACTCCCACGCCCGACTGACCTACAACCAGGTCAATGCGTTCATTACCGCACCCAAATCCCGTGTTGGCCGCGAGACGGCGCACCGCCTCGGTGAGACTGCGCCGCATATCCAGGCGTTGCACCGTCTGTATGCCGTGCTGAAAACAGCGCGTACCAAGCGCGGGGCGATGGATTTTGAAAAGCCCGAAGTGCAGTTCGTATTTACCGACGACCGCAAGATCGAGCGGATCGTGCCGGTGGTGCGCAACGATGCGCACAAAATGATTGAAGAATTCATGCTGAGCGCCAATGTGGCCACGGCCGATTTCCTCAAAAAGCAGAAGATGCCGGCACTGTACCGGGTGCACGATGGCCCGCGCGATAAAAAACTCACCGCGTTGCGCGCTTTCCTGAACACCAAAGGACTCAAACTGGCCGGTGGCAACAAGCCCTCGCCGGCGCATTACGACCAGTTGCTGCGCAGCCTGGGCGAGCGCCCCGACGCGCAGACCGTTCGCACCATGATGCTGCGCTCCCTCAGCCAAGCGGAGTACAGCCCGGATAACCAGGGTCACTTCGGTCTGGCGTATTCCGCCTACGCGCACTTCACCTCGCCGATTCGCCGTTACCCGGACTTGCTGGTACACCGCGCCATCCGCTCGGTCATCCGCCAGCAAAAGCAGCGCAACCCGCTCCGCCGTGCACTCAAATTTGTGATCGGCGCAGGCGATGCACCGGTGCAGCGTTTTGAAAACGCCAAGCCGCTTGCTCCAGGTAAAAGTTACCCCTACGACATGGCGGCGATGCAGAACCTTGCGACACACTGCTCGACAGCTTCCCGCCGCGCGGACAAAGCGAGCTGGGACGTCGAAGCGTGGCTGAAATGCGAATATATGCAGGACTTTATCGGCGATACCTTTGAGGGCATCGTGAGCAGCGTCACCCACTTCGGTCTGTTCATTGAGATCAGCGAGACCCAGGTCGAAGGACTGGTGCATATCTCTGCGCTGAAAAAGGACTACTACAACTTTGACCCGGCCACCCAACGCCTGGTCGGCGAGCGCAGCAACGCCAGCTTTGCCATTGGCGACACCGTGAAAGTACGCGTGGTCGCTGTGGATATGGAGCGGCGCAAGATAGAATTTGCCCTGGCCAACTAGAGTCGCACTCGGGCGTTAGGACCTCTTTCCTGGCGCCGTGGCCCGCTACATTACGCTAGCGGGCCAATTGCAGGGCAGGATGCTTAAAGCCACCGACGGGCACCTCTATCGCCCCACACGCACAAGCCACCCGCCTACCCCGACATCTCCGTCAAACTCCGACAAGTATTGGTCTGCGGGCCTTATATTCCATTCTGATCTATAAAAATTGCCACTTACTTCTAATTAGCCGTTTTCATTATCACGCCCACTGACTACATTTGTAATCATTAAGACTACAAGTGTAATCGGAGCGAGTATGGAGATTTCGGAAGCGGAACATGAAGTCATGGAGGCACTATGGGCTGGCGCTCCCGCTAGCGCTCGTGAAGTTTTTCAGCGCCTGAGGAACAAGAAGAGTTGGCAAGAGCGCACCGTAAAGACGCTCCTGAGTCGCTTGGTTAAAAAGGGCGCTATCGGTTTTGAAAAAAAAGACAGGGCTTACCTCTACTCCCCCTGCTTCGATCGTGAGGCATATCAAATCAAACAGAGCAGAAAACTCGTCGAACGACTCTTTGATGGACAGCTCTCTGTATTGATCTCTGGCTTTGTCAAAGGTGGGGATTTGAAGAAATCCGACATTGAGGAGCTCAAGGACATTATCGAACAGTGGGAAAAAGATAATGATTAATTGGGTGCTAGAACAACAGGCGCTGCTTACGCTGGTGCTACTCGTGGTTTGGCTTAGCGACCTCATATTGACAAAACGTATAGGCGCGAAATTTACATACCTGCTTTACCTACTTATCCCTCTGGCGATCTTTGTTGCAAGTCTTCCTCCCATAACCTTAGATTATGCCGCCTCTGAAAACGTCGCCTCTAATTTAGTCACGGAGGTCATAGCGTCAACAATCCAAACGGCCAATGACTCTGGAATTTACCGCAATATAACACACACTTCGACGATTCAATTTCAATGGATATGGCTGGCCGGAGTCATTGTATTGGCCTCCGGGCTGGCTGTTGGGCTATTCAAATTGGCCACGCTGCCAAAAAAACCGGTACTCAAAGACAGCCTGTACGACCAACTTCCCAACGGGATATTTTACACATCAGATAAAGTCCGGGGACCTATCTTGAAAGGTATTTTTCGCCCGGAAATAATTCTCCCTAGCAACTACCGACAATGTTATGACTCACGACAGCTGCAATTTGTATTTGAACATGAGCTTGTGCATGCCCGTCGATATGACAACCTATGGAATTTGCTCGCACTGGCTTTAGCAAGCATTTTTTGGTTTAACCCTATTGTCTGGATTGTGTACTTGAGATTTAGACTCACTCAAGAATGTGCGTGCGACGAAGAGGTATTAGCGCAGGCAAGTAAAGGGAAAAAAATCCTGTATTCCAGGGCGATGCTGCAGTCCTATGAGAACTGGAATGGATTCTGGATGCTTCAATCACATTACGGAGACAAAGTGACCATGATTACAAGAATCAATCGGCTTAAATCTAAAATAAGACCATCACGAATAGCCAGGTTCCTGGCTGGTGGAGCGAACGCCTTAATCCTTTCATTCGCTTTTCTCTGGGGACAGGTGAGTGCAAGCCCTCAGAACACCATCAACCTGAATGATGCAAAATTACTACCGTTTTCGCTACCACGTGCGGCGTTCATCGAAGGTGCTCAAGGTGAGGTTCATCTTCAGTTTGATGTTACTGAGGGCGAGATTTCATCGATCGACGTACTGGACACGGTAACTTCCGGTGGCCATGTAAATTCGTTTATTGAGGCAAGTAAAAATTACGTTAGCAGCTTTCCTTTCACCGGAGATAACGCGAATCTTAAAGGGGCAGAATACGTAGTACGCTTCCACATAGCAGGTGTCGGAACATCTCAAACCGTACTTGATGCTGTTACGGAAAGAATGCCTTATCGAAAAATCCACTTGCTGCCCTATTCAATTCCATCGCCCGCAAATGAGCTAAAGTTCACAGGAACACCAGCCTTGCAGCCCATTAAAAGCCACTACCCAGATTATCCAGACGGGCTCGAAGCGCTGGGGATCTCAGCATCTTCTACCGTAGAATTTGATGTAAAGGAAGATGGAGTTGCAATCAACACACGTGTAATTAGTGTGACTGCGCCTGCCGAGTATCAGCATGCATTCCGTGAGGTTGCGTTAAGAGAAGCGAGCAACTTGAATGTATTCTTGAACAATTCTGGAAAGACAATCAATAATGTCAGGGTAACACTGCACTGGAATCCGGCAGACCACACAAAGGGTCTGGACCACTCAAAGCTAAAATAAAACCCGAAGTTGTAAACCCTCTTGGTCAAACACATAGAAGTTCGAAAATTGGCCAAGAGGGTGAAGGACCTAACGAAGGGTTGGGTATCGACTTTCTTGCCAAAAATTGACAAGCATTAAAGTCAAAGTTCTTCCAGGTTATTCATCAACTGGTAGAAAAATGCGATCGAACGACCGTATTCATCCACCAGAATGCGTTCATTCACCCCGTGAAAGCCGGCAAATTCCTTGGTGGATTCCAGCTGTATCCCGGTAATCGTGTAGACATTCGGAGCGAAAGGCCTGGCCTGGAAATGCTTGGAATCCGATCCGCCGATCACAAAAAACGGCGAGACAATCAGGTCATTGCCCCAGGTTTGCCGGATGGTTTTTTCCAGCAGCTTGTAGCCGTCCCCATGGGGGTCAGCGACGTTCGTTGGTGGGGTGGATGCGGAAATGTCCTTGATGCTGATGCGATCGTCGTCGATCGCCTTTTTCACATGGGCAATGACGCTTTCTTTGGAATCCTCCGGCGCGATCCTGAAATTGACCACTGCGGTTGCCGAAGGCGGCAGTACATTGTCTTTAATGCCAGCATTAAACATGGTGACCGCGATGGTGGTATGCAGCATGGCGCGGGTCACCTGATCTTCGGCCATTTCCTCGATGAACTTCTGCTCCAGCTCGGTGGTCTTTCCGTCGTCACCGTATGCGACGGCCTTGTACATCGCCTGCTTTTCCTTCGGCAGCTCTGGCCCCATAAAGCGGTACTGGTAGCGCACCGCCTTGTTGATCTTGTAAGGGAACTGGGCATTTTCCAGTTTGGTGATCGCCTCGGCCAAAATACCGATATTGGAATGCTCGGGCGGCTGGGATGAATGGCCACCTTCCCCATTCACCGACAGTTCCAGGCTCATGTAGCCCTTCTGGGCAATCCCGATCAGCGCGGAGTTTTCCTCGATGCCGGGAAACAGATTTGGTATCAGCGGCGCAGACTCGTCAATAACAAACGCGATCTCCTTGAGCCCACGCTGCTCCAGCACGTCTACCACATGCTTGGCACCTTCCGGGCCACCCACTTCCTCGTCGTGACCAAACACGAAGTAAAGCGTGCGGGCCGGCTGGAAACCTTCCTTGATCTTCATTTCCGCGGCTTCGAGGATGGCATGAATCTGGTTTTTGTCGTCCAGTACGCCGCGCCCCCAGATGTAGCCATCGGCAATTGCGCCGGAAAAAGGTTCGTGCTTCCACTGGTCGCGGGACTCCTCTGCAATGGGAACTACGTCCTGATGCGCCATAAACACGGCAGGGGGCAGTGACGGATCCTTGCCCTCCCAGGTGTACAGCAGGCTGTAAGGGCGGGGCTTACCCAGCTTTTCTCGCTTCAGAGTCTTGTGGACGTTGGGATAGGCCTGTTCGAGAAACGTGTGGTAGCCCTCAAACGCCTTCACATCAAAATCCGCTCTGTCCTGATTGGAGATGGTGGGGAACTGCACGGCCTTGGACAACCGTTTCACTGCGGCGTCCACATCAACCTTGATGTCTACTCGCTCAACGCCCTGCATCTGCATGGAAGAGAAGTCCTGGTCTGCACTAGTGACCGTCGCAAGGCTCACACTCATAAGGACGGCGGCGAGCACATTCAATGATTTCTTCTTCAGTAACTGCATGTTGCGAACTTCCTTGTTCCGTAATCCATTCAATGCAGGAATTATTCATGGGGGCCAGTGAATTTGCTGGCCAGCACTTGATAAGGAGCCCAGTTTTTTTGATGCGGGCATCGTAGTATTGGGGGCATTATAGCCTCTGTAGCTTCGACCGAACCGACGGTGACCGAGTGCCAGAATTGTGTTCGGCAGTCAGTCCCGCGATCGGCGTTCCGCTTGAGCAAGTAATTCACCTCTCTGTTCGCCGATGAATTACTTGCGAAATCCGTAGAAAAAAATGAAAGGCCTGTCAAATTCGATCCCAGTGCCAACGCGCAGCGCCCCAGTCCGCTATTACTAAGCTACCAGAAATCCGACTTCGAACATCACGGAATAAAGCGAGCGGCTCATGCGATTCCCCTACTCTTACCTGATTCTGCCAATAATAATGCTGTCGGCATGCAGCGCAGATCGGGACAACAAGGTCACGCCAGATAGCCAAGAGAAACCTGACTCGGCGATGCGCGAGGCCAATGGGACGACAGTGTCCGCTGGTCCAGCTGACCCGCAGACGGCCAAGGCGGCCGCCGCACCCAAGGACATCGAAATAGCGTCCAACCCGAACCGCGACGTGTATTTCGGCAACCTGCACGTGCATACGCGCTGGTCCTTCGATGCGTATATCAACGAGGCCTGGGTGGACCCGGACGCAGCCTACCGCTGGGCCAAGGGTGAAGAGATTCCCCCGGGTGAAGTCGGCAAGCCCCTAAAGATTGGCGCCCCTCTGGACTGGTATATCGTCTCCGACCACGCAGAGTACCTGGGCGTGCTACCGCTGATGGAGGACCCCGACAGCCCGATCAGCAAGCATCCACTGGCGGCAGATATCACCGGCGACGACCCGAAAAAATCCTTCGATGCCTACGGCCAGATCCTCGATGGCATCTCTAATATGAGGGTGGACCCGATTCTCGGCGACAAAAAACAGGCAAGGTCTCTCTGGTCGGAGGTGGTAAAAATTGCTGACGCGCATTACGAACCGGGCAAGTTCACCACCATGCCGGGATATGAGTGGACATCAAACCCCGACTGGAGAAACCTGCATCGAGTCGTCTTTTTCCGCGACAGCACCAAGGTGCCGGATGCCCCCTTCTCCGCCCTCGACTCCAGCACACCCGAGGACCTTTGGCGCTGGATGGATGGGCAGCGCAAGGCGGGTAACGACCTTCTTGCCATTGCCCACAACGGCAATGCCAGCGACGGACTCATGTTCCCGGTAGACCAATCCTACGGCGGCAGCGCGCTGAATCAGGAGTACGCCGAGGCGCGTATGCGCAACGAGCCGGTCTACGAGCTCACCCAGATCAAGGGCACCTCTGAAACCCACCCAGCGCTGTTTCCCAATGATGAATTCGGCAGTTTCGAGCTCTGGGACTACACACTGGCGCCCACCGCAACCCCGCCGGAACATAAAAAAGGCGGCTACGCGCGCGAGGCGCTGATCCGCGGGCTCACGCTTGAAAGTGAAGGCAACGGCAACCCGTTCAAATTCGGTTTTATCGGCGACTCGGACACCCACAATGGCGCGGCTGCGATCGAGGAAGACAACTACACGGGAAAGTTCGGTTTTGAAATCGATCCCAAACACAGACTGGAAGGCCCGCCCGGAGTCGATGCGGCTGGCGCAAAACAAGTGCGGAGTTTCAGCTCTGGCGGTGTGGCCGCGGTGTGGGCCGAGGCCAATACCCGGGACGGCATCTTCGAGGGCATCAAGCGCAAAGAGACGTACGCTACTTCCGGCCCGCGCATGAAGGTGCGATTCTTCGGCGGCTATGAACTTGAGGGTATATCCCTCGGCTCCGCAAATGGTCTCACCAAGGCCTATACCAAAGGTGTGCCCATGGGAGGCGACCTGCTACCGACCACGGACAAGGCGCCAACCTTTGTGGTGCACGCGATGAAGGAAGCCGACGGCGCCAACCTCGACCGCATTCAGATCATCAAGGGCTGGATCGATGCATCCGGCAAACAACAGTCGAAAATTTACGACGTTGCCCTGTCTGGTGATCGCAAGCCTGGCGCGGACGGCAAGATCCCGCCGGTGGGTAATACCGTCAACGAAAAAGACGCGACCTATAGCAATAGCATTGGCGACGCCCAGTTAACAGCGACCTGGACAGACCCGGACTTCGTTGCCTCGCAGTATGCCGTTTACTATGCGCGCGTGCTGCAGATTCCCACACCGCGCTGGTCCACCTACGATGCCGCCCGCACGGGTCTCAAGCGTCCGGAGGATCTGCCGGTGAGTATTCAGGAACGCGCGTGGACCTCGCCGATCTGGTATAGCCCCGAGCAGTAAACCGCTGGCAGCGCGCTGTTCTTTCAGTGGATTGAGGGACTAGCGCTGCGGCTTTTGGTACAGCCGCTGAACCACCGCCAACACCACGGCGGTGGTCCAGCCGAACATGATGATACCGATGGCGGCCTGAAATGAAGACAACAACCGCAGACTGCCTTCGAGCACGATATCGCCATAGCCCAGGGTGGTGTAGGTGACCATGGAAAAGTAGAGCGCAGGCTCTGCGTCACTAAACGCACCCAGCCAGCGGTAGACCAGCGCCCAGGTCATGACTTCAGCCACCGAGGCAAAGAACATCAGCAATACCACCGCGGATACCACCAGCGGCCGGCCGGTTGGCAGAAACGGATGTGCCGGATGTAGTTCGGCAATTAGCCGGCTCCAACGGAGGGCAACCGTCATCCCCAGCGCGTGGATCAGTGTGTTGACGACCAGCAATGCCGATGCAATCAGCAGGACTTTGATCAGCATTTTCTCACCTCGGCCTGATTCATTCCCTGAATACCTTGTGCCAACTACCGGTACGCTGCTGCATTTCTTTGCGGGTTTCCGGTGGCACCAGTTCAACTGGTGACAGTTCTGCACGTACCTGCCAGCCTCCACCCAGTGCGCGGTATACCTGCACCAGGTTGGCCGCCACTGCACCGCGCGTCTGCGCCAGCTGGTCCTGCTGGTTGGCGTCTGCGGTGAGTGTGTTAATGACGGTGTTAAACCCTACTAGCCCGTTGGTGTACTGCGCGGTGGATAGCGCCACCGAGCGCCTGGAGGCGGCGGCGGCGCGCTCGATCATTACCAGTTGCTGCTGTGACTTGAGGTAGGCAACGATGGCGTTCTCCGCATCCGCCTGCGCTTCGAGCACCGTCTGCCGGTAGTCTTCCAATAGCTGCTGAAAGCGTGCGTCCTGTAGACGCACATTGCTGCGCAACCGGCCGTAATTAAACAGGTTCCACGCAAAGCCGCCGCCGATGCTCCAGGTTTCCGTTTCGCCCTCGAACAGGTTGCCGACGTCCATGGCCTGCGACCCGATGGCACCGGCAATGGAAAAGGCCGGGTAGAGTTCGGCACGCGCCACACCAATCTGTGCCCCCTGTGCCGCCAGCAAGCGCTCGGCGGCACGAATATCGGGGCGTTGCCGCAGGAGGTCCTGGGGCATTCCCACCGCCACCGCAGGCGGAACCCTTGGAATAGCCGTGAGTGGCGCCAGTGAGACTCCCAGCGCACCCGGTGGTTGCCCAAGCAACACTGCCAGCGCGTTTTCCAGCTGCTGCAGTGTGGTTTCAAGCCCCGGCACAATGGCTTTGGTGTTGTACAGCAGCGATTCAGCCTGCTCTGCATCCAGGTCGCTCACTTCACCGGCATTCGCCTTGGCGCGCGCGATACGCAGGCTTTCCGCTTGCAGCTCGATGTTCTGGCGAGCCACATCGAGACGGTTCTGGGTGGTGCGAATCTGGATATACACCTGCGCCACCTGGGCTACTACCGATACCAGTACACCATCGTATTCCGCCACACTAGCGTCCATGGCAGCGGCGGCAGAGCGCACCTCACCGCGGAAACGGCCCCACATGTCGAGCTCCCACGAGAGATTGAATCCGATATCGTATTCTTCAACGATGAGGTTGCTGGCCTTGAAACGCGCGGCGCTGCCAGTCAACTGCTGCACCTGCGGAAACTGGTTGCCCACGGCGATGGCCAGCTGCTGTTGTGACTGCATCATGCGCAGCGTGGCCGAGCGCAGGCTGAGATTTTGCTCCAGGGCAATGGCCACCAGTTCATCCAGTAGCGGGTCGGCAAATGCCTGTTCCCACCACAACGGTGCCACCGGCGTCGTTGCGTCTATTTCCGTGCTCCCGCGCTCTATCCAGTGCTCCGCAACCGGCGCTGCCGGCGGCTGGTATGCCGGCCCCAGGGTGCAGCCACCCACGCCGGCCGCGACTGCAGCGGCCAGCGTCACCATCGCCACCCGCGCTCGCCGCCGTTCACCCGCAGCGCGGAGCACGACGCTACTTGAGCCCGGGCGCATCTTCACTCTGCCGGGGGGCGGTGCCTCCCAGTACCTGCACCGAAGCGCTGGTACCGACACGCAGCAAGACCCCATCTGGCAATTCGCCGAGGGCAATTTTCACCGGTATGCGCTGGGCCAAGCGTATCCATTCGAACGTAGGGCGTATTTGCGGCAACAGGTCGCGGCCGGTGGCGCCATCCTGCTGCGCAATGCCCCAGCCAATACTTTCCACGCGCCCCTCGATCGGGCGATCCGGGTAACCCATCAATGTCACCACGGCGCGGTCACCCGGCGAGATATGCGCAACGGCGGTTTCACGAAAGAATCCCTCGATCCAGAAACTGTCTACGTCCACCAGTGCCAGCGCGGGCTGGTTGGCCACCGCTTGACTGCCCACTCGCAAATTGAGGTTGGTGACATAACCATTTGCGGGCGCGGTAATGCGGGTAAATTCAAAATTCAGTTGCGCCTCCCGCAGTGCCGCGCGCGCTGCACGGATACTCGGGTTGGCATCGCCCAGTTCGCCGAGGGTTGCGCGCGCTTCGTCAAGGCGAGCGGAAACCCCGGACAGATTTGCCCGCGCCTGCACCAGTGCCGCTTGCGCGCCCTTACGCTGCTCCAGGGAGATGGCGTGCTGGGCCAGTGCGCGCTCCACCTGTTTCTGGGATGTGGCGCGCTGGGGCAACAACCGCTGCTGGCGCTGCAGTTCTGCCTCATTTTTCTGAATCACTGCGTCCACTTCACGAATCGCACTCTCTGCCTGGAGCACCGAGGCACGCGCGACCTCGAGCTGGGCGGCAACCGATTCCACATTCTGTTCCTGTGCCAGGTAGCTGTCGCCGGTGCGGTCGTACTCGGCCCGCGCCTGCTCCAGCCGCGCCTTAAACGGCCGCGGATCTATCTCGAACAGCAGGGCCCCCTGTTCTACAAACTGGTTGTCGTTAACCCCGACAATCACCACCTGACCGGAAACATTGGGGGTCACCTGAATGACCGCGGCGCGCACCTGGCCATCCCGAGTCCAGGGGTTGTTCCGCGAGTATTGGTATCTGAGCACCACCGCCAGCGCCGCCACCAGTACAACCAGCGCTGTCAGTATGGTTTTTCTGGAAATCTGCACGCGTCATATTCCAATAAACAGGGTTCCCACCAGCAGGGTAAAAATGACACTCAGGCTGGTGAGCACCAGAGCCGGATGGGCGAAGTACCGCGACAGGCGATAGCGATCCAGCAGGTGTGCCACGGTGAGCGCGAGGATTAATCCCAGCGTCGCCGCGACGAGCATGGGAGAAAGGTAAATCCCGGCGATGGCCAATTCATGGGGTACGGGCATCGCCACACACCGGCCGGTTTTCAATAAAAGCGCGGTTCATCCCACTGCCTCCAGCTGAATTTATCCGCCGTCTCGGCGATATCGACGACAGACTGGCCTATGCCGCGCAGCAGGCCTGCTCGACAAAGCCACTGCTCCACCACATCACTATCCAGTTGCGTGCGTTGTGCCGCTTCGCTGCGCACTTCCGCTTCCATGCTGTCGAGTAAAGCGTGCAGCTGGATGGATAGTTCGCGATAGTCCACCCGCTCCGTTCCTGATAGTGAACCCGCCAGGGTAACCAGGGCACCGCCCACCGATTCGCGCCAGTGCACCAGCGCCTCCGGTTCTCGTCGCTTAACCGGAAGTTCCTGTGCCAGCGTCTGGATAAAAAATGCCAGCGCACCAATGCGCTGCACCAGCGTATCCAGTGCCTGGCGTTCGCCATCGGGCCAATAGCGCGCGGGAGTTCGACCAGACCAGGTGGCAATTTCCACAGGAAGTGTAGTCAGCGCATGGGCAAGGCGTTGTCTATGGCGCCCATACCCGGCGCTATTCCCCTGCAAAAAACTATCGCCGGCGCAGCACAAGAAGCGCGCAAGCAAGCGACGGAAAACCTGTTCTGGCCGCGGCGAGGTCGGGAAGTACGCCGCCAGGGCGAGCAGCAGCAACACAATGGGAAACGCCATGGCTATATTGGCAATGGCGAGAAAACTGTACGTTTGCGCGTTCTGGATACTGCAAACAGAAATGAACATGGAAAACGCGAGGGCTTTTGCCGCCTGCGCGGAAGGACTGGAAAGCGCACGGCAGATGCCGAACGTCACCGCAAACAGCAGCAACGCCAATTGCCAGAAATGGATGAGGTTGGGCATGACAAAGAGATAAATCACACCCGCCAGCAATGTGGTCACCAACACCGGCAACACCAATCGCAGTGGCGCCACCTGCGGCGCCGCCGCCAGCACCATCGCCAGCGATCCAGTTAACGTCACCAGCGTTGCCCCCGCCGGTACACCTTCGACATAGATATACAGCAGATACGCCGCCCACAGGGAAAGCATCACACGCACACCCGCAATCACGCGATCCGCATCCAGCCGCCAGTGTTGATGGATTAAATTCGCTGTCGGCACTGGTTCCATTCCAGGCTGCTCACTCCACGCATTCTCCTCCGCAGACAACAGGTCACGGGTGAGAGAATCCAGCGCGGTGAGTTGCCGACGAATGACCGCGAGGTTACCGACATCAAACAGCGACAGGGATTCCAGTTGACGGCGCTCTGCGACAAGCGCTGGTGCCGTCTGTGGCGTCTCGCTGATGCCAGCGTGATCTCGCGAGGCAAGCGCTCTGAATCGCTGCTGGATAACGGTGTCGAAGTCCGCCAGTGCGGGCATCCGTTTCTCCAACGAGAGCGGCGTACTACCGGGCGCCAGTAATGCGAGCCGCTCCAAACATTCGGTCACGGCTTTGCCGCGGGCGACATAACGCTGCCAGTAGCAGCGCCGCTCCCAGATCTCGTAGCTATCGGCAACCGAAGCTTCCAAAAGACCAGACACCCTCTGGTGGATGCCGGTGAGTTCCCCCAACAGAGCGGTAGTTTTTGCCACGTCCACGCTTCCGGTCAGCCCGCCAACCGTATGCCGGTACAGGGCGAGTTGCTTGTCGTGCAGTTCCGCGATGGCGGCCAAGAACTGGCCGTCGCTGTGACGCGGCCACACCAGCATGGCCACCAGGCTGTACACCAGTACCCCGAGGCCGGTCTGCTGGGCGCGCAATACGGCAGTGGCAAACGCGCCGCTACTGGAGGTAGCGGCACCGACACAGATAATCACACTGACAAAGCCACAGACCTGCCAGAAATAGGCCCGCGGGGAGCCCAACATCATATAAGTGCAACCGCCAATCCACAGCGACAGCGCGGCCATAAGCAGCCAGCGATCCTGAGGAAAGAGTCCCACCAGTACCAGTGCCACCACCCCGGCAACCAGCGTACCCAACATACGCAGCGCACTCTTGTTGAGTGACAACCCCAGGGTATCCAAACTGACAAGCGCCACCGCGAGGCCCGCCCACATGGGCTTGTCCCAATTGGCCTGCAGGGCTATCCAGTAGGTGAGCACCATCGCCAGCGCCGTTTTCAACGCCTCGCGAGTGGTGGAAGAGCGAAGTACGTTTAAGTTCACCATACCGGCCGGCGCTAGCCCGCACCCGATTCATCGCGCCCCAGGCGGGCAGAAAAGGCATTGGCGGTGAGGCCATGGGCAACCACACTGAGCAATATGGTGACGGCAACGGTCAAAGTTAGTGTGTCACTTCCCGGCAGGTGTTGATCCAATACGATCACACCAAACACGATACTGGCGAGGCCGCGCGGGCCGAACCAGCCCATAAATAATTTTTCGCGAACGCTCGTTCCGGTGCCGGCGAGGCTCAGGTATACCGGTAACATGCGCACCAGCGTCAGGCTCAGTACCGCATACAGCACCACTTCCCAGGTCAGCAATGACAGCCACTTGCCCACCACACCCGCGCCGAATGCAACCCAGGTCAGCAGCGCCAGCACATCACCGGCACCTTCCGCCGCCATTAACAGGTCGTGCTTTTCTGTAACCGCGAGGCGACCGAACAGGAGCCCGCCGCTAAACGCTGCAATGAATCCGCTGCCCCCCAACCACTGTGCTGCGCCAAAGCAGCCCAGGGCCATGGTGATCACCGGCAGTTGCTGCCAGCTGTCCATGATCCAGCCACGGCGGGTGGCGGCACGTAACACTCCAGTGAGTATCGCGGTCAGGCCAAGCCCCACCAGCAAGCCAATTCCGAGTTCTTCCAGAACCAGTTTCAGCGCCAGCCCGCCGGACCCCTCTGCAGCGACCTGACCGGTGGCGAGGGCCAGAAATACGTACAGGATGGGCACACAAATACCGTCGTTGAGGCCACTCTCGGCATTCAGGCCCTGGCGAATGTACGCCGGCACCGCCGGATTCGACACCACCGCTTTGCCCAACGCGGCATCGGTGGGCGCCAGCATTATGGCCAGCACCGCCACCTCGAAAAAAGGAAGCTGGGGGAAAAGTACGGTTCCCGACAGGATGCCGAGCCCGATAGTGAGTGGCAGGCCGATCAGCAACAGGCGCCGCGGTACCGCGATCGTTTGTCGCAGTACCTTGAGGTCCGCCTTGGCCGCGTCCGAAAAAAGCACCAGTGCCAGTGTCAATTCGGCAATGGTACGCAGGCTACCCGAGTCCACTTCAAAACTCAGCAACCCCAGCCCCCAGGCGCCGAAGGCCAGGCCAAACAGGGTAAAAACCAGGGCGCCATTAATCGCCGTGCGTTCGGCGCGGCCACTGACGGCGCAGTATGCAAAAACAAACAGCGCCAGAATGGTGAGATCTGCGTATGGCATGGGGCTCTCCCTGCCCTCGTTAGTCGCTAGCGGAAATAACAGGGAATGGATGTCGACAACGGCGGTGGACACTGTGGAGCTTAGTTCGTTTGGTCAGCGGGTGCCGAACGCGCGCTATTTCGCAGCGGACGAGATAAATCGTCGGGATAAGCCTCCTTGCGGGCGCAATCTCAACCAGAATCTAGGGATTCATTCACCGTGCTTTTCCAAAGCCTTAGATATACGTAGCAGCGAAACCGGCGCGGCCGGAGAGTAATGCAGCGCTGCACGTGTGAACGCGATGACCGCCATGCAGATCGATGACCTTCAATACCTGTTGGGAATGGCGGGCACCGTCGCCTTTGCGGCAACGGCCGTCGCCGCGGTGGCGCCCAAAGGGATCGATTTGTTCGGGGCAACGGTGATGGGTGTGATTACCGCCATTGGTGGCGGCACCATCCGCGACGTCATTCTCGATGTGCCGGTGTTCTGGGCTTCCGACCTGAACTACATCTGGGTAGCCATATTTGCCAGCATGCTGGCGTTCCTGGCCAACAAGCTGATGACGCACGGACAGGTCTACCGCAGCATGCTGTATCTGGATGCGCTCGGCGTATCCATGTTCGCCATTCAGGCTACGCACAAAGGCATCGAGCTGCCGTTCGCGTTACCACTGGGGCCGCTCATTCTCGGAATTATCACGGCCATTGGTGGCGGCCTGATACGCGACACACTCGCCGGTAACCAGACCCTGCTGATGCGCAATGAACTGTACGCAGTCCCGGTCACCATCGGCTGCATCGGCTATTTGATCCTTATGCACGTGTCGCCGGAATCTGCCGTCATAAATGGTGCCTGCTGCATGCTGCTCATTTTTTTCCTGCGTGCCGCGGCCATTCACTGGAACCTAAGGGTGCCAGGCTGGCTATTGACCAAAACCACGCAGCCTTAAAACCAAACCATCACACGCAACGCGTTTAATGAGAGTACCTGGGAGAACGACGAACCATGCCAGACAACAAAATGACGCTGCTTAATACGTTAGAGGGTGGAAAGCTCTACGAGTCAAATGGGTTCCTTATTCCCGTCCTCACAGGATCAGCGAGGGAAATGGGCAAACAATATGGTGCCCTGATGGTCGACCACATGCAGCAGGCGTTTGATGTTGTGGTGGAACCCGCCCGAAAGCAAGGCGGGCTTACCCAGGACGAAATGCAAACGTGGAGCGACCGCGCCTACCACAGTTGCTCGACGAGAAACCGGCACTGGTATGACGGCGTCGCCGAAGGCACCGGCTGGCCACTGACAAATGTTTGCATGCTCGACCAGATCATGGAGTACGGCATCTTCCAGTCCAAGCTGCACTCCTTTGCTGGCTGCACTTCAATCCTCTCCTGGGGCAGCCATTCCCTTGATGGGGGTACGTTTATCGGCCGCAACATGGATTGGGGGGAAGCATTTAACCAGTTTGCGCAGGTGCTGACCGTGCGCAGGCCCACGGATGGCGCCTACAAACTCGCAGCTCTGGGCTGGCCCGGTATGTATTGCCCATTCAGCGTGTTGAATGAGCACGGTGTCTATCTGGATATTCATGATGGCACCAGCATGGGCGGTTCACTGGTTTACCTGGACCGCCCATCGATACTCAATGTACTGAACGACATTTTGAGTGAAAGCGCATCTCTGTCTGCCCTGATCTCCCGTTTGAACGGCATCTGCCACAGTACCTCGATGATCCTGTCGATCGCCGATGAACACGGCGGTGCTTCCATGGAGTGCTCATCACTCGCCGGCAATCGTCTGCGCACGCCAGACGGTGACTCCATTGCTGTTGTAAACACCTTTCTGGTCCCTGACTGGGGACTGGGGCCACGGGAAACCATCAGCAACTCTCTGCGCCGCCACGCCAACATGAACGCGCGTCTCGCGGAACACGATGGCAAGGTCGATGCCGCAGTAACCCGGCAGATCATGGATCTCCGGCTGTTCAATGAGGATGGTTCGTTTGCCGAGAATGGTGGCGCAACCAAGCCCACCAAACAGGATGCCGACCTGACCAATCACCAGATCGTCACCGATGTAAAACGCCGCCAGGTGTGGCTCAAGGTGCCGGTTCCCGATTATGCCACCGACTGGACGCACATCGATCTGGCCGCACTTTGGAAATGATCCGAGTCGCCAGCTGAAAAAACAACCTTCCGGCAACGGTGACAGAACCACAGGGAGATTACCCGTGAGACGCGTCCTTATTTTATTGCTGCTGAGTTTTCCCTTTTGTGTTGCGCAGGCACAGAGTTCCGGTCGCCCTGAGACCTTCGGCGGGAGCCTGCCGGACCGCTGGTTGCTGGGAGCCGAAGTCTACCTCTGGGGAGCCAGTGTCGGCGGTGAGAGCCGAAGTGGCGACAACATTGATATCGGTTTTGATGAGCTGGTCAAAGACCTGGAAATGGGCTTCATGGGCACCCTGGCCGCAAGTCGCAACGAGTGGACAGTGTTTGCCGACATGATCTACCTGAATGTATCCGACGATATCCGACAGACCGTTCGCTTTCGCGGTGACCTCTTCCGTGTAGGTGCCGACATTGATCTTGAGGGTTTTGTTTCCACGCTGGGCGGCGCCTATCGCTTCTATCAGTCCGACAGCACGCGACTCAACCTGACACTCGGCGCGCGCTACTTAGATCTCGATGTGGATGTCACTGGACGCGTCGATCGATTCGGTCGTTTTCGAATTTCTCGATCCGGCAGCGTATGGGATGGCGTTATTGGCCTGCGCGGCAAAACCGATCTCGATGACCGCTGGTATCTCACCTACTACGCCGATGTGGGCGGCGGCGATAGTGATTCAACCTGGCAGGCATTGGCGGCAGTCAACTACCGCTGCTATCGCTACGATATCGTCGGCGGCTATCGCTACCTGAAATGGAACTTTGACCGCTCGCCCTATTTTGACGACCTGGATCTGAGCGGCTTTTTTGCTGGCGTAAAATTTTCCTTCTGACAGGCGGCACGTTTATTACAGCCCGGCAACTGTTGATGGCGCGCGCCAATAATATTTATCCGGTGTACGCCAAAAACGCACCATGCTCGACACAAAAAAACAAAACAAACGTACCAACTATGAAGTGGTAAACCGCATAAATGTAAAACTCGAAAGATGTTGAATATTGGGTTTCTGTCGCAAACTAAAAATTCATCACACCGAATTCGATAACGCCATTCAATAAATCCCTGCAGGGCAACAGCTCATCTCATATTAATTGCCTCGCCATTCTGTGGTTGATAACGTCGTGCGCGTAACTGAACGGTCCTACCGCTTCGGTCACACAACAATAATGACGACTAACGGACGAGCAATTCTTATGAAAAGACCTTTATTACGCCAACGCATTTTATCCAGCGCCATTTTATCCATCACCGCGGCAACGGCCCCTCAGGTACTATTCGCTGAGGAAGAAAAAGCCATGGAAGAAATTGCCGTAGTGGGCTCCCGCATTCAACGCAATGCGGAATTCGAAACGGCGACACCAATTCAGGTAATGGACCGCGAGGCAATCGAAAAATCCGGCTACACCAATCTGCAGCAACTATTTGAGAAGAACCCCGCTGCGGGCAACGGTACCTTTTCCACCCGCGGCAACAACCAGGACTCCACCGCCAACGGTGCCGCGGCGGTGAGCCTGCGCGGCATGGGCGCCGATGCCACGCTGGTGCTGGTCAACGGCAAGCGTGTGGCGATTAGCGCCTTCGCGGAAAGCATTACCACCAACTTTGTGGATATCAACAGTATTCCCATTGCCGCCGTGGAACGGGTGGAAGTGCTGAAAGATGGCGCCTCCGCCATTTACGGCTCCGATGCAGTGGCCGGGGTGGTGAATCTGGTCCTGCGCAAGGACTTTGAAGGCGCGGAAGTCTCGGCGGACTTCGGCGGTGCCGATGGCTACGACGAGCAGTCGGTATCTGCGGTGTGGGGCGTCAACGGTGAGGATTCCAACCTGACCGTTATCTTCGACCACCGCAGTAATACAACCCTGGCGAGTGTCGAGCGTCCGGGACTCGATACTGCCAATCAATCGCCACGGGGCGGCATGGACTTCCGCTCTTCCCGCGGTTATCCCGGCCGTTTCATTGTCGACGGTGAAACCACCATCGATCCCAACTGCCCGGCGGGCAACGCGTTCGGCCAGACCTGCGTGTACGATTACGGCCCCTGGACGCTGCTGACACCAGAGGCCGAGCGCACCGGCGTGCTGCTGCTGGGTAATGCCCAGCTCACCGACAGCGTCGAGTTCTTTACCGAACTGGCAGTACAGCACAACACCTCCATTGCCCAGGGTGCACCGACGCCACTGGATGAAGACGCCGGGCTCACCGTGCCCATCAACCACCCCAACAATCCATTCGTGGGCGCCACGTCCATTGGCGTTGGCCGCTACCGCACGGTGGATGCCGGTGCACGGCAGTGGGATATTGAAACCGACAACCTGCGCGGCGTGTTCGGCCTGCGCGGCACCATCGCCGACTGGGACTGGGAAGCCTCGGTACAGCGCTCACGCAGCGAGTCCACCCAGAGCGGTGACCGCACCCAGGGTTGGGTGCGCACCGATCTGCTGCAACAGGAAATTGACGCGGGCCGTTACAATCCGTTCGGCGGTGTACAGAACCCGCAGTCGGTCATTGATGCGTTCACCACCAGCCTGGTGCGGCAGGGCAAGTCCGAGCTGCGCGGTGTGGACTTTACCCTCAGCGGTGAACTGTTCGACACCGCCAACGGTGCCATCGCCATGGCCGCCGGTATCGAGCGTCGCGAGGAACGCGCATCCGACATTCCCGATGATCAGTTCCAGCGCGGCCTGATTTTCGGCACCGAGTCGGTGTCCGCCGCCGCCAGTCGCGACATCAATTCCGCGTTTGTCGAGTTCGCCATTCCACTACCGGCCAACCTGGACCTGACACTGGCGGGCCGCTATGACGATTACAGCGATTTCGGCAGCACCACCAATCCGATGGCCAACCTGTTGTGGACCGCGAACGAACAGCTCTCCCTGCGCGCCTCCTGGGGTACCGGGTTCCGCGCTCCGTCACTGGCGC
Source organism: Microbulbifer sp. Q7 (assembly GCF_001639145.1). Classification (NCBI taxonomy): domain Bacteria; kingdom Pseudomonadati; phylum Pseudomonadota; class Gammaproteobacteria; order Cellvibrionales; family Microbulbiferaceae; genus Microbulbifer; species Microbulbifer sp. Q7. The sequence goes on along the minus strand of NZ_LROY01000001.1, from coordinate 1,297,996 downwards.
AAATCGGCCTTGGGCCATCCCAGGAGTCACTGTTCTTTATCGACTCCTACGGCTGTGCCATTAACGACGCTTACTGTGCCAGCACCGACTACAACATCGTGTTTTCCGGCAACCCGGATCTGGACGCGGAAGAGTCGGAATCGGTGAACCTGGGTGCGGTGGTCAAACCCATCGACAATATGCAAATGTCACTGGATCTCTGGCAGATTACCCAGGAAGGCAAAATTGACGAGGTGCCATTTGGCTATCTCTACAGCCAGTTCTGTAACGACCAGAACAGCACCGTGTGTGTCCGCTCCGCGGCCCTGCCCGGTGAATCCCTCGGCTCGCTGCAGTCCATCAACAGCGGCTTTATCAATATCGGTGAGCAGACCGTTTCCGGCATTGACCTGAGCATGGTGTATTCCGGATTCGCGTTGGCCGGTGGTGACCTGGGCCTGCGGCTGGATTACTCCTACTTGGCGGAGTTTGAGCGGGTGGAGCTGAACGCCACCGGTGATGACTTCATCAACCGGGATCTGGCGGGCGAGTATGAATACCCGGAACACCGCTGGGCGGCGTCTGCCGACTGGTCACGGGATACCTTCGCGGTCACCCTGGGGCTGAATTATATCGGCGAGTTTGAAGATACGCCGGATATCGATTTTGACGGCACCCTGGATTACGATACCAACCAGTCCCGAATTGTGGATTCCTTCATGACGGTGAATCTGCAGGCGCGCTATACCGGTTTTGAAAACATGGTATTGAGCCTCGGTGCAGACAATGCACTGGATGAAGAGCCGCCGTTCGCCATCGGCGATGGGGATTCAGACTTGTACGGTTACGTATCCAGCCAGCACGACCCTCGCGGTCGTTTCATCTACGGCAAAGTGACCTACAACTTCTAACCGACGGGCACAGAAAAAAGGGGGGAGGGCTTCGGCCCTCCCCCCTTTTTTATTCGGAATGTTTTATTGCGGCTGTTTTATTCCCGCAAGCGCGAGGCCAGCGCCTCGTGGCTTTCACCGGGCTCGGGAAGATAGCAGCCGCGGGTGGCGAGATAGTGCTGGTTAAACACGGAAAAGTAATGCCGTAACGTATCCGCGGGCTCCGCCTCGCCCCCTAACAGCAGGCAACTGATCGCCGCCTCTGCAGTGGAAAAGCGGTGGCTTCTGCCGGAGTCCCGCACCGAATAAGAGCGCACCAGTGTCTCTGGCAGGCTCAGGCAGGGCACCTTATCCAGCCAGCGGCTCAGGCCGATCATGCGGCTGCACTGCTTCCAGGTACCGTCGAGCAGGATCAGTGTGGTTTGTCTGCTCGTCTGCGGCAGATCGCGCACCACATGCCGGGCACAGTTTTCGGTGCCGTCGGCGGGGAACACGATAAAACAGTCGCGCTCGGGGTCTTCCAGTATCGCCTTGAGCCCTTGCGGCGCTTCCAGCCGGTTCCATAAAAACGCCCGGGTCTCGGGAAACACATCCACAATCAGGCGGCCGGTATTGGTGGGCTTGAATAATTCCTTGCGGTGCAACAGCAATACAAAGTCCATCCGGCTCTCGGCCACCGGCCGCCAGGGGCACATGCAGGCATATTCTGCCATCTGGCACTGGGCACAGCGCTTGACGCTCTTGCCTTTGGCCAGGAATGGCTTGGTGGACTTTGCGAGTTCCCGATCTCGCAGGCGGGTAAAAGCGGTTGAGTACATACCATCGCTCAAGAATTGATGTATGCGCGGCATTGGGCGCCGGACACAAGGAGCGCGATTTTACGCTGGAAACAGGGCGCTCTCCAGCGCCAGCTTGCGGTCGATAAAGGGAAAAAATTTCTACGACACACGGCCAACTCGAACAATTTCCCACAGCGTTCGGCATATGACCTGTCACCCGCTCAACGTGCGCACAGCGGCCGGCAAATTCCCGAGCCCATGCTACTTTTACAGGTGTTTCAGATTTATCCCGGCAATGCCAATTTCAATAATTGCCGCGTCATTCCAAGGCTTTTGACACGTCGCGCGAATTTTTAACGATAAGCGGTATCGCAGCGGTCGATCGGTGTTAAACGGAGTTAACCATGAAGACACTCAGGCTGGCGGCCTGCCTGGCATTGGTGTTGCCGATGTTTGCCAAGGCGCAGATCCCGATTTCGGATGTGGACCTCACCCGCTTTTACCTGCGCATCGGGGCGAGCTTCGTCTATCCCGACGACAACAACACGTCGCTCAAGTACTACGTATTGCAGGACTGGGAGTTGTACCGGACCCACTGGGAGGTCGAGGACGACATTACCTGGAATGTGTCCGGTGTGTGGCGGCCGCTGCCTTACCTCGGCGTGGAGTTGCTGTACATCGGTGACTCGGACCACTCCCTGACCCTGCAGAATTTTCGCGCGACCCCGGGTCAGGACAACATCTACTTCGGGCGCTACAGCGCGTCTTCCGCCAACCTGTTCGTCAACTGGTATATGAATGACCTGATCTGCCTCGGGCAGCCGTACCTCGGTATCGGGGTCAATTACTCCGATTACTACGACGACGAACTCAATCCCGACTTCCAGCGCTATCTCGTCAACAGCGGCATGGCGACCGGTCCCGGGCGGTTTGGCATGGGCCACTCCTGGGGCGGTAGTGCGCAGCTGGGCATCGACTGGCGCCTGGGGCGCGGCATTGCGCAATCCTGGCTGATCAATGCGGCTGTAATCTACACCGACTCAAACCCCGATGCGGAAGTCACCTACCCCACGGCGCCCGGCTACGAAAGACTCTACTCGGAATTCGAGACCAACCCCTGGACGCTCAACCTGGGCATCACCTATGAATTCTGAACGCCGCCCCCGCACCGGGCGCCGGATTCTTTGCCAGATTCTTTACCGCATGCTGTGCGCAGCCGGCTTGTGCCTCCTGCCGGTGGTCACCCTCGCCGACTGTACCCCCTCCAATACCGGAACCGCCGGCGCCGACCAGATTCTGTGTGACGAAGACAACGATGCCGCAGGCGCGGACGTCAGTACCTTTGCCGGCAACGACACCCTCGACCTGAACGGCGGCACCATCGGCACCGTGGACGCAGGCACCGGCGATGACCGCATCAACATCAACGGCGCGCTGATCGAAACCAATCTGCTCACCGGCGATGGCAACGATACCGTGATCATGGATGTGCGGGATTCGGAAGTCGGCAACTTCTTCAGTGGTGGCCTGGATACCGGCGCCGGCGACGATCGTATCGAACTGTACGACGGGCTCATTTTCGATCTCAACGCCGGCGACGGCGACGACTACATGCTGCTCGATGGGGGTTTTGTATTTCACACCCTGAATATGGGTAGTGGCGACGACACCCTGTATTTTGACGAAGGCATTATCTACCACTTCATCGGCGGCGACGGGTCAGACTACCTGGAGATCGACGCGCGCGCCTTTGATGGCGACGCCATCCTGGATGGTGGAGACGACCTTACCGCGGACGACGGTTACATCGATACCATTCGCTTCAAGCTGGACCACCTGCTGGACGGCGATAAGCTGCTGAACTGGGAAAACGTCATCATCAACGGCAGCTCCAAACTGCGCCTGTTCAACAACCTGGCCGTCGGTGGCGGCACCAGCGGGCGCCAAACGCTTGGGCTGGACATTCGCTTTGGCGGCATTCTGGAACCGGTGCAAACCGATTTTTCCATCGCCGGTGACGTCCACAATGCGGGCACCCTGTGGCTGCAAAATGGTGAATTCAACCAGCTGCATATTGTTCCCCATCCCGATGGCCGTTTCGGCAACTACGCAGGGCGTGACGGGCGTCTGTGGATGGACACATTACTGGCCGACGACAATGCACCCAGCGATTTGCTGACAGTGGCAGGGAATGTGAGCGGGCGGACCTTTGTGCGCATATTCAATCTGGGGGGCGATGGTGCCGTTTCCGCAGGCAACGGCATCCCCATCATCCGCGTGCAGGGACGTAACCCGCGCGATGGATTCTTACTCGACCCGGATTACATCGGCTACGACGGCCGCACGGCAGTTGTAGGCGGTGCTTACGGCTATGCCCTGTACCGGGGTGGCATCGACGGCAGCGAACAGGACACCTGGTTTCTGCGCTCCACCATGAGTGATCCCTTCTCCAACAGCGGCGAGCTTGTTCCACGCTGGCAACCGGGCGCAGTGCTCTACGAGACGTACGCGCAAGCCATCCGCCGGATGAACGCCCCCACCACCCTGCGCAAGCGGGTCGGCAATCGTTTCTGGGCCGGCACCAGTTATCGCGACCGCGGCATCTGTTGCTATGGCGATGCGGTGGAGCGCACGATTGATGGCGGCGGCCTGTGGATACGCATGAATTCCGTGTACAACGACAATGCGCCGGAGCAGTCCACGGCCAATGCCCGCTGGCAACAGGATTTCGGACAGGTACAGATTGGCTCCGATTTCTCCTTCGACCCCGCCGTTTATCGCGGCCGCCTGATGCTCGGTGTCTTTGCCCAGTATGGCTACGGCAGTACGGAGCTCGACAGCTACTTCGGCCAGGGTTATATCGACACCTACAACTGGGGAATCGGCGGTACCGCCACCTGGTACGGCAGCCAGGGCAGTTACGCCGACGTGCAACTGCAGTTCAACTGGTTTGACTCCGACCTGTATTCCCGCGAGCTCTGGTACCTGGGTACCGGCAACGATGCCATTGGGTTCAACTTTTCCGTCGAAGGCGGGCACAGCTTCAAACTGTGTGACTTTTATTCCCTCACGCCACAACTGCAAGTGGCCTATACCGCAGAAGACATCGACGACAATTTCGACCCCTACGGCGCGCGGCTGGTCGACACCAACAACGAGGGTGGCTTTGCCCGTTTCGGCGTGGCATTCGAGCAGCGGGTCAGCCAGCGAGTCAACCGCAACATGTACGGCAACCTGCTGCTGGAGCGGATCAGCCTCTACGCCATTGCCAATACCTACTACTACTTTGACGACCAGACCGAGGTGCAGGTGTCCGGCACGTCCCTGTATCAGGCGCGGGATGAGTGGTGGGGGCAGCTGGGCATCGGCTTTACCTACGACCAGTGCGGTGACCGCTGTTCGGTTTACGGGGAGGTGGACTATGCCAGCAGCCTGGAGAACTTTGGCGATAGCGACAGTATTCAGCTGACCTTTGGCTTCCGCATGAAGTGGTAGCACCTGCCCGCATTCCGGACTGGTATCGAATTCCCTATACTCGCGCGATGAGCATCGCATTCGTAACCGCCAGCCCGGACCACTGGCGCAACCTGCTGTGGGCACTGGCAGCGCCCGACATTGCGCCTGACGCCCCGCTACCATGGCTGCCGGAATCCCGCCGCTCGGCGCTCGCCCGGTTTTTCTCGCACACTCATGTCCGGGCGGAGCTGGAAGCCCGACTGCTTTCTCACCTTGAGCAGCTAAACAACCACAGGCTCGGTATTTACTTCGAGTATCTGTGGGCCTTCGCCTTTACCCATCACCCGGACTACCAGTTACTGGCGCATAACTTCCCTATCCGCGATGGGGGGAGAACCCTCGGCGAACTGGATTTTGTGGTGCGCCATACGCCGGATAATGCGGTCGAGCATTGGGAAATTGCGCTGAAGTTTTACCTGCAGGTGGGTGAATACTGGGTTGGGCCAGGCCTGAAAGACCGGCTCGATATCAAGCTCGCGCGCATGCGCAACCATCAGCTTCCTGTAGCCCAAGACAGTACCGCCACCAGCAGCTTGCGCGATGCGGGCATCACGCTCGACCGGCAATGGGCGCTGATGCCCGGGCGACTGTTTCGCCCGCTGGATGCCGCCAGCGGCGGCCTGTCTGAACCCAATCATTTCTGGTGGGCAGACGTGGCGACCTTTCTCGAACAGGAGGCGTCCGTCCAGCCGTCAGCGGACGGCCAGTGGTATCGACTGCCGAAGCCCTGCTGGCTGGCGCCGCTGCCAGAGTCCCTTGCAACACCGCCGGTAGAGGGTGAACCCCTGGCAGATTCGATGCTGAAACGCGGCCCGATATGCGTAGCCCGATACGATCACCGTGGCGAACGGAGCCGTGGATTTATCGTACCCGCCGACTGGGCCGAGCGCGCAGCGGCCCCGGCGTAGCCGCCGGGTTACTCCCGCGCCTTGCGGTATTGTTTGATCACCTTGTACGGCTGCTCGGTGTACCAGGCGTAGCCGCGGCGGCGCTCTTCCGATATCTCATCCACGTCGAAATACACCTTGCCATCGCGATCGCCAAACACCGGACGCTGCCCGTTGATGTCGTAAAAGCGCGCCCATAACGGATTGGCATCTTCCCGCGGCGCCAGCGATGGCAGTTTTCCATCACGACGATAACGTAGGCCGTCGATACGGTGCTGTTCAAACCAGGTCAGCGCACCGTCAATCGCTTTCTGGATATACGCCGGGCGCTGTTCCAGCGACATCAGGAACAGCACCAGGTCGGCGCTTTCACTGGTGGCCAGTGCTGCCGGCTCAAACGCGCGTGCCGCCACCGGGGCAAAGCTTTCTGCATGGTGTTGGGCGCCCCAGATGGTCGGCTTCCCTTGCACCTCAACCTGGGTGGCGGCCACCATTTGCAGCGCCCGCTGCAGGCTGTCCTGCGCCTGTTTGCGCAGTGCCTGGGGTACGAACGACAGGCGCGGATCACCGTTGGCCGCGGCGGCGACAATGGTCAGCAGGCTGGTGATCACCGTGTCGTTGTAGGTGATGTAATCGTGATAGCCGCCCCGCAGCGGAAAGGTCTGTGGCCAGCCGCCATTGGGATACTGGGCGATCAGGATGTACTTGAGTGCGCGTGTTGCGGAGTCGCAGTAACGGGCTTCCCCGAGGCTAGTGCAGGCGTTGGCCATCACCCAGAACTGGGTACTGGTGGCGAGATTGTCGAAGGTGGGCACGTAGCTTTTCTCGCTGCCGAATTGCACCCCCGGCGGCCGCGGCACTCCCATGTCCGTGCGCTTGGACCAGCCGCCGGAAGGCGTCTGGAACGTCAGCAGGTTCTCGGCGATCTGGCGCCCTGCCGAGGTGGCAATAAACGCACTGTCACTGGCCGCCTTTTTTGCATCGAACCCAAAGCGCTGGGCTTTTTTCGGCTTGGCAGAGTCGTCCAGACCCGCGGCCTTGGCTTCCGCTTTCACCGCGGCCTGATCCAGCCGGTAAAGCTGCTCCGACATGGCCCGGTACTCGAGCATGGTTCTGGCGGGCTGCAACGCATCCAGCGGGTCGGCCTCGGCACTGCAGCCGGAGGCGCTGAATAGCAGGCCCGGAAACAGTAGGGCGCAGAGTGGCAGTTGCGGAAATTTCATACACGAGCTCGCGACGGAATTCTGTCAGGCAGAATATTGTTATTTGGTAAGGCCAAATGATGGTAGCAAAAGCGGTGTAGCGATGAAACCGTCGCGCGCGGCGGGTGGGGCGGGTGCAGGGGGACAGCTGTTGTGGGGAGGGACGACAAAAAAGGGCTTCCACTGGAAGCCCTTTCTCGTTGCACTGATTCAATCGATCATTCAGACGCCTTTAGCGTGCGGTCGAAGAAATCTTTCATCATTTGATACCAGTGCTTGCGGGTTTCCTTGCCCCGCAGGCTGTGCTTCTTGCCCGGGTAGGTCATCAGCTCGAACTGCTGGCCGTTGTCCTGCAACTGTTTAATCAGCCTGGTGGTATTGGTGAACAGCACATTGTCGTCCGCCATGCCGTGATAAATCAGCAGCGGGCCTTTCAGATCCCCGGCGTAGGGGAATACGGAAGCCGCTGCATAGGCCTCCGGCACCTGGTTGGGGTTGCCCATGTAGCGCTCGGTGTAGTGGGTGTCGTACAGGCCCCAGTCGGTCACCGGCGCACCGGAGATACCCGCGTTGAAATAGTCACCCGCCTTGAACATCGCCATCAGCGCCATGTAACCGCCGTAGCTGTGCCCGTAAACACCGATGCGCTCGGGATCAATAAACGGCAGGGTGCGCAGGAACTTCACCCCGGTCACCTGATCGTCCACTTCCACACTACCCATTTTCTTGAAGATGGGGTCTTCGAATTTTTTGCCACGATTGGCAGAGCCGCGGTTGTCGAGGGTGAACACCACATAGCCCTGCTGGGCCATGTACTGGTTGAAGGGTCTATCCCAGCTGTTGGTAACCAGTTGCGCGTGGGGGCCGCCGTACAGGAAGACCATGGTCGGGTAGGTCTTCTTCGGATCGAAGCCTGCCGGCTTGTACATCCGATAATAGAGCGTGTGCCCTTCCGGTGCCTTGCCTCCTTTGACTTCAATCTGGCCAAACTCCGGCTCGATCCAGTCACTCATGTACGGATACAGTGGGTGGCCCTCTTCCACCTTGTTTTCCTGTAGCCAGGTGACGCGCTTGCCATCAATGCCATGCAGGCTCACCTGGGCCGGCGTCGTCGGGTTGGAGTAGGTATCAATATAACCGGAGGCATCGCCGGCGAATTCGATGCTGTGCATACCCGCGCGGCTGGAGATTTTCTCAATCTTGCCGCTGCCGTTCAGGTCGGTCACATACAGGTGACGCTCCAGCGGCGTATCCTTGCGCCCGGAGAAATACACCTTGCCATTGTCTTCATCCAGCGCTTCCAGCTCGTCAATCGCCCAGTCGCCAGCGGTCAACTGCGCCAGTTGCTTGCCGCGGAAGTCGTACAGGTACAGGTGCTTGAATCCATCTTTTTCCGACGCCCAGATAAAGCGGTCGCTGTTTTTCAGGAAGCGCAGATCGTGAAACAGGTTGACCCAGGTATCGCTGGTTTCCACCAGTGCATTGCGGGTGCTGCCACCGGGGATATCCACAAATCGCAGTTCCAGTCTGTTCTGGCTGCGGTTCTGCCATTGATAGGACAACAGGTTGTCCCGCGCCCATTGCACCCGGGGAATGTAGATATCTTCGTTGTTGCCCAGATCGAGCCACTGGGTCTTGCCACTGGCGAGCTCCAGCACTCCCAGCTTGATTTTCACATTGGGGCGGCCGGCGGCGGGGTAGCGCTGCTTGATCATGTCGATACGGTCCGCATAGATCTCGCTGCGGGTGACCTCGTCCACCGGGCTTTCATCCACCTGCAGATAGGCGATGCGCTGCTCGTCCGGGGACCACCAGTAACCGGTCATGCGGTCCATCTCTTCCTGGGCCACAAATTCCGCCATGCCATTTTTGATTGGCCCCTTGCCATCGACAGTAAGCTGGCGCTCCTTGCCGCTGTCCAGGTCCACCACAAAAATATTCTGGTCGCGGATAAAGGAAACAAAGTTTCCTTTCGGGGACACCCGCACATCGGTTTCAAACGCTTCGGTTTCCGTCAGGCGTTTGGACTGGCCATCCTCCAGCGCGTAATAGAACACATCGCCGGCCAGGGGGAACAGCAGCGACTTGCCATCCTTCGACCAGCTGTACTCCATGATGCCGCTGCCGAAAATACGCTGGCGCTCGCGACGGGCCTTCTCCTCATCGGAGAGCTGTTCCTCACCGCGATGCAGTTTGTCGGAGTCCACCAGCATACGGGTCTCGCCGTCGCTCAGGCGGTACTCCCACAGGTCGTAGCGGTTGTAATCTTCCTCGCGTCCTTTAAGAAAAGTGACTCGACTACCGTCCGGCGAATACTGCAGTGCGCGGGGGCTGGTACCGCTCAATGCCGGGTCGGAGAAGATTCGATCGATGGTGAGCTGCTCGGCAGAGCAAAATCCTGCAAAACCGGCAACGAAAAGAGACAGGGCAAAACGCTTCATAAAACTTCGACTACTGAACTACGTGTGCCCCGAAAATGACATAAATCCAGCGGAATTTGTAGCGGTCAACGGCAAGATTTTCGGTGACCGCCTTCCGCCTAATCGTCCCAGTGTTGGGCAGCCGCTTTCGGTTTCTCTGTAGATTCGCGGCTAACTTTCATATCGCCACGCGGTACTGCTCCCGCTGCCTTGGCGGTCTTGCCATCACCCTTGGCAGCGCCTGCGTGCGCCGCGTCAGCATCACTGGCACTCGACTGGTTACCCTCCTCTGCGAGCAGACGGATATCCGCCGCGGTCGGGGTCCCATTCTTTGCCTCGCCAAAGTACAGCGTTTGATGGGGGAACGGAATTTCGATATTGCGCTCGTCAAACGCCAGCTTGATCCGTCGATTGAATTCGCGGCCCACAAACCATTTCTCGTGGGCGCGGGTGCGGGTGCGCGCCTTGATGACGACCGCACTGTCGTCAAAGCGGTCCACGCCCAGTACTTCCAGCGGCTCCAGGATATAGGGGCCATACTCTTCGCTCGCACGCAGTTCACGGTCGATATCCAGCAGGCAGGCGACCACTTCATCGGTGTTTTCCCGATACGCCACACCGACCTCCAGCATGTAGTAACTGAAATCCTTGGTCAGGTTATCCACAATGCTGATTTCACTGAATGGCACCGTGTGCACGGTGCCGTCCAGGGAACGCATCTCGACCTTGCGCAGGGTGATGCGCTCAACAATACCCGTGCGGCCGCCAACGGTGACGACATCATCTACCTGCAGCAGATCTTCAATCAGAATGGTAAAGCCGGTAAGAAAATCCTTGACCAGTGTCTGCGCACCAAAGCCAATGGCGATACCCAGTACACCGGCACCGGCCAGTAGCGGCATCACATCCACGCCGATCTCCGACAGTACGACCAGTAGCGACAGCACGGTGAGAAAAAATAACAGGGCATTGCGCACCAAAGGTATCAAGGTACGCACCCTGGCAGTCACGGCGCCCTGATTTTTCCGGGTATAGTGCTCTATGCCGCCGTTGATGATTTCCCAGATACTGCTAAACACGAGAATCACCAGCAGTATGGAAAATACTACCTCCGCCGCATTGACCAGGCCTTCATCGTCAATCACGACGCCAAACGTACGATGAAAAACCAGCGACAGCGTGTACAGTGCCAGCAATCCGGCGATGGCGTATCCCGCCAACACTTGCAGGCGAAAATAGCTGGCGAAACGATGCTGGTTCAGCCCGAGCGCCCTGCGTACGCGGGAAAATTTTCGGTCAAAGCTCTTCGCAAGACGGCCGTTGATCCACACGAGCAGCGCGATGAGTAGCAGTGCGCCCCCGGTAATCACCAGCTTGCCCGCACTGTTGGCACTGATACCCATGGTGTCCAGCAGTTCACCATATTTATCCACCAAACGGCTCGCGGTCTCCTCCGGTAGCAACGCATCGGCAATCGCCAACGGGTTGTTGTCCGCAGCACTGGCCTTCACCGCCTTGAGACCTTTCAGGTTCTCGACAAACTGCTGGCGCTGTTGCTCGTCTTCGAGTGTGTGTATCAGGCTGTCAATTTCATCCGCCGTCATTGTCGGCATGGATTCCTCGTTGCCGCCACTGGTTTCAGCGAGTGATGCGACGCCGCCAGCAGGTTGCGCACTGGCGAATTCTAAGGGCACTACCAGTAGTAGTAGCAGCAAGGCGAAATTGCGTACGCACAGCCCTGTAAGCCCGCAGCATACGCTCTGCACATTTACCCAATGCCTGCCAACGTTTCGCAAAACGACCACTGCACTTACCTCTTTCAATTCCCGACGGATCAACACTGTTTAACGGCACAAATGCAGCCGCACAGGGGAGAAATTGCAAGTGTGATGCCAACCGGCAGCGCTCGGCCGCTGGCGCACTGCGGCGGCGGGTTACCGCACAATAGAACCTCTCAGGCGCAGCGACGTTTCGCACTGCGGCGGTAAATATTTCAATCCGCCGTGAAATATCTACCGGCCCCTACCTCTCCCACACCGCGAAACACGCAGCCGGATTTCCGCAAAACCGCGGAGCCATGGGCTCTGCAAAGAGTTGGCACACTGTTTGCCCCTTTATCCGCATCATTCAAGTAAACCAAGGAGAGATCGATGAAACTTTTCACGAAAACCATTTACGTTGCACTCGCTATTACCGCCGCCATCAGCCTGGCAGCCTGTAGCGAGGAAAAAAGCGCAGAATCCATTGGTGAAACTATCGATGAAACCATCACCGACACCGGTAACGCGATTGAAGACGCCTGTGAGGACTTGAAAGAAGAAGCCAAGGCAGAAGATACCGACTGCTGATTGGGCGCGGGGCCGACACCCGTCGGCCCCGAAGCCGGTGCACCTGGTTGCGCTGGTGACCAGGCAAAAAAAGGAGCGCAGTGCGCTCCTTTTTAGGTTGTGCTTTTACCTGAGATTTCTGAAACGTGTTTTATTCCGCGGGCGTAGAGCCTGCCGGTTCGGCGGCGTGATCTTTGGCGGTTTGGTCGGCGGCAACCTTTTCGTATTTTTCCAGCTTGTTATACAGGGTCTTTACGCTGATACCCAGCTGCTCCGCGGTTTCTGTTTTATTGCCATCATTCTGCTCCAGGGTACCCTCAATGGCCGCCTGCTCAAGAACGTCGAGGGGAACACCGACGGGTACACTGGCCGCCGCGGTGCTGCCGGCCGATTGTGTATCGGTTTCACCAAGAATGATGTGCTGCGGCTCAATCACCTGTTCCGCAAGAATAAACGCGCGCTCGACGCAATATTTCAGCTCTCGGACATTGCCGGGCCAGGCGTGCGCCCTGAGAAGCTGTAGGGCGGACTCACTGAACGCCTTGGTGGTGCCCTCCTCGCTGTTGCGATATACGAGAAAGTGCTGGGCGAGACCGACGATGTCACCCTCACGGTCACGCAGTGGCGGGACACGCACCGGGAATTGCGCCAGCCGAAAATAAAGATCTTCCCGAAAAATGCCATCGCTCACCGCCACTTCCGGCTCGCGGTTGGTCGCCGAGACCACACGTACATTGGTTGTGCGCAACTGGCTCGAACCCAGCGGCCGATACTCGCCCGTTTCCAGTACCCGCAGTAGCTTGACCTGGTGTTCGAGCGACATTTCCGTCACCTCATCCAGAAACAGGGTGCCGCCCTCTGCCTGAGCGAACAGCCCCTCGTGAGACTTGTGTGCGCCAGTGAATGCGCCTTTCACGTGGCCAAACAGCTCGCTTTCCACCAGTTCCGGGCTGAGTGCGCCACAGTTCACCGCCACGAAGGGCGCAAGCGCGCGATCACTGGCCTGATGCAGCGTATTGGCGACCAGCTCTTTGCCCACGCCACTCTCGCCCACAACCAGTACATTGGCGTTGGACGCAGCCACCTTGCGCAGCGTGCGATACAACTTGCGCATGGGCCGCGCGGAACCGACCAGCAGGCCGTACTGATCCAGCTGACTGCTCACTGGACCCGCTGCAGACTCCCCCGCAACATCCAGCGCCGCAACCACTTCATCGATTGCCTCGCAGATGTCCCCGGCGGTGTAGGGCTGGCGAAAGTGGAAGCCGCCGGATCGGGAGGTGGCGGCATCTAGTGCCGGGTTGGGCAACCCATCGCTGAGAAAAACAAACTCGCAGTGCGACAACATCGGCGATTCCGCCAGTGGTTGCAGAGTAGCGCTGTCGGTCTGCGCGGCGTCGACAATGGCGAGGTCATAGGGATTGCCGAGCAGAGTTTCCAGCCAGGCCTCGTCCTCGCTCAAGTCGTCGATCGGCAGGAAACTGACCAGTGCGTCGCACACCCGCGCACGGAGAGCAGCGTCACGGATTCTCAAAAATACACGGCTTTCACTCATTTCCGGTTCCTTTCACCGACCTGTTCACCGACCTGTCTTCAACTCGTAAAGAACACCAGAGTCTCCGGCCCCACTGACACAGAGATTCATCTCACGCGGAGATGGCACTGGCACCGAGATTGAGCTGGCACAAAGTTTGAATTGTACCACTATGCCAACGCAATTTTGTTCGCACCCCGACGTGCCACACGGCACCGCAGCGGGCGACAGGAGGCAACAGGAGGAAACTATGTGTCGTGATGGTAGGTACAGTGATAACTCGATGAACAGAGACCCTGAAACACCGTTTCCGCCCGGAGTTCTGCAGAGCCTGCGCGGCGTGCACCACGCGAGTCTTTACGCAACAAAGTTCTACGACTCGCGATTCATGCAGCGCTTGGAGTATCCGCTGAACCACTGCTTCCAGAATCTGAAAAAATTACATGGCAGCGTGAAAAATATTCTTGCGGAGGTGGTGTTCACTGCGACAGCGGAGTCGCGCTCAAGACAAAACCTGCCGGATGAGGCATTCGACATCGCCCTGCGTTACCAGTCACTGGCCCTGCTGAGCCCCAGCCCGGGCCTCGACCTGATTCAATACCTGGTTGCCACCGAGCACCGGCAGAAGCGTTTGCAGGCCGGTGCGCTTGATACGCTTAACAACGCGCCACTCAAAATCGCGCTGTCTGCGCAAACGGCGCTGTTGCAGGTGACCATTGACCGCCTCACCGCACTTTCCAGCCGCGACCGCCCCGCGCAACATCGCGCGCGCCGATAACATCGGACACCTGACGCAGGAGACATCTCAAGTTGGGGCGACTCGGAGCATCCGCTCCGCGGGCATATCGACCGCGTCACATTATGTCCTCAAGACCCACGACAGTACCTGCAAAAATCCTAACATTGCATACACTCGAAATGTTGTGCTCACCCCCATCAAGCGATTAGTGAGCGCTCACACCAGCCGAATAAGGGGCAACAATGCGCAAGGCAGTTCCTGTCCTGCGCGCCTGTAATGGCTATTTACACGCCAAGAATACCCGGTCATCATGAAGGGACCGTCATCCAGAGCATCAGCAGCGAGGGCAGTTCGCTATGACAAAGCACTACCTTAGAATCGATATCGTCTCCGATGTCGTCTGCCCTTGGTGCGTCGTCGGCTTCAAACGCCTGCAGCAAGCGCTGGATACTTTTTCCGGCCAGTTTGATCCCAATATCGTCTGGCACCCCTTCGAGCTGAACCCACAAATGCCGGAAGCCGGTGAAAACCTGCGCGAGCACATTACCGGCAAATACAACATCTCGGACCAGGAAAGCGCAGAGAATAGAGCGCGGCTTGAGGAAATCGGACGGGAGCTGGGATTCGCGTTCAACTTCTCGGATGACATGCGCATCTACAATACCAATCAGGCGCATCGCCTACTCCACTGGGTCGAACCCACTGGCCAGCAGACGGACCTGCAGCTGCGCCTGTTCGAGGATTACTTTACCCACGGCAAAAACCTGAATCACGAAAGCGTGCTGCTGGACGCCGTGGAAGCCGTTGGCCTTGACCGGGAAGAGGCGTCACGGGCGCTGCACGATACGGCGATCACTCGGCAAACCCTGGCGCGGGAAGAACAGCTTATGTTGCAGGGCATCCGCGGGGTGCCCCTGTTTATGTTCAATCATGAGCACGCCATCAGCGGGGCCCAGGAGGTGAGCGTGTTTGAGGCTCAGCTCCAGCAGCTGGCCGCGACCGCTTCCTGACGACCGGCGCGCGCATGCCGATTCACAATCCAATTCACCCCCAAATGCACAAGCGGCAGACAGCATCCATGAACATTCGCTCCGGAACATTTCCTCTGGCTTTGCTCGGCGCCCTGACGCTGGGTGGCTGCGACACTAAGCAATCCCCACAGCAGCCGGTCGATCAATTCCTGAAAAATATCGCGGCCTACTGCGGCCAGGCGTTCGCCGGTGAGATCACTGCGAACGAACCGAAAACCGACGAGCCCGATGCTTTTGAGGGTAAGACGCTGGTAATGCACGTGCGCGGCTGTGACAAGCCCACCGAGGAAATTCGCATTCCGTTTCACGTGGGCGAGGACCACTCCCGCACCTGGATTCTGACCCGCACCGCCGACGGATTGCGCTTGAAACACGATCACCGCCACGAAGACGGCAGTGAAGATGCGGTGACCATGTATGGCGGGGATACCGCGGAGCCGGGCACCGAAAACCGCCAGGCATTTCCTGTGGATCAGGCGTCCATCGACACCTTCAAGCGCGAGGGACTGAATGCCTCGCTGAACAATACCTGGGCGATGGAAATTCACCCCCAGCAGTATTTTATCTATGAGCTGACCCGCCCCAACGGACGGGAATTCCGTGTGCGCTTTGATCTCACCAAGCCGGTGGCCACACCGCCGACCCCCTGGGGCTATTGAGCCTCAGCGGTCGGTCTGAAGTGCGCGATCAGTCGACGTGCAACAGATAGTCCGCATGAAAGCGCAGGTGCTGCTCGATGAAGGTGCCAATGAAGTAATAGCTGTGGTCATAGCCCGCATGAAACTCCAGTTTCAGCGGGTAGCCCGCTGCGCGCGCAGCCGCCTGCAACGCGTTGGGCTTCAGCTGTTCTTCGAGAAATGCATCTTCCTCCCCCTGGGAGATCAGCATTGGCAATCGCTCGGTGGCGCGACTGAGTAATGCCGTCGCGTCATACTCCTCCCACAGAGATTTGTCTTCCCCCAGATACGACGCCAACGCCTTTTCTCCCCAGGGGCAGGCCATGGGGTTACAGATCGGGCTGAACGCAGAAACCGAGGTGTAGCGGCCGGGGTTTTTCAGGGCAATGGTCAACGCACCATGCCCGCCCATGGAATGGCCGCTGATGGCACGGCGGTCGCTCACCGGAAAATTCGCTTCCACCAGCGCCGGTAATTCCTCCACCAGGTAATCGTACATCTGGTAATGAGGCTTCCACGGGGCCTGGGTGGCATTCACATAAAACCCTGCACCCTGCCCCAGGTCATAACTTTCGTCATCGGCCACATCGTCACCACGGGGGCTGGTATCGGGGATCACCAACGCAATACCGAGCTCCGCGGCCATGCGCTGGGCGCCCGCCTTCTGGGAGAAGTTTTCGTCGGTACAGGTAAGGCCAGACAACCAGTAGAGTACCGGGAAACGCTGCTCCACTTCCGCCTGTGATGGCAGGAAAACGGAAAAGCGCATCTCGCAGTCCAGCACATCGGAACGATGGCGGTACTGGCACTGACTTCCATCAAAACTCTGGGTTTTACTGACAAGCTCTAGCATCATCGACACCCCTTACTGGTAGTGAATCACACTGCGAATACTTTTACCCTCGTGCATCAGGTCGAAGGCTTCATTGATGTTTTCCAGCGGCATGGTGTGCGTAATAAAGTCATCCAGCTGGAATTCCCCGGCGAGGTAACGCTCCACATACTCCGGCAGCTGCGAACGACCTTTCACGCCGCCAAACGCAGTGCCGCGCCATACCCGCCCGGTCACCAGCTGAAACGGGCGCGTGGAAATTTCCTGGCCTGCGCCGGCCACACCAATGATCACCGATTCGCCCCAGCCCTTGTGACAACACTCCAGTGCCGAGCGCATGACATTCACATTGCCGATACATTCGAAGGAGTAATCCACACCGCCATCCGTCATCTCCACGATCACTTCCTGGATGGGCTTTGTGTAATTCTTCGGGTTGATACAGTCGGTGGCCCCCAGTTTTTTCGCCAGTTCAAATTTGCCTTCGTTGATATCGATGGCAATGATCCGCGCAGCCTTTGCCAGGCGGGCGCCGATAATGGTGGCAAGACCAATACCGCCGAGGCCGAACACCGCAACCGTCGCGCCTTCTTCCACCTTGGCAGTATTGGCCACGGCACCCATACCGGTGGTGACACCACAGCCCAGCAGGCAAATTTCTTCCAGCGGCGCACTCTTGTTCACCTTGGCCACAGAGATTTCCGGCAGCACGGTGTACTCCGAAAAGGTGGAAGTCCCCATGTAGTGATAGATCGGCTCGCCATTGATGGAAAAACGCGTGGTGCCATCGGGCATCAGGCCCTGCCCCTGGGTGGCACGAATTTTTTGGCACAGGTTGGTTTTTCCGGAAGTGCAGAATTTGCACTCGCCGCACTCGGGGGTATACAGCGGGATCACATGATCCCCAACTGCCACACTGGTGACCCCTTCCCCCACCGACTCCACGACACCGCCACCCTCGTGGCCAAGAATGGCCGGGAATACCCCTTCGGGGTCGTCACCGGAGAGGGTAAACGCGTCCGTATGACAGACCCCCGTCGCCATGAGCTTGATGCGCACTTCCCCCGCCTTCGGCGGCGCTACCTCGACTTCCTCAATCGACAGCGGCGCGCCCGCTTTCCAGGCAACTGCCGCCTTACATTTAATGGGCTCTGCAGACATATCCGATCCTCTTTTCTTTCTTGGCCGGCCAGTGCCGAACCTGTGCCACAGCTTAACAGATCACCGGTCGCGAGCACCCGGGCGAAACGTGTTGCGTGGGCAACTGGTGCGCCAGTCTCGGCGGGCGACACGCTTCGCCCGGGCCCCCAGGGTATGTGAGCAAGATCACAGTGCTTTTGACAAGTTGGCCCACTCCTTGCTCGCTATTTAACAGGAAGAATTAAAAAATGATGAATACGACGAGGCCACAACACTATGACTGACCACCAATGGCTGATGACTTCCCAGGCGCTCAATACCCTGCGCAAGCTGCGCAAACGTATCCAGGCAGAGTTCGACATCAACCTGCGTTTTTCCGACTTTGATTTTGAAGCGCAGCTGGCGGAATTGAAGCACCGCAGCAAGGATACGCAGACCCTTGGCCTGATCACCCAGTTAGAGGCGCTGAAAGGCAGCGCTTTCCTCACCGGCAACGAACCGCCGGAGCGCCTGTACCGGGGCCAGAAGGTCCTGCAGGAAAAGAGCAAGAAAGATATTTATGAAATGATTTATGGCGACGAGCTGGGGCTACACGATGGTCGCGGCGCCTCGCAATTGCCGCGCAAGATGTATCGCGGCCTGCCAGTACTCAATTAACCAGTACTCGGTTAACCTGTGATCGGTTGGCCAGCCACCGGCTGGCCACGGCCCGGGGGCATTTGTTACCTGCGGGCCAGTGCCAGCAGGGCGTCTGCCTCCAGCTCATCCTCGATACGGTCCAGCACTTCCTCGGCAATATCCTCCAGCAGGCGCTCGGTGGCTTGACGGGTTGTATCCTCCACCACGCCGCCGTCTTTCGGGGCGCGGGTGGAGTAACGGGCGCGCAATTTAAAGTCGGCGATGTCTACTGTTCCCTCGCGCAACGCCGCGGCGCCCTGCACCCGGTAGTGGAACTTACCGTAGGCGGTCATGGTGCCCTTTTCCAGATCGTAATCCCGGGTACTGCGGATATCGACGATTTGCTGGCGAATGGCGATATCAAAGTTGGTGTGCAGCGTGAGCGGCGCCCGATTGTCCACCAGGTGCACCCGCTCGTCTTCGAAGAAATCCCCAAACCGCCGCTGCACCTGCTGGTCCAGATACAGGCTGAATTCGCGCGCGGCCTTCTCGCGAATTTCCCCGAGACCGCCACCGCCGGACAGGGCCAGCAGCAACTCCAGGTTGTTGCCGGTCAACGGTGTTGGGGCTTCAATCGCAATTTCTACCGGCGCTACCGCCAGGCGGATCAGTGGGTCCTCACTGCCAACGCCCAGCCAGCCATCGCCACTGTTAGCATCCGCAACCAGAGGCATACTCGCGAGCAGTGCGCCCAAAGTTCTGAAGGAAAGGCTGGAAAAAACGGTCATTCTGTAAAACATGTTCTTCACTCCCTGGAATTTCAGGCTGACTCACCCGCAGCTGCCTCAGCGCCTGCGAAGCAATCACCTGTCGGCTAATTCCCTGCAACCTGCGGGCCAGAATACCGCCACGCACCCTAAATTTGTACCAATTAAGGGCACCGGCTGCAGAATCAGGCCCCGCGGGGAACACGCGGAGTTTTATTGGCCGAACCATAGGATCCCGGCAAACCCCGCCCTACCATATTGGAAGACTCAGCAATAAACAGAGGTAAACGACCATGTCAAAAGCCTGGGTGCTGGTAGCCAATCATACTCATGCCCGCGTATTCGAAGCGGAAAAACGTGCGGGTACTCTCAACGAAATAGAATCTCTTGTTTATCCGGAAGGGCGCATGAAAGGGCAGGAACTGCTCAGTGACGCCCCCGGACGCTCGTTCGACAGCCACGGACAGGGCCGCCACGCCATGGCGGAGCCCACCAGCCTGCGCAAACAGGGTGCTCGAAAATTCGCACGCGACATTGCACACACCCTGGAAAAGGGCCGCCAGGAGGGGCGCTTCGACCGTCTCTATATTGTCGCCGAACCCTCGATGGCGGGCAGCCTGCGACTGTCCATGAGTTCGCCCTGCCTCGCCAGTATCGCCGGCGAGTCGCGCAAGAACCTGACCACCTGCGACACAGAACAGATCCGCGCACAGCTGCCGATGTGGCTATAGTCAGTTTCAGCCGGTCGCTTTGACCACAACACCCCCGCTGATCGCCGCCACATAACTGGCGGCGATTGATTTGTGGACGACAGCCTGACACCATTCCGCAGATCATCCTCAGACACAGACCTGGGGATAAACCAGACAACCAAGGAAGCGGGAATGCTGAGACTGTTCCAGATCCAACGCGGCAAAATTAAAGAAACCTACGCCGGCAGTGACTACCAGAGCCAACCCCTGTCCGATGCGGCCTGGATCGACCTGCAGGATCCGGAAGAAAACGAACGCGACCTGCTGGAACAACTGCTGCGCACCGAACTGCCGGAATCCGAGGACGTTGAAGAGCTGGAGTCATCCGCCCGCTACTTTGTGGATGCCGCCGGCATCCACGTGCATTCCCTGTACCTGACGCAAAGCGAAGGCCGCCACGATACCTCCACCGCCGCCTTCATTCTCCAGCCGCAGCGTCTCATCACCGTGCGCGACAACGAGCTGGCAGACTTCCGCCTGCTGCGCATGCGTGCCCGCCGCAATCAGGTGGAAGCACACAATGCCCAGGAGCTGCTGATTCTGCTGTTTGAGCAGAAAGTGGAAAACCTGGCCGATGCGCTGGAAGACAACTACCTCACCCTGGGTGAAGTCAGCCACCTGGTGCTGGAAGACGAAGACGCCGACCTGGAAGAAGCCATCGACCACCTGGCCAAGCTGGAGGACTCCAACGGCAAAATCCGCCTGTGCCTGATGGACACCCAGCGCTCCATCGCCTTCCTGCAACGCCACCTGAAAGACGACCCGGAACTGCGCGAGAGCTGCTGGGGCATTCTGCGCGACATCGACACCCTGATGTCCCACACCACCTTCCTGTTCGAAAAAATCAACTTCCTGATGGACTCCACCCAGGGCTTTATCAGCATCGAACAGAACAAGATCATCAAGATCTTCTCCATTGCCGCGGTGGTCTTCCTGCCCCCCACCATGGTGGCCAGTATCTACGGCATGAACTTTGAATACATGCCGGAACTGAAGTGGCTGCTGGGCTACCCCTGGGCACTGGGGCTGATGCTGATGGCAGGGATGGCGCCCTACTTCTACTTCAAGCGCAAAGGCTGGCTCTAACCGACGCCTCATAATCTCCCGCCACCTGCTAATCTTTAAGGGTCAAAAAGCACTTCAGGGAAGCAGGGCAACCATGGCGACGGCGGGCGGTAACGGGTCGGGAAAATCCACGGGCAAACCCTTTCACATGCGGCGCTGGCTCAGTGTCCAGCAGGCGGTGGACCACCTTAGTGCCCTCTCCGAAGACCCGCTCACCAGCGACGACCTGGCCCGCCTCGCCGAAGACCACACCCTGGATCTCTACTGGTATCGCCCGGGCCAGCAGCTCGCCTACATCGACCGCCCCGGCAAACCCAAAACCGAACTCAGCGAGCCCCTGCGGTTGTGCCCCGAGCAGAGTGGCGATTGGCGCGCCATTGTCGGCATATTGCGCCAGCGCCCCGCCCTGCCGGCGGAAGAAAACGACACCCCAACCCTGCAGGATGGCAACGGCAACCGCCTGCGCATCACTTTCGACTTCAGCCGCCGCCCCGAGCCCTTCAGTGGCCTGTGGTATCCCAACTACGCGGAGCTGGTGGTAAAGCGCCAGGACCTGGAGCGCCTCGAAAACCACCTGTTTGCCAGCGAAGACGAACCAGCCCTGGCACCCCAGCTGCTGCTGGATGTCATCTGGCAACTGGAGCAGATGGCGATGGAAAACGGTGAAAACGGCGAAGCCGATGCAGAATCCCCCCACGACCTCGACTGGCTCACCCACCAGCTCAGCGACCGCACCAAGCTGGACCCGAATCTTCTTGGCAAGGTACTGAACGCCGCCGAGCGCCAGCACGCCCTGCAGCACTGATCTGCCAACCGCCGACAATGCTGGTCTGCCCCCTGCCGGCCTTATTACAGCCCTGTGCGTTCTTTCAAAAGCAGCCCTGAGCGTCCCTTCAAAAACAGCCCTGTGCGATTTTTTCGAAAAATAGCGCCAGCTTTTTGCGCTATTCCCCTGCCGTAAACTTTTTATAATGCGCAGAATCTGAATTTACGGACGGAGTCGGTCGTGCAGGCCTGCAATAGCAACATCCAATACGGCTGGGTAGCCGTACTATTCCACTGGCTGATGGCCCCCGCCATCATCGGCATGTTCGCGCTGGGCTGGTGGATGGTGGGGCTCTCGTATTACGACCCCTGGTATCGGCAGGGCCCGGACATTCACAAGTCGGTGGGCATACTGCTCGCCCTGCTGCTGGTCGCACGCCTGTTATGGCGCTGGCTCAACACGGCCCCGGCACCAGAGCCCGCACCGCGCTGGCAACAGCGCGCCGCCAGTGTCGCCCACGCTGTGCTCTACGGCCTGCTGCTGGCAATTGCAGCCTCCGGTTACCTGATCAGCACCGCGGATGGCCGTGCCATCGAGGTGTTCAACTGGTTCAGCGTGCCCGCAACCCTGCAAGGGCTGGAAAACCAGGAAGATATTGCCGGCACCATCCACGAGTGGCTGGCGTGGACGCTCATGGGGCTGGTGCTGGTGCACAGCTTGGCGGCGTTCAAGCACCACTTCGTGAACAAGGACAATACGCTGCGCAAAATGCTCGGCCTGGCGCCGCGCCGCTAGCGGTTTACCGCGCGCAGTGATTCAAGCAAGAACCATTTGAACAACAGCTATTTGAACAACAACCACTTGAACAACAACCAACAGGAAGCTCACCCATGAAGAAACTCGCAGTTCTGCTGTTTGCCACGCTGATTGGCGCCACCGCACAGGCGGCTGAATATAAGATCGACACCAAGGGCGCACATGCGTTTGTCCAGTTCCGCATCAAGCACCTGGGTTACAGCTGGCTGTATGGCCGTTTCGACAAGTTCGACGGCAGCTTTGTGTACGATGAAGCCAAGCCGGAAGCGTCTTCCATCCAGGTGACGGTGGATACCACCAGCCTGAACAGCAACCACGCGGAGCGCGACAAGCACCTGCGCGGCGAAGATTTCCTGAACGTGTCCAAGTTCCCCACCGCTACTTTCAAGAGCACCAGCTTTGAACCCAAGGGCGACGGCAAGGCCCTGCTGAAAGGCGACCTGACCCTGCACGGTGTCACCAAGCCGATCACCATCGACGTTGAAGAAATCGGCGGCGGCAAGGACCCCTGGGGCGGCTACCGTCAGGGCTTCACCGGCAAGACCGAGTTCAAACTGAAAGACTTCGGCATCGACTACGACCTGGGCCCAGCGTCCCAGACCGTGGAAATGATCCTGGACGTGGAAGGCATCCGCCAGTAAGCATTTGATTGCCGTCTCACAGGATAAAAAAAACCCGGCCTTGATGCCGGGTTCTTTTTTTCAGGCAAGAAAGTGGTGGATAGGCGCAGCGCATCCACCGATTTGCCACTA
The DNA here is from genome assembly GCF_001639145.1 of Microbulbifer sp. Q7. Taxonomy (NCBI): domain Bacteria; kingdom Pseudomonadati; phylum Pseudomonadota; class Gammaproteobacteria; order Cellvibrionales; family Microbulbiferaceae; genus Microbulbifer; species Microbulbifer sp. Q7. The sequence goes on along the minus strand of NZ_LROY01000001.1, from coordinate 1,274,507 downwards.
TGCGTTTGCAGTACGCCCAACCGGCTCCCGCGCCAAAAAGTGGCCAATGGCAAAAACCACAAGCCCCATCAAAATACCCGGCATGCCCTCATAGATATGCGCATGCCATCCCAGCCAGCGCCAGATCAGCGCAGTGGCAAGGCCCAGCACACTCATCGCAACAGCGAGCCTCTGCGACGGTTTACCGCCAGCGGCCAACACCATCAACAGCGGCGCGAAGGCAGAAGCCAGGGCGGACCAGCTCATCACTACCAGGCTGAAGACACTCTGTTTGTTCATCAGCGCCCAGGCCACCGCTGCCGCGGTAATACCCAGCGTGGCTATTTTCAGCAGGCGGGTGTTCTCGGTGCGCTGGGGCAGGATGTCGTGAGTGAGTGCGGCCGAGCAGCTCAGTATCAGGGAATCGGCGGTGGACATGGTGGCCGCGAAAATACCTGCGAGAATCAGCCCCACAAAGACCGGCGACAGTAATTCCATCGCCATCATCGGCAACGCCAGCTCCGCATCGAACGTGCCCGGGTCACTGAGCAGAATGCGCGACAACATGCCCACGCCGGTGGCCATAAAATAGAAAATGGTGAACCACAGGTAGTACCAGCAGCGCGCCTGTACCATGCGCCCCACATCATCCAGCGCCATAAAACGCACCATTACATGAGGCTGGCCCACCACGGAAATACCCGCGAACAGCCAGCTCAGCGCAAACAGCACACCACCGGCCAGTCCCGGCAACAATAAGTCCTGCGGATACCAGTTGAGGAAGCCTTCCACCTGCCCCATCTGCTGCCACGCGGCGCTCAGGCCGCCTACAGACTGTGTCGCCACGAACAGCAGCAGCCCCATGGCCACCACCATCACCAGCGACTGGGCCGCATCGGTCCAGATGGACGCGCGGATGCCGCCCGCCAGGCAGTAGGCCGCGACGATCACACCACCGATGACCGCGCCACTCCAGATCGGCAGGTCCAGCACCACGTACAGGGCCTTGCTGCCAGCCACCAGCTGGGCGCTGGCGTAGGCGAGTAGAAAGAGCAGGGAGAGAATACCGGCCAGCTTCTGCCAGCCAGCGAAGCGGGTGCCCTGCCAGCAGGCGAGCACCCCCGCGTAACTGGATTCACCACTGCGTTTGGCGGCTTCGCGCAGGTTTTTGTGCATCCACAGGGAGCCGAGAAAGTCCCCGAGAATCCAGCCCAGCATCAGCCAGATAGAGGCCAGCCCCGTGGCGTAGGTGTAACCGATCACCCCGATAAACATGTAGCCACTGTTGTTGGTAGCCACCGCTGAAAGCCCCACCAGCATGGGAGAAACATCCTGGCTCGCCAGATAATAATCTTGCTTGGTACCGCGGCTCTTGCGGTAGGAACTGATTCCCACGGCAGCAAACAGGCAAAGAAACAGCAAAAAGCTAATCAGCACGGTCGGGCCCCTTGAATTGGTTGGTCACGGGTTATTGTTTTTTTGTTTGTTCTTATGAAATGGATACAGCCGTTCATTTTTTTATTCTGACGGCCGGCGACCAGCGCCGGCACAATCACTGCGCGTCGTCGGCCCTAGGGGCGTTCTCCGGCTGAATGCCCATCAGGGTGGCGAATTCGTCGGATTCGTAGAGCCCATTGAATGCGGAGTCTTCCAGTGCCTCGTCGCGATACGCCATGGAAATATCCAGCGCTTTTCGCAGGTAGCCGATGGCCTCTTCCCACTGCTCCAGATACGCATAGGCACAGGCCAGCTGGTAGTAGGCGTTACCGTTCTGGCTATCGATCTGCAGTGCCTGTAGACACAGGTTGATGGCCCACTGGGGCTCGTCCAGTTCCAGTACCGCATCTGCCTTATAGGTCAGCGCTTCGCCGTCGTCCTTGCGCAGATTCAGAATCTGGTCGTAGACGGCGATTTTACCGGTGGGTGTCTGCTCCCTTCCGGCGCGCAGCCACAGGGAGTGAACTTCCTGGGTCAGCTCGATTTCATCCCGGTTGTGTTCAATGTGCTGGGTCTTTTCCGAGAGCTGCTCTTCAATGCTGCGCAGGCGCTCCTCGTACTGCTCCACTAGGCTGGAGATTTCCTGGTTGGCGAGGGTGTGCACCTTTTCTTTCACATCGCGAATGGATGTCCAGCCCATAATCACCAGCAGGGAACTGAAGCCGGCAATCAGGTAGAAGAAGTAGGTAATGGTATCGGTGGCGTAGGTAATCGCCTTGTCGGCGGCACTTAACTGCCGGTCCACGATGTTCTCGGTGAGCGATACCTTCTGCGCCGCCATGTCCACGCGCAGCTGTTTCAGTTCATCCAGCACATAGCGCTCGATAAACGGGGAATACAGCGGCTTGTCGATTTTGTCGGCGGCCTCGGCGACCTTGTCCAGCTCGGCGATTTTCTGCTGGTTTTTAGCCTTTTCCTCCTCGCTGATGACCGGCGGTGGCACATCCGCGCTTTCCTGCGCCAGCACCACGTTGCCCGGGAAAAACCCACTGGCCACAACCAACACTGCCGCCAGCAAAGCTGGCGGCAGTCGCGAAGAAAGGCGCAACATCAGGCCGCGCATATGGCGTCGCCATGTTCGTGCACTTCTACCAGTGCTGCGTGCAGGCTTTTTACCGCGCTTTCGTAATCGCTTTCGTCGATCACAAACTGCATGTCTACCTGACGCATAGACTGGTGCACCGCGAGAATACTGATGCCGGAGTTGGCCAGCGCGCTCACCGCGCGAGACAGCATGCCCGAGATTTTCATATCGCTACCAATAGCGGAAACAACCGCCACCTTGCGCACCTGAATATCGCAGTCCGGGAACAGCTCACCAATCGCCTTTTTAATGCGCTTGACGGTTTTCAGGTTGTTGCTCAAGTAGTGGGTAATCGTATTGGCGTTTGTATCTTTGGTTACCACGCTGCCCTTGAAGCGCGCGATAATCTCATTGATCGCCCGGTCGTAGCTGGTCATGCTGCCCATCATATCCTGATCGAAACATTCAACAGCATAGATGTTTTTACGCCCCGCGATGATCTCCACCTGCGGCGTGTCGCTTACATAGTCGCCTGTAACCAGAGTACCGCGGTGCTCGGGCTCAAAGGTGTTCATCACGCGCAGGGGGATTGCCTGCTGGCGCAATCCTTTTGCGGCGCGGGGGTGAATGGCTTCCATCCCCAGGTTGGCGAGCTGGTCCGCCACGTCGTAATTGGTGCGACCGATGGGCACCGCGTGTTCCTCACCCACCAGACGGGGGTCGGCGCTGCTCAGGTGATATTCCTTGTGGATAATCGCTTCGCTGGCACCGGTCTTCACGGCGATGCGGCTGAAGGTCATTTCGCTGTAGCCGCGCGCAAAGGTTTTCATCAGGCCTTCGGCGGTGTGCGCATAGCCGGTGGCGATGGGCAGTTCATTGTCGAAATCCACATCCGCAAAGGCGCGCTCGATACGCTCATCCAGGGTGCGGTGTTCGCCATCGCGCCAGCCGGTCAGGTCCACAAAGCGGGCGTTGATCCCTTCCTGCTTCAGCAGCTGCGCCATATTCCAGGCACTGTGCGCTTCACCCAGGCTGGCGAGCATTTCACTCACCACGTCCAGGTGGCCTTCCAGGGCAAAGTGGCCGTGCTGACACACGCGCTCCAGGTCTGCCAGGCAGTTGGCCGCGTCATCCAGGCGCTCACCAATAAACCCATTGGCCTTGGCCAGGGTGATTTCGTCACTGAACAGCTTCGCGTTGATTTCTTCCATGCTGGCGCGCAGGCCCGCTACGGCGTCGGACCATTCGCGCTCGTCGTCCGCGCCAGCGAACAGGGCAAACACCCCGGGGCGACCAGATTTTTTATGCTCCAGCAACATGTCGGTAATGCCGCCGTAGGCAGAAACCACGAAAACACGCCGATACAGCCCTTCTGTTTTCGCCTTGCCGTTTTTCAGAATGATGTTGTCTCGTACTGCACGGTAGTCGCTCATGGACGTACCGCCGATTTTTTCAACCGTATGTGCTTTCATGGGATCCTTGCGTTGACCGTTTTTGAGTTCAAGATTAGGAGTGCGGCTACTTTTTTTGCCCGGCTCACTGCTGTCCGAGGTCAAATAGTCCCGCGTGGTGCTCCAAAACTCCGCTGCTTTGTTGTGCATAGGGATGATGTTCTCGGCCGAATTATTTTTCGTCCTTCACCTCTTCCGCTTCCAGCTCATACGCGCCTTCCGCATTGTGCACTTCCTTGCCATGCAGGGGTGGGTTGAACACACAAGCCATCTTCATTTCGGTCTTTGCTTTCAGCACATGCTTGTCGTGCTTGTCCAGGATATAAATGGTACCCGGCGTGATCTCGTGCACTACGCCATCGGCTTCCGCCATGACCGAACCTTCACCGGAAATGCAGTACACCGATTCCAGGTGGTTCTGGTAGTGCAGGTTCAGGTTCGCCCCCTCATAAATGGTCGTGATATGGAACGAGAAGCCCATATTGTCGTTTTTCAGCAACAGGCGGGTGCTCTCCCAGCCTTCGGAAACGATACGACGGTTGGATTGTTCTGCTTCTTGCAGCTTTCTTACGATCATCACTTACTCTACTTGCAATCTTTAATTCAGGTCTTGAAATGGGCGGCCCGCTGTCTCACGCAGGAACAGCGGCCGCCGGTCGATGTGGCGCGTATCAGGCAGCGCCGGCCAGCGGTGCCGGCTGCTCGGCATCTTCTGCGAAGAAGTCGTGCTCTTCCGGCACATCTTCACCTTTCAGCACTTTAGCGACTGCCGCTTCCACAATATCCAGTGCCTTGGTCAGGTTCTCATCGCTGATGGTCAGCGGGCACAGGGTTTTCACCACGTGGTCGTCGGCACCACTGGTTTCAATCACCAAGCCATTGCGGAAGGCTTCGGTGGTGATCTTGTCGGCCAGCTCGCCGCTCACGCAGTTGAGGCCGCGGAACATGCCGCGACCGCGGGTGGTCATGTTGCCGTCGCCATACTGGTCAACGATCTTCTGCAGGCGCTGCTCGATGTAGTCGCCCTTGCGTTTTACTTCCTTGGCAAATTTGTCATCGCTCCAGAAGTGATCGATGGCCGCCTTGGCGGTAACAAAAGCGAGGTTGTTGCCACGGAAGGTGCCGTTGTGCTCGCCCGGCTTCCACTGGTCCAGCTCCGGCTTCATCAGCACTACCGCAAACGGCAGGCCGTAACCACTCAGGGATTTGGACAGGGTAACGATGTCCGGGTCGATACCGGCTTCTTCAAAGCTGAAGTAGCTGCCGGTACGGCCACAGCCCGCTTGGATGTCGTCGACAATCAGCAGTACGTCGTGCTTTCTGCACACGTCCTGCAGATTGCGCAGCCACTCGACGCTGGCCGCATTGATACCGCCCTCGCCCTGTACGGTTTCCACCAGTACGGCCGCCGGGTGGTCAACACCGCTGGAAGAATCGCTCAGCACCTTGTCCAGGTACGCAGTGGTGTCCATTTCGTCACCCAGGTAACCGTCGTACGGCATACGCGCCACACCGCTCATGCTCACGCCGGAGGCACCGCGATGGTGAGAGTTACCGGTGGCAGACAGCGCACCCAGGCTGCAGCCGTGGAAACCGTTGGTGAAGGAAATGATGTTTTCGCGGCCTTTGTACTTGCGCGCGATCTTCAGTGCCGCTTCCACCGCATTGGTGCCGGTGGGGCCGGTGAACTGCATGATGTAGGTCATGTCACGGGGCTTCAGGATGTGCTCGTAGAACGACTCCAGAAACTCACGCTTGGCCTTGGTGTGCAGGTCCAGACCGTGGGTGATGCCGTCCTGCTCGATGTACTCCAGCAGCGCTTTTTTGAAGATCGGGTTGTTGTGCCCGTAGTTCAGGGTGCCGGCACCGGCCAGGAAGTCCAGGTACTGGTTGCCTTCCTCGTCGTACAGGTACTCGCCCTGCGCCTTGTTAAAAACCCGCGGGAAAGCGCGGGCGTAGCTCATTACTTCAGATTCGATTTCGTCAAATACTTTCATTTTGGCAACCCTTTTCTAATGGTTGATTAAAAACATAAATGGAAACAGGCAAACGGAATGTGGAGGCAGAGCGGCAACCGCTCAGAGGGCCGCCTCCTCACGCGCGACCGGCGCAAACGGCCCGATGCGCAACAGCATCTCGCTGTCGTGCTGGCCATTGAAGTGCCGCTCGCGGTCGAACATCACCGAGTCGGAACACGCCGCACCGAGCTTGCGCGCCAGGCTGCGGAACAGTGCCCAGGAGGCATCGTTGTCCGGCGTAATGGTGGTTTCGAGGTGGCTGACCGCCCGGCAGGCGGGGCGGGAGAGAATCTCTCGCAGCATGCGGCCGGCAAGGCCCATACCGCGCCCGTTTTCCGCCACCGCTACCTGCCAGATAAACAGGGTGTCGGGGCGATCGGGAATGAGATAACCGGAAATGAATCCCAGTAGCTCGCCATCGCGCTCGGCGGCCACGCTGGTGGCGGCGAAATGGCTGGCCTGCAACAGGTTGCAGTAGAGAGAGTTGGTATCCAGAGGGGGGCAGTTGCCAATCAGCTGGTGCACCCGGGCACCGTCTTCACTGACCGGGCGGCGCAGCTGGACTTGCTCACCCTGCTCGGTGGCCTCCTTGCGCTGCGCCCCCTGCACCTTGTCGTCTATAGCGTCGTCTTCTTTTTGCTCGCTCGTAGCGCTCAAACCAATACCTTTAGTCATCAAATTGTTAGAACACGATCAAACTTCTGTAACAAAGCCGAGTTTACCTGTGGCGCCCTCTTTTTCGTTTAAAGTTTGACCTTTGCAGCAAAAAAATATTTACTGCTCTAAATATTTAAATCCATAGTACTCTAAACATTCTTGAGGGCGCAAGACCAAGCCTTATGCAATTTGATCAGAACGCGGCCAGTTTTGGCGCCAGCGAAGAACCCCAAGATGGTGCGCAGCCCGCGCCAGTAAAGGGCTCGCGCACCATCAGGGGGCGCCAAACACCCCCCGCAGGAACGCCGGAAAAGGTTGCGCGAAACTCAACGCAAAAACCGACTAAAGATTCAAAAACCGGTTTCCACGAGGCGCACGAAGACAGAACAATTGACAAAACCCACGCAGAACCCAAAATCGGCCGCGGGCAAATAAGCCGTCGCGAATTCGAGAGCCTGCTGCTGATGGACAAAATTGAAGAAGTATTGATTACCCTGCGCCGCCTGATCCGCGCCACCGACCTGCACTCCAAACAGCTGGTCAAGACCGCCGGCCTTACTGCGCCGCAACTATTGCTGTTACAGGCCATCCGCGAGCAGGGCCAGGTCACCATCGGCGCCCTGGCCAAGGAAATCAGCCTCAGCCAGGCCACGGTCACCACCATCCTCGACCGCCTGGAGAAGCGCGGCCTGGTGTACCGGGAGCGCTCCCTGGAAGACAAGCGCAAGGTGCACGCCCACCTCACCGACAAAGGGGCCGAGATCATCCGCGATGCCCCAACGCCACTGCAGGAGCACTTCGTCAAGCAATTCCGCGATCTGCGGGAGTGGGAGCAATCCATGATCATCTCCGCCCTGCAGCGGGTGGCCCTGATGATGGACGCCGAGCACATCGACGCCTCCCCGGTGCTGGATGTGGGCGAGCTGGACCGCAAAGACAGCCGCAACCTCCCCACCAACGACGAAAAAGACTCCGACCGCTAAATCAGGGGCGGATACCCGCCCGCCGGGCGCACCCCACACCTGGTACGCCGGTACAAGGTTTTGCATATTTGGCAACAAGACGCATCCAATCGTTGCATTCGTTCCGCAGTCCGGTATAACTACGGCAACAACACTAAAGTGGACGGTCGCCCATTTGGGCAACGGCCACGGACTCAAGACAGCGGCGAAGGCACTGCTGCGGCAACGACAAAGAGAGGTGGACCACCCTGCTACGGCAGGCGCCGGTGTACCACCCAAAGCCGCCTGCACGCCCCGGCAATAACAATCGGCCAGCACCAATCTGCTCCAAACAGCGGGAATTGGCGCGTCAGCTGCGCACAAGGCTGTGCCCGGCGAGAACCACTCCGGCCGCCCTGTTCTTGATAATTTCTGTACGCCAGCCACCGACGGCTCTAGCACGAGATCGCTGGCGACGGGGTACAGTTTGTTTGGGGGAAGGGACCAGTCATGGCCAGCTTGCAACATCCGGATCAGGATCAACCCGTCTACCTGATGGCCCACCACACCATTGACCGCCGTCAGGGGGTTGCCGATACGCGCATCACTCTGCCTGAGATCTCCGGCATTCACGCCGCCGTCCAGTGGACCGGCAGCCACTGGATCATTCGCGACCTCAGCCGCAACGGTACCTGGGTCAACGGGCAGCAACTGATTCCCGCCAAGAACCAGCCGCTCAATATCGGCGATGCGCTTACGTTCGGTCGCGCCACCAACCCCGTATGGAAGGTGGAAAACCTCGACCCGCCGGAAAACCTGCTGATCGACCTCCACACCGGCGAAGGTATGCCGCTGGAGTCCTACCACCTGCTACCCGACGAGCACGACCCCATTGCCAGCCTGCACTTCAACCCGGTCAACGGCGTGTGGGTCTACGAACTGATTGAGGGGCCAGCGCACGGCGAGAGCGCCAAGGTGGTGACGCACAATAGCCGTATCGACTGCGCCCGCAGTAGCTGGCGGCTGTTCCTCGCCGCCAGCCAAAGCACCACCACCGAGCTCTCGTTCAAGAACCTGTGTGTCTCCGACTTCCGCCTGCGCTTTACCGTGAGCCATCACGAAGAGCATGTGCAACTGCAGTTGGCCAAAGACGACATGCGCCTCGACCTGGCGGCGCGCACCCATAACTACCTGCTGCTGTACCTGGCGCGCGCACGCATCCGCGACATTCGGCGCAATGTGGATGCGCCCGACCAGGGCTGGGTGGCCATTGATCTCGCCACCCGCGAGCTGGGTATCACGGTCAACCACCTGAACACCCAGATATTCCGCGCGCGCAAACAGATTGCCGACAGCCTGCCCGATGCCATCGACACCTCGCGGCTGGTAGAGCGACGTGCGTATGAAATGCGCCTGGGTGGCTACATGCTGGATATTTTCAAGGGCTCACAGAAAGAAGAGCTGGAAGCCAGCACCGGCGAGTACGCCGTAGAACCCGAGCCCGCCTGAGCCCAAATGCTCAGGCCATAGCCGAACGCACTAGAGCCGCACACACTAGAGCCGAACACACTCGCGCACGGACTTCGCGATACACTACCGGGCCTGCACAAGCGGGCCTCCTAATCCACGGACGGCGGTTTACCCGTAGATTTATTACCGCAGTCAGTAACATGCAACCAGAGCAGCTTCCTTTTTACATCGGCCGTTATCACGCCACCGCCCGGCTCGGCTCCGGCGGCATGGGTGTGGTCTACCTGGCCACCGACGAGCGCCTGAACCGCCAGGTGGCCATCAAGAAGCTGCTGCGCAATCCCAACAGCAGCAACGCCGGCGAGCGCATCCGCCGCGAAGCACTGCTGCTCGCACAACTCAATCACAGCAATATCGTGCAACTCTACGATGTGGTGGAGGACCCGAGCGGTATCGCCCTGGTGATGGAGTATGTGGACGGCTGCAGCCTCGACCGCTGGCAACGGGAGCGCGACCTGGACCTGCCGCAAAAACTACAACTGCTCAAGCAGGTGTGCGCCGGCCTCGCCCGTGCCCACAGCGCCGGCATCATCCACCGGGACCTGAAAGCCGAAAATATCCTGGTGGACAGCAGCGGCACCATCAAGATCACCGATTTTGGCATTGCCAAAAACTGGCACGAAGACAGCGGCCTCACCCGCGAGCAACATGTGGCCGGCAGCTGGGGCGCCATGTCGCCAGAGCAGGCCCAGGGCAAACCCCTGGACAACCGCAGCGACCTGTTTGCCCTCGGCGTTGTGGCCTATCGCCTGCTGTGCGGGCAGAGCCCCTTCGGCGACAACAGCAGCCCCTACGTGATTGTTGATCGCATTGTGAAAAGCCCGCACCCTCCGGCCAGCAAGCTGGCCCCGGAACTGCCCCAGGCCGCCAGCGATCTGCTCGACCGCCTGCTGGCGAAGCAGCCGCAACAGCGCCCACTGAACGCCACCGAAGTGGCTGCCGAGCTGGAATCCCTGTTGCAACAGCTGCGCGGTAGCGACACCCGATTTAGTCGCTCCCACAGTCGCACCCAGAGTCGCACCCACAGCCTCACCGCTACGGTAACCGCCGAGGACTACTTCCGGCGGCCCCACCGCCGCAGCCTGGGCCGCAGGGCCCTGGGCGCACTCGCGGTCTGCGCTGTCGGTATTGCGGCGATCGCCGGCGTTTCCCTGTATTCAGCGCCCGCCGAGTCCCAGAAAGGCCGCTACATTGCGGTTCTGGAACCGGACGTACGCGGGCAGGCCATGTCCCACGACCAGCGCCTGCTGGCGGGCAATGTGCAAAATGCGCTCAAACAGGGGCTGTCTGCCCGTCGCGGGCTGCACCTCATCTCCTATTCCGAGTCGCGCAAACTGGCCGGGCAGTCGCTCGCCAACCAGGCCAAATCCCTCAACGCGGATTTGCTGCTGCTCCCGGATATGGACTGCCAGGGGCGCAGCTGCGAACTGTCACTGGAACTACTCGACAGCACCACCCTGTCGGTCATCGGCAGCCAGAGCACCCGCCTGGTAATGGACGAAGGGCTGGAAAGCCGCGCGCGCACCCTGCACCAGCTGGACGCCCTGCTGACGGACTACCCGGCACAGGCCCTCAGCAGCTCCGCGCAGATCGACGACGAGGATTACCTCACCTACCTGGAAATCTACCAGCGCCGCGACGATTACCTGCACCTGGGGTCGCTGCTGGACCGGCTCGATGCACTGCAACAGCGGGCGCCGGGGTTCGCCCCGCTGTACGAACTGTACGCAGAAATGGTCATAGACCACGACTTCAACACCCGCGCCGCAGAGGCCGATGAACGCCTGGCAGCGCTGCTGCAACGAGCCCCCGAGCGGCTGAACGAAGCCCCGGAAATCCTGATCAGCGAATTGAGCCTCGCGATCATGCTCGGCGACATCGGGCGGGCCGAAAGCCTGCTGGAGAAGCTCAAGCTGACCCTGCCGGACAAAGCCACCTACCACCAGTTCAGCGCCGTCTATCACCAGGCACAGGGCGACTACCGCCGCGCCCTGCACAGCATCGACCAGGCTCTCGCCCTGCGCTCCAGCTACGCCTACCTGGGCCAGAAGGCCCTGAACCTCACCCTCGACGGCGACATGCCCGCCGCCAACGAGGTACTCCGGCAGGCCATCGCCCTCAACCCGGAATCCATCGAGGCCATCTCGCTGCTGGCCGCCAACATGCTCGACGGAGGCCAGCCCACCGAAACCATCCGCCTGCTGATGGAGGTTGGTCTCGACCGCATCGGGCCTATGGACACCTACAACCTGTGTCTCGCCTACTACATCGAAAAGCAGTACGCGCAATCGCAAACCTGCTTCCAGCGGGTCTCCGAGCTGGCCCCCAAAGACGCCTCCCCGCTGCTGTACCGCGCCGAAATCGCCCGCGAACAACAGCAGCCCGAGCGCGCCCAGGCACTGGCCCGGCAGGCGCTGGCGCTCACCCAGCAACGCAACGACTGGGAAGGCCTGCTGATGCGAGCCCGCGCCTACGCCGAGCTCGGCAACGGCGAGCAGGCGGTAGAAAACCTGCTCAAGATTCGCCGCGATGCCCCGGACGACCTCTACACCAATTACGCCCGCGCCCAGGTGTACATCACCACCGGCGACCTGCTCTCCGCCAAGGCGCACATTCGCAAAACCCTGCAGCAGGGCATCTCGCCCATCTGGTATTGCACCGCACGGTTTGTCAAAATCTGCAACATTCCCGCGTTCAACGACCTCCGGCAGCAATATCCGGGGTTGTGCCGCAGCGGGGAGCACCACAACACAGCGGGTGATTCCCAGATCGCCCGCGGCGACGAGACCAGCGCGAATCTGTAACGGCCCCCGGCCCGCACCGATGCCCCGCGGCTCGTCAACGCCCAGGCCAGGGGTATCGGCCGGGCGCACAATCAGGCTCTAACAAGAAGAAAACGCGCAGATGGACATTGCAGACCCCGAGGTTACGCAGCACAAGGCCGCCCCCAACACCCGTATCGGCAGCGACCGCTACCGCATCCGGAGCACCCTGGGCGCAGGCGGCATGGGCGTGGTCTACCTGGCCGACGACCTCAAGCTGCACCGCCAGGTGGCGATCAAGAAGCTGAAAGACGACGCCGCCAGCCAGAACGCCCGCGACCGCATTCAGCAGGAAGCCCGTTTATTAGCCCAGCTCAACCACCCCAATATTGTCGCCCTGCACGATGTACTGGAAGACAACGGCAGTGTTGCGCTGGTGATGGAATATATCGAGGGCACCACCCTGCGCGCCTGGATGCGCGAGCGCAGCCCCAGCCTGCAACAGAAACTCAGCCTGCTGATGCAGATCTGCCTGGGCCTGAGCGAAGCCCACAGCCTCGGCATCATTCACCGCGACCTGAAGTCCGACAATATCCTCATCGCGGAAAACACCAAGGGCGAACCGGTGGCTAAGATCACCGACTTCGGCATCGCCAAATCCCAGCAGCTGGATGAGAAAACCTTAACGGCGGAAAACCAGCTCGCGGGTACCATCACCGCCATGTCGCCGGAACAGATCCTCGGCAAACCGCTGGATGCCCGTAGCGACCTGTTCAGCCTTGGCACTATCGCCTACGAGCTACTCACCGGTAGCCGCCCCTTCGGCAAAAACGACATCGGCGCCCTGGCCATGGCCAACCGCGTCACCAACGATCCGCACACTCCGCCAGAAACTGCTTGGCCTGACATTCCGGAGCCCTTGGCTATACTGCTGGACAAACTTCTCAGCAAGGATACAAAACAGAGACCACAATCCGCCTCTGATGTGTATGAAGTGTTGGCTTACCTTATCGAGCAGACATTAACTTCCAACTCATTTGATCTATCCAAAACTGCAACGCTATTGATTACCAGACCCAAGAAAAATCAATGGATCAAGCTTGGAACTGCTATTGCTATAGTAGCGCTTTGCTACGCTGGATACTGGGCAATAAATAGAGAGCAGCAGCCTATTTTTGTCGCCACCCTACCAATAAAAATGCAGGCGGCAGACAATCTACCTGAAAAAGAGAAAGAGCACGCTTTAAGCTTCATTTCGGAATCTTCGAACTCCGCAATCTTGAATTTAAAACACACATACCTCATTAGAAATTCGACAGAAAGCAGCTCAGAAATCGTCATCCCAACAAACACAACAGATATAATTCAACCTGAGGCCATTTGCGATCTAACCAAATGCGAAATAACCTTTAGCCGCATTAATTCAAAAAACAATAGCATCATCGCCACCACAAAAGCCTCTATGCTAAGTGCAAAACTCTACGACAGTAACTCATCAATACAGCTTGCAATTAACGAACTCTTTAACGACAGGCACTTGTCAGCCACTCCCAATATTTCAAGCGATGAATTCAAAAGATACTTTGAAATATCCGAATCAATAAATTCGGGGAAAATCAATAGTGAAAACCTTCAGTTACTAGAATCATTAATTTATCAAAACCCTGACTTTCCAAATGGATACTTATTATTCATCCGGACAGCCGAGCAGTTATTTAACCGTTCCAACGACGAGAGTATCCACAAGAAAATTGAAGCATTACTAACGCATTTAAATACTTCTACAATCCAGAAAAACAGGCGCCTTCAAATTGAGGCGCAAGCACATATTGCGCTTGGTAATGGGGAGAAAGCAGAGAAAATAATAAGCACTCTAAGAGAATTGGGCTATAGCCAGCCAGAAATGTACACTCTCGCAGCTAAAATGGAACTATCCAAAGGAAATAACAGCAAGGCCAACGACTACATTGACATGGCCATTGAGCTTTTTCCAACCAGAAGAAATTACTACCTAAAAAGCTATATAAATTATTCGATCGGAAATCATCACGAGGCTAAAAAAAATATTGAGAAGTTCCTTGAGTTATCACCTGACCATAAAAGTGGGCTCGGATTATTGGCAGCAATTGACTTGCAAACCGGAAACCTGAACAACTCAATCAAAAGCTTATTAAAAATCTCAGACGAGGACCGAAGCGCTCCCAACAAAGTCAATCTTGGATTCGCATATATGCTACAAAAAAAATATATGCACGCAATGAAACAATTTGAAAGCGCTCTAGCACTACAACCAGAAAATCTAGGCACAAAAATAAATCTGGCGGACTCTTTGAAAGCACTAGGAATGCTTAATAAGGCAAACCAAACTTACGAATCGATTAAAAATTCTGATAACACCTCCCAAAACTGGAAAACTCAGCTTTTCAAAGCGGTCGCCGAGAGTAACCTCGGACAAACCAGGGAAGCAACTCGCCGATTACACAGCATTAGGAAAGAAGCAGAAAATGACTATCTGTACAGATACAATGCAGCCATTGTATATCTAGCCAGTGGGGACACGAACATGGCGGAAATATATATTGAAGCGCTATTAAACGAAGACAAGATCAGCCCGGTACTACTTCGTTATCCGGGCTTCGAGAGTATTTGCCAGTCAAGCAGCCTAAATAAAGCCCAAATTGAACTTATCTGCAACTAGTGGCTAGTGATTAAGGGATATCCGTATCCACCTGGATATCGGGGTCACCGGAGACATAATGCATGCCGCCATCCACCGTTTCACATAGCCAAAGAAAACTAAAATTATCCTGAATATGTTCTTTATCCTTAATAGTAATCTTTAGCTTTGTATAACGGCCGTCCACTCTTTTCGCTCGCGCAATAAACTGGTGCCTAAAATCCGGGCTCAATGCCAAAAGCCCATCCAGTTTACGGCTCGTGCTTATTGCAAATTCCAAGTCACGACCGGGCACCTTGGAAACATCCAGAGTCAAATTAATTTTTACGACTCCGGAATTTTCACGAAAATGAAACTTCATATTCCCAAAAAGCTCATTCGGGTTACTCACTTCAAACAACGGCCAATACTGTGAAGCTCCATCCTTTGGGGGTACGGGCTGTAAAACCATACTAAATTCAATGCCCTCTTCCGGCACGACCACATCTAGTACCGGTAATGAACCACAATAGTTATCTACTTCTGCTTTATTCATGTTTTTAGCCCTATCAAATTTACGCAGTGAGCAGTCACTTACATTCCCTGCAAACCGCCCAGGGTGATCGTTGGTCTTGAACAATTGATACAAACACAGACTCAGAACGAGAACTGCGTCACACAGCTTACTGCAACCGCTTGGCATTTTTCTACACGTGCCGCGGAGATTTTTGCCAAAAAAAACCGGCAGTAAGCAAGCTTACTGCCGGTGATAAACAGATGGTCCCAGCCATCTACGGTTACAACAACACTATCAAGAGCGAAATGAGGCATCCTTGCCTCTGTCAGACCCTTCCACTATCCCGGCTTCCTAGGCTCTGTGGTTGCCGGGCCGGCCTGACGGTTCAGCTTGCGCCGAAGTCTTCCTGATTTATCACCCCTCTCCTAGGCTCTGCTGAGACGGGCAACTACCAATCCTTTGGTAAATTGGTCGAGGGGCGCTGTACCGGATCCGGTGCGGAAAGCAATTCCGTCGCTTTCCTCGTGCCACCTTCCGTGATGGTCACCGTTACCGGGGTGTCTGCAATCCACCTTGCCGCGGCTCCCGTGAGGGCCGGGCATCGCGTCCCCCTCAACCTTGTAGGCACTGTACGGATTTCGCCATTACAGGTCGATCACACGCCATTACACGCTATTACACGCCAGCCGCCGCCACCGCCGTCGCCGCCATTCACTACACTTAGCCACCGGGCTTTCTATTATTGTCGGGATGCCCGCGGCTTGTTGTGCCTGTTGTTGCGCCATTGGCTATCCCGTAACATCAAGCGCCGTTTCGCCCACAAATCAATCAGTGCCGACTATACGATGTTGAAACCTTTGACGGGCCTGATCGCCCTGCTGTTGCTCACCTTTGCCAGCGTTTCCCAATCCCAGAGTTACGAGCAGCTGTACAGCGACTACCGCGGCAGCCTGTATCAGATCCGCCTGATCGAGCTGTCGTCCAATTCCAAGGCGGGGCTGGGTTCCGGGTTCCAGATCTCCACCGATGGCCTGATTGCCACCAATTACCATGTGGTGTCCGAGGCGGTGCACGACCCGGACAAGTACACGCTCAAGTACCTGTCGGTGGATGGCAAGGAAGGCGAGCTGGAGCTGCTGGATGTGGATGTGGTCAACGACCTGGCCATCCTGCGGCAAAAAGGTGCCTCGGGCAGTGACTTCCTGCGCCTGGCGTCGCAATCACCCAGCAAGGGGGAGACCATTGTCTCCATGGGCAACCCGCTGGACCTGGGCATGACCATTGTGCCCGGTACCTATAACGGTATTGCCGGCGGCAGCTTTTACGACCGCATTCATTTTTCCGGCTCGATCAATCCCGGCATGAGTGGCGGCCCGGTAATCAACCGCAAGGGCGAAGTGGTGGGCATCAATGTGGCCACCGCCGGCAACCAGATCAGTTTCCTGGTGCCGGTGGACAAGCTGGTGGCGCTGCTGCTGGATTACAAAAAAGAGGCCTCCGACGACAACGGCGCGCTGGAGCTGCAACCGGTGATCACCCGCCAGCTGCACAAAAACCAGCAGCGCATTATCGACCAGATACTCGAAGCGGACTGGCAGCTGCGTCCGCTGGGGGATGCGCTGGTGGTCGGGGAAATTGTGCCGTCCATCCAGTGCTGGGGAAATTCCACCGACGATGAGGACGACCCCATCAAACAGGTGGCGAAGGGCTGTACCGGCCAGGATGTGGTGTACCTGTCGGAAGACTTTGATACCGGCCGGGTGGAATACGAATTCTTCTGGCTGGAGGCCGACGACGACCTGCGCTCGTCGCGCTTTTACAGTGCCTACGAAGAGAACATGGGCGGGTTTTTCCCCGGCAACAGCGCCGGCGAAGACGATGTGACCAACTTCAACTGCAAGCAGCAGTTCACCCAGCATCCCCGAAATGGCCATGGCGCTGCCAAGCCAATGGGCGACCAGCAAGCCCCGCAGAACAACGAACCGGCAACGCCCCCCAAAGCCACCGGCAAGCGCGACCCGGTGATTGCGCGCACCTCGTACTGTGTGCGCCGCTACAAGGATTACCCGGATCTGTACGATGTGTTCTACGTGAGCCTCACGGTGGACCAGGACAACCGCGCGCTGGTGAGCCACTTTACCCTGTCGGGGTTTACCCAGGAGTCGGCCACGGCCTTTACCCAGAAGTTTGCGAGCGAAATCCAATGGCACTGATTATCGAAGAAATCAATCGTGTCCACCGGGTGGGCGCGCGCTATCGACTGGATGGCGAGCGCGCCACCATCGGCCGCTGTTACGACAACGCGGTGATGGTGGAAGACCCGCATGTGGATGCGGTGCACGCGGAAGTGGTGCGCGATGAAGACGGCTGCTATGTGCTGCGCGACCTGGGCAGCCTGAACGGCATCCGCCTGTTGCGCAATTTCCGCGACAAGTCGGTCAAGCCCACCAATATCCGCGAGCACCTGATCGAAAGTGGGGACGAGATTCAGGTGGGCAAAAGCCGCCTGCGTTTTATCGATACCGACATGAGTGTGCCCCCGGCCATTCCGCTGCATTCGGCGGAAACCATATTCGACCGGCTGGCAACGCCGCCGGTGGCTGTGGCACTGTGCGTGCTGGTGGCGGCGCTGAGCCTTTGGATGGCCTACATCTCCAGCACCAGCGAATTCAAGTGGACCGGCGCGGTGCAGGTGATTACCGACGCGGTGATCGGCCTGCTCATTTACGCCGCGGCCTGGGCGTTTATCGGCAAGGTGGTGAAGCACGAATCGCACTTTCTGGCGCACCTGTCTATCGCCGCCGCTGCGGCGCTGATCTACGCCGCCTGGCAATGGTTTGCCACCCTGCTCAATTTCAACTTTACCCTGCATCAGGTGATGCCGCTGTTGAACATTCTCGCCCTGGCCATTCTGATCCCGGTAATGCTGTGGTGTGCCGCCTACCTGGCGCTGAATATCGCGCCGCACTGGCGGCTGGTGGCGTCGATCCTGCTGCCGTGGTGTTTCCTCGGTTTTGTGGCGGCGGTGGAGATCGGCAAGGTGGGTGAATTCACCGGCGCACCGGAGGTATCCAAGGAGCTGAAGTCCAAGGATTTCCTGTGGCGCAAACCGGAGCCGCTGGACGAGTTCCTCGCCAGCACGCCGGCGCTGTTCGATATTTCCATTGAGGAGTCGGAAAACAAGCGCGGAAAGTCGTCGAAAAAATCATCTGCCGAGGGCGATCTGGATATTCAGGGCGAATAGCCGTCGAAGTCTGCGCCCACTCCGCTTAAAATCTCCCACCGCCGGGCTCGCCGCCTTCCCGTTTCCCGACCAGGTGCCCGGCCAAGGAGTGACAGCATGAGCGATCAAACGAAGGATCAGGCCCACGGCAATCCGTTCTGGAGCCCCGCCGTAGCGCAACTTCAGCCCTACGTGCCCGGCGAGCAGCCGAAAACCACTGCCCGCCTGATTAAACTCAACACCAACGAGAGCCCCTACCCGCCGTCGCCCAAGGCGCAGGCGGTGTTGAAGGAAGAGGGCCTGGCGAGCCACCTGCGCCTGTACCCGGACCCAGAATCCACCGAGCTGCGCGAGACCATCGCCACCCAGTTTGACCTGTCGCCAGAGCAGGTATTTGTGGGCAATGGCTCAGACGAGGTGCTGGCGCACGCGTTTTACAGTTTCTTCAAGCGCCCGCAGCCGCTGCTGTTTCCGGATATCACCTACAGCTTTTATCCGGTGTACTGCCAGTTCTACGACATTACGCCGCAGACCCTGCCGCTGCGCGAGGACTTTTCCATCGCGGTGGAAGACTACGGTGTCGAGAATGCCGGCGGTGTGATCCTGCCCAACCCCAACGCGCCCACCGGCCGCTACCTGCCGCTGGCGGAAATCGAGAAGCTGCTGCAGCTGCACCCCGAACGAGTGGTGGTGATCGATGAGGCGTATATTGATTTTGGCGGGGAGAGTGCCGTGGCGCTGATCGACCGCTACCCGAACCTGTTGGTGGTACACACGCTGTCGAAGTCCCACGCGCTGGCGGGTTTACGCCTGGGTTATGCGATGGGCCAGGCGCATCTGATCGAGGCCCTGAACCGGGCGAAGAACTCGTTTAATTCCTATCCCATCGATGGCATCGCGCAAAAAGTGGCGACCGCGGCCATTGCGGATCAGGCATGGCTGGCCGACAACTGCGCCAAGGTGATGGCCACCCGGGAGTGGACCTGCACGCAGCTGGGCGACCTCGGTTTCGACATCGTCCCGTCCACCGCCAACTTCATTTTTGCCAAACCGCCGAAGCTCTCCGCCGAGGATTTATTCAAGGCGCTACGCGAGCGCAACATCATCGTGCGCTACTTCAACAAGCCGCGGATTAGTGAGTACTTACGTATCAGCATTGGTACGGATGAGGAGATGCAGGCGCTAGTGGCGGCTTGCCGGGAGGTTTTGTAGAGGCCTCGTATTTATGTGGCATCGGTAACGAGCGCTGTACCCAACAATGTAGCGGCGTAGCTATCCGGTGCTCTCTGGCAAGACACGCCGTGAACCCATCCATGGGGGCTCTGCAAAAACATCCTGTTTTTGAAGGTCTTGCCAGAGAGCACCGGATGGCAACACCTTCATCCCCACCCCATACCAAAAAAGAAATACGTGAATAGCTAGACCAAATGTCTTTTAGGCCTGATGCGAAGGCTCTGCTACCGGGAAACCCTTCGCGAGACCGTCTGCGGCCTGGATGGCCGCAGCCGAGCCCCCAGGGATGGGTTGAGGGGGGGCGCCTAGCTCGTGTCTCGCGAAGGGTTTACCGGTAGCAGGGCCGCTCCATAACCCGCAAGTAGAATGCCCACGAAAGCGGATACTTCCACAGAACTATTGAATGGAACCTCTATAATTTCCCGACCACTAATACCAAAATCGACGTACTCGCTGTAACCATGTCGCCAACCGCCCAACTTGTTTCTCGAATTCTCACCACAGCCCTCAGCCTGGCTGCGAGTTTTCCCGCCTTCGCCCAGAATCCTTGGGAGGCGGTGAAAAGGCCCTCCAATCAACTGCCCGCCAGTATCGGCGGCTACAGCAATGGCTGCCTGAGTGGGGCGGAGAAGATGCCGCTGCGCGGGGACGGATTCCAGCTGGTGCGCACCGGCCGCGACCGGCATTACGGCAATCCGTACCTGGTGGAATTCCTCAAGGACTTCGCCAATGCAGTGGACGAGCAGGATCTGGGACGGCTGCAAATCGGCGATATGTCGATGGCCCGCGGCGGGCCGTTCAGCAGCGGGCACCAGAGCCACCAGCAGGGGCTGGATGCGGATATCTGGTTTTCCCAGGACCGGCGCGCCGCGGAGCGACCACTCACTCCTTGGGAGCGCGACAATATTCCTGCGGTGCCCATGGCGGATGCGCGCAAGCACGAGTTACTGGAAAAAAACTGGGACCCGCGCATCCCCGGCATTCTGCGTATCGCGTCGGAAGATCCGCGTGTCGCACGCATCTTCGTGCACCCCACCATCAAGCGAAAAATGTGCGATATTGCTGGCAGCGATAACGCGTGGCTGCGCAAGGTGCGGCCCTGGTGGGGACACAACTACCACTTTCATGTGCGACTAAACTGCCCGCCGGAAGACAAAAATTGTAAACCCCAGCCCAAGGTGCGCGGCAAACCCTGCGGCGGGGGTCTGGACTGGTGGTTTAGCGATGAGTTTTACGCCATCCTGAACGACACAAGGCCCAAGAAGCCGGAGAAGCCCAAAAAGCCGGTGATGCCCGCGCAATGCGCCCGGGTATTGGCCGCGCCAGCCGCGGTAACCCCCGGCCAGCAGCGTTAACCGTTCCAACCAGATTGATGAGAGCCCGATGAGCAACCAGGCCCCGACCGATATCCATGTACTGCTGATTTGTGGCGGAGGTGGCAGTGAGCACGATGTATCCCTGCGCACCGCCGACTTTATCCAGCGGGAACTGGCCAGTGCGCCGGACATCCGCCTCACCCGCGTGACTATGCACGCCGACGGCCGCTTGCTGGACGACCAGGGCCAGCTGCAGGAGCTGCGCTCCGACCGGTTGCTGTACAGTGCCACCGGCAGCGCGCAACCGGTGCATTATGTAATTCCCTCCATTCACGGCTACCCCGGTGAGACTGGCGACCTGCAGTCGCAGCTGGACATTCTCGGCCTGCCCTATTTTGGCTGCGGCTCCGAGGCGAGCAAGATCTGCTTCAACAAAATCACCACCAAGTTGTGGCTGACGGCGCTGGGCATCGACAACACCCCCTACCAGTTCCTGTGCGCGAATACCGCCGGGGAAGTCGCCAAGGCGCGGGATGCATTGCACAAGTGGGGCAGCGTGTTTGTGAAGGCCTCTAACCAAGGTTCTTCGGTGGGTTGCTACAAGGTCAGCAGCGAGGGTGCACTGGCGGAGACACTGCAGGAGGCGTTTACCCTGTCGCCTTATGTGTTGGTGGAAAAGTGCCTGAAGGTGCGCGAGCTGGAGGTGGCGGCGTACACCTACGAGGGCGAGCTGGTGATCACGCCCCCCGGTGAGGTGTGTGCGCCCACGGATACGTTTTACAGTTACGAGGAAAAGTACGCTGAAGGCAGCCGCGCGCAGACCCATGTGGTGGCGGAGGGTTTGTCTGAGGCGCAGCTGGCATGGATTTACGAGGCGTCCAAACGGGCGTTCGTGGGTTTGCAGTTAAAGGACCTGTCGCGGATCGATTTCTTCCTGACCGATGATGGGGAGATTTATCTGAATGAGGTGAACACCTTCCCCGGTATGACGCCCATTTCGATGTTCCCGAAGATGTTACAAAACCAGGGGCATGATTTCGCTACCTACCTCAGTTCGCTGATTCGCGGTGCGCTCTAATTGGGTTCCGTGGCGGTGGCAGTACCGGGGAATACTTTACGAGACACGAGCTAGGCGCCCCCCCCGTTAACCCATCCATGGGGGCTATTCCGCGAGGTCCCTCTCGCGGAAGGTCTTACAAAGCTGCACCCGGCATCGCCACCTTCACAATTGACTTCAATGAAATAAATCTATTCAGCTGGCCTGCAGCAGTCCATTTTCCAGCCACCCTTCCTGCCTCTTCCTTGCAAACTGCCCGCGCAGAAACTCCATCTGATCCCCGCGAATCCGCGCGCTGTTGGTCAGTGCGAGATACTCCGCCGCATTCGGCACAAAGGGCAGTGCCAGCAGTTCCATATCGATATTCTCCAGCAGCCGGTTGCCCTTGTGCTGGTTGCAGCGGCGGCAGGCGGTGACGACGTTTTCCCAACTATCTTTTCCACCTTTGGAAACCGGGTGGATGTGGTCGCGGGTGAGTTCGCGGAGGGGGAACCCGTTACCGCAATAGAGGCAGGTGTGTTGGTCGCGGGCAAAGAGCGCGCGGTTGTTGAGCGGTGGGCGGGTGCGGGGGCGCGCCATGCGGTCGCCGCCGCAGGCGATGATGGCGGCGAGGTCGAGGGTGGAGCGTTCGCCCAGGCGGTTGATGCCGCCGTGGACTGTCTGTACCACGCCGCCCAGTGTCCATGTCACCAGTTCCCGCACGTACAGACAGGCGGCTTCTTCCCAGCTCAACCACTCGAGGGGTTGGCCGGCGAGATTCAACCTCAGGATTTGCGCTTGCACGAGTCCACCTCCGGGTTTTGCGAACAGCAGAATGCACAAAGCCCCGCGGGCAACCCGGCGGGGCTTTGTGAGAAACAGGAAAACAGGGCTTTGGGAAAATACTGGGGGAGATACTGAAGAAAGTACTGGGGAAAATCGGGGATACGGGTGCCGCTGGTGGAATGCAGCGAAATCTGGAGTTGATGCAGCCTTGACCACCAATGGAGAAAAGGTGGTTGCATCGAAACTGGTATCAGCACTAGGTTACTGAACGCGTCATCCTCCATGGCCACAGTGTTGGGCCATCCTGAACTGATTAAAGCGAAGGTTTGTGACGATTTCCAGACACTTTTCCCGTATTTTCCGTATTTTTTGCCCTGGCGAAAAAAATAATGAAAAATCTCGGGTGGAAAAGCTCAAGAAATGAGAAGAAGTAAAAAAAGATAAGAAGTAACGGGCAGGAATACGCAGGGAAATGACATGAGTTGTCATTCGCAGACCGGCGGGGAAATCACTGTGACGTTTTCAGTGCCCCAGAACGTAAAACACCGCTTGAGCAATCCAGCCCAAGCGGTGCGTCTCACAGGATGGTGCCCAAATCCTTTCGAGCTGGCAGCTGGTCTCCGTTCCTTGGTGACCTGTCCTTGCCGCCTTTGCAGTCCGTTCTCCGTCCTTGCAAATACATTATGGTCGAAAGAGAAAATCAGGGTAGTGGGAAATTGCTGAAGTTGATGTAAGAGATGTCTTACAAGCATGTGACCGTCGTCACATTTAACCCGGGTGGGTCTTCTGGATGGGGCTGGCGCGTATCGCAACTGGTACGCCTGTGCGACATTTAGCGGCTTACTATAGTTACTTTTGTTACGAGATCAAGACGATCGTGAACGCTCCGTTGAAAAATGCGCTAAGTTTTTACCGCCTTGTGGCTTTTGCTGTCATCGCCCTGATTTTGTTGATTATCGCGGTTGTCACTGGATTGGTGCCCGGTATCAATGTGCCCTGGGGCCAGTTGCTCGGCGCCAGCACCAATGAACAGACCGTTGCCCGCCAGTTACAACTGGCACCAGGCTACCGCCTTCACCTGTTTAGCGATGAGGTTCCCAACGCGCGGTTTATGGCGGTAACCCGCAGTGGCGATCTGCTGGTTTCCCAGCCCAAGCTCGGGCAGGTGAGCCTGCTGCTCACGGATCGCAATGGCGACGGCAAGACCGACGGGCAGCGCGTGTTGATTGACGGGCTGCAACGTCCCCACGGCCTGGTGCTGTTTGAAGACTGGCTGTATATCGCCGAAAGCGACGGTGTGGGGCGCGTGCCGTTCGATCATTCCGATGGGCGCATTGCCGGCAGCTACCAGAAAATCGTGCGTGGCCTGGCGGATACCGGCAATCACTGGACCAAAACCCTGGGTATGGGTCCCGATGGCTGGATGTATCTCTCCAGCGGCTCTACCTGCAATGTCTGCATAGAAGAAGACCCGCAGCGCGCAACCATCATGCGTTTTCGACCGGACGGCAGCCATTTCCAGATTTATGCCACCGGCCTGCGCAATAGCGTGGGCTTTGACTGGTCACCGAAAGACGGTGCTCTCTACGCCACCGACAATGGTCGCGACTGGCTCGGCAACGACTTCCCGCCCTGCGAGCTGAACCGGGTGGAACAGGGCGGCTTTTACGGCTGGCCCTTCGCCAACGGCAACCGCGTGCCCGACCCGGACTATGGCCAGGGCAAACGCGGCGAAGTAAGCGCCGGCGAGGCGCAGCAAAGGATCGCGGCCTCCATCCCCCCGGTATTTGAATTCCGCGCCCACAATGCGCCGTTGGGGATCCACTTCCTGCGCAGCCCGGAGCAGCCGGATCACTACCGCGAGGCCGCGCTGGTGGCCCTGCACGGTTCCTGGAACCGGGACGAAAAGGACGGCTACAAGGTGGTGTCGTTGCACTGGCAGGAAGATGGCAGCGTCCGTTCGCACGACTTTATGTGGGGCTTTCTCGGCGAGGACAAAACCACGGTCTATGGTCGCCCGGTGGATATTGCGGAAGACGTGCGCGGCAATATTTACATTTCCGACGATTACGCAGGTGCCATCTACCGGGTACAACCGGGTGCCGCGGGCGAGGAGACGTCCGATGCCCCGGTCACCAACCGCCCACCCATCAGCGCACCCAAGAAGCCCCTCGCCATCGACGGCGGCGCCGCCCGCCAGGGCGCGCAGATATACGCACGCCGCAACTGCGTGCGCTGCCACCAGCGACTGCCGCTCAAGGACCTGAGCCGCAAGTACACCCTCAAGCAACTGGCGGACTACTTCGATACCCCTACGCCGCCCATGCCCAACTACGGCTTCAGCGACAGCCAGAAGCGCGCTCTGGCGCACTTCCTGATGGAGCGGGAGGTTGCCGGCGCCGGGCGGCAGCTGGAGCACTTCTTGCCCTGACGCCTACAGCGGATTACTGGCCCTTGGGCCGCTTCTGCAATTTTCGCTGGAGGGTTCTGCGGTGCATACCCAGGGCGCGGGCAGTGGCGGAAATGTTGCCGTCATTTTCCGCGAGGACGCGCTGGATATGCTCCCACGCCAGCCGATTGACCGAAGGCGGGGTGCGGGATATTTCCGGCAGGTCGGGATGGTTACTGGGGTGAGCTGGCTCACCCACCAGCGCAGCCACTAACTGATCACCACCGGCGGGCTTACACAGATAGTCGTCGGCGCCGAGTTTGATGGCCGCCACGGCGGTAGGAATACTCGAATAGCCCGTGAGCAGGATAATCCGCGCTTGCGGGTTCGCCGCGCGCAGCGGGGCTATCAGCTCCAGGCCACTGTCGTGGTCGATTTTCAGATCCAGCAGGGCGCAGTCGAACGGCTCCCGCGCAATCAACGCCAATGCGTCCGCCACAGTCGCTGCAATAAACGTGGTAAAGCCACGGCGGGTCATGGCCCGCTCCAGCATATTGCGGGTGCCGGTCTCATCATCCACGATCAGCAGGCGTCGGTCGGATGTGTTCACACTTCCTCCACGGGCCGGGTTTCCAGCGGTAACTCGATGGTCGCGATGGTGCCCTGCCCGCTAGTTCTGGGGGCGAGGGTGAGGCTACCGCCCAGCTGTGTCAGGGCGGTTTTGCTCAAGATCAGGCCAATACCGAACCCCTCCGACGCCGAGTCTGGCTGCGGCTGGTGCACGCCCCCGCCGCTGTCGGTGATCGCCATCACCAGCCCCTGTTCCGACCACAGCACATCTACTTCCACCGGCTGCGTCGCCGCGCCGGCGAGGTTGGCGTCCAGCGCGTTGTTCAACACATTGATGAAGGCCTGCTCCAGGGTCAGCGGCAGGCGCGCACGAACATTCTCTGGGCCTTGCTGCGTCAGCGCAAAGCGCGCCTCCGGGCGCAACAGTTGCCAGCGCTCCAGGCTGCGCGCGATAAATTCCCCCACCGACTGAAATTCCTCGCTGCCCGCCGGGTCCCGCGCACGGCTTTTCAGTTGTTCGAGGGCCTGCTTGCACAGGTTGACCTGCTGCTGCAGCAGCGCCAGGTCTTCCACCACCGGTGCGGCGAACCCCTGCTGTTGCGCCTGCAGCTCTTCCACCAGTAAACCGATGGTTTGCAGGGGGGAGGCCAGCTCGTGGGCGGTGCCGGCAGCGAGGGTGCCCAGGGACAGGACCTGGTCCCGCCGCGCCTGCTCCTGGCGCAGGGTGTGCAGGTGCCGGTCGCGGCTGCGCAGGGCTTCCGCCATGCTGTTGACGAAACCGGCGATCAGCAGCGCAGAAAACGCGAAGGTGGCCCACATGCCGATCAGGTGGCGGTAAAACGCGCTGCTGTCGTGATCCGTTCCATGCCCCATGCCATGACCCATGTCGTGCCCCGCATGAGCACTGTGACCACCATCAATACCTGGGAAAAAGAGAATCAGGCCGGTGTAGGTGGCAATGCTGATCGCGGCCATCACCCAGGCGTACAGGCGCGGCTGGGTGGCCGCGGCGATGGTCAGTGGAACGAGCAAGTAGGTGACAAACGGGTTGGCAGCACCACCGCTAAACGCCAGTAGCGGCGGCAACCACAGCCAATCCATCAGCAGGTGGCCGAAAAATTCCAGCCGTCCCAGCGCCACACTGCCACGGGCGCGCCAGCCGCTCACCAGCGTGGTGACTAACCCCAGCGCGACAAATACCAGGGCACCCCCAGACAAGGTATCCCCCAGCCACAGGCTCACCGCAATATACGCCAGCAGGGCAATAGCCCGCAGCGCGGTCAGGCGCCGCAGGTTGGTGATGATGGCTTGGTCGCCGCTCAGCGGGGGCAGGCTCAATGGCACGGGGCAATCGACTCGGTAGTGCGTGAGCCGCCTATTGTGTCGCCGCAGAACCGATAGAGCCAGCGGCCCCGCCGTCTGCCGCCGGCGAACTGCGGCGTTTTTTGCGTTTTGCGAGCATGACACCGCCGAGAACCGCGCCGGCGAGCAACAGCAGCAGCGTGAATACGATCAACCCATCGCGGCCCTGGCGCCCGGTGAATGGCGTCAGGTGGTTCCACTTGTGCAGCAGGGAAAAGGACAGGCGCTCGGCGCGATCCACACGGCGGGTCCGGTCCACCAGCACACCGCTGACCGGATCGACAAACAACACGGTGTGATCGGCATCGGCCACATCAATCTGCCACACCGGCAGACGTTTGTTGCGGAAGTCGTAGGCGGGACTGTAGCGGGTAACCAGACGGGTGCCAGCGATCTGTCCCGGTGCCACACCTGCCAGACGTGCCGCCAACCGTTGTGCCTGCTGTTGATCATCAAACTCCGTCAGCAACTGACCACTACGCGCATCCACAAACAGAGCCCCCGCTTCGGAGGGACGGCCGTCAAACCGCTGGTTGCGTGAGCGCGGCGCGGCACCCTCAGCGGGCGCCAGGGACACGCGGTACACCGGCAGGTCTTCGGCGCCCCGAATCAGTGACAAGCTGTTGATGGCACGACCCTCGAGGTGCTCCAGCCAGCGGTAGTCGCCGGTCAGCCCCTGAAACTCGCCCGCATTACCCAGCCGCAGGCCGTGAACCGGCGCTACCAGGGAGGATTGCAGCAGGTGATAGAAACCACTCGTGGACCAGCCCAGCAGTGGCAGCCACAGCACATAACCGAGCAGGCGGTGGTAGCGGCGCTTACCGTCGTTGATCTTGCGGTGCTTCAGCGCAAACACCAGCGCCAGGCCGGTAGCGGCGAACGCGGACAGGGTGAGCATCAGCAGGCCAATCAGAATCAGGCGGCCGTATTCGAGATCATCCAGCCAGGCGAAGGTGTGCAGCTGCCGAAACACCCCCTGCAACAGCGTCTTGCTGCGGTCAGTGATGGACGCCAGTGCCGCAGTTTCGGTGTGTATAAACAGGGTCAGGGCTTCGTCGCCGGCGAAGCGCACCCGGTACACCGGCAGCAGGCGATTGACCGAGGGATACGCGTTGTCGAAGCCGGTCTGCAGCTGGAGTTCGGCAATCTGATCTGCCGGGCGGCCGCTGTAATAGGTGGCGAGCCAGCGGGCCTGCTGCGCATCACCGTCGGTGACTTCGCGCCCACTGTCGAGCTGGTAATAGCGGCGCGGCGCTGTCTCCGAGTGTGTTACCTGCAAGAGCGGTGCGGCCTCTCCCGGCACCAGCTTGACCACGCGCGCGTCGCGCAGCTTGTCGCCGTCTGCCAGCAAGCTGGGCAGTGCGCCCAGCTTGCTGGCATCAAGACTGACCGAGGGCGGGAAGAACTTGGCCGCCGACGGCCCGAACCAGGCCATCATCGGGTGGCTGATACCGGAAATGGCCCATACCAGAATGCCCGCCAGCGCCCACCATCCAAGTTTGTTGTGCCAGCCTAGCCACTGTTTTTTCAGATTCATGGTGTTCGTTTCCTTACAGGGCGTCAGAAGCGGTAGCGCACGCCGGCAAACAGGGAGCGCGGCTGTCCCGGGCGGTAGCTCAGGTCTTCGTCGCCCACCTGGTTGGACGTGTAGGTGGAGTAGCGCTCGTCGGTGATATTCGACAGCCGCGCGTACACCGACAGATCCTCACCAAAATCGTGGGTGACGCGCAGGTTCAATAATGCGTGGCCGGGATATTGCTGGGTGTTGGTCTCGTCGGTGTAGTAGTCGCCCATGTGCGACCACTCCAGTTCCATGCGCAGGCCGTTCAGCCACTCGGGGGTATAGGCCAGGGTGACGTTGGCGAGGGACTGCGGCGCGCGGCTGATATGGTTGCCGGCAAAGTTCAGGTTTTCGCTGACCATGCAGAAGCAGCTGCGGTCAAATTGGCTGAACACATAGGAGAAGTCCTGGTAACGCTGGCGTATTGCGGCGTAGGAAACGCCCAGCTGCCACGCCTGCCCCAGCGGCGCCTGCAGCGAAACTTCCACACCTTTGTGGCTGGTCTCACCGGCGTTGGTGGTCTTGCGGTCGCTGCCTTCGTCGGTATTGGCGATGTAACTCACGATGTCGTTCTCGGTGGTCATGTCGTACACCGCCACCTCGTAATTCACCCCCTCGCCAACAATACCGCGCAGGCCGATTTCCTGGCTGACGCTGGTCACCGGCTCCAGCTCGGTGGTGCCCTCGGAAGAGCCCGGGCGAAACAGGGTACCCACGGTGGGCGCGCGGAAGGCGTGGCGGTAACTGGCGTAAAGCTGGTGGTTGTCGCTCAGTTTGTACACCGCGCCCAGTTTCGGGCTCAGGTTGTCGTAATCGCGGGACTGGGACGCGGGGCGGAAATGAGCGGCATCGGTGTTGGGGGTACCCAGCTGATCCTCGTAATCCACCGCGAACCGGTCGTAACGCAGGCCGGCGCTCAGGCGCCAGCGCTCGCTGGGAGCGAATTCTGCGTGCACATAAGGGGAGACGGAGGTTTGCTCCGCGTCAAAGTGGTAGGTCAGCTCGCCAGTGCGCGCATAGTCGGTAAATATCTCACCATCACGGAAGACTTGGATGCGCTCCTCGCGGTACTCCGACGGTGTGTAATCCGCGTCAACACCGACGATGACTTCACCGCGAACAAAATTGTGCCGGTACTTCAGCAGCAGGCCGTAGGAACTGAATTCGGTGTCGCGAATATTCGGGTCGTAGGTCACCATCCAGCTCGGCATCATCGCCATGGTGTTGTGGCGGATAAACGGGGTGGCGGTAACCAGGCTGTTGTCGCTCGGGGTGTAGGCCAGTTCGGAGGAGAGGCGGAAGGCCTCCACTTCCCGATAGCCGATATCCCCGTGGTAGAGATTCTTTTCTACATTGTTGCGGTAGTCGTCTTCCTCCAGGCCAGATACACCGCTCTGGTCGATGGTGGAATAAGACAACACCGTCTTGCTGTCCCAGCCCTCGGCAAACCGACTGTCGAGGCGGCCACTCATGGAGGTGCGGGAGTATTCCGCTTCCTCGCGGAAGCCCTCGCTGGCGGTGCTGTTCAGGTCCAGACGGAAGGCGCTGTGCTCGCCGAGTTTGTTGCCGCCGGAAATCAATGCGCGCTGCCAACCGTCGGCGCCCAGCTCACCATTGAGGGTAATTTCAGGCGAATCCGGTGCCGCCTTGGTGACGGCATTGATCACCCCGCCGATGGCATCACTGCCATAGAGCGCGGAAGCCGGGCCCTTGGTGACCTCCAGCTGCGCGCTCTGGGGCACGTTGATCTCGTAAAGGCCGTTGTGGTTAAAGAAACCGGTGGGGCGTGTGGGAATACCGTCTTCCAGAAACAGATAAACCCCGGCAGTGGAGATGGGCTGGCGAATGGACGTCATATGCCCTTCCCCGCCCAGGTTGTTCACATGCACCCCGGCCACCCGATTGAGCGCATCGGCCGGGTGCGCAGGTGCGATATGTTCCAGCGCGGCCTCGTCAATCACCCCCACCGACTCTGCCAGCTCAGCGCGCACCTTGGCCTCGCGGGTGGCCGTGACAATCACCTGCTCAAGCACGCTATCCGGGTTTTGCGGACTTGCGGCCACGGCAAGCCCCATTGGCAGCAGCGCAGCCGGGAAAAATGCAACAACAGTAAAGCGGGACACAGCTTCTTCCTTGTCGAGGGTTCGTTATCGAAGCGCAAATGTTATCGAAAAAGCCCCGCGCGCAAGTGCGCCATATTGTCGCAGGGGGCATGAGATTGACCCCCTTTGCGGTTGCCGCTAAGGTTGCCCGCTCCTGCAGTCCCATCAGAGATATTCCCATGGCAGCCAAAAAGAAGACCGCGACCTTCGAGAGCGCACTGGAAGAACTGGAGCAACTGGTCGAGCGCCTGGAAAGTGGCGACCTGCCCCTTGATGAGGCGCTGGCGGATTTTGAGCGCGGGGTGAAACTGACCCACGAATGCCAGAAGAAGCTGGCCAGCGCCGAGCAGAAAGTGAAGGTATTGATGGAGGAGAACGGCCAGGTCCAGGAGCTGCCGTTCGACACCCCGGATGAATTTTCCGCAAACCCCGGCGCTGGAGATGCGGAGTAAGTGAGCACTTCCACCAAGCCTGCGGGTATGTCTGCGGGCCTTAAGGCGTTTTTGCAGACGTCTGGCCACCGGGTCGAACAGACCCTGAAGCACGCCCTTGCTGACCAGTCCACCGCACATGCCCTGTTCGCGGCCATGAATTACGCTGCACTCGGCCCCGGCAAGCGCCTGCGCCCGGCACTGGTGTACGCCGCCGCCCGCGCACTGGGGGGCGAGGATGCCATCGCGCTCAGCCACGAAGCAGCGGCGGCGCTGGAGTGTGTACACGCTTACTCACTGGTACACGATGACCTGCCGGCAATGGACGACGACGACCTGCGCCGCGGCCGCCCCACCTGCCATATCCAGTTTGATCAGGCTACCGCCATCCTCGCCGGGGACGCGCTGCAGTGCCAGGCGTTCGAACTGCTTTCCGCCTCGCCGCTGCCGGCGCCCCTGCAAGTTCGCGTGATTGGCGAGCTGGCGCGCGCTTCTGGCGCCCGCGGCATGGTTGCCGGCCAGGCCATTGATCTGGCGGCGGTGGAGCAAAGCCTGACGCTGACACAGCTGAAAGAAATGCACCGCCTGAAAACCGGCGCACTGATTGTGGCCAGCGCCCGCATTGGCGCCCTGATCGGCGGCGCCAACGACGCGCAGCTTGCCGCCATCAGCCGCTATGCGGAGGCCATTGGTCTGGCGTTCCAGGTGCAGGACGACATTCTCGATGTGACCGCGGATACCGAGACGCTGGGCAAAACCCAGGGTGCCGATGCGGCGCGCAACAAACCCACCTATGTCTCCCTGCTGGGCCTGGACGGGGCCCGCGCCGAAGCACAGACGCTGCAGGCGGAAGCCGCCCGCGCCCTGAACGACGTGGCTGCCGGTGTGGATACAGTCGACACCCGGGTGCTGCAGCAGCTCGCGGACTACATTGTGGCCCGCAGCCACTGACTTCCGTTGTTGTTAGCCCGCTTCCACCGCGTAGGTAAAGATATAGCCTGTCCCCCAGGCCGTCTTGATGACCTCCGGCTGCTTGGCATCGTCACCCAGCTTGCGGCGCAGGCGGCTCACATGGGAGTCGATACTGCGATCAAACGGGAAACTCTCGCGCCCCTTGGTCAGGTCCAGCAGGCGATCCCGCGAGAGCGGCTCCTGCGGATGCTGCACAAACGCCAGCAGCAATTCGGTTTCGCTGGAAGAAAGCGGAACGATGTTGCCTTCCGGGTCGAGTAGCTGCATCTGCACCGGGCAAAAACGCCAGCCGGCGAAGGTGAATACCCCGCGCTTGCCGCTGCGTGGAGGCCGCTTCGCCCGGCGCAGCACCGCTTTCACCCGCGCCAGCAGCTCGCGCTCGAAGTAGGGCTTCACCACATAGTCGTCCGCCCCCATTTCCAGCCCCACCACACGGTCGACTTCATCACCCCGCGCAGTAACGAAGACCACCGGTGGCCGGTTCTCGTCGCTACACAGGTATCGGCAGAGTTCAAACCCGTCGCTACCAGCGAGGTCCACTTCCAGTAGGACCAGGTCAATCGGGTGCGCTTGCAGGCAGACGAGCATCTGCTCCCCGTCGGCCGCCGTCACTGCGCCATACCCGGCAGATGCCAACAGGTCAGCCAGCGCATCGCGGGCGTCTTCGCTCCCATCCACCACCAGGATGCGGGCTTTTACCAACTCATTTGCCATCCGCTGCCACCTCGTTCGTTGTACCTGTTCAGACGCCGTGCCGACCGCATTCGCAGCGCCGCTGCGCACCAGCAGCGGCCTGACTCCGCCCGTAGAATTTACACGGCTTCACACACTTTTTCACACTTTTGGCAATCTTCCGCACAAATAAAGTGCCAAAGTAAACGCAAGCATAAAAACTCACAAAAAAACGCTGACAAAAAAAACGATAAACGTGACGAGTGATGCGTATGAAGCGACTTCTGCCCAGGGTGCTCGCGCCCGCCATTTTGGCGGCTGTGACGACCACTATCGGCGGGCAGCCCGCCGTGGCCATGGAACCACTCACCGCAACTGGATTGATCGAAGCCTGTAAATCTCATGCAATAGATCCACAGGATTCGGGCGCCACAACCTGCCGCGCCTTTATCCAGGGCTATCTGTCGGCCAGTACCGAGATTATCGCGGCGGAAGATCGCCCCTCCCTGTTTGTCGCCCGCGCCATTCGCACGCGCACCGGCCGGCTGTCCGCAGAGACAGAGCAGAAAATTAGCAGCCGCTATTGCCTGCCCCGCGCCGAAACCATCAACGCGCTGATCGCCAAAGTGGCTGGGCTTGCACCGCCAGAGACAGAAGGCGCAACAGCGGAGTCTGTGATGCTCACGGTATTTGAAAACCACTACCGCTGCGAAGATGTCATCGGAAAATAATGCCAAATTGGTTGCCCCGCCGAGGCGTGTACTCAGCGGTTTCTGTAAAGTTTGTGTAGTAGAACATTCATGCGTTACACCCTTTGCCTGTTTGCCGTTCTCGCTTTCATCTGGTTGGCCAACTCCGGCCATTACACCCCCCTGCTGCTCGCATTCGGGTTGATCTCCATTCTTTTTGTGATCGCCATTGCCCGCCGTATGAAGGTCGTGGACGGTGAGTCCCTGCCGCTGGAGCTGTGGTCCACACTGCCCCGCTACTACCTCTGGCTACTGCGCAAAATCATTGCCAGTAACCTGGAGGTGGCACGCTGCGTATGGGGCGGCCTGCTGCGCGGAAAAATAAACGCACCAGATACCATCTCCCCCTGCAGTGAACGCATCCCCACCACCCTGAAGACGGATTTGGGGAAGGTGCTGTATGCCAATTCCATTACCCTGACCCCTGGCACCGTGGCCATCGACGTGAGCGGTGGCTCCATTCTGGTACACGCCTTAACCCGTGCGGGGCTGGACGAAGTGAAACAAGGTGAGATGGAACAGCGTATTCGGAAATTGACGGAAAACCAGGGCTCCGGTAACACCAAAGCGGGGTCGCCCTCATGATGCTGTATGCAACCCTCGTGGCACTGCTGGTGGTCATGTCGCTGGCTTTAATCCGCGCGGTACGCGGCCCGAGTATTCACGACCGGATTCTCGCGGTGAACATGTTCAGCACTAAAACCGTACTGCTGATTGCGGTCATCTGCTTTACCTTCGGCAAACCGGAGTTTCTGGATATCGCCCTGGTCTATGCGCTGATCAACTTCGTGAGTGTGATCGGTGTATTGCGGTACTTTGAGTTCCGTACTGCGAACGCGGCGTCTGCAACGGAGGTGACCGGTGATTGATTCGCTGCTGACGTTTGCCAGTGGCCTGCTGCTATTGCTGGGCTGCTTTTTTATGCTGACCGGGGCCATCGGACTGCTGCGCTTCCCCGATTTCTATTCCCGTATGCACTCCGCCGGCGTGACCGATACCCTGGCCACCTTTTTGATCATCAGCGGTTTGATGCTGGCGGCCGGCTGGTCGCTGGCCCTGTTCAAGCTGGGTATGATCATGCTGTTTATTTTCTTCACCAGCCCCACCGCCAGCCACGCACTGGCGCGCTCGGCCCAGCTCAGTGCATTGCGGCTGCCGCCTGTGACAACGGGAGCCGCGCAGCCTGCAGCCGCCAGCTCGACGGCGGCAAGCGCGGGCAATACAACGGACACCGCCGTCGAGGCGGCCGATGACACCCGGGCCTGATGTCCCATTCACCGCATGTCTTCACGATGACGATCGCTATGAGACCAAAACAACAAATCCTCCGGGAGCGTAATTGATGGACCTGCTGCTGGATATTGCCCTGCTGGCACTGTTGCTGGCCACCGCCATTTCCATTGCCTGGATCAAGGACCTGTTTGCCGCCGCGATGCTGGCGGGGATTTACGGGCTGCTGTCCGCGGGCTTTTTCATGACCATGGGCGCGGTAGATGTCGCGTTTACCGAGGCCGCCGTGGGTGCGGGTATTTCCCCGCTGCTGATCGTGATGACGCTCGCGCTGTGTGGCCGTTACCAGCGCGCCGATCGCGCCCGCGCGCGCCTGGCAATCGCGCTGGTGGCTTCGGTGGGTGCCATGTTGATCGCGGCCACCGTCGACATGCCCTCTTTTGGCGATGCCAATGCGCCGGCGCACATGCACGTGGCACCGCACTATATTTCCGAATCCATGGCGGAGATCGGCATTCCCAACATTGTCACCTCGGTACTGGCCAGCTATCGCGGATTCGATACCTTCGGTGAGGTGGTGGTGATTTTCACTGCCGGTCTCGGCGTGCTGTCACTGTTGATGGCACGCGCCGAGCAGCCGCTGCAGGCCAGCCCGCAAACGCCGGTGGAAGCGCAATCCCGCGATATCGTGTTGCGCGTGGTAGCCAAGGTGTTGATCGCGCCCATCATGCTGTACGCACTGTATGTGCAGTTCCACGGCGAGTACGGCCCCGGCGGAGGCTTCCAGGCGGGTGTGATTTTTGCGGTGGGCTTTATCCTCTACGGACTGGTGTTCGGCCTCGACGCCGTGCGCAAGGTGGCCTCCCACGGTCTGGTGCAAATGCTGTCGGCGGTGGGCGTGCTGATCTATGGCTGCGTGGGCCTGCTGAGCCTGGTCAGCGGCAAGAATTTTCTGGATTACGGCGCACTCGCCGGCAATCCGGTGACCGGCCAGCATGTGGGCATCATCGCCATTGAGCTGGGTGTGGGCATCACCGTGGCGGCGGTGATGATTATGGTGTTTTATCTGTTTTCCGCGCAGCTGCGTGTGCGCAGCGTGCAAACTCCTGCAACGGCTTCCTCAGCGGTATTACCGCCGCTGGACGATGTGCAGGGCGCAGAAGGGAGGGCCGGATAAGGTGTTACTGGCATCACACTACAATTACTGGATCGTTATCGCACTGATGATGATCGGCCTGTATATGGTCATTGCCCAGGGCAACCTGGTTAAAAAAATTATCGGGCTGAATATTTTTCAGACCTCGGTTTTCATTTTCTATATCAGCGTCGGCAAAGTGGACGGTGGTAGCGCACCGATTCTCAGTGAAGGCGTAACCCTGTATTCCAATCCGCTGCCCCACGTGCTGATTCTCACCGCCATTGTGGTCGGCATTGCGACCACCTCGCTGGCTCTGGCGCTTATCATCCGCATCAAAGGCGCTTACGGGTCCATCGAAGAGCGCGACATCCAGGCCGAAGAAGCCCTGCAGGAGCGCAGCGCGCAACAGGCTGCCGCCGCCCAGACCTCTGCCGG
Source organism: Microbulbifer sp. Q7 (assembly GCF_001639145.1). Classification (NCBI taxonomy): domain Bacteria; kingdom Pseudomonadati; phylum Pseudomonadota; class Gammaproteobacteria; order Cellvibrionales; family Microbulbiferaceae; genus Microbulbifer; species Microbulbifer sp. Q7. Next base: position 1,238,270 of record NZ_LROY01000001.1, on the reverse strand, counting down.
TAAGGAGCAATAAACCATGCTGGCACATCTTCCCATTTTGCAGGTTATTCTGCCGTTAATGGCGGCGCCCTCCTGCCTGTTTATCCGCAAGGCCACCCTCGCGTGGCTGTTCACCCTGGCGGTGAGCCTGGCCGCGCTGGTGGTCAGTGTTTTATTACTGCAGCAGGTGTACCTGTCTGGCCCCATCACCTATGAGCTCGGGGGCTGGCATGCACCCTGGGGCATCGAGTATCGCATTGACCTGCTGAATGCCTGGGTGCTGCTGATTGTCACCGCACTGAGCACGGCGGTATTGGCTGCGGCCCGCACCAGCGTGGCACGGGAACTGGAAGCCAACCGGCAAACGGTGTTCTACACCCTGTACCTGCTGTGCTTTGCCGGGCTGCTGGGGATTGTGGCAACCGGCGATGCGTTCAATGTGTTTGTTTTCCTCGAGATCTCATCCCTTTCGACCTATGCATTGATCGCACTGGGCAAAGACCGGCGCGCGCTCTGGGCTGCCTTCCAGTATTTGATCATGGGCACCATCGGGGCCACGTTTATCCTGATCGGGATCGGCTTCCTGTACATGATGACCGGCACCCTGAATATGGCGGACCTGGCCGAGCGCATTCCGCCACTCAGCGAGTCCACCACCGTACTCGCGGCATTTGCGTTTATCTTTGTGGGCATCTGCCTGAAGCTCGCGCTGTTTCCGCTGCACCTGTGGCTGCCCAACGCCTACAGCTGCGCGCCCTCTATCGTTACCGCCTTTCTCGCTGCTACGGCCACCAAGGTGGCACTGTATCTGCTGCTGCGATTTACCTTTACCGTGTTCGGGGTGGACTTTTCCCTGTCGCACTTGCCGCTGGACACCCTGCTGATCGGGCTGGGGCTGGTGGGCGTGTTCGCGGCATCCACGGTCGCCATTTACCAGGCCAACATCAAACGTATGCTGGCGTTTTCCAGCGTGGCGCAGATCGGCTACATGGTGGTTGGTATCGGCATCGGCACGGCCACCGCACTGCAGGCCACACTGCTACACCTGTTCAATCACGCCCTGATGAAGGGCGGGCTGTTTCTGGCGCTGGCTGGGCTCGTTTATCAACTGGGCGGCTGCCGCATCGAGCAATTTCGCGGCCTTGGCCGCACCATGCCCTGGACCATGGCGGCGATCGTGGTGGGCGGGCTCAGCCTGATCGGCATGCCGCTGACCGTGGGCTTTGTGAGCAAGTGGTACCTGATTGCCGCGGCGGTCGAGCAGCAGCTGTGGGGGGTAGCCATCCTGGTGGTGCTCGGTTCACTGCTGGCGGTGGCTTATATCTGGAAACTGGTGGAAGCGGCCTATTTCCAGGCTCCCACAGATGACACGGTGAAGGAGGCCCCGCTGGGTATTCTGTTGCCGGCGTGGCTGCTGATCGCCGCCAATGTCTATTTCGGAATCGATACCCGCCTGCCGGTAGAAGTATCTGCCGCAGCCGCCCAATTCCTGCTTGGAGGCGCTGCGCAATGAGTGAATCCTTTCTGTTACAACTTACCCTGCTGATCCCTCTGCTGGCATTGGTGGGTATTCAGCTCACCGCCCGCCGGGAAAATGTGCGCGAGGCCGTTTCACTGATTGCCGCCAGCGCATTGTCCGCGGTGGTGACGCAGCTCTACCAGCCCATGCTGGACGGCGACACCATTGCGGTGCACTGGCTGGATATTCTCCCCGGGCTGGCGCTGGCGTTTCGCGTTGAACCGCTCGGGCTGCTGTTTGCGCTGGTGGCGAGCTTTCTGTGGATCATCACCACGGTGTACGCCATCGGTTATATGCGCGGCCACGGGGAAAAAAACCAGACCCGCTTTTTCAGCCTGTTCGCGGTTTCCATTGGCGCGGTCATGGGGATCGCATTTGCCGAGAACCTGTTTACGCTGTTTATTTTCTATGAAGTGCTGACGCTCTGTACCTATCCGCTGGTCACCCACGCCGGTACCGACAAGGCGCGTCAGGGCGGGCGCACTTACCTGGGCATTTTGCTCGGCACGTCCGTGGGCTTTTTCCTGCTGGCGATCATCGCCACCTGGTTGCTGACGGGCACCCTGTCGTTCCAGCCCGGCGGTGTCTTCTCGCCGGACACTTCTGCCGCCCTGTTGTCGGTATTGCTGGTATTTTTTGTATTCGGCGTGGGCAAGGCGGCGATCATGCCGTTCCATCGCTGGCTGCCGGCAGCCATGGTGGCGCCGACGCCGGTGAGTGCATTGCTGCATGCGGTGGCGGTGGTGAAGGCGGGGGTCTTTGTACTGCTGAAGGTGTGCCTGCTGATATTCGGCTTTGAAACCCTGCGCAGTATTCCCGCCACCAACTGGCTGTTGTATCTGGCCGCGGCCTCCATTCTGCTCGCGTCCATCATTGCCTTGCGCCAGCAGAACCTGAAAAAACGCCTCGCCTATTCCACGGTCAGCCAGCTCGGCTATATCACCCTGGGTGCGCTGCTCGCCACCAGCGCGGGCATGACCGGCAGTGCACTGCATATCGTGATGCACGCTTTTGGCAAGATCACCCTGTTTTTCTGCGCCGGCGCCATTCTGGTAGCGGCCCACAAAACCGAAATCCATGAAATGCGCGGGCTGGGCCGGCAAATGCCGATCACCATGACCGCCTTCCTGGTGGCCAGCCTGTGCATCATCGGTATCCCGCCCACGGGAGGCACCTGGAGCAAGTGGTATCTCATGCTGGGTACCTTCGAGGCAGAACAGTGGATCCTGATGGCACTGCTGATGATCAGCTCGCTGCTGAGTATCGCTTACCTGCTGCCGATTCCGCTGCGCGCGTTCTTTACCAACAACAATCCGGGTGCGGTCACCGCCGGCGGGGCTGTCGCCATCAAAGAGGCACCGCTGCCCTCCCTGATTGCCCTCAGCATTACCGCGGCGGGCTGTATTTATTTACTGCTGTTTCCCGATGCGTTCTACCAGCTGATCAAGGCTGGGATTTGATTTAAAAGGTGCCCTAATGCGTGGTGAAAAACAGGCGTTCTTCGACAATCCGGACAACATCCGCACAATGCTGCGGGTGTTCTACGGTATCTGTATCTTGTTATTCGCACTGGACTTTGTGATTCATCGCCACACGGAATTCCGCGCGGAAGGCCTGCCCGGGTTCTACCCGGTTTACGGTTTCGTGGGTTGTGTGGTTCTGGTATTCGCCGCCAAGTGGATGCGCACCTTTCTGATGCGGCCGGAAGACTATTACGATAAGCGCGAACTGGCCGACTTCGACAACGTCGGCAATGCACAGCATGAATCTGACACGGCACATGCCCCGGCACCGGTGAGCGGAGGGCATGAGCATGTTTGAAGTAGCGCCATTTGTGCCCTTCTTTATCGCCGCCGCACTGGGGCTGTTTCTGCGCGGCTGGGCGCGGACGCTGTTGTTTATTGCGGTGCCGGTGGTCGGTCTCGCCAATTTATGGCTGCTCGGTGAAACTAGCTTCGGTCACTACGCGATTCTCGATTTTCACCTGCTGCTGTTCAAGGCAGACAAGCTGAGCCTGCTGTTCGGCTACCTGTACCACATCGCGGCGCTGATCTCGGTCATCTACGCCCTGCATGTGCGCGACACCCTGCAACAGGTGGCCAGCATGGCGTATGCGGGCAGCGCACTGGGTGCGGTGTTTGCCGGCGACCTGCTGACCCTGTTTATCTTCTGGGAACTGCTGGCGCTGACGTCGGTATTTCTGGTGTGGGCGCGCCGCAATGGGCGCGCGTACCTGGCGGGGCTGCGCTACTTCACCCTGCATATCCTCTCCGGATTGCTGCTGCTCGGCGGCATCGTTTTTTACGGGCAGACCCACGATTCGCTCGCCTTTGGGCCCATTGGTCTGGACGGCAGCGTCCTCGACAACCCCGCAGGCTGGATGATCTTCCTCGCCTTCGGTATCAAGTGCGCCTTCCCGTTCTTCCACAACTGGCTCACCGACGCCTATCCGGAATCCACCCCCACCGGTACCGTATTCCTCAGCGCCTTCACCACCAAGGTGGCGGTCTACGCGCTGGCGCGCGCCTATCCCGGCACCGAGCTGCTGGTGTATATCGGTGCCACCATGGCCTGCTTCCCCATTTTCTATGCGGTGATCGAAAACGACCTGCGCCGGGTGCTGGCCTACAGCCTGATCAACCAGCTGGGCTTTATGGTGGTGGGCATTGGTATCGGCACCTCCCTGGCCATCAACGGCGCGGTGGCCCACGCGTTTAACGATGTGATCTTCAAGGGCCTGCTGTTCATGTCCATGGGCGCCGTGCTGCATGTCACCGGCAAGATCAACGGTTCTGAACTGGGCGGCCTGTACAAGAAAATGCCCAAGACCACGGTGCTGTGCATTATCGGCGCCGCGTCGATTTCCGCCTTCCCGCTGTTCAGTGGCTTTGTCAGCAAGTCCATGGTGATGAGCGCGGCGATCAAGAATGGCCATGACTGGGTGTGGCTGATCCTGCTGTTTGCATCAGCCGGTGTCTTCCACCATGCCGGTATCAAGATCCCCTACTTTGCGTTCTTTGCGCACGACGCCAAGCTCCCCGCGCGCGAGCCGCCGGTGAACATGCTGATCGCCATGAGCATTGCCGCGGCCCTGTGCCTGACCATCGGCATCTATCCCCAGGCGCTCTACAGCCTGCTGCCCTACGAGATGTCCTACACTCCCTACGATGTCACACACGTGCTGACACAACTGCAACTGCTGTTCTTCTCGGCACTGGCGTTCGTGTGGCTGAACCTGCGCCACCTGTATCCGCCGGAGCTGCCGTCGGTCAACCTGGATGCGGAATGGATCTATCGCCGGCTGGTACCCGACGCCATGCGCGCCCTGTTTGACCGGCTGTTTGCCCTCGACCAGCGCCTGCGCGGCGCCGCGGTCGGCGGTGTCGAGCGCATGATCGAGGGTGTGGCCAGCCACCACCGCGCCGACGGCATCATGGCCCGCAACTGGCTCACCGGCAGTATGGTGGCCGGCGTGGTGCTGCTGCTCGGCGTGTATCTGATACTGGGCTGGCTGTAAATCCGCCAGCGGAGCGAGCATCGCCGGCAGACACAGGAAGAGGCTGACCGGCGAGCCAGCATTCGCGCGGGATGCAATCTCCCCGCGGTGGGCATACAATCCGCTTCTTATATCAGTTGCAATTGATACCTTGGGCTGCCGCCAGGCGTGCGGGGCCCGGATGCCCGAATCAGGACCCTTGATGTTCGACGAGATACCCCGCCAGCGCCCGTCCACGCCGCTGCTCGACCAGATCGACGACCCGGCCCAACTGCGCACGCTGCCGGAAAAACAGTTGCCCGAGCTGGCCAGCGAGCTGCGCGAATACCTGCTCTACTGCGTGGGCCAGACTGGCGGCCATTTTGGCGCCGGACTCGGCGTGGTGGAGCTGACCATCGCCCTGCATTACATCTACAACACCCCGGAAGACCGGCTGGTGTGGGATGTGGGCCACCAGACCTACCCGCATAAAATTCTTACCGGCCGCCGCGAGCAGATGCTCTCCATTCGCCAGCAGGGCGGCCTGTCGGGCTTCCCCAAGCGCAGCGAGAGCCCCTACGACACCTTTGGTGTGGGTCACTCCAGCACCTCCATCAGTGCAGCGCTGGGCATGGCCCTGGGCTCGCCGGACGAGCGCAAGGTGGTGGCGGTGATCGGCGATGGTGCCATGACCGCCGGTATGGCGTTCGAGGCCCTGAATCATGCGGCACACACCGGCAGAGACATGCTGGTGGTGCTGAACGACAACCGCATGTCCATCTCCAAGAACGTGGGCGGCCTCGCCACCTACTTCGCGCGTATTCTCGCCAGCAAAACCTACCTGAACATGCGCGAGGGCAGCCGCAAGATCCTGTCTGTCATTCCCAAAGCCTGGCAGCTGGCGCGCCGTACCGAAGAACACGTCAAAGGCATGATTACCCCCGGCACGCTGTTTGAAGAGCTGGGGTTCAACTACGTGGGCCCGCTCGATGGCCACAATATGCAGGACCTGGTGCACACCCTGCGCAACCTGCGCAACCAGCGCGGTCCGCAGCTGCTGCACATCGTCACCACCAAGGGCAAGGGCTTTGGCCCGGCGGAAGAAGACCCGGTGGGCTACCACGCGCTCAACAAGCTCGAGCCGGAGCCCAAGGTCCAGGTGGCTCCGTCGGCAGAAAAAAACAGCGAGACAAAGAAAAAAGGCCCGAAGTACCAGGATATTTTTGGCCAGTGGCTGTGCGATACCGCCGAGCAGGATGACAAGCTCGTCGGCATCACCCCGGCCATGTGTGAAGGCTCCGGTATGGTCGAGTTCGCCGAGCGCTTTCCGGAGCGTTACCACGATGTGGCCATTGCCGAGCAACACGCGGTTACCCTCGCAGCCGGCCTCGCCTGTGAAGACCAGAAGCCGGTAGTGGCCATTTACTCCACCTTCCTGCAGCGTGGATACGACCAACTGGTGCACGACGTGGCCATCCAAAACCTGGATGTGACCTTCGCCATCGACCGCGCTGGCCTGGTTGGCGAAGACGGCCCCACCCACGCGGGCAGCTTCGACCTGACGTTTATGCGCTGCCTGCCGAACCTCGTCATCGCCGCGCCTGCTGACGAGAACGAATGCCGCCAGCTGCTGTACACCGCATACCAGCACCAGGGCCCATCCGCTGTGCGCTACCCGCGCGGCACTGGCCCGGGTGTCGCAATCGAAAAAGAAATGACCGCGTTGCCGGTGGGCATAGGCCGCGTGATTCAGGAAGGCAAGGACATTGCCATTCTGAGCTTCGGCACCTTGCTGGCCCCGGCGCGTGAAGCGGCAGAAAAACTCGGGGCAACCCTGGTGGACATGCGCTGGGTGAAACCGCTGGACGAAGCACTGATTGACCGCCTGGCCGATAGCCACGAGTTGCTGGTAACGCTCGAAGAAAACACCGTTGCCGGCGGCGCGGGCAGCGCAGTTTCAGAATACCTGAACCAACGCATTGTTCCGGTGCCCCTGCTGCAACTGGGCTTGCCCGACAAAATCATCGAACACGGCAAGCACCCCAAACTGCTCGCCGAAATCGGCCTTGATGCCCAGGGTATCGAACAACAAATCCGCGAACGCCAGTCGCAAATGCACCAGTCCCAGCCAAAAGGACAGGCAGCAGCAATATAACGCTAACAACGCGCATTACTCGAATCGAAGGCCAAGTGCCGGGTATTCGTTTTCAAAAGCGTCGGCGACAGGGACGTCGCCGACGCAGCGTACAGGGATGTATTCACAGCGGTTTTGAAAACGAATACCCGGTGGTTGGCCGCCCCGGCACCTAGATCGGTGCTCCGAACATACTTAGTGGCGGCAGATCACAGGGTGGAGCATTTGGAACCGGGCTAGGCGCCCCCTGTGAATTCATCCCTGTTTGCGACGGTTTCCAAATGCTCCACCCTGCGCTCTGCCTTAACATCAACGTTAAGCGCTACGAATACACGACAAATAAAACAGAGACAGGAAGTACGATGTCCTTTTCCCTTTCCGTAAAAAAAATCCTGAACCCAAAGCTTCCCAGCTTATCCGCAGCCATTATGGCCACCAGCCTGAATGTGCAGGCGATGGACCATAAAACCTTCGACAAGGCCATGGACGCGTTACCCAAGAATGGTGCCAGTGAAAAGCTGCAGGCACTGCAAGACCTGCGGTACCGCTGGATTATGGAAAGCTATCCAGAGTCCGCCACCTATCGGGGCTATCCCGGCGGCGAACAGGACTGGACCGATCAATCCATCAAAGCTATCGAGCGCCGTAAAGGGCAGACCCGCGATCTGCTCGTCGCCAGCCGCCACCTCAACGAAGACAAACTCAGCGACGCGGAAAAGCTCGACTACCAACTGCTCTACCAGGACCTGCTCCTGCAAGTGCGCGGCTACCAGTTTCCCGAACACCTGCTGCCAGTGAACCACATGAGCGGCATCCAGCGCAGTGTACCGAGTGTCTTGAATGCCATGCCCAAGCGCACCGCCGCAGACTATGAAGATATTCTCGCGCGCCTCGACAAACTGCCGGGACTGATCGAACAAACCCGTATTCTTATGGAGATGGGGCTGGCGCAAGAACTTACGCCACCACAGATTACCCTGCGCGACCTCCCCGGACAGATCCGCGCACTGATCCCGGCAGATCCCAAGCAGAGCCCGCTGCTCAAAGCGTTCTACGAAATGCCCGCAAGCATTCCCGTAGCGCAACAGAATCGTCTGCGCACGCGCGCGCAGAATATCTACCAGAGAACCCTGATTCCCAACTGGAAACGCTTTGCGGAATACGTTGAGCGTGAATATATTCCCAAGGCCAACACCGAAATTGCCTTCACCAAAAATGAGGATGGGATTCGCTGGTACGCCTACAAAGTGCGGGAAGAAACCACCACCGACCTGAGCCCGGAAGAAATTCACCGCATTGGTCTAGAGGAAGTGCGCCGTATTCGCGGCGAGATGGATCGCATCATCCAGAAAACCGGCTTCGATGGCGACTTCAAGGCGTTTACCGAATTCCTGCGCAACGACCCGCAGTTTTACTATGAGAATAAACAAGACCTGCTGAAAGACTACCGGGATATTGCCAAGCGCATCGACGGCGAGCTGCCCGCGTTGTTCGGCACCCTGCCGCGGCTGCCCTACGGTGTGAAGCCGATCCCGGGCTACTCGGAAAAATCGCAGACCACCGCCTACTATCAGCCGGGCTCCATGGAAGCGGGCCGCGCCGGGGTATTTTTTGCCAATACCTACAACCTGAAAAGCCGACCCAAATGGGAGATGGAAGCACTGACAGTGCACGAAGCCATGCCGGGGCATCACCTGCAGATTGCCCTCGCCCAGGAACAGGGGGATATCCACCCGCTGCGTCGCAACAAGTTCTACACCGGGTTTGTGGAGGGCTGGGGGCTGTATTCCGAAAGCCTCGGGTATGACCTCGGCCTGTACACCGATCCCTACAATGAATTCGGAGCCCTCACCTACGATATGTGGCGCGCGGTGCGGCTGGTGGTGGATACCGGCATGCACCAGCTGGGCTGGAGCCGGGACGAGGCCATCCAGTACTTTGTCAATAACAGCGCAAAGCCGGAACACGACATCGTAGTGGAAATCGACCGCTATCTGGTGTGGCCGGGTCAGGCGTTGGCCTACAAGGTGGGCCAGCTGAAGATCAAGGAAATCCGTGCGCGCGCGGAGGAAGCACTGGGGAACAATTTTGATATCCGCCAGTTCCACGACGCGTTGCTGGGCGCCGGGGCGCTGCCGCTCAATGTACTGGAAAGCCGGATGAATGACTGGATCGAATCCCAGGGCGGCCAAATAAGCCTTACCCCGCCGGTGCCCGATACCGCGGGCCAGGCAGCCCCCAATTAATCTCGAAAATTAAAAAAAAGGCCCGCTGACGAAACGCCAGTGGGCCTTTTTTATTTGGCAGGATCACTATATTCCTAGTCTTCCCTACTCTTCCCTACTCTTCCCTAGTCTTGCGTGCTCGCGCGTGGCTCTGCACCGAGCGGTACATCTGCCCCAGCGCTTTGTCGTCCGCGCGCGACTCCGCCAGTGTGCGCGTATTGCGACGCACCTCCCGTTCCAGCTTGCGCCAGTTGCGCAGGCGACGCTCATCCAGGGTGTCCGATTCGATGGCAGCCTGCACCGCACAGCCCGGTTCCGACTCGTGAGCGCAGTCGGCAAACCGACACTTGGCGGCCAGTGCACTGATATCCGCAAAGGTCGCCGCAAGGCCATCGTATACATCGGCGAGACCCAGTTCACGCATACCCGGGCTGTCCAGCAACAGACCACCGTTGGGAATGGCATAGAGTGCGCGGTGTCGGGTGGTGTGCCGGCCCTTGCTGTCGTCTTCCCGTATACCACCGGTGGCGGCCAGCTCGGCGCCGGCGAGGCTGTTCAGCAAAGTGGACTTACCCACACCGGATGAACCCAGCAGCGCCAGGGTTTCGCCGCTGCGGCAGTATTCGCGCAGCGGCGCCACACTCTCCGCGTCGAGCGCATTCACCAGTACCACTGGCAGGTCGCGATGGCCCTTGAGGGCAGTGCGGTAGGGATCGTGGTTCTGGTCCAGATCGGCTTTGGTGAGAACCAGGCAGGCGCGACAGCCAGCCTCCTTCACCAGCGCCAGATAGCGCTCCACCCGCGACAGGTTGAAGTCGTGGTTGCAGGAGGAGACGATCAGCACGTTGTCCACATTCGCCGCAATCAACTGCGCCTGCCGAGCGCCCGGCGCCATACGCTTGAACAGACTACTGCGCTCCAGGCGGCGCAGCGGCTTGCGGGATGCACGCTCCAGCAACAGCCAATCGCCCACCGTGGGCCGCTCGCTGGCATCGTCAAACAGCGGGCCATGAACCAACACCGCCTCATCGCCGGCCTCGCCCGTCACCTCGATCTGGCTGCGGTGCACGGCCATGACCTTGACCGGCTCGCAGTCGTTCAGCTCGTCCAGACTCAGCTGCTGTTGGAAAAACGGCTTCCAGCCCAGCTTGCGCAAGGGCGACTCCGCCGCCGCAGGCTTTTCCTGGCCACCGTTAGAAACACCGCGCCGAAATGCCGGGCGGCGTGAAATCAGGGATTTACTCAATGTCCTAAACCCTCAAAAGTACCTGGCACAATTTTGTGACTGTCAGGCACAGGTCATTCTAGCCTCATATCCAGAGGTACTCTGGACAGGGGCACGCTTGGATGGGGTTTCCGGGCGGGACCGCTGAAAGATGCAGCGAGCGGCTGTCTGGTGGTTGCCGCCGGAGCACAGGAAGCGGAGTGTACTTAAGTACATGAGCATTCCGAGCACCGCCGGGAATCGCCAGGCAGACGCGCAGTAATTTTTCAGGGGTTCCGGGGGAACCCGACAAAAGGGAACTTGCCGGGCAGGTGGCTGACGAGGTTACGGTCAGTCGCGGCTGGCCCGGCGGGGGTTGGATACACTCATCAACAAGCCTCCGCTGGTGGAATTTCGCGCAATTTATCAGGGCAGCCGCCCCTGCGCAATAGGATAAAAAAACAAACGAGCTACGTAGTACCCGGCGTTACAGGATGTAGCGCCCGCGGCCGCAGGCCGGCGCGAGCGATCGAAAACCCAGCAGAGCCACGCCTCTGCGCCAGCGTTTTCGATTGCGTCGGAGAGACAAATGACATGGATGTCATTTTTCTCGACGGCAAACAAAAAGAAAAAAGCCGGCATAAAGCCGGCCCTTATATCCTAACGCTGGAGGTACATCACCTTTCTCGACCGCCAACGATCAGATAACTTTGAGTATAGACACAATTTGTGACCACGCTCTCCCTGAGTAACTGATTTGCTCTTCCTGAGCGTTTCGCGTGATCTGCATCTTGCTCACGTATAGATTGGCGTTTTAACGTTGCCTTCCCGTGACGCTTTCGTGAAAGGTTTGTGACAGTGAAAACCGCTCGTAATGAGCGCTTTCCTCTCCATCGCTCATTACGAGCGCTCTGAGCCATCCTCATCGTCGAACAGGTGACCCAACTTGCCCTTCTTGGTGGACAGGTAATTGGTATTGTGGGGATTACGCCCGGACTGGTGCGGCAGGCGCTCGGTGACTTCCACGCCCAGATCCTGCAACGCCTTCACCTTGCGCGGGTTGTTGGTCATCAGGCGAATGGATTTGATACCCAGGTGATCAATCATCGGCTTCAGGATGGAGTAATCCCGCATATCGGCACCGAAACCCAGCCGTTCATTGGCCTCCACCGTATCCGCACCACAATCCTGCAGTTTATAGGCGCGAATCTTGTTCAATAGGCCAATACCACGGCCTTCCTGACGCAGGTAAAACACCGCACCGCGGCCTTCGGTGGCAATCCGGTGCAGCGCGTACTGCAGCTGCGCGCCGCAATCACAGCGCAGTGAAAACAGGGCATCACCAGTCAAACACTCGGAGTGGATGCGAGCCAGCACTGGCGCGTCTGTATCCAGATCCCCCATGCTCAGCACGACATGCTCCTTACCGGTTTCCACTTCCTCGAAACCGTGCATCTCAAACATGCCCCAGGATGTGGGCAGCTTGGAAGATTCCACATAACGAATGGTCAAACTGATACCTCGTATTCGATCAATTGCGTGCGCGCAGCAGTAACAGACCATCCTGCTGCTGCATATCCACACGGCTCAAAAAACTGTTCCCCAGCAGGGTCACTTGGGGAAAATCAGCCCCCAGTACGGTCGCATCCACATTGCGTACGGTGATGCCGCCGATGGTGACACTGGCCAGCTGTATTTTATACGCGCGCTCTACACCGCTGGCGGTGGAGACAGTGATCGCGCGGGCACCGGACAAATCCAGCCCGAGACTTTTCGCCATCGGGTAGTTAAACGCAATACTTGTCGCCCCAGTGTCCACCATCACGGGCACTCGGCGGCCGTTGATCCAGGCTGTGGTGTTGTAGTGGCCGCGGCTGTCCGGGCTCAAATGTACTTCCGGCCGGTCCACCTGGGCGTAGTTGGCGGCAACGGGGGCGGCCAGGGTGAGCTTCTGCTCGCGACCGCCAACCACCACCACGGCGTGATCGCTGGTTGCGGACACCAGCGTTACCCCTTCCGGGGATGCCCTGCCCGGCTTCAGCAATCGCTGTTTGCCGTCAATTTCGAACATGGCACTGGTGCCAAATATCGCCTGTAACCTGACATCCTGTGTGTTTCCAATCACTGGCACTGCCAGCGACACCGTCAGCAAAACAACAAACGGCACTATATTGCGCAGCTTCATGGGCATCCTGCCTCATCGTTATGGTCATAGTGAGTAAACCAAATAAGCCGTGCCCTGCAACACCAGCGCGGCGTAGATTCCTGCCAGTATATCGTCGAGCATGATGCCTAGGCCACCATGAAGCCGACGGTCTGCCCAGCCGATGGGCTGGGGCTTGGCGATATCGAAGATACGGAACAGCACAAAGCCGTACAGGGCCCACAGCCAGCCAGCGGGGGCCAGGAACATGGTCAGCCAGTAGCCGACAAACTCATCCCACACGATCCCTCCGTGGTCGTGCACCCCGAGTGCTTTTGAGGCGGCGCCGCACAGGTAACATCCCAGGGCAAATGCCACCACAAGTACTCCCATATAGGCGACCGGCGACAGGAACTGGAGGCCGTACCACAGGGGTATCGCCGCCAGAGTACCGAAGGTGCCGGGGGCCTTCTTCGCCAGCCCGGACCCGAATCCAAAGGCCAGGAGCAGCACCGGGCTGCGCAGCAGCTGGGCAAAGGTCGGGGTAACAGTGTGTGCGCTCGTCATGGGTGTTCAATTCCTGCCCGTCAAAAGTGCTGGTAGCCGGTACCCCGGGGCTGCCAGGGCTTACCGTTCCACTGACAGCGAATACCCGGCTCTTCGCGCAGGTGGCCAATGGGCGTAATGGGTAACTGCAGTGCCTGTACCGCGTCACGATGCCGTGCCGGCACGGTAAAGCACAGCTGGTAGTCGTCGCCGCCGGTCAGAGCCGTTTCCAGTGCCGCGCCTGCCTGCAGGCTCTGGGCCAGCGCGGCGATGGGGAGCTGGTCCAGGTTCAGATCGGCTCCCAGCTGGCTAGCATCACAGATATGCCCGAGGTCGGCCAGCAATCCATCGGATATATCCAGTGCGGCGCTGGCGTAGCCTTCAACAGCCCGGGCCACGGCAAACTGCGGTTCGGGCGCATAGTAGGCGGTCTCAGCCTGCTGCTGTTGCCGGGGGCTCACGGCTACGTCACCCAGCACGACGGGCAGAGCGGCGGCGGCCGCCCCCAGCTGGTTGGAGACATAGATGATATCCCCGGCGCTGGCGCCATCCCGCCGCAGGGGGCGCGCACAGGCACCGGTGACCTGAATGGTGATGGACAGCGGGCCTTTGGTGGTGTCGCCACCCACCAGGGTGATGCCAAATGCGTGCGCAGTTTCTGCCAGGCCGCGGGCAAAGGGCTCCAGCCAAGCGGGATCGCTGTGCGGCAGGGTAAGCGCAAGGGTGAACCACAGGGGTTCGGCATTCATTGCGGCGAGGTCGGAGAGGTTGACCCGCAGTGCACGGCTGGCGATTCGATAAGGGTCGGCGTTTGCCGGAAAATGCACATCCGCCACCAGGGTATCGACGCTGGTGGCGAGTGTTTTACCGACGGGAGGATTCAGCAATGCGCAGTCGTCGCCAATGCCCAACTCTACCCCATTGTCGGCAGTGCCCGACCGGGACCCGGTCTGAAAGCGGGAGGTGAAGTACTCCCGAATCAGTTCAAATTCACCGGGGCCGGGCATGTGCAATTCAGCCTTTGTCGGCCTTTACTTCGACGCTGCGCTCTTTGGCGGCAACTTTGTCGAGGATACCGTTGATAAATTTGAAGGCGTCGGTGGGGCCAAATTTCTTGGCGAGAGCGACGGCTTCATTGATGACGACTTTGTAGGGTACGTCGACGCGATTTTTCATCTCGAAGGTGGACATGCGCAACAGGGCACGGGACACCGGGTCGAGTTCTTCAACGTTGCGGTCGAGGTACTGGCTATAGGTCTCTTCGACTTCGTCGAGGTTTTTCGCCACGCCGTGGAGCAGCTCGCGAAAGTAGGCCACGTCGGTTTTGCTCATGTCGTTGTCGGCATGAAACTCGGCTTCGATGGCGTTCAGGTTGGAGCCTGCCATTTGCCACTGGTACAGGGCCTGCATGGCGTAGTGGCGTGCCTTGCGGCGGGCGGATGCGGTTACGGTCATTTCAGTGTTTTCTCGGTTCAGATTTTGCCGATCAGGGAGACCATTTCGAGGGCGGTTTCGGCGGCTTCACAGCCTTTGTTGCCAGCTTTGGTGCCGGAGCGTTCGATGGCCTGTTCGATGGAGTCTACGGTGAGGACGCCGAAGGTCACAGGGATGCCGGTGTTCATGGAGACCTGGGCGAGACCTTTGGTGCATTCGCCGGCGACGTATTCGAAGTGCGGGGTGCCACCGCGGATGACAGCGCCGAGGGCGATCACTGCGTCGAACTTTTTGGTTTCGGCAATTTTCTGCGCGGCGAGCGGGAATTCGAAAGCGCCCGGTGCGTAGTAAATGGTGATGTCTTCGTCTTTGATGCCTTTGCGACGCAGGGTGTCCAGTGCGCCGTCTTTCAGGCTTTCTACAACGAAGCTGTTCCAGCGGCTTACCAGCAGCGCGTACTTACCGGTGCTGCCTACGAAATCGCCTTCGATGACTTTGATATTGCTCATAGTTTTTTCCGTTTTCTGCTAGTTCCCTGCCGGACCCGTTTTGTACTTCGAGCCCTGGGGCAGTGGCGGTGGAGCACCGGGGATCAGTTTTCAGGACCGCTGTAGACCCATCCCTGGGCGCTGCGGCGCAAACTTCCTGTTTGCGACGCTCCTGAAAACTGATCCCCGGCACTCCACCTTCGATTCAAAAATTCGGGTTCTTAAACCCTATGCTTTCCATCCACGGAAATCGCTGAAAGATGCGCAGTAGCTTCTCAGTGATTGCCTAAAGTTCTTCTGCATTCAGGTACTCTTCCACTTCCAGGTCAAAACCGGAAATGGCACTGAAGCGGAATGGCGCGCTCATCAAACGCATTTTGCGCACTTTCAGATCGCGCAAAATCTGCGAGCCGGTGCCCACCTGCTTGTACACCAGATCCTGGCTTGGGCGCTGTTGCTTGCCGCTGATCAGCCAGTCGATGCTCTCTTCGATTTCATCGGTGGTTTCGTTGTGGCAGATCACCACCACCACGCCTTTGCCCTCTTCCGCCACTTTTTTCAGCGCGTTGCGGAAGGTCCAGGGTTCATATTTTTCGTCGCCACGGCGCAGTGAAAAGACGTCGCGCAGGGTGCTGGCGACGTGGACGCGCACCAGCGTGGGTTCTTCCGGCTGGAAGTCGCCCAGGCTGAACGCGAAATGGCGTTCGCGGCGGGCCTTGTCGAGGTAGGTGCGCAGCTTGAATTCACCGAATTCGGTCTGCACGTTGCGCTCGTTGACGCACTCGACGGTTTTCTCATTCAGCGCACGGTAGTTGATCAGGTCGGCGATGGTGCCAATCTTGAGGTTGTGCTGCTGGGCAAACTTTTCCAGGTCCGGGCGGCGGGCCATGGTGCCGTCTTCGTTCATGATTTCGACGATGGCGGCGGCGGGCTCGAAGCCGGCGAGGCGCGCGAGGTCACAGCCGGCTTCGGTATGGCCGGCGCGGCTCAGTACGCCACCGGGCTGGGCCTTGATCGGGAAGATGTGGCCGGGCTGGACGATGTCGGAAGGCTTGGCGTTGCGGGCGACGGCGGCGCGAATGGTGCGCGCGCGGTCGGCGGCGGAGATGCCTGTGGTGACGCCTTCGGCGGCTTCGATGGAGACGGTGAAGTTGGTGCTGAACTGGGCGCCGTTGTCGCGGGACATCAGCGGCAGGTCGAGCTGATCGCAACGATCGCCGGTGAGGGTCAGGCAGATGAGGCCGCGGGCGTGGGTGGCCATGAAGTTGATGTCTTCAGGACGCACCTGTTCGGCGGCGATGACGAGGTCACCTTCGTTCTCGCGATCTTCGTCGTCCATCAGGATGACCATTTTGCCCTGACGGATATCGTCGATCAGTTCTTCAACGCTATTGAGTTCCATAAAACCTCTAGTTCTTTCGATTCGCCCACGAGGCAAATCTCAAATTTCGCACGCTGCACCGTGACTTCGTCGCTAGTCCGTGGCGCGGCTGCTACCGGGTAAAGCTTTGCGAGACACGCCGTGAACCCATCCATGGGGGCTCTTCCGCGAGGTCCCTCTCGCGGACAAAGCGTACGCTTTGGACGCCAAAGGCGCCCGCAGGGTGAGCGAAGCGAATCAACGTCTCGCAAAGCTTTACCCGGCATCATCCGCTTCAATTCAAACTACATCGCCTCGATCAGGCCTTGTAGAAGCCGTGCTGCGCCAGAAACTCCATCGTCAGCCCTTCACTTTTGGGCTCGGCGGCGGCATCTCCCAAGAGTAGCCGCTCCAGATAGCGCGCTATCAGGTCTACTTCGAGGTTCACCTTGGTCCCAGCCTGGTAACCGCCGATCACGGTTTCGGCGATGGTATGGGGCACGATGGTGAGCTCGAATTCGGCGCCGTCGACCGCATTCACCGTGAGGCTGGTGCCGTCGACGGTGATGGAGCCCTTGTGGGCAATGTACTTGGCCAGTTCGTCCGGGGCGCGCAGGCGGAATTGCTCGGCGCGGGCGGTGGGCTTGCGCCATACCACTTCGCCGATACCATCCACGTGGCCGCTGACCATATGCCCGCCGAGGCGGGTCTGCGGGGTCAATGCCTTTTCCAGGTTGACCTTGTCGCCCAGCTTCCAGTCGTTCAGTGTCGCAACGGCGAGTGTTTCTGCCGAGACGTCGGCCCAGTAGCCATCGCCGGGCAGGTCTACCACGGTGAGGCAGACGCCGTTGGTGGCGATGCTGTCGCCGAGTTTGACGTCGGACAGGTCCAACTTGCCGGTGTTTACCCGCAGGCGCAGATCGCCGCCTTTCGGTTGCAGCGCGGTAATCTCACCAACGGCTTCAATAATTCCAGTAAACAATCCGGGCACTCCTAAAAATTGTCTTTTCCCGCGAGGGCGTCGTCAGCTCCGTGCTCGGTTCCTCATGTATTCCTATACATTCCGGTCCTGCGCGCGGGGCTTCCTGGCCCTCGCGCGAAAATCCTGCTTTTTAGAAGCACCCTCGCGCTTACCGCTCGATATCGGTTGTCGCGGTAATACGCCAGTCGTGGCCGACCGCGCGCATATCGGTAATGGTGATGGGCAGCATGGAGCCCATGCGCTCAATCGGTAGCTCAAACAGCGGACGCGCGCTGGAGCCGAGAATCTTGGGCGCCATGTAGACGATGAGTTCATCCACGTGGCCCTGATACATAAACGCGCCAGTGAGGGTTGCACCGCTCTCCACGAGCACTTCGTTGCACTCGCGGCGGGCGAGCTCTTTGAGCAGTTCGCCCAGGTGCACGCGGCCGTCTTTGTCCGCGGGCAGTACCTGCACTTCGGCACCGGCCTTCTCCAGCCGAGCGCGACGCTCGTCGTCAGCCGCCGCGGTTGTGACCACCAATGTGGGGGCTTCGCCCTGCAATATAAAGGCCTTGGCCGGGGTGCGCAGTTTGCTGTCGACAATCACCCGCAGGGGCTGTTTTTCTGCCGCAGCGGCGGCTTCCGCTTCCGACAGCGCCATTTCATCCGGGCGCACGTTCATATTCGGGTTGTCGTGGCGCACGCTGTCGACGCCGGTAACAATGGCGCAACTGCGCGCGCGCAGGGCCTGCACATCGGCGCGGGCGGCGGGGCCGGTGACCCACTTGGATTCGCCGCTGGCCATGGCGGTGCGGCCGTCGATGCTCATGGCGGACTTGGTCCGTACCAGGGGCAGCCCGAGGGTCATGCGCTTGATGAAGCCCGGGTTCAGGGACCGGCAGGATTCTTCCAGCAATGGGCCTTCCACTTCAATGCCCGCATCGCGCAGTTTCTGTAACCCTTTCCCGCCCACTGCGGGATTGGGGTCTTCCATGCCATAAACAACTTTGACGACACCGGCGGCGATCAGCGCGTCGGCGCAGGGGCCGGTTTTACCCGTGTGACTGCAAGGTTCCAGGGTGACGTAGGCAATCTGGCCTTTGGCGGCCTGTCCTGCGTCCTGCAGTGCCTCGACTTCGGCGTGGCCAAGACCTGCGCGCTTGTGCCAGCCTTCACCAACGATCTTGCCGTCGGCGTCGGCTATCACGCAGCCGACCCGGGGGTTGGGCATGGTGGTGTAGCGTCCGCGCTCGGCGAGCTGGATGGCGCGGGCCATCAGTTCCCGTGGGGTGAAGGCCATTACTTCGCCTCCTCCTTGTTCCCTTTCGTCGCTTTCGGTGTATTCAGGCGCTCGATCTCGTCACTGAAGTCGCTGACGTCTTCAAAGCGGCGGTATACGGAGGCAAAGCGCACGAAGGCGACTTGATCCAGCTCGCGCAGCTGCTCCATGACCAGCTCCCCGATATGCATGGCGGGCAGTTCGCGCTCACCAGTGGCCTGCAGTGCATGCTTGATCTGGGCGACGGCGGCTTCTACCCGCTCGGTGCTGACCGGGCGCTTCTCGACGGCGCGCTGGATGCCGGCACGCAGCTTGTCTTCGTTGAAGGGTTCGCGCTGGCCGTTCTGCTTGACCACCCGCGGGAGCACCAGCTCGGCGGTTTCGAAGGTAGTGAAACGCTCGTGGCATTGCAGGCACTCACGCCGGCGGCGCACCTGGTCGCCATCGGCCACCAGGCGGGAATCTACAACTTTGGTTTCGTCTGCGCTGCAGAAGGGACAGTGCATGGGGAGAGGGCCCTCGAAAAAGTGGGCGGCAGTTTACCACAAGGCGGAAATTTAGGCTGCTCCAGGCGGCGGGGATTCGTGGAACCACTCACAGCTTCAGGTGGCGCAAGGCCACCGGGGAGGGCTTTTCAAAATCGCTGCGAGTACATCCATGTACGCTCCGGCGCCGCCATCCATGGCGACGACGGTTTTGAAAAGCCCTCCCCGGCAGCCTTGCTTCGCATCGGAGCAGTCGACTTCGTAGCTAGGGAGCCCTTTAGTCCGCGCTAAACGATCAAATGTCTTCCCGCTCGATAATTCGCTGCCACAGCTTATGGCGCAGGGCGAGTACCCGAGGCTTGGTGGCAGCGGGAATCCAGGTGCGCTCCAGCTCCTGTGGGCGCGGGTAGACCGCGGGGTTGCTGAGCAACTCGGGGTCCACCAGGTCCTGCGCCGCCATATTGGCGTTGGCGTACTGGGTTTCGTTGCTGATGTTGGCGATGACGCTGGGCTGCATCAGGTAGTTCAGGAACTGATAGGCGGCATCCACATTCGGCGCGTTGCTGGGCATGGAAACCACATCGATCCACAGGGGGAAGCCCTCTTTGGGCATCACGTAACGAATGTCGAACGTCTGGCCCGCCTCTTTGGCCATCTGCTGGGCGACCAGTACGTCGCCGCTCCAGGCGTGGGCGATGCAGCGTTTGCCGCTGGCCAGGTCTTCGACATATTCACCGGAGTCGAAATCGGTAACGTGCAGGCGTACCTTGGACAGCAGGTTGGCCACCATGTACTGGTGGGCAATGCTCATGGAGTTGGGGTCTTTGCCCAGGTACTTGAGCGCAACATCGAAGATTTCTTCCGGGGAACGCATCAGGGTGGCATTACAGTGGTCGAGCTTACCCAGATTTTCCGGGTCGAACAGCAGGTCCCAGCTGTCTTCCGGCAGGTATCCACCAAAGGCTTTCTCCACCGCCTGCACGTTGTAGCCGATGCCGACGGTACCCCACAGGTAGGGGATGGCGTACTCGTTGTCCGGGTCAAACAGGGCGAGGCGCTGCATAAACGCGGGATCATTCTGCGACCAGTTGTCGATGCGATCGCGATCGAGCTTTTGCAACTGGCCGGCAGCGATGTACTTGGGGATATTGTCAGAACCGGGGACGATGATGTCGAAGCGGCGACCTTCCTGTAACCAGACTTCTTCCAGCTCCTCGATATCGTCAAATTCAAAATAATGCACCTTGATGCCGGTGGCGGCTTCAAAGTCGGCGATGGTGTCTTCGGCAATGGACTCAGACCAGTTGGCGAAGTGTAACTCGCGGGCCTGTGCGTGGAGGGTCAGCCCGAAGGCTGCGGTCAAAATGACCAACACATGGGATAAAGAACGCATTATCTACTCTCGATCTGCAGCCTGGCTGCACGGTGTATTCTGCGCTTTCACAGGGCATTCCCGCCCGGGCAAAAGCATCGATTCCTGAAACCGCTTGGACTCGAAAGTGCCGGTTCGCTGACGCAAACCATCGATGAGCAACGCATCCTTGGTGCTGGAGAAAACCGACTGCCAGCTTCAGGCCCGAATAAAAATGAGCGGGGCCGGAACCTGTATTCGATTTTCGAGGGCGCGTATTAAAACAGAATCCAGGCTCAATTTCACAGCCCGGGGGCATTTTTGTGAACGTGTGGTACTGAAATACCAGCGGTTCGAAGATCCCCGGCGCCCTCCTCGGGCGCCGGGCCAGCCAGGCAGAATCAGACCTGACGGATTTCCTTTGCGGCTCGCTCCGCGGTGCTGATCGCGCCGTCGATATAGCCGAACGCTTCCAGCGCAGTGTGCTCGCCGCAGAAGTGGATATTGCCTTCCTGCAGGCCGGCAGAGCCCCACCACTCGGTGTAGTCGCCGAACGTCTGGGTGGAGTAGGAACCCTTGGACCACGGGTTGGCAGACCACTTGGACAGCATTGCGGTACCGGTGAACGCATTGCTGGTGCCCGGGAATACGTTGTCGACAATGCCGAAGAAGTGATTCAGGTCGTCACTGGTGGGCGCCGCGAAGGGCTGGTCGCTACCGATCTGCTTGCCGTAATCGCCACCGAAGAAGTTCACCAGGATGCCATCGGTACCACCGGTCACCGATGTGGAGTCCCAGGTGTCGAACAGCTCCGGGCGGCCAACGTAGGTCACACCGTTCGGGGTAAACAGTTCACCGTTGACCACCTGTGGCTGAGTCCACGGGCGGGAGGCGCACTGCATGGCCATTTTGCCGTTGGAACCAAACGCCATACGCTCAATGGCCATACGTTTCTGCGGACGGAAGCCATTGTAAATACGCGGGTCGATGTCCACATCTCTCAGGGTAGAGAACGGCAGTGCCAGTACGAGGCGATCACAGGTGTATTCGTAGCCGTCTTCGAAGACCAGGTTGTACGGGCCGTTGAGATTGCCCTGAATGGCAACCAGCTTGCGCGCGGTCTCAATGGTGCCCTCTGGCAGCTCTTCGACCATGCGGGTGACCAGCTGATCATTACCACCGGCAATCCGGAAGCGTTCGTCGGTGCCCGCCAGTGGCAGCGCGGTGTTGATCGGGTTCCAGGCCAGCAGGTAAATCAGGTTCAGCGCGGTGGTCTCCTCCGGCTGAATGCCGTATTCGGCCACGATGTCCGCCTGGAACACCTGTCCCATGTTGGAGTTCGCACCGATACCGACGTAATCCAGCCAGCTATTCACATCGATGTGATCCAGCTCGCGGTGCATCGCATTGTTGCTTTCGTAGGTCGGTACCCAGGGGGCGTCCTGCTGTGCGCGTTTGAAGATCTGGTACACATCGCGCCACTCGGCGTTCAGCTGGTGCTCGGTGTAGTGCTGGCCATTGACGTAGTAGAGCTCGTTGCCACCGGGCACCGCGTTACCGTTCACATCTTCCACATCCAGGCCCAGGTTGCTGGCCAGGTTACGTGTATAGGTGTGCTCGGTAGAGATAAGCTCGCCGCCACGCTCTACCGGGCGACCGAAAATACTGCGGTTGGTGCTGACACGGCCGCCCAGACGGGTGTTGCCTTCAAATACCTTGCTCGCAATGCCGTACTGCTGCAGTCGGTGTGCACAGCGCACGCCGGCGACACCACCACCGATGACCGCCACACGCCCGGCGGCCGAGCTGGGATCTGCTTTCGCGGGGCCAGAAAAGGTACTGGTGGCACCAGCAGTACCCAGCGCCGCGGCGCCAAGACCCAGCTGCTTCAGGAACTGGCGACGGCCTTCTTCGGAGGCATTCGCACCGACGTGGCGCGTGCCTTCATTGATAATGTCGAGGCTTTCATCGGATGAGATACCCGTCTTTTCGGACAGCTCCTGAGCGGCCCCAAGGCGTCGCATCAGGCTCGAAAGCGGGGAGAGGGATTTACGGCTACGCATGTTGTTCTCCTACAGCCAAGTGGTGTTCCGACCCAGATACCGCAGGGCCGTGGATTTGTTTTGTTGTTGTCCACGGTTCGCTCATTGCACTACGCGGGCAAAAAGCGGGCGCGCGCAGTTCGAAATAGATGACAACCGCATTATTCACATTTGCTATATGAGCGCGTAATTCTACATACCACTTCACATAAAATCGAATAAAAATTCAATTAAGCACCAAAAGAAGAAATTTTGATCTAGAGACCATCGGGACAAAGGAGCGAACACACTACGCCTCAGACACTAATAACAGGAGAGACAGGAAAGCCTGAGTGGCCTGCACACATCAGACAGGCACAAAAAAAGCGACTCCGGGGAGTCGCTTTTTCGCTCAAATACTAGCCGCGGCAGCGTTGCCGCGATCCATTATTTGTACACAGGGAACTTGGCGCAGATCTCAAGCACCTTGGCCTTCACTTCAGCGATGGTCGCGTCGGCATTGCCCTTCTCCAGTGCGTCCAGCACGTCGCAGATCCAGTGGGTCAGCTGGCGGGTCTCTTCCACGCCGAAGCCGCGGGTGGTGATCGCCGGGGTGCCCACACGCAGGCCGCTGGTGATGAACGGGGAGCGCGGGTCATTAGGCACCGCGTTTTTGTTCACGGTAATGTTGGCGTTGCCCAGGGCTTCGTCCGCATCTTTACCGGTGTATTCCTTGCCGATCAGGTCCACCAGCATCAGGTGATCGTCGGTGCCGCCGGACACGATGTTGATACCGCGGTCGAGGAAGGTCTCGGCCATGGCGCGGGCATTTTCCACCACTTTCTTCTGGTAAGCCTTGTACTCGGGCGTCATGGCTTCCTTGAAGGAAACCGCTTTGGCCGCGATCACGTGCATCAGCGGGCCACCCTGGCCGCCGGGGAATACCGCGCTGTTCAGTTTTTTCTCAATCTCTGCATTGGCCTTGGCAATGATGATACCGCCGCGGGGACCGCGCAGGGTTTTGTGGGTGGTGGAGGTCACCACATCGGCGTGGGGGACCGGAGAGGGGTATTCGCCCGCAGCCACCAGACCGGCCACATGCGCCATATCCACCAACAGGTAGGCGCCCACCTTGTCGGCGATGGTGCGGAACTTGGCCCAGTCCATGATACGGCTGTAGGCGGAAAAGCCGGCCACGATCATCTTCGGCTTGTGCTCCAAAGCCAGGCGCTCCACTTCGTCGTAGTCCACTTCGCCGGTGTCGGCGTTCAGACCGTACTGCACCGCGTTGTAGGTCTTGCCGGAGAAGTTCACCTTGGCGCCGTGAGTCAGGTGGCCGCCGTGGGCCAGGCTCATACCCAGCACGGTGTCACCGGGAGCACACAGGGCCTGGTACACCGCGGCATTGGCCTGGGAGCCGGAGTGAGGCTGGACGTTGGCGTAGTCGGCACCGAACAGCTTTTTGGCGCGCTCGATGGCCAGCACCTCTACCTTGTCGACATGCTCGCAGCCACCGTAGTAGCGCTTGCCCGGGTAGCCCTCAGCGTACTTGTTGGTCATGCTGGAGCCCTGGGCCTCCATCACCATGGGGCTGGTGTAGTTTTCCGAGGCAATCAGCTCGATGTGCTCTTCCTGACGGCGGTCTTCATCCTGAATGGCGGACCAGACATCGGGGTCATAGGAAGCTAGGGTGACGGATTTATCAAACATGGTATTCCCTCGGATGATAAGGCGCGAATCGCGCAAGCATAATCTCGACAAGGGCAAATTCCGACCCAAATATGACCGGCCCGCCCCAGAAAGCGGCGCATTGTACACCAAGGGGATGCCCGCGGTGCAAAGGGTGCACATGAAACCATTTCAAGCAGATAGGCGACGCGCTTCAAGTTCTCCGGCCTCCCCGTTCGAGCGTTCGCTACCCCATCGCCCCGGCGCAAACGGCGCCAGCAACCGGACCACCACTTGACCCAGATCAACCGACATTTTCCCGTTCCGATAACAATGTTACGACTGGCACCCGGGTTAAGACATGGAGGCAAAACATGCACAGCATCTACCGTCAGCTTTGCTGCGACCACAAACATATGCAGCGACTTCTCGAAGTATTTGAAGGTTTGCTGGAGCAACTGACCAAACAGGAACGGGATCCGGCGACGTTGGGAATGATTCTGGAGGCGCTGGATTACTTTTCCGTGTATCCGGACCAGTGGCACCACCCGATCGAGGACCTGGTGTTTGAGCACTTGCTGGGCAAGCCCGTCGATGTGCGCGATGTGATCAACAAGACCCTCAAGGAACACCACCAGATTGCGGCCGCCACCCGCAAAATGAGCAAACTGTTTAACGCCGTGGCCAACGATGCCGCCGTGGAACGAGAGGCGCTATTCGGCGCCGCGCGGGAATATATCGATTTGCAGCGCCGCCACCTGCAGCGTGAAAACGAAATCCTGTTCCCGCTGGTCGCCGACCTGCTGACTATTGATGAGTGGAATGCCATCCAGGATCGCCTGCGCGAACAGCAGAGCGTGCATTTCAACGCCGGCGTGAAGCGGCTGTACGACGCGATGTATGAGACGCTGGCGGAAGACACTGCCGCATAGCCGAGCAGAGGACACCGCCGCACAAGCGGCGGTGTAGGGGATTAGTTTTCGTAACTGCAGTGGGTGCCGGCGAGTTCGCTCAGAGCGATGAAATCCAGAATGGTCACCGAGCGCCCCTGCACCTGGATCAGCCCCTGCTTCTGAAAGCGGGAAATGAGTCGGCTGACGGTTTCTGCAGTCAACCCCAGGTAGTTGGCAATATCCATGCGCGGCATGGACAACACAAATTCGCTCGCGGAATAGCCACGGCGGGAGTAGCGGCTGGAGATATTCACCAGCAGCGCCGCGAGCCGACTGTCCGCCGAGCGCTTGCCCAGTAACAGCAGGGCTTCGTTCTCCTGCTTCAGTTCTTCGGAAAAGATGCTGTAAATCTGCTTTTGTAGCGCCGGCACCTGCTGCGCGAGTGCCTCCAGCTGGGTGAAGGGCAATACGCACACACTGCTGTCTTCCAGTGCTTCCGCAAACCCGGGATGTGAACCGCCGCTATAAGCGTCCAGACCCAGCAACTCCCCGGGCAACGCAAAATGCGTGACCTGGGTATCGCCGTCCGCACCAATCACCGCCGACTTGAAACTGCCCGAACGAATCGCGTACAGGCTGGCAAAGGGGTCACCGGCACGAAACAGGGTTTCGCCGGCCCTGACCACCCGTTTCTTGCGCGTCACCTGCTCCAGGCGGGCGATATCGTCATCGCTCAGGCCAACAGGCAGGCACAGCCGGCGCACGGAGCAACTGCCGCAACTGACCGCTGTCGAATTTTCTTTCATCGAAGTACCGTTTTCGCCACACGGCGCATATATCTGGTTTGCTATTGCGGAATTGTATCGATTCCCGACGTCTAAAGCACCCGCGAGTAAAGGGCTGACGGCTCGGTGCCGTGCAGATAGGTATCAAAGGCCGCGGCGGCATTGCGCAGGAACCAGCGTCCGCGCTCGGTGACGAAAAGGTCACTCTCGGTCTGCCCCAGCAATCCGTCGTCAAACATGGGCTGCAGGCGCGCCAGTTCCGGGGCAAACCCGTCGGCAAACGGCAACCCTGTGCGCTGTTCCAACGCCCGCTTGTCGAGGCGCAGGTGGCACATCAACTCCATGATCAACCACTGGCGCAGGCGGTCATCTTCGCTCAGCTGCCAGCCGCGACAGATGGCTTCGCCGCGTGCGTTGATTGCGCCGGCGTACTCTTTGAGACTGTGGTGGTTCTGCCAGTAACCATCGCGGCTGTAACTGATGGCCGAGGCCCCCAGACCGACCAGCGCATCCGCCGGCATCAGTGTATAACCCTGGAAGTTGCGCGCGAGGCGCCCTTCTGTGGCAGCAGTCGCGAGCGCATCATCCGGGCGCGCAAAGTGATCCATCCCCAGAAAGACGTAGCCGGCGTCCGTGAGTCGGCGGCTGGCCGCGAGCTGCATGGCAATTTTTTCGGCCGGCGGGGGCATCAGGTCGCTGTCGATCAGACGCTGTGCCTTGAAGCGATGGGGCAGATGGGCGTAGTGATACAGGGCAATGCGATCCGGCGCCAGGTCGAGCACGGCGTCGACCGTCTTTTCCAGGCTCGCCACATCCTGCCCCGGCAGGCCGTAAATCAGGTCGTAGGAAATAGAGCTGAACCCGCGCGCGCGCGCGCCTTCGGTCAGCGCCCGCACCTGCTCCACACTGCAGATGCGATTGATTGCCCGCTGAACGTCCGGATTAAAATCCTGAATGCCCAGGCTCAGGCGATTGAAGCCCAGCTCCCGCAGGGTATCCAAAGTTTCGATTTCCAGCGTGCGCGGATCGGCCTCGATGCTGTACTCCACATCGTCGCCAATGCGCAGGTCAAAAATTTCCCCCAGGCCCTCCATCAGGCGTCGCAGGTCGCCGTCGTTCAGGAAGGTCGGTGTGCCGCCCCCCAGGTGCAGCTGTACCACCGGCGCCCGCGCGACCCGGTCGCGGTACCACTGGGCCTCTTTCAGTACATTGTCGAGATAACTGGAGGCCAGGCCGTATTGCCGGGTGATGATCTTGTTGCAGGCGCAGAAGTAACACAGCGAACGACAAAACGGGATGTGCACATACAGTGACAGCGTTTCCACGTCCTTGAGTGCATGCCAGGGCTTTGCCGTGCCGTCGTCTCCCTGCATCGCGACAAAGCGGTCAGCGGTGGGATAAGAGGTGTAACGTGGACAGGGCCCCGCATAGCGGGACAGCAGTTCCGTGGAAAGGGGCGCAGTGGATTGGTCGCCCGCGCCGCGTGGCGTGCTGATGTCGGAAACTGCGGAGTCGCTTTGATCGACCATCGGAGGAGGCACCTCTTGTCCTTACTTGTGCGGGGAAGCGATTGTGCTTCGTACTGCCGCGTAAGGTACCGAGGCGGCCACCCCCGACACTTGATTTAGGTCAATTGCCGGGGGCTTAGCCTGTCGCTCAACGGCATTACCGTGAGCCACAGGCGTGCAGGAGAAACGGTTAGAAGCGGTAGCCAAACCCTGCGCTGTAGACCAGCGGATCCAGCTCAACGGCGGCGCTGATGGTGCCGACACCCGGCACGTCCACCGTGGCCTCGGTATCGATATCCATCCACCACACCGACAGGTTCAGTAACCAGCGCTGATCCGCGCCAAACGCGACATCGACACCGGCTTCGGCAGCAATGCCAGAGGAATTCTTCAGGGTTACCGAAGCGTCGCCGGTTGCGCCGAGGGAGGCAAAAATATCATTGGCCTCGCGGCTGACCTTTTCCTCAAAGAAGACCGTGTAATTCAGGCCCAGCCCCACGTAAGGCTGCACACGGGAAGAGGCCTGCAACGGGTAGTACTGCAGCACCACGGTAGGCGGCAGGTGACGGGTTTCCCCCAGGTCGAAGGTTTCGCCCAGGCCGGACACCTTCAGGTCATGGCTAAACGGCGTGGCTGCAATCACTTCCACTCCCCAGTGATCGCGCAACATATAGGTGCCGATCAGGCTCAGTGCCGTGCCGTCGTCAACGCCCGCGGCCGTCCCTTCCAGGGTGGCACCCCCCAAAGACAGTGCACTGGAACTCACCTCCGGGCTCACGGTAATTGCGCCACTGCGGAAAATAAAATCACCGCCGTCATAGGCAAAAGCGGAACCGGAAATACAGGCGGCCAGAGCAGTGCCAAGCACCATTTTTTTCATGATGATCTCCCAATCATTTATCTATGCTTCCGTCTCGCCGGCACGCTGTTTAGCGTTATTGGTGTGGCGCTTCTTTGAGACGGGCACAGGGTAACGATTGGGCACACGCGCCCTTTGATTCAAATCAATCGCACAGGACGCCGCGCTGATTTTTCTATCAGTCCCCCACCGGGCGACGAAACAGGTTTTGAATGGAAGAAAAGTCCAGTACCTGGTTGATGGGATCGCCACCGTGCAGCTGGTAAAGATTTTTGGCGAGTGCACCGAGCGGCGTCGAGGACGCGCTGCCTGCCGCCGTATCCATGGCGAGCCCCAGGTCTTTCAGCATCAAACCCACCGAAAAACCGCCCTCATAGTTACGCGCGGCGGGGACATTCTCCATCACGCCGGGATAAGGATTGTATTTCTCCAGCGACCAGTTACCACCGGAGCTGGCCCGCATGATGTCGGACAGCACCGCCGGATCAAGGCCGTTATCCACCCCCAGCTGCAACGCCTCGGCGGTGCCGATCATTTGAATGGCCAGCAGCATGTTGTTGCAGATTTTCGCCACCTGACCGCTGCCGGCAGGGCCCGCGTGAAAAACATTCGCACCCATGGCTTCCAGCACCGGACGCGCGCAGGCGATGGCGTTTTCATCACCGCCACACATAAATGACAGCGTACCCGCTGTCGCCGCTGCCGTGCCACCGGAAACCGGTGCGTCCAGCGCAGCAATGCCGCGCTCGCCGGCAGCGGCGATCAACTGGCGTGCATCGTTGGCGGCAATGGTAGAGCAGTCAATCAGCAGGGTTTCCGCATTCATCCCCTGCAGCAAACCATGCACCCCGAGGTACAAAGAGCGCACCGCTTCGCCGCTGGGCAACATGGACACTACCGCATCCGTACCTTCGATAGCCTCATGGGCGCTGTCCGCCTTTTGGCAACCGTTCGCTACCGCCTTCTCCAGCATGGGCGCGGACAGGTCGAAGGCGGTAACGTTAAAACCCTGCCGGACCAGGTTCGCAGCCATGGGGCCACCCATATTACCGAGGCCAATAAAGGCAATATTCTTAATCGGGTTCATGCTCTCAACTCCATCGATTTATTCTTTTTATTCAGCTGCTTGTTCAGCTCGCTGCTCTGCCAGAGTGGCGAATTTACAAATCCGCCAGGGGATGCTCTCCGTCCCACGGCGCGTGAAAGCACGCCTCTACCTGCTCCAGGGTGACGTCTTCGATC
The DNA here is from genome assembly GCF_001639145.1 of Microbulbifer sp. Q7. Classification (NCBI taxonomy): domain Bacteria; kingdom Pseudomonadati; phylum Pseudomonadota; class Gammaproteobacteria; order Cellvibrionales; family Microbulbiferaceae; genus Microbulbifer; species Microbulbifer sp. Q7. The sequence continues at coordinate 1,208,708 of NZ_LROY01000001.1, read as the reverse complement.
CGCGCAGGCTGCCACTGCGGGTTGCGATCCTTGTCGATCAACAGGGCACGCACCCCTTCTTTTACCTGCCCATTGCTGCACATATTCATGGCCAGTGCCAGTTCCATCTGCAGCACCTGTGCCAGCGACAGGTGTTTGCCGCGACGCAATTGCTCCCACACAATCCAGGCCGTCAGCGGGCAACCAGCCTTGAGTGTTTTGGCGGCGCGCTGCAGCCAGGGGTCTTCACCGCTGTAATTGACGATATCCCGGTAGACTTCTGGCAGGGTGGGAGCATCGGTGAGTTGCTGGATCGCATCGTAATGCGTGCGCAGATTGGGCGCCGGCTGCTCCGCTGCAGTCAGTTCCAGCGACTGCACGGCGCGGCTGACCAGTGTATGGTTCTCCGGGCCATTGTCAGCAAAAGGTTGCTCTGCCAGCCGATCGAGCAGCGCCCCCCTGGCCTCGCTCGGCAGCAAGCGATCCGCCATGCCGCAGTAGAGCGCATCGGTGCCATTGAACTGCGCACCGGTAAGGCCGAGAAACAGACCGGTACGGCCGGGCATGCGATTCAGGAACCAGCTACCCCCCACGTCCGGGAACAGGCCGATGGTGATTTCCGGCATGGCCATACGGGTGGTCTCGGTAACAATGCGATGGCTGGCACCACTCATGATCCCGATGCCGCCCCCCATAACAATGCCGCTGCCCCACACCACAATGGGCTTCGGATAGGTATGAATGCGGTAGTCGAGGCGATACTCGCGGGTGAAGAAGTCCTGCACAAACTGGCTCGCACCCTGCTCACCGTAACTTCCTGATGCCTTGTACAGTGCCACCACATCACCACCGGCACACAGGGCCTTGCCGCCGGCACCTTCGATCCAGATGCAGGCAACACTGTCATCAGATTCCCACACATCCAGCTGGGCTGCCATCCGGTCAATCATGTCCAGATTAAGTGCGTTCAGGGCTTTTGGCAGATTGAGCGTCAGTTTACCGATGGGGCCCTGACGCTCGACGATAAGAGGTGATTCCTGGGTCATACTGGTTCCCGCTTGTCTTATTTGGGGCAAAGTTAAACATAGATGGGGTGGTGGTGGCATTACCTCCTTCACCCTGCGATGTTCGGTGGTACGTCCTAACGCTCCTATGGTGGCGGCGAAGCACCGGGGAAAGGTTTTCAAAACCGCTGTGGATACATCCCTGTACGCTGCGTCGGCGACGTGGCCCGGCCGCTTCAACGCGGCGCCTTCGGCCCCTGTCGCCGACGCTTTTAAAAACCTTTCCCCGCCACTCCGCCTTAGCACTGACCTCCCTTACTTCGTAGCCGGCAACTCGGAAGACCGTAGAAAGCACGATACTCAAAGCAAAGGCGCTGATATCGGGAAACCCCTCGCAAGACGGTACGCGGCCTGGACGGCCGCGTCCGAGCCCCCATGGATGGGTTGAGGGGGGGCGCCTAGCTCGTGTCTCGCATGGGGTTTACCGGTAGCAGCGACGCCACTAAACCTGACCGAAAACCACCGCAGGGCTATCCGCCCCCCACAGGTTGAAGTTTCCCACCAACCTGATAACTTGCGCGCAAATTCTGACCGACTGGATTAGAGCTCTAATGGCTGAATACGTATACACAATGAACCGCGTGGGCAAGGTTGTTCCGCCCAAGCGTGAAATTCTGAAAGATATTTCCCTGTCCTTCTTCCCTGGCGCCAAAATCGGCGTACTCGGCCTCAACGGTGCCGGTAAGTCCACCCTGCTGCGCATCATGGCCGGGGTCGATCAGGACTATAACGGTGAAGCCCGCGCCATGCCCGGCATCAAGGTCGGCTACCTGCCGCAGGAGCCCCAGCTGGACCCCGCCAAGAACGTGCGCGGTAACGTCGAAGACGGCATGCGCGAAGCCATCGACGCCCTCGCCGGCCTGGAACAGGTCTACGCCGACTACGCCGAGCCCGACGCCGACTTCGACGCCCTGGCCAAAAAGCAGCAACAGTTCGAAGACATCATCCAGGCCTGGGACGCGCACAACCTGGAACACCGCCTCGAAGTGGCCGCCGACGCCCTGCGCCTGCCACCCTGGGACGCCGACGTGAACAACCTGTCCGGCGGTGAAAAGCGCCGTGTGGCCCTGTGCCGCCTGTTGCTGTCGCGCCCGGACATGCTGCTGCTGGACGAACCCACCAACCACCTGGATGCGGAATCCGTATTCTGGCTGGAGCGCTTCCTGCACGACTTCGACGGCACCGTGGTGGCCATTACCCACGACCGCTACTTCCTCGACAATGTGGCCGGCTGGATTCTGGAACTGGACCGCGGTTACGGTATTCCCTGGGAAGGTAACTACACCACCTGGCTGGAGCAGAAAGAGAAGCGCCTGGAGCAGGAGCAGAAAGGTGAACAGGCCCGTGCCAAGGCCATGCAGAAGGAACTGGAGTGGGCGCGACAGAACCCGAAGGGCCGCCAGTCCAAGAACAAGGCGCGCCTGTCCCGCCTCGAAGAAATGCAGTCCCAGGAATTCCAGGCCCGCAACGAGACCAACGAGATCTACATTCCGCCGGGCGAGCGCCTGGGTGACAATGTGATCGAGCTGGTCAACGTGAGCAAATCCTTCGGCGACCGCGTACTCATCGACAACCTGTCGTTCCGCGTACCCAAGGGTGCCATCGTCGGCATCGTCGGCGGTAACGGCGCCGGTAAATCCACCCTGTTCCGCATGATCACTGGCAAGGAGCAACCGGATTCCGGCGAAATCAAAATCGGTGAAACCGTGCAGATCGCCAGCGTCGACCAGAGCCGCGAGAACCTGGACGACAACAAGACCGTGTGGGAATGCATTTCCGACGGCCACGACCTGCTCAAGATCAACAACTACGAAGTGGGCTCGCGGAACTATATCGGCCGCTTCAACTTCAAGGGCAGCGATCAGCAGAAACGCGTCGGCGAACTCTCCGGTGGTGAGCGCGGTCGCCTGCACCTGGCCTACACCCTGAAACAGGGCGCCAACGTGCTGCTGCTGGACGAACCCTCCAACGACCTCGACATCGAAACCCTGCGCGCACTGGAAGAAGCCCTGCTGAGCTTCCCCGGCTGCGCCATGGTGATCTCGCACGATCGCTGGTTCCTCGACCGGGTGGCAACCCACATCCTCGCCTACGAGGGCGACAGCAACGTGGTGTTCTTCGAAGGCAACTATACCGAATACCACGAGGACTTCGTGGCGCGCAACGGTGAGAATGCTACGCCGCATCGGATGCAGTACAAAAAGCTCAAAACCTGATCGGTTTTAGAGAAAGCAAAGAAGCCCGCTCATGCGGGCTTTTTTGCGCCAAAACGTTTGTCAGCTTCTAATCAACGAAGAAAAAAATAACCAGCACGTCTTGTTACTCCCGGTAGATTTCCACTTTCCAGTGAATTTCACCGCTGTAGGATATTGCCTGAGCCAGCCAGCATGCGTAGTGTGATAGGCCTAAACGCCATTACAGAACTCCGCTATGATTTTTTCATCCCGGACCCAGTTCCCACTCAAGCGCTACTATCTGCCTGGGGGCCTTGCGGTTGTAACCTTATTGGGCATCAGCGAGTGGATGCTCGTCCTGTGGCTTCCACGCGACCAGGAGTTACTGGGTACGCTGGCAAGAATCTTCCTTGCCGTCGCCCTGGTTGGTATCGGCTGCTATCTGATGTATCGCCGGCACCGTCGGCTCATCGCGCGTCTCTCGGCGATGCTCACACATCAGGAAAGTCTGAACGCTCGCTATCAGCGGGAACTGCTGGAGCGGGAAGCCACTGAGCTGGCACTTTCTGATCAGCTTCAGTTTCTCCAGATCCTGATTGATGCCATCCCCGCGCCGATTTTCTACAAAAATGCCAAAGGTATTTATACCGGCTGCAACCGGGCATTCGAGGTCTTTCTTGGCAAGAGCCGGGAGAACATCGTTGGGCGGTCGGTTTACGGGGTTTCACCGGGTCCACAGGCGAAGATCTATCACGAAAAAGATATCGAACTGATGCTGCAGCGGGGGCAGCAGATCTACGAGGCACAAGTGGTCTATGCCGATGGCAGCCTGCATGACGTGATATTCAACAAGGCCGCCTATGAACTGGAAGATGGCCGCCTGGGGGGGCTGATTGGCGTCATCCTGGATATCACGGATCGCAAGGCGCTGGAACGGGAACTGGTTCAGGCCAAGGAAAAAGCAGAGTTCTACAGCCGCTCCAAGACCCAGTTTCTCACCAACATGAGTCACGAAATTCGCACACCGCTTAACGGTATTGTCGGTTTCAGCCAGTTGCTGTTGAACCGCAGTACAACGCGTGACCTCCCGCCAGAATTTCGCGGCTTTCTGGAAAAAATTGCCATCAGCGGTCAGGGGCTGGCGGAACTGGTCAATGATGTCCTGGACATCTCCCGCATCGAGGCCGGGAAAATCGAAGCCATTGATGAAGACTTCCAATTGCGCGGCCTGATCAAGAGCATCCTTGTTTCCTGTGAGTCGCTTGCCGCCAAAAAATCACTGCACTTTTCGTGCGATATGGATCCACGACTGCCCGAATTCGTCCGATGTGATCGCGGCAAGCTGTCACAGATACTGATCAACCTGATGGGCAATGCCATCAAGTTTTCACCGAAAGCGAGCACGATAGAAGTTAAATTTAATCAACAAACGGATCAGGCTGGCACAGAAATTCTACTCATCGAAGTTATCGATGATGGAATTGGCATCCCCACGGAACAGCGGGCGGTTATCTTTGAGCCGTTTGAGCAGGTAGACAAGTCCGCCGATGGGCAGGCCCGGGGCACCGGCCTGGGGCTTCCGATTACCCGCAGTCTGGTGGAACTTCTGGGCGGCGAGATCTGTTTGGACGGCGAACGCGAACGTGGAACCCGCTTTCAGGTGCGGCTACCACTGCGCTGTGGAAGTCCGGTGGCACCACAGCCAGAAAGTGATAACAGTGCCCTTGCAGAGCTGCGAGGCATCAGGGCGCTGATTGTCGAAGACAACGCGCTCAACCAGGCGCTGATGCAGGCCTTCTGCGATGATATAGGCGTAATCACCACATTTGTCACCAGCGGGCGTGAGGGCGTTGAAAAAGCACTGACGATACGCCCCGACCTGATATTTATGGATGTCCAGTTGCCCGGCCTGAACGGCCTTGAGGCCACCCGGGAAATTCGTCAGCTACCGGAAATCCGCCAGGTCCCAATTATCGGCCTCTCTGCCGCGGCCTTCAGTGAACAGAGAACTGCGGCACTGGAGGCGGGTATGGATGACTACCTGACCAAGCCCATTGCTTTCCCGCAGCTGATTTCTGCCATTCGGAAATACAAACGACACGCAGGGACTCCCGTCGAGACCCAGTAGGAAATATCGAAGCCGCAACCACAAGAAAGGCCCTGATGGATACCAGTGATCAAAATTCAAAACCCTGCGACGTCGAAAAAGTGGCAATTTTTGTGGATGTGCAGAATGTGTACTACACGGCCCGACAGACATTCCGCTGCAACTTCGATTACAACGCTTTCTGGTCCAGGGCCACACAAGGAAGACAGGTCACCACCGCCATTGCCTATGCCATTGATCGCGGTGATCCAAAGCAGCGGGAATTTCAAAATATACTCAGGGCCATCGGCTTCGAGGTAAAACTGAAACCCTATATCCAGCGCTCCGATGGCTCGGCAAAAGGCGACTGGGATGTGGGGATCACCATCGACGCGCTGGAATATGGCCGTGTCGCAGACACCGTCATTCTGGTTTCCGGCGATGGGGATTTTGATCTTCTGGTGAACAAGCTACGCTGCGACTACGGCAAAGTAGTCGAAGTGTATGGGGTTCGCGCACTGACCGCAGGCACACTGATCAGTGCCGCGAGCAGATTCATCCCCATCGACAACGAACTGCTACTGCGCTGACTGGAGAGGACACACCGCGGGTGCCCTTTTAAAACGGATTCAGAGTGTACCCTTGCTGCTGCAGCAGGGCGTTTGCCGTCATGGCTGACAGTGCCATATTGATGCCAGGTAGTAAGTGCGTATTTTCAATGCGGTGGTAAGCGGCCGACTGGCCACACAGGTGTATCGTCACACCATGTTCCTGTAGCGCCTTCAGCAGAGGTGCGTTGGGATTTTTAGCACCGAACTTTTCCTCAAACTGCTGATCATTGAGCAGGTCAAACCCCGCCTTACCATGCACCACCAGCGCCAGCGCAATCTGCTCAGGGGGAACCCCCGCGCGAGCCTGCATATTCAGGAAGCGGGCGAGACTCTCAAAACGGCGATTGGCTTTGTCTTTATCGCCCTGATCCGACACATCGAACACCACCTTGAATCGCTCCTGCCCCGACAGCGGCACGGTCTGCTTCACTTCCGCAACACCGCCATAATTCTTAATCACTGGTCCTTTGGAAAACTCTGCGGACAGCGCCAGCGGTGAGTTGAGTAAAATGGTAAGCAATATGCTGGCAGGGGTTTTCATACTGAATTCCTTCTGGGGGTCAAGTGCCGGGGGTTAGGCGATCGATACTTTCAGTGCGTTTATTGTGTCACCGCTGCCAATGTTGGCGGATTCACATCTGAATCACACTGCGCCAACTCAAACCGATTACGACCAGACTGTTTGGCGCGATACAGTGCGGCGTCAGCGGCTTCAATGAGCTGCACGGCGGAGGTATAGTTTTGGCGTTCGAACGAGGCAATACCGATACTTGCACTCAGCGATATTCCGTCCAGTGCCAGCTCCGACACCAGCTTGAGCAGTCGTTCGGCAACCGCGGATGCCTGCTCACGGTCGGTACGAGGCAGGAGGATTGCGAACTCCTCGCCGCCATAACGACAGGCCAATACCGGTTTGCGCACTTGCTTTCGTAACAGCTGCCCGACCGCACACAGGGCATCATCACCGCGGACATGCCCCAGTCGATCGTTAATCGCCTTGAAATGGTCGAGGTCAAGAAGTAGCAATGCCAGCGGTGTCCCACTGCGAGCGGCGAGGGTAAACTCCCGCGTCAACCGCTCATCAAAGTAGCGACGATTGAATAGCGTGGTTAACTGGTCCGTATAACCGTACCGCTGTATTTCCCCTACCCTGGCACCCAACGCCAGCGACAACAGCACCATTTCCACCAACGCCCCCACCTGAAAGGCGTTGTGGGTAAATGCGTTGTGCGGCACCAGGCCGAACGTTTTCAGCATGTAGATGACTACACTCACCAACAGAGCCGTCCACCCCACCAAAAAGTAACGCGCGGGAACCGAGCCGCGTAACAGGCTGATCACCCCCATCACCATGAACAGAATGGAAAGCACCAGGGTAAATAGCGCAAGCAACACGATCATCGGCCCATAACCGACGAAAGGTGCAATCGCCGTTAACGGGAACAGTGCGTACAGAATCCCACGGGCAACCCGGTCGGTACGCGGTGCCAGTCGGGGGCCAGAGCAAACAGTGCGCACAAACTGGATGCCGAAGATCAATGTCAGTCCGAGCAGAATCAGCAGGCTCTGATTGGCCAGCCAGGGGTTTCCGGGCCACAGGTACTGGAAAGAAACACCATTATGCACCCCGAAATAAAGCCCATAACTGATGGCATAACCCATGTAATAGGCGTAGGCCCGATCCCGCACGGCCAGAAAGAGGAACAGGTTATAGATCACCAGAACCAGGAAGCCACCGTAGTAGATACCGAGCAATAGTTGCTCTTTCCCCAGTTGCGGTAGAAATGCGGCCTCACTGCTGACACTAAGGCCGATATTCATCGAGCCCGCCGTCTGGTAGCGCAGGTAAAAGGTGTGTGTGGTATTCGCCGGTAGCGTGACCGGGAAAACGAAATCGCGCAAATTCAACGGCCGCGAGTTGAATGGGCGCCGGTCACCGGTTGCTGTATGCCGCCAGCCGCCATCAAGGGAAGGCTGCCAGAAATCCAGCTGGTCAATCAGTGGGTAATCCTGGCGAATGATCATCCCCAAGGGGGCATCGCTGGGATTCCGTAGAGTAATTGCTACCCAGTAGGCCGCGTCACTAAAACCAAAGTTTGCACTGGCACCACTCTGCCACCGCTGCTGTGTCGCCGCCCGAACATCCTGAAGCTCCAGCTTACCCGGCTCATCGACCAGGATTTGCAAATACGGAGCAAGGCTTTGCGGACCCTGCCCCTCCCCGGCAACAAACGGGCTCGCCCAGGCGCTCAGCGAAAGGCCGATCAGCGCCACTCCCCAAACCCACCGTGCGAACTCCATCGCGCTCACTTCCCACGCTTATTTTATTGAATAAATGACGCGGAATCGTACCACAGTGCCTGCGAAAACCCCGTCAAACACCGGTGCCGGCCTAAACTTGGGCCATCCCAATAACCAACTAAAGCTGTCAATACTGACATCCGCGGATCAACTACCACGGTCTGGCCAGAAACCGGCACACGGGTCACGGGAAATGACGCTGAGAAACACCTATGGATTTGACGCATCGACAGCCCAGCTACAGGGCAGCGCCCTTCGCACTCCTCGTCATCCTGCTTTGCACATCTGGCGTTTTGGCTCCCTGGGCACAAGCAGACTGCCAGCCGGTCCCGCCGATGTCCGGCGACACCATCACCTGCTCCGGTAGCGATCCTGGATTTGCGGTCGACAACCTCAGAGACTTAACGATTGATATTCTGCCGGGGGCCAGCCTGAATGGGACCATCGCCGCCACCGATGTGCGGACGCTCACCATCGACAATGCCGGCGTTCTCCAAAGTGTCAGCCTGCTCAACATTGGCCTGCTGAACTTTGACAATGTGGGAACCATCAACCAGGGGCTGGAGATGTCCGGCGATGGCGACCACAACATCGTCAACCGCGCCACAGGAAACATCAACCAGTTCCTGACCATTAATGGTGACGGTGACAATTCCGTCGTCAACCAGGGCACGCTGAACCAGGGTATTACGGCGTCTGGCAATGGTTCCCTGCGTATCACCAACGAGGCGAGCGCCACGATTAATTCGGGAATTCTGGTCACTGGTGACGCGGACACCATTGTCGACAACAGCGGCACCATTCAGGGCACAGCCGTGTCACTGGACGGTGGCAGTGACACCGTCATCAATCGCGCCGGTGCCCGTATCAACGCTCAGGTGGATCAGGGCTCGGGCGATGACACCTTCGTGATGGAGGGTGGCTTTGTAAATTCGGTGCAACAGGGCGACGGGAAAGATCAGGCGACGATCCTCGGCGGAGTGCTAACCAGCTATATGGCCGGTGCGGATAATGACGAGCTGACCTGGAGTGGCGGACAGGTCCGCAATCTGGATATGCAAGATGGCGACGATAACGTCCGCCTGATCGGGCTGACCGACACCAACCTGATGGGGTACCCCATCAATGGCGGTCTCGGAACGGACGAGCTGGAGTGGGAAAACACCATCGGTGGCCGACCCGACCGCTTGACCCAATGGGAACAGATCAGACTGCTCAGCGGGTCCGAACTGACCATGAATGGCGACCTGATACTTGGCGACAGTGGGACGAACACGGGCAGCCTTTTTATCGACCGCAGTGCCACACTGTTTGCCAACCAGGGCCAGAGACGAATCGCACCGGCGGTACCCGGCAATAGCGTTGACTTGAGAAACGCTGGCCTGATCGATATGACCGGTAATAACAGCCCCTTCGATATTCTCTCCCTCACCGGCGACTACCTCGGCCAGAATGGGCGCATGGCACTCGATACATTCCTGGCCAGTGATGACTCGCCCTCCGATTACTTGCGCACCATCGGCAATGAGCAGGGCTCTACCCAGCTGTTTATCAACAACACCAATGGCCCCGGCGCACTCACGGTTGCAGATGGCATTCTGGTCAATCTGGTCATCGACGGCCGCAGCACACCGAGTACTTTTTCCCTGGCGAACATTGTCGCTGCCGGGCCCTATGAATACTTGCTGTTTCGCGGAGGGGTAAGTGCGGGTACCGAGAACAACTGGTACCTGCGATCCCATATGGCCAATAGCTCGTCGAGTAGTTCGTCAAGCTCAAGCTCGGGCGGTTCCGGTAGCAGCTCGTCCAGCTCAAGCTCCGGTGGCAGCACTTCCAGCAGTTCCTCCGGCTCGTCGAGTTCCTCAGGCTCCAGTAGCGGGTCCAGCTCCTCTAGTAGCGGCTCCAGTAGCTCTTCTAGTGGTAGCTCCGGCGGCAGCACGTCCAGCAGCTCTTCCGGCTCGTCGAGTTCCTCCGGCTCCAGTAGCGGGTCCAGTTCCTCTAGCAGCAGCTCCAGTAGCTCGTCCAGCGGTAGCTCCGGTGGCAGCACTTCAAGTAGCTCTTCGAGCGGTAGCTCCGGCGGCAGCACGTCCAGCAGCTCTTCCGGCTCGTCGAGTTCCTCCGGCTCCAGTAGCGGGTCCAGTTCCTCTAGCAGCAGCTCCAGTAGCTCGTCCAGCGGTAGTTCCGGTGGCAGCACTTCAAGTAGCTCATCCAGCGGTAGCTCCGGCGGCAGCACGTCCAGCAGCTCTTCCGGCTCGTCGAGTTCCTCCGGCTCCAGTAGTGGGTCCAGTTCCTCGAGCAGCAGCTCCAGTAGCTCGTCCAGCGGTAGCTCCGGTGGCAGCACGTCCAGTAGTTCGTCCGGGTCTTCGAGCTCCTCGGGCTCCAGCTCCTCCGGAAGCTCTTCCGGCAGCAGCTCCAGCAGCGGCTCCAGTTCCTCCGGGAGCTCTTCCAGCAGCTCCAGTAGTTCGTCCAGTGGCAGCTCCAGCTCAAGCGGCAGCTCGTCGTCTGGCGGCACCGGGATCATCACTCCGATCTATCGGCCCGAGGTGCCCACCCATGTTGCACTGCCCTCGGTGAGTCGGGCTCTGACCATGGAGACCGTTGGCACGTTTCACGAGCGCGAGGGCGAGCAAGCTTGGTCCAAGCGCAATAACGGCAGCAGCGCGCTTTGGGTACGCGCTTTCGGCGACCAGCTCAAGCTCAGCCAGGGAGGCACCGTCGACCAGAAGTACGATGGGAACCTGTGGGGAATACAGCTCGGTGTTCCCATTTACGGTCGCAGCAGTGCCGGCGGGCAAAGGGATATATTCGGTGTGATGATCGGTCGCGGTGGCGCCAATGGCGATGTGAGCGGATTCGCGCTGGCGCAGAAAAACCTCGCAACCGGCAAGGTCGAGCTGGATCAACACAACCTGGGCGGCTACTGGACTCACCACTGGCCCGGCGGCGCCTACTTTGACGGCGTGCTGTTGTTATCCAGTTTTGACGGAGAGAGCCGCTCTTACCGAGGGGTGAGCGCGGATATCGATGGCAACGAAATTACGGCCTCCATGGAGGTGGGTATCCCCATTCCACTCGATGGGACCTGGACGCTGGAACCCCAGGGGCAACTGATCTGGCAACACCAAAACATGAGCGGTTCGCAGGACAGATTCTCAAATATCTCATTCGATAATGTAAATGCACTGACCGCACGCATCGGAGGTCGATTTGTTGCCGATATCCTGCATGGAAACAACTTGTGGCGCCCCTACTTCAAGGCCAACATCTGGCACGAAGACCACGGCTCCGACCCGGTCTATTTCAATACCACCCCCATATTCGTAGGCCGGGGGCAGACAATGCTGGAAACCGGGATCGGCCTGACGGTCGACTTCAGTGGCACAACCAGCCTGTTCGGCATCATCGACTACACCCAGGATATTGATTCCGGTGAACTGGAATCGTTCGAGGCGCGCTTGGGATTCCACAAAAAATGGTAGGCAGGGAAACATAGGATCAGGTTAATGTACGTGATGCGCGGCGTGGATTGCGCGACATACTTCAGGAAAGCATCAATCCATGAAAGAATCAGCGTATAAAAGAATCGACCTATTAAGGAATCGACGGTGCGAATCTCCGCGCTCTACCATTTTCCGGTTAAATCCCTGCAGGGGCACAAGTGCAAGTCTTTGCCACTGGACCAGTTCGGTGCGGTCAACGACCGCCGCTGGATGCTGGTAGACGACGAAAATCAGTTCGTTACCCAGCGCCGCCTGCGTTCCATGGCGCAACTCAAAGCCACGGTAACCGGGGTCGGCGTACGCCTGGAAAATGCCGAGGGGGTCAGTATTGATGTACCCCAGCCTGAGATTGGTGCCGATGTGAGAACGGTGCGGGTCTGGGATGACGATGTGCTTGCGCGCGATGCCGGCGATGCGGCCGCGCAGTGGTTGAGTGAGCAGCTAGGCACAGCGGTGCGTCTCGTCGCCATGGGTGAAGAATTCCAGCGGCCGTTGGCGTCGCCGCGGGAAGATCGTCAGGTGGGGTTTGCCGACGCTGCGCCACTGCTGGTGATCAGTCAGGCTTCTCTGGATGATCTCAACAGTCGCCTCGCCGAGCCGGTATCCATGCTGCGCTTCCGCCCCAACCTGGTGATCAGTGGCTGCGAACCCTTCGCTGAAGACCACTGGAAAACCCTCACGATCCATACCCATGACGGCCCCCTGGTATTCGATTGCACCCACCCCTGTGCGCGCTGCGCCATCCCCGGCCTGCATCCGTTTACCGGACGCGCGCAGAAAGAACCCCTGCGCACGCTGGCCAGCTACCGGCGTTGGGAAGACGGACAGATTTATTTTGGGATGAACCTGGCCCCGGCTTCCGCCGTGCAGGCACCGGCCAGCATACACATCGGTGACCGGGTGGAAGTGCGCTGACGCAATCGCGGGATCCTATACCGCGGGACTCTATACCGCCCGATTGCACTCCCCAATCCTGCCCCCGATTACACTGCCAGATATTGCCGAATCAGCGCATCGTCCAGGTTTGCCATCTTGTCCGCGGCCACCACCGAGCCTTTCTGCATCAGGCGGAACTCTTTACCCACCCGCCGCGCAAACCCCAGTTTCTGCTCCACAAGAATCACCGTCAGCCCGTCGCTCTCGTTCAGCTGCGTGACGACATCCCCGATCTGGCGAACGATATTCGGCTGGATACCCTCATTCGGCTCATCCAGAATCAGCACCTTGGGGTCAATCACCAGCGCGCGACCAATGGCCAGCTGCTGTTGCTGACCACCAGACAAGTCGCCACCGCGACGGTGCAGCATATCTTTCAATACCGGAAACAATTCGAACACCCGATCGGGAATTTTCTTCAGCCCGTCCCCCCGCGCCGGTAATCCGATCTGCAGATTTTCCTCCACCGTCAGCAGCGGAAAAATATCTCGCCCCTGGGGCACATAGCCAATGCCCATTTTGGCCCGCGCCTGCGCCGGGCTACCTTCAATCGGTTTACCCCGATACAGAATGCGCCCAGCGCTGGCCGGCAACAGACCCATCAGGCACTTCAGTAACGTCGTCTTACCGGCACCATTGCGGCCCATAATGCAGGTACAGGAGCCCTGCTCGATGTCCAGATCGAGATCCCACAGAATCTGGGTGCCGCCGTATTTCTGATTGAGTTTTTCAATCCGGATCATGCTTCCTCCCCGAGATACACTTCAATAACCTCGCGGTTGTTCTGTACCTGGTCCATCGTGCCCTCCGCCAGTACCGAGCCCTGATGCAGCACCGTGACGGTACGCGCAATACTGCGCACAAATTCCATATCGTGCTCCACCACAATCACCGTGTGCTTGCCCGCCAGAGAGGTAAGCAACTCCGCGGTGCGCTCGGTTTCTTCCGCGGTCATACCCGCCACCGGCTCATCCACCAGCAATAGCCGCGGCTCGGCGGCCAGTAACATGCCGATCTCCAGCCACTGTTTCTGACCGTGGGACAGGGACCCGGCCAACTGGTAGCGGGACTTCTCCAGGCCGATGATATTGAGCACCTCATCGATACGATCCCGCTCACTACCGGAGAGGCGCGCGGTGAGTGCACTCCACACACCCTTGCTCCCCTGCAGGGATAATTCCAGGTTGTGGAACACCGTGTGCGCTTCGAATACCGTGGGTTTCTGGAACTTCCGCCCGATGCCCAGCTGGGCAATTTCCGCCTCGTCGTGGGCCAGCAGGTCGATATTCTGGCCAAACCAGGCGCTGCCACTGTCGCAGGGTGTCTTGCCGGTAATCACATCCATCAGAGTGGTCTTGCCTGCCCCATTGGCGCCGATCAGGCAGCGCAGCTCCCCGTCGTTCACATACAGGGTGAGATCGTTTAACGCTTTGAAACCATCAAAGCTGACATTCAGCGACTCCAGATACAGAATGACATTCTTGGAGACATCCGGAGAGCGCCGGCGCGGCACCAGAAACGGCCACGCCGTATCCCGGCGCAGCAACTCCCGCGCGGGCCCGGTAATTGAATCGAAATTTGTCATGCGTTGACCTCCTGGGGGCCGATTCCTCCGCGGTTGCCCGCAGGGACTTTATCCTGCGCCGGCGGCACAGGGGCGTCATCAGGAGAGCGTTGCAACAAACCTGCCAGCCCTTTGGGCAGGTACACGGTAACGATCACAAACAAGGCGCCGAGGGCAAACAGCCAGCCGTCGGGCATAATGGCGGTAAAGCGGGTCTTGGCGTAGTTCACCAGCAAGGCGCCAACGATGGCGCCGTACAGCGTGCCGCGGCCACCCACCGCCACCCATACCACCACCTCAATGGAGTTGAGCGGGGTAAATTCACCGGGATTGATAATCCCCACCTGCGGTACATACAGTACGCCCGCCAGCGCCGCGATCAGTGCCGAGTACACGAACAGCCATACCTTGTAGTGTTCGGTGCGGTAGCCGAGAAAGCGCGCACGCGCCTCCGCATCCCGCACCGCCACAATCACGCGGCCAAGGCGCGACTGCACAATCGCGCGGCTGCTGATAAAGGCGATCACCACCAGCAGCGTGGTCGTCAGTAACAGCGCCACCCGTGTGCCATCGGCCTGCAAATCAAACCCGAGAATATCCTTGAAATCCGTGAGCCCGTTGTTGCCGCCGAACCCCATTTCATTGCGAAAAAACGCCAGCATCAGCGCATAGGTCAACGCCTGGGTCATGATGGACAGATATACGCCGGTCACCCGCGAGCGAAACGCCAGCCAGCCAAAGATAAAGGCCAGCAGCCCCGGCACGGCGAGTGCCACCAGCATGGCGAACCAGAACTGATCCATACCAAACCAGTACCACGGCAGTTCCTGCCAGTTTAAAAACACCATAAAGTCCGGCAGATCCGGATTGCCATACACACCGCGGTCACCAATCTGGCGCATCAGGTACATGCCCATGCCGTAACCGCCGAGCGCAAAGAACGCCCCGTGGCCGAGACTCAGGATGCCGCAATAGCCCCAGATGATATCCACCGCCATGGCCAACATGGCAAAGCATAGATATTTTCCCATCAGGGTGATGGTGTAAGTACTGACATACAACGGCGATTCCGCAGGCAACAACAGGTTGGCGGCAGACATGGCCAGCGTTGTTACCAGCAGTGCACCCACCAGAATGGAAGAACCCTTACCGGGCTGGCGCAGCTCAGTGAAGAGCCGGCCGATTTTGTTTATTGCGGTATTTACTGTGCTCATTCTGCGGCCCTCCCACGCTGGGGAAACAGCCCTTTGGGACGCTTCTGGATAAACAGAATCAGGCAGACCAGTACGATGATGTTTGCCAGCACCGCGCCCGTCGCCGGCTCGAGAAATTTATTCGCCACACCGAGCGAGAACCCACCCACCAGTGTACCGAGCAGATTACCCACACCACCGAATACCACCACCATGAACGAGTCGATGATGTATGCCTGCCCCAGATTCGGGCCCACATTGGTCAACTGCGACAGGGCAACACCGGCCACACCAGCAATGCCAGAGCCGAGTCCAAAGGTCATGGCGTCCACCATTTCCGTGCGAACACCCATGGCTTTTGCCATGTCACGATTTTGAGAGACCGCGCGCACGTTGAGCCCGAGCGAGGTTTTTTTCAACACCATCACCAGTGCCGCAAACACCGCCAGCGCAAACAGCAGGATATACAGACGGTTATAAGTAACAGAAAAGACTGGATTGATCGCCAGCGAGCCGCTCATCCACTCCGGGGTTACCACCTGCATATTCAGTGGCGAAAAAATACTGCGTACCGCTTGCTGCAAAATCAGGCTGATGCCAAATGTCGCCAGCAGGGTTTCCAGCGGCCGCCCCTGTAGATGACGGATGACACCGCGCTCGATCAGCACCCCCACGCTACCGGACACCAGAAAGGCCGCGGGCACTGCAATCAATAGTGAGTAGCCGATGGCTTCTGGCATCAGCTGCTGAATCACGTAGGTGGTGTAGGCGCCGAGCATGATCATTTCGCCGTGTGCCATATTGATCACACCCATTACACCAAACGTAATGGCAAGGCCGATGGCGGCCAGGACCAGCACAGAGCCGAGGCTGAGCCCAAAAAACAGCTGCTCCAGCTGGCCGTAGAATTCGATGCGCTCGGTAATTTTATCCAGCGCCTTTTGGGCTGCTGCCCTCACGGCATCATCCCCTTCATTTTCATTGTCAAGCAACCGGCGCAGTTGATTGCGCACCGGGGCCTCCAGGTGGTGGCTCATGGCGTTAATCGCCGCAACACGCTCATCGGTGACGTTACTTTCCCGTAGGCGCACCATGGCTTCCGCCAGGCTGATCAGGTCGGCAACCTCGGCACTTACCCCGGCCTCGGAGGCGCTTTGTAGCAGGCGCATGTTGTCGGTAGACAGATCGTCCAGCATGGCCAGTAGCGCCATGCGCTGCTGCTCGGGGTTGCCCTGCAGCAGATTGATCCGCGCGATGGCGTCGCGCAGCTGACCGCGCAGCCGGTTGTTTACGCGAATTTTCTTGATGTCCCGCCGCGCCTGTACCCCCAGATCTGCGCCAGTAAATACATCCCGACCGAGGTAATCGCCGGCGGTATTTTTGCTAACCGCCATCAGATTTCCGGTGGGCTTGTGATAGTGCAGATCACCGGCGAGCATGGTTTCAAACAGTGGCCGCATGGCGGCACCACCGGAATCCTCCAGCTGCTTCACCAGTTCCCCGGTCTCACGCAGGCTGGCCTTCGTTAACTGCTGTAGCGTGGCCTCCACGGCAGGTGGTACAGAGTGCGTCTGCGCCTGCACGCAAATGGCGGCAAATGCCGTCATCAGCAGGGCACAACTCAGTATCAATTTTTTCACAAAAAACTCCGCGACACGGCTCGGCCACAATGCGGCTCGTCACTGGGCAGAAATCGGTCTGCTCCGCGAGGATGATTTGCCAGGCACTGTAACCATACAAAAACGAAACAAGCCCCGGACAGTCCAATACATTAAGTATTGCCGGGGCTAACTCCCTAACCGAAGTGCTCTACAGGCAGAGAGCGCTTCGGCTAACCCTGTGATATGCGGTGAGCTCACTTGAGGTTTTTTCTTTCCATCATCCGTGAAGAAAAAAGGAACCACTCACCGTTATCGTCGGGATTACTGAACCTGGCCGCTGCAAGCTTCGGCCTTGGTGTTGTAATTGCCGCATTTGATGGGTGCGGTCCAGTCGGCGATCAGGTCTTTGGAGCCCGGCAGGAAGTCGGACCAGGCATCGCCGGGTACGACGTCGTCGGTTGCCCACACCACTTCAAACTGGCCGTCATCCTGGATCTCACCGATGAATACCGGCTTGGACAGGTGGTGATTTTTATTCATCTTGGCAACACCGCCGGTCAGATTGGGGAACTCGATACCGATCATCGCCTGTTCTACGGCATCCACTTCCGTGGTACCCGCTTTTTCCACCGCCTTGGCCCACATGTTGAAACCGATATAGGTGGCTTCCATAGGATCATTGGTTACGCGCTTTTCATCACCAATGAACTTCTTCCACTGCTGAACAAAGTAGTCGTTGGCCTCGCTATCGATACCCTGAAAGTAGTTCCATGCGGCCAGGTGCCCAACCAGCGGACCGGTATCGATACCGGAAAGTTCTTCCTCACCCACGGAAAACGCCACCACAGGAATGTCTTCGGAGCTCACGCCCTGGTTGGCGAGTTCTTTGTAGAACGGCACATTGGCGTCACCGTTAATAGTGGAGACCACGGCGGTCTTTTTACCCGCACTGCCGAACTTTTTGATATCGGACACGATGCTCTGCCAGTCGGAGTGACCGAATGGCGTATAGCTGATCATGATGTCTTCTTTGGCGACGCCACTGTCTGCCAGGTACGCCTCAAGAATCTTGTTGGTGGTGCGTGGATACACGTAGTCGGTGCCTGCGAGCACCCAGCGTTCAACTTCCAGGTCTGACATCAGGTAATCCACGGCAGGAATGGCCTGCTGGTTGGGGGAAGCGCCGGTGTAAAACACATTTTTGGAGGACTCTTCACCCTCGTACTGTACCGGGTAGAACATGAGTCCGTTCAGCTCCTCAATCACCGGCAGTACCGACTTGCGCGATACCGATGTCCAGCAGCCGAAGATGACATCGACCTTCTCTTTGGTGAGCAGCTCGCGCGCCTTCTCCGCAAATAGCGGCCAGTCGGAAGCCGGGTCAACCACCACCGCTTCCAGTTGTTTACCCAGCAGGCCGCCCTTGCGATTCTGCTCTTCCACCATCATCAGCACGGTGTCTTTGAGGGTAGTTTCACTGATGGCCATGGTGCCGGAGAGGGAGTGCAGCACACCCACTTTAATGGTCTCTGCGGCCAGTGCGGCGGCACTCACCACGCTGGTGCCCGCAGCGAAAGCCAGGCTGGCGATAATCTTTTTCATGTTCATGGAATGACTCCTTGTATTCTTTTTTGATGGCGCAGCACACCGTGGCGGCTGCGCGTGTACAGGTCTTAAAGCTGGACTTGCATACCGAGACTCAATACATCGACATCCGCGCCCGCATAGCCCGATGCATTGGCATCACCGGAAACAAAACTGAGGTTCAGGCGGGTGTTGTGGCCATTGACCACATAATTGAGGCCCAGCTCGGTGGAACTGCTGCTGTCGGCATCGGAGGGGCTGTTTTCCACGAGGCGCAGGTACGGCTGGAATTTGCCCGGGCCGACATTGCTCGGGAATAAATAGGCTGCGGTGGCAAATGCAGACTCGCCATCAAACAGGCAGAAGCAGTCGCCGGTCATCGGCTGGGAAGCGAGGGTGTAGTCCGCATCGAAGCTCTTGTACTCCGCCTCAACGGTGATCACTCCGCCGGCATCCAGTACGGTTTCCGACAGCATGTCGACTGTCCAGCCGGAGAAGTCACCGGCGGATTCTGCGCTGCCCACACCGTCTTCCTGACTTTGCAGGGAGAGTGCCAGGGTAAAGATATTGCCCAGGCCACCGTAGTAGGTGGAGCTGGTGTAGTACCCGGGGTTGGATTCCATATTCAGGAAGTTGTAGGCAAAGCGCGCGGCGTACAGCGGGTTCTCGTCCTGGTTGCTGTATTCGTCGAGGCCAATAAAGCTACCCGCGGCATACTGGAATTTACCGGCGGTGCCCCAGAAGGTAATCCCTTCGTCACGGCCGATCAGACCCGCCTGGCCGCCCTGGTCGGAGGCGTACAGCGGCTGGCGATACTGGTTCCAGCTGAGGGCATAGTAGGGGCCACTCATTTCAATTCGATCCGCAGGCGTCAGCATGCGCCCGGCCCAGATATTGAACGCGGGGCTGAATTCGAACTGGGCAATGGCATCCAGCACATCCACGGTATCGCCGTCCCGCTGCTGCAGGTTGAAGGTGAACTTCACCGTGTCACTCAGCTGGCCGGAGGTGTACACGCGGATATCCGGCATGGTGAACGCACTATCGCCTTCCACCGACTGGAACTGGGAGCGAAAGCCGGCACCGATACTGAATGTCTGGCCACCTTCGGACTCGAACTGTTTGGCGGCCGCCGGCAGCGACACCATGCTCGCGGCCAGCACACCCACCGCACAAGCACCACGCAACCAGGAGCTTCTCGACTGAAGCGCCTGTTGCGGTCGTTTTCCTGTTGAACACATCTCCATGGTCATCCCCTCTGTTGTCGTCTCGATTGGTTATTTTTTGGTGCTATCGATTATTCGACCGCAGGCACAGGGGAGCCATACGCGTATTGGGGCCGGTAACTACGTCATTTGACGGTTTCCAGAAATATGCGGAGACGTACACTAAAGATGGCAGGAAACCACACAGAATCCGGTATTCTTGTTGCATAAAAGAACAAATAACCAAGGCGGAACCCGGTGGTTGGAATATTTACGGGCAACGATAACGACGGGCAACAACACACCATGCGACCCGCACAACAGGTATTCCGCGTCCGGCGGACCTACAACAAGTGGGTCGGGGACGAGACCCTCGAAGACTTCGCACTGCGATTTACCGCGGTGCGCGGGCGCCGCTTTACCATTGAACAGGTAGCCAAAACCGCTCTGGGGGCCACCGCGTTTCTCGCACTGGAAGCGATCGCCGCTGCGGTCACCCTGAATTACGGGTTCGTCAATACGGTGGCGGCCATGCTCGCCGTGGCCGCGGTCATCTTCATCACCGGTTTCCCGATCACCTACTACGCCGCCAAACACGGGCTGGATATCGACCTGCTTACCCGCGGCGCCGGCTTCGGTTACCTCGGCTCCACCATCACCTCACTGATCTACGCCTCGTTCACGTTTATCTTTTTTGCCATCGAGGCCGCCATTCTCACCTCGGCCCTGCACGCCCTGCTGGGCATCCCTCCCGCCATCGGCTACATATTTTGCGCGGTCGCGGTCATCCCCATCGTGACCCACGGCATCCAGGCGGTAAGCAAATTCCAGATTGGCACCCAGCCCCTGTGGCTGCTGCTGCAGTGCCTGGCGCTGGGGATTGCGGCGTGGTTTGAACTGTCGCGGGTCGACGACTGGACCCAGTACACACCGCAACACAATCCCACGGGGGCGGCATTCGACTGGATGCTGTTTGGCGCAGCCAGTGCGGTGTTTTTTGCGATGGTGGCGCAGATTGGCGAACAGGTGGATTACCTGCGTTTTATGCCGGAGAAAACCCGGGAAAATCGCCGACGCTGGTGGTTCTGGCTAACCCTGGCCGGGCCGGGCTGGATCCTGATCGGGGTTATCAAGATGCTGTTTGGCTCGTTTCTCGCTTACCTCGCCATCACCGACGGCGCTTCGGCCGAGCAGGCCGCAGACCCGGTGTATATGTACCAGAGCGTCTTCAACTACGTGACTCAATCCCCCACCATGGCATTGATTCTGGCGGGCGTGATGGTGCTCATCTCACAGATGAAGATCAACGTCACCAACGCCTACGCAGGCTCCATCGCCTGGTCGAACTTTTTCTCACGGCTGACCCGCAGCCATCCCGGGCGAGTGGTGTGGCTGGTGTTCAATGTCAGCATCGCGCTGATTCTGATGGAGCTTGGTATTTACCGCGCACTGGAAGGCGTGCTCGGTATTTTTTCACTGGTCGCCATCAGCTGGCTGGGCTGCCTCGCCGCAGACCTGATGATCAACAAACCGCTGGGTATCAGTCCGTCCTACGTGGAGTTCAAGCGCTCGCACCTGTACGACTTCAACCCGGTGGGCGTGGGCTCCATGCTGCTGGCATCGGTGATCGGTATCGTGTGCTATCTGGGCCACTTTGGTGAGGGGGCGAAAAATTTCGCCAGCTTTATCTCTCTCGGCATCTGCTTTGTGATGGTTCCGCTGTTGGGCCTTGTCACCCGCGGCCATTTTTATCTCGCGCGTCACCAGGATTTTTTTGATGGCGATGATGCACCTGCGGGCAGCACCCATATCCAGTCCGCACAGACCTGCTGCATCTGCGAAAATGATTTCGAACCCGCCGACATGAGCCACTGCCCGGCCTACCGCGGCCCGATCTGCTCACTGTGTTGCTCCCTGGACTCCCGCTGCCTGGACGCCTGCAAACCGGATGCGCGCCTTTCCCAGCAGCTTGCCGCCTTTGCCAAAATGCTGGTGCCGGAACAGGTGGTGAACGGGGTGGACTCGCGGCTGGGGCGCTTTGCCTTTTTGTTGCTGGGTGCCAGCGTGGGGATTGCGGGGGTTCTGTCGCTGATTTACGGCCAGCTTCAGCCCGCCAGCGAGAGTGATGCCGCTTTGCTCAGCCAAGCGATGTGGACCCTGTTCGTGGTGCTGTTGCTAATCGCCGGTGTGCTCGCCTGGCTGTTCCTGCTGACCCACGACAGCCGCATCGTTGCGCAGATGGAGTCCAACCGCCAGACGCGCCTTTTGCTGAATGAAATCGAAGCGCACAAGGAAACCGACCGCGCCCTGCAGGCCGCAAAGGAGCAGGCGGACCGCGCCAACAGTGCCAAGAGCCGTTACCTCTCGGGCATCAGCCACGAGCTGCGCACCCCCCTGCAATCCATACTCGGCTATGCGCAACTGCTCAACCAGCAGCAGGATATTCCCGACAAACATCGCAATGGGCTGCGCATCATCAAGCGCAGCGGGGAGTACCTGACCGATTTGATTGAGGGTCTGCTGGATATTTCCAAAATTGAAGCGGGACGCCTGGATATCTATCGCAACCACGTGCGACTGCCCGAGTTACTCGAACAGATGGTGGACATGTTTCGTCCACAGGCCGAATCAAAAGGCGTGCGCTTCTATTTCCACATCCACAACCCGCTGCCAACGACGGTAATCGCCGATGAGAAGCGGCTGCGACAGATACTGATCAACCTCCTGTCCAACGCAATCAAGTATACCCGTGAGGGTAAGGTGGAATTCCACATCCGCTATCGCAATCAGGTGGCCGAGTTCACCATTGTTGATACCGGCGTGGGCATACACCGGGAAGACCAGGCGCGCATTCTCAAACCCTTTGAGCGGGTGCGCAACGGCACCACACCGGTGGCTACCGGCACCGGGCTGGGGCTGACCATTGCCTATCTGCTGACGGAAATCATGGGCGGCGAATTGCGCCTGGAAAGTGCAGTGGGCAAAGGCAGCCGCTTCACCGTGTCCCTGTTGCTGTCGTGGGTGGAGGACGAGCGCCGCAGTGAAGTACCGGAACGCCGCATCAGCGGCTATCGGGGTCCACGGCGCAGCGTGATGGTGGTGGACGACGAGCCGATTCACCGCGGGCTGATTGGCGACCTGCTGACCCCCCTGGGCTTTTCCATACTGGAGGCACAAAGCGGCGAGGATTGCCTGGCGCTGGTGCAGCATCAACGTCCGGATCTGTTTCTGCTGGATGTGACGATGCCGGGCATCAACGGGCTGGATCTTGCGCAGGAACTGCGCGCGCGCAAAATATCCGCGCCCATTGTCATGCTCTCGGCGGATGCCCAGGAGCGACACCTCACCCCCGGCGACAGTGAACCCGCCGATCACGATGCCTACCTGGTGAAACCCCTGGTGAACCAGAAGTTGTTCGACACCCTGGCTCGATTACTGAAACTGGAGTGGGTCTACGGGATGGATACCGACACGGCTATTCGGCCCACGTTAACCCCACCCACAGAAGCAGAAGTGCTTCCGGAGCATCCACTGGTAGCGGAGCTGTTGGCGTACGCCCGTATCGGCTACCGCAGCGGTGTGCACCGCACGCTCGACCGGCTTGCGGAAGCGTCGGTGATAAACGCACATCGAGTCGACGAATTCCGCCAGCTGGCGGACACCATGCGCTTCGAGCAGTTGAGCGAAGCGCTGGAAAACAAGGAGCGTGCATGAAAACCTGTGACGATACAGCGAGCCGCTCGCAACCGGCGGCGGACGCGCAAACCGGCGATATCGTGCTGGTAGTGGACGATTCGCCCGACACCCTGAGCCTGATTAACGATATTCTGGAGCAGGCTGGGATCGACGTGCTGGTCGCGCTGGATGGCAGCCAGGCGCTAAACATTGCCCGCCGCCTGCGCCCGGATATGATCCTGCTGGATGCGCTCATGCCGGGGCTGGATGGATTCGAAACCTGTCGCTTGCTGAAGGCCGACCCGGAGCTGGCATCGATTCCAGTGATTTTTATGACGGGGCTGACCGAATCGGAAAGCATTGTGCGGGGCCTCGAAAGTGGTGGCGTGGATTACCTGACCAAACCGATCCAGCCCAATGAATTACTGGCGCGCATGAAGGTACACCTGAGTAATGCGCGCCTGACCTCCAGCGCCCACCAGGCACTGGACTCGACGGGACAGTTTCTGTTTACGGTGGACACCGAAGGCCGCATGCACTGGGCTACCCCGCAAACCTATGCCCTGCTGAGTAGCGCCGGCGCACTGGAACCCGATGCGCAAGCGCAAGTTGCTGGGCATTTACAGGTTTGGCTTTCGCGCAATCCGGACGGAGGGCAGAAGCTGAAGCTCGAGGGTTTACGCCAGCCGCTGGCGGTGGTGTTTATCGAGCAGCGGGATGCAATGATGTTTTTATTAAAGCTGGTGGACGACGGCGGTCCCGCCGGTGAGGATATCTTGCGCGAGAAGTTGTCGCTCACCAAACGGGAGTCGGAGGTGTTGTTCTGGATTGCCAATGGCAAAACGAACCGGGAAATCGGTGAGATTCTCAGCGTGAGCCCACGCACGGTGAACAAACACCTGGAGGGAGTATTCTCCAAGCTCGGGGTGGAGAACCGGACCGCCGCGGCGGGCATTGCGATTCGGGCGATAAACCCGGATTCTTGAGTGATGGGGCTGACAGGGGCTGGCAGCGGCTAGCGGATGCTAGCGGCCTGGATAGCGGCAAAGCACCGGGTAACGCCTGTAAAAACCGTTACCCACCGCCCGTTCTTCGCGTCCCGGTGATTCGTCCGGAGCGCGTCGATTGCTGGTCTCGCGTATCACGGTTTTTCTGAGCGGCTTTTCACGGATTTTCTGATCAGGAAAACCGCCAACGCACTCACCGACAGCGCCATGGCAAGCCACAGCATATGGTGCATTTCGTGAATCACGCCAGCAGGCGCATGGCCTTCGTGAGCCTGGGAAAACAGGCTAAACGTGACGCAAACAAACGTGGTAAACACTAACAGGATTTTTTTCAGTTTCATGTTGCTCTCTACTTCTTGAATTTTATCAGGGGGTAACTTAAGCGATTGCGGGGATGGCCTTTTCTTCCAGCATGCCCTCGCGCACGATGAACTGGATAATCTCTTTCAAGCCCTTCTGCACTTTCAGGTTAGAAAAGACAAAGGGGCGCTCGCCGCGCATTTTTTTGGCATCCCGGTCCATGACTTCAAGCGAAGCGCCAACTAGAGGAGCCAGGTCGATCTTATTGATAATCAGCAGGTCGGAGCGGGTGATACCCGGGCCACCTTTACGCGGGATCTTGTCACCGGCGGATACGTCAATCACGTAGATGGTCAGGTCGGAAAGTTCCGGGCTAAAGGTGGCACTCAGGTTGTCCCCGCCGCTCTCCACAAAAACCACATCGAGCGCGCCGTGGCGGGCGATAAGCTCGTCGATAGCCGCCAGGTTCATCGACGCATCTTCACGAATGGCGGTGTGCGGGCAACCGCCCGTCTCCACACCGAGAATGCGATCCGCACTCAACGCCTCGTGCTGGGTGAGAAACTTTGCATCTTCCTGGGTGTAAATATCGTTGGTGACCACGGCGATGTCGTAGTGCTCGCGCATGGCGCCACACAGCTCACGCAACAGCGCCGTTTTGCCCGAGCCTACCGGGCCGCCGATGCCCACTCGCAGGGTCTGTTTGTTGGATGTGGTCATGGTATTGCTCTCCCAAATACGGATTAAGACCGGAACAGGCGACTGTACTGGTGCTCATGTTGCGCGCTGGCGATAGCGAGCGCGGGCAGGCCAGCACCGAGATCGGCATCTTGCAGCGCACGCGCGTGCAGGATGGCCGCAGGTACCTGTTGTTGTATTTCGCCAATCAATTGCTGGGCCTGCGTCTGCCCCAGCGGCACCAGTTTGGTCGCGGCGGCCACCTGATTCTCCAGCCATGCCCACACCAGGCCGAGTAGCGCGGCGTCCTCATTCAGCTGCCAGTGGTGGGCGGCGATGGCAAAGGCGGCCACGAAGCTGGTTTCTTTCTGGGTGAAGGGCTGCGCCACCTGCAGCTGCACCAGCAGCCGCACCAGGGCATTGCCGGTGGCGGTATCGGTCAGGCGCAGTTCGCGGGTTTCCCGGCAGGCAAGTGCGTAGTCATTCCAGTAGCGCAGCCGTTTCACGTCGTTGCCCTGCAGGGCCCGATGGCAGCGCAACAGAATGGGGCAGTCGACCTGTGCGAGGGATGCCTTCAACTGCACCGAGAGCCAGTCGCGGGTGTGATCCAGTGTTGTCACCCAACCGTCATCCACCGCATATTCCAGCCCCTGGGAGAAGGCATAGCCCCCAACCGGCAGGCTGGCGCTGGAGAGCTGCAGCAGGCGCAACAGCGCCGCGTCAGTGGTGGTGATGTTCATGATGACCGTGACTGTGTTGGTGGCCGCTGGAGTGGCCATGGGCATGCCCACCGCTGTAAGCACCGGACTCGGGGACAAATACCGCGTGTTCCCGCGTCAGGCTGAGCCCGAGCAGCTCAAGCATTTCTTCCAGTACGTGGTCGGGGGTAATCCGCAGCCATCGGCCACTATCTGCATTGCCAAGCTGCAGTTTTACGTGGCGGTTTCCCAGGTGATAGCAGGCGCGGCTAAACAGAAACCAGTCTTCACAGCGGGCGGTGGTTACCGGCTCTTCCGCCCCCACCACCTCCACCAGCTTGCCGCACTGGCTCTGTAGAATTTCACCTACCTGCAGCGGTTTTCCCCGCTCCAAGAAAATGCGCACTTCGCTGCCGTCGGTGGCCTGCGCGCGCAACCGGCCACGGTCACGCTGCAGGTGATCCAGCACCACAACATACTGTGCGGTTTTGCCGCTGTGGGTGCCAAGGCGTTGGTAAATATCCAGTGTCACGTTTGTGCTCCCGTTCATGCGCCGATCCACGCTGTTATCCAGAACCGTCAAAACAGTGTGTAGCGCTGGGCCAGTGGCAGTTCTGTGGCCGGCTCGCATGTCAACAACTCGCCATCGGCACGCACTTCATAGGTTTGCGGATCGACGCTGACGTCCGGCTGCCAGTCGTTCAGCAGCATGTCTTTCTTGCGGATATTGCGCGTATTTTTACACGCCACCAGATTGCGCTGCAGGCCCAGCTTTTGCCCCACGCTGTTTTCCAGCGCCGCCTGCGGCACAAAGGTCACCGAGGTTTTCGCCGCGGCCATTCCGTGGGCGCCGAACATGGGCCGGTAGTGCACGGGTTGTGGCGTGGGAATGGAAGCGTTGGGATCGCCCATGGGCGCGGCGGCAATCATCCCGCCTTTCAAAATCATCGAAGGTTTGATGCCGAAAAAGGCGGGCTTCCACAGTACCAGGTCCGCCAGTTTCCCAACCTCGATGGAGCCCACCTCGTGGGCAACGCCGTGGGTAATAGCGGGGTTGATGGTGTACTTGGCGATATAACGGCGCGCCCGGAAATTATCCGCGCCGGCGGTTTCACCGGAGCAGTCTTCTGCCAGGTTGCCGCGCTGCACTTTCATTTTGTGCGCGGTCTGCCAGGTGCGGGTAATCACTTCGCCCACACGGCCCATCGCCTGAGAATCCGATGCAATCATGCTGAAGGCGCCGAGGTCGTGAAAAATATCTTCGGCGGCAATGGTTTCCTTGCGAATGCGGGAATCGGCAAACGCAATATCTTCCGGAATGCTGGTGTCCAGGTGGTGGCACACCATCAGCATGTCGAGATGTTCGTCTACAGTGTTTACCGTGAACGGGCGCGTGGGATTGGTGGACGACGGCAGAACATTGTCCGACGCGCAGGCCTTGATAATGTCCGGCGCATGGCCGCCACCGGCCCCCTCCGTGTGATAGGTGTGAATCGCACGGCCCTTGAAGGCGCCGATGGTGTCATCCACAAAACCGGATTCGTTCAGGGTGTCAGTGTGAATCGCCACCTGCACATCGTATTTTTCCGCCACCGTCAGACAACAGTCGATCGCCGCCGGTGTAGTGCCCCAGTCTTCATGCAATTTCAGACCGCAGGCGCCGGCATCCAGCTGTTCTTCCAGGGCCTCTGGCAAACTCGCATTGCCCTTGCCGAGAAAGCCAAAGTTCATCGGCAGGCTGTCGGTAGCCTGCAGCATTTTGCCGATATTCCACGGGCCTGGGGTGCAGGTGGTGGCATTGGTGCCCGTCGCCGGACCAGTACCGCCGCCGATCATGGTGGTCACACCGGACATCAGCGCCTCTTCCACCTGTTGCGGACAGATAAAATGGATATGTGCATCGATGCCGCCCGCGGTCAGGATCGACCCTTCCCCGGCAATGATCTCGGTTCCCGGGCCGATAACGATCTCGACCCCGTCCTGCACATCCGGATTGCCCGCCTTGCCGATGCCCGCGATGCGCCCGTTTTTTACCGCAACGTCCGCCTTGACCACGCCCCAGTGGTCGAGAATCAGCGCGTTGGTGATAACCAGGTCAGGGGTCTCGGCGGACGGCCGCTGACTCTGCCCCATACCATCGCGAATGACCTTGCCACCGCCGAACTTCACCTCATCGCCGTAGCGCGTGAAGTCTTTCTCCACCTGTAACCAGAGTTCTGTATCCGCCAAGCGAACACGATCGCCGGTGGTGGGGCCGAACATCTGTGCGTAGCTTTCTCGATCCATGCTGCTCACGGTATTGGCTCTCCCACACTGTCCAGCGGCCCCATCACCGCACCGCGAAAGCCGTAGACTTCGCGGCGACCGGCATAGGCCACCAGTTCCACCTCACGGCCCTGTCCCGGCTCAAAGCGCACGGCAGTGCCCGAAGCAATATTGAGGTGAAACCCGCGCGCCTGCGCGCGCTCAAAACGCAGCGCCGGGTTGGTCTCAAAAAAATGGTAATGGGAGCCCACCTGAATCGGGCGATCACCGGTATTTTCTACCCGCAACCTGCGCGTCTCACGACCGGGATTGAGTTCGATGTCGCCCCGATCGGAAGCGACCTGGATTTCTCCGGGAATCATAGGTGCCCTTTTACTTTTTCGGTTGTATCAACTGATTGGGTTATGCACGGTGACCAGTTTGGTGCCGTCCGGGAAGGTCGCTTCAACCTGGACTTCGTGCACCAGCTCGGGCACGCCCTCCATGACCTGGTCCGCGTTCAAAATCTCGCGGCCATAGCCCATCAACTCGGCGACACTTTTGCCGTCCCGCGCACCTTCCATAATTTCCATGGTAATGAGCGCGACCGCCTCGGGATAATTCAGTTTCAAACCTCGCGCCAGCCGGCGCTCGGCAAGCAGGGCTGCGGTAAACACCAGTAGCTTGTCTTTTTCTCTCGGCAATAATTCCATGCAAAACCTGCAGTGCGTTTGCTCTAACTAAGTGGTTGGATCTTCATCAAGTGCGCCAGATTCTCGGAGCGCAGGGCGGGCGCCCCAGCCATTCCGGGCGCAACCGTTTCCATAATTCCGTGAACAGGCCGCGCACCTCGAATGCGCAACGTCCCAGTGCACGCACCACCAGCAGTTCGCCCACCAAAGTGATGCCCGCTACGCCGGTGTGGTTGTGTGCGGCGATCATGTCCCGGCATTCCTCCAGCCCGGATTCTTCCAGCGCTGCATCGAATGGGCCCATCACCAGAAGCCCGTTCACCGCCTGCCCCTGCAGGCCCGCACGCGCCTGTAAAATTTCCTCGCCGCACAGCCGCAGGGATTCCACCAGCAAGGGGGTACCTTCACGAAAAATTTCCAGCCGCTGTATCAGGGTGCCATCGGCAAACGGGGCATTGCAGGCGGGCAAGCCCAGTGAAGTAACCTCCCACCCCGCAAAACGCGCTCCCTGGGCAAGGTCAACACGCGTGTGCATGGCACCATTGGCGCCAGGGTAGGCAATATTCTCCAGTGGCAACCACTCGAGGCTCGCCCCCGCTTCAACCTGCAGCGCCGTGCTCTGGCACTGCAGCAAACCATCGTGGCGCGCGCGATAAACCCGGCCGGCGCCGGTGGTAGTGACCAGTGCCGCCGCGTCTTGTTGCACCTGTACCCGAATATCCAGCCGGTCCCCGGAAACCAGCCCTCCCGGCGGGTGCAACAGATACACATGGGCCAGGTCAGGACCCTCTGGATAAAAGGGCTTTTGCACATACAACGGCCCCGAATGCCGGTTGCGCGCCAGGCGACAGCCGCGAGGGCCACGCGCAAACTGCAGCTCCAGGTCCGCATGCCAGCGCTGCGCGCCGACGTTGTCGGTCATTCTCGGATCTGGTACGGCGAGTTGGTTCATACACACTCTGACGGCTGCTACCCGCCGCTTGGCCTGATGGCAACGACAGGTTGGATTCAAGGCCAATGGAAACAAGATTCCAGAGCGAGGGGTATGCGTCATTTGACGTAAGGCTCTACCGTAGCCGGGAGACGGAATAGCAACGGCAATGATGCCGGTGCCGCTGTGCGACCGGTTGCGGCTGCGTGGAAAGAAAAAAGAAAAAAGGAAAAAGTAAGAAAGAGAGAAAAGGAGAAAGGGAGAAAGAGAGAAAGAGGCAAAGAAGGAAAGAGACACCGGAGGGTATCCCGTGGCATCCGCAGGCGGGTGTATTGACCTGCCCCGGTGGCGCGCCCGCCTCCGGGGTCAGGTGTACCCCCGGTTAAGAGGCGTTCTTCAAAAAAGCCAGCATCCAGCGCGCCACCGAGCTGGTGTGAATATCGTTGGTCAGGGACTCCTTGCCCTTCTCGACCATATCTTCCCCGAAGACCTCTTTGCGTAACTCCATCAGCCCCTGGGAGTAGGGTTTGGTAAATTCAGGGTGGGCCTGCATGGTCAGCATGTGCTCACCCACCTGCAGCAACGCGTAAGGACAGAAATCACTGGAGGCGATCACCCGGGTGCCCGGCGCCGGCTTAATCACCTGGTCCTGATGGCTCACCAGCAGACTGAAAGAATCCTGCGGCTCCACCATCCACGACGGTGTTTCCTGCACCTCGTAACTATGCACCCCCACGCCCCAGCCTTTTTCCGATTTGCGGGTCTCGCCACCCAGCGCGTGGGCGATCAGCTGATGCCCGAAGCAGATCCCCAGGGTCGGCTTCCGGTGCGCGTGTAGCTCCCGCACAAACGCCATCAGCGGCGCTATCCAGGGCTGGTCATCGTACACGCCGGTTTTACTGCCGGTAATCAGGTAGGCATCGACCTCATCGATATCCTCCGGGTAGTGCCCGTGCTGCACCTCATAGGTCACAAATTCCAGAGACGGATCTTCGCGCTTGAGTAGGTCCGCAAACATCCCCGGGTATTCACCGAACTCCCCCACCAATTGTGGGCGCACATCGTCGGTCTTCAGAACACCAATCTTCATAGCCGCTCCGCTGTCATCCATTGCATCCAATTTTGTGATCACATTATTGCGCCAAGGCGATCGCCGAACAACTGGCAGCAGGCTGACACCGAAACAAACGCAAAAATATTGCGCGATCAAACCCGCAGCTAGACTAAAAGTGTTGTATCCAAACCCTTCGAAGTTCAAGGAGTGAATTATGCAAGCAGCCAGGAAGGCCGCCACCTTTACCGCCGTTGCACTCGCCGCCACCCTCGGCGCCAGCCAGTGTCTTGCCGATTACGAGCAGGGCGATGTCATCGTCCGTATCGGTTGGGGCCTGGTAGACCCCGATGACGATTCCGACTTGCTGCGTATCGACAACACCGTCGACCTGCTGGATACCCGGGTGTACGTGGACGATGGTGACAGCGCCACCTTCACCGGCACCTGGCTGTTTGCCGATCATTTTGGCCTCGGCCTGCTGGTCGCACTGCCGTTCGAGCACGATCTGTCCGTCGGTGGGCTGCCTGACCCGAATAATCCCGGCGACCTGCTGGGCAAGGTGGACCTGGGCAGTATCGAGCACCTGCCACCCACGCTCACCGTGCAGTGGTTCCCGGTGTGCAAAGAGTCCTGGGTACAGCCTTATGTGGGTATCGGCGTCAACTTCACCACCTTTATGGATGAAGACATCAGCAACGTCGCCCAGGACTACTTTGAGGATGTGCTCAATGCCTCCAGCAATGCCAGCCTGAAGCTGGATGACTCCTGGGGTCTCGCCGGCGAGGTGGGTATCGACATCATGTTTGGCCGCGACAGCAACTGGCTGTTCAACGCCGCTGTGTGGTACCTGGATATCGACACCAAGGCGAAGATCGACTTCCGCACCACCCAGGGCGCCAACACGCGCATTACCACGGATGTGGATATCGATCCGTTCGTGTATTCGATCGGCCTCGGCTACAAGTTCTGATTTCCGGCGTCTGCGGGCACCCCGATGCCCGCAGGCACGCCCCAGCCCTGCGCCTCCCACCCACCGGACGCCTCCCCAAGCCCGCTGACAAAGATTGCTTTCTGTGCCAGCTCACTGGCAGCATGCCCCCTGTTGCACCGATAATTGGGCGGAAGATTGCCCGAAATCGCGGCAGCCAGAACATAAAAACCGGAATCGCCGCCCCAAAAGGCATCGCTGTCATTTTTCATGTATGATTGCGCGCCAATTGATCATTTTTTGGCCGGCAGGCAACCTCACAGGAGAAATAATGACGACATCCACCTCCCCCAGTGACATCCAGCCCGCCGGCAACGGTAAGAAAACCGCCTTTACCCGCTTCCTCGATACCGTGGAATGGCTGGGTAACCTGCTCCCCCACCCGATTACCCTGTTTGCCATGTTCGCCGTGGGCGTGGTGATTCTGAGTGGTATCGCGGCCTTTTTCGGCCTGTCGGTGGATGACCCGCGCCCGGTGGGTGCCGCTGGTCGCGCCGCGGACGGCGTCATCCACGTGGTCAACCTATTGTCCGGGGAGGGGCTCAGAACCATTGTCACCACGCTGGTGACCAACTTCACCGGCTTCGCGCCGCTGGGCACGGTGCTGGTCGCCCTGCTGGGTGTCGGCATTGCCGAGCACTCCGGCCTGCTATCCGCCGCCGTGCGCGGCATGGTGCTGAAGGCCTCCAAGCGCACCGTCACGGTGATCGTGGTGTTTGCCGGCATCATCTCCAATACCGCCTCCGAACTCGGTTACGTGGTGCTGATCCCGCTGGCGGCGATGATCTTCCACTCCCTGGGCCGGCACCCCCTGGCCGGCCTCGCCGCCGCCTTCGCCGGTGTCTCTGGCGGCTACAGCGCAAACTTGCTGCTGGGCACCGTAGACCCGCTGCTGTCCGGCATCACCGAATCCGCCGCGCATATGATCGACCCCAACTATGTGGTGGGCCCGGAGGTGAACTGGTACTTCATGATCATCAGCACCTTCCTGATCACCGGCCTGGGCAGCTGGGTAACCCTCGCCATCGTCGAACCCAAACTGGGCAAATACGACAACAGCGAGGCCTCCGTCGACCTGTCCCAGGACAAGATGACCCAGCTGACCACCGAGGAAAAACGCGGCTTGAAGTTTGCCGGCCTGGCGGTACTGGGTGTGTGCGGTTTGCTGGCGCTCACCATCGTTCCCGAGTGGGGCGTACTGCGCAATCAGGAAACCGGTCTGGTATCTGGCTCCCCCTTCCTGAAAGGCATCGTGGCACTGATTGTGGTGTTCTTTGCGATCCCCGGCTTCGTCTACGGCAAGACCGTGGGCACCATGAAGAATGACCGCGATGTGATCGATGCCATGTCCAAGAGCATGGGCACCATGGGCATGTACATCGTGCTGGTGTTCTTTGCTGCCCAGTTTGTGGCCTTCTTCAAGATGACCAACCTGGGCACCATCTTTGCGGTACTGGGCGCCGAGGCCCTGCAGAGCATCGGTCTCACCGGCCCTGTGCTGTTTGTGTTCTTCATCATGATGTGTGGCATCGTGAACCTGAGCCTCGGCAGTGCCTCCGCGCAATGGGCGGTCACCGCGCCAATCTTTGTACCCATGCTGATGCTGTTGGGCTATGCGCCCGAGGTCATCCAGGCCGCCTACCGGATCGGCGATTCGGTCACCAATATCATCACCCCGATGATGAGCTACTTCGGCCTGATTGTGTCTTTCGCCACCCGTTACAAGAAAGATCTGGGCATGGGCACCCTGATTGCCACCATGATTCCCTATTCGATCTTCTTCTTTATCGGCTGGACCGCGCTGTTCTTCCTGTGGGTATTTGTCGCCGGCATGCCGGTTGGACCGGGCGCGGCGACCTACTTCACCATGTAACACCGGGCCATAAGGATTGATTCCGTTTGCAGTGCATGGTTTGCTTCACGGCTGGCCATGTACTGCAACACAGGATTCCACCGGTGAAAAAAACACTAATAGCCCTTTCTCTCTCCTCCCTGGCTTTTGCCACCTCCATTTCCACTGCACATGCGCAATCCGGCGATGCCGACCAACGGCTGGTACAGGCGGAGCCTAAAGTAATCGAGTGGCGTCGCCACTTGCACCAGAACCCGGAACTGGGCAATCGCGAATTCGAAACTGCCAAGTACATTACCGCCCACCTGAAATCACTGGGTATGGAAGTGGAAACCGGCGTTGCCCACACTGGTGTGGTCGCCCTGCTCAAGGGCGGCAAGCCCGGCCCCACCGTTGCGCTGCGCGCAGACATGGATGCACTGCCGGTGACCGAACAGGTGGATATTCCCTTCGCATCGAAAGCAAAGACCGAATACAACGGCGAGCAAGTGGGTGTGATGCACGCCTGCGGCCACGACACCCATGTTGCCATGCTGATGGGCGCGGCGCAGGTGCTGTCCGACATGCGCGATGAGCTGGCCGGCAACGTTCTGTTTATCTTCCAGCCCGCCGAAGAGGGCGCACCGGACGGTGAGGAAGGTGGCGCAGAGCTGATGCTGAAAGAGGGTCTGTTCAAGAAATACAAACCGGATGTGGCCTTTGGCCAGCACGTGACCTCCAGCCTGCCGGTGGGCGTGATCGGCTACCGCTCCGGGCCGCTGATGGCGAGCTCCGACGAATTCCGCATCAACGTGAAGGGCCGCCAGACCCACGGCTCACGCCCCTGGGGCGGGGTTGACCCGATCACCGCCGCGGCACAGATCGTTATGGGTACCCAGACCCTGGTAAGCCGCCAGATCGACATCACCAAGGAGCCGGCGGTGGTCTCCTACGGCGTGATCGACGGTGGAGTGCGTAACAACATCATCCCCGACAGCGTTTACCTGAACGGCACCATCCGCAACTTTGACATGGATAACCGCCAGGAGATTTTCAAACGCCTGAAAGTGACCGCGGAGAAAATCGCCGAAAGCAGCGGCGCAACCGCAGAGGTGGAAATCCTCGAAGGTTATCCGGTGACCGTGAACAACCCGGAGCTGACCGCAGCCGCGATCTCCACACTCAAAGCCGCCGCGGGCGACAAGAATGTCATGGTGATCCCGAAAATTACCGGTGCCGAAGATTTTTCCTTCTTCGCCAACGAAATCCCCGGCTTCTATTACTTCCTCGGGGTAACGCCTAAGGGTACCAACCCCGCCACCGCCCCCAGCAACCATTCGCCGCGTTTCTATGTGGATGAGAGTGCACTGGCGGTTGGTACCAGAACGCTCACGCAGCTGACTCTGGATTATTTCGCAAGCCAGAAAAAGCAGTAACCGGCAGGCACAAAAAAGGCGATCAATGATCGCCTTTTTTGGATTGCGGCATTTACGCCGTCTGCGTGCGCCGCTGCGGGCGACGTCGACGCTGCCCGGGCTTCGCGGCACCGTTACCATCCGCCGAGTTACCGGTGTTGCCAGAGCGATTGCCGCCACGGCCCTCTGAGCGACCCTCTGAGCGGCCATCTGCCGCACGGCCACCAGAGCTGCGGTTATCCGAGTTGCGGCCACCGCCGCCGCGCTTGCCGCCTGCCGGCTTGTTGCCGGAAGGCTTGCTCGCGCCGCCACGACGCACCTGACTGCCCTTGCCGGGCTTGCCACCGGATGCCGGCAGCTGGTGATCGGGCTCGAAGCCCTCAATCTCTTCGCGCTCGATCGGCTTCTTGATCAGCCTTTCGATATCCCACAACTGCTTGGCTTCATCGGCCGAAACCAGGGAAACCGCCTGGCCGCTGGCACCGGCGCGGCCGGTACGGCCGATGCGATGCACATAATCTTCCGGCACATTCGGCAGATCAAAGTTCACTACCTGTGGCAGCTGGTCGATATCGATTCCGCGCGCGGCGATATCCGTCGCCACCAGAATCTGTACCTTGCCCGCCTTGAAGTCCGCCAGTGCCTTGGTACGCGCATTCTGGCTTTTGTTGCCATGAATCGCCGCTGCGGGAATCCGGTTCTGCTCCAGCTGTTTGGCCAGACGGTTGGCGCCGTGCTTGGTGCGGCTGAATACCAACGCCTGGTGCCAGCCGTTTTCCTTGATCAGGTGGCACAGCAAATTCGCCTTGCGCGACTTGTCCACCGGGTGCAGCTTTTGCTGCACCGTCTTGGTGGTGGTGTTGCGCGGGCTTACGTCGATCTCGACCGGATCATTCACCAGGCCCTTGGCCAGGGTGCGGATTTCCGGAGAGAAGGTCGCGGAGAACAGCAGGTTCTGGCGCTTGGGCGGCAGTGCGCGCAGGATTTTCTTGATGTCGTGGATAAAGCCCATGTCCAGCATACGGTCGGCTTCGTCCAGCACCAGGGTTTCCAGCTGGTCAAACTTGATTGCACGCTGGTTGTAGAGGTCCAGCAGACGGCCGGGGGTAGCGACAAGAATGTCCGCACCACCGCGCAGGCGCATCATCTGCGGGTTGATCTTCACCCCGCCAAATACCACCGAGTGGCGCATGGGCAGGTACTGGCTGTAGCTCTGCACGTTGTCGAACACCTGCGCCGCCAGTTCGCGGGTCGGTGTCAGCACCAGTGCGCGCACCTGGTTATTACGCGCGCGTTCGCCGGCACTCAGCTTGTGCAGCAGCGGCAGGGTGAAACCGGCGGTTTTACCGGTGCCCGTCTGGGCGGCGGCCATCACGTCGCCGCCGCGCATGACCACCGGAATGGCCTGTTCCTGAATCGGAGTCGGTTTGGAATAGCCCTGTTCCGCAACAGCGCGCGCGATTTCCGGCGCGAGGCCGAGATCTTCAAAAAGCATAGAATTTCTTACTTGAGAGCGGCCGGCTGAACAATCGCACCGACCCGCGTTACGCCCGAGCCTGTTGCTCCGGGCAAAAATTGGAATGCTCATTCCGCCGCGCCCCTCTCAGGTTCAGAGTCAGGGCCGATGTTCCACGAAATGAGATTGGTTGCCGCCAAAGGCGTTAGCCGAAAATTCTTCTTCGGCAGGGTGCGGCATTCAGTAGAGAGGAATCGGACACACTGATTAGCACAGTGTTCCAGAAATGAGCCGAAAATCACTCCGGCCTACAGATGACGCAACTGGCATTAATGCCAGCCGCGGCACTATAACACAGCGCAACGGACTGCCCAGTTTTATTTCCACGGTCTCGCCCAAAATACCAACACCGAAGCTGTTTCGCGCCTTACCCGGGCCACCAGCCCCCCGCATCCGGGGCTTGGTGGAATCCGCACGAAATGTAAAACCGTTGACATTCTCGCCTCCGAGGGGTTCTCTAGAATGCCAATTGCTATGCACATAGCGTTTTTAGGCTATATAAAAAACATCTAATAATAATTTCCGGAGTTTTCCCATGGAATCGAGCCCTCTGATTTCGTACGGCCTGCCGATTGCCCTGTTTATCATCATGATCGGCATTGGTATGACGCTTACTGCACGTGACTTTCACCAGGTAACCGTCCGGCCTGGCGGGTTGGTCCTTGGGACCATCGCACAGATCCTGCTGATGCCCGCTGCGGCGTTTGCCCTGGCCTGGGCACTCTCGCTACCCCCAGCCATGGCGGTGGGACTGGTGATCATCGCCGCCTGCCCGGGCGGTACCACATCCAACCTGTTTACGCTGCTCGCGCGCGGTAATGTGGCGCTATCCATCGTTCTCACCATCTCCGCCAGCATGATCACCATCATGACTCTGCCGGTCTTCGCCAACTATGCCCTGGAGCTCTACTACGGCGCCCAGCAGCCCATCACCCTGCCCTTTCTGAAAACGGTGCTGATGCTTTCATTCATCGTATTGCTGCCAGTAACCATCGGTATGCTGATCAAGACACTGCGGCCATCCCTCGCCGCCCGCGCCGAGAGCGGGGTGAGCATTTTTGGCGGTCTGGTTCTGGCATTGCTGGTTATCGGCATTGTCTACGGTATTCGCGATCGTTTTCTCGACCTGATGGTACAGGCCGGTCCCGCCACCCTTGCCCTGAATATTCTGGGGATCGGCCTCGGGCTGCTGAGTGCGAAACTGGTGGGACTGGGTAAGCGTGAGGGACTCGCCATCGCGACGGAGCTGGGCATCAAGAACGGCACGCTGGGGCTGATGGTAACCCTGACACTGCTGCACTCCAACGACATGTCGGTACCCTCTGCGATCTACGGTGTGATTAT
The DNA here is from genome assembly GCF_001639145.1 of Microbulbifer sp. Q7. NCBI lineage: Bacteria > Pseudomonadati > Pseudomonadota > Gammaproteobacteria > Cellvibrionales > Microbulbiferaceae > Microbulbifer > Microbulbifer sp. Q7. Next base: position 1,170,537 of record NZ_LROY01000001.1, on the reverse strand, counting down.
GTTTCCAATCGGCTTTCTACTGGTCTCTTTTGGGCGCCACATTGTGAAGAAGGACGCGGCAGCGGAACCTCTGGCGGATAACGAAAAACCCGCAGCAGAGCTGAGCTGAGAACGGAGCAGCTGATCGACGGGCCGGATCAATCCAGCCCGTCCACATACGCCTGCAGGCGTGCCGTGTCAAAAATGGTGACGCGACCGTAATGAAATTCAATCAGTTCTGCCGACTCGATATTTTTAAGTACACGATGGACGCCCTGACGCGTCATCCCCATCATGTTGGCCAAAAGCTCCCGGGTGAGTGAAAAGCTCACTGCGACGCCCTGGTCGTCGCTGCGGTTGTGCATTTGTGCGAGAAATAATAGTCGACGGCCGATACGCGCCTCAGTACCGCGCAGCACATCGTCCTGAATCACCGACATGGTCGACCAAAGCCGGCGGCTCACCTGATCCAGCGCCACGGCATAGCCCTCCGGGAAGCGCTGCAGCAATGTGCGTAAGCCGTCACCCGGTATCTCCACTAGCTGACAGTCATCGTGTGCGGTCGCACCAAATACCCGCGGCATGCCCGGCGAGAATATCGTATCTCCAAACCAGGCCCCCACATCCAAAATCGCCAGAATCGCTTCCCGGCCACTGGCATTGCTGGAGCAGATACGCACCCGCCCTGAAGCAATGATACACAGGGAACTTTGCTGCGATGCCGGAAGGTAGATGACTTCTCCCGCCGCGTACTGGCGGGAGCGGCACACACCGGTCAATTCCCGCTTTGCCACATCACCGAGGCCACCGAGCAACGGACAGCTTTCGAGAATGGAAAAAGTGTCACTCATACGGTGATCTCACCAGAAGTGTAAAAAAGTTGACAGTCATCAGCGGCCGATGGCTTTTAAACTAAAGCCCAGAGCATAACAACAAACCGATGAAGGAGAGTCGCTCATGGCCCAAAATCTGGATGCCTTGCCATCGCTCGAAGGGAAGGTAAGTGCCGAAGAATGGCAGTTACGCGTTGACCTTGCCGCGGCCTACCGGCTGATCGCTCACTACGGCTGGGACGAAATCGTATTCACGCACCTGTCGGTCCGGATTCCCGGCCCCGACCACCATTTCCTGATCAACCCTTTTGGCTGCCTGTTCGATGAGATTACCGCGTCCAGTCTGGTCAAGATCGACCTGAACGGCGACAAGGTGGATGACAGTCCATTCCCCGTCAATCCTGCGGGTTTCACCATCCACAGCTGCATTCACCAGGCGCGCGAGGATGCGCAGTGTGTAATGCATACTCATACGGTGGAGGGGGTTGCCGTCGCCGCCCACAGCGAGGGGCTTTTGCCTCTATCCCAGCAATCGCTGTTTCCACTCTCCAGCCTGGCGTATCACGATTATGAAGGAATCGCTGTCCGCGAAGACGAAAAGGCACGGCTGGTCAGAGATCTCGGTGAAGCCAACTTTATGATCCTGCGCAATCACGGCCTGCTTACCTGTGCCTCCTCCATTGCCGACACATTCCTTTTTATGTTCATCCTGCAAAAGGCCTGCGAAATCCAGGTAGCGGCCCTTGCTGGCAATCGCCCCTTAACACCGGTGCCCCAGCCAATCATTGACAAAATTGTCAGCGAAGGAAACAAGGTCACCAGCAACCAGGGTGGCAAGGTCGCCTGGCCCGCACTGCTGCGTAAACTGGATCGCATTGATCCCAGCTATCGCAGATAACAGCGCTCACACTTCCACTCGCCTGCAGAATAGAGAGGTTAACCAACATGGAAAACAACGTGCGCACGCGCGCTGCATTCACCCATATGAAAGACGGCAGCGCGGAAGACTGGAAGTGTATCGCCGATGCGTTCCTTTCCTACGCTCGGGCACTGCCGGACCGTATTATTAGACACCTCAAGTTACTCGAAGGTGACTTCGGCGGCTTCCCCGTGGACCGCCTGACGCACTGCCTGCAAACAGCCACCCTCGCCTATCGTGATGGCAAAGACGAGGAATATATTGTCTGTGCCTTACTGCATGACATCGGCGACACGCTCGGCAGTTACAACCACGCGGATGTCGCCGCGGCAATACTGGAGCCATTCGTGAGTGACGCTAACCACTGGATGATCAAGCATCACGCAATCTTCCAGGGATACTACTTCTTTCACTACCTGGGAATGGATCGCAACCTGCGAGACAACTTCCGCGAGCATGAGTATTACGCGCGCACCATGCAGTTCATATCCCGATACGATGCACCGGCCTTCGATGCCAATGGTGAAATCCTGCCCCTGTCATTCTTCGAACCCATGCTCAGACGTGTTTTCGCACAGCCAAAGAAGTCGCTCTACAAGCAATCGCTGGAAAATCGCGACGACGAGGTCGCATGAAGGCAATCGTCCACGCTGTAGACCATCTGATCCCAGCTAGGGCTCAATATCGTGACCGCGGTTACAATCTGGCAATTACTCAGGATCCGTTTTATAAAGACCCACCTTGAACAACCACAGGGTTAACCATGGCCACGAAAATCAATGCAGATTTCAATGAACGGGTTGTGATTCGGCCAGACCAGTACCAATGGGTAGATTCTCCCATGCCCGGCGTTGAGCGCATGATGCTCGACAGAATTGGCGACGAGGTAGCAAGAGCGACCTCCATTGTGCGCTATCAGCCCTTCAGTGAATTTTCACCCCATGAGCATTCCGGCGGAGAAGAATTTTTTGTTCTGGATGGCGTATTTTCGGACGAGCACCAGGACTACGGAAAGGGCAGCTATGTGCGCAACCCCATCGGCACGGCTCACACCCCTAGAATCGGCAAAGAAGGCGCGACCATTTTCGTCAAACTGCACCAGTTCGACCAAGCCGACACGCAACAGAAGGTGATTGATACCAATACACAACCCTGGCTGCCGGGCCTGGTGGATGGCCTACAAGTCATGCCTTTGCACGAATTCCAGGGAGAACATGTCGCGCTCGTGAAGTGGGCACCTAATACGCGCTTCAATCCGCATCAACACTGGGGTGGCGAGGAGATCTTCGTATTGGAAGGTACCTTCCACGACGAGCACGGAAGCTACCCCAAGGGATCCTGGCTACGCAGCCCGCACCTCAGTCAGCACACCCCATTTACCAAAGAAGACGGCGCATTAATTTATGTCAAGACGGGCCATTTGACGAGCCGGTAGAAAACAGCACTCCAAATAAACCTGTCTATACTTTGAGCGGCCAATGCTTCCCAAGTAATCTTCAGTCGGAAGCCATGAGTGCCACAGCCAATACTCGCGCCAAGGATCTGGTGCGAATCCGCGTGCTCCGGGTCGTTTAATGCCGCATTCAGAATCCCCAAACGCCTGTAGCACGGATATTCATGTTTGCCGTGAAAAGGATTTACAGGCACGCCTATGCAAGAGCAATCCCACAACTCAAACGCTCGCGGTCTTCTGCTGACACAGGCACTATTTCAGCTGAAAACGCTGAAAATTCCGCTATTGGCCGTCGGCTGCTCCACGCTCGGAGTGCTATTGCTGCTATACGCCATTGCACAAACCAACGGCATCGCCATTGGTACCTTGACGCGCGACCCCACCGCGGTTCTGAAAGGGGAATTTTACGTAGGGGTTCTGTCGAACACGGGAATTCTTCTCTGGAGCGCAGCCGCCGCTATTTGCGTATTTTCCGGCAGCCTGCTGACACGCAACCCCCAAGCACTTCCCTGGGGTCAATTCCTGCGCGCTTCTGGCGCCTTTACCCTGCTGCTACTATTGGACGACCTGTTTCTGTTCCATGAGGAAATCGCGCCGCATTTTCTCAACATTCGCGAGCGCTATATACTACTGAGCTACGCAACCTTGATGGCGATCTACCTGGTGCGATTCTGGAAGATTATCCTTCGATCCGAATTTATACTCTTCGGCATAGCCGGCGGTTTCTTCGCCATGTCTGTGTTTATCGACAAAAATTCCTTCTCCTGGCTGCCCGACCCATTCCTACTGGAGGACGGCGCCAAGTTCGCCGGCATCGTATTCTGGCTGTTCTATTTCACACGCACATCGTTCAGAGCGCTCAATACCGTTGCAGCGCAGGCAATAGACACAGAAAAAGATCGACCTACCGAAGCTAAAACACTTGAAGCCATACCGTAGGTGCCCAACTACTAGTGGTAGATTTTTCCAGTAGCGCGAGATCGCCAACTAAAGGGATAAACGTTCAGCGGAATAATTACGTGATCAAGTAGGGTTGGCACTTAGCACCAAAGCCAACCCTTAGCTCTCGGACCGAATTTCAACTTGCCTTGTAACCCGAAAAAATTTATTTCCCGACAAAAATATGCCGTTCTGGCCGATACTTCCACGCCTGCGCTATGCGCGTCAGACGAGCCACACCCGGTTGCGCCAGATAGATTAATGCAGGCTTGACGTCCACATCAGAGACGAAATCTATTAACAAAATCCGTTGACTCAGCGCATTTTCTCGAAAGCCAGGCCAGTAAAATGCAGATTACTCTGCTTACAAGAAAAGCCCCACAAGGGGCTTTTTTACTGTTTGTTTTGTATAAACCTCTAACTATATCGATGTCTTACAGCCTAAATTAATCGTTGTGATCGGCTCATTTGTGGGCGTCTTGGTGAAAACCAGAGTCGCGAAATTAAACGTCCCACTGTCGCTACCATCACCCCCTCCACTAGAGTAAAAGGGTTCACTTTCAAAGCTGTCATAGTAATGCGAATTCGCAGACAACATTGTCAACTCATCTGCCGTAGGAATGGTCAATCCATCGCTCTCCCGAAAAAGTCGCGCACAAAGCGTTTTTAGCTTATTGGGAGACTTCTCGATACCGGACTTAAGCAAATCTTGTTTCGCCACTATTTCATTTAAGATGCCATCATTTATAACCAGCAACTCTTCAGTTGACCTCTTGTCCAACATCAGCATTCCTGGCGCAACATCCTTAGTCATTATTAGATCAGATTGGCCAGAGAATATTCGGACAAGCAAACGCTGTTTGGGCGCATCTGAGAACACGACTTTTATAGATTCACCATTTGTCGAAACATACGCTCTCGCACTGAACTTTGTCATACTGAGCGCCTGCAGTTTCAACTTTCTCTCTGATAGATCCGTAGCAGAATAGACCTTCAAATATAAATTTCCATCGCGCCAGCCCTTTGAAAGAAAAACTTCAGGTGGCACACTTTCCACAGCTTGCTTTTCCCCAAGCAGATCATCCACATAATTCGCGGCAAAATGCGGGAAACCATAGGTAAAGCCAGTGTGATGATTAAACCCTAAAGCATGACCAAGTTCATGCATATAGGTCACATAGTTGCCCTTAAAGACTGAATTCGCCTTTGCTAGACTGGCAAAGCCGGAACGGCCCTCTCCCCAAAATTGGTTCGGCATTCTTCCGCCGCCCAAGCCCACCCAACCCTTCTTATAGGTCTCCAATTTACCGACATCCAACCTGTGACCACTAGAGGCCAGACTGAACAAGTAACGCATCATGGATTCGCTAACGGAGTGCTTTACTCCACAGTTCTCGAATCTGCTACATACCTCACCACTTCCAGGTGTAAATCCCATATATGCCTGCTCAAAGGCAAAAGCATCGAGCACATCGGGCAGGTGATAAGTATTCATAAACCATTTGATGTTTGCCGATAGCGCCTTCAAGGTTTTCTGTTCTTCCAGAGTTGGATGGCGCACGCAAGACCACGACTCATCCCCAGATCTCGGTTCATCACAACTTTCGGTCTTTCCACGATAGGAGATATCGGCATTTAGTATTGGCGCAGTCTCTACATACTCCAAAATTCCTTCGGGCACGCCAGAGTAGGTTGTGCTGGAAAAATCTTTCAAAACACTATCGAATGTAATCTTCAGAGGAGAGGAACCAGCATCCGTAGAGCGCATTACAAGAATGGATGAAAAACTTCTTGATGTATTGTTCGTAACCTTGACCAGCCCATTCCCGAGAGACTCGACCCGAATGTCATTCGCCAGGTATCTGGTTTCGGCATTTGAAACTACGGAATCACTGCTGATCTCGGTGACATCAATTGAATCCAAACTCGAAGGTTTCACTAATAGCTCAACTTGAGCATACGACGACTCGCTGAACTTTGAACTCAGATTGGTACTCTGGCAGTTCTCTCCGCAGTCGAAATCCAGCCAAAACTGGTCGGAGTAAGCAGTAGTATCCTCCTCAGGAGGGATATCACTACCGGGAGGGCTCTCGCTTTCAGTTTCGTCGGGATCGCTACTTTGATCATCTTCAGATCCATCGGTCTCGTCATCAATGTCGTCTTCATCGTTATTGACCCCATCGTTATCGGAGTCATCGTCTGCTGGGGGATCGTTCTCGGTGACCTCCGGCGCAGGCTCTTCGATATCAAGCTCCTTCTTCGGCTCTTCTTTACAGGCCACGAGCAGCAATGAGCAGAGCAAAATCAAAATTTTAAACTTCATAACTTCCTCTTAAGGAAAAAAAACCTTAAACAAAATCTAAATTAGATGGAATTTCTCACAGGAGTGACAACCATCATCCATCAATAGAACTAACCGGCGCTGTTTGACTTCGAGAGGAACCCAAAAATGCCAGCGCTGAATGAACTCTAAATGTGGAGGAATTTTCAGCGTGTGACTTAGACGGCGTTTATCCCTTTTGACAGCGAGAATGAGCCGATATGACGAGGGCCGCACTTTTTGATTACAGCGGACATATTAAAATGTGGACTATAAAAATTTAGTTAAGAGTGAAAAAGGACTAACAGGTCAACAAATGGACAATGTTATCTCTCGGGAAAAAATGGAAGCGTTAATTAGTACGTCCGTACAACTTATTGGCGATCCAGGCTACGCCAGCTTTATACGATCGTACAACATACGCGAAATACGCCCAGGGTATGTTTCATTTTTTGATTACATCGCGATTTGGAAAAAACTGATAGCGAGCAATAATGACCCGCTATTGCCCTGCAAGATCGGGGAGCGGGCACACATCGCCGACCTGGGAGTCCCGGGTCTCATCATGATGCATTCAGGTACTCTCGCTCTTGCCCTAAAAAGTGCAGCATCATACAAGCAACTCATTTCAGATTGTTTTATCTTAACCTCTGACTTCAACAGCTCGGAATTGAAAGTTTCTCTTTCCGTAAAAGATCTCGATGAGGATTTTGACTGGCACCACGTGGTTCTGAATCTATTTTCGCAATTTATCAAGACCATCAACTTTCTTACAAATAATCTACACTCGGCAGAACTAAAGCTTGTTCGAGTAGGATTCTCTCGTGAAATAAAAAATCTGGAATCTGTGTATTCCAGCTACTTTCGATGCCCGACATATGGTTCTCAACCTGAAAACTATCTCGTAATCCCGATCCAAATATTGGAACTTCCCATACACAACTCACAAAAGCACCTTTTTGAGACATTGACAAAAATCGGAGATCGGTCGCTAGAATCATTGAGGCACAAGAACTATAGCTATAGCGTTCTCAGGACTCTCAGAACTTATACCTTTCCCGCTATGGCCAGAATCGATTCGGTATCGCAAAATTTAAATCTGAGTGCTGCTACGCTAAAGAGGAAGCTCCAAGCCGAAGACACATCCTTTTCGCAACTTAAGGATTCCCTCCTGTTGGACGAGGCGCAAAGAATCATTGATCTCGGATATTCCAGCCCGGACTATATTGCCAAAGCCCTTGGTTACTCGGACGGAAGCTCTTTCTCGAAGGCATTTAAACGCTGGACTGGCAGCACTTTGGAGGGTTACGTCAAGCGCAATCGTAGATTGGCTATACAGTCAGTCGAATAGCGGTACGCTTAGCTACCCCTATGTCTGGACGCTTTATTGGAGGATAAGGTGGGGGAAACAACCGCGCATGGGTTGAACAATATTAGCCATTGATATTACCCCGATAAAGTAGCCACTGGTCAGATGGTTTCGGAGATAAATTCATACACATTTTTTATGTCGCCTTTGGAAAAAATGGAACGGCTAAGAAATACATGATTTCCATTTTGGTCTACTAATAACAGACCTTTTTTATCCCATGCAGATCTTTCTTGATCAATGCTATCGAGACTAACCTCAATTTCTCCGCCCGCTGACGTGGTGTAGCAGATCTTGTCACGATAAACATTCACTTGCGAGAAGAATGGCTCAAACAACGCCATCAGCATAGTCAACGCCGCCAATATAACCAGATAGAAAAATGTTCCATAAAAGAACGTCTCGCTGACACCAAAATAGCCAAGCGCAGCCAGTACAATTGCGCCCGCAAATATTGGAAGAAGGCGGTTTAACGTCACTAAATGTAGTTTGGGTCTTACTTTGAGCATTCTTTCACCGAAGCCAATGGCAGTAGAGCTATTCAGATATGAGTATTAATATGAGGAAATAGCAGCGTGAAAAGTAGTTTGCCCGTTTTATCTAGGCAAGATCACCATAGTCACTTGTTCAGGTTTTCACTCTTTAGCTGGCTGTGGAATCTTACTCCGGAGGGCCCACATGTCATCTTTTTCACCGGTTGAAAGTCGTATTTGATCGTCATGACTACACAAATACTGGACCCTCTCCAAAGGCAAATTTGTCCAATTCGCGATGGATCTACTGGAGCGCCACTGATTCTGACGAGTATTTTCCTGCAACCAGGTACGGATTCTCTTGGCTTCAATGTAATCTACGCATTTTTTGTGTAGATACTGAATTAGGTACACGGTGATTCCGGCCAGCGAACCTCCAGTTGCACCTATTACGACCCCTTCTATTATTTTTTCTTCCATGGGCTAATTGAATCCTCACGCCGCGCTCAGCCGCGGATAACTTTGTGCGCTTTATGCGCAAAAATGGGAGCGTAGCGACCGCGCATAAAGTGCACAAAGTTAGCCGTCGGCTGCATTGCTTTGTTAAGATCCGGGACCATAGTCTTGGTCCCGCAAGAAAATTCTTAGCATGCAATTCACTGGAATTTCCACACCTCGAAACTGAAAACGGTCAGATCTATCTTTTATGTACCATACAGTAACAAGATTATCTCGGTATCGCCGATGAAGATCTGAGTTTATACACCTTATAGGTGACACTCCTCTACCGTAACGAAATGGCACCCCTTCAACGAAGTAGACGCGATCGTCCTCTTTAGATTTTCTTAGAACTCCAGTCGCAGTGCTAATTGAGCTACTTCTTTGATCAATGAGTTTTACATATTTTTCGACATAAAAGACGCTATACACAAAAAAGTAAAGACCTGCACCCCAGATAAATAGTGCGAACCCTACGATTGAAACAACTAAAGTACTCGGAGGCTTGAACAAATCCTTTATATTCTGGAAGTACTGCTGTTTATCTTCGCTCTTCATCAAGCCAATACATACGATGATATATACAACGAACATCTGAATGAGCGGGATAACGAGAAGCGGCCAAGAATACGAGATCGTCATTTCGTGAAATCTTAACGCCCACAGCAGGGGCGGCTTACCTTATGCGCGTTTTGCGCGAAAATGGGAGCGAAGCGACCGCGCAAAACGTGCATAAGGTAAGACGTCCCGCGGAGGCCCGAAGGGCCGGAGCTTCACTGCCTGTGATTGTTATGCACTACTCGCTAGGAGCCTGGAAAATAGCTTGCCCTGAGACCAAACAATGTTTTGCTCCATCTGTTGAAAACATTGCTTCACAGCGACTTTTCGAATTCGGCCACTCTTCCATCACGCTATTCAGTAAATCTACCTTCTCAGAAATATCATTGCTTCCTAGATAATAGAAAGTAAAGTTACCACGATTCGAGTATGCGGTTACTATACAAAACCTTACGCGACATGAATTTACAACTCTTTCTGAGTTTACTCGATCAATGCTCCAAAGAATAAACTGCCGATCATAGAAGCTCTTTATCTGAGGCTTAAATACCGTGCTGTAAGAACTAGGAAAGCCAGAAACGATATTGCAAAAATTTTCCTTGATTTGCTCATGCAACTCTCCGTATTGCATAACGCCCACAGCAGGGGCGGCTTATCTTATACGCGTTTTGCGCAAAAATGGGAGCGTAGCGACCGCGCAAAACGTGCATAAGGTAAGCCGTCCCGCGGAGGCCCGGAGGGCCGGAGCTTCACTGCCTGTGATTGTTAAGTTTACTCCACTGGGGTCATGACACACTGATTGGACTTGCACTCTAAAGTAAAAGGCAATGTGTAGACCCCACAAACGGCGGTGTCGATGTTTTCACAGTGAAACCGCATTTCTTCGATAGCTTTTTCTGCGTACCGCTTATTGATGGCTTCTGGTCCCGAACACCCCACACAGAGGTTCCCTATGGTTGTGCAATCAGAAGTAACTTCACAATACCTATAAGCTTCAGGGATACCGTAGATGTCCTTCTTGCTAGTCTGAAGATGACTGCTACAGCCAACCATTAAAACAACAAGCCCGAGAAGTAGAATTTTCACTCTCATTCCGGCCACCAAACTTAACGCCCAGCGCAGGCGCAGCCAGCGTGGAGCGCCTTTTGTGTTAATGTTTGAGCGACAGCGAGTAACACAAAACGTGCGTAACGTTGGCTGTCGCTCTGCCGCTGCTTGTTATGGTTTTTCACCCCTCGAAGCACCACAGGTAACGGTCCCGATAGTACTTGTAGGGATTGTCCAGCCGCACAATCGGTGAGTCTTCAAAGTTATACTGGATTAATGCAACATCGTAGATCCCGTGGTTTAGCTCCTCTTTATCAAAATTGCATTTCATTGACTTTCTCTTTCCTTTTGCAATTTTGATATAAAGAACATCACCCATCTCGCTATCATGAGCACTAAATATACCGTGCTCAATTTCCATTGTTTGCAAATCAAGATCAGCAAGCTTTGCCTTCTCCGACTCAGAGAAGCTGACGGGCTTTCCATCTATATACATAGAAATATTTCTTAGATCATCATTTTCCGGATCTAGATCTATCTTCACAGAAACATTTTCATATGGCTCAGGAAGAACTCCCTCTACATAGACATGATGAGAATGCAATTTGGTTGTGTCATAAGCTGCTGCAAACATTGGGAAGACAGCAAGCAAAAGTATGAAATTCTTCATGAGCTCTTGGGAACCATAACGCCCACAGCAGGGGCGGCTGAAGCGCAGCGTAAGCCGTCCCGAGGAGGCCCGAAGGGCCGGAGCTTTACTGCCTGTGATTGTTATACGTTGCACGGGAAGTTGACAATGTTTGCCATAGCTAGAACCTGGTGCCTGGGATAGCTTAGCTTCTCTCTATTATTCAACATCCAAGTAACTGTTTTCTCAGCAGCATCTTTTAAAGAAACACGCTTTGGAATGCAAAACATTCTTTTACCCTTATGTGTCAGTGGAGAAATTGCATCAGCGCCACCAAAACCTGACAGGTAGGAAATACAGATTGCGGCCCGCAATTTTCCATCTTCACTCAGTAGGACACCGTTTTTTCCATCGACTACTTTCTGACAATCAGCCAATAGATCATTGCCATCTTTTGCTTGTACAGAAATGGAGACAGTCAAAAGCAGAGCTGTGATTATATATTTCAATGGTGCTTCCTTACTTATGACGTATAACAGTTTTATTCAAAAGCCCCAGATATAGACATAATGGCTACATCTGGGCATGAGATGTCTAGATATAGCCATAATGCCTACATCTAGGCATGCCGTTCAAGCTGCCGATATGTCTATATCTAGCCATGGAGAGCAAGCATGGAAATTTGCGGTCTACGTAAACAACAAAGCCCCGCAAGGCGGGGCTTTGTGTTCAGCTTACTTCGGCAAGGTTTCCTTTGCTTTCCAGCCACTGCTTGCGGTCGCCGGCCCGCTTTTTCGCCAGCAGCATATCCAGCAACTGGTTGCTGTCGTCGCCAGCCTCAATAAACAGCTGTACCAGCCGGCGCGTGTTCGGGTCCATGGTGGTTTCACGCAGCTGCAGGGGGTTCATTTCACCCAGGCCCTTGAATCGGGTGACCTGAATTTTTCCTTTTTTCTTCTCGGCAGCGATACGATCGAGGATACCCTGGCGTTCGGCATCGTCGAGGGCGTAGTAGACGTCCTTGCCGATATCGATACGGAACAGGGGCGGCATGGCGACGTACACATGGCCATTGGTCACCAGTGGGCGGAAGTGGCGCAGGAACAGAGCACACAACAGAGTGGCAATGTGCAGACCGTCGGAGTCCGCATCGGCGAGGATACAGATTTTGTTGTAGCGCAGGCCTTCCAGGTTATCACTGCCGGGGTCGACGCCGAGGGCTACGGCAATATCGTGCACTTCCTGGCTGGCGAGAATTTCGCTGGAGTCTACTTCCCAGGTATTCAGGATTTTACCGCGCAGGGGCATGATGGCCTGGAACTCGCGGTCCCGCGCCTGCTTTGCGGAGCCGCCGGCGGAGTCCCCTTCCACCAGAAACAGTTCCGAGCGGGTGGTATCACCGCTGGAACAATCGGCGAGTTTGCCGGGCAGTGCCGGGCCCTGAGTGACCTTTTTGCGCGCGACTTTCTTTGCCGAGCGCAGGCGTTTTTGCGCGTTGCTGATACACAGCTCGGCGAGCTTATCACCCTCTTCGGTGTGCTGGTTGAGCCACAAACCAAACGCGTCTTTGGCCACGCCGGAGATAAACGCGGTGGCTTCGCGGGAGCTCAGGCGCTCTTTCGTTTGGCCGGAGAATTGGGGGTCGGCGAGCTTGGCGGAGAGCACGTAGGAGCACTGGTTCCAGATATCTTCCGGGCCCAGTTTGACGCCGCGCGGCAGCAGGTTGCGAATTTCGCAGTATTCGCGCATGGCATCGAGCAAACCGGCACGCAGGCCATTGACATGGGTGCCTCCCTGGGCGGTGGGGATCAGGTTTACGTATGATTCGACCGTGACCTCGCCGCCTTCCGGCAACCACTGTACCGCCCAGTCGGCCGCCTCAGTTTCCGCAGAGAAGTTGCCCACAAACGGTTCCGCGGGCAGCACTTCCCAGCCCTGGTTGGCTGCGGCCAAGTAGTCTTTGAGGCCGTCTTCGTAGTACCACTGATCGGACTCTCCGTCCTGCTCATTAATAAAGGTAACGCTGAGACCGGGGCAGAGCACTGCTTTGGCACGCAACAGGTGGCGCAGGCGTGGCACGGAGAATTTATACGAGTCGAAATATTTCGGGTCCGGCAGAAAACGGACGCTGGTACCGGTGGTGCGCTTGCCACATTCGCCCACCACTTCCAGGTCAGACGCCTTATCGCCATTCTGGAAGCCGATACGGTGCACCTTGCCATCGCGCTGGATGGTCACTTCCAGCACCTTGGACAGGGCGTTCACTACCGATACGCCCACCCCGTGCAGGCCACCGGAGAACTGGTAGTTGTTTTTGGAAAATTTGCCGCCGGCGTGCAGGGTAGAAAGAATCACTTCAACCCCGGGACGACCCTGCTCCGGATGGATGTCCACCGGCATACCGCGGCCGTCATCGCTGACAGAAACCGAGTGGTCCTTGTGCAGTACGACTTCAACTTTTTTCGCGTGGCCGGCGAGGGCCTCGTCGACACTGTTGTCGATCACTTCCTGGGCCAGGTGATTGGGCCGGGTGGTTTCGGTGTACATGCCCGGGCGCTTTCTCACCGGGTCCAGCCCCGTCAATACCTCGATGTCTTCTGCGGAGTAATTGGCCATAGAGTTTTGTTCGCCGTAACCGGCGCCTACTGCTTGGATCTTGTTGTGGGTTTATTCAATGATTCGGAAATAGGAAATCTACCAGTGCCGCGGTATAGCGGGCAAATCCCTGAAAGCTGTGATCGCCGTCCTCTTCGACAGTCTGGCGCTGGCCGCGGTAGAAATCCTCGGCTTCCCGGCAGTCCAGCGTCTCGTCCCCTCGCTGCGCCAGCAGCCAGTAGCGTGCCTGCAGGGGCCCGGCGATGGCGGATTCCAGTTGCTGCATCTTATCCACATCCGCGGGCTGCAGGCGATAGGTTTGTATCTCGCCACTGTAGGGCTTGAGGTCCTGCCCCACATAAGCGGGCATAAAGCGGGAGGGCGTGACCGCGGGATTGACCACCACCGCCGGCAGCCGATACTGCTCGGCCAGCCAGGTGCTCCAGAAGCCGCCCATGGAACTGCCGGTGAGCCCGATCGGCCCCTTATGAGTTTTGGCGAACTCCTTCACGGCGCTGCTGAGCGCCAGCGCCGCCTGCGCGGGGTATGGGGAAATCAGCGGTGCATAGAACACGATGTCCGGGCGGAATTCCTGCAACCACGCTTTGAGCAGCTGGCACTTGTGCGACTGGGGGGATGACAGAAAGCCGTGCAGGTAGATCAGCAGCGGGCGCTCGCCGGCCGGTGATTGATCAAGCACGTTAGAGGAATTATGTGACGACATGGCGGGGATTATAGCGGTGCCGCCGGCAGATGTACCGGCGGCAGTTCCCCGAGGCTTATCGCAGGGATTCGTCGAGGCTGGCAAACGCCCGGCGCAGGTCGACTTTCATGTCGCGCCAGAAGGTGACGCTGGTGAAGCGCTCGAAGCGGCCCCCTGGGCCGAGGTTGCCAAAGTTCTCGCCAATGTCGCGGCGATCACTGAAGCGCATGACGGGGTTGCCATTGCTGTCTTTAAGCTCCCCGGAGAGGGTGCCATAGGCGCTCTGATCGGTGTACACCCGCCACAGATAAGCCTGAGGTTCCAGTGGCGCGCCCAGGGAAAAGTGGCTCAGGTCGAGCTGAAAGACATAATCCGCTTCGGCGCGGTCTGCCACCAGTTCACTACGGCGTGGTGCGAGGAAGCGCTCACTGACGGCCTCACCCATCACCTCCTGCAGGCGCACCATATCCTTGTCACGCAGCTCATAATCCTTGGCGCGTAGCGGTGAGCCCGCGCGCGGGAAGCGCTTGGTATATTCCACGCCCACCGGCTCCAGGTAGACCTTGGCGCCACTGAGATCGAAGGCGTAGGCGGCGCTGACGTGATCAAGGCCGGTTTGTCGCGGCAACAGGCCATCGGCCTCATCTTCCGGGGTGGCGACCGGTTGCTGCGCGCAGCCGGCCAGAAACAGGGCGGTAAACAGCAACAGGGACAGTGTTTTTTTATACGTCGTTATAGGATTTATCTGCATGGTGACCTCACTTCCTGATGAACACGTGGGTGATTGCGGCTGGCAGCGCAGGGAGTGACGCTGTGCACTAGCCTCGCGCTAAATGTGCCCGGGACTCGGCCGCAGGAATCCGGTACCACTGAACCGCGAATTCACGTGCCATATTATGATAGAAGCATGGCTGCCGAGTCATGAAAGACAGGTTAAAAAGTGCAAAGGGACGATTGGCCTGAATTCTGCCATTCGCGCAGAGTCAGTACCCGGAGGACGCCAGATCCACGCTGTATTCTGCGATCGCCACCCGCTCGACGCCGGTCTCGTAGCTGCCATCGTCGCGCAGGTTAAACCAGCGGTATCCGGGCATTTCACTGTCGACGGCAAAAGGACCACTGCCAGGAGTGAACTGCACTGAGGTGGAAGGCGTGGCGTGCAGGCCGATGTGGCCCAGGTGACTGTCAAACTGCTGGTGCACATGCCCCCAGGCGATGGCGCGGACGTTTTCGAGCCCGCGAACCAGCGCGATGAGTTCTTCACGGCCCTGTTTCAGCATATGTCCGTCGATCCAGTGGCTGCCTACGGGCACCGGCTGGTGGTGCATCATCAGCATCAAAGGGTGTTCGCGGTGGTCCTCAAGCAGCTGACCGATACGCGCAAGCTCTTCGTCACTGAGACCGCCACTGATCTGCCCCGGCACACTGGTATCCAGCAGCAGCAGGCGCCACGCCCCCACGGACACTACTTCCGGCCGCCGCCTCGGAGCCAGCTCATCCATCTTACGGGGGGTGTCATGATTGCCGGGAAGCCAGTACCAGGGCGCGGTAACCGGCTGCATCTTGTGCAGAAAGCGACGGTACGCGGCTTCTGAGCCGTTGGCAGAGACGTCTCCGGTCACCACCAGCAAATCGGCCGATGTGGACGCCGTAGGGCCGGACACAGCGGAGAGCACCTCGCTCAGGGTGTGCCCGGTATCCAATCCCAGCAACTGGTAATCCGGCCGGCCACCAATATGGGGGTCGGTAATCTGGATCAGCCGGTGTGCCGGTTGTGCTGCGTCGATATTCAATGTCTCACCTTGCCGTCACATCCATGTTCGCGTGTGCGATGCCCGGCTGACTTCAGGTTGGACTTCCGCGGAATGGAAGCTCGACCTCGGCGCGGCCGTTTGCCAGGCAGTGCGCCAGCCACTCGCTCAGGTAGCGATTGACCTGCTGGCGCTCGTCTTCGTTGTGCATAGCCGGATTGGGGTAGCTGAAGTTCAGCCCATTGCCCCCGATCGGCCCCTGGCCATCCACCGCCACCACTTCGGCCATGCGCGCGTCGTGATACAGGCGCACGGTGATGGGGGGCGGGGTCAACCAGTCGTTTTCATTACCACCACTGTTCAGTGGCGCGGTCCGCAGGCATACCTCGGTGGTGTACCTGCTGCGCTCCAGCACGGTCACTTCGAGTGTGCCGTGCGGTATCCGGTAGGACCAGCTCTGGTGACTTGCCAGCTCCGGCAGCAACTTGCACAGCCGCAGATAATTGGCGTCACAGTCGGCGTGATAAGTCGTCAGGTCGACACGAAAGCGCGTCTTACCATGTGTCCCATGCGGCGCATTTAGCCCTTTCGAGCCCTGCGCTGAGCGCTGACTTGCCTTGCTGCGGCCAGTGCCTGCCGGTACTGCCATTATCGACACTCCTGTTGACTCCGCGCCGTGACTTATCTCTCAAATTGCCCGTGATGATGGGGAATCTAAGCGCCGAGGAAGAATTTTCGTACACTCCCGAGAAGATTTGCGGGTGAACACTCACTACACTGGCAGCCCCGGACAAGAATTGCCATTTGTCTGTAACTATCAGCCGGCACTGCCCTGTTAACTCCCAGGGGGGGCCATCTCGCCGGTCAGACTCCGAGGCGCGATCGGTTCAACTGCAGCCACTGCAGGCTGATGATGCTGGCAGCGTTGTCGACAATCCCATCATCACTGACCATGGCATCCAGCAGCATGTCCAGGGGAAAGACCCGCAGGCGAATATCCTCGTGCTCGTCCAGCAACCCGAAGTACCCCTCGGCATCACTGAGATCGGCACAGGCACAAAACAGGTGCATGCGCTCATTGGTACCTCCCGGGCTCGGCAGGTAACTGCGGATGAAGTGCAGGCTGTCGACCTGCAACCCGGCTTCCTCCTGCAGCTCTCGGTGGGCAACGTCTTCGAGGGACTCCCCCTCTTCCACCATGCCGGCCACCACTTCCAGGCACCAGGGGCCGGCCTCCCGTTCCAGGGCACCGACCCGGAACTGTTCGGTGAGCGCCACCAGCTGGCGTTCAGGGTCATACAGCAGCACCCCCACCGCGTGGCCACGCACGAACAGTTCGCGCTCCATTTCACCGCTCCAGCCGCCGCGAAAGAGGCGATGGCGCAAGCGCAATTTGTGAATCTGGAAAAAGCCGGCGTATCCCGCTTTACGGGAAATCACATCGACAGCACCGCGGGTAAATTGCGGCTTGAAATCTTTGCTTTCGCTCACGGATACGCCCTTAGTCCGCTAAATGGATCACTCAATCAAAACCGACGTCGTTATACGGCGGGAACCTGGCGAGAATCATCCCGGCCTCTTCCCGCAGACGGAACAGCTGCTGCTCGGGGGCAGCGTGGCGGCCTGCCACGGAAGGCATGCTGCCTCGCCAGAGGGGTGCCTGCTCGGGCGACAGTACATCCACGATCAGGGTGGACTCCCGGTATTCGCGCACGCGCAGAGGCGCTCGCCAGCCAAAGCCAAAATAGCGGTAGCCGCCGTAGATACTGAAGGGGTCTTCATACACGGCCACTTTGTCGCTGCTGAACAACTGCACGCGCACCAGAAAGTCCGCTTCTTCAGGCGTGGCCGCGGGCTGGTAACTGCCCTTGAGCACGTCGTTCACCGCCTGGCTGGCACGCTTGCTTTCAAACGGCGATACCGGGCCATTGGCCAGGGTATCCATCAGGTAGTAGCTGCGCAGATTGGCAAACTTGAAGGTGGGATCGTAATCCACGGCGACCGGGTTGGGGCTGGCACATCCGCCAAGCCCCACCACCAGAACCACGCCGAGGGCGGCGACGCGCAGGGTGCTGCGCAAAATAGAAGACAGTGAAGCCATATGCTCTCCTGTTGAGTTTGAGAGTCCCGGCTTCCCTGCCGAACTGAGGTTAACGAGTTATTTGGGGCTAGCCCCAGGATTGTTGCCCAGACGTGTTAAGGAACTCTTTAGCTGGCAGGCGGTAAATCTCGGAGCAGCTCCCCCACCGCTTTGTTGAGTATCCGCTGGCGTTCGCTTTTATCTTCCGGGCGCGCCATCAACTTGGTGGCACTGCCGCCCCAGATCGGCATGCCGTTTTGCGGGCCAATACCCACGGACAGGGTAATCCGCGGCGCACCGCTGCGATCCGGCAGTTCCACCACGCCGCGCTGGGCATTGCTGTCGAACTGCGCATCCCAGCTTTCGTTCTCTTCTTCGCTGGCGAATTCCTCTTCAATGACCGCCACCTGGTATTCCACCACCATCTGCGCGTTCGCCACGCTGGCCACCTGGCGGTAACCCCGGGCCTGCATCAGCGCGCCCACGGTACGGCGCAGCTCGGTATCCAGCTCCACCAGCTGGGCCGGTGCGCCGGTGTCGCCGGTCAAAATCTCGGTACCCCAGGCATAAGTCTGGAAACTCACCGGCGCCGAGCGCGACTCGATCCGATCAATCTTGGTGGGTGTACCGCAGCCAGCAAGTCCAACCGCTACCAGCAGACCTGCAAACAGGCTGGTTATTGTAATACGCATCCGTTCTCCCTATCTCGTATGAAAATGTATTCGACCACCCGGCAACACACCGGCTTGTTACTTGAAGCTGTCTTCCAGCGATGGGTAAAGCTCGATCTTGGGGCTCCACAGCAACCACTCGTCTTCCGGCTTTCCGTAGAGTGGATAATGGCTGCCCGATTCTACTTCAAGGCCCATCTCCGGATTATTCGGTGTGGCAAAGGCAATGCCACCGGCCAGCAATGCCTGCGCCGACTCAGTATGTACGTCCAGGCCGGTCATCACACCAAAATTCACATCCACGCCGCTGGCATTCCAGAACTTGCTGTGCTCGCGCACCAGCGTACGGTATTCCGGTTCTATATAAACATAGATGTACACCCGGTCTGCCAGTTCCCCCAGTTGATAGCCGGTCACCTGCCCGACCTTCACCTGGCGGTAATAGACCGGGCTGCCACGCTTGAGCGATCCGCGCCGCGGCGCGTCGAGGATCAGCGCCAGCCCGGGCATCATCATGGTATCCGCCAGGTCCGGTTCTGGCTTGGCCGCGAGGGCGACGAACTCGGTCTGCGGTTCGTTGCCAAGCCCGGGTTCCAGTTCCAGAAATGGCCCGGTGACCAGGGTATCCAGGTTGTCGACACCGTTCAGGCCGATCTTCGGCCCAACCACCCACAGGCGGGTACCCGTGCGGGCAAAACGCTCGGCACGGCGATAGAGTCGCGCCCGCGCGCGTACACCATCCATTTCATAGTTCAGGCGCAGGCGGGTAATCTCCCCCACCTGGATCCCCCGGTACCGCAGGGGTGTCCCCTCTTTCAGCCCCTCGTCTCCGGTGAGATCGATGTAGATATTGATGCCCTCTTCCATGGCGTCTTCGCGGCTGCTGTACAGGCGGAAGCTGTCTCCGGAGCGCGCTTTGGCGACACTCTTGCTGTGCTGGGGGCCACTGCCAAAGGCGATTCCGCCACGCACCACCGACAGCAACGAGTCGGTTTCCACTTTGACCCCCTGCAGGCTGGCGCTGGCGCGCACGCCACTGACGTTCCAGAAACGGCTGTCGCTGTCGACCAGATGTGCATACCGGGGCTCGATCACCACATACACAATCACACGGGAACCATCGCTCGCCAGCTCCATCCCCTGCACACGCCCCACCTCCATCTGGCGGTAGTACACCGACGCGCCGCGCTGGATAGAACCGGTATTGCGCGCGGTCAGTTGCAGGTGCAATCCCGGAGTACGGGCGTCGCGCGCCGGCGGCGAACTCGCTGCGTCAAAGGAGCGCAGCGAACGGTTACCGGTACGCAGGTCGACCTCGATCCGATTACCTTTCAGCAGGTCGTTGACACCGGAGGTGAAGTCCAGCGTGGGCGGAGCTAGCCAGAATCGTGTGTTTTCGGTCAGCAGGTCATCGGTAATCGGGTCCATCAGTACCTCGACTTCCATACCGTCGATGCTGCGATTGGCTTTGACCGCATTCACCTCCCCCACCCGAATCCCCTGGTAAAAAACCTGGGTGGAGCCTTCGGTCAGGCTGACGCCGCGATTGAAATTCAGGGTGATTGGAATGCCCGCATCCGCATCCGCAAAGCTTTTGTAGAGCTTGAATTCATTACCGTCCTCCGCCTTAGGCGTGTGGATCTGGGAGTCCGGCGTGTAGAAACTGACGCCGCCGGCGATCAGCGAGGCGAGGGATTCCATCTCCACAGTCACACCGCTGATACTGCCCTGAATCGAGACCCCGGAGGCATTCCAGAAGCGGCTGCCGCGGTGCACCAGGTCTGCATATTCCCGACGGATAAACAGGCCGATCTCCACCTCGTTGGCGCCTTCCGACAGGCGGTAGCTTTCCACCTGCCCCACTTCCAGCTGGCGAAAGTACACCGGCGAGCCGCGGCTCAGGGACGCCAGCCGCGGCGCCTTGAGGGTCACCCGCAGGCCATCCCCGCGCACATAGGCTGGCGGCTCAGGGACAGCAACAAAGTGTTTCTGGGTGGGACCGCTGCCCGGCTCGATGGCGATATAGTTCCCGGAGACCAGGGTTTCCAGCCCGCGCACACCGGTCAGCGAAACTTCCGGCTTGACCAGCCAGAACTTGCTTCCCCGGGTCAGCAGATAGCCGGCACTGTGGTTGAAGGAGACTTCGGCGAGTACGCCATCCTGGCCGTTCAGGTCCTTGGCGTTGGGCACCAGGCGAAAGTCATTCACCACCCCGATTTCCACCCCGGAGTATTTGACCGCGGTCTTGCCTTTCACCAGGCCTTCGCCCGATGAAAACAGGATGGTGACGCGAATGTCACCCTGGGTGAAATCCTTGTACAGCAGCCAGACGGCGATCAGTGCGGCAATCAGCGGCAACAGCCAAACCAGCGAGAGACCGCGACTGCGGCGCGCCAACCCTTCGGGCTGGGCGTCGTATTCCAACGGCGGTTCGCTCATTCATTCTCCCTGTGCGATTTATGCTGCGCGAGCCCGGGCTGCGCGGTTATTTTTTCTTCGTACACATCCCAGATCAGCCGCGGATCAAATGCGCGCACCGCGAGCATGGTCACCACCACCACGGTAGCGAAGGCGGTGCTGCCGGCACCGGCGGCCACATCCGCAATGGCGCCCATATCAACCAGCGCCACCAGAATCGAAATCATGAACAGATCCAGCAGCGACCAGCGCCCGATGGCATTCACCACCCGGTATATCCGCATTGCCTGCCGCGGTGACACATCCCAGCGCCGCTGTACGATCAGGCACAAAAGCACCAGCCCCACGAGCTTCATCACCGGTACCGCCACACTGGCGACGAACACGATCAGTGCAATGCCCCACAGACCGTTGTGATAGAGCTCCAGGGTGCCACCGACAATCGTGCTCGGGTCGCCGGACCCGAGATAAATGACGGTCATCACCGGCAAAACGTTGGCCGGAATCAGCAGCAGCGCGCCGGTAATCGTCAGCGCCCAGGTCAGCATGATGCTGCCGTCGATCCGTCCGTGCATGCGCGCCCCGCAGCGGGGGCACAGGCAGGAAGCCGCCGGCGGTTTGGGCACCAGCTGGCGACAACCGAGACACGTCCAGAATCCCTGAGACAGGGCGCGCGCCGGGCGGTTCACTGCGTGCCTCCGGTATCGGCGGGAGCGCTCTCGCCGGAATTTTTGGCATGCCGGGCGAGTCGCGCCCAGACGGTTTCCGCATCAAACGACACGGTGGCGGCACTGGATACCACCATCATCGCCACAAAACAGTAAAGCCCGGGCTCCACGGTCATCTTGCCCAGATCCGACATTTTCACCAGCGCCACGAGGATCCCGAGCATATACACATCCAGCATCCCCCACTCCTGCAAGTGGTGGTACCAGCGCAGCGCCCGCGCCACCGGCCTGGCCATCCCCGCCCAGGCGCTACCCCAGCTGATGAACGCCAACAGGAGAAACTTGCCCAGGGGCGCCAACACGCTGCAGAACAACACCAGCGATGCCAGCCAAAGGTAGCCCGCCGCAAACAGCGCCTGCACGCCATTCAGCAGGGTGTTTTCTGCGCCAAACGAGAACAGGGAAAATTCCAGCAGCGGCAGGGCTGCGGAGGGAATAAACAGCAACAGGCCGCTCAGGCTCAGGGCCGCGGTGTGCGCGACACTGCGATCCATATTGCGGTGCAGGGTGGCGCCACAGCGTGGGCAGAGCAGTCGCTGTCCGACCGGCGCGTGTGCGCGGGTAAACAGTAAATCGCATTGATGGCAGGCGCGTTTCCACCGCGCCGCCGGTTCCGTGAACCCACTGCGCCCGGAAACCGCACCATGTATGCCCTGCCAGGATTCTTGCCCCATGCTCCGCCCAAAACTCGCTTGCTGTCGAACCTTTCGACCCCGCCTGCATCCACTGCGGCCTTCCGCCGCGTCAGAGTCACCGGGAAGCGGGGTTGAACCCGGCGCGCAGACCGGCTCTTGGCAACCTTTGGTCACTGGACGCACATTCACGTCCTTTTAACGAAGATATACCAAATTGCGCCGGTCGTCGCCTCGACGCTCCTGCGCACCGGCGTTAAACTCTCGCGACTGAATGCTCAAATGACGTCCAAAAACGACGCTTGGACGTACAAGAGCACGGCCTGCACTGCCCGCGCGATAACAGGGCAGGCAGGCATGACAGGCATTTCAAATGTGCAGACACCGATAAAAGCACAGGATGTGAAATGACAAGCGGGGTTTGCCGAAAGCCGTGGGCGTATTTTTTCCAGCTCCGCAAACGCCACCAAAAAAATTGAAGACCGCAGCTGTCACAGGAAATCGAACGCAATGACAAGAAGTGCACAAGGGCGCATCGCTCACAAGCTGGGCCGCCCGATGAAATCTCTGCTCGCCGCGACCCTATTCGGACTGGGCGCCGGACTGGGAGCAGTTCAGGCCCAGGCGGACACGCTGTGGGACATCTATATGCAATCCCTCGACAACGATCCGCAACTGGCGGCCGACCGTGCTGCTTACCGCGCGGGCCTGGAAGCGAAAAACATTGCGCGCTCCGCGCTACTGCCCCAGGTGAACGCCGGCGCCGAATACAATCGAAATAAAACCAACTTCGACCGTATCGGCACCCAGATCAATCAGAACACCGGCAACCTGGTTGTGTTCAATCAGTTTGGCAACACCGACACGGACACCACCCTGTACAGCGCGCGCCTGGACCAGGCTATTTTCGATCTCCCTGCCTGGCTGGGCTATAAACAGGGCAAAACCTTCAGTGAGCGGGCAACGGCAGAATTCAGCGCCAACCAGCAGGACATGATGCTGCGTGTCGCCAATGCCTATTTTGACGTGCTGCGCGCCCACGATGTACTGCAGGCCGCGCTTGCCGAAGAGGAAGCCCTGGCCAAGCAGCTGGAGCAAACCCAGCAGCGTTTTGAGGTGGGCCTGACCGCCATCACCGATGTCTACGACTCCCGCTCTGCCTACGACAGCGCCGTGGCGCGCAGACTCACTGCACAGGACGACCTGCTGAGCCGTTTTGATGCCCTGTCGGTGCTCACCGGCAGGGATCACGATACGGTTGCGCCGCTGCAGCCGAATTTCACCGTAGCGCCGCCAAACCCAGCCGACCGCGCCTCCTGGGTGGAATTTGCCCTGGCCAACAACTTTACCCTGAAGGCCGCGCGCCTGGCAGCGGACGCCGCACGCTACGGCGCCCGCGCAGCAGCAGCGCAGCACCTGCCGACCCTGGATGGCTCGATCTCCTACCGCAACGTCGATGAAGAAGGCGACAGCGATGCCGGGGTGCGCCTGGGCTCCATCACTGAGTCCTTTCCGACCACACCGATCGACACCCAAACCGAGACCACCATTGCGGCGATCAATTTCAATATGCCGCTCTACACCGGTGGCCGCCTCAGCGCCAGCCGCCGCGAAGCCCGCAACCTGGCGTTTGAAGCGGAGGACATCCGCAACCTGACCGAGCGCAACACCATCCAGAACACCCGTACGCTGCACCGCGCGGTTACCACGGATACCAGCCGCGTGGAGGCCCGCGAGCAGGCGGTGATTTCCGCCAAGAGCGCACTGGATGCCACCCAGGCCGGTTATGAGGTGGGTACCCGCAATATCGTCGACGTGCTGCTCGCCCAGCGCACCCTGGCACTGGCGCGCACCGATTACGCGAACGCGCTCTACGACTACATCATCAATACCCTGAACCTGAAGCTGGTGGCTGGCCTGCTGGCTCCTGACGACCTGCAACAGCTGGATGCGCGGCTGAACCCTGCCTCTCCGGTTTCCCGCGCCCACATCCTCGATAGCGGCGCCACGGGCTTCAGCAAGTAACAGGCGCGGAAATAACGCCAACCTTCGCGCAGAAAAAAAAGGCCGGCACTGCTATAGTGCCGGCCTTTTTTGTGGGCTGACTACAATTGCGGAACGATCGGGGAGATTCGATCGAAGCCCCTGGCACCATGCGACCCGTTGCGGCGGGCGCTGTCATCCACGCCCCACAGGCTTATCTCAACTGACAAAATTCATGAAGTATCTGGCATGAAGTATCTGGTTACCGGCAACGCCGGCTTTATCGGCTTCCACGTGGCAAAGGCCCTGCTGGCGCGAGGAGACTCCGTCGTTGGCATCGACAACGTCAACGACTACTACGAAACCAGCCTGAAGGAAGATCGACTGAAGGCACTGGCGCAGCATGCCAGCGCGCAGGGCGACACCGTCGAGTACGAATTTGTGCGCGCCAATATTGCCGACAAGGCGATGATCGACGACTGCTTCCAGCGCCACCGCTTCGACCGGGTCATTCACCTGGCGGCCCAGGCGGGCGTGCGCCACTCGATCGAGCACCCGGAGGCCTACGTAGAAAGTAACCTCATCGGTTTTTTCAACCTGCTGGAAGCCTGCCGCCATGCGGGCACGCCGCACCTTTCCTACGCCAGCACCAGTAGTGTCTATGGCGGCAATACCACCATGCCATTCAGCGAAGACCACGGCGCAGACCACCCGCTGCAGTTTTATGCCGCGACCAAACGCGCCAATGAGTTGATGGCCCACAGCTACAGCCACCTGTTTCAGCTGCCCACCACCGGGTTGCGCTTCTTCACCGTCTACGGCCCCTGGGGGCGCCCGGATATGGCGCTGTTCAAATTCACCCGCCTGATCCTGGAAGGCAAACCCATCCCGGTGTTCAACCACGGCCACCACAGCCGCGACTTCACCTATATCGACGATATCGTCGAGGGCGTGATCAAATCTTCCGACCAGATCGCCGCGGCAGATCCCGCATGGTCCAGCGCCGAACCCACACCGGCCACCAGCAGCGCGCCCTTCCGGGTGTTCAATATCGGCAATGGCAACCCCGCCCAGCTGTCGGCGTATATCGATGCTCTGGAGGATGCACTGGGGAAAGAGGCCATTCGCGAGATGCTGCCGATGCAGCCGGGAGACATTCCGGATACCCACGCGGA
Source organism: Microbulbifer sp. Q7 (assembly GCF_001639145.1). Lineage (NCBI taxonomy): Bacteria > Pseudomonadati > Pseudomonadota > Gammaproteobacteria > Cellvibrionales > Microbulbiferaceae > Microbulbifer > Microbulbifer sp. Q7. The sequence continues at coordinate 1,144,785 of NZ_LROY01000001.1, read as the reverse complement.
TACCCGCCGGCTACAACAGGCCACGGGCTACCGGCCAGACACCAGTGTGCAGGAAGGGGTACAGAAATTTGTAGACTGGTATCGGGGCTATTATTCGGTATAGCTATTCGGTATAGCTATTCGGTTTAGCTATTCGGTTTAGCTATTCGGTCCAGGCCCGGACGGTGACTCGGTCCCGACGGTAAACCGCCGCTCACTCACCGGCGGCATACCCCTTTTCCAGAGCTTGCCAGTTGTCTTCGGAGAAGTGGAACGGCGTATAGCGGCCCCGCAATTTATCCAGGGAGCGGCGCAGGCGCGACACATTAGAGCGCGCATCCTTGGCGGACAGGGTTTTGCGGATAACCCCTTTATCGAAGTCGATCAGATAGAAATCGCCGCTGCCAGTCAGCAGGATATTGCTGGCGTTGAGGTCGGCGTGGTACACATTGTTCCGGTGAAAACGCGCAATCAACTGACCAAGCTTTTCCCAGCGCCCATTGTCCAGTGGACGCGCACATAACACTTCTGTCAGGTTTTTCGAATCGGGCACCCGCTCGGTGATCAGGGCTGCGCGGTAGGCCAAAGGCGGCACACTCACACAGCGGGCGGCAGCCGGCCGCGGCACTGGCAGGCCCAGTGCGCGCATTTGCCGCAGCATGCTGAACTCCCGCCACACACGGGTGTTTTCCACACGGCTGTAGAGATACGTCTTTTCCACCAGCCGCCCGGCAAGGCCGCCACGATGGTACTGCTTGAACACCAGCGCCACACCATTGTGCTCAAACATGACCGCCGTGCCCCGCTCTACCGTCGCGCCGCCACTGTTGGCTTCAAGCCAGTCTCGCTGAAAAAGCTTCTCGCAATCGGCGCCGACGAGCTCATCGTCATAGATGACCCGGGCAAGCCCGTTGCTGAATTGCCGATACCCCACCGGAAACCCTCTCACTACGCTGCACCAATACCTGCGAAGTCAGCGCTTGTTGTTGATCGTTATTGTTTGTGGTTAATTTTTGTTGTCGGCACAGCCACCGACCCGCTTGCCCGCCGTCAGGATCGGGAGAACAACCCCCGCAGCTTGCGCTCCAGGCGATCCAACAGTTTCAGCCAGCCGGCGCCCTGCATGGGGTCATAGGCCCAAGGCACCTTAACATGGCCGCGCGTGGTCTTCAGGCAGTCTTCAGCCACTGGCAGCCGCGCAGGCTGGGCCGATTTCAAGGCCGCAACCTCCTGCTCGGACATTAGCTGCAAAGGGTACAAGCCGCAGCGCCGCGACCACTCGCCAAAACGCAGCGCCAGCGATTTCTGCTTGCCGCGATAGGCCCGCCCATTGGGCAACCACATGGAAAACGGCGCGCGCATACGGGCCATACGGCAGAAAAGCTTCGCCGCCTTGCGGTTGTTGACCGACTCACCCACCTCAAACTGCCAATTCACCTGCCGCAGCCGGCGCGGATCGGCAATCAACAGCGCGGAAAACCAGGTGCCGGTGGAGCGTTTGCGCGGGTACCAGAACCAGAAGTCGCGCTCCGTATCAAAACGAAAATCCCGGTCTGCTTTCTTCTTCAGGGAGATGCCCCGTACAAACGCCGGAGAAATAAACCCGAGATCCGGCTGTTGCGCAAAACTCTGGCGCAGCGCCTCTATGTCTTCATCGGACAGAGGGCGAACCATCTGCGTATCGTCCTGCAGGAAACAGACCAGCTCGTCGTCCGCGGCCATCTCATAGGCGGCCTGCATATTCGCATACAGCCCACCCAGCTTGTGACCAGACTCGACCGTTTTGTCCACAACCCGGTGCCGCTGACCAATTTCCGCCAGCACCCGCCGCGTATCCGGGTCGTCACTGCCGTCGTCGATGACGGTCAGTCCGCATTGCGGTGCGCAGGCTTCAATGGACCGGATACAGTTCTCGAGAAAGGGCCCGCGGTTATAGGAGAAGACAAAGATATGCATTTCCCGGCGTCCGTAAAAATTTGGCGCAGCATACCAGAAGTTGCGCCCTGCCAATGTCTGCCAGTCCGCAGATGTGTGGGCGCCGGGTCACCATTGCCACTAACATCTTACAGGTGCAGTCACCGGTAAAAACCCCTAGAATGCGCCGTTTTTGCGCCACGGATTCGGCCAAGCGCAACCCCGAGACCAGTATGACCAAGCCATTCGTCATCACCGGCTGCGGCCGATCCGGTACCACCTACACCGCGAGACTCCTGAGTCAGCTGGGGTGTACGTGTACCCACGAGCAATTCTTTACCGGCAGCAAACCGTCTTTGGTCCACACTCTGCTGGCGCGCGGTGGCTTGCGCAAACTGGGATGGCAACCGCCCGTCATTGGTGAGGCCGCATGGGAAGCCGCGCCCTGGCTACCGCAGCTTGCGGACGACACACTGGTGTTTCACCAGGTCCGCGATCCGCTGGAGTTCATTCGCTCCAGGCAGAAAAAAGGCTGGGTGCACGGCCGCTTCCGCAGCCGTCACCTCCCGCACATCCCGAAGATGAACAAAGCGCAATTTGCCGCGCTGCCTCTGGAGCAACAGGCCAGCTGGCTGGCCCGCTTCTGGATCGACTGGAATGCACTGGTAGAATCCCGCTCACACGGCAAGGAGTATCTCCGCTACCGGATCGAAGACTTCGACCTGCCGCTACTGCTGCGCATTCTCAACAAGATTGAGTTCGCCCATAGCGAGGCGAGCGTTGAACAAACCTTCAATGCACTGCCGCGGAACGTCAACACCCGTGGTCAGAAACGGGAAGATATCACCCTGGATCTGCTGCCTGGCACACTGCGCGACGAACTGACCCAGGCCGCCGGCCACTACGGCTATTCACTCTGATATCGTTAGATTGCACTGGAATTACCTGCCATGAAGATCTCCGTGATCATGACCACCTACAACTCTCCAGTCTGGCTGGAAAAAGTGTTGTGGGGGTATAGCTGCCAGAGCGAACCGCCACTGGAGGTCATCGTGGCGGATGACGGTTCCAGCGCGGAAACCGGCGAACTGGTGGCGCGTATGCGCGCCGAAACCGGACTGGACATCCGCCACATCTGGCAAAAAGACGACGGGTTCCGCAAATGCCGGATTCTCAATAAAGCGATCCTGCAAGCCCGCGGCGACTACATCGTGTTCACCGATGGCGACTGCATTCCCCGTGCCGATTTTCTCGCCGTGCACAAACGCCGCGCGGCACCCGGGTACTTCCTGTCCGGCAGCTACTTCAAACTGCCCATGAGCACCAGCGAATCAATCACTCGCGAAGACATCCTGTCCGGGCGCTGCTTTGACTACGGCTGGCTCAAGGCCAACGGCCTGAAGACCCGCCGCAAGACCCTGAAGCTGCGTGCCAGTGAACGCTGGGCACCCCTACTGAACCGGCTCACCCCCACCGCCTGCAATCTGAAAGGCTCCAACGCCTCCGCCTGGAAAGCCGATATCCTCAGGGTAAATGGCTTTGATGAGCGCATGGCCTGGGGCGGGCTCGATCGCGAATTTGGCGTGCGCCTGGAAAACGCCGGGGTCAAGCCACGCCACGTGCGCTTCGATGCCATCTGTATCCATCTGGATCATCCGCGCGGCTACGCCGACCCGCAAATTGTCGCCCGCAACAAAGCCCTGCGTGTGCGCGTTGCCAAGGAAGGTATCGTGGAAACCCCGCATGGCATACGCCAACTGGTTGAAAGTGGCTACGCCCCGAGCGAGCCGGATAGCAACCGGCCGATCACCCCCGACGCCCCTGTATAAGAGTCTCACCAATGAACGCCACCTCTCCAACGAAACACTGGTCGGACCCGATTGTCAGCCGTTTTCTGCGCCTGGCCGCCAGCGGCTGGGTGCCTGCCTCCCTGTTCCAGAAGCCCCTGCCCACGGAGAGCGAGCGTGCAGCGCGCACCGGCGTGCTGGATATCGAAGTGGTCAGCCACTGCTGGCAGTACTCCCACTTTCTGATCTACCAGCTGAGCTCGCTGGTGCTCTACCCGCCCACCAAGGCCACGGTCACCATGACCGTGTACTACAACAGTGAAGATACCCGCACCGCGGCGGTACTGGACTTTTTCGGCCGGCAGCAGGTGCCGGGGGTGACCTGGAACTGGCGCGAGCTACCCAAGGAATCCCTGTACCGCCGCGCCATTGGGCGCAACGAGGCCGCCCTGGCCACCAAGGCCGACTGGATCTGGTTTACCGACTGCGACCTGATGTTCCGCGAGCACTGTATCGACCGGCTGGCTGAGCTGCTGCAGGGCCGTCGCGACAGCCTGGTGTTCCCGTCCCGCGAGCGCATCACCTCGCTGCTCGCCGACGACGATCCCATGCTGAATTTTGACCCGGCAGAGCTGCGCGTTATCGAGATCGATGACACCCGCTTTGTGGAGCAGACCCGCGACCGCGCCACCGGGCCGCTGCAGATTGCCCACGGCGACGTCGCCCGCGCCGGCGGCTACTGCGATTGCCTGAGTTACTATCAGAAGCCCGCCGAACGCTGGTGCAAGGCCCACGAGGACCGGGCTTTCCGCTGGCTGCTGGGCACCCAGGGCGTGCCGCTGGATATTCCTGGGGTGTATCGCATACGCCATGTGAGCAAAGGCCGCTACACCGGCAGCAAGCTCAACACGCAGATTCGCAGCAGCGTGCGCAAGGCAACCGACAAGCACTGAGCGCCCGCACAAGTAGCCACAACAACAAAAAGGCCGACCGCTTTCGCGACCGGCCTTTTTCTGTTCAGGGCCTGGGTTTCAAAGCTCGTCACAAGGTCCGCATCAGCATTTCCACCTCGTCCACCGTACGCGCCAGGGCACCACTATTCTGGGCGGCCACCTCTCGCCCGCGGGCACCGGCAACCTCGCGCTTGTGCGCATCGCGCAGCCAGTCACCCACCTGCGCCGCCAGTTGCGGCGCATCGTCACACACTACCAGGCCGCCGGCCTCTTCCATCAGGTGCGCGACGGTACTGAAGTTGTGCAGATGGGGGCCCGATACCACCGGCACCCCCCAAGCCGCCGGCTCGATCATGTTGTGCCCACCCACCGGCACCAGGCTGCCGCCTACAAACGCCACGTCACAGGCGCCATAAAATCGCAGCAGCTCGCCCATGGTATCGCCCAGCAATACCTGATCTCTGGCACCCGGGGGAATCCCGTCACTGCGCCGCACTACTCGCAACCCCTGGTCGCGGCACAGGCGCGCCACACTGTCGAAACGCACCGGGTGGCGCGGCACCAGTACCAGCAGCAGACTGGGAAACTCCTCCTGCAGCGCCGCATAGGCCTGCAGTACTATTTCGTCTTCGCCACCGTGGGTACTTGCCGCCAGCCACACGGGCCGCCGTTCGGCGCCCCGCCATTGGTGGGCCAGCGCCTGCGCCTCGCTGATCTGTCCCGAACCGATATGCAGGTCAAACTTGATATTGCCTACCGCCACCACCTTGTCCGCGGGCACACCCAGCTGGATAAAGCGCTCGGCATCCGCCGGGTACTGGGCGACCACCCGGGAGAGATGACTCAGCATCTCGCGGCTCAGGCGCGAAAAACGTCCATAGCCGCGGGCCGACTTCGCGCTCAGGCGCCCGTTCACCAGAATGACCGGCGTGTTTCGCCGTTCGCAAATGGCCAGCAGGTTGGGCCACAACTCCGTCTCCATACTCACCAGAATACTGGGGCGCAGCGCCCCGAGGAACGGCGACAGGCACTCGGGCAGGTCAAACGGCAGGTAGTAATGCAGCAGGCGCCCGTTAAGAATGGGCTCGAGCGCGTCGTGCACCCGCTGGGAACCGGTGGGTGTGGTGGTGGTTACCAACCACTGCCAGCCCGGATGGCGGGCCGCCAGGACCTCGATCAGCGGCACCGCCGCCAGGGTTTCCCCTACGGACACGGAATGGATCCAGATCAGCGGCGCCCGGCTGGCACGGTCTGGCACCACACCGAAGCGCTCACGCCAGCGCCGGCGGGCCCCCGGACGATTGGGCACCAGCCCAAAGCGCTCACTCCAGCGCTTGCGGTAGGCCGGATCGGCGCGGCCACGCCACCACAGATGCAACAGCATCAGCGGCAGGGTAAGCCGGAAAAACCAGGTATAAAAATGGCGCATCAAAGTTACAGCAGGAGCCCATACACATTGTCAGAGTGGGGACAAATTCCGTGGACATGCCCCCCGTGTTTGGTAGCATTCTAACCCATCTGCGCGCCACTCTGGTGCGATCCAATTCCCGCAGTGTCAAACTCTGCTGTAGCCGAGCCAATCTTCCCAATGACCACACCGCCGATGAACCCTGCCGGGCAAGCCGCCCCAGTCAGCACCGTTTCGAGCAGACTCGACCCGCAGTATTGGTGGCAGCCCAATCGCTTGCTGCAGTCGCGCGCCTGGCTGCCGCTGATCGGCGTGCCCGCGCTGTTGATCTACGGTTTTTTCGGCATCAGCCTGGATTCCCTGCCGGAAAAAGCCGGGCGACTGGCGATGCTGTGTGGCCTGCTGATGCTGGCAATTTACGGGCGCCCACAACATGGGGTCTCCTTGCGGCGCTCCGGCATTTTGTGGCTCGCCATCGCCGCCATTGTTGTCGCTCTCATATCCTGGGCGTGCTCCTGGTTGACCCACCCGCAGTGGGCGGAGTCTTCGCTCAAGGTGCACCGGCTAACCAACTGGTTCGCGATGATTCCGGTGGCCATCCTGCTGGGCGGCAGCGCAAGAAATGCCGGTGCGCTGTGGTTTGCCGCACTCTGTGGCCTGCTGCTCTCGCCGTGGATTTCCGGTGGCGGCTGGCAGGAGTGGCAGCAGGGGCTGACCGGTGCACGTATCGACTTTGGGCTGCACAATGCACAGCACACCGCCATGCTGTTCGGCACCGCCGCATTGGGGCTGCTGGCCTTTGCCGCAGATATTTTGCGCAGTCGGCGGGGGGGCTGGGTAGTGCGTGCGGTCTGGCTGCTGGCGTTGACCACCTGTATTGCCGCCCTGCTACTGACACAAACACGGGGCGTTTGGGCCGGCATGCTGTTCGCACTGCTGGTGATTGTCTGCGCCGGTGTTGTCGTGCTGCACAAGCATTTCCAGAACCTTCGCCGCTACATACTATCAGCCACCATCGCAGTCTGCGGTGCGGCCACTCTGGTGGGCTACCTGAGTCTTGGCGACATTGTCGGCCAGCGTCTGGAGGCCGAGCAGGACACCATGCTCCAGGTACAGCAGGGGAACTTCGACGACCTCCCGCTGACCAGTACAGGTATTCGTCTCCGCACCTGGGCCGAGGCGCTGGACTGGATTGCCGAGCGCCCGCTGGTGGGTTGGGGCGGCAATGGACGCAGCCTCATTTTCGACCACTCCGAACACCTGCCTGCGGCGATCAAAGAAAATTTTGGCCACCTGCACAACAGTTATCTGGATCTGCTGGTGAACTTTGGCCTGCTGGGGCTGCTGCTACTCGGCGCACTGGTGTATTGGCTGGTCAGCCGCTGCCTGCGTTACTACCGGGCCGGTCTGATCTCCGGCAGCACCCTGACTTTCTGCCTTTCATTTACGGTGTTTTTTGCCATCATCAACCTGTTCGAATCCTACCTGTTTTACACCAGTGGCCGCTTTGTGCTCGCCCTGGTCGGTGGCGGGCTGCTAACCCAGATCTGGGCGGCAAAGCGCCGGCAGGCCGCCGCAAACGATCCGCGCTAGCGGCTGGGAATCGCGTAGGGGAGCGCTTTGCCTTGAAGGTTATTCAATTATTACCGGCACTGAATGCCGGCGGCGTCGAACGCGGCACCCTCGACATGGCCCGTGCGCTGGTGCAACAGGGCCACGAATCCATTGTTATTTCCAGCGGCGGCCGGCTGGTAGAGCAACTGGAAATGGAGGGCAGCCGACACATCACGCTGCCCATTCACAAAAAATCCCTGTCCAGCCTGTTGCAGGTGCGCCCCCTGCGCCAACGGATCCGCGCGCTGCAGCCGGATATCCTGCACGTCCGCTCCCGCGTGCCGGCGTGGATCACCTATCTGGCCTGGAACAAGCTCGACCCGGCCACGCGCCCCCGTCTGGTGAGCACCGCGCACGGCCTGTATTCGGTCAATCGCTATAGCGCGATCATGGCGCGCACCGAGCAGGTCATTGCCATTTCCGACTGCGTGAAGGACTACCTGCTCACTAACTACCCGCAGGATCTGTGCGCAGCGCCTGAGGTCATTTTCCGTGGGGTGGATACCCGCGAGTTTTCCCCGCAGGTTCCGGCCCCCGCAGGCTGGCTCGAAAACACCCTGGGGGAGTTTCCCGAATTGCGCGACCGCCGCTGGCTACTGCTGCCGGCGCGCCTGAGCCGCTGGAAAGGCCAGGAAGCGTTTATTGCCCTGATCGCGGAGCTGTCCCGGCAGGGAGAGGACGTTCAGGGAATCATTCTGGGCGAAGCGGAAAAAAACAAACAGCACTATGCCGAGGAGTTGCACGCGCTGGTGGCAAAGCACGGCATTGCCGGCAGGATCACCTTTACCGGCCACCGCAGCGATATCCGGGAGTGGTACCGGCACGCCGCGCTGGTGTACAACCTGTCGCAAAAGCCGGAGCCCTTCGGCCGCACGGTGATTGAAGCGCTGGCCATGCAGGTGCCGGTCATTGGTTATAACGTGGGCGGCCCGGCGGAATCCCTGCGTGCGGGCTTCCCACAGGGCTTGATTGAAAACGGCGACCGCCAGCAGCTGGTGAGTAAAACACGGGAGCTGCTGCACACTCCAGCCACGCCGCACCTGCCCGCAGCGTTTACCCTGCAGTACCAGGCACATCAGACCCTGGCACTCTACCAGCGCCTGATTGCGCGGAAACAGAACTCGGGAACGGCCGTTTGATTGATCTCAGCAACAGCACACCGTTTGCCTCGGGCGGCAACCGCCACTGCTACCACCATCCTCACTTTGCCGATCGCTGTGTCAAAGTCATGCGGCCCGGCCGCGTCGCGGAGCTTCGCCAGCGTGCGCCCTGGTACAAAGCCCTGGCCCGCGACAGCCAGTTCGACGATAACGCGCGGGAGCTGGCGGGCTACCAGCAGCGGGTTGTACGCAATGCGCCCGCAGACAGCCCGGTATGGGCCCATCTTCCCCGCTGGTACGGCATGACCGACACCAGCGCCGGACCGGGTGCAGTGTCGGAACTGCTGCTGGACGAACAGGGCACACCGGCGATGACGCTGGAAACCCATCTCACCCATTTCGGGCTGGACACCCCTATTCAGGGCGCGCTCGATCGCTTCTCGCAATGGCTGCGCGCCACCGGTGTGCTGAGCAAAAACCTGCTGCCGCACAATCTGGTGGTGGTGACTCGTAAAGGGCAAGCGGAACTCTATCTGGTAGATGGCCTCGGTAGCGCCGCGTTTCTGCCTCTACCGGAATATATTTCGGTATCGCGGAAACGCTATATCGAGCGGCGTATCGAGAAAATGTGGAAACGCATTCACTGGGAAATTTCCGATCGCAGTATTCCCTGGAAAAAAGCCGAGCGGCTCAAGGGAAACTGATCCCGGGCGGCCTTGCACCGTCCGTCATTACAAAGAACACGATGAGTAGAATAGGCTCAGGCCGAAGGCGCCAGCGCCGACAAAAATGCCTGTACCGCAGTCTTCCACTGGGCCGGTCCGCGCGCGAGTTCCGCTGCACGAGTGCCCATTTCCCGGCGCCCGGACTCGTCCCCCAGCAACTTCAGGATTGCCGCAGTGACGTCCTCCGGGTCCGCGCCATTGCACAGGGCGCCGTTACTCCCCTCAGTCACCGCGTCCACCGCGCCACCATCGCGCCCCGCCAACACCGGCACCCCATACCAGTTGGCCTCCCGATAGACGATGCCGAAACCTTCCACCGAACTGCCCTCGCGCCGCACCGGCATCACAAACAGGTCGCTGCGGTCGTACAGCGCCGCTTTTTGCGCATCATCCACCATCCCCAGAAAATGCACACAGTCCAGCACTCCCTGTTCGCGGGCCAGGTGTTCCAGGCGGGTGCGATCCTCGCCGCCACCGGCAACCAGATAAGTGACACCCGGGTAGGCCTGGCGGATCGCCGGCAGTGCGCGGATCACCATGTCCACGCCCTTGCGCGGTTCCAGGCGGGCCACCGTGGTGAGCACGGGAGACGCGTCCCCTACCCGGGCGCGTAGCTCAGCCTGCATTGTTTCCAGCACCGGAGGTTGTGGTCCGATGGGTGGGTTGATCACTATCAGCCGGGTTTTGCCCTGCAGATAGGGCGCAACCTGATCGGCGGTGTATGAGGAGTTGGCAATCACCGTATCGGCACACCGCAGCGCATTGCGGATTCGCGCGGCCTTGCGCGCGGATGGACGGGCCGGGAATTCCATGCCATGGGCGAGCACCGCCAACGGCACAGGCAACCCACCCAGCTTTTCCGCGCTTTTCCACGAATCCGCATACACCCCGGTAATAGCTGGAGCCGTGCTCCCCGACGCCTCGCCAGCCTGAATGGCCGTGCGTATTGCCGCCGCCTTGCGCCAGCGCCGCCAGGGCTTCCAGCCGGCAAAGCGGCGGACGTCATAACCGCAGGGACGAGGCTGCTCGTGCGTGCGCGCCTGATCCGCAAATACCGTTACGGGCTGGCCTGCGGCACACAGCGTATCCGCAAGGCCACCCATCAGCCCCTCGATACCACCGCGGTCCGGGGGAAAACATTGTGTGGCAATCAAAATCACTGCGCTGCCCCCGGCAAGGCGACCTGTGGTGCGGCCCACCCGCTGCGCCGCAGCAGCGCCTGCGCACACAGGACTTCCTGCGCCAGTGGCGCGCGCGGTTCGGGGTAGTGCGGCACCGCGCCGGGCACCTCTTCTGCAACATGGTCCGTCACCAGCCCCTCGTCCAGCAGCCGATCCACCGCCGAGCGGATCTTGTTGCGCGGATTACGGCTCGGCATGGGAATCACGCCCACCGGTGCCCGGCTTTGCAGCGCTTCAAAGATCATCGACACGCTGTCACCGGTCACCCAGATTTCCCCAGCGCGCGCCATCTGCTCTGCCAGCCAGCCCTCGGAGCACGCCTGCCAAGCATGCAGCTCGACGCCATTGCCGGCACACTGTGCCAGAGTATCCGGGGGCGTGCGGCGGCTGTCCGATACGATCCAGCGACGGGACCGCAGCAGTAGCTTGCTGGCCACGGCGGACACCTTCGCCGCATCCCAGTGAAAATGCTTGCTGGGCCCGCCGAGCAACAGCAGGGCGCGATCGGGCTCGGGGGGAAGGTCGGGAAGCGGCTCCGCCAGGGCGCCGCGTGTGAGAATCACGTTTTGCAGCGGTGGCGGCCGATCGTGTTCGGGAATAACCGCAAAGTCGAACCATGCCAGGGGCAGGGAGGGCTGCAGGATCACCACGCTGCGGCCGCCGAACAGGCTGCGTGCCCGCACCACCGGCCAATGGGTACGGTGGCCAGCGCCCAGAATGAAATCGGGTACCGGCAGCTGCGCCAGTGAGGGCGGGGCCTTGCGCCACAGCGGCAAGCGCACCTCGTCGCAGTTCAGGTCACAGCACACCAGCTGGTCCGCACCGAGTACTGCGCGCAGTCCACTCACCAGCGCCGCGCTCTGCTTCTCATGGGCGCGGTTGCCATCCATAAATCGCCAGATTGTCAGCAATGCGCCTGCCTCATACTGCCATCCCGTGCTCACCGGTAGAAAGCCGCATGCTACCGCAGCCGCCATATGGAATGAAGAGAGCGCGCCCTGAGACGCAGCCCCGGCCCGGCCAAACTGGGATCTGGCGCAATTGAACCGCAAGGGCCGGGCAGTATAATGCCCGGCACCGAGAAGCCATGTGACAAACCACGTGACAGACCATGTGGCAAACGATGTGGCAAACTATGCCGCAAACGATTCCATAAACGATGCCGCGACCGCTGGTGCCACCTCCCCTATGCGTATTCTTCACGTCGATAATCACCAGCACCGCAAGTACGGCTACATCCGGGTCAGCTGGGCGCTCAAGCTCTACACGGGCCTGATCCGTGCCGGCCACAATGTGCTGGCCTTCAGCGATCGCGACGTGGCCCGCTTCGAAGCCCCACTGGGTATCCGCGAACTGGGCAAAAAGAAGACCAATCGCCGGCTGCTGCAGACAGTGGATGCGTTTCAGCCGGAGCTGATCGTGTTCGGCCACTGCGACCTGATTGAAAACGACACCTTTGCCGAAATCCGCCGCCGGCATCCGAATATCCTGCTCGCGGCCTGCAATAACGATCCGCTATTCGTACCCCGCAATGCAGCGAACATCGAAAAGCGCTGCGCTATTGCCGACGCCATGTTCGTATCCACCGGCCCCAGCGAACTCCAACGATTTGCCGGCAACCGCGCCCGGCTTTGGCACATGCCGAACCCGGTGGACCCCAGCGTGGAACACGCCGATGTGAGCGCGATCGCCGGCGATGACCCGGCACTGGAGGCCGACCTGCTATTCTGCAGCAACTCCCGCCAGCATACCGAGCGCGGGCAGCTGGTCTCCCAGCTGCGCGAGCACTTGCCGCAAGACTTCCGCTTTCACACCCCCGGGCTCTTCGACCAGCCCACTCTGTGGGGGCTGGATTACGAAGGCAAGCTGGCGCGCAGTAAAATGGGCCTGAACCTGAACCGGCAGGAGGGCTTCCAGTGGTATTCTTCCGCCCGTATTGCGCAGCTGGCAGGCAATGGCCTGCTGGTCTTCACCCATGCGGCGGCGGGGTTTGACGATATCTTCCCGCCGGAGAGCCTGGCTTACTTCGATAGCGAAGACACACTGCAGCGCCAGTTGCTGGTATTTCACCAGGACGACGCCAGGCGTCGCCATTGGGCCGCAAATTGCAGAGCCTTCTTTCACCGGGAAATGAACAACACGCTGTTTGCCCAGTACATTGTGGAAGCGACAACGGATTCGAAATTCAGCCACGACTATGTCTGGATGCGGTGATCAAGCGACACATCACATCCACCTGACGGTGCTGCAGACTAATTGACGTCCCCCGTGTGCTGAACCCGCCTGACGAGGTATCGGGCACGGTATCGGGCCAATGGACAATAAAGGAATTGGAGAACGATTATGAATGTAACGGTTTTTGGCACCGGTTATGTGGGGCTGGTACAGGCGGCGGTATTGGCGGAAGCCGGCCACCGGGTTACCTGTATCGATATCGATGAAAACAAGATTGAACGCCTGAAACAGGGGCATATCCCCATTTTTGAGCCCGGGCTGGAGCCGCTGGTCAAACGCAACAATGAATCCGGCAACCTGACCTTCTCCACCAGCGCCGCCGAGGGTGTGGCCCACGGCGAGCTTATTTTCATCGCCGTAGGCACCCCGCCGGATGAAGACGGCTCCGCCGACCTGCGCTATGTCCTCACCGTGGCCCGCACCATAGCCGAGCACATGGACGGCAAAAAATACATCATCAACAAATCCACGGTTCCAGTGGGCACGGCGGACAAGGTGCGCGAGGAAGTCACCCGCACCCTGCAGGAGCGCAATGCCCTGAACCTGGAGTTTGATGTGATCTCCAACCCGGAATTCCTCAAGGAAGGCTCGGCGGTGGCGGACTGCATGAAGCCCGACCGCATTATTATCGGCACCTCCGAGAATGCGTCCGAGCAGAAGATGCGCCAGCTGTACGCTCCCTTCAACCGCAACCACGACAAAGTGATCGTGATGGATGTGCGCAGTGCCGAGCTGGCCAAGTACGCGGCCAACTGCATGCTCGCCACCAAGATCAGCTTTATGAACGAGATGGCGGTGATCGCCGACCGGGTGGGTGCGGATATCGAATCCGTGCGCCAGGGCATCGGCTCCGACCCGCGCATCGGCTACCACTTTATCTACCCGGGAATCGGCTACGGTGGTTCCTGTTTTCCGAAAGATGTGCAGGCCCTGAAAACCACCGCCACCCAGCTCGGCCTCGACCCGAAAGTGCTGAATGCGGTGGAGGAGCGCAACCACAAGCAGAAGCACTACCTGCTGGAAAAAATCATCGCGCGTTACGGCCAGGACCTCTCCGGCAAGACCTTCGCCCTGTGGGGACTTTCGTTCAAGCCCAACACCGACGATATGCGCGAGGCGCCGAGCCGTGTGCTGATGGAGAACCTGTGGGAGATGGGCGCCAAGGTCAGAGCCTTTGACCCGGAAGCGATGCAGGAATGCGAGCGCATTTACGGCAACCGCGACGAGCTACAGCTGTGCGGCACCCGCGACAGCGCCCTCTCCGGCGCCGACGCCCTGGTGATTGCCACCGAATGGCAGCAGTTCAAATCCCTCGACTACCAGACCGTGCGCGGCAGCCTGTCCGAGCCGGTCGTGTTCGATGGCCGCAACCTGTACCACCCGCTGGATATGGCAGAGGCCGGGTTTGAATACTACTGCGTGGGGCGTCCACAGGTGGCCAACAACGGCTAATACTTCCCAAGCGCCAAGCATCGGGGCTCGGAGTCTTGCCCGGTGGCGGCACCGCTACCGGGTATAGCTTTGCAAGACACGAGCTAGGCGCCCCCCGTTAACCCATCCATGGGGCTCTGCACCGCCATCCATGGCGGTGAAGGTCTTGCAAAGCTATACCCGGTATCGGCGCCTTCCCATCCAAATTCAGTGCACTAGTAACTGTCTGCATTTATCTCAGTAGCTTGTACAAATCGTAATGCTGGAACACGTCGCGTATTTTGCAGTCGTTGCCGCCTCGCTTGCGCCAGTTTTCTTTTCTCAACGCCGAACCCTGGCTGCCCGCCAGCGACAGAAATCTTGTGGTCCAGTCGCGGGAATCCAGTATCGGCGCACAAGGTGTGCCCTGCTTCAGGCTCATGGCCTTGAGCCAGATATCGTCTGCGTTGGGGCACAGGCGCATGAACTTCTCGGCATCAAAGGCATCCGGATGCAAGGCACCCGGAAAATAAAGTACGCCACCCACGCCGGTCGGAAACACCAGCGGTGACGGGTATTCGTCATCCTCGCTCCAGCGCCGGCCCGAGTCCCAGCTATCGTAGGGCTTCAACTTGCCCTGCCCGTCCAGGCGCATTTTATGGGCGCGGTGGCAGTGGATCGCATCCGGCGCCCGCAGGTAGGCACGGTACAGCTGGTCGATCATATCCGGCGGGTAAAGCGTGTCGTCATCCACGGTGATGATCAAGCTCTCGGGGAAGCGCTCAAACGCATAGCAGTATTTCTTGTAGGGCCCGAAGTCTTCATCCACGAAGAATACTTGCAAGCCCCGCTGCTTCTGCCGTTCGAGGCTCTCCGGCAGGATGCGGTCGGGGAAATTTCTGGTCGACAGCCACAACACCACCACGTCCGCCTTCACCCACTGCTGAAACAGGCTTTCCACCGCGTACACCACATCGTGGATCCGGCGATCAAACGAGGTCAGGGACACAACGATATTGTGCGCCTTGTCGTTACCCACCCCCATCTCGCGACTGGTCAACGCCTGCTGCTGCAGCAACTGCATGCGCAGGATCGACTCCAGCTTGCGGTTGTTGACCGCGTCGTGCTTGCGCAGGCGCTTCTTCATAAAATAGGAAAACATTCGACAAACCTTGTCCCGTCAACGACGGTTATTCGATGGGTTGTGTAACACCTGAGCGCCATTCTAAGGGATTCGTCTGGGGGCCTCTAGGGAAGGGCTCCCGCTGCGGCCCATAAAAAAGGGCGGCAACCCGGAGGTTGCCGCCCTTTTTTATTTCCGCCGGATACCAGCCGATGCCGATCAGGCAGAGGCCGCAATCGGCTCGCAGGTTTCGTGCACGTCACTGAGCCAGCCCATATGCGCCGGACTCCGGCCCTGTACGGCATCGAAGTACATCTGCTGTAAACGCTTGGTGATGGGGCCGCGGCGACCCGCGCCGATGGTGCGCCCGTCCAGCATCCGGATCGGCAGTACCTCCGCGGCGGTGCCGGTAAAAAAGGCTTCATCGGCGATGTAGACCTCGTCGCGGGTGATGCGTTTTTCCACCACCTTGTAGCCACATTCCTCCGCAAGCTGGATGACCGACTTACGGGTAATCCCGTCCAGGCAAGAGGTCAGTTCCGGGGTATAGATCACGCCGTCGCTGACCAGGAAGAAGTTCTCACCACTGCCCTCGGCCACATAGCCCTCCGGGTCCAGCAGCAGCGCTTCCTCACAGCCGTTGCGGATCGCCTCCTGCAGGGCGAGCATGGAGTTAATGTAGTTGCCGTTGGCCTTCGCCTTGCACATGGCAATGTTCACATGATGGCGGGTGTATGAAGAGGTATTGACCTTGATACCCAGCTCGCGCGCTTCCGGGGTCATGTAGCTCGGCCACTCCCAGGCAGCGACAATCACGTGGGTCTGTAGGGCATCGGCGCGCAGGCCCATACCTTCGGAGCCATAAAACGCCATCGGGCGCAGGTAGGCTTCTTTCAGCCCATTCTCGCGCACTACCAGTCGCTGGGCCTCATTCAGCTGCTCTTCCGCAAACGGCATGGGCATATTCATGATCTTGGCAGACCGGAACAGGCGGCGGGTATGTTCGTGCAGGCGGAAGATACTGGTGCCGCCATCAGCGGTCTCGTAGGCGCGCACGCCCTCGAACACGCCCATCCCGTAGTGCAGGGTGTGGGTCAGTACATGGACCCGGGCGTCGCGCCAGGGAACCAGTTCACCGTCAAACCAGATAACGCCGTCTCTATCGGCAAAAGACATGGGAAACTCCTACAAAATTCTATAAACGCACTCTGCAGGAACAGCCTGGGGGGAAGGAGCGGGAGCGGTCTACACCGGGTCGAGCCAATTCGCCTGCAGGCAGGCCCCTACAGTACAGAGCCTGATGAAAAACAGTTTAATCGGGCAGCGCTCACAGGCCGGGCAGCAGGCGACAATTTCACGCGCTCGCTCGGTCCGGCATCTGCTGCCTAGTTGTTGCAACGGTCTTTCTTTCCGCTTCGAATTGGTCACCGGATACAACCCCCGGCCGCTGTTGTAATGCCGGGCGATGACCTTCAGATCGGTAGGCTTTGTAGGCGTCGATCAAATGCGCGGCTTGGTGGGCCGGCATCAGGCCCGTCTCGGGGAGACATTCAGGGATGCGAATTTTATCGGGTTATCGCAAATTCGAGGGGCGCGCTGCGCCCGGGCCAGTGAGTCATATTGAACCATAAATTGCATAGCGACAATACCGTCTGAGCCGCGACGGTCCCGAGTTTACGATCATTGCTCCCGCCAGGGGGTTCGCATCTTCTCGCAACCATCGTTACCGCGTTTTCACGCAATTTTTATGCAGCCCAAATCCGGCACCGCCGCTTGTGAACCGAAAACACCCGGTTCCTGCACACGCCCCCACACCCAGCAACTCGTGTTAGCACCTCAGCCCAGCAACCGTTTCCACACCTGCTCAACATTTTCGCGCTCGGCAGGAAACCAGTCCACGGGGACCAGAGCGGGCAGTTGCTGCAACGCGAGGCGATGCCCTTCCGAACGATAGGCTTTGTAGGCCCCGGTCAGGTCTGCGGCCTTGGTTTCAGGCAGCAGGCCGGCCTCGGTCAGGCTCTGCAGAATCCGGATATTGTCGGTGTAGCGCACAATGGCAGGGGCCTTGTGGGCCCATGCCAGCGCGGTAAACTGCACGATAAATTCGATATCGATGATGCCACCCGGGCCGTGCTTCAGATCAAATTGCTGGCTGCCCGACTTGTCCAGATGCGCGCGCATTTTGTCCCGCATCTCAACCACTTCCCCGCGCAATTTCGGTTCGTCCCTTGGTTCGCACAGCAGCGTTAATCGCAGCGCTTCGAATGCCTCACCGAGGCGCGCACTGCCAGCAACCGGGCGCGTGCGCACCAGCGCCTGGTGTTCCCACGTCCAGGCGCTCTCGCGCTGGTATTTCTCGAACGCGGCCAGCGACGTCACCAGCAGGCCGGAGTTGCCCGACGGGCGCAGGCGGGTATCCACTTCGTACAGGGGGCCGCTCAGGGTTCGGGTCTGCAGGATATGGATCAGGCGCTGGGCGAGACGGGTGTAGAAACTCAGGTTGTCGATGGATCGTTCACCATCGGTGTATTGCTGCGGTTCGGCATCGTGCACAAACACGATATCCAGATCGGAACCGTGCCCCAGCTCCAGGCCACCCAGCTTGCCATAGGCAATGATCGCAAAGCGCATATCGTCGGCGTTCGCCCCGCCGGGCAAGCCGTGTTTTTCCGTCATCTGCTGCCACGCGAGCGCCAGAGACTGCTGCAGGATCGCCTCCCCCAGCCAGGTGAGGGAATCGCTCACCTTCATCAGCGGCAGGGCGCCGGTCACCTCCTGCGCGGCAATACGCAGGCTCTGGCTTTGCTTGAACAGGCGCAGGGCTTCCATCTGCCCCTCCAGGTCATCCGGCTCCACGCGCAGCATTTCCTGACGCAGGTCGTCGGCAATATCCCCGGCGGTAGAGGGCGCCAGCAGGCGGCGCTGGTCGAGCATTTCGTCAAGCAGGATCGGGTGACGGGCGAGCTGCTCGGCGATCCATGGCGACGCGGCGCACAGCTGCAGCAGCTGCGCCAGCACCGGCGGGTTTTCATTGATCAACACCAGATAGGCACTGCGACGCAGAATGGAGCGCAGCAGGGGCATCACCCGCTCCAGTGCCAGTAACGGCTCGCCGACTTCAGAAGCGGAAGCCAGTAACAGCGGCATGGTCTGGTCCAGGCGCTGGCGGCTGGAGGCCGGCAACGCACTGACAATGCGGTCACTGTGCAGGGCAACGATGCAATCCAGCGCTTGGGACGCGGGCTGGAAGCCGGTTTGGTGCAATTTCTCCAGCCAGCTGTCGCGGTCGGCGTTGCGCTCGCAGCCGGCCCACAGCAACTGCCACTGATCATTTGCAGTCAGCTCGGCAGACTCCTCCGGCGGCGCAATCACCTCGTCAAATTCATGCTCGATGATTGCGCGCGCGGCATCCAGTTTTTCCGCCAGCAGAGACCAGGAGGCATAGCCCAGCGCAAACGCCAGCTGTTCCCGCCGCGGCATTTCCGCCGGCAGGGTCTGGGTTTGCTGGTCACGCTCCGCTTGCAGGCCGTGCTCCACCCGGCGCAGCAACAAATAGGCATCCCGCAACTGTTCGGCACTGCCCGCCGGCAAATGTCCATCGACTTCCAACAGTGGCAACACCTTTAAAATGTTGCGCACCCGCAGGTCCGGCTCGCGCCCGCCGCGAATCAGCTGGAATGCCTGGACAATAAATTCCACCTCGCGAATACCGCCGCGACCGAGCTTGATGTTGTCCGTCATACCGCGGGCGCGGACCTGGCGCTGGATCAGGGTTTTCATTTCCCGCAGCGCCTCGATCACACTGAAGTCGATGTAGCGGCGGTAGGTAAACGGGCGCAGCAACTCCATCAGTTCTTCCGCCGCTTCCGCCGCACCAGCGCCGCTCATGGCCACCGGGCGCGCCTTGATCATGGCGTAACGCTCCCACTCGCGGCCCTGGGTCTGGTAGTAATCCTCCAGCGCAGCGTAGTGGCTCACCAGCGGCCCGCTGTCGCCGTAGGGACGAAGGCGCATATCTACGCGGAACACAAAACCGTCGGCGGTAACGGTATCCAGGGATTTGATCAGGCGCTGGCCCAGGCGCTGGAACCAGGCCTGGTTTTCCAGGGGCTTGTCACCGTCGCTCTGGCCAGGCTCCGGGTAGGCAAAAATGAGATCGATATCGGAAGACAGGTTCAGCTCCCGCGCCCCGAGCTTGCCCATGCCCAGCACGATCATCGGCTGTACCGCACCCTCGCGGCTGCGCGGCTCGCCGTGGCGCTCCACCATTCTCGCCCGGTGCCAATCGAGCGCCGCCTGAATACACACCTCCGCCAGTTGGGTCAGCCGCCCACAGGCGGTGGGAATATCCCACTGACCGGCAAAGTCCCGCCAGATCACCTCACAGTTCACCCGGTTGCGCAGATTGCGCAGTGTTTTTTCCAGCTGCTCTTCCGATTCGATTTCCGCCAGGTCCGGCGCCGCCAGCCCGCAGTCCTCCTCACGGACAAAGCCCGCCAGCCACTCGGGGTGGCGACTGCACTGCTGCACAAAGAAATCCGAGCCCACAAACGCGCGCACCAGCGCCTGGCTCGTCTCATCACCCACCAGCGCCTCAACCAACGCCACCTGCTCCGCCCCCACAGCGGCGCACCAATCCTCCCAGCGCTGAGTAAACAGTGCCTGATGCTGTGGCAGGCAGAACTCCTTCAATGACATGGGCAACTCCATCTAAATCCTGAGCGGCGAGTTTGGTAAGCGTAAACCTGAATTGAAAAACAGGGGATGAAAACCAAAGTGTACACCGGGAGTCGCAGGATTCCTCGCCAGCACACCACCACAGCCTTGAACTTTCCCCGCCAGGCCCTATCTAACCCTCGATCAACAACCAGCGATCGATCGTCTGAACCTTGTTTTTATTGCGGGCCGACCCGTTTTACGAGCATGACTATTTCGACTGATTACACTCAACCATTAAAACATCCCCAGGCCGCAGCCCCTCGTCGCAGCGCCGTCCGACGCGCCATCTACCTGCCCATCTCGCGTCCACCACCGTAATCAATTTCGAGCAAATACCACATCACCTCGCGCGAAGGTGGCGATGTCCGGTACAGCTTTGCGAGACCGTCTGCGGCCAGGACGGCCGCAGCCGAGCCCCCAGGGATGGGTTAACGGGGGGGCGCCTAGCTCGTGTCTCGCAAAGCTGTACCGGACAGCGGCACCGCCACGGAGCTGATTAAAACCCTTAAGCGTTACCACCACCCCCTGACAACCAAACCAAAAGGAGGACAAGGTGCTGGAAGTCACCCACCTCAGCCGTTGTTATGGCGAATTCAAAGCCGTCGACGGCGTCAGTTTTACAATCGACAAAGGCGAAATTGTCGGCCTGCTCGGCCACAACGGCGCCGGCAAAACCACCATCATGAAAATGCTCTCCGGCTACCTCGAACCGGATACCGGTAGCGTCCGCATTGATGGCATCGACATGGCCGACAAGCCCAAAACCCTGCAGCGGCAATTGGGCTACCTGCCGGAAAACCTCCCCGTGTATGGCGAAATGACCGTCGCCGACTACCTGGATTACGCCGCCTCATTAAAAGGCCTCGACGGCCGCGAAAAGATTGATGAAATCCGCCGCGCCATCAATGCCACCGAACTCGCCGACAAACTGCACGCCCGCATCCACACCCTCTCGCGGGGCTACAAACAGCGCGTCGGCGTCGCCCAGGCCATACTCGGCCGGCCGCGGCTACTGATCCTCGACGAGCCCACCAACGGCCTCGACCCCACCCAGACCCGGCAGATGCGCGCACTGATCAAAGAGATCGCCCGCGAAGCCACCGTCATCCTCTCCACCCACATCATGCAGGAAGTGGAAGCCCTGTGTGATCGCGTGCTGATTATTCACCGCGGCCAACTCGCCGTGGACGAAAAACTCGAGCACCTGCGCAACGCCAACCGCATCTTGCTTGAGACCTCCGCCACCGACGCCCGCGAAATTCTCGGCCGCCTCGGCAAGGACGAAGGTATCGAAAGTATTGAGCCACTGGCCAAGGCCGGACAGTTCCGCATCGCATTGACCGGGGAGGCCAACCTGCGCTCTACCTGCGCGGTGATTGCCCGCACTCTTATCGCCGCCGGTGGCGAACTGTACCGGTTGCAACCGGAGCAACAGGATCTGGAAAGCCTGTTCCGCCAGGTCAACGAAAGCCAAGCACCCGCACAACAAAAACAACAGGAGGCACTGGAAAATGCGGCCTGATAACACCTCACCGGTCAGCGGCAAGCGCCTGATCAAACGCGTGGCCGGCAAAGAACTCACCCTGTTTTTCGCGTCCCCGGTGGCCTATCTGTTTCTCGCCACCTTTGCCGCCGTCAGCCTGTTCGTATTTTTCTGGGGCGAAGCCTTCTTTGCCCGCAATATCGCCGACGTGCGCCCGCTGTTCGAGTGGATGCCCCTGCTGCTGATCTTCCTCACCAGCGCGCTCACCATGCGCCTGTGGAGCGACGAGCGCGCCAAGGGCACCCTGGAACATATCCTCACCCAGCCCGCACCCCTGTGGCAGTTTGTAGTAGGTAAATTCGTCGCCTGCCTGGCACTGCTGGGAATTGCCCTCGCCATCACGTTGCCGCTGCCGGTCACCGTGGCGACAATCGGCGACCTGGACTGGGGGCCGGTATGGGCCGGTTACCTGGCCACCTTCCTGCTGGGTGCGGCTTACCTGAGCATCGGCCTGTTCGTCTCCGCCCGCGCCAGTAACCAGATTGTCAGCCTGATTGTGGCCTCGGCCCTGTGCGGGGTTTTCTACCTGATTGGCACACCGCTGCTCACGGACTTTTTCGGCAACAGCGCCGGTGAGTGGCTGCGCAGCCTCAGTACCAGCGCGCGCTTTGATGCCATCACCCGCGGCGTCATCGACCTGCCGGATCTGTATTACTACCTGAGCCTGTGCGCGGTATTCCTGTCCCTCAACACCCTGGTGCTGGAGCGCGAGCGCTGGGCCATCGGCGGCAATCGCAAACACCGCCAGGCCTGGCAGGCGGTGACCGCGCTGCTGGTGGTCAACGCCCTCGGCGCGAATTTATGGCTGGGGCAACTGAAGTCCCTGCGCGCGGATGTCACCGAAGGCAAGCTGTATTCCATTTCCCCGGCCACCCAGCAGTACCTGAACCAGTTGCAGGAACCGCTGCTGATCCGCGGCTATTTCAGCGGCAAAACCCACCCACTGCTGGCCCCGCTGGTGCCGCAGATGCGCGACCTGTTGCGGGAGTACGAAGTGGCCGGCGATGGCCGCGTGCGCGTGGAAATCATCGACCCGACACAGGAGCCGGAACTGGAGGAGGAAGCCAACCGGAAATACGGCATCGCCCCGGTGCCCTTCCAGGTGGCGGATCGCTACCAGGCCTCCATCGTCAGTTCCTACTTTGACGTGCTGGTACAGTACGGGGACGAATACGAGGTACTGGGTTTCCGCGACCTGATCGAGGTCAACGCCGATCGGGAAACCGATGTGGACGTGCAACTGCGCAACCCGGAGTACGACCTCACCCGCGCGGTGAAAAAAGTCCTGCAGAGCTACCAGAGCGAGGGCAATCTGTTCGACACTGTGCAGGGCAAGTTGGCGTTTACCGCCTACGTCTCCGCCGACGAACAGCTGCCGGATCAGCTGATGGAATTTAAACAATCCATCCGCGAGTCTGTGGAAAAAATCCAGGCGGATGCCGGCGAGCGTCTGAGCGTCGAATTTATCGACCCCGAAGCGGACGGCGGCAAAGTAGCCCGGCAGATCGCCGAGGACTACGGCTTCCAGCCCATGGCCGCAAGCCTGATCGGGCGGCCCTTCTATTTTTATTTAACCCTCGCCCGCGACGATCAACATGACAAAGTGGTGCAGATACCGCTGGACGACCTCAGCGCGGACACCTTCGAGCGCAACCTGGAGGCAGGCATCAAACGCTTCGCCAGCGGCTTTACCAAAACCGTAGCACTGGTGACGCCGGCGGACGATTTCCGCCAGGGTATGGGCGCTGGAGCCCGCTTCAGCCAGCTGGAAACCTTGTTGGGTGCCGAGCTGAACGTGGAACGCGAGGACCTGAGTGATGGCCGCGTCTCCGGCAACGCCGACATCCTGATGCTGCTGGCACCGCGCAATCTGAGCGAGAAAGCCCTGTACGCGGTGGACCAGTTCCTGATGCAGGGCGGCACCGTGATCGCCGCCACCTCCCCGTACAGCGCGGACCTGTCCAACCGCAGCCTGCGCCTGAACCGGGTCAACAGCGGTCTGGAACAGTGGCTCCAACATATGGGGCTTGAGGTCGACAGCAAACTGGTACTGGACCCGCAGAACAGCGCCTTCCCGGTACCGGTGACCCGCAACGTGGGCGGTTTCCAGCTGCAGGAACTGCGCATGCTGGATTACCCCTATTTTATCGACGTGCGCGGCGACGGCCTGAACGCCGACAACCCCATCACCGGCAACCTGCCCCAGGCCACCCTGAGCTGGGCCTCGCCCATTCGCGTGGACGAGGAAAAATCCGCCGGACGCAACGTCACCCCGCTACTGCACAGCTCGCAGGAGTCCTGGCTGTCCAGCAGCACCAGTGTGATGCCGCGTTATGTGGACGGGCAGATCAGCGCCTTTACCCCGGAGGGCGAGCGCGCCGCGCACCTGCTGGGCGTGGTCAGCGCCGGGCGCTTTGACTCTTATTTCGCCGACAAACCCTCGCCGCTGGCCCAGCAGCCCGAAGAGGCGTCAGCCGAAGACGGGGAGAATGCCAGCGACGCCGGCAAGTTGGAAAACCTGCCCAGCCAGATCAGCCGCTCGCCGGAGTCCGCGCGCATTATCCTGTTCGCGTCCAACGACTTCCTGCGGGATCAGGTGGTGCGCATGAGTGGTGCCGCCGCCGGTGGCGACTACCTCAATACCCTGCAACTGGCCGCCAACAGTGTGGACTGGTCCCTGGAGGATGCGGGCCTGCTCAGCATCCGCGCGCGCAGCCACTTCAACCGCACCCTGCCTCCCATGGAGCAGGACAGCCGCCTGTTCTGGGAATCCCTGAACTATATCGCCGCACTGCTGGCCCTGGGCGTCGTCGCCCTGATCCAGCACCTGCGCAATCGCGCCCGCCAGCAGCGCTATCAACAGCTGCTGGCCGGCTGAGGAGGAACTGAAGCATGAAAAATCTGCAAATGGCCCTGAGCGGTGTGCTGGCACTACAGCTGGTGCTGGCCGCCGGCCTGTTCTGGGAGTCCAGCTCACGGCAACAGGCGCAGGCACAATCCACACCATTGGTGCAGGCGGAAACCGACGCGCTGCAACGACTGGAAATTGTCGGCGAAAAAGAAAGCGTGACACTGGTGAAACAAGAGGACCAGTGGCAGCTGCCGGGGTTGCACGATTTGCCAGTCGACCGCGACAAGCTCGACACCCTGCTGGAAAAACTCAACGCGCTGAAAGGAACCTGGCCTATCGCCACCAGTAACAGTGCCCGCGAGCGCTTCGAAGTGGCGGAAGACAAATTCCGCAAACGACTGAAGCTGTACACCGCGGAAGGGGATGATCCCGCACTGGAGCTGTTCGTCGGCACCTCCCCCGGCTTCCGCAAGGTGCATGTGCGCCGCGCCGGCGACGATGCGATCTATGCGGTAGAGCTCAACAGCTTCGACCTGCCTTCAACCGCCGACAACTGGCTGGATAAAACCCTGCTGGCCGCCGGCGACCTGACGCGCATCCAGGGCCCGGATTACACCCTGGAAAAAAGTGAGGACGGCTGGGCGTTTGCCGCAGACAACGGGGAAGAAACACCGGCGGTCGACCCGGGCAAGGCCCGCGAACTGGCCACCGCGCTCGAGAAACTGCGTATCACCAAAGCGGTCGACGAGGCTCCAGAGGTGGAGGCAACGGAGTTTGTGGTGAAGGCCGGCAATGGCGAGCGCCGCTATCACTTCGCCAGCGCGGACGACAAATACTATGTACGCCGCGATGACCGCGATCAGCTGTTTGAAACCGCCAAATACGATTTCGATCGGGTGATGGACAAACGCCACCAGGATCTGGTGTTGGTGGAGCGGGAAGACGAGGAGCAGACCGCAGAAGAGGAACCAGACGCGAGTGAGGAGGATCAAGCAAAAAGCTGAACCCCACTCGATGCACCATCAAAAAACCCGCGCCAATGCGCGGGTTTTTTAGGTTACAGGCTCGAATATACGCTGGCTTAAAACGCAATATCCGGCGGCGGTGCCACCCGCAGTACTTCCTGCACGGTAGTGATACCCGCGGCCACTTTGCGCGCGCCGGACAAGCGCAGGCTGTTCATGCCCTCGCGCATACCCTGGCGACGAACCTGCTGCAGGTCACAGTCGTGGGTTACCAGCGCCTGCACGCCTTCGCTGAACGGCAGAATTTCGTAGATGCCCTGACGGCCGCGATAGCCGGTATTGCGGCAATCCAGACAGCCCTCCGGCTGATACACCACTTCCGGCTTCGGCGCCTTCCAGGGTTTCACCAATGCCTGCCAGTCCTCGTCGCTTACTTCCGTCTTGCGTTTGCAGCTTGGGCACAGCGTTCTCACCAACCGCTGGGCCATCACCCCCAGCACCGTGGATTTCAGCAGGTAGTGGGGCAGGCCAAGATCCAGCAGACGGGTCACCGCGGTGGGGGCGTCGTTGGTGTGCAGAGTAGAAATCACCAGGTGGCCAGTGAGCGCCGCCTGCACCGCCATCTGTGCGGTTTCCAGGTCGCGGATCTCACCCACCATGATGATGTCCGGGTCCTGACGCATCAGGGTGCGGATACCGGCGGCGAAATCCAGGCCAATGCTGTGATGCACCTGGGTCTGGTTAAAGCTGTCTTCCACCATCTCGATGGGGTCTTCGATGGTTGACACGTTCACCTCGGTGGAGGCCAGCTGCTTGAGTGCGGTGTACAGGGTGGTGGTTTTACCGGAGCCGGTGGGGCCGGTCACCAAGACGATGCCGTTGGGGCGGGACAACATGGTCTGCCAGCGGGCCAGGTCGTCACCGGCGAGGCCGAGGTCGAGGTAGGAGCGCGCCAGCACTTCCGGATCGAAAATCCGCATCACCAGTTTTTCCCCGAACGCCGTGGGCAGCGTCGACAGACGCAGCTCCACCTCACTGCCATCGGGGCGCTTGGTCTTGATACGCCCGTCCTGGGGCTTGCGCTTCTCCGCCACATTCATGCGCCCGAGAATTTTCAGGCGACTGGTGACCGCGGCGTTGACCTGATCCGGCAGTTCGTGGATCGGGTGCAACACGCCGTCGATGCGGAAGCGGATACGGCCGATGTTGCGGCGCGGCTCAATATGGATATCACTGGCGCGCTGGTCGAAGGCGTGCTGCAGCAGCCAGTCCACAATATTAACGATGTGCTGGTCGTTGGCTTCCGGGTCCTTGAGATTACCGAGCTCCAGCAACTGCTCGAAGTTGCCCGCCCCGGAGCTGCCCTTGAGGCCGCTGGCGCCGGAAATGGAGTTGGCCAGGGAGTAGAACTCGGTGCCGTAGCGCTTGATATCCGCCGGGTCCGCCACCACCCGCTGTACGGTGCGGCCGCTGGTGTGCTCCAGCTGTTCTTCCCAACCAGACGTGTAGGGTTGCGCGGTGGCCACCAGCAGCATTTCCTTGGTGGCCTCCACACACAGGATCTGGTGGCGCTTGGCAAACTGGAAACTCATCACCTCGGTGACTTCCGCTACATTCACCTTGAGCGGGTCGATGTGGTAGAGGCCGTGCGACGACGTGTCCGCCAGCCACTGGGTCAGAGTGGCGGCGTCCAGGGCCTTGCCGGGCTTTTTCTGGTTGGGCAGCTCACAGCTGGCGATGTAAGACAGCGGGTGCATCTGCGCCTGCTCGGCGCTGCGTGGCGTGCCGATCAACCGGTTGGCATCCAGGCGGCTCACATAGCCCTGGCTCACCAGGTCCTCCAGCAACCCCGGCAGGTCGAGGGTTCGGTCTGCCATTCTGCTTACAGCCATACCATGTTTCCCGTTTGCGCTTATTATGAGGGGGCATTGTAGCGCTTACGGCGGTCAGCAACAGTGCAGCAGGTCCACCTCAGGGCAGTGGAACCACAGCGTCACTGTGACCTGCGCACATGTTGGGGTACCATGCCGCCCAATTCGGCCGTCTCTTGTTCTGCCAAGAGTCCAACCAAGCGGCTTTTCAATCAACTGTCAGGACCGGAAAAAGGAACAGACCATGCCCCTGTCCAATATCGCCAACCTGTTCGGCCGCTCGCCGATCAAGCCGATCAAGGAGCACATGGCGACCGCCCACGAGGCGTCAGCGGATCTGGTGCCCTTCTTTGAAGCCCTTATGCAGGGCGACTTCAGCACTGCCAAAACCATTCAGCAACGGATCTCCGCCAGCGAGAACCGCGCCGACGACATCAAAAAAGACCTGCGCCTGCACCTACCGGACAGCCTGTTTATGCCGGTCTCCCGCAGCGATCTGCTGGAGCTGCTGCACGTGCAGGACAAGGTCGCCAACAAGGCCCAGGACATCGCCGGCCTAACCATTGGCCGCCAGATGCAGTTCCCGGAATCCATGCACCCCATGATGACCACCTTTGTCGAAAGTGCCGTGGCCACCTCTGCCCAGGCGCTGACAGCCATCAACGAGCTGGACGAACTGCTGGAATCCGGCTTTTCCGGCCGCGAAGTGGATATCGCCCGCCGCATGACGGAAGAACTGGACGACCTCGAACGCAAGTCCGACGAACTCGAAGTAAAAGTGCGCGCGGCACTGTTCAAATTAGAAAAAGACCTGCCGCCGGTAGACGTGATTTTCCTCTACCGGGTGATCGAGTGGGTCGGAGACCTGGCAGATGAGGCCCACGGCGTGGGTAACCGATTGCAGTTGCTACTGGCGCGCTAAGCGGGGAGAGAAAACGTGGATATCATTGCTCAATACGGCCATATCTTTCTGATTCTGGCCTGTGTGTTCGGATTTTTCATGGCCTGGGGTGTGGGCGCCAACGATGTGGCCAACGCCATGGGCACCTCCGTGGGCTCCCGCGCACTGACCATCAAACAGGCGATTATCATCGCCATGATCTTCGAGTTTGCCGGCGCCTATCTGGCCGGCGGTGAAGTGACCTCGACCATCCGCAAGGGCATCATTGCCCCGGACCTGTTTAACGACACACCAGAGCTACTGGTGTACGGCATGCTCTCCGCCCTGCTGGCTGCGGGCACCTGGCTGATGATCGCCAGTATCCTGGGCTGGCCGGTTTCCACCACCCACTCCATTGTCGGCGCCATTGTCGGCTTCTCTGCGGTGGGTATCTCGGTGGACGCGGTGGCCTGGGGCAAGGTGGCCAGTATTGTGGCCAGCTGGGTGGTCTCACCGGTGCTCGCCGGTACCATCTCGTTCTTGTTATTCAGAAGCGTGCAGCGACTGATCCTCAACACCGAAGACCCCTTCACCAACGCCAAGCGCTACATCCCAGTCTATATGTTTGCGGTGGGCTGGATGATCTCCATGGTGACCCTCACCAAGGGCCTCAAGCACGTCTTCAAAGATGCGGGTATTACCCTGAGTTTCCTGCAGGACGCGCTGATTGCCGGGGTGATGGGTCTGGTGGTCATGGCCATCGGCATGGTGCTGCTGAAGCGCATCAAGCGCGATCCAGCGATGGAAAAAGAC
The DNA here is from genome assembly GCF_001639145.1 of Microbulbifer sp. Q7. Taxonomy (NCBI): domain Bacteria; kingdom Pseudomonadati; phylum Pseudomonadota; class Gammaproteobacteria; order Cellvibrionales; family Microbulbiferaceae; genus Microbulbifer; species Microbulbifer sp. Q7. The sequence goes on along the minus strand of NZ_LROY01000001.1, from coordinate 1,115,714 downwards.
AATCGCTTTGCCAACGTGGAGCGCGTGTTTGCCATCCTGATGATCTTCACCGCCTGTGCCATGGCATTTGCCCACGGTTCCAACGATGTGGCTAATGCCGTCGGCCCGCTGGCCGCGGTGGTGAACACCGTGCAACAGGGCACGGTTACTGCCAAAGCGGTGATGCCACCGTGGATCCTGCTGCTGGGTGGTGCCGGTATCGTGGTGGGCCTCGCCACCTACGGTTTCAAGGTAATGGCGACCATCGGCCGCAAGATTACCGAGCTGACCCCGAGCCGCGGGTTTGCCGCCGAGCTGGGTGCGGCTGCCACCGTGGTACTCGCCTCCGGCACCGGCCTGCCCATCTCCACCACCCACACTCTGGTGGGAGCGGTACTGGGGGTTGGTCTGGCACGCGGTATAGGCGCGCTCAACCTGCGCATGATCACTACCATCGCCGCCTCTTGGATTGTCACCCTGCCCGCGGGTGCCGGCCTGGCGATCCTGTTCTTCTTCTTCTTCAAGGGCGTCTTTAGTTGGTAAAAAGGGGCTGCTAAAACGGCAGAGGGTAATGGCAATTACCCACCGCCCCTGATACAAAAGGGAGTGCCTCCGAGCGCTCCCTTTTTTTATGCTGGTAATGTGAGAAGGACTCCTCCATGCAACTGCCCATCTACCAGGCCGACGCCTTTACCTCGGAACTCTTTCGCGGCAACCCCGCCGCCTATGTACCGCTGACCCGCTGGCTCGACGACCGACTGCTGCAACAGATCGCCGCCGAGAACAACCTCGCGGAAACCGCGTTCACCGTCCCTGCCGGCCACGGCTTCGAGCTGCGCTGGTTTACCCCCGGCGAAGAGGTCCCCTTGTGTGGCCACGCCACCCTGGTCACTGCGCACCTGCTGTGGACGGAACTGGGTTTTATTGACGATGAAATACACTTCTTCACCCGCAGCGGCGAACTGATCGTGCGCCGGGAAAGAGAGGGTGAAGGGGAGCGGCTGGCCCTTGATTTCCCGGCCCAGAACATCCAGCCGATCAGCCTCGGCAAAGAATACGCCGAAGCGCTGAACGCCGAGCCCCTGTCGGCCATGGAGGTCCCCGGTTCCGACGACCAGCTACTGGTGGAGTTTGCCTCCGCGAACATCGTCGCCGGACTCGATCCAGATATGCGCGCCGTGGCCAGGCTTCCCTACAAGGGGGTAATCTGTACCGCGCCCGGTGATGGATTTGACTGTGACTTCGTCAGCCGCTTCTTCGCCCCGGCAATTGGCATTGATGAAGACCCGGTAACCGGTTCTGCCCACACTTATATGGTGCCTTTCTGGGCAACAAAGCTGGATAAGACGTCACTCAAGGCGAAACAGATTTCAGCCCGCGGTGGCGAGCTGGATTGCGCGCTGAAGGGGGAGCGGGTGATCATGCGCGGACGCGCCGTTACCTATCTGCGCGGGCAGATCACCCTCTAGCGGGAATTTGCCTGGGATCAACCCAGGCGCCCCAGTGGGCTGGCGAGGCTGTCTGGCGGTACGGTAAACCAGGCAGGCCCCTTCTCCGTCATGTACAGGCAGTCTTCCAGACGCACACCGAACTCACCCGGCAGATAAATGCCCGGTTCATTGGAAAAACACATGCCCGGTGCCAACTCGGTTTTTTCGCCGCGCACAAAATTCACCGGCTCGTGCCCTTCCATGCCAATGCCGTGGCCGGTGCGATGGGACAGTCCGGGCAGACGGTAATCCGGCCCGAAGCCATTTTTCAGATAGAACGCGCGCACCGCGTCGTCGACACTGCCCGCCGGCGCACCGAGCTTGGCGGCCTCAAACGCCACATTCTGCCCCTCGCGCACCAGCTGCCAGATTTTTTGCTGTTTTTTGCTGGGCTCCCCGTACACGAAGGTGCGGGAAATGTCCGACTGGTAACCTTCGACACTGCAGCCGCAGTCCATCAGCACAATCTGGCCTTCGCGAATCTGCTGCGGCTGATCGGTGCCGTGGGGATAGGCGCTGCCCTCGCCAAACAGGGCCATGGTCCACACGCCCTGCCCGCCCAGGCTGGTCTGCGCCTCGCGCATCCGCTGGTTGACGTCGGCCGGTGTCATCCCCGGGCGCAACTGCTTCCACACCATGCCATAGGCGGCCAGGGTAATTTCGTTGGCCTTTTTCATCAGCGCCAGCTCTGCCGGACTCTTGACCATACGGCAGCCGCGGGTAACCGGGTCGGCACTCACCAGCTTGAACCCGGGCAGGGCGTCTCGCAGGCCGTCGGCCACAAACCAGCGCACCGAGGCCTCAAGGCCAAGGGTGCCGCTCTTGATGCCGCGGTCCTTGAGCACCGAAGCCACCCGCGCAAACGGGCTCTCGTGTTCGTGCCAGGTGCGTACATCCTCGCCAAAGGTCATGGACTCGCGCACCGAGGGCTCTTCAAAAAATGGCGTCACCACGGCAATATCGCCGCGCCGGGGAATCACCACACAGGTCAGGCGCTCCGAGCGCCACCAGCGAATCCCGGCGAAGTACAGCATGGCGGCACCGGGTTCCAGCACCATGGCATCGATACCGGCCTTGCCCATCAGCGCTTGCGCCTTCTCGACCCGCGCCTGCCGCTCGGACACTTGAATCGGCTGTACGCCGGCGAGCAGGGATTTGGGCTTTGGCTCGGCGGGCGCGGCGTCGGTGGCGGCGCGCAGTGGCAGTGCCGGCGTCATCGCCAGCAGCGCGGCGGTTTTTATTAGTTGGCGCTTGGTGGGCATGTCACGTTCTCCACGGGTATCCATCACGAGACTATCGGTCAGGAGAAAATGGGTCAGAATAATATGGGTAAGAATGGGGACGAGGGTATCCTGTTTTCACGGTAAAAACAGGGTCTACCAGTAGTGATAATGCAAACGCTCGTTTTTGCGCGGCCCGTGAATCTGCCAGATCAATTCGATTTCATCCGCGTGCAGAATCAGGTCAGCGGTGTAGGTATCCTCACCACACAAGTGCGGTGCCTGGTGGCGAAACCCGTGCTCGGTCATCGGTGCAAGGTTGAACAGGAGCACCGGCTGCGCACGCCGCAGGTGTTCAAGGCGAACAACGGCGGGGCAACGGGTCCAGCGGTAAGTGTTCTGCAGGTCAATCTTATGACCATCCGCATCGGTAAATTCTGCCCGCTCGGCGAACAGGGTATGGGCTCCGCAACTGGTAACCGTCACATCCCCACGGCCGTGACCTCGCCAGTTGGTTTTTGAACCGGGCCCGTTGCTGGCAGTAAAACTGAACGCCCGCACCTTTTGCAGGCGCGCAACCAATTGCGCTAACGCGGTTAACGCTTTGTAATCCACCAGCGAATTCAATGGAAACACCTGTTCATGCTACTTCTGATCATTGTCACCCTACTGTGGGCCTTTTCTTTCAGCCTGATCGGGGTCTACCTGGCAGGCCAGGTGGACAGCTATTTTTCCGTGCTCACCCGTGTGCTGCTGGCAACCCTGGTCTTTCTGCCCTTTCTCAACTGGCGCACGCCACCGCGCACCGCCGTAACCCTGATGGCCATTGGTGCCATTCAGCTGGGTCTGATGTACCTGTTCTACTACCAGTCGTTTCTTTTGCTGAGCGTGCCGGAAGTACTGCTGTTTACTATTTTCACACCGGTATATATTGCGCTGATCTACAACCTGCTGGCGCGCCGGCTCTCGCTGCGCAATAGCCTGTGGAACCTGCTGGTGGCCGCGATTGCTGTGGCCGGTGCCGCCATTATCCGCTGGGATAGCCTGAGCGATGATTACTGGCTCGGCTTTTTGGTGGTTCAAGGCGCCAACCTGTGCTTCGCCAGCGGCCAGGTAGCCTACAGGCAGTTTATGCAATCCAGCGGCGAGCGTGGCAAGTCGCTGCCGCCGCGACAGACGTTCGGCTGGTTTTTTATCGGCGCCAGTATTGTGGCCGCCATTGCCTGGCTACTACTGGGCAAGCCGCAGTACCCCACCGGTGCGGTGCAATGGAGCGTGCTACTCTGGCTCGGCGCAGTGGCGTCCGGTATCGGCTACTTTCTGTGGAACAAGGGTGCCACACAGGTTTCCCCGGCCACGCTGGCGGCCATGAACAATGTATTGATTCCCGCGGGCCTGATCGTCAACCTGCTGATCTGGAACCGCGATGCGAACCTGCCGCGACTGATCGCCGGCGGACTCTTAATTGTCGCCGCCGTCGCCCTCAGCGAGTGGCGCAACAAACATCCCTAGACAACGCGTTCACACGCAAGGAAAGGTTCCATGAGCACCCGCACGCTGCCAAACCTACAGAGCCAGCTGCAACAACTGGTGGCCAGCCCCAGTGTCAGCGCCACCAATCCCAAGCTGGATATGGGCAACCGCGGCGTTATCGACCTGTTGGCCGCATGGCTTGAGACGCTCGGTTTTTCCGTGCAGATCATGCCCATGGAAGACCAGTCCCACAAAGCCAACCTGATCGCCACCCTCGGCAGTGGCGATGGCGGCCTGGTGCTTGCCGGGCATACCGACACGGTGCCCTACGACGACAACCGCTGGCAATCGGACCCCTTCAAACTGAGCGAGCGCGACAACCGCTGGTACGGTCTTGGCAGCACCGACATGAAGGGCTTTTTCCCGCTGGCCATTGAAGCCGCCAAAGCCTTTGCCGGCAAACCCCTGCAGCAGCCGCTGATCATTCTCGCCACCGCCGACGAGGAAACCTCCATGTCCGGCGCCCGCGCACTGGTCAAGGCGGGTTTGCCCAAGGCCCGCTACGCCATTATCGGCGAGCCCACGGGCCTGAAACCCATCCGCATGCACAAGGGCATGATGATGGAGCGCCTGCGGATCACTGGCCAGGCGGGACACTCCTCCAACCCTGCGTACGGCGCCAGCGCGCTGGAAGCGATGCACACCGCGATGTCTGAAATCCTGAAATTGCGCGGTGAGTGGCAGGAGCGTTACCAGAATCCGGGGTTTGCGGTGCAGGTACCCACTCTCAACCTCGGCTGCATCCACGGTGGCGACAATCCCAATCGCATTTGCGGGCATACGGAGTTGCAGTTCGACCTGCGTCCATTACCCGGCATGCCCATGGACGAGTTGCGTGGCGAGTTGCACCAGCGACTGAAAAACGTGGTGGGCGGTGACAAGATTCAGCTGGAGCTGGATTCCTTGATCGGCGGTGTGGAGGCGTTCGAAGAGCCGGCCCAGTCCGAGCTGGTACAGGTGGCCGAGCAGCTGACCGGGCACAGTGCCGAGAGCGTGGCCTTTGCCACCGAGGCGCCTTTCCTGCAGAAGCTGGGGATGCAGACCATTGTGCTTGGGCCCGGTGATATCGATCAGGCACACCAGCCCGACGAGTATCTCGGATTGGAGCGGATTGATCCGATGGTGGAAGTGTTAAAGGGCATGATTGGGCGATTTTGCCTGTAGTGGTACCTGTCATTTCGATCCGGTGGCGGCGTCGCTACCGGGTACGGGTTTGTGAGACACGCCGTGAACCCGTCCCTGGGGGCTCTTCTAAAACATCCCTGTTTTAGAAGGTCTCACAAACCCGTACCCGGCATCGACGCCTTCGCGTGAACTATTGAGATTTTCCCATCCCAAAGTAATCAACGGAAGTCCGCAGAAAATACGGTATATTGTGCAAACTTCCGTTCCATCTTTTGAATGCTAAAACCGTGAATACAGAAACCACGACCCTCAACTGGTTCCGAAACGCCGCGCCTTATATCAATGATCTGCGCGGGCGAACCCTGGTGGTAGCGATTCCCGGGGAAGGCTTTGAGCACGAAAACTTTCGCAATCTGGTGCACGACCTCACATTGCTGATCAGCCTGGGCGTGAAACTGGTACTGGTCCACGGCGCCCGTGTACAGGTCAATGAGGCTCTGGAAAAAGCCGGCATAGAAAGCCGCTTTCAGGGCAACACCCGCATTACCGACCGGGAAACCCTGGAGGTTATCAAGGCGGCGGTAGGCAAATTGCGCTTTGAAATTGAAGCGGCCTTTTCCCAGGGGCTGCCAGACTCCCCCATGGCGCGCTCGGCACTGAAAGTGGTGTCCGGCAACTTCGTTACCGCACGCCCGGTGGGCATCATTGATGGGACCGACATGCGCTGGACCGGCCAGGTACGGCGTATGGAAGTGCAGGCCATCGGCCGCGCGCTGGAGGGAAATTCGCTAGTACTGTTGTCGCCGTTCGGCACCTCCCTGACCGGCGAACTGTTCAATCTCAACTACCTCGATCTCGCCGCAGAAGCCGCCAAGGCGCTGCGCGCCGAGAAACTGATTCTGTTCCGCGACCTCCCGCAACTGGCGGTCGATGGCCAGCCCGTGTATGACCTGAGTATTCATCAGGCCGAAGACGTAGCAGATAGCGTAGACAGCGAAACACTCACCTGCGCCATCCGTGCGTGCAACGCCGGCACCCAGCGCGTGCACCTGCTCAGCTACGCCGACAACGGCGCGCTACTGCAAGAGCTGCTCAGCCGCGAAGGCGCCGGCACCATGATCTACCGGGACAGCTACGAGGTGATTCGTCGCGCCCGCATTAATGACGTGGGCGGCATCCTCGGGCTGATTCGGCCGCTGGAAAAACAGGGCATTCTGGTGCGCCGCTCGCGGGAAAAACTGGAATCCGAAATCGACCATTTTACGCTGGTAGAGGTGGACGGCACGCCGGTGGCCTGCGCGGCGCTGTATCCCATTCTGGACGACCAGGGAGATACCATTGCGGCCGAGATCGCCTGCGTAGCCATTCACCCGGAGTTCCGTGGCGGCGGTCGTGGCGCCAAACTGCTGCAACACCTGGAGCGGCAGGCTCGCGCACTGGACCTCGACGAAATCTACGTACTCACCACCCAGACCGAGCACTGGTTTATCGAGCGGGGTTTTACACAAGTCGACGTCGGCGATCTGCCTACCAGCCGCAAGTCCCTGTACAACATTCAGCGAAATTCCCGCGTATTACGCAAGCCTCTGCAAACGCAATAGGCTTGCAAAAATACACGAAGGGAACGGACAGGAGTTGCGCTTAATCCAACCTTTTTACAGGGCCGCGCAATATTTCTCCCGTTTTGCTAATCTGTCGCGCTCTCGGGTGCAACCGCGCCCCGCCTGCAAGCCAGGTCCGTTATCCATTGTCCAGAAAATTTAAGAACTGCTATGCCCCAGTACCGCTCTCGCACTACCACCGCCGGCCGCAATATGGCCGGCGCCCGCGCCCTTTGGCGCGCCACCGGCATGACGGATGACGATTTCCAGAAACCGATCATCGCCGTGGCCAACTCCTTCACCCAGTTCGTGCCCGGGCACGTACACCTGAAGGATATGGGCCAGCTGGTGGCACGGGAAATCGAGAAGGCCGGCGGTGTCGCCAAGGAATTCAACACCATTGCCGTGGACGACGGTATCGCCATGGGCCATGACGGCATGCTCTACAGCCTGCCGAGCCGCGAGATCATCGCCGACTCCGTGGAGTACATGGTCAACGCGCACTGTGCCGATGCCCTGGTGTGCATCTCCAACTGCGACAAGATCACCCCCGGAATGCTGATGGCCGCGATGCGCCTGAACATCCCGGTTATTTTTGTCTCCGGTGGGCCCATGGAGGCAGGCAAGACCAAACTCGCTAAGCACAAGCTGGATTTGGTGGATGCCATGGTGATTGCGGCAACCGACGATGCCAGCGACGAACAAGTGGCCGAATACGAGCGCTCCGCCTGCCCAACCTGCGGTTCCTGCTCGGGGATGTTCACCGCCAATTCCATGAACTGCCTGACCGAGGCATTGGGCTTGTCCCTGCCCGGCAACGGCACCATGCTCGCCACCCACGCGGATCGTGAGCAACTGTTCCTGCGCGCGGGTCGCGAAATCGTCGCGCTGGCGAAACGCTATTACGAACAGGACGACGAGCGCGCACTGCCGCGCACCATCGCCAACCACGCCGCCTTCAGTAACGCCATGGCACTGGATATCGCCATGGGGGGCTCCACCAACACCATCCTGCACCTGTTGGCCGCTGCGCAGGAGGGGGAAGTGGACTTCACCCTGGCTGACATCGACCGCCTGTCGCGGAAGATTCCACAGCTTTGCAAAGTGGCGCCGAACACCCAGAAATACCATATCGAAGACGTACACCGCGCCGGTGGCGTCATGTCGATACTGGGCGAACTGGATGCCGGCGGCCTGCTGGATAGCAGCCTGCCGACGGTGCACAGCCATTCGCTGAGGGAAGCACTGGAGCAATGGGATATCCGCCGCACCGATGACCCGGCGGTACACAAGTTCTTCCGCGCCGGCCCCGCAGGCATTCGTACCCAGCAGGCATTCAGCCAGGATTGTCGCTGGAACAATCTGGACGGCGATCGTGAGCACGGCTGTATCCGTTCGGTGGAGCATGCCTACTCAGCCGAAGGCGGCCTCGCGGTGCTATTTGGCAACCTGGCACCGGATGGCTGCGTGGTAAAAACCTCCGGAGTCGAAGAGGAGCTGTGGCACTTTGAAGGCCCGGCACATGTGGTCGAAAGCCAGGAAGACGCCGTGGCGCACATTCTTGAGGGCAAGGTGCAGGAAGGGGAAGCGGTGATTGTGCGCTATGAGGGCCCCAAAGGCGGCCCCGGCATGCAGGAAATGCTCTATCCCACCAGTTACCTGAAGTCCAAGGGACTCGGCAAGTCCTGCGCACTGATTACCGACGGTCGCTTCTCCGGCGGCACCTCAGGCCTGTCCATCGGCCATGTGTCACCGGAAGCCGCGGGCGGTGGCAACATCGCACTGGTGCAAAACGGGGACCTGGTGCGCATTGATATTCCCAAGCGCCTGATCGAGGTGGATATTCCGGAAGCGGAACTGCAGCGTCGCCGTGAGGCCATGCATGCGAAGGGCAGCGAGGGCTGGAAGCCGGCAAAAGTGCGGCCACGCAAAGTCAGCCGGGCACTGAAAGCATATGCACTATTGGCCACCAGCGCGGATCGGGGCGCCGTACGCGAAATCAATTGACGGCTAATGCCTATCAAGAAAATAGCGGGCAAACGCCCGCTATTTTTTTGCCTCGGTCGCGCCTACTCCGCCAGCTTGAATGTAATCCTGTTGCGCACCCCGTGTTTCTCTACCGGGTTCCCGTCCACCAGAGTCGGCCGATATTTAAAGCGCTCAACCGCATTGAGTGCCGAGCTGTTGAAGACTTCCGTAGGCGCACCGGCACTGTCAAAGCCGCCCACAACCCGCGGGTCTCTCACGCTACCGCTGCGGGTGATCGTAAACTCCACCACCACATAACCCTCGATTCCCTGAGCCAATGCTCGGCGGGGATAGCGGGGCGCTGGCTTGTAGAACGGTAACGGGTCAGAACTTACGATACCAGGGTCAATGGTTTGCTGAGTTACGACCGGTGGCCCCACAGAAATCGGCACTTGCGCCGGCTCCAGTGTGCGCTCAACAGGTTGCGGCTTCACCGGTGGTGGCAGCTGCTGCGGTTTGCGGATGGGGTCTACCCGCTCCACGGTGCGCTTCATTTCCGGCAAATGAATGGGAGCCACCTTGGGCGGCAAAACCTCCGGGGGCTCCTGGTAGTCGGTTGCGATCAGTTGCGCCATTCCCAGCAGCAACAGTCCGGTCACCGCGACTGCAAGCACAACGTTACGGACAACGGTTGCGGATCTGACTGAGAACGAAAACGCGAGTGGGGGATACGGCCGCGTGGCCATGGATAAGCGATAAGCCTGTTCCATAAACACCTCTCCTTGTTATTTTCAGGTGTTGATTGGTCGCACCGGACAGAATCGGCGGTGCGGAGGAAAAAGCTGATCAGCTACTTTCAGTATTTAGTTGATTCTGGCGAAAATGCAAATAATTCCCATTAATCGCTCAATATAGCGCCAAATCACAAATTTCAGGCAAAAAAAAGCCGCACAATGTGCGGCTTTTTCGGTTCGCGTAAAGCGTTGGCCGATGTAGCAATTACATCGCCAGCTGCTTTTCACGCTCCTGCTCACCTTCAACGAAACTAATCCACTGCTTGGCAAACTTTTCAGAACGTTTGTCATCCAGGGCTTTCTTGAAGTTTTTCAGCGATTCATCGTACTTTTTCAGGTTGGCATTCGCCATGCCCAGTATGATGTAGAGCTGATCCGGGCGCTTGATGCCACCCTTCTTCAGCGCCTTGGCGCCCATATCAATGGCGGTCTCATTCTTGTCCAGGTCCAGGTAAATACCGGCCAGACGGGAATAGATATCGCCCTTGTCGGACATGCCTGCTGCGGCTTCCAGTTCCGGAATCGACTTCTGCAGCTCCTGAGACATCTGGTAGGCCTGAGCCAGGGTTTCCAGATTTTTCGAGGTGCGCTCAATCTTCTTCTCTTTGATGCCCTTGTCGATGACCTTGGCACCTTTGTACGGCATCTCCGCACCCATAAAGAGATAGGCCATGTTCAACAGCTCTTTCTCTTTCTGCAGGGCACCGGCGATATAGGCGGCTTCCATCATGTGAAGCATATCGTCTTCACGTTTCAGCTCACCGTACATACCCGCCAGCTGCTTGTAGTACTCCCCTTTCGGGTAGTGCTTCACCAGCTTCTCAAGCACCTTGGCTACGTTTTTGTAGTCACTTTGCTCGTAGTAGAAGTAGCGCTGCAGCTGGAACCAGTTTTCCTTGGGCGTTTTGCCTTCCTGCTCGTACAAGGAGATGGCTTTGCTGATATCTGCCATGGCGGCCTTCGCGTTGCCCACCTGGTGGTAGGCCTGAGCGCGCAGAGCGTAAGAATCCGCAGTAACGTTGTCGGCCACCTTGAACCACTGGTTCAGGTAGTTCAGCGCCTGCTTGTAGTCTTCCTGTACAAAGTACAGCTGAGCCACGGTCAACAGGGTACCCACTTCCAGTGCCACCGGCAGGTTTTGCGCACCCTGCTGCAGCACCTTCTTGTAGTAGGTGATCGCCTGCGGATAGCGTTCCATGCTGTAGTAAACGAAGCCGTAGAAGTAGTACATCTGGGCGGTTTCATAACCGTTGTACTTGTCCTTACCGGCTTCCATTTCCTTCAGCGCTGCCAGCGCTGCCGGCCAGTTCTGGGCATCGGCAGCTTCCTGCACTTTACCCAGCTTTTTGAACACGTTTTCACGCATGGCCGGCACTTTGCGGGTCTTCTGCTCGCTCTGGGCTTCCGCCTGAGCGAAACCAGCAGACACGCCAGCGGCTTCCAGTACAGTAACGCTCACTGCTGGCGCCAGTACCAGGGGCAGCGCTACGGACGTGCGCAGGACGAACTTGGACAGGCCTTTCGTCACGGTCGTCATATTCATATGCGTCCCCTATTTATTGCGCCATATTGAAGCTGATCTTGGTTTTTACACCAGGCACTTCAATCGGCTCGCCATCAACAACCCGCGGCTTGTACTTGTACTTCAGCGCAGACTTCACCGCAGCGCGGTTGAAGATTGTGGTCGGGTTGCCATCTTTGGTGAAGGCTTCCACCACACGCGGATCACGTACAGAACCGTTCTTGGTCACCGTATATTCCACAACAACCCAACCCTCGATGCCACGCTGCAGTGCACGACGCGGATACTGAGGCTGAACCTTTACGATCGGCAGGTAGTCACCTTCAGAGGCGAAGCCACCGATGCCACCCACTCTCAGGTCGGCGTTGGCCGCAGGCGCAGACATGTTCAGGGCATTGTCTACATCCGGCTGGTCAAACTCCGGCTCCGGCATATCGGGCGGCGGCTGCTCAGGCTCGTTGGGCTTATCCGGTTTGCTGGTATCGTATTTTGTTTCGATCTTCGTCTCCGGCATCACAACGTCAGCCACCTTGATCTGCTCCTCGTCGTCAGGAGCTTTCATGTTGGCTTCGATCAGCGCATGCATGGTGAAGATCAGGGCAAAAGTGGTGGCTACCGCCAGCGCACCCGCCCCTGCTAGTCTTACCGGGTTCATAGCTGTTAACTCTTCTCTGTAGCGACCGACACTTTCTCGATTCCGATCTTCCTGGCCGCGTCTGCGATCAGGGCAACCTTCTCGATACTCGCCTTTTTATCGGGCTGAATCACCAACCACCCTTTCGGGTTTTCTGCGTAGAGACGTTCCAGGGTGTTTTTCACCAGGCGATCATCTACCTTCTCTTTGGCGATCCAGATTTCGTTGTTGTCGTTAATCGCTACCAGAATAGAGGCGGCTTTGAGATCAGCGGTCGTCGCTTCCGGCTTCAGTACATCGACACCCGGCTCTTTGATAAAAGTCGCGGTGACGATGAAGAAGATCAGCATGATGAACACCACGTCCAGCATGGGCGTGAGGTCAATCGCTTGGCCTTCTTCTTCTGCCGTAGTCTTTTTTCTGCTCATTGCAACTCTCTCTAGCGAAATGCTAATAGCGAGATTTGGCCCTGCAGAGCTCCCAGCACACGGATCGTGCAACCGGAAGCTCCCTCTCTGGCTAAACCTTCTCGGCTACCGGTATAACCCTTGCGGGCACTGCGGTAGCGCTATTGTGGTGCCTTAGTGATCCATCGTCAGATGGTCTTCCAGCAACTGTGTTTCACGCTGTGCGGTACGAGTGATGTAGGTATTGGCAAACACCCCAGACAGTGCGGTCACCATGCCCGCCATAGTCGGGATGGTGGCCATGGATACACCACTGGCCATTTGCTTGGCATCACCGCCGCCGGTAATCGCGAGAACTTCGAACACGTTGATCATGCCCCAGACCGTACCCAGCAGGCCGAACAACGGCGCGAGGGCAACACAGGTCTGAATCATGTCCAAGTTGCTGTCAATTTTCTCGGATACCCGGGAAACCAGCGCGTAGCGGATCTGGTGGGCACCCCAGGACTTGCGCTCGGGGCGCGCCTCCCAGGTGTCCACAGCGCCCTGAACATCACGCTTCAGGCCACTCTTGAAGTAGAAGAACCGCTCGAAAATCAGCGTCCACATGAAGAAGGTCAGGCCGGCGATCAGAAGTAGTACTGGCCCGCCCGACGCCATAAAGGCGACAACGGCGGCCCATGCGTCATTTAATGCGTGCATGTTGCCGCCTCCTCTTATTTACGCTCAGCGTTTTCTGCAACGATACCGGCACTCTGCTCGTCCAGGATGTGCAGGATGCGCTTGGCACGGCCGTTAACCACGGTGTGCAGCAGCACAGTTGGGATAGCCACACACAGACCCAGAACGGTAGTTACCAGTGCAGAGGAAATACCGCCGGCCATAGCCTTGGGATCGCCCGCGCCGAAGATGGTGATTGCCTGGAAGGTGACGATCATACCGGTCACGGTACCCAGCAGACCCAGCAGCGGAGCCACCATGGCGATAATCTTCAGCAGGTTCAGACCGGATTCGATGGCCGGACGCTCTTTCAGCACCGCTTCTTCCATCTTCAGTTCCAGAGTCTCACCGTCAACGCCTTTGTTCTCTTCGGCCACAGCCAGAACACGACCCAGCGGGTTGTTGGTGTTCGGGGTGGAGGAGCGCAGCTGGGCGTTCACCTTGGCGTTAACACCGGACAGTACGATCAGACGCCATACGGCCAGCAGGATAGCGAATACACCCACCGCGGTGATGATGTAACCCACTTTGTCACCCTGGTGCCAGCGCTCAACGATGCTCGGGCTGTTGATCATGGCCTTCAGGTAAGAGCCGCCGGTAGGACCGGTGGGGTCAACACCGAACGCGGTGAAGCCGCTGGTGGCGTTCTGCAGGTTGGAAGCCATTTTCTGGTAGTGGCCGTCAGGCTGACGGATCAGCTCGGCCAGCTTCAGGCTGTCGTTCATTTCCAGGTACTTACCGTTGGAAACCACGTTGAAGTTACCAACACGCACCACTTCCTGCTGGGCCTGCTCGCCGTCGGGCAGAATTACGGTGCTGTTGAACTTCACAACCTTGCCAGACTCAACGGTCTCACGCTGCAGTTCGTACCACAGACGCTCGATTTCCTGAATAGTTGGCAGCTTGGTCGCGGAGTTCATTTTGTCGATCAGCTGATCGAGGAACTCGGCACGGCCCGGGTACTGGGCAGAAACCAGGGAGCCGTCCAGGTTTGCGCGCAGGTCACCAGCGGTAGAAGTCAGGTGGCCGAACAGCTCTTTCAGAGAGCCGAGGCGCTCGTCCAGCTGCTGACGCTTCTGCTGGACCAGCAGCTCCTGTTCTTCGTACTTCTTCTCCAGCGCCGCGGAGCGGGCTTCTTCAGAGGTACGAGTGTTTTCTGCCTGGCTCAGCAGGGAGGCCTGGTTGGCCTTCTGACGGCGGAAGTCAGCTTCGCGCTTTTTGTGCTCGGCAGACTCGGAGATTTTGGAGCTCTGAACCATCTTCAGCAGCTGGTCCAGAGAAGATGCTTTGTCCTGGGCTACAGCGGAAACACTGATCAGGCCAGCGGCAGCAACAGCTAGGACGCGTTTGGCGATAGAGGTTTTCATTGCGCAGCCTCCGGAGCCGGAATCGGCATAGTCATGATATCGGTAGTGGCCTGTTTCTTGGCGATCTTCAGACCCTGCATGATGGCGCGGCGGTAGTCGCCGGAATCCACTTCAACCCAAGCTTTCTGGTCTTTGTCGTAAGCCAGGGAGATCTTGGAGTCGGTGGTTTGGGCCACCAGAGCGATACGACCGATCTGCAGTACGTTTACTTCGCGGTCCTGACCGTTGACGTTCAGGGTGTCGCCGTAGCTGTCGATCTTACGCGCGTATTCCGCTTCGAAATTGTACAGTTCCAGCACCTGACGGAATTTCTCCGCTACAGTGATATCGGAACGGTCCATATTGTTTTTAACACCTTCGAGGTTGGACTTACGCTCGGCCAGCTTGAAGGGGGCGTCCAGTTCAATGAACTGCTCCAGACCGTCCAGCATACGCAGGATCAGCGGCTGGATCTGACGCTCGATAACGGTTACCTGGTCAATGGACTCATTGAGGTCCTTGATCACCGACAACTGGTTGGCCAGCTGCTTTTCGAGCTGACGGTTGTATACACGCAGGCCGTCAATCTCTCTGTTCACAACCTTGAACTGCTGCAGCAGGTCAGAGGTTTCCTGAGCGATCTTGTCGATGCGCTTTTGAGATGCGGTGGCAGCAGCAGTTTTCTGCTCGCCGACCTTGAGGACAGTGTTGATAGTGTCCGCAGTGGCTACGCTACCGTACAGTGCGCCGGCAGACAGCGCAGTGGTCAGCGCCACAGCCATGAATCGCTTGGTTTTCATTAGACCCCCCAGTGGGTTCAATATTTCACAACATGGTCGCGATGGATTAGCTGCCACAACGCGGTAGTTTTTGGTTTGAAGACAGCTAAGAGCCGCACATTGTAAACAGCCGATTTGATTATTCAAATGCGGAATGACCGCATTCGCCAACCTGTGTAGCTGAGTAACACCCGGGTAACACTATCGGGGCTCATGCACACATATGCGGCGGCCTACATTGTGCAACATTTGACCAAATCTACCCGATAGAGCATTTTTTGGTCAAACTGTTTTTTATTTAAACCTGTCGTACTGGACTAAGCAGTAGTTATATTCGTCCCGCTCCGAGGCCGGGTAACAGTCCCGGCTGACCTCCTGCCAGCGCTCGTCGAGCGCGGGAAAGAAGGCATCCCCGTCGACCTCAGCATCCACTTCGGTCACATACAGGCGATCGGCCAGCGGCATGGCCTGGCGGTAAATTTCAGCGCCCCCGATCACCATGACCTCATCAACCGCCTCGCGGGCAGCCACTTCCAGCGCGGACTCCAGCGAGCCAACGACGGTGACCCCCTCGGCACGCCAGTCGGGATTGCGTGTGATAACGATATTCTGCCGCCCCGGCAGTGGGCGGCCGATGGACTCAAAGGTCTTGCGGCCCATGACCACGGGCTTGCCGAGGGTGGTGCGCTTGAAGAACTGCAGGTCACCGGAGATGCGCCATGGCAAGGTATTTTCCCGCCCAATGGCGCGGTTGCGCGCCATTGCCACGATCATCGCCAGGGTCGGTGCCGGCGCGGCCATTACACGGCCACCGGCGCAGGGATGTGCGGATGGGCCTCATAGCCCCGCAGCTCGAAGTCTTCAAAGCGGAAATCGAACAGGTCATCCACGTCCGGGTTCAGCACCATCTGCGGCAGAGGCAACGGCTCCCGTGACAACTGTTCTTCCACCTGCTGCATATGGTTCGAATAGAGGTGCGCGTCCCCAAAGGTATGCACGAAGTCACCCGGTTGCAGGCCACACACCTGTGCCAGCATCAGGGTCAGCAGGCTGTAAGAGGCAATATTGAACGGCACTCCGAGGAAGATATCCGCACTGCGCTGGTACAGCTGGCAACTGAGCTTGCCGTCTGCCACATAAAACTGGAACAGCGCATGACAGGGTGCCAGGGCCATTTTGCCGGCGCGGGCATTATCACTCGGCGAAACGCCCTCGTCGGGCAGGTCGGAAGGATTCCAGGCGCTAACGATCAGGCGGCGAGAATCCGGGCGGGTCTTCAACTGCTGCACCAGATCGCTGATCTGGTCGATATGGCGACCGTCGGCGGTGGGCCAGGAGCGCCACTGATAGCCGTACACCGGCCCGAGATCGCCGTCTTCGGTGGCCCACTCGTCCCAGATACGCACACCGTTTTCCTTCAGATAGCCAATATTGGTGTCCCCTTTCAGGAACCACAGCAACTCGTGAATGATGGAACGCACGTGGCATTTCTTGGTGGTAACCAGCGGAAACCCCTCCGCGAGGTCAAAGCGCATCTGGTAGCCAAAGACACTGCGGGTTCCAGTACCGGTACGGTCACTTTTCACGGTGCCGTTGTCGCGCACGTGGCGCATCAGATCGAGATATTGCTTCATTTATATACACATTTTTTAAAATCGGGTCACACCGGCACCCCGGGGTGCCGGGCCGCGGCACGGTATCACTTGGCCGCGCTTTTCTTGAGCTTGGCCGCGGGTTTTTCCCCGCCTTCGGTCTGGCCGCGCCCCGCGGGCAACGGCTGGGTGCGGTAGCTCCACACCAGCAGGATGATACCGGCGGCGATCATCGGCAGGCACAGCAGCTGACCGCGGGTCATCCACCCGAACATCACCTCGATACCCACATCCGGCTGGCGCACAAACTCCACCAGGAAGCGGAAGATGCCATACAGGAGGATGAACAGGCCACCCACCGCGAGCCGCGGACGCGGTTTGCTGGAGTAGATCCACAACACCACAAACAGTACCAGCCCCTCCAGGAAGGCCTGGTACAGCTGGGACGGATGGCGCACCAGCAACTCCGGATCCCGCGGGAATACCATACCCCAGGGGGCATCAGTCTCCCGGCCCCACAGCTCCTGACCGATGAAATTACCGATGCGTCCCAGGCCGAGGCCGATGGGAACCAGCGGTGCGACAAAATCGATCAGCGCGGGGAAGGTGGTGCCTATCTTGCGCGCATAGATGGTGGCTGCCAGCATCACGCCGATCAGCCCTCCGTGGAAGCTCATGCCCCCTTCCCACACCTTGAACAGGCTGAGCGGGTGCGCGATCAGTTCATTGAAGTTATAAAAGAACATGTACCCGAAACGGCCACCCACCACCACGCCAATGGCACAAAACAGGATCAAATCTTCCACCTCGGACTTGATCACCGGCGACCACGGCTTCTGCGCCCGGCGCATGGCCAACCACCACGCCACCGCAAACCCGGTCAGGTACATCAGGCCATACCAGTGGATCTTGAGGGGGCCGATGGCCACCGCGACGGGATCAATCTCGGGATAAGTGAGCATACTCGAACCGCAGTTATTCAAAGTGGGCGTTATTATGGCATTGAGGAAATAACGATTGCGAGATGCTATGTGCCTGCTTTTGATCGCCTACCAGCAGCATCCCCAGTACCCGCTGCTGCTGCTGGCCAACCGGGATGAGTTCTACCGGCGCCCGGCGGCACCGGCCCATGCATGGCCAGACCGCGAGATTACCGCAGGGCGCGACCTGCAGGCGGGCGGTACCTGGCTGGGCATTGCGCCGACCGGGCGGGTGGCGGCGGTAACCAATATCCGCGAGCCGGGCGTACCGGAACCAGAGCGGGTACTGTCTCGCGGGGAAATCCCCACGCAGTTTCTCTGCGGCGATCAGCCCCCGCAAGAGTATGCGGCGGCCCTGCCCGGTGCCCGCTACCGCGGCTTCAACGCGATACTGTTCGACCATCGGCACAACAACGTGCTTGCCTGTGCCGGCAATCGCCATGCCCCCTTCACGTTCTCTGCCGGCGTCCACGGCATCTCCAATGGCGCCCCGGACGCCCCCTGGCCCAAGGTTCGCCTTGGCTGCCAGCGGCTGGCTTGCCTGCTCGAGACCCTGCCGGACCGGTTGGACGCGCACAATTTCGTCGCCCCGGCACTGACACTGCTGACCGACGACACTCCGGCAGAGGCCAACCAACTGCCCGATACCGGGGTGGGCCCCGCCATGGAGGCGGCGCTTTCCCCTATTTTTGTCCGTATCCGCGATGGCGATCCCGCGGGCACAGACCACGGCTTACCTGGTGGATATGGAACCCGCGCCAGCACACTGGTGGCCGTCGACAGGTTCGGCAGCGTCCAGCTGTGGGAGCAGACTTACATTGACGGTCAGGCCAGCGGCAGCCCGCGCTATTTTCATCACTCCGCTGGCTGAGCGGCGTGCGCGCACCCGCCATAGGCCGGCAATTCATCGCGGCGCGCATGCCCATTCCCACATCCGGGCTTTATCCGCCTGTTTACACCAGATGTCGTGTTAATCGACTCCGATGCCCTCCATGTTCGCGCCCTTCAACCCGCTCACCACCTCTCCCCTAAGGTGAAGTGAATTTCACGCCAAGCAAATTTCGGATTTGTTGCCATACTTAATTTCACAGGCAGGCGGATGTTGAGATACGCGCAAAACGGTCTCCAGCTTCGCCTCAATAAAAGGAAGGTCGCGCGGGATGCTCGACTCAGGTGTGCCGTCGCTGGAGGTTGCTCCGGGGACTGTCAGGGAGAGGCGCGCCGAAGGTTGGGAAGGTATGAACGATCGGGCTCCCGGCTTCCGCACTGTAAACCGGCGCCCTGCTGTATCGCTGAGGTACCATGTCATATTTCATTCCAGAGCGTCGCAAACACAAATCACCGCTGCCGTTGATTTTTCTCGGCAGCCTGTGCGTGTTCGCCCTCTATTACGCTTTCACTGCCAATCAGAAAACGGTCCCGGTACTACCGGAGAGTGCCGTGCGCCCGCATCTGGTGAACTGGCTGGAGGACAATCCAGACGCATGGCCGGCACAGGACCCGATCTTCAATCCGGTGCAGGTACGGCGCATCTACCGCCGCACCGATTACCGGTTGCTGTGGTTCGATAACTACAGCCTGAGTGACACTGCCAACGACCTGCTCAAACAGCTCACGGCATCCAGCTCCGGCAATCCCAGCAGTATGGTGGACTACCGCTACCACCTCGGGTACTTCGACCGCACCCTGCGGGATACGCCCCAGCGCCTGCAGATGGCAGCCGTGCTCGATGTACTGCTGACCGATGCATTCATCTCCTATGCCCAGGACACGCAGCTGGACAAGCTCAATCCCCGCGCGCCGAAACACCAGCCGCGCCTGCGCCGCAAAGACATCACCCCGGTCAACCTGACCGACGGCGGTTTCCAGATGGCCAGTGCCCGCGCCGATGCCAGCGATGCACTGCTGCTTGCCAATAACGACAGCGGCCGCCAGTACTTTCGCGGCTACAACCGTGGCGACCAGGCTCGTGGCAACCAGGGCGTCGATCGCTCGCGCTACTACACCCAGCGTCAGCCCAGCCAGCGGACCAACACCTACAGTACCGGCTCCCGCTACGGCAGCAGCCATTCCGCGCGCTATTCGACCCGCAGTTATCCACAAAACTATCCGCGTGTGATGCCCCGCTTCCGCAGCCTGCAGGACGACGGCTCCGGTCTGAATCCGTCGCACGGCGAGGGCCTCTATGTCGAGGAAAACACCCCGTTCGGCAGTGACGCTCAGGCCCTGCGCGAGCAGCTGGCACGCTACCGCAACATGGCCGCCTCCGGTCGCTGGCGCCCGCTGCCCGCTGGCCCCGCAATGACCATCGGCGCCAAGCACAACAACGTGATTCACCTGCGCCACCTGCTGTCGGTGTACGGGGATTACTACGGCTACGGTGACATGAACAGCAAGAAGTTCGACCAGAGCCTGCATCAGGCCGTGGTGCGCTTCCAGATTCGGCACGGCCTGAAGCCCGACGGCATCGTCGGCAAGCAGACCCGCGAACGCCTGAACATTTCGCCCTCCGCGCGCGCGCATATTATCGAGACCAATATTCGCCGCCGGGAAAAGCTGCCAGCCAACCTTGGAGACCGCTTCATTCAGGTCAACATTCCCGGTTACTCGCTCAACTACGTCGAACATGACCGCATCAAGCTCTCCATGAACGTGGTGGTGGGCAAGAAAATCCACCAGACACCGGAGATCAATACCCGCGTGGCCCGCGTGGTGTTCAACCCCACCTGGACGGTGCCCCGCAGTATTCTGGTCAAGGAGATTCTGCCCAAGGCTCGCGCCAACCCCCACGGCATGGAAAACATGGGATACCGTGTGGTCAATGGCAGCGGTGAATACCTGCCCCTCACCTCCCAGAACCTGGGGCGGGCAGCCGCCGGAGGCTTCCTGATGCGCCAGAAAGGCGGTGAGCAGAATATCCTCGGACGGATCAAATTCGAGATCCCCAACTCCGACGAGATTTACCTGCACGACACCCGCGCCAAGAGCCTGTTCGGCCTCACCGACCGCGACTACAGCCACGGCTGCGTGCGCCTGGCAAAACCGCGCCAGCTAGCGGAGGCCCTGCTGCGCGAAGAGCCCGGTGACTGGAGCCGCTACCGCATCGAGCAGCTGACCACCGGCGACGAAACCACCGAAGTGCGTATGAGCAAGAATGTGAAGGTCTACCTCACCTACTGGACCGCCTGGGTCGATGGTCAGGGCCGCATGCACTTCCGCCCGGACATCTATGGCAAGGATGGCCTTGCGGTGAACCAGTTCCAGTAACCGCTTACTTCCCTCTTCTCTCACTGCCCACCACACTGCCGGGCGGAGGATCCGTCCGGCAGTTATTTCGATTCCGCTAAAAAGCCCCCCTCCGCATACCCCAATCTTATTTGGCGCCATTCCAGTCACAAGTTACCAATTACAGACAGCGGGTTCGCCCGATATGTAATAGGCCACGCGGCCGATTGAGACTTGTTCAGGGGTCAACGATGGGTAACAGACTGGGTATTCAATTGAATCTGGGCGCTGCGGTGGTGTTCTCGCTCTCCCTCGAGACGGTTGCATTGGACGATGCGACGACGCTGACGCCTTCCCCCGCCAATGGCGCGCAACAGGAAGGAACTGAACAGCAGGTCACACCCCCGCCATCATCACCATTCGCCACCGTTGCCGGGTCCTATAGCCCCTTCACCCCCTACGGGCGCCAGTACGCACTAATGCGCGAGGAGCTGGCCCGCTATCGCGCATTGAGTGAGGGCGATGACTGGCAGCCGCTGCCGAAAGGTCAGACGCTGGCCCCGGGAGTGCGCGACCCGCAAGTCCGGGCACTGCGCAGTCTGCTGATGCAATACGGTGACCTGCCAACCACCAATGACATGGCCAGCATCACAGGCGGCGATGGCAAAGCCGACAACCGCAAGCAAGACCCCGAGCTGTTCGACAACCAGGTGCGCCGCGCAGTTGAGCGGTTTCAGCGCCGGCATGGCCTGCGCGCCGATGGCATCGTCGACCGCGCCACCCGCGAGCACCTGAACACCCCACCGGACCAGCGCCTCGCTACCCTGCAGGCAAATCTCGAGCGCTGGCAAAAAATGCCAAAAGACCTCGGGCCCCGACACATCGTGGTCAACATCCCGGATTACACCCTGCGCCTGATCGAAGGCGAGCAGGAGCAGTACCGCATGCGCGTGGTGGTGGGAAAACCCAAACACCAGACGCCCCAGTTGAGTACCCGACTGACCCGCGTGGTGTTCAACCCCACCTGGACAGTCCCCATCAATATTGCCGTGCGCGAGCTGCTACCCAAAGGGACCGCCACGCTCTCTGCCGGCGGCTATCGGCTGGTCAACAACCGCGGCAAGTCCGTGCCGTTCAGCGGCAGAAACCTGCGCGCCCTGCGCCTCGGCAGCGTGGCGCTGCAACAGCGCGGTGGCGAGGGCAACGCGCTTGGACGCTTCAAATTCATCATCCCCAACCAACAGGCCATTTTTCTCCACGACACACAGCGAAAAGAACTGTTCAGCCGCAGCCAGCGCGCTTATAGCCACGGTTGTATCCGCCTGGAAAAGCCGCAGGAGTTTGCCCAGATCGTGCTCGCCAACCAGGGCTCAAAGCCCGGCAAATGGAACGCGGAGCGGCTGGTCCGCTACACCACCGGCAGCGGCAGCCGCACGCGCGCCGTGGCACTGGATCAGCCCATTCCCGTGCATATCGTTTACTGGACCGCGTGGGTGGATGAAGAGGGGCTATTGAATTTCCGCCCGGACATCTACGGCCGCGATCGTCCGGCGGACAGTGAAACCAGCGCAGCACGATGAGGAATGGGGGTTCCCATGAGCCGTAACACGATGAGCCGTAACACGATTGCCAAACACCATTGTCGACACACCCGCGCCGGCCATTTTTATACGATTGTGGCGGCGAGCTGCTGTGCCCTGATGCTGACCGCGGAAAACCCGCTCGCCAGTGAGCACGCAGCGCCGCCCGTGCCCCCCGCCGCGGATGCGGCGCCCGAGGAGAATGCCCCCGACACACAATCCGGGGGACAATCCGCAACACCGCCACAAGAACGCAGTGATCGACCCGATCGCAGCGACACTCGCGAGAATGCCGGGACCAATGGGAATACCGCCAGTGGGAATACCGACAGCACCGAAAAAACAGACACCACCAGCGAGCCCCCCGTGGACGACAGTGCGCAGCAGACGCCCCTGACCGCGGCACCGGATGCGGCATCGGGCCCCCGCACAGAACCTGCACCCGAATCCGTACCCGGGCCCACGGCCGGCGCCGACAGTGCGGTGAACTTTGCCACCGCCGGCAAGATCCTGCGCGAACAGGCGGCACGCTACCGGGCGTTCGCCGGGAAATGGCAGCCCATCGACCCCGGCGCACCGCTGCAGGCCGGCGACCAGGGACCCCGGGTTGCCCAGTTGCGCCAGCTGCTGCAACTTTTTGGCGACTATGCCGGCCAGCCCGGGCCCATCACCGCATCCGTACTGAACCCGAACCGCTTTGACGCGGGGCTGCAACTGGCGGTGGAGTCCTATCAGCGCCGCCACGGCATACCGGTCTCGGGCATCGTCGGCAGGGCCACCCTGAAAGAGCTTGCGCGCACTCCGGAGGAACTGGCACAGCGTCTGGAGGTCAATGCCGAGCGCTGGGACAAGCTCCCCGACAATCCCGGTAAACGCTATATTCTGGTCAACGTACCGGACTACCAATTGCAGCTGATCGAGCAGCAGCGCGTTGTGCTGTCGATGAAAACCGTGGTGGGTAAAAGCAGCAAACGCACGCCGGATCTGAACACCAAGGTGGTCTCGGTGGTTTTCAACCCCACCTGGACGGTGCCCCGCAGCATTTTGCTCACCGACCTGCTGCCCAAGGCACGCAACAATCCCGAGGCCATGCACAAGCGCGGCTATCGGGTGGTCCGTTACGGCACCAACACCACCACCCCCATCAATGACGAGAGCATCCAGAGCGCGGCCAGCGGCAAGGCTACCCTGCGCCAGATCTCCGGACCCGGCAACACACTTGGCCGGGTGAAATTTGTCATTCCCAACAAACAGGCCATCTTCCTGCACGACACCCAGGCCCAGAGCCTGTTCGAGCAGCACCACCGCGCTTACAGCCACGGCTGTATTCGCCTGGAGCAGCCCGAGGAGCTGGCATACGCCCTGCTCGGCCCACAGGGCTGGGACCGAACCCGGGTTGCGCAGTCAACCACGGGCGATGAATCAGTGACGATTAAAGTGGAAGAACCGCCCAAGCTCTTCATTACCTATCTCACCGCCTGGGTGGACGGTCTCGGCAAGGTGCAGTTCCGTCCGGACGTCTACCACCGGGATAAATGACCAAAGAAGCCGATGTCGTACCCAAACGCTAACTCAGGCCCCTTTTCACCCGGGGCCTGAGTAATCTGTCCGCCCCCGCCCTGCCCCCCTACCGACGCATTTCAGCCGAATTTCCTGCCACCCACCGGTCATATTCCACCCAGCCACGGCCCCAACAGCCGCCATTTGCCCTTTAAAATGGGCGTTTCCCCGCCAAACCGCCGCTCGAAACCCGGTAGTTTCATCTTGTGCGGCGCACAACCCCCAACCTGGAACTGGCCGGTCGCAGAAAAATTAATTCCTACATCTGACAACGCTGTCATGCCAATTTAGGGGGTTCTGTCCCGGTGCGCGGCAAAAAAAATCCGCGTGCCGTAGTGCACTAGAACATAATCACCAGGTTATTTTTTGATCAATTCGCGATAAGCCCGGATCTGTTTGTAACCAGTGATCGTTTTTCGTACAGTGCAGCCATACCGAGCAGCACCGGAAGCCACTCGAAGACTAGAAGCCCATGACGGCAACACTCACTACTAAAGCAAAGGCGGTAACAGGGTATGAAAGAACTTTCACGACGCAGGTTTTTAGCAGTTTCTGCAGCTACCGCGGCGGCGGTTTCAGCCGGCCCCGCACTGGCAAAGGTAGGCAAGTCGCGCACCCTTAAAATGCGCAACCTGCACACCGGTGAGCGCCTCAGCACCGCTTACTGGGCGGACGGCGACTACGCAAGCAGCGGCCTGAAGCAATTCAACCGCCTGCTGCGCGACCACCGCGCCAACGAAGTGACACGTATGGACCCGAAACTGTTCGATATCGTGTACAAGATCAAAGAGAAGCTGAACTACAACGGCGAAGTCGAGATTATCTCCGGATATCGTTCGCCGAAAACCAACGCCAAGCTGCGTGCAGCGGGCCGAGGTGTGGCGCGACGCAGCTACCACACCCGCGGTATGGCACTGGATATTCGTATGCCCGGTGTCTCACTGTCCAAGGTTCGCCAGGCGGCGATCGACCTGAAGGCCGGCGGTGTGGGTTACTACCCGAAGAGTAACTTCGTACACGTCGACACTGGTCCGGTTCGTCGCTGGTAATCACCAGCTGCGCTGGCGCTACGCCAGCCAGGCCCAACAAAAAACCCAGGCATTGCCTGGGTTTTTTGCGTCTGTCTTTTGGTAAGTGAGGAAGCGGGCCCTGTGCCGGCGACTACTCAGCGTCGGGCATGCTCAGGCTGACCGGCGTCATTTCCTCATCCTTGGCTGGCACCTGGGTGTCACCGGAGATCAGCCCCAGCAGGGCCTCCACCTGGTGACGGCTGCGCTGCAATTCCGCGGGCGCTGCCAGCTCGATGGGGTCTTCCATCTTTAATAGCCGCTCTTCCAGTTGCGCAAATGTCTGCGCCAGTGCTGAGGTCTGGTGACGATCCAACAACAGGTCTGCCAGACCACCGCCACCCTCCGGCAGCCAGCTGGCTTGAAGGTTGCGCAGTATGGACAGCAGTGCCTGCTTGGAATCGGCGGCGAGCGGGCTCTCCACATCGCTTTCGGAACTCTCGGGCATCCGCGGCAGCACCTCACTGCGCAACAGCTCGATATGTGTGCCGCGGATCGCCTGCAGGCGTGCGGCGGGTTCCCTCGACAGATACCGCTGCGACAGGTCGTTGGCGGCAAGCGGCCAGCGCGCGGCCAAGGCCGCCAGGTCTTCACTGATCCCTTGGGTGATCAGACGAGTCAGCTCGCGGCGCCGGTTGGCGGCCTGCGCTTCTGGCTGCTCGCCACCACTGGCCCTGGCAAACTGCTCTGCCGAGCGTTCACTGGTGGGCCCCCAAAGCATGACTTCCAGCGCATGGAAACCGGTGCTGGCCTCTTCATGCGCGGTGAGACGATGCTGCTTGCGCAGATTGGTCAGGGTGAGCTCGATGGCGGTGTCGTTAACGATGCCACTGGTGGAATACCCCGGTACTGTATCCAGATACCCGGCCTGCACCGGCCAGCTGTTCAACGCCAGCAACAGCTCATTACCCTGCTGCTGCAGGTCCGCCGGCGCAAACGCCACCTTGATGAACGGCAGTGCGCCGGAGAACTCACGGTGCGCATCCAGCCACGCCAGTTTGGCCGTCTCGAGATGATCTTCCGTCGGCGCTTCCAGCAGCTGCCCCACCGCCCGCTCCAGGGCCTGGCCGGCGGCCTGCAGATCGATCACCTGCGCCTGTCCAGCTTGCCAGTACTCCGATGAGAAGGCTTCGGCTGCCGCCTTGTTGATCGCCTGCACCTCTGCCGCGGGGGTATCACTGTCCGCGCGGGGTTCCGATGCCTCGCGCGCACAACCACCGGTCAGCAACAGGACGCCGATCAGCGCGAGGGTCAGGGAGTGTCCCCGGGAAAAGAACGATGAAGACTTGATGACTGCGTTTTTCACGGTATTTCCGAACTGGTTACTGAGCGTGTTTAAAAGTAATTACTGCGTCAGGGCAATGGCGCGTGCGGTTGCCCTGCCCGGTCACCAGCGCAGGGCACTGGCAAAATCTTCCTGGTCACCGCGCAGGCTGATCACCTGCCAGCCCCGGGTCAGCGCCTCTTCGCGCAGCTGCGCGTCGGGGTCCACGGCAACCGGATGCTCCACCTGCATCAACAGCGGCAGATCATTGATGGAGTCGCTGTAAAACCACTTCTCACCCTCCGCATAATGCGGGTACTGGTCCAGCCACTGCTGCAGTCGTACGACCTTGCCCTCCTGAAAGCAGGGATGCCCGGCCACGCGCCCGGTAAATTCGCCATCCACCTCTTCCGGCTCGGTGGCCAGCAAGGTATCCACCCCCAAGCGGGTGGCGATGGGCTCAACCACAAAGCGATTGGTGGCGGTAATGATCATGATGTGATGGCCCGCGTCCCGGTGTCGCTGTATCAGGGTTTCCGCATGAGGCAACCAGATGTCGCTGATCACCTCGTGCATGAATTCTCGCTGCAGGTTTTGCAGCTGCCCCCGGGACAGCTGCGCCAGCGGCTCCAGGGCAAACGCGAGATAGGCAAAGATGTCGAGATCGCCGCGCTGGTAATCCCGGTAGAAGCGGTCGTTCTCACTGCGGAAGCGGTCGCCGTCCACACATTCGCGGGTTACCAGGAACTCCCCCCAGGCGTGATCGCTGTCGCCGCCTATCAGGGTGTTATCCAGGTCAAAAATCGCCAGCTGCACAAAAATCTCCTTTATTGACTATAGGGCACCGGTGACGCGCAGGTTGCCCAAAAGACAACTTTTTGCGCCAACCCGACCCTGTCGCGCCCTTGCGAGCAAGCCCACTGCGCCCGTTGCGCGCGCCCAAGGCGGCAGATTTTACCCCGCCACGACAGGGGTTACACCGACCGGCTTCACCGAATTGCTGTAAATCGGCCGCTGTGGAACAATGCAGGACATTACGGTGCAGAGGTATTCCTTGCCTCGCGTAATGCACCGACAAAATTTGAGGACGGCATTTTGGGCGACGGCAAGCAGACTCCCGCCGGGCGTAAAAATCGCCGCAGACCCGCCAGAGCTTCCGCGCGCAACGACAAATCCGGCGGCGGAAAAGCTTCCCGCCCCCAAGGTGCGGGAAACACTGGTGCAGCTACGGACAACAGCAGCAATATCGACAGCGAGGGCTTTCGCCCCAACGTCGGCATCATTGTCCTGAACGAGCGCGGCCAGGCCCTCTGGGCGCGCAGGGTAGGCGGCAAAGACGCTTGGCAGTTCCCACAGGGCGGCATCAATCCCGGTGAGACTCCCGAACAGGCACTCTATCGCGAGCTCTACGAAGAGGTAGGCCTCACCCGCAGCCAGGTTACCCTGCTTGCCAGCACCCGTGGCTGGCTGCGCTACCGGCTGCCCCAGCGGCTGGTGCGGCGCCGCTCGGAACCACTCTGCATTGGGCAAAAACAGAAGTGGTATTTGTTGCAGCTGAATGCCGAGGAAAGCAACATCAGCTTCAACAATGGCTACAAACCGGAATTTGATCACTGGCGATGGGTGAGTTACTGGCACCCTTTGACCAAGGTGGTGACCTTCAAACGGGAGGTCTACCGGCGCGCGCTCACCGAGCTGGCGCCCACACAATTACAATTGGAAAGACGCTGGCTGCAGCGCGACCAGTAACCCGGCACCCATTGCGGACTACCGCGGTCGTTGCGGGCACGCTCAGCCAGGATCGACGCCGCCAGTTCGCGGCGCCGAACACGTACGGCGAGGATGGCCACTTTGCTCGATTTACTGCGCAGTATCGTTCAGGAAGTAAACACCGCCCGGGATCTCACCACGGCGCTCGATATCATCGTGCGGCGGGTGCGGGCGGTAATGAACACCCGCGTCTGCTCGGTCTACCTGCGCGACAAGCAATCCGGCAACTACGTGCTGATGGCCACCGAAGGGCTCAATCAGGATGCCGTCGGCCAGGTACATCTGGCCCCCGGCGAAGGGCTGGTGGGTAACGTCGCCACCCGCGAAGAGCCGATCAACCTCGAACACGCCGAGGCCCACCCCGCATTCCAGTACTTCCCCGCTACCGGCGAGGAGCGCTACTCCGCTTTTCTCGGCACCCCCATCATCCATCACCGCAACGTACTCGGTGTATTAGTAGTGCAGCAGGCGGAGCGCCGCCGCTTTGACGAGGGTGAAGAGGCCTTTCTTGTCACCCTCTCAGCGCAGCTCGCCGGGGTCATCGCCCACGCCGAGGCCACCGGCGCCCTTATCAACATGGGGCAGCAGCGTAGCGAGGCAAAATTCGTTGGCCTTGCCGCCTCCCCGGGTATCGCCATCGGCCGCGCGCACATTGTCGCGCCGCCGGCCAACCTGGCGACGGTGCCTTACGCTTGTACCATGGACGTGGACGCCGAACTCAAGCTGTTCTACCAGTCACTGGCGGCCGCACGGGATGAGATCCGCGATGTGGGCGAGCGGCTGAAGAACGACTTGAACAAAGAAGAGCGCGCCCTGTTCGACGCCTATATCAGCATGCTCGACGACAGTTCCATTGCCGTCGAAGTGTGCGAACGCATTCGCCAGCAGCTGACCGCCAGCCGTGCCTGGGCGGAAGTCATGCTGGAGCATGTGCGGCGTTTTGAAGCCATGTCGGATTCCTATTTCCGCGAGCGCGCCGCGGATGTACGCGACCTCGGTGCACGGGTGCTGATGCACCTGCGCCAGCAGGAACACAGCCTGCGCGAATACCCCGACAACACCATCCTGATCGGCGAAGAACTCACCGCCTCGGTACTGGCGGATGTGCCGCGGGAGAAACTTGCCGGGCTGGTGTCCATCAAAGGCTCGTCCAACAGCCACGTTTCCATTATTGCCCGCGCCATGGGCGTACCCGCGGTGATGGGGGCGCAGGAGCTGCCCTGGGAACAGATCGACGGCGTCGACCTGGTGGTAGATGGCTACCGCGGTGAGCTGCATATCCACCCCAGCCCGGAACTCAGGCGCCGCTACGATGCCATTGTGGAAGAGGAGCGCGAGCTGGCACGCAACCTGGACCACCTTGCCAAGCTCCCCTGTGAAACCGCCGATGGCCACCGCATCCGCCTGTGGGTGAACACGGGCCTGATGGCAGACGTAGTACGCTCGCTGGAGCGCGGTGCCGAGGGCGTTGGCCTGTACCGCACCGAAGTGCCGTTTCTACTGCGCGACCGCTTTCCCTCGGAAGAAGAGCAGCGGGAAATTTACCGCGAACAGTTGCAGGCCTTCGCCCCGCGCCCGGTGACCATGCGCACCCTGGATATCGGTGGCGACAAGGCACTCACCTACTTCCCCATCGAGGAAACCAACCCCTTCCTGGGCTGGCGCGGCATCCGTGTCACCCTGGACCATCCGGAAATTTTCCTGGGGCAGGTGCGCGCCATGATGAAAGCGAGCCTGGGCCTCGACAACCTGCGCATCATGTTGCCGATGATCAGCGGCGTGGGCGAACTGGAAGCCGCGCGCAAACTCGTGGATCGCGCCTACGATGAACTGGTCGATGAAGGTTACGCCATCCAGCGTCCTCCGCTCGGCATCATGATCGAGGTGCCCTCGGCGGTGTACCAGGCGCGGGAACTGGCCAAGCGGGTAGACTTCATGTCGGTGGGCAGCAACGACCTGACCCAGTACCTGCTGGCCGTGGATCGCAACAACAGCCGCGTGGCGGGTATCTACCACAGTTTCCATCCGGCGGTGCTGCAGGCGCTGTTGCAGGTGGTGACCGCGGGCCATGAAACCAGCACCAAGGTGGGCATTTGCGGCGAGCTCGCGGGCGACCCGGGCGGTGCGCTGCTGCTCGTTGCCATGGGCTACGACGTGCTCTCCATGAACGCCACCAACCTGCCGCGGGTAAAAGCCGCTCTGCGGGAAGTCAACAAATCGGATCTCGACCGCCTGTTACAGCAGGTGCTGAAAATGGAGTGTCCGGAACAGATTGAGGAAAAGCTGCGCGGGTATTTGCAGGACCTGGGAATTGGCGGGCTGGTGCAGCCTCAGCAGTCAGAAGAGAACTCCAGCTAGGCCGGTGGTAGCCTTTTCAATACAAAACCCATCATTCAAACAAAAACGCCGGGCACAATGCCCGGCGTTTTTGTTTCGGAAACAGAAGGGAAGCTTAGCCCTCGTCCGCTTCCGCCTTGTACGCGTCTGCGTCCAGCAGCTTGTCCAGCTCGCTCTCGTCGCTCGGCTTGATCTTGAAAAACCAGCCATCGTCGTACGGGCTGGAGTTGACGGTTTCAGGCTCGTCTTCCAGCGCTTCATTGACCGCGATTACTTCGCCGGAAATCGGCGCGTAGATGTCGCTGGCGGCTTTTACCGACTCAACCACACCCGCCTCTTCACCCGCGGACAGAGTCTGCCCCACTTCCGGGGTTTCCACGTACACCACGTCACCCAGGGAGTCCTGCGCGTGGTCGCTGATGCCCACGGTCACGGTGCCATCTTCTTCCAGGCGCGCCCACTCGTGGCTGGAGGCGTATTTCAGTTCGCTGCGAATCTCGCTCATGGGTTCTTCCCTCAAAAAAGCTCAAAATTAGCTGTAAACGGTCTATTTAAAAACGGATATCCAGAAAATCACGCAATGGCTGCAGCGCAATCTCCAGCCGGGTGCTTACACCAGCGACTTGCCGTTGCGCACAAAGCTCGGTTTTACCACCCGCACCGGGATCAGCTTGTTGCGGATCTCTACCTGCGCGGTCTCTCCCACACTCACCGGCACCCGGGCCATGGCAATAGAGAAGCCCAGGGTGGGGGAGAAGGTGCCGCTGGTGATGATACCGCGGCGATCGGTGCCGTCCACCACAACCTGCTGCCCGGCGCGCAGAACACCGCGCTCTTCGAGCACCAGGCCCACCAGTTTGTTCTCCACCCCGGCGGCTTTTTCCTGCTCGAGCGCCTCGCGGCCGATAAACGTGCGATCCTGCGGTTCCCACGCAATGGTCCAGGCCATGTTGGCCTGCAGCGGCGAGGTGTCATCGTCCATCTCATGGCCGTACAGGTTCATACCCGCCTCCAGGCGCAGGGTGTCGCGCGCACCGAGACCGCAGGGCGCCACACCGGCGTCCGCCAGGGCCTGCCAGAAGCCTGGGGCATCCTCGTTGTTGAGCATGATTTCGAGGCCGTCTTCGCCGGTATAGCCGGTGCGCGCCACGAACCAGTCACCGCGCGCGAAGCTGTTGAACACCTTGAGACCGTCGATCGCCGCCGTCCAGTCGATGCCCATTACTTCCTTCACCTTGTCGATGGCATCCGGGCCCTGAATGGCAATCATCGCCAGGTGCGGGCGCTCACTCAGGGTCACATCAAAAGCGCTTGCCTGCTGGTTCATCCACGCCAGGTCTTTTTCGCGGGTAGCGCAGTTTACAACCACGCGGTAACCCGGATCGCGCAGGTAAACGATCAGGTCATCCACCACACCGCCCTGCTCATTCAGCATACCGGTGTAGAGCGCCTTGCCGGGGTTGCCGTCCAGCTTTGCCACATCATTGGCCAACAGCGTGCGCAGGAAATCCCGCGCGCCTTCGCCATCCACGTCCACCACGGTCATATGGGACACATCGAACATGCCCGCGCCCTTGCGCACCTTGTGGTGTTCGTCGAGCTGTGAACCGTAATGCAGCGGCATATCCCAGCCACCGAAATCCACCATTTTGCCGCCCATGGCAACGTGGGCATCGTAAAGCGCGGTTTTATTTCCCATTCTGTGCTGAATCCCGTGTTTTGAACTGTTTCTATCCCTTTGAAGGCGCGAACCACCTGCAGCGTATCGCCTGGGCCTTGTCAGGCGCCTTGCCGGGAAAGCCGCGTATTCTACCGGCGGCGCAACGGCCGTTACCAGATGCCGATACTCTGCAAAGCCTAGCAGCAGTAGTGAAAAATATTATCTGCTGGCGCTTATGAAGCAGTCTTCACGCACCAAAGGGACTGAAGCAGGGCAGCGCTATCGGCAGGGTTCTATCAATATGCGAAAAAATAACTTTTTGTGCCAAAGGCTTTGCAGTAGTTTTAGCCGTCTACTGCCCCACAATAAACACATGCTGCTATGGATTGGTCTGGCTGGTTTTCCCTATTTCTCGTTTTCGCCGTACTGGCCACACTGATCGCGACGCGTATTCAGGCCTATCTGGTGATGATGGCGGCACTCACGCTATTGAGTGTCACCGGCATACTCTCGCCCACAGAAGCCCTGTCCGGTTTCAGCAACAGCGGGCTGATCACTGTGGCGGCCATGTTCGTGGTAGCCGCCGGCATCCACGCGTCTGGCGGTATCGACATGATGGTGAAACACCTGCTGGGGCGCCCCGGTACGGTACGCACAGCCATGTTGCGGGTATTCGCCCCGGTGGTGGCGCTGTCTGGCTACCTCAACAACACCCCGGTGGTCGCCACCATGATCCCCGCCCTCAACGCCTGGGCCAAGCGGATTGATGTCGCCCCTTCCAAACTGATGATCCCCCTCAGTTACGGCGCTATCTTGGGCGGCACTCTCACCCTGATTGGTACCAGCACCAATCTGGTGGTTAACGGTCAGTACCAGGCCATTACCGGCAACGAGGGCTTTTCCCTGTTTTCCATCGCCGCCGTGGGGCTACCCGCCGCGCTGGTGGGTATCGTGTTCATGCTGGTGTTCTTCCCCCGCTGGCTACCGGACAGACGCGAAAAGAAACCCTTCGGCAACCTGCGGGAATTCACCCTTGAGGTGGCCATCGACAGCAGCGGGCCGCTGGTCGGCAAGACGGTGGAAGACGCCGGCCTGCGCGGATTGCGCCGGGTGTATCTGGTGGAAATCGACCGCGCCGGCCAGATCATTACCCCGGTGCGCTCGGAAGAAGTCCTGCGCGGCGGCGATCGGCTGGTGTTCGCCGGTGACACAGAGGCCATCTCCGACCTGCTGCGGGTGCGCGGCATTGTGCCGTCGGATCACCACGATGAACAGGACGCGCAACCTGCCGGGGTGGAGGAACGCCGGCTGGTGGAAGCGGTGGTGTCCCCGCACTGCGAGGTAATCGGCAAAAGTATCCGCGAAGCCGAATTTCGCAAACGCTATGGTGCCGCGGTACTGGCGGTGGCCCGGGAAGGACAGCGGGTAGCGGGTAACCTCGGCAGCATCAAGCTGAAAGCCGGCGACTCCCTGCTGCTGGAGGCCCGCCCGGGGTTTGTATTGCGCCAGCGCTACAGTAAAGATTTCCTGCTGATTAACGACCTGGAGGCGGAGAGCCCGCGGCACGAAAAAGGGGTCACCGCCTGGCTGATACTCATCGCCATGGTGCTCGGCGCGGGCAGCGGCCTGATCAGTATGCTGAATGCCGCCCTGATCGGAGCCGGCGCCATGCTCGTCACCCGCTGCTGTTCGGTGGCCCAGGCACAAAAAAGCCTCGACCTGCCGGTACTGATCACCATCGCCGCGTCCTTTGCCCTGGGGGTTGCCCTGCAGAAAACCGGGGTGGCCGCGGTATTGGCCGAAGGCGTAATCTCCCTGTCTTACGGCCACCCCTGGCTGATGCTGATCCTGGTTTACCTGTGTGTCTCGCTGCTCACCGAAATGGTCACCAACAATGCGGCGGCGATTATCATGGTGCCCATCGTGCTGCAGATTACCGCCGCCGCGGGCCTCAACCCGGAGCCGTTTATGTTCGCGGTGATGATGGCGGCCTCGGCGAGTTTCGCCACCCCACTGGGCTACCAGACCAACCTGATGGTGTACGGCCCCGGTGGTTACGTGTTCTCCGATTACCTGAAAGTGGGCATTCCCATGAACCTGCTGATTGGCGCAGTGACGATTGCGGTTCTGCTGACCGGCTGGGACCTCACCTAGCCGGTTATCCACGCGCCTGCTGCGGCAATTATTTGCTGGCGCCTCGGGGCAAGCGGCGGTATAAAAGCCGCCCTGATCAACCCCTGTGCCCAATGGCCACGTCCTTGCCAGCACCCGCCGGCCCGGCCAGCTCCCCGCACAGCACAATCGGAATCAACCGGATTGAATACAGCGCTTTACTCTGCGGCACCCGCCGCGGAATCCCCCGTGGACAACATTTGGCAACGCGGCCCCGACGACCACGACCCCCTCGACCAGATTGCCAGCGCACTGCGGGAGACCGGTTACATCGTACTGCCCGCGCCATTGCCGCCGGCATTACTGGGATCACTGCTGCGGCATTTCCGCTCCATCGACCGCGCGCGTTTCCAGGCTGCAGGCATCGGCCGAGAGCAGGAGCACCAGCTCAACCAGTTTGTGCGCACCGATGAAATTTTCTGGCTGGACCGAAGCAACCTGGCGGTTGCCGCCTACCTGAGCTGGGCGGAAACCCTGCGGCTGGGTTTGAACCGCCGGCTGTTCCTGGGATTGTTTGATTACGAGTGCCACTACGCCCGATACAACCGCGGCAGCTACTACAAAAAGCACGTGGACGCATTCAAGGGCGACACCAACCGGATCGTGAGTACCGTGCTGTACCTCACCCCCAACTGGCAGCCCAAAGACGGTGGTGAGCTACAGATCTATGCGCCAGACAGCGATACGGTCATCGAAAAAGTCGCACCGCGTTTTGGGCAGATGGTGATTTTCCTTTCCGAGGAGTTTCCCCACGAAGTGCTCACCAGCCACCGGCCGCGCTACAGCGTTACCGGCTGGTTCCGTGTGAACAATAGCCTGGGAGAGACCATCGACCCGGCGCGCTAGGCGGCGGGCCGTGCAAACACCGGGGCGGCAAGTCGATGCCGGTATTAGTTTTCGTCACGCCCCCTGGCATTTTTATTCGTGCTGTCGGCCTCCGCATCCGAGGTCGGTGACGCCGCATCTTCATCCAGCTGCCGCCGGATTTCTTCGCGCAACAGATCCTCGGGGTCCTCGCCCTCCTGCTCCCGTTGCGCCATCTCGTCCACCAGCAAGCCGTAGCGCTTCGAGCGCCAGCGCCACAGGCGTTTCGCCAGTGCCTGACGATCCGGGGTTTTGTCCGCTTCGTCGACGATCTCCTCGCCCAGCAGGGTTTCCAGAATATCCTCGAGGGTCACCAGGCCTTCGAGGCTGCCGTACTCGTCTACCACCGCGGTAATCTGCACGCGCCTGGCGAGCATTTTGTGAAATACCTGATAGATAGCAGCGGTTTCCGGCAGCATCAGCAGATCCCGGCGCAGGCTGCGCAGGGTGTCCTCGCTGTCACCGCGGGCGTAGGCCTGCAACAGGTCTTGCTTCAGCACAAAGCCCACCACCAGGTCCGGGTCGTCCTGTTCGTACACCGGGATGCGCGAGAAGCGGCTTTTCTCCACCTGCTCATAGGCATCCGCCACGGTCATATCCTGAGACAGGGAAAAGACCACAGTGCGCGGGGTCATCACCTCGCGCACCGTATGATCGCGCAAGGTAAAAAACAGGTTGTGCAGAATACTGGACTCGTGCCGCTCCAGCTGACCTTCCGCCTCGCCGATTTGCGCCATCACGGCAAACTCTTCGCGGCTGAACCCTGTCAGGGTGGGCCCGTGGGCGAGCCCGCGTGTCAAACGCTCGGAGAGCCATACAAACGGCTTCAGCACGATCACCAGGTAGCGCAGCACATACGCGGTGGCCGGCGCCAACTGCCGCCAGTACACCGCGCCCAACGTCTTCGGAATGATTTCAGAAAACACCAGAATCAGCAGGGTGAGTACCGCCGAGGCAATGCCCAGATATTGATTGCCAAACACCGCGGCCGCCTGCGCGCCGGCACCGGCGGCACCCACGGTATGGGCGACGGTGTTCAGTGTGAGGATCGCCGCCAGCGGCGCATTGATATCTTCTTTCAGCCTGCGCAATACACGACCGGACCGGTGTCCCTCCCGCTCCAGCAGGCTCACATAGGGGCGCGTGACGCTGAGAATAACCGCCTCGGCAATCGAGCAGAGAAAGGAGAACCCGAGGGCAATCAGTACGTAAGTAATCAGTAGCAGCATGGTCGATCAGAATTCTTGTCGAGTATTGGCTGCGTCGCTGTCACGACGCGCATCCGTAGCGGAGAAATAGCGGCGTGCACCACCGCCCATGCAAAACACAAGGGCGAGCAGCAGGCCCGCAGCAAAGCCGCCGATATGCGCGGCATTGGCGATACCGCCGGGAATAAAGTAATCGACGATACCTACCATGCACACCAGCAGCCATACCACTGCTATCCACAGTAGTGACGGCGGCACATCCCGCCAGCGCGGCTGCCAGCGCTGAATAACAAACGCTGCGCCGATCAGGGCGTACACCACCCCGGACATGCCGCCGAACAGATTCTGCGGCGCCCAGTAGTACTGGGCCAGGTTGGAAACCGGCGCGCTCAGTAAAACCAGCAATGCAAACCACCCGCTACCGGCACGGGCCTCCAGCGAACGCCCCACAATCCACACGCCGAGTGCGTTAAACAGCGCGTGCGGCAGGGAAAAATGCACGATGGCCGGGGTCCACAAGCGCCAGAATTCCCCCCGCGACAAATGCCAGGCAAGGGACGATTGCGCCGCACCAAAATCACCGGCCCCCTGTGGGAAAATGACCAGCGGCTCCGCCCAACCCTGACGCAACATAAACCAGCCGATAAAACACAACGCGATCAACATCAAGCTGACGGGTGTCTGGCGCAGCGACCACTGCGGTATCACCGACACGGGCGCCTCGCCCTGCGTATTGGATGCCGGCGCTTCCCCGGCGGCCTCTCCCGCGCCCTGTGCATCCTCGCCCGCAGCCGACTCCCCCGCGGGGGCCGCCTCATCGTAGGTG
This sequence comes from Microbulbifer sp. Q7, assembly GCF_001639145.1. Taxonomy (NCBI): domain Bacteria; kingdom Pseudomonadati; phylum Pseudomonadota; class Gammaproteobacteria; order Cellvibrionales; family Microbulbiferaceae; genus Microbulbifer; species Microbulbifer sp. Q7. The sequence goes on along the minus strand of NZ_LROY01000001.1, from coordinate 1,078,491 downwards.
TGCACCTGGATCTGTGCGAGATCGACTTCTCCCGCCTGCCAGCGCGCCAGCAACTGTCCCATGGGCTCCACCAGTTGTGGAGCCAGGCTCGCCACACACTGGCGATTGTTTTCCTCACTGATACGCAGTGGCAGCTGGTGGCGCCGGATAAAGTCCGCCACCGCTGACAGGTCTTTGCTCAGGGGAAATTCACAAATGGTGATCCAATGACTCAAATCGGGGCCTACTCGAATAAAACGATGCGATGGCGGGACTCTATCAAATTTCCCCAGCGGATTCCGGCGCAGTAGCAGCGGGCACAAAAAACGCGGCGTGTGTGCCGCGTTTTTTCATTTCCTGTGCAACGCTGCAAGCGCCTTACACCGACATGGCGCGCATGATGATGCGTTTTTTGAGCAGCGGGCTCGCGTCTACCATGCTCAGCCCGGTATTACGCAACCAGCGCCAGTGCAGATCACCGGCGCCAAACAGGGATTTGAACGTGCTCATGGCCTTGAGTGTCGCTGCATTTTCGCCGCGGCGACGGCGCTGATAACGGGTCAGTACGGAGGCATGCGCCGGAGAAATATCCCGCTTCAGTGCACGGTCGATTTCCTCACTCAGCACCAGCACATCCATTAATCCAAGGTTCACCCCTTGTCCCGCGAGCGGATGAATATTGTGAGCCGCATCGCCGATCAATACGGCACCGGGGCCAAAATACGATTCCGCATGACGCGCGCGCAACGCGAACGAAAAGCGTTCACTGACCCACTCAACAGCGCCGAGGCGGCTTTCAAATGCTTTTTCCAGGTTGAGTGCAAACGCCTTGTCATCGAGCATCACCAGCTCGCGTGCCAGGCTGTCGTCCGCGGACCAGACCACCGCGCAGTGGCGATCATCCCCCAGCCCGGCGAGCGGCAGAAACGCCAGTGGGCCAGTGTCCAGAAAGCGCTGCCAGGCGGTGGACTGATGGGATCGCTCACAGCGCGCCACACACACCAGCGCGGTCTGCTGGTACTCCACATCCCGGGTGCGAATACGCAGCAGATCGCGCACCCGCGAGCGTGCGCCATCGGCACCAATTAACAGACGGGTAGTCAGTACCGGGGACTGGTTGTCCAACCCCTCGACCGCGTCCCGATCCGGGCTCCGCGCCTGCAGATGCCACAAACCACAATCCCGCCACCAGCTCTCCAGCTTGAAACCGGTCACCAGATCGATATTGCTTAACTCTGCGATGCGCTCGCGCAGGGCGGCGAGAATCACACTGTTTTCCACGATGTGCCCAAGGTTGGGTAATTTCACATCGCGGCAATCAAACCACACGGAGCCGGTGCCTTCCGCGTCCCACACCCGCATCTGGGTGTACGGGCATTCGCGCTTGCCGGCGAACAGTTGCCAGGCGCCCACTTCTTCCAGCAGCTGGCGCGACGCTTCGGTAAGCGCCACCACGCGGGCATCGTAGCTATCTTCCCGAACTTGCGGATCCGTGTTCGATGCCTCCAGCAGCGAAATACGCATCTGTGGGTGTCGCACTGCCAGCAAAGCCGCCTGTGCCATCCCCACCATGCCACCACCGACGATGGTCACGTCCATTCGCTGTCTGTTCATAGGCCGTTGTTCTCCGGGAATGAAAAATTCGAGAGCGCGGACAGGCCCTTGTCCGCCATTGCAAGATCCACCGTTATAGTGTGGTTAGAGCGCAAGTCCAGCAGCCTGACGGGCAAAACCGGCACGCAAGGCAGGCGCCAGCGCCAGGCCCAGCAGTCCCGCCTGGCGCAGCCCCCCAAGCAACAGACTGCGGGAGGCGAAAAGTGGCGGGATGCGGTCACTGAAACCGATGGTCAACTGCTGGTCATGTTGACGTTCGCGCCAATAAGCCTCAAGTAAGTTTAGCTCGCCCGGGCCAGATTGCCGGAAATCCGCCGCCGGCTCCGCCATTGCGCGGCCGATGACGCGGGCCAGGGCGTCGCAGTCGCGCAGGGTCAGATTGAAACCCTGGCCAGCCACCGGATGCAGAAAGTGCGCGCAGTTGCCCACCAGCGCCACCCCGCGGCGCACCTGCTCGCGCGCCAGGGATAGTTTTAGCGGGTAGCCCTGCACCTGCCCGGCGCGCACGAAACGTCCGGCACGCCAGCCGAAGGTCTGTTGCAGGTGGCTCAGAAAGTCCTTCTCGGAAAGCCCGGCAACCCGCTCCCAGTCTTCTTCCTCACAGGTCCACACCAGCGCCGCCCGATGCTCGCCATCGCGCTTCGGCAGCGGTAACAATGCCATGGGGCCCCGCTCGGTAAAGCGCTCAAACGCCACACCGCCGTGATCCTGCTGCAGGCCAACCGTGGTCACCAGTGCATGCTGGTGGTAGTCCACTTCCTCGGTGGCAATGCCCAGCCGCCGACACAGCGGCGAGTCGACGCCGTCCGCCACCACCAGCAGGCGCGCCTGTAAAGATTGCGCGGCAGCGGTTTCATCACCAACCGGGCGCCAGGACAACTGCGCACCTGCAGCGGTCATGGTCACATCCGCAACCTCCGCCGGGGACAACACCCTGACGCCGGTATTTTCCAGCGCGCGATACAGCAGCGGACCAAGTGCCGCATTCTCAACCACCGCGCCAAGCATGCCCGCATAGCTGGCGGCGGACTCACGCGCAGCGTTCAGGCTCGCACTCATGCTGTGGCCGCGATCGGAAACCTGCACCCGGGTAATCGGCGCTGCGTATTCGCGCAGCGCCGACCACACACCCAGCTCGTCAAAAATCTGCAGGCTACCGGCAGCAATGGCGGTGGCCCGGGTATCGAAACTCGGCAGATTCAAGGCGGCGGTGTCGTCGGGTAGCGGGTGGCGCTCCAGCAGTGAAATGTTCAGCCCAGGGCAGTGATGGGCAAGCAGCAGCGCCAGACTGGCGCCGGCCATACCACCGCCAACAATGACCACATCAGTATCTGCCGTGGCGGCTGCGGTGTGCTGCGTCATAATAAAGCCTCCTGTACCAGATCGCCGGCGCGCATCAGGTACTCGATATCCGCAATGGCTTTCGGTGCCGCCGCGGAAAGAATCTGGGTTCCGTCTTTTAACAGGGCCACATCGTCTTCAATGCGAATCCCGATGCCGCGAAATTTCTCCGGGACGTCGCTCTCGTCGGCCGCAATATAAATACCCGGCTCCACCGTCATGGTCATGCCCGGTTCCAGTTGACGCCACTGGCCGTGCACCTTGTAGTCCCCCACATCGTGCACATCCATTCCCAACCAGTGACCGACACGGTGCATGTAAAAACGGCGATAGGCACCGGATTCGATCAGCCCGTGAACATCGCCTTTCAGCAAACCGAGATCTTTCAGCCCGCGGACGATCACTTCCACACTGGCGAGATGCGGATGATCCCAGTCGTTGCCGGCAACAATTTTTTCGATCGCCGCCTGCTGGCTGGCCAGCACAATTTCATACACCGCTTTTTGCGGACCACTGAAGCGGCCGTTGACGGGAAATGTACGGGTAATATCCGCCGCATAGCCGCGGTATTCACAGCCCGCATCAATCAGCACCAGATCGCCGTTGCGCAGCGGCGCACTGTTGGCGATGTAATGCATCACCAGCGCGTTGCGCCCGCCGCCCACAATGCTCGGGTAAGCAGGCTCACGTGCGCCACCGGACGCAAAGGCGTGTAACAGTTCCGCTTCCAGCTGGTACTCGTACATGCCCGGCTGGCAACGCTGCATGGCATGGCGGTGGCCTTCCGCACTGATCTCCGCCGCCTTTGCCATCAGGCGAATTTCCGCAGCACTCTTGAACAGCCGCAAATCGTGCAACTGCGGATCCAGGCTCACCATCTCCGGCGCCGATACCGCGCCCGGCGCACGCTCCAGAGCCTGCAGATAACCCTGCAGGCGACGATCGAGCTGGGGAAAGCGCCCCATGGTGTAGTAAATCAGATCCCGGCCTTCCAGCAGGCCGGGCAAAATGTCGTCCAGGTCTCCGATAGGGAAGGCATCGCACAGGCCGCAAAACTCGGCGGCGCGCTCCGGTCCCAGGCGCGGACCGTCCCACATTTCTTTTTCTGCATCCCGCTCCCGACAAAACAGCAGCGTTTCCCCCTGCGCGCGTCCGGGAATCAGCACCAGCAGGGACTCCGGCTCGTTGAACCCGGTGAGATAGGAAAAATCGCTGTCCTGACGAAAGGGAAAAAACGTATCGCGCGAGCGCAGCTGCTCACGGGCCGCTGGCACAATCGCCAGACTGTTTGACTCCAGCCCTTCGACAAGACGCTGCCGGCGGCGGGCGTACTCAGCTTTGGAAATATTCATGGGGAAAACGCCAGGTTCCAAACTCAATGCAACGTGGGGCCCGCAGGTTTATCGCCACTCTGGCCAGGATCGCTCTCGGCAGACGGTGGGTTGCATTCCACAAAGATATTCAGTGCCGCCATGCGCACATATTCCTGCACCTCAAAAAATTCCCGCTCCTGTTCCGGGCCATTTTCAAGTGAGGTCGCGTCCAGCTGGGCAATCTCGGCAAAATCCTTCAGCGCCTCACTGGACGTCGCCGGCAGTTCGCCGGTGTATTTACCGACACCAAAGCCGTGTAAAAACCCTTCACACCAGAGGCACAGTGTTTGACCGCGCTCGGCCAGCTCTTCACCGGTGCTGAGCAGGGGCTGGAATGCAAAATTCTTGTCAGACAGGTCTTGCAGGCTCTGCTCGACGAGTTTCAGGCTGTCGCGTGCCAGATCTGCGGGCAGCGCTTCCAGGTCGAGAAACTCCGCCGTTTCATTTTTCCAGCGGCCCTTGTCGGGGCGCGCACCGGCGGCGAGCAGACCGCAAATAAAGCCGTGCAGTTCGCTCGGTCCGATTTTACCGCCAGCGGCGACTATCTGATTAGCGAGATCGTCAAACGAAACCTGCGCTGCGGACATAAATACTCCTGAAGACCTCTGCGAATCGCGGCGGAGAATGCGCAATCACTCTCACCGAAATGCATCCGCAATCTGCTGTAAATTTGAACGGCGACCGGGAAATCTGGCTGCCAATACGGACAATGGGAGCGCGCGGCGAGGATGTGCGAATAAATCACCAAACTGGCGAAATATTGACTACTCACGCCCCATATAAATGGCACATAGACCCTGAGGACAATTGACCCTCCCATACACCGGCAATATAGTAGCGGAATCCCCCGCCTCGCGCAGGTGGCAGACGGTTCGCTGACATGGGGGGACCACGGAACACGCAGGAATTATGGATAAAATACAGGCGTTAGAACTCAAGCTGGATACACTGTTGCAACAGTGCCAGCAGCTGGCTGCAGACAATCGCGCGCTGCGCGAGCAGGCGGGCCAGTGGCAGCAAGAGCGCCAACGGCTGATTAAAAACAATGAAGTGGCTCGCAGCCGGGTTGAAACAATGATCAACCGGCTCAAGGGCCTGGGCCAAGATAACGGATGAGCAGTAAAGCGCACAATTCAGCGACGGTTGCGGTAACGATTCTCGACAAGGAGTATCGTGTTGCCTGCTCGGAAGAAGAGCAGCCCGGCCTGCAGGCGTCTGCAAAACTGCTCAACGAGCGCATGGCGAAAATTCGCAACAGTGGCACGGTAATCGGCGCCGAGCGTATTGCGGTCATGGCGGCGCTCAATATTGCCCACGAACTCATTCAGGCCAAGGCAGACCTGGCCCGGCAACCGGTGGAAGAACAGATGCTCGACCGGTTGCATGAAAAAGTACAGGCCGCGCTGGAAAAGTTCGACACCATCTAAGCCCGTCACTCGGCCTGCCGCTGTGCAGGCCGCTTCGCCCGCCCCCAACGTTTCCCCGTACTCCGCAAAAAACCGCATGCCCCGCGGCAATTCCGGCCTCACTTGACTATCGCAAAAATGCACCTTTTGCCGGGAAAGTCCGTTTAGCCAAGTCTGCCCACAAGGGGTATACTCTTTCTTGCCCTGAAGTGTTGGCCAGTTGACTATGTCCTGAGCCGATAATTCTACCCTGGAGGATCCCAGCGGATGTTGGTGTGCAAGTCCGCCTTGTAGCGGAAAGCCTTATGCATTCCGGGAGCCCCCACCTTGAGCCTTACGGTTCAAGGCTATGTCATCAGCCGCACCTTCGGGGCCCCAATTTCCCTTCCCGCTGTGGTCCGCCGTGACCCTGGCAATCCGGGCGCAGAAAACACGATGGCAATGTCCGATTCCGCCACCCCATCCAACGCGACATTATCTGGCACAAAACCCTCCAAACAGCAGCTGCGCCGACAAATCCGCGCCGCCCGCCGGGCACTGAGTGCACACCGGCAACGCCTGGCCAGTCGCAAGCTATGCGCGCGGCTGGCGCTGTGCCCGGAGGTGAAACGAGCGCGCCACATCGGCCTTTACTGGCCGATGGACGGCGAGATTGATCCGCGCCCACTACTGGAGCGCTTTCCGCACAAGCGTTTTTACCTGCCGGCGTTGCCTCGCGCGGCGCGTACCGCCATGTTGTTTTTACACTGGCCCGGCACAACCCCGCGCTACCGCAATCGCTATGGCATTCCCGAGCCCGTCTTGGGCCGCTCCAGCGCCATCCGCGCAGACCGGCTGGACCTGGTGCTACTCCCCCTGGTTGCCTTCGATCCCAGCGGTGCACGGCTAGGCATGGGGGCCGGTTACTACGACCGCACTTTTGCGTTCAAACAGCTGCGCCCGGGCAGCGGGCCGGCTTTGGTGGGGGTTGCCCACCAGCTACAGTGTGTCGACCACCTGCCGGTAGAGCCCTGGGACATCCCCCTGAAGCTGGTGGCCACCGACCAGAGGGTTTACCGCACCCTCTAACCGGCCCCGAATCGTGCAGACACAAACCCTGCAGACACAAAAAAGCCGAACCGCTGCGAGCAGGGTTCGGCTTTTTTGCTTTGGCATCAGCCAGCGACGGGCGTAAGGGTCAGCGAGTGACCACTCCCTGCTGCAGGGCTGCCGGGGCTTCTTCTTCGTCGGAAGAGAACACCTCGGTCAGACCGGAACTGCTCAGCAGTACGCCCGCAACAAAGACAACTACTGCGAGTGTCAATGCATCGGGTTTCATGGGGACCATCCTGTAAGATTTGAATTCTTTTTGTTTGCGAACTCTTTCGTTATTACCTGGCGATCTTCGCCGCCAGTGGCGATTTGGACCCCAACCAGCCAAAAAGTTCAGACTACAAACGGGGCATTTGCCGCCAATCTGCTCCTTTCAGCGGGCCTCTCCGGGCCAATCACCGATCAAAAGATACGCGATTAGTGCCCAAATAGTAACCCGTCAAGGTCTTTTTTTTGAGAAAACGCTCACATTTTTAGAATTGCAAGTTCGACAGGTCGAGCGCGGTGATCTACTCGTCGCAAAAAATGCGGACCAAAGCACGATTTCGGCGCCATTCGCCCACTTTTACTCAGTTTTCTTCCGTTTCCCGGGCCTGCGACAGGAAGAAACGGTAGGCAGGATTTTCGGTTTCCTCCCAGAAGGGATAGTGCAACTGGTCCAGCAAAGCCCTGAGTGCCGCGCGCTCGTCTGCGGCCACCTCCAGTCCCACCAGTACCCGCCCATAGGCGGCGCCGTGGTTGCGATAGTGGAACAGGGTGATGTTCCAGCGGCCCGCCAGCTGCTCGAGAAACTTGCGCAGGGCGCCGGGGCGCTCGGGAAATTCAAAGCGGTATACCACCTCGTCCTCAATGCCGGGCGCACGCCCGCCCACAAGATGGCGAATATGCAGTTTGGCCATTTCGTTGTCGGTCAGGTCCGTCACCTCGTAGCCGCGCTGCTGGAGCTGGCTCACCAGCTGCTGGCGGTCGGCATCGGTGGATACCTGCATCCCCACGAAGATATGCGCTGCGCCGCTGTTGGCGTAGCGGTAATTAAACTCTGTGATGGAGCGGTCGCCCAGGTCGCGGCAAAACTGCAGGTAACTGCCCGGTTTTTCGGGGATGGTGACTGCCAGTACCGCCTCGCGCTTCTCGCCGATCTCGGTGCGCTCGCTGATATAGCGCAGGCGGTCAAAATTGGTATTGGCCCCGCTGCAGACCGTCGCCAGCGCCTGGTTCTGCACGCCACTCTGGTCCGCGTACTTCTTCAGCCCGGCGAGCCCCACGGCGCCGGCGGGCTCGGCTATGGAGCGGGTATCTTCGAAAATATCCTTGATAGCCGCACAGATTTCATCGGTGGTCACCGTGATGACGCCATCGATGGTCTCGCGCAGCACGCGGTAGGTTTCCTCGCCGATCTGCGCCACGGCGACGCCATCGGCAAATAGCCCCACCTGGGGCAGGCGCCCCTCGCGGTTGCCCTGGGCCATCGCCAGTTTCAGACACGCGGCGTCTTCCGGCTCCACCGCGTAGACCTTGATTTCCGGACGCACATACTTGATGTAGGCGGCCATGCCGGCGGCGAGGCCACCACCACCCACGGGGATAAAAACAGCGTCCAGGTGGCCCGGATGCTGGCGCAGCAGCTCCATCGCCACCGTGCCCTGGCCGGCGATGACATCGGGGTCATCGTACGGGTGGATAAATACCAGGTCGCGCTCCTCCACCAGCTGTCTCGCTAGCGCCGCCGCCTCGTCGAAGGTGTCCCCGTGCAACACGACTTCCGCACCGCGCATACGCACGGCATTGACCTTGATCGCCGGGGTCGTCGACGGCATCACGATGGTGGCACGCACCCCCAGCTGCTGCGCGCCCAGCGCCAGCCCCTGGGCATGATTACCCGCAGACGCCGCAATCACGCCCTTGGCGCGCTGCTCGGGGGCCAGCTGCAGGAGTTTGTTGTAGGCGCCGCGAATCTTGAAGGAGAACACCGGTTGCAGGTCTTCCCGCTTCAGCAGAATACGGTTGCCAACACGGTGCGACAGCTGGCGCATGGGCTCCAGCGGGGTTTCGATGGCGACATCGTAAATGCGCGCGTCTAAAATGCGCTTGATATAGGACTTGGGCATGACAGAAATCGGCAGCCGGTGGATGTTAGGGAGCCCGCCAGTCTAATCGCTATGCAGCAGCAAAGCCACATCAAAGCCTGTTTTGCGCGAGAAAATATTCGCAATCGGGCATTTTTATCGCAAATATTGCACAAGGACGCTTCTCCCCATGACAGAGCCCACGAACCAGGATCAACTCAAGCAGGACGTCGCCCGCGCCGCAGTGGAATACATCACCCCCATGCTGGACGCCGATACCATTGTGGGTGTCGGTACCGGCTCCACCGCCAATTACTTCATCGACTTTCTGGCGGAAAAAAAGGGCCTGTTTGACGGTACCGTCGCCAGCTCGGAAGCCTCGGCCGAACGCCTGAAGTCCCATGGCATTCCAGTGTACGACCTGAACGCGGTGGACGGCATTCGGGTGTACGTGGATGGCGCCGATGAAACCAACCCCCTGCTGCAGCTGATCAAGGGCGGCGGCGCGGCGCTGACCCGGGAAAAGATCGTCGCCGCCTGTTCGGAAGAGTTTGTCTGTATTGCTGACGATAGCAAGTGGGTGCCGGTGCTGGGCAATTTCCCCCTGCCGGTGGAAGTGATCCCTATGGCGCGCTCCTATGTGGCCCGCGAAATCGTCAAGCTCGGCGGCGACCCGGTCTATCGCGAGGGCGTGACCACCGACAATGGCAATGTCATCCTCGACGTGCACAATATGCAGATCGCCAAGCCCCTGGAGCTGGAAGACGCCATCAACAACATTACCGGCGTAGTGACCAACGGCCTGTTTGCCGCGCGCCCCGCCGACGTACTGCTGCTGGGGACAGCCGAGGGTGTAAAGACGGTCAAGTCCAAGATTTAAGCAATAATTTGAGAGCTGATGATTCACAAGAATAAGAAAGGAAAACTGGCGCTGCTTGCCCTGCCGCTACTGGCGGCAGGTTGCGCCACCACCCCGCCGAGCAATACCGACAATATCTGCGAGATTTTTCGCGAGAAAGATGGCTGGTATCACGACGCGGCCCAGTCTGCGCGCAAGTGGAACACCCCGATCGCCACCATGATGGCGACCCTGCACCAGGAATCCCGCTTCGTACACGATGCAAAACCGCCGCGCACCAAGATCCTGTGGATCATTCCCGGCCCGCGCCCGTCAGATGCCTACGGTTACCCACAGGCCCTCGGCACCACCTGGAAAAGTTATCAGCGCTCCACCGGCAACTATCGCGGTGACCGCGACGATTTCGAGGACGCGATCGACTTTGTCGGCTGGTATCACAACACCAGCCAGCGCCAGTGTCGCATCAAGCCCAATGACACCTACCACCTGTACCTCGCCTACCACGAAGGACAGGGTGGCTTTAACCGCCGCACCTACCGCAACAAAAAATGGCTACAGAAAGTGGCTCACAAGGTATCCGCGCGGGCGAGCACCTACCAACGACAGCTGAATAGTTGCGAAGCTTCCCTCAAGAAGCGTAAAAAATTTCTCGGCCTGTTCTGAGCAGGCCGCGGCATCAGCGCACAAACCCACTGCCGCCGGACTCATCTGGCGGCGAATCACACAAGCCTCCGTGAATAACAACTACCCTTTGCAGACAGCGCTTTGCCACCGCGATGTACTCTTAAAAACGGATCCCAGATCAAGGCCCTGTAGCCCTCATCCAACGCTGGGCGTGCAAATCCGCACAGAAGCGTTTTCATCGATAACGAGAGGTGCTTCATGAAGCCGACCGCCATCTATTCCGCCGCACTTGCTCTGGCTCTCGCCGTTTCCAGTGCCTTCGCCGAAACCGCCGTTAGTGATGCCCAACTGCAGAAATTTGCCGATGCCTATCGCTCCATCGTTACCCTGAGCCAGGAATACGCGCCCAAAATCAAGGCCGCCGCCGACGCCGCTGCCGCAGAAGCGATTAATGTGGAAGCCCAGTCGAAAATGGTGGCCGCGGTACAGAGCGCCGGCCTGAGCAAGGAAGAGTACCAGGGCATTGCCACGCAACTGCGCAATGACCCGGCCCTGCTGCAGAAGGTCAATGTCATCCTGCAGCAAGCCGCCAAGCAGCAGTAATCGCCAACTCTGGTTACTCCGGCGCCGGAATTTGCTCCGGCGCCACATCAAGCACCCGCACGATATCTGCAAGATGGGCACACACCCAGTTGCGATCAATGGATCCCCAGTCTTTCAGCGCATAGTAACCGTCGTTATTGCGCACCCCCTGCTGCACAAATTCCACCCGGGTACCGTGCCCCGGTAGCCCCTTGGCAATCACATCCTGAATAGTCCGGCGCGGCCAGCCCGTCGCCTCCTCCAGCGCGGGATTGTTCGGGCGCGACAGTCGCTCAATCAAATACGTGATCAGCAGGCGCCGACAAATAGTGGGGTTGAGGTCGACCTCGTGAGCAGACATTGCGCTTTCCTTCTCGCCGTTGGTGGGGTGCGGATACCCCATTTGTAGCACATCGAGCCCCCAAAATCCTGTGCGGCCAGGTAAGTCCTCCGGCGCGACCCGGGACTTTGTTATGCACCTTTTTGCATAATCTTGCATAATCCGCTCCGCGTGCCCGCTGAATACTGCATTGCAGTGGGCCTCACAGAGACCAATAAACCTGGATTACTTCTCACCGACAGCGGAAGCGTGACTGTGGAAACCGAAACCCTCGTTCCGAACACGGATCAGCCAGCAATCGAGTACAGGGCACCGGGCATTCTGGCGGCGGCCGTCTTTGCCCATCTCGCTGGCGCCAGCGCCGCCGGCATTGACTGCGACCAGCTGCTGCGCGATGCCGGCATCGACCTCGCCAGTGCCTCAGAGGCCGACGCGCGTATCGGCCGCGAGCAGCTTGCACACCTGCTGCGCCTGCTGTGGGATCAGCTCGGCGATGAATCCGGCGGCTACCTGGCGCGCCCGTGGCTACCGGGCACCTTTGCCATGATGGGCCACGCCACCATCACCTGCCCCACGTTGCGCCGCGCGTTACTGCGCTCGAGCCGTTTTGTGGCCATGGTCAGCGACGATCTGCATATCAAGCTGGTGGAGAACGGTGAAGAAGCCCAGCTGATCTTCCACCATGAAAACCACAAACAGCTTCCCAACCAGAACTTCGTCGAGTCCATGGCGGTGATCTGGCTGCGCTTTTTCAGCTGGATGATCGACCGCACTATTCTGCTGGAACGGGTGCACCTGGCCTTCCCACCGCCAGATTACGACGAAGACTACAACGACATGTTTCCCTGCCGGCACTACTTTCACCAGCCGGAAACCTGCCTGGTGTTCAGCACGCGCTACCTGAGCATGCCGCTCACCCGTGACGCCCAGCAGTTGAGCGAGTTTCTGGCCCGTGCACCGGAATGCCTGCTGACCCAGTACAAGTCCGACAACAGCTACACCGGCCGCATCCGCCGCATGCTGCAGGGTGACAACGGCATCGAGAACCTGGCACTGGACGATGTGGCCGAACGCTTGTTCACCTCCCCGCAGACGCTGCGTCGCCGCCTCAAGGACGAGGGCAACAGCTGGCAAGACATCAAAGACTCTGTGCGCCGCGACATGGCCATGTACCAGCTCAAGCAACAGGAAACCCCGGTGGCCGACATTGCCGAGCGGCTCGGTTTTTCCGAACCCAGCGCCTTCAACCGCGCCTTCAAAAAATGGACGGGGCTCGCACCCGGCGCCTACCGCGAAAAGCATCGCGACTGAACCGGACACATAAAAAAACCGCGGCGAACCGCGGTTTTTTTATGTGTGGCGTCAAAGCGCCAGTACCTTGGTTGAATCGATCACTCGGTAAACGAATCCACCTTCACCAGAATTCGGCGATTCATCTGCTTTCCTTCCTCGGTATTGTTGTCGGCCACCGGATTCGCCGACCCCATACCCACGGCCTTCACGCGCTCCTCATCGATACCGGAGTTAACCAGCAGGGCTCGCACCCCTTTGGCGCGCGCTTCCGACAGGGTCTGATTCGCAGCGGCATCGCCATCGCTATCGGTATAACCCTCGATAGTGATCTTGAGCCCAGGATTTTCCTGCATGATGTTGATCAGCGCCTGCACATCTGGAGCTGACGCACTGTTGGGCATGCTGCCATCGGTCGGGAATTCAATGTTCAGCAGGAACTCGCGGCGCGGATCGCGGTTGGCATCGCTCAAATACGCACGGAACGACTGCTCAAAATTTTCGGTGGTGACGGGCGCATCCGGTACCGTGGTGGTGCCGCCGTTCAGTGTGGGATCCGTGGGCGTTTCCTCCACAATCACCTCATCCTGCTGCATCACACCGCCGGTGCCATCGTCCACTTTTTCTTTCTTGGCGCACATATTCAGCGCCCACAGAACCCCCAGTGCAATCAGCAGCGGCCACAGCCATTTACCAAAGCCGCTTTTTCTCGCCGGTGGTGTGTTGTGCGCGGCATGCGCCGCCTGGCGCGGTGAGGTTTCCACCACGGCGCGCTCTGCCAGTTCATCCAGGTTATCGGCGCCCAGCTCTTTCAGCAGGCCCGGCGGCAACTGATCGCGAATATGGGTTTTCTGCCCCAGCAGCAACGCCGCCAGGCCTTCCATATTCAGGCCTTTGCTTTTCACCAGTTTGCCCACCATCGACATGACAATGGGCGCTGCAATCCGAATGAGGGAACCACTTTTGGTACGGTCCAGGCCCAGCGCCGAGGAAATGACATCGCCGACCGCGTTGTGGCTTGTGCCGAATACCGAGTCCAGCACATTGCCACCCACCTCCTGCAGACTGGTCATTTTGTCTGCGCTGGAAAAGATATCGGCGGGAGAGGACAGATCCATATCGGTGCTTTTGACGGCCATATTCAGCAAGGTACCGAGACCGCTTTCACTGCCCGCCTTGTTCAGCATGCCCGCCAGCACGGAGGCCGCCCCGGTGGTGAACGCAGGCTCGGCTTTGCCGTCCCCGAGGCCCAGCGCATTACCCAAAGCATCGAGCCCCGATTGGCCCAAATGGCGCACCGCCATTTCCAGAAGATTATCAGCCATTTGCATACCTCATGTTTGCCGTCGCGATTGTCATTGGCGACATCACTCTCAACAGTGTACGGCATCAAAATCCTCGGGTTAGGCCGTTTCAGAATAAGAAAATGCCAGCCAATCAGCATTTTAAATGCAAATCGTTCTCCCCCCTGCGCCATGCGATACTGTAAATATTGCGCGCATGGGCTAATTTGTTCAGACCAGCCATTCCACACATTCGGGGTTCACCACAGCGAGAATGAATAACCTAGTCTGGTTCCGCAATGATTTGCGCAGCAGTGATCACCCGGGGCTGTACGAAGCCTGCCAGAGCGCGCAACAGAATAGCGGCAAGGTACTGGGGCTCTACTGCCTGGACCCCCGCCATTTCGCCAGGGACCAATACGGTTTTCGGCGCACCGAAAAATTCCGCGCGCAATTCCTGCTGCAAACCCTGAGTGACCTGCAGCGGCAACTTGCCTCGCTCAATATCCCGCTCTTGATTGCGCACGAGCACCCTGAGGTAGCAATCCCCGGGGTGGTCGACACCTTCGGCATCAGTGATATTTATCTGCAACAGGAATGGACGCGCGACGAGCAACGGGTACGGGACTCGGTCATGACAGCCGCTGGCATGACCACCGTAAAAGCGCATGAATTCTACGGGCAGTTCCTGCTCCATCCGGAAGACCTGCCCTTTTCCCCGCAACAGCTGCCTGGGGTTTTCACCGCCTTCCGTAAGGCCTGCGAACAACAATGGAGCGTACGCCCACCGGTGCCCCGCCCCTCGCCCATGCCCGCACCGAACTGGCAGCCGGCCACACAGGCGGACTGCCCGCTGACGCTGCCAACATTTGAGCAGCTGGGGCTTTCCGAATTCACTCCCGACACGCGCAGCGCTTTTCCTTTTTCCGGTGGCGGTGCCGCTGCCCAGCAACGGATTCAACATTATTTCTGGGAAACGGAAAATCTGGCGCGCTACAAACACACCCGCGATGGACTGGTCGGCAGTGACTACAGCAGCAAGCTGTCACCCTGGCTGGCCAACGGCAGCCTCTCGGCGCGCCAGCTGTACTGGCAGATCAAAGAGTTCGAACGCGACGTGAAAGCCAACGAAGACACTTACTGGCTGGTGTTTGAACTAATGTGGCGGGACTACTTCAAGTATGTGAGCCTCAAGCATGGCGATCGGATTTTCCAGCTCGGCGGCATTTTGGAAAAAGACTACCCGTGGCAGAACGATCCGGACGAGCTGGCGCGCTGGATCAATGGCGACACGCAATACGACTTCGTCAATGCCAACATGCGGGAAATCGCCGCAACCGGCTGGATGAGTAACCGCGGCCGCCAGAATGTGGCCAGCTATTTTGCCCGCGAACGCCAACAAGACTGGCGCATTGGCGCCGCCTACTTTGAAAGCCTGCTGCTGGACTACGACGTGCACAGTAACTATGGCAACTGGATGTACAACAGCGGGGTGGGCAACGACCCGCGGGACCGCCGCTTCGATATCGAACGCCAGGCCAGTATTTACGACAAAGACCGGCGCTACCGAGACCTGTGGCTGGCACCGGCCGCTGCGTCATAGCCAGCTACTGTTACTGTTGTTCGCGCGATGCTGACTCCGATGGCCCAGTGGTATCCCCTTTCCACATGGGGGAACCGGTGCGATACGCCGCACGGGCAATCATATGCGCCCCCACGGGCACCGTCAGCAGCAGAAAGAGGATGGCCGCAACAACCCGCGCCGTCACCCTCGCGTCCTGCAATTGAATCGCCACTGCCGCCAACAGCAACCCGCAACAGAGCGTGGCCGCTTTGCCCGAGGTGCTCATGCGCGTGTAAATGTCCGGCATGCGCACCAGCCCCAACGCTGCGGTAAATCCGAAAAAACTCCCACTCACAATCAACAGGGCCAGTAGCCATTCAATCATCACGCTGCTCCCTCTCCGTCGCGCCGGATTCTCCCTTTTTGGTACTCTCGGACGAAGCCGCCTCGAACTGCCGCTGCTCCACGAAGTGTCCGAACGCCACCGTGACCAGAAAGGCGACCAGCGCCAGGGCGATTGCAGCATCCAGGTACACGTCGCGCCCGGAGGCGATCGCCAGCAATGCGCAATAGGCCACGGCGAGAATATTCAACACATCGAGCGCCACCACCCGGTCGGCCAATGTCGGCCCGCGCGCAATGCGAAGAAAGCACAGCCCCAGCGCCAGCAGCAGCAGCCAGGAAGCCAGATCGATCGCCAGCGCCAGCAGTGGTGAATTGCCCTCCACTATCGCCTGTAACATCAGTCGAACACCTCTCGCACTCTCCGCTCCATGCCTCCGCGCAGCTCCTGCAGAAATGCCTGCTCACTGCGGGCAAACATCGCGTGCACATACAGCACGCCCTCCTCGGGGTCCACGTCCAGCACCAGCGTACCGGGCGTGAGTGAGATCAACTGCGACAACAATAATAAGTGGTTGCGCTCTCGCAGCTCGGTGTCCACTCGGATTACCCGCGGCTGGCTTTTGCGCACAGGCGACAGAACCTCTCTGGTCGCACGAAAACCGGAGGCAACCAGCTCTTTGAGAAAAAACACCAGCAGACCGAGTATACGTGGCAGGCGACGAAAATAGCCGCGACTGATTTTGCGCACCGGCGACATGGCCATGGCCGCATAGCCCACCACAAACCCGGCCACGAAATTCGCCAGTGAAGCATCGGCGGTGAGTGCGCACCAGCTGATCGCAAGCAGAATATTCATCAGAAACAGTTTCATAAAAAGCTCCCTTGCCGCTATCGCGCGGCGGGCGACAACACCGCGCGAATGTAGCCAGACGGATCAAGCAGCTCGTCGGCAGCAGCCTGAGAAAACTCCACCAGTGGTTGCGGGAAAAGCCCCATTGCCAGCGTAATGGCGACCAGAAAAATCGCCGGGGCCATGCGCTGGAAGCGTTCCGCGCGCGGTAGTGCGGAGATCGGTAATGGTGTGCCAGCATCCTCTGTAGATCGTGGATGCGGTTTCCAAAAGGCCTCGCTCCAAATCTTGCTCATGGAAAACAGCGTCAGCGCACCGGTGACAAGCGCGATGGCTGCCACCCAGTAGGCGGCCTGATGCAGGCTGGCATTAACCAGCATCAGCTTGGCCCAAAAGCCGGAGAGTGGCGGGAAACCCGCCAGGCTGAACGCGGCAATAAAAAACACCGTCGCCAGCAGTGGGCTCGCGCGGTAGAGCCCGCCGATTTTCAGCAGCTCGAAACTGCCCGCCATGCGTTTTGCCGTGCCGCTAATTAAAAGAAGATTGGTTTTGGCGACGATATTGTGCGCCATATAGAACACGGTGCCGGCGAGAGCCAGGGGGCTGAACAGCGCCAGCCCCAGTACCAGAAAGCCGATCTGGCTGACAATATGAAACGCAAGGATGCGCCGAAATTCATAGTGTGCCGCAGCGCCCAGCACGCCGCTGAGCATCGTCGCCAGCGCCGCAACCAGTAACAGCTCTCGCGCGAAGCCGAAGTCCGCGGGAAAAATTACGGTGAAGGTGCGTATCAATGCATACACACCCACCTTGGTGAGCAATCCGGCAAATACCGCGGTAACCGCCACCGGCGGTACGTGGTACGACGCCGGCAACCAGAAGTACAACGGAAAAAGCGCAGCCTTGATACCGAACGCAACAATCAATAGCACCGCCAGCATATGGGTGGCCGCTGGCTGGTCGATCTCTGCCAGGGCGAGGTGGAGCGCAGCCATATTCAGGGTGCCGGTCAATCCGTAGATCATGCCGATCGCCATCAACATAAACAGCGTGGAAACCAGGTTCAGGGCCACATACTTGACCCCGCCATCGAGCTGCTCCCGCTCCCCACCCAATACCAGCAGCGCAAACGAGGCGATCAGCATGACCTCGAACCAGACGTACAGATTGAACAGGTCACCGGTGACAAAACTGCCGCACACTCCCGCCAGCAGTAATTGATAAAAGCCGTGGAAACCCAGCGTCTCTCGGTGCTGGTCGACGTCGGCCAGCGCAAACACCGCCACCGACAAACCCACCAGCGCGGCCAGCAAGAGCATAATCGCGCTCAGGCGATCAACCACCAGTGTGATACCAAACGGCGCCGGCCAGTTGCCCATCTGCGCCGCCACCGGCCCTTGATCCAGCGCCTGCATAAAAATGCTCACCGCAATGAGCAGCAAGCCCGCACAACCCGCCATGCTCAATCTGCGGGAAAGTTGCGGCTGACGCCGGGCAACGAAAGCCAACAGGCCTATGGCGATGGGCCACAAAAACGGTAGCGCCAGCAGCCAACCCATCAATCCCCCCGGTGCCCAGTCGAGGACCCAGTCGAGGGCTCAGGCAGGGGCTCCGCCAGGCGCATGTTGTCCGCATCGATGGTGCCCAGCTCGCGGTAGCATCCCACCACCAGCGCGAGCGTAAACGCCAGCAGGCCAAAACCGATCACAATAGCCGTGAGGATCATCGCCTGGGGCAGGGCATTCGCCACTGGCTCCACCGGCGCCTCCGCCCCCTTGGGAATCAGTGGCGGCACCACACGGGTCAGGCGCCCGGCAACAAAAATCACCAGATTGGCCGCGTTGCTAAGCAGAATCAGCCCGAACAGGTAGCACAGCAGGTTGGACGCCAGCATCAGGTAGACACCGGTGGCGGTCATCACGCCAATCACGATCACCAGGGCCGACTCCATGTCAGTCCTCCTCAAGGGTGAAGAACAACGCCAGTACCGACCCCAGCACCGCCAGGTATATACCGACATCAAAGAGTAAAACGGTACTCAGCGGGATCCCTTTCTCACCATCACCGCCACCAACAAACAGCCACAGACCGGTAAACGGGGGCTGCCCCTGCAGGGCGCCGGGCACCGCCGATGCGATTGACAGCATTGCGCCCAGGGTCGCCAGCCTCACCGGCGGCACACGCAGTGCCGCCCGGGCTTCCCGCAGGCTCCATGCCAGGGCGTACAGGATGAATGCCGCAGCCGCAATCAGGCCGGCAATAAAACCACCGCCGGGGAAGTTATGTCCGCGCAACAGCATGTACACCGAGAACAGTAGGATCAGGGCCACCAGCAAGCGCGTTGCGCCCTGCAGAATCACCGAATTCATGGCGGCGCCTCTCCCTGCTGTGAGCGTTCGTCGTGCCCCTTTTTGCGTGTATGGCGCAACAGGGCGGCAGCGCCCACCGCCGCGACCAGTACCACGACCACTTCGCCGAATGTGTCCAGTGCACGGAAGTCCACCAGGATCACATTCACGATGTTGCGCCCAAACGCTTCCGGCACCGCAGCGAGTTCAAAGTATTCCTTGGTGGGGCTCACCAGTGGCTGCTGGATCACGGCCAGTAACACGAAGCTCACGCTCGTGCCCACCAGCAATGCAATCAGCGCATCCCGGTATCGTGGGCGAGTACCCCGTACCGCCATCGAGTGCGGCAGACGATGCAGTGTCATCGCCACCAGTACCAGGAACAGGGTTTCCACCAGCAACTGAGTAATCGCCACATCCGGCGCGCCGAAGAACAGATAGATCAAGGCCACACCCACCCCCATGCCGCCGAGACTGCAAATGGCCGTGAGCGGCGCACGGGAACCCATCGCCACCAGTGCGCCGGTCAGCACCAGCGCCATTGCCGCCCACTCCTTGAGTGTGAGCCGCTCCCAGTTGAAGCTGGTATCAAAGCCGCCCGTGTGCAGGAGCGCCCAGCCCAGCCCCAGCGCGACGGTGGTAAACACCACCGCCATGTAATGCTTGAGCACGCCGTGCTGCAGCCACCGAGTCTGTGCGGCCGCCGCGTGCTTGAATCCCGCGAGCCCGCGATCCCACTGGACGTCCATGCGCGCAGGCAGCCGCCTTGCCAGGCGATGCAAGCGTGCCCGCAAACGGTCCTGCAGCAGGTACACGGCCAGGCCCAGCAGTAGCGTGGCAACACTCATCATCAACGGCAGGTTGACCCCGTGCCAGAGCTTCAGTTTGACCACTTCCGGGCGACCGAGAATGGCGGTAACCGCCGGCTGCACCAGGCTGTCAGCCACCAGCGCCGGCGCCACCCCAAAGGCAAACCCCAGTAGCGCGAGGACCAGTGCGGGCACCCACAGACCCGGGCTAGCCTCACGGGTCGTCGACAGGTTGGGAGGCAGGCGTCCGCAAAAAGGCCGCAACACCACCGTGGCGGATACCGCTACGATCAGGGCATTGGCAAATACCGCGGCAAACGCCACCAGCATGGGACCTTCGGTAATGGCCAGCGCCCCCTCGTACTTGAGTTCCTTGCCAATAAATCCGAGAAATGGCGGAAACCCTGCCATCGACAGGCCCGCTGCGAGGGCTATACCAAAGGTTACCGGCATCCGCCGGAACAGCCCGCCGAGCGCGTGTAATTCCCGCGTCCCGGTCTGGTGATCGATCATACCTACCACCATGAACAGCGCTGCCTTGTACAGCGAGTGCACCAGTACAAAGGTAATTGCCGCGGCGATCGCCACACTGGCATCCGAGCCGAGAAACATGGTGAGGGTCCCCAGTGCCACCACCGTGGTGTAAGCAAGTGCCAACTTCAGATCCGTCTGGCGCAGCGCCAGAATCGCCGCCACGATCGCCGTTACCGCCCCTACCACGGTCAATATCCACATCCAGGGCCCAGTGCCGCCGAGTACCGGATGCAGTCGCGCCAGCAGGTAAATTCCCGCCTTCACCATGGTGGCGGAATGGAGATACGCGCTGACGGGAGTGGGAGCCGCCATGGCATTGGGCAGCCAGAAATGCAGCGGCATCTGCGCCGACTTGGTAAAAGCGCCGATCAGTACAAGAACCAGAATCGGTACGTAAAGCGCATGCCCCTGCACAAGGTCCCGCGCCGAGAGCACTTCGGCCAGGTCATAGGTACCGGCGGCGGATCCCAGCAGGATCAGCCCCGCCAGCAGTGCCAGCCCGCCCAGTGCCGTAATCAGCAGTGCCTGCAGCGCGGAGCGCCGTGCCGTTGCACTCTCGTGGTTGAACCCGATCAGCAGGTAGCTGGCAACCGTGGTGACCTCCCAGAACACAAACAGTGTGATCAGGTTGCCCGCCAGCACCAGCCCGAGCATGCCAATCATGAACAGCAACAGGTACAGGAAAAAACGCTTGAGCAACGGATGGCTGCGCAAGTAGAAGGTGGCATACAGGGAGACGAAAAAGCCCACGCCGCTGACCAGCAGGGCAAACAGCAGGCTCAGGCCATCGACCAGGAAGGCGAAATCAACGCCGAGGCTCGGCACCCAGCGGACCGCAAACACCAACGGCGCCTCGGCGCGCACGGCGCCGATCAGTGACACCAGCCACAGTGCTACGGCGAGAGAAAAGAGAAGTAGTGCCAGCGACCAGAGTGTGTCACCCCATCCTGAGGGACGCTGATCGCCGGCGTGCACATCGGTATACATCGCAGTCCGTGCGCGGCACGCGTCCGATACCCGGGAAAGGAATCACGTGACGGTTTAAGTCCATGGGGGAAGCCCCATTGTGTGCGAAAAGTATAGACGGGGTGCAGACCACGGCGGCGCCGATTTCTCGGCACCGCCGCTGCTATGCAATGGGTAGGCAATGATGACGAAATAGTTACCCGGTGAAGGGCCGCCGTCAGCTCGTGGCTGCGCTTTCCAGTCCGCGGGCAGCCTCGCCGGACGCCGCGCGCTTGCGCAGCGCGTAGCGCAGCACCAGATACCCTGCCACACCAGACATCAGCGAGCCCGCCAGAATGCCGACACGCTCATCAAAGAAGCGGTCGATGCCACTCTGCTCGAATGCCAGCGAACCAATAAACAGGCTCATGGTGAAGCCGATACCACACAGCATCGCCACCCCGTAGAGCATCAGCCAGTTCATATCTTTTGGCAGCTGGGTCCAGCCCAGTCGCACCGCCAGCCAACACAGGCTCAGGATACCCAGCTGGTTGCCGAGGAACAGCCCCAGGGCAATGCCCACCGGCACTCCGTGCAACAGGTACTGAGAATCGGTAGCACCGAAGGTCACCCCGGCATTGGCAAAGGCGAACACCGGCAGAATCATAAAGGTGACGATCGGGTGAATCCCATGCTCCAGCTCCCGCAGCGGTGAGCGCCCGGGATGCTTGCGCGACTTCATCGGGATAAACATCGCCAGCAACACCCCGGCGAGGGTCGCATGCACCCCGCTCTTCAGCATCGACGCCCACATCACCAGGCCGACCAGCAGATAGGCGCGGCGATTCTCGACACCGACGAACTTCATCAGCGACAGCACCACAAGGCAGCTACCGGCAACGGACAGCGCCAGCATGGAAATATTATCGGTGTAGAACAGCGCGATGATGATGATGGCGCCGACATCGTCGAAGATTGCCAGCGAGGCGAGGAACACCTTCGCCGCGCGGGGCACACTCGGCCCGAGCAGGGACAGCACCCCGAGGGCAAAGGCGATATCGGTCGCCGCGGGAATGGCCCAACCCTGCACCGCCCGCGGGTCGTCCCAGTTAAATGCCACATAGATCAATGCCGGGAACAGCATACCGCCAATGGCACCGATCCCCGGCAGGACGACCTGTGAGGGCCGCGACAGCTCTCCCTCGGTCATCTCACGCTTGAGTTCCAGTCCGATCAGAAAGAAGAATACCGCCATCAAGCCGTCGTTGATCCACAACAGCAAGGGTTTGTCGATACTGAACTCGGCAATGGAGACTTGCACCGGTGTCTGCAGCAGCAGGGCATACAGCGGTTCCAGCGGCGAGTTCGCCAGCAGGATGGCGAAAAGCGCGGCGGCGATCAGCAAGATTCCGCCGGCGGCCTCCATCTGGAAAAAGCGTTGGATCGCGCCGGTGTTGAGTGTCTTCATCTCGAAAACGGTCCCCCGATTGATTGTTCGAATAAAATGCATCCCTTCCAGTGGATTAGCTACGCTGACTGGCACAATATGGATTTGTCTGCTACAAACCAATTTCAACCCATGAGCGTCAAAATCTCCCTCGACCTGAGGAGCCCGCCTTGAAAACCCTCAGGCTGATCCTCGGTGATCAGCTCAACCATAAGCATTCGTGGTATCGCAACGACGACGCAGACACCCTCTATTTCCTTGCCGAAATGCGCCAGGAAACCGATTACGTCAAACATCACATTCAGAAAGTAGTGGCCTTTTTTGAGGCCATGCAGGGGTTTGCCAGCTGGCTGGAGTCCCGCGGCAAGCAGGTCGTTTACTATCCCTTGGATCACCCGGACAACACCCAGAAACTGGGCAGCAATATTGCCGGGCTGATTGAGCAACACGGAATCGAAAAATTTGAATACCAGCTACCGGATGAATACCGACTCGACCAACAACTCAAGCAGCTTGCCGACGACCTGAGTATCGAAACCGAAGCGTTTGACAGCGAGCACTTCCTCACCGGGCGCGACGAACTCGCGGCGTTTTTTGCCGATAAGCAATCCTTACTGATGGAGAGCTTTTACCGGCATATGCGCCGCAAGCACGACATCCTGATGGATGGTGACAAGCCCGAGGGCGGCAAGTGGAATTTCGATGAGAGCAATCGCAAAAAGTGGAAGGGCGAGCCAGAAATTCCACACGAAAAGGGGTTCCGCAAAGATGTGCGGGCAACCCTAAAGCGGATTGAAGACGCCGGTGTGAAAACCATTGGCGAAATCGAACCCGAGCGGTTCAGCTGGCCCACCACCCGCGAGGACTGCCTCAAGGTACTGCGCTATTTCTGCGACACCCTGCTGGTTCACTTCGGCGACTTTCAGGATGCGATGGACCCGGAACAGGTCTACCTGTTCCACAGCCGTCTCAGCTTCGCCATGAACAGCAAGTTATTGCACCCACGGGAAGTCATCAATGCGGTGATCGAACACTGGCAGCAAAATCGCAAGCGCATTTCCATTAACGAAGTGGAAGGGTTCGTGCGGCAGATTCTCGGCTGGCGGGAGTACATGCGCGGGATCTACTGGCGGGAGATGCCCGGCTACCAGCGCTGCAACCGCCTGCGTAACAACAACGACCTGCCAGACTTCTACTGGACCGCGGACACCAAAATGCGCTGCCTGCACCACGCCATCAACAACAGCCTGCAGCACGCCTACGCCCACCATATCCAGCGCCTGATGATCACCGGCAACTTTGCCCTGCTCACCCAGGTACATCCGGACCAGGTGGACGCCTGGTATCTGGGTATTTATATCGACGCCATCGAATGGGTGGAAATCACCAATACCCGCGGTATGAGCCAGTTCGCCGACGGTGGCCTGGTAGCCACCAAGCCGTACATCTCCAGCGGCAGCTACATCAACAAAATGAGTAATTACTGCCAGGATTGCCACTACAAGGTGAAGGAGAAAACCGGCGAAGACGCCTGCCCGTTCAACAGCCTCTACTGGCACTTTCTTGCCGACAAGCGCGAGCACTTCAAAGAAAACCACCGCATGGCCATGATGCTAAGCCTGCTGGACAAGATGGATAAAGACGAGCTCGACGCGCTGCAAAAGCGCGCCCGACTGATCATCCGCGACCCAGACCGCTTCTAGTCGTGTTCTTTTCCCGGCCCCGTGCGCCCAGAAACGCCAACGCATTCACTGTCTGTTCAGATCGCCGTTGTTACTATCCGCGCCATAGATTCAGATAAGAACAGCGGACTCACTATGAAACTCATGACCACCGCCCTCGCCGCGCTGATTTGCGGCACTCTCTCCATCAGCGCCTTCGCCGAGCCGCCCGAGGGCCGCGGCTGGAAGAAGCACAAGCAGAAGCACTACAAGGAAGAATACTGGGACGGCAACTGCAAGGTGGAGCGCAAGTGGAAGCGCAATGGGGACTACAAGGAAGAGCGCACCTGCCGGGCGCCCCGCGACTACGGTCACCATCATCACGGCCGCCAGCCAGTACGTGTGGTGGTGCTGCCACCCTGGTTTGACCAGCGCGCCCCGGAACCGGAATACCGCCCCGAGTGGCGGCCAGCGCCGCCTCCCCAGCACACCACCGTATCCCGCTGTAACAGCGACAAGGTGGGCAGCGTACTGGGCGGTCTGATTGGCGGTGTGATCGGGCACCAGATTGGCGACGGCCGCGGCAACACCGCAGCCACAATTGGCGGCGCCATCGCAGGGGTACTGATTGGCGGCAACGTCGGTCGCAAAATGGACCAGCGCAACCAGGCGTGTGTCGGGCAGGTGCTGGAATTCGCCCCCGAAGGCGAGCGCGTCAGCTGGCAGAACCCGAATGGCTATGAGCAGTACGCCGTGACGCCCGGCGCCTTCGAGCAACGCGGTGACCAGTACTGCCGCTCGTTTGTCACCGAGGTGATCGGGCAGAACACCCAGAGCGCGCAGAGCGTGGCCTGCCGCCGGTCCGATGGCAGCTGGGTTCCGGCCGGCTGAGACACCGGCAACCAGCGCACGCCCGCACCGCTACTCTGCGGCGGGCGTGCAGCCCTTGGCGAGCAGCGCCTCCCCCTCCGCAGCCGGTGCCAGCTGCTTCGCAATCCCGCCCATGATCAAATCGGTCAGTGTTTCCAGATCCGGCTTTTCAGAAGATTCCGGAAAAGGAATGGGCGCACCCACGCGGACTTCACAAGGGTGGATCTTCGGTAGCCAGCGGCCCTTCGGCAGCACCTCGTAAAGCCCGTGCAAGCCGACAGGAATTACCGGCACCTTCGCATTACGCCAGAAAAAAGCCGCACCGCTGAGCCCGGCCATGAGTGTTCCATCCGGTGAACGCGTGCCTTCGGGGAAAAGCGCGAGGATATGCCCCTGCTTCAATACCTGCATCGACCGCTTGATGGACTGCTTGCCGGGCCTGTCGCGATTGACCGGGATGGACTCACCATGGCGTACCATCCAGCCGAGTAGCGGGCTTTCAAACAATTCCTCCTTGGCAAGAAAAAAGGTTTTCAGGCCAAGTTCTTTGCGGAACAGTGTGTGCAACAGTAGCCAGTCAAAATGACTCAGATGGTTGGACACCAGGATAAAAGGCCCTTTACCAATCTTCTCAATATTGGTCAGCTTCAACCTGCATAATTTGGTGAGATAGAACCACACCAGATTTTCCATCACCCTGCCACAAAATGCGCTCAACGCCCTGCTCCCGAAAACCGATTATTGAATGGACTTTATCCGTAGCCCCATGCGAAACACATGCCACTTGCCTCAGCCAGTGGCGCCCACGGTGACCGCAGAAGCGGCCTCACTTTCATTGGCTACCGCATCAAGTTTGAAAAACAGCCCGTAGAGCAGAATGGCTGCGCCCAGCATCACCGCGCCTACGGGGAAAATAACCCGGTAGCTGTCAAAATAGTCGATGGTAAAGCCGATACTGGCACTCGCCGCAATCTGGCCGACGGCGATACTCAGGTAATAGATGCCCGAGAAAGTCCCGCCGAGCCCCGGCGGATGCAATCGCGCCAGTAAAGAAAACGGAATCACCATCACGATCGAAAGGCCCACCCCGAAAAACAGCGACAGTAGATAGGCGCCCTCAATGGACGTCACAAACCAGCCAAGCAGCATTCCGCCCAAGGGCGCGCTCAAGCCCAACGCCAGCACCACCCCCGGACCGAAACGGGATATCAGGCGCACCACCGCGGGCGTGACCAGCACCGCCGTGATCGAGGCGATGGCCAGGGTATAGAACGCGGGTTGGGCAGCGGGCGCGCTTTCCATTCCGGTGAAGCGCTCCACACCCAAAACCTCGTGAATGGTGAACAGGAAAAAGAACGACGAGATCAGCTGCAGGCTGAAATGGCAGCACATCATCGCCGGGAAAAAGGCGCGCGCCGGTGGTCGCAGCAGATAGTGGAAGTAACCCGGCCCCGGGGAAGTCTGGGTGCGCAATCGCGGCCGGGTACGGCGCACAAAACCGAAATACGCGGCCAAACTACCGACGGCCGCCAATAGCGCGGCGAGTAAAAAGGGAACCTGCAAACCAACAGCCACCAGTAAAGGCACCAGCAGGTAAAACAGCATAATGGTCACACTGCGCACCAGTGCCATGCTACCCGTCACCTTGTGACGCTGGGTATCCGGTACCCGCTCGCTCAGCAGCGCCGTGTTACTGGACTGGAAAATATTCACCCCGACCCACGCACCGGCGATCGCCACGCCAGCAATCCACAGACTGGGAGAAAACGGCATGGCAGCCAGTGCAATCACCGCGACAAGTGCACCGGTGAGCAGGAATGGCGTACGGGTGTTGAAGCGGCGCTGGACTCGATCGCTATAGAAACCCGACAGTAACTGCAGCGGAATCATGGCGGGCCCAAGGGCCAGCAATAATCCAACTTGCGTAGGCGTCGCGTGCAGGCTTTCCAGCAGAATAGGAAAGTACGTATTGCTGATCACCCAGGTGCATTGATAAACCAGCGCCGACAGCGCAAAAAAGGCCACCGCACCTTTTGACAGCGGTAAAACATGCATATTCGCTCTTCCTTGAGGAGCCGGCATCTCTGCTGCAGTAGAATTGGCGTCGAAAAGATAGGGGTGCGCATTTTATCTGAGCGCGCAAAAGCGCAACAGTGTGAGTGCGTGCTTATGGGCGTTTATCGGTGCCTGTGCCGCAATATGCCGAAAAGTAGCTAACCGAAATAATGCGCTAACGCCCGATCGATAAGGCAAGAGATGGGTAATTCCCCCCTCAGCCGCCGTAAATCACCGCATCCGGTATGGTGTAGCGCTCGCTGCCGACCCGGATCAGGTAGTTGTCGTCTTTGCGCGTGACGCTGAATTCCGGGTAGCCATCCCCCTGTGAGGTATCAGCGCCCGTGGCCACACCCATGCGGAAAAACAGTGCCCGCTTGCGGCCATCCGGGCGGGTGATGACTACCGTGGCAAAGCCGCCACCGGCGCGGGCCACACCAAACTCGCACCAGGTATCGCCACAGGGCACCTTGCCGGTGGCATCGAAGTCGGCTTTACCCGCGCGCAGGGCGGAGTCGTCGTCACCCGCGGGCATGGTGCCATCGGGAGCAATGGCGGGCCGCAGGTAGTCCGCGGCCACATAACCCACCGCCCTCCCACCAAACTGCTGCACATTGCACCACAGGCGGCCGCCCACGTTTTCACAACCGAGGTTGTCCAGACGATCGCCGTTGGCAAAGCGGCTGACAATACGCGCGCTGGCGGAAGCGGCGGCCCTGAGATTCAGCCCCGAGGGCGCGTCGGTCACTTCCCACACTCGCGGGCCGCCGTTGGCGATGCTTGTCTTGGGTGGAACCGGGTCGAACACGTAGATGCCGGCGTCGGCCTGCAAACTGAGGGCTAACCGGCCCTCACGCAGGCTATAGCCGCGCAGCATGGGCGCATCCCGGGCAAACTTTTCGCCCAGGTTATTGCCCGGGCACAGCGCCGTGGTGGCGGCCACCGGGCCCAGCTCGATGTGACCATTGGACGGATCGGCCGATGGTTTCAACTGCCAGCGGCCACTGCCCCGATTGCAGTCGAGCTGCATGCTGACGCTGCCATCGGCTCCGAAGCGCAGCTGCACGCTGCGCGGTGAGTCTGGCCGCAGGGAGCCGACCTCGTCGCTCATGGAGCGGAACTCCGCCAGACGCCATGCGGTGTCTTCCAGCACACCGGCATGGGCAGAGAGCGTACCCGCCGCCCATAAACCACATAGCGCCGCGACAGACCGGGTCACACCGCGCAGCGGCCACTTTTGAGGATTCAGGCGGAGAGTTTTGAACATGGTTGCACTCGCATCACATTGGCCACTTGACGGGATTCGCACCCGGCGCGGCTGCGCAATCCATTTCCCAGTTTAGAGTGCGCAGCCCGTAATGGTTTCCCCGGGCGCGTTAGAAATTACTCGCCAGGGATGCCTCATCCAGCAGCGTCACCTCGCCCAGCCCCAGCTTTTGCAGTGGCTCGAGCTGGGTGGCGCGGTCACCCACCACCACCCAGATCATCGAGCCGGGCAGCATGTATTGCTCGGCGATTTTCTGCACCTTGGCCACGGTCATGGCATTGGCGGTGGCCTCGCGCTCGCGCACATAGTCGGCGGGCCAGCCGTAGGTGCTCATGTTCTCCAGCAGGCCCAGCTTGGCACCGGCGGTCTCAAACGCGCGCGCGTTGCTGCGCACCAGATAGGAACGGGAGGTGTCCAGGTCCCGCTCGGTATAGGTGGGCGCGTAGTTGCTGAGAATGTCGTGGATCAGCTGCACCGATTCCGCAGTGACATTGGCGCGCACGCTGGTACCGATCATGAAATCGCCCCAGGTCTTTTCCCCATCCACCACGGAGCGAATACCGTAGGTGTACCCCTTGCCCTCGCGCAGCTGCTGGGTCAGGCGCGAGGCAAAGCGGCCACCGCCGAGAATGTAGTTGGTGAACACCGCTGGGTAATAGTCCTCGGATACAGCGGACATCACGGGGCGGCCAATGCGCAGCACCGACTGCTTTGCACCGGGCACGTCGATAAAGTAGATGCCCGGTTTCGCCGGTGCAGGTTTGGGGTCCGACACGGTGACCGCCTTTGCCGGCCAGCGCTTGGCCAGGCCGTTCGCCGCCTGCAGGAAATCCGCCTGCGGAATGTCTCCCACCACAAGCAGGCGCGCCACCGACGGCGACAGGGTGTTTTTATAGAATGCCTTCAGGTCATCCATGGTGATGTCGGCAACGGACGCCTCGGTACCGAGGCCGCTGTAGCCACGGATACTGTCTTTACCGTGCAGCAAACACGCGAAGTTTTTGCTGGCAATGGCATTGGGCTCGGCGGCAGCGCGCTGGATCTGGCTGGCCACACTTTTCTTCGCCAGCACCAGCTCGTCTTTATCCCAGCGGGGCTCCAGCAGCATTTCCTCCAGCAAGGCAAAGACGTCGTTGAAGTTGCGCGCCAGGGTGGTCACATCGAAGCGGAATGCATTCTGGCCGGCGGACACATTGATACTGGCACCGAGCATCTGAATCGCGGTTTCCAGTTCTTCCGGGGTGCGCTTGGCGGTGCCGCGCTCCATCAGCATGGCGGTGAGGTTGGCCACGCCGGTTTTGTCGATACTCTCCTGCAGCTGGCCGCCGTCGATCACCAGGCTGAACAGCACCGTGGGCACTTCACTGTTTTCGATACCGAACACATCAACGCCATTGGCCAGTTCGCTCTGCCACACATCCGGCACAGTGGTCTGCGCGGGCTCGCCGTAGGCCGGCTCTTTTGCGCGGTCGATCTTCGACGGGGTTCTCGCATAGTCCGCCTGTGCGGACGGGTCCACCGCCTCCTCGGCGCCATTCACGATCTTCTCTTCCACCACCTGTGCCTCGGTGGAATCCGCCAGTGCCAGCGCCTGCTCGCCCTTGGGGACAAAGCTCACCGCCACGAAAGGCTTGTCCTGAATGTATTGCTGGTACACGCGCTGCACGTCTTCCGCGGTCACCGCCAGCAGGCGCGCGATGTCTTCGGTCACGTAACCCGGGTCATCGGCATAAATCTGGTATTGCGCCAACTGGAAGCCCTTGCCCAGCACGCTGGAGAGGCTGTTGTAAAACGCCACCTCCTGGCCGGCCTTGATGCGTTCCAGATCCTGCTCGGCAATGCCCTCTTTTTCAAACAGCGCGAAGGCCTTCTGGATGCCCGCATACACCGTATCCAGGTCGCGGCCCGCAAATGCCTGCACCTCCAGTTGCACCTGCCCCGCCAGCTCCGACTGGTAAGCCCCCATGGCCACCAGCGAAGTGAGCTGCTCGTCTTCCACCAGCACCCGGTACAGCGGCGCGCGCTTGCCGCTGGAGAGGTATTCCGACAGCACCGCCAGCGGGTAGCTGTCTTCGCTGTAGCGCGGCACCGTGGGCCAGGCCAGGGTCAGCTGGGGCTGGCGGGCGAAGTTGTCCTCGTAATAGCGGCGCTTGGTTTCCTTCAGGGTGACCGGCTGCTTGGGCGCGCGCTCGATGGCCTCGCCCGCGGGGATCTCACCGAAGTACTTCCGCACCAGCGCCTTGGCCTGCTCGGGATCAAAATCCCCGGCCACCACCAAGGTCACGTTGTTGGGCACATACCAGCGGCGGAAGAAGGTCTTCACATCGTCCAGGGTGGCATTGTCCAGATCCTCCAGCGAACCGATCACCTGCCAGCTGTAGGGGTGGCCCTGCGGGTAGAGGTTGCGATCGATCACATACTGGCTGTGGCCATAGGGGCGGTTATCCACAGCCTGGCGCTTCTCGTTCTTCACCACCTGCTTCTCTTTCGCCAGCACCGGCTCGGTCACCGTATTGATAAACCAGCCCAGCTTGTCCGCCTCCGCCCACAGCATCTTCTCCAGCGCATCCTTGGGCACCGTCTGGTAGTAATTGGTGACATCGCGGGAAGTGGAGCCATTGGCCCCGGAACCGCCAATACGCGCACTCATCGCATCCAGCCCACCCTTGCCCAGGTTCTCCGACTCCAGGAACAGCAGGTGCTCGAACAGATGGGCAAAGCCGGTACGCCCCTCCTTCTCCCGCGCCGAACCCACATGGGCGGTCAGCGACACCGCCACCACCGGATCGGAGTGGTCGATGTGGAACAGCACATTGAGGCCGTTATCCAGCTGGAACTGCTGGTAGTCGATGGCGAACTCGGGCTTGGCTTCTTGCTCGGCCGGACCCTTGGACGCCGCCTCTGTCTGCGGCTTCGGCTCGGACTGGGTACTGGAGCGGTCGCAGCCGAACAGGCCGAGGGCCGGGATGGAAAGTGCGGTCAGCAGCGCCAGGGAGGCGGTAAGGTTGCGGGGCATGGGGCGGTCCTTTGCATTGTTATGCAGAGGAAGATAGCAGGAGTGGTGACGAGCGGCGACAATCACGCAGTTAGTGAATACACACAAACTAAATCAGGCGAAGTTACAGACCTCCAACTACCACCGATATCATGCTATAACCCGCAACACAATAAATGGGGCGCCCGTCACACTATGAAGCTCTATCCCTCCCTCAGATAAGTCATTTTTTATGAACTTTAAGGTGGATACGAGCAATTTTGATCGACTTGGTTCTCGTGGCTAGAGGTACTAGCACCAAACCTTTCCGTAACCACGAGAATCTAATCTCAGATCGCCTACGGCGAAAACCGAAAATTAATTCAATCCAGACTAAATATAAATAGCACCTCGATTTAATCTGAACAAACAAAAACATTTCGATTAAAGATGAAGTTAAAAGTACTAAAAGCCAACAATGGAGATGCTTTCCTAATCTCATGGGTATTTGAAGGCAAAAGAAAAAATATTCTAATCGACGGAGGAAAGTCCTCCACATATAAGAGAGCCACGCTTAAAGGAGATCTATTTCGAACTCTTTCCAAGATTGAAGAGCAGGGAGAACGTATAGATCTGTTAGTCTTGACCCATGTAGATGACGATCATATTGGCGGAGTTCTTAGCGCTTTCAAAAATAATGAATTGCTACGAGCGCTATGCGATAAAGTTTGGTTTAACTCTGGCCTGCTGATTAGCGAGCACTTCGCCAATGAAGCAGAGCCCTCTCACGAGTTATTATTTGAATTCAACAGTGCGGACGCGCACACAAGAAGCAGCACGAGCATTAGACAGGGCGTAAGCTTCGAAAGCATTATTACGGAGCTTGGAATCTGGCATCGAAAAATTATAAAAAGTGAAAATTTTTATAAAATATATGGAGCGAAATTTTACATATTATCTCCAACCATAGAAAAACTTGAATCTTTGCTGATAAAGTGGAAAAAGGAAATTCCGAGCTCATTCACAGCTTCTCGAAATACAGATTATGGAAATACATTTACACAATTGTTAGCTAACGATAAATTTCAGGGAGACAACTCAATTCACAATGGAAGCTCGATAGCAATCCTAGTTGAACTGGAAAGTAAGCGGCTATTGATGCTTGGCGATGCTCACGATGAAACAATCGTCAACGCAATAAAAAACCTCAAGGATGAAAAAGAAGCTAATTACTCAGAAAGTAACCCATTGAAAGTGGATTACGTGAAATTATCTCACCACGGAAGTCGCCACAACACCAGCCCGCAATTCTTAAAACTAATCGAATCCGATAACTTCATTCTATCTACGGATGGATCCGCTCACAGTCTGCCACACAAATTAACATTAGCAAGAATCCACAAGCAGTTTCCGAATGCAACGATATGGTTTAACTACGAAAAAATAATTCGGGAAATATTCACAGTTGAAGAGCAAAAAGAGCTTGTTGACTCTGGATTCTCTTTGGAAGTGATTGAAAGCACGATTGAACTATGAATGAATATTTTTCTGAAAAAGCAAAAAAGCATGTGGTTAAGGTTTCACAGGGAAGCGGCGTACTGATTCAGCCGAAAACTCTTGAATTTAGTTACGTTCTGACAGCGAAGCATGTGGTCAACGAAGAAGAATTTCCCGAGCTTCAAGACATAGAAGTCACCGATAGACGAGGACAAAGAATTCGCGTATTACAGCGCATCTTAGATGCTAACAGTGACGATGATATTGCAATATTGAAAGTTGAATTCCAAGCAGGCCTAGAGCTAGGCTATTTTTATGAAGATTTAAATATAGAAATGGGAGTCTATATATACGGCTATCCTTCCAACAGAAGCCTTGGGCTTGGAGAGGTAGATGAGCCATCAACATATAGGCTTTCACTCCTAGATTTTCGAAATAACGACGTTCTTGAATTCAGGAACGATTCGATAGCGCTACACGAGGATGTTTCTGGCTACTCCGGAAGCGGAATTTTTTATTTCAACAACAGTATCCAAAAGGTTCAAATACTTGGCATTCAAAATCGAATGGCAGAAGCTGAGTCTAATGACGGCCATATTCGTGGATATTCAATAAGAAAGTTTATTGCGCTAATAGATAGCCAAGACCTGGAAAAGCTAAAACCTCCGTATTTATCGAGCTTTAGTCATAGTGAATCATCCTTATTTAGCGATCTAGCCCTATCCATGGATACGAGCTTAGATATAGTTAAACGGCACCTGAAGGATTTACTGTCGCAGCATAATATAAACAACTCGCAAATTATCACGCCTGAAGAAATAATAGACAGATTCAAGGAGAGCCTACTTTCTCATCAACAGCTTGAAGAGGATTTATACCAGCCTCAAATGTGGATCTGGTTTCTAGAATTCCTTTCGGTTTACTTATCCCTTAACCAGCCCGACAGGCAACAGGAAAATTGGGAAGCTATTTTTCTGACGAGTATTTTTCAGCGTTTTCGCGTTATCTACACTCATAAGCAAACAAATTTTAGGCGGCTATATCGAGAGTACATTGCCTTCACCGACTTTTCCTCGATGCCAACCAACGCTAAGGTTTTGATATTCGCAAATGGCGATAAACCACCGTCACCCATTCTGGATGAAAGGCTAAAAGAGATACCTAGAGATATTTCCATAGGGTTAGATAGGCACCAAATTGACACTGTTCGCAACAATAAAAAATTACCAAATCCGTTAATTCATTGGCCAAAGTTAAACGAAGATTGTCTAGCTGATAAAGAACATGAAATAGCGGATATTAATCTGGTAGAGCAACCAGATGCATTAGACCAATTGATTGAATGTGGATATGGCGGAGTTCTCAGAGATGAATAAGCATCAAATCAGCTTCAAAAGAAAAAGAATAGATTTTCTTTCAGAGCAAGATTTGGATACCGATTTTTCTGCATATGAGGTTGAGTTTTACCCCGATGCGAAGGCCACCTGCATTTGCTGCCTGAACACTGACGCTCAGTTCATAAAAGAATCTTGGCGTGATGTGATGGACTTTGCTGTTAACGATTACATGGTGAATAACCTTAGTGAATTTGAAGCTTGGAATACATATCTAGTTTTCCTTAGCCATCAAGAACTCGAAAAAGAAGTTCAGTATGAAATTGAGAATGATAAGTTTTCGATGCGAAAGCTATTCATTCAAATCTCTGAACGTTACGCTGAGGATAGTAGAGATGCAGAACTTATATCGCTTTTGAATAAAAAACTACTTCTTCATGACGTAGATTTGGGCAAAGGTGCCGCTCCAGCGAGCGAACCCGAAAAAAATATAAGCTCAATAAGTCTTGATATCTTGAAGAAGGGACTAGCGGGAGAGCGAAATAAAGAAATAAAAAACAGCTGGCTAGAATCCAAAATAGCGGACAGAAAAAACGATGAAAATTAAGCGCATTGAAATTCAGGCATTTAAATCATACCTAGATGCCAAAGATGGTACTTTTGATTTCTCTATTGATGCCAATAAAGTAGCTAGATTCGTTTCGATATATGCACCAAATGGATTTGGGAAAACTTCTTTTTGTGATGCTGTCGACTATGCAATTACAGAAAAAATTCATCGTTACTCACGAATGAAACAAATCGAAAGTTCGAATGTAGATGAAGTTAGACAGCATAATATTGAAGGAGAGCGCCAATATCTCATTAGAAATAAGTTCGCTGACGATAGTCTAGATACAAGAGTCACAGTTGAAGTCGACAATCGTAAAGAACCTTTTGAAAGCATATATAAGGCAGCTCGCTCAGGCCGAGCCGATTACAATGTAAAAAAAGAAGCAAGGAAGGAAACAGCCTTTTTTGAGGGCGCAATGCTATATCAAGAGGCAATTGATAGCTTTTTAAGAGAATCCAATCCTTCAAGTCGCTTTTCGAAGCTAGCCCAGAGTGATGAGGAGCTACTCGAAGTCAGTAATAAGCGTGCTGCCCTCCTCTCATTCAAAAGTGACATTAAAAAAAAGGCAGATGAGCTATGTAAAGCGCAGATAGAGGCACAAGAAAAAATTGACAAACTCCTAAACGAAAAAAAGGGTGTGTCAACTATAAACAATTATATCTCTACTTTAAATTCCTCCCTAAGTACACATGTTTTGTCTGAGATAGACATAGATAAAGGGTTTTCTCACGATGACATAGAACATATGCATCAAAAAATTATTGTCGCCGATAGTTTACTAAATCAAAGGATACACTCATCCTCCAAGCGAAAAGCTTCTTTATCTCTTCATTTGTCAAAGTTAGACAGCCACATAGAATATTTTCATGAACTAAATAAGATTAGGGAAAATATTGAATCACTCAAAGCTGCTTTAAACTCTTATAATGAGTCGGAACGACTCTCAAAAATTAAAAAAAACCACATTGAAGCGTTAGAAATTTTAGAAAGACGCTTAGCCGATATTGACGAATATGCAAGGATGGCAAATGCCTACCACTTGGAAAACAAAAAATATTTGGACCTAAAATCCGATCATGAAAAAACACTAAGACTTATATCTGAAAACTCACACACAATTAAAAAGCTTAAAGTCAAGGATGAAAAAGTTGAACATGAAAAACAGGAAAAAGTAGATAAATTACGTGATACCGAAAATAAAAAAAGTAGAGCAAATGAAATTTTCAATGAAATCACTGCTTTAGAGGAAAAAATAAAACGTTCGAACATGGAAAAGGGTTCCATTGCGCAAAATATTTTTAATCTAAGAAAAAAATCGGAAAAACTAATATCCGAAAAAGAAAAAATAGATAATTTTAAAATAACAGAACAACTACAGCCTGAAGACACACTTTTTTTGGAAAGAGAGACAGTAAATTCACTCCGGAATATACAGGCGAAATACATTGAAGACACATCAAAATCACAAACTGAAGTTGCGCGATTAAGAAAGCTTAATAGTGACTTATCTAGCACTAGAGAGTATTCCGATCAGCTAAAAACTCTGATAAAGAAAGCTCATGATATAGTCATAAAAACACAACTATCCGATTGCCCAGTTTGTCAGTACTCATATGGTAGCCACTCAAAATTAGAGAGCCAACTGGCATCCAATCCACTTTTGAGCTCAAAAGAAAAAGAATTGCTTAAAGAAATCTCCGCCTGTGAAGCAAGGATCAACTTACTTACTAAAAGCTCCGAAAAGAACCAGATTGCCTTCAATGAGAATATTGAAAAAATCATTCAAAACTACCAAAACAAAATAATTTTCATTAGAAGACAACAAGAAACTTATCAAAAGGAAGAATATAAATTAGCAATCGAAAACAAAGAGTCGATTGAGCGATTGGAAACTATTAAGAACGAGGTGTCACACCAAACAAGAACCGATTTTGAAAAAAATCAAAAAGCCTTATCGGAAAAGCTCACCAAAGATATACATGATATTTCAAAATTCAAGTCTGAAATAGAAAACAAGATTACAACAGAGTCAATGTCCGCAAGGCAACTGGAAGATAAAATTCTCAACATCAAACTTGATCTCGAGAAACAAGAAAACACTCTTTCCAAATATTCGGATCTTGAAAGGTTCATAGCCAAAAATAAATGGCGCTGTAGAAGCGGCGAAGATTTCAACAACTTGCTCTTACCCCAAAAGAGAAAACTTTTGGAGGATATTAGAATTGAAAAAGAAAATTCCATCGCAACTAAAATTAAAATAACGTTGGAGTCCGAAAAAATCCCACCTATTCTTTCAGGCCTTTCAAGCTCTGAACTTAAAAATAGGATTGAACATGCCCTACTATCTCAAAATAAATTAAATGAGAATCTTGCTGAATTTAGAACCATATTACTCAGCCTAGGAATCAAAAATGAACACCTTCCAGAGAAGGAATTTATCAGAAATTGCCTGAATGAAGAGATATCAAAACATAACGAGGAATTAAAAAGATTTGATTCGGAAAAATCCAATCTAGAAACTATCGAAAGACTTACAAAAGAAATATCGGGAAACGAAGGAATTAAAAGCTTAGAAAAGAAAAAAACAATATTGGAAAGAAAAATTGAGGCAACCAAGAGCATAATATCTGAAATTGATACAGACATCGAAAATCTAGGGAGACACATAGAAAATAAAGTTGACCTATTCTTTAAAACCGACCTCATAAACAAAATTTACCGAGCTATTGACCCACACCCTGAATTTAAAAATATTCGCTTTGAATGTAAGTCTGACGATAAACCAAAACTACTAATCAAGGCTGAAACTATCGATGGTAACGCTAGCGCGTCACCAGTTTTGAGCTTTAGTTCAGCACAAGTAAATGTTTTGGCGCTTAGCATCTTCTTAGCAAGGGCGTTAAACCTTAAAGATGATGATGGAAACCCAGTAGACTGTATTTTCATCGATGACCCAGTTCAATCTATTGATTCTATTAACACCCTTAGCCTCATTGACTTATTTAGGGCTCTCACAGTCAGATTTGATAAGCAAATTATCGTAACTACACACGATGAAAATTTTCATGAATTGTTAAAAAAGAAAATGCCTAAGAAACAATTCCCTTCGAAATATTTAAGACTAGAGTCATTTGGTAAAGTTGCAGTGGATGCGACGTAATTTCTTTGGCATGTGTCGACATGCCTTCTCACGATCGCACAGTCCGGAAGGATTCGCTATCTATCGAATCCATACTGCTGGTGACGATTGCTTGGTTTCAAGGACAAGTATTGACTTAACACTATAAATCCCATGAATTTCGTTGCACTTATAAACGAAGAACTTTCAGTAGATTGCAGGCATATCCCCGTCAGCCTGATAGGCCCCTCTATAAAGTCGTCTTGGCTCAAGGGACTTTGGGGCGAGCCACTGTTTACCTTCGTTGGCAGGCTACGGTTACCCTCAAGCGTGTACCAGCGAGCTCACAACGTAACCTTGCAGACTCCAAATGGGATCACGCAGATGGATCTCATCTTCGTGTCCCCTTCGGCACCTTCGTGCTCGAAACGAAAATTTGCAACACTGGATATGATGCTGGAACCACGTGAGAAAACGCCCTGGGCGTGATATCCAGGTCGCGCTGGCGTGGCAGGTGTATGAGAAAGACGGCCGGTTTATCGCGCGTCACCCGGGCAGTGTGCGCGGATGCAAGTCGCTGCTGATCAGTTATCCACAGGAGCGCAACGGCTTGGTATTGCTGACCAATGCGGCGGAAGCGCCGCGGTTTGAAATTGCCGACAAGCTGACACAAACCTTGCCCGATACGGGGTCTGACAATAACTCCCCACATATCAAGATTTAGCTGTACCGTGCCTCTGTAGGGTATTACTTCTCGCCTATACAGAAAAGCCCGGTGACCGCCTGTGCAAGTTTCAACACAGGCAGTCACCGGGCTTTTTGCGTTTACGGGCTAGCGTTTACTTCTTCAGGGCCTTG
The DNA here is from genome assembly GCF_001639145.1 of Microbulbifer sp. Q7. Lineage (NCBI taxonomy): Bacteria > Pseudomonadati > Pseudomonadota > Gammaproteobacteria > Cellvibrionales > Microbulbiferaceae > Microbulbifer > Microbulbifer sp. Q7. The sequence goes on along the minus strand of NZ_LROY01000001.1, from coordinate 1,039,553 downwards.
GCCAGCACCTGACCCAGCTCCGCCGCAGACTGCGGATTCTGGCCGGTGATGATGCGGCCGTCCTGTACCACGAAGCTTTCCCACGCTTTGCCTTCCTGGTAGTTGGCGCCGAGGGCTGTCAGTTCGTCCTGCAGCAGGTAGGGCACTACGTCTGCCAGGCCTACCGCTTTTTCTTCCACATTGCTGAAGCCCGCGACTTTCTTGCCGGCAATAATCGGCTTGCCATCTGGGCCGGTGACGTTCAGCAGCGCGGCCGGGCCGTGGCACAGTGCCGCCACATAACCGCCGTCAGCATAAATGGCGGAGGCAACGCTGTTCACCGCGGGGCTCTTGGGGAAGTCCCACACGGTGCCGTGGCCGCCGGCGAACAGGATAGCCTGGTAGCGCTTGGGGCTGACGTCCGCGAGCTTGCGGGTGTTGTCCAGCAGGCTGCGGGTTTGCGGGCTGGCGAGGAATTCAAAGTTCACCGCGTCGTCATCCGCCAGGCTGCGCGCGTCCACCGGTACCGCACCGCCCTTGATGCTGGCGATTTCCACCTCGAAGCCCGCCTTTTTCAGCTCGTGGTAGGGGTGGGTCAGTTCCGACAGCCACAGGCCGGTTTTCTCGTCGGTATCCCCCATCTGCTCGTGGCTGGTGGCCACGATCAATACCCGCGGCGCGGCCAGAGCGAGACTGGCGGTGGTCGCCAGGCAGAGTGCGATAAATAACGAAACGAGCTTTTTCATACGTTTACTCCTTGTGGATTGAAGGTGATTCAGTTGTCCTGCAAGCCAGTGGCAACACAAAACTGGTCGAGCAACTCCTGTGTCTTTATTGCACGCTGGGCAACCGCTTGATTGCGCTCTCTGTCATTCTGCAGAACCTGTGCGGCGAAATTCTCAACCATGTGAACTACCTGCGGTTGCGCAGTTTCGGTCGGTACGCGCCGGTACTCCGTCGGGGTTGCCATTTCCTGCCTGAGATTAAAGCCCGTCACATGCTTCGGGTTGCTGAAGGCAAATCCGTCTTTCCAATCGAGCACAAAGTCGTCCAGCTGGATCATCCCCGTTTCACCGATGATATCCAGGTCCATCAGGCACACACCGGCGTCATAGCCGAAGTCAAAACTGGACGTCTGGCCGCTGGCAAATTCTACCAAGCCAGCACCACCCACAATGGCGCCGCTTTCTGCATCGCGACGTAACGCGCCGCACATGCTCTTCACCGGGGATTCAGGGCGCATGTATTCCACGATGGCGCGCATGCTGTACCAGGCCATGTCCCCCACGGCGCCGGTGGGCTCTTTGGCCGGGTCAAAGCGAATGTTGCTGCGATCCATAAACGGGAAGAAGAACGAAGTGCGGATACGGTTGACGTTGCCAAGCTCAGCCTGCTGGTGCTCTACGACCGCCTGCGTCCGCGGATGGTGGGTAAAGTGGGTAGCATCCATAAATGCAAGCCCTTTCGCGGAGGCGAGTGCGGCAATGCGCTTGACCGAATCGCTACTGATGAATGGCTTTTCGCTGATCAGGTGTTTGCCCGCTTCCAACGCGGCAAGGCAAATCTCCTCGCGGCCGGCGGTAGGGGTCGCGATGTAAACCGCATCGACGCTGTCTTCCTGAATCAGCTGCCGCCAATCGTCGAATACCATTGGCACACTGTGCTCCGCGGCAAATTCCTGCGCCTTTTCACGGCGACGGCTCGCCACCGCGACCAGGCTGGCATTGGCTGATTGCTGGATCGCTTTCGCAACAACAGCGGCAATCATGCCGCTGCCGATGACTCCGAATCGAATTAGGGACATTTGAATTCTCCGTAGACTAGCTTGAGGGGTAGCCTGCCCCGCTAGTGCGAGCCGCTACCGAATTTGGAGCCATGCTATGGTGAATCCTGATATAAGATAATTCGATTAATTGAATTACAGCCTTTCAAAATATGAATATCAGAAACAAGGACCTGAACCTGCTCAAGCTGTTCCAGGTGCTGTACGAAGAGCGCAACGCCTCGGTGGCCGCGGAGCGTATGAACCTGAGCCAGCCAGCGCTGAGCCATAAACTGGCCAAGCTGCGCAGTGAGTTCGACGACACCCTGTTTGCCCGCGCCCCGCGCGGACTGACACCGACGCCGCGGGCACACCAGCTGGCACCGCAGATCCAGGCGCTGGTGCGCTCACTGGAATCCTTTTACGACTACTGCGACGAAGAGAGCTTCCTGCAGCGGGAAGACCGCGTGCATATTTTTAGTACCGACTTCATCGAGCAGTTACTGGTCCCCAGGCTGCTGCCGGAGATCAGTGAGCAGGCACCCCGGCTGCAGCTGGTGTTTCACAACACCCGCGGCCGCCTGCCGCGCTCCGAGCTGGAAACCGGTGCCTGCGATATCGCCATCGCGGGCTTCTTCGAGCAATTACCCGCCTCCTTCTACCAGCAAAAGGTGCGCAAGGAAGGATTCTGTGTACTGGCAAGCGACAACAACCGGCATATAGAAGGGAAACTGGACCTCAAGGCGTTCCTGGCCTGTGGGCACCTGGTCACTACCCTGACCGGTGACCTGGACGGTATTGTGGACAAGAAACTGAACAAGCTCGGACACCAGCGGCGCATCGTGGCGGGGCTGTCGAGCTTCCTGTCCCCTGCCACCACCATCGAGGCCAGCGACCTGCTGATCACCTGCCTGAACTCGGTGGCGGAACAGGCCTGCCGCAGCCTGCCCGACCTGGTGACCTATCCCTGCCCGGTGAAATTACCGGACGTGGACATACTGCAGATCTGGCACCAGCGCACCCAGGACGATCCGTTGCGGGCCTGGCTGCGCCAGCGTATCAAGGCGGCGATGGCGGGAGGGCCAAGCGTCAAATCCTGACCCGACTCGGGCTGCGCTATATTGCTTCCGGCCCTGCTACAATCGCGCCAAAATATTCAGCAGGAAATATTATGGAACATAAAATCCTTGAGGTGTTTTTAGCCAACCAGTGGCTGACCATACCCATATTTATCATTCTGGTAATCGGCGTTACTTTGTTCTGGTTCGGTGGCCTGATGGCTGCGCTGACGGCGCTGGGGAATAGCCGCTGGGTTTGGGGGCTGTCGTCGATCGTTCTGGGGCCGATTACCGGGCTTCCGTACGCGCTGATTTACAAAGAAGCCTCCTACGCGAAGTCACTGATGATCAAGGGGCTGATTTGCCTGTTGGCGGGGCTGGCGCTGTCACTCGTGGCATGGGCCATCACCTGACCGTAAAAATGCTAACCCGCACGGAGAGGCCCAATTGAGTATTAGCATCCGCAAAGAGCAGCCCGGCGATGCCCAAGCCATCCATGAGGTGACCGTCGCGGCTTTCCGTAACGCACCTCACACCGACCACACGGAGCAGTTTATCGTTGAGGCACTGCGGAAGTCCGGTGCACTGGCGATTTCTCTGGTCGCTGAAGAGGAAGGCAATATCCTGGGTCATGTAGCGCTCTCGCCCGTTAGTATCTCGGACGGCACCAGCGGCTGGTACGGGCTCGGCCCCATCTCTGTCCACCCCAACTATCAGGGTCGCGGCATTGGCACAGCGCTTATGCAGGCGGCGATTCGGGAACTGAAAAGCAACGATGCCGGAGGCTGCGTTTTGCTCGGCGATCCTAACTATTATCAGCGCTTTGGTTTCGAGCCAAGTGAGGCGCTGATTCTCCCCGAGGTGCCACCGGAATATTTCCAGGCGCTGTTATTACGCGGCCCTTTGCCCAAAGGAATTGTTACCTATGATGCATCCTTTTCCGCGCAGGGCTAGCGAAGCGGACGTGTGAAGTTCCAGTATTATTTACGTTATTTTTTTGGCTGCTGAGGAAACGATGATGTTCACCGAGCGAGAACTGAAGTTAATAAAAAGGGCGGAAGCGCGTGTTAAGCAGGCTGTTATGTTCAGATTGATGGCGATCGTCATTGCGCTGGTACTGATCGCGCTGTTTTTCCTCGGCTATTTGAACCCTGAAGAGTTAGCATTCAGTGCGTTTGGACTGGCTCTGCTTTCGTTCATCGCACCGCAACTGGGCGGCGCGCCAAAATACGAGGAGCTCGTTGCGGTACTCGCCAAACAGCGCAAGCAACAGCAATCATCGTAGGCAAGCCCGATGCCCACGCTCCCATGAGCCGGTCATGGCGCTAATCAGTGCCCGCCGCTCGCACAGCCCGACGGGCCAATATCCGCAATTCGGGCCAGCCAGTCATTTAGGCTGGATCGTTCGCTTATCCACTTTATTCTCATGCCGGCCAAATACGTCGAACCAGAATATGCGACGGAAAATTTTCGGCCGGATTTCCACGTAGCGAATAGGGGCACCATTTCCATGCTCTACAGGGTTTGTAAGTGCAAACTGCGAAAATTACACGCGCTTACACGGCCTCGCCAGCACAAAAACAACGTGTTATAAAAGGTGCCAACAATAATATTTGATGCGCATCCCATTTCTTGTTTGGAGCCCATCACCGCCAACACGGAAATGTTATGCGCACCGCTGGCCCTCCCCCTCCAGACATTCCACTCGAATACACCGGCTTCTGGCCGCGCGTGGGTGCCTCGATCATTGATACCCTGATGTTCATGGTCATCACCCTGCCGCTTCTGCTGGTAATTTACGGCTGGGCCTACATAGAGAGCGACGCGCTCTTCCTTGGCACCGCCGATGTGCTGATCAATTGGGTGTTCCCGTGTATCGCGATCATTGCCTTCTGGGTGTACAAACAGGCAACCCCCGGCAAGATGCTTCTCGAAGCCAAAATTGTCGACGCCACCACCGGCGATAAGCCCAGCCTGAAGCAATACATCATCCGTTATCTCGGCTACTTCATCTCCACCATTCCTCTGGGGCTCGGGCTGCTGTGGGTAGCCTGGGACGAGCGCAAGCAGGGCTGGCATGACAAGATGGCCAGAACGGTAGTGGTCAACCCGGAGAAAAAAGCTTCGGCAAATGATCAGGTCGCATCGAGTTGATTGATACATGCCCCGACGCCAGTTGGGGCATTTTTGGAAGACTCTCAAGGGTTCACCTGCGCCTACTAGAGTGTTGTAGTCAAACCCTCTAGTTTCTCGCATTTTCTGCAATACGCTATTGCGCGCTTGCGGCTGACCCCGCAGCACGCTCTACGAGGAACTCGCATGAAAGCATTGCTCTTCGCTATATCCCTTTTCCTTCCTCTCGTCGCGTCCACGAATCCTGTCCCGGACTTTCCGTTTGTGATCGTCACTGAAACACTGGAGAAACAGGTAAAGCCCGATTTTGCGACGGTGCGCTTCAGTATCCTGGCCTATGACGAATCCGCCAATGAGGCCATGCAGCAGCTTACACAGAGCGCGGCACAAATGCTGGAGGCACTGGGCAAGTATGGCGTGCTCGCCACGCAACTGGAATCCACGCAGATCGACAAGAACACCAAGCGGGCGAGAAAGGACGGGGCCTACAACCTGGAGATCCTGGGTTATGAAGTTCAGCAGGGGTTCAACCTGAAGATAACCGACCTCGAACACTATCCGGGCATTATGAATACGCTGGTCAGGCTGGATGGTGTTCAGGACATCGATGCGCTCTTTGAGACCGATAATGAGGAGGAGCACCAGGCCCAGATGATCAGGGAACTGAGCGCAAAAGCACGCGCAAAGGCCGATGCTCTCGCTCAGGCCCAGTCCAGAAAGGTAAAAAGTGTCTACGGTATTACCACGGAGAGTAACTTTGGTGAGGCCTACGCCATCTTTTCCCTGCAGTACAACCCAGAAGTATACGGCCTCGCAAAATCCTCCGCTGCGTACGGTATGAACCTGATTATGGCGGTGCCAGAATTCATCAAGGTGGGCCAACGGGTGACGGCAATCTACGAGCTTAAGTAAATTGCGCCGCCGCACCACCCAAACGAAGATAAATAGTTCCGTTATCCACTTTATTCACGTGTAGTGGCCATTTACTTACCTGTTATTTTTCGAGCCAAACTATAGAATCAGCCCGCAAAATCAATGTGACGCAATTCACACAATATAGATAAGGACATATCGTGAAATATTTGTGGGCCCTTCTTTTCTTTTCGACCAGCGCATTGGGTTCCGAGCTGCTTGAAAACTCCTCCAACATGGCTTTCGTGAACGGCAAAAGCAGTACCGGCCGCACCATGGTGGATTACCATTTGCTGCAAAAAAGCCTGTACCTGACTGATGGTGAAGAAGCCGATGAAGCTGACCGACAGGAAGAGTGCTCCCTTTCCACCAGCGTATTCTGCGGTGGGATCCTCTATACCACAGCGACCGAGGGGTGGTTTAAAGACTTCACCATCCTGCCCGGCTCCGGCGGTGAGCAGCAAATCAAGATTACGCCCTACCGCGGCAACCTGATTCTCGGTGAGAACCTTGCCCTGCCGTTGACCATTTATATGTCTGAGGTCTCGGACAGCGTCGATAGCGAAGACGTCAATGCGATCAAGCTTATCAACCCTGAACAGGGCCGCTTCAACTTCAATCTCAAATATGCCGGGCGCTATCGCATCGGCAACTTCTGCAAGTTTAACGACCCCAGCGACGGTAACTGTGCGGTGAGCCTCACCGCCGGTATGCGGTATCTCGGTCTGCGCCAGTTGAACGAACAGGAAGAGTTGGAAATCGAGCACTACTGGGGGTCATATGTCGAACTGGCCAATACCTGGCTGTTTAAGATTCAGGATCCATCCCTGCAGGGTTTTATCGGCGAAGTGGCGCTGAAGCTTAACGCTTCCTACCTGTCGCAAAATATTGAAGACGGCAGCACGCTGTTCCCCGGCGCCACCGATGCGGCAGGCGAGCCGATTGCCTTCGAGGAAGATTTCCTGTCTTACGGTGCGACGCTGACGTTCAAAATGAACGAGAAATTCAGTATCCGCACCCAGTACATCAAGTCCGACCAAGACGATCTGCTCGGCGACCGATCCTCCTTCGGTATTACCTACGATATCTAACGATTGCTCCCAGGCGGCCAGCCGCCTGTTCGTGCCCCGCCCCAAATCACGGGATGACAGGTGATTTGGGGCAGGCCGCGCCAACCCGAAGCAGGAATCTCCTTCTTCAAAACCCTACCCCCGCCAGTTTGGGCGTTCGCCGCCAGCACTCCCGTTAACTAGACTTATCGGTTCTACGCCGCCCGGCAATGACTGCGCCGCCCGTGGGCTTTACTGTTACCATGCCGCCCGTTAACCCGCCGCCAACCACTGCCCGGCCCACCCCCCCCACAGAGACAGCAGATGACATTCGACACCCTGGGATTGAGCGACCCGATCCTGCAGGCCCTTGAAGACAAAGGCTATACCACCCCCACCGAGATCCAGCGCAAGGCGGTGCCCGCCATCCGCGCCGGCCGGGATGTGATTGCGACGGCGCAGACAGGCACCGGCAAGACCGCCGCGTTTGTGTTGCCGATGCTGGACGCCCTCGCCGGCCCGCGCAAACGCCGGGCAAAGCGCCTGCGTGCGCTGATTCTGGTGCCCACCCGAGAACTGGCCTTGCAGGTGCAGGACAATATCGAGCAATACGGCAAGTACCTGTCAGTGGCGTCCATGGCAATGGTGGGCGGTGTGGACCTGGCGCCGCAAAAGCAGCAGCTGATCGACGGTGTGGATATTGTGGTGGCTACCCCCGGCCGCCTACTGGACCTGGCACACCAGCGTGCGCTGTATTTCGATGAGCTGGAAATCCTGGTACTGGACGAAGCCGACCGCATGCTGGACATGGGGTTTATCGACGACCTCGACAAGATCATTGCGCGCCTGCCGCAACAGCGTCAGAGCCTGCTGTTCTCGGCAACCCTGTCGAAACAGGTGAAGTCGCTGGCGGAGTCTGTGGTCGACAACCCGCTGGAAGTCGCCATCGACAGCCACCAGAAAACCGCGCCCAAGATTTCCCAGTGGCTGATTGCGGTGGACAAGCACAACAAGTCGGCACTGCTCAGCCATCTGGTGCAGGAGCGCCACTGGACCCAGGCGCTGATCTTTATCCGCACCCAGCACGGCGCGGCAAAGCTGGTGAGCCAGCTGGAAAAACGCGGTATCCGGGCGGAGTCCATTCACGGCGGCAAGAGCCAGGCGTCGCGCTCCAAGATACTGGCGGATTTCAAATCCGGTGCCATCCCGATTCTGGTCGCGACTGGTGTGGCCGCGCGCGGTATTGATATCGACGAGCTGGCGCGGGTGGTGAATTACGATATGCCTGACGATGCCGACGAGTATATCCATCGCATCGGCCGCACCGGCCGCGCCGGCTCCTCCGGTGAGGCGGTATCGCTGGTTTCCAAGGACGATTTCAAGCGCTTGTGTGCGGTGGAGCGGCGGCTGGGCAAAATCATCGAGCGGGTGACCGTGGAAGCATTCCCGGTGGTGAAAGACCTGCCCGCCTCGAATTTAAACTTCCGCCCGAAAAGTGGTAAAACGTCTAGGCCTGTAAAACAAGACCGTCCAGCGGCGAAGCCGGACAAGACGTCCAAGCCCGACCAAACGACTCCCTGGGGAAGCATTAAGAAATGATCGACTTCGAAAACAAGAGCCTGTTCAAGCTCAAGCAGAATCCGAGCTTTGCCGAAAAAGTCGCACCGCTGCTGCTCGACGGTGAAGAGATACTGGACTCCTTCAAGTCCATGCGCGACGGGGTGGTGTTTACCAGCAAGCGCATTATCGCGGTCAACGTGCAGGGCATCACCGGCAGCAAGAAGGATTTCACTTCCCTGCCCTACAAGAACATCGTCGCCTACTCTGTGGAGACCTCGGGCACGTTCGATATCGACAGTGAGCTGGAGCTGTATTTTTCCGCACTGGGCAAGGTGCGTTTTGAATTCAGCGGCAAGGCGCGGCTGATGGATATTGCCCACTATATCGGCCGCTACGCCCTCTGAACCCGACCGCTTTCCACCCACCCAGACGAGCCCGCCATGTCCCTGTTATTTGAAGAGATCGATAGCCAGCCTTCCCCCCTGGGAGAGATTTCCCTGCGCAGAAGGCGCATACCCGCGCTGGGGGATCGGGATATCTACGAGGTAAAGCTGGGCGATGAGTTTTTGATGTCGAGCATGTTCGTGGCCGCAGAGGAAGCGCTGGCCACCCTCGGTTTGGCGCAGTGCAAGGGCGACGGACTGCAGGTGGTGGTGGGCGGCCTGGGGCTGGGTTATACCGCCGTGGCCGCGCTGCAGGATCCGCGCGTGGCGGAATTGCTGGTGGTGGACGCGCTGGAAACGGTAATTGGCTGGCACAAGGCGGAGCTGGTGCCACTGGGCAAGACGCTGAACGCCGACCCCAGAAACCGTTATGTGCACGGCAGTTTTTTTGATCTGGCGACGGCACCGGCCACGGGCTTTGACCCGGACCACCCGGGTAAAAAGCTGGATGCCATTTTGCTGGATATCGACCACTCCCCCACGGAATACCTGAATGCCGCCAACGCCAGCTTCTACACCACCGAAAACCTGGCACTGATGGCGCAACAGTTAAAACCCGGCGGTGTGTTTGCCATGTGGTCACAGAACCTGCCGGACCCGCAGTTTGAGGCGCTGCTGAAGACGGTGTTTGACACGGTGGAATCCCACGTGGTGTCGTTCTACAACCCGTTTATGAGTGGCGATTCCACCAATTCCGTGTATGTCTGCCGCAAGGGAACAGCCGGCTGACAAAGTGACGGTCGCCGCCCAGCGCTGACCAAGCACGACACCTGGCACTCAACCTTTCACCAGACCTTTCATTAAACCTTGCGCGACAGCTCGCGAATCTCACGGTTGAGAATCCGGTCGTTGTCCTGGTAGTCCACCGGCACGTCGATCAGGTGGACACCGCCCTCCTGTCGACAGCGCTCAATGGTGGGCTGCAATTCTTCGGTGGCTTCGATGCGGTGACCACTGGCACCGTAGGCTTGCGCATAGGCGACAAAATCCGGGTTACCGAAATCCAGGCCGAAGTCGTGGAAGTCCATCTGCGCCTGCTTCCATTTGATCATGCCGTAGCCATCGTCCCGCAGCAACAGGATGACGAGGTCGAGCTTGAGACGCACTGCGGTTTCAAGCTCTTGCGAGTTCATCATGAACCCGCCGTCGCCACAGATGGCGAGCACGCTCCGCTCCGGGTAGACCAGCTTGGCGGCCATGGCCGATGGCAGCCCGGCGCCCATGGTGGCGAGGGCGTTATCGAGCAGTACGGTATTGGGGGCATGCGCCTGGTAATTGCGTGCGAACCAGATTTTGTACATGCCGTTATCCAGCGCGATGATGCCATCAGCGGGCACCGCCTCGCGCACCTCCTTCACCAGCCGCTGCGGTTTGACCGGGAAGCTATCGTCCTGCGCACCTTCCTGTATGTGTTTTTGCAGCGCATTGCGAATGCGGTGGGCATCGGCAAAACTCCAGTGGCTTTGCGGTTCCAGCCGCTCCTTTAACTGCCACAGGCTGTTGGCAATATCCCCAACCACTTCAATCTGCGGGAAGTACACCGGGTCTACCTCTGCAGAACTGAAATTGATGTGCACCACGGCGGGGCCGCCGGGGCGCATGAAGAATGGCGGTTTCTCTACCACGTCGTGGCCGACGTTGATGATGAGGTCCGCCTGGTCGATGGCGCGATGCACGAAGTCGCCATCGGAGAGCGCGGTATTGCCAATAAAGTGGCTGCTGGCCTCGTCAATCACGCCCTTGCCCATCTGTGTGGTCACTACGGGAATGCCAAGCTTTTCTACCAGCTCGCGCAACATTTTGGCGGTGAGCTTGCGGTTGGCACCGGCACCGATCAGCAGCAGCGGTTTGCGTGCGGCGGAGATGGCCTGGGCGGCCTGGCGCACGGCTTTTTCCTCGGCGATGGGGCGGCGGGTATAGCTGGGCTCCAGCACCGGCATGGTGGAGTGTTCCTGGGCAATGTCTTCCGGTAATTCCAGGTGTGTGGCGCCGGGGCGCTCTTCCTCCGCGTGCCGGAAGGCTTCGCGCACGTGCGCCGGCACATTGTCGCCACTGACGATCACCTTGGTGAACTTGGTGAGCGGCTGCATCATGTCGACGATGTCGATAATCTGAAACTGGCCTTGCTTGGAGCTTTTAATGGGCTTCTGGCCAGTGACCATTACCATGGGCATGGCGCCAAGCTGGGCGTAGGCGGCTGCGGTAACCAGGTTGGTGGCGCCTGGCCCGAGGGTGGAGAGACAGACTCCGGCATTGCCGGTGAGTCGACCATAGGTGGCCGCCATAAAGCCCGCCGCCTGCTCGTGACGCCCGATGATCAACTTGATTTTGGAGCCGCGCAGGGATTCCAGCAGATCGAGGTTTTCTTCCCCGGGAATGCCGAATACAAATTCCACACCTTCTGCCTCCAGCGCACGAACAAACAAGTCGGATGCTTTCACCACAATTCCCCCCAAGATTGACTGACTGTGCCCCCGGCTGACGCGTTATTTCGCGCAAGCGCGCGGGCGCGCGTTGACTAGCAGGGTAGCAGAATGGCGGCTAACTGACCCCCGCTCATGCCGCTTGGGCAAAACCCGCTGGAATAGGCCAATATTGCTGAAAACCGGGATTTTTTGCATGGCATTTACCGATTCCCTGAACCAGCTCTCACTGCCTGTATTCGGCGGTCTTTCCGTCCTGTTGGTGCTGGTGTCCATGTTTATCGGCTCTCGCCTCGGCTTGCGCAGTGCCGACAACGGCAATCTCAGCGACGCCTCCATTGGCAGTGCGGTGGCGGCAATTCTCGCTCTGCTGGCGTTTCTGCTGGCCTTTACCTTCAACTCCACCGCGGAACGCTTTATTCAGCGCAAGGCGCTGTTGCTGGACGAGGTAAACGCCATATCCACCACTTACCTGCGCGCAGACCTGCTCCCCCTGCAGCAACGGCGCGAGGCCCGCGCGCTACTGGCGGAGTACGCAACACTGCGCGATATCGATCCGAGACGCACCGAGGACTTGCCGCAACTGCTGGCACGCAGCAAGGCGATTCACGCAGCGCTGTGGAACATTGTGGCCGGGCTGAACGATGCCCAATACGATGCCGTGCGGCTTGGCAAATTTCTCGACTCCCTCAATGCGGTGATTGATTTCAACACCTCCAGAATTCATGTGGGTAGCCGCTACCGGATTCCCACCCCCATGTGGGGGGCGCTCGCGCTGGTGACCGCGCTGGCCATGTTCGGCATCGGCTTCCAGCTCGGTGCCGGACGGCGCGGGTCGCTGCAAATCAATCTCGCCCTGGCGTTTTCCTTTTCGATTGTGATCCTGCTGATCGCCGACCTCGACCGCGCCGCCCAGGGCTTGCTCATCATCGATCAGGCACCCATGTCCGAGCTCAGCCAGGAGTTGCAGGAGGCGGAACGGAAAGCGGCGAATCCCCCGTCAGACGATTAATACAGCGCGAACCACGCCGGGATGCGGCCCCGGGCACCCCGCATGCACTTTCGCCCCCAGTCGCGCTCGTCACTACCTACTTTTCATAATCGTCATTTAACGGTAATAATTGTTTCACACTCAAAAAATTCACCCGCACCAGCAAGACACGGAAGCACGAGCTGGTCGCTCACAAATGGCGTGCAATTTTTCGAATTATCGAGCGCGAGGGCTACCGTCGTGCACTTGAAACAGGGAAGTTTCATGAAAACGAGTATTCGCTCCCGCACTACCGGGAAAACCGTCGTCAATGGCATTTACGAAACCCGCAAGGTCTTGCTGAAAATTGGCACCGAGTCGGTGGCCAAGTACTACAAGCAGCGCCCCGGGGTGAAGCGGCGTTATCGCGTGGAAAAATTAGCCCTGCAGCGCATGCGCGGCATCGCCGGTATTCCCCGTTTGATACGCAGTGTTGATACCTCGCGCCTGCTAGAGATGTCCCGCCTGCCGGGCACTTCGGCCACCGCACTGAGTGAAGGTAACCTTCGCGACCTGGCGGCCCTGGTCGAAAAAATGCTGGCCGCCGGGGTGGCGCGCCACTCCCTGCCATTGCGCGACATCCTTGTCGATACGCACGGCAATGTTGGGCTGGTGGACTTTGAGCGCTCCACACTGCGCCCCCGCCTGTGGCGCCCGGACTGGAGCATTGCCAAGGCGGTGACCCGCTACCACCTCTACCGGCTGTTTGCCGAGCAACAACCCCAGCTGCTGAACCCGCAACAGTGGCGGCTGGTAAATATCGGGCGCAAGCTGCGCAGCCCCGTGAGCCTGTTCCACGCCTGGACCAAGTCGCTGCGCAAGCCGGCTTAGCAGCCCTGTATACGGATCAGCCGATGCTCAACCGGCTGCAACGCTCATTTTTTAGACGGTTTTCTCGACACTCCGCCCGCCAGCCCTTATAGTGCGCGGCCCGCCACGCCTGTGGTGGCCACCAGCGATAACGCTCAGCAATACCGCCCACCTTCTTGCCCCCGGGAATAGTCTCTTGATCACCACCGCCAATATCACCATGCAGTTTGGTGCCCAGCCGCTGTTTGAAAACATTTCTGCCAAGTTCGGCAACGGCAACCGCTATGGCCTGATCGGCGCCAATGGCTGTGGCAAGTCCACCTTCATGAAGATCCTGAGCGGCGCGCTGGCGCCGTCTGCGGGCAATGTGTCCATCGAGCCCGGCTGTACCGTCGGTGTACTGAGCCAGGACCAGTTCGCGTTTGAAGAGTACTCGGTGGTCGACACGGTCATCATGGGCGACAGCCGCCTGTGGGCGATCAAGCAGGAGCGCGACCGTATCTATTCGCTGCCGGAAATGAGCGAAGCGGAAGGCATGCGCGTGGCAGACCTGGAGGTCCAGTTCGCCGAGCTGGACGGCTACAGCGCCGAGAGCCGCGCCGGTGAGATCCTGCTGGAGGCGGGCATTGAGGAGTCCCTGCACTTCGGTTCCATGAAGCAGGTGGCACCGGGCTGGAAGGTGCGCGTGCTGCTGGCGCAGGCCCTGTTTGCCGACCCGGATATCCTGCTGCTGGACGAGCCCACCAACAACCTGGATATCCACACCATCCACTGGTTGGCGGAGGTGCTGAACCAGCGCCGCTCTACCATGATCATCATTTCCCACGATCGCCACTTCCTGAATCAGGTCTGCACCCATATGGCGGATATCGATTACGGCGAGCTGCGTATCTTCCCCGGGAACTACGAGGATTTTGTTGCGGCCTCCACCCTGATTCAGGACCAGCTGCACGCGGAAAACGCGAAGAAGAGCGCCGAGCTGGAAGAACTGCAGTCGTTTGTAAACCGCTTCTCGGCCAATGCCTCCAAGGCCAAACAGGCCAGCTCCCGCGCCAAGAAGATGGAAAAAATTAAACTGGAGGAAGTAAAACCCTCCAGCCGCGTCAAACCCTACATCACCTTCGAACAGTGCAAGAAACTGCACCGCCAGGCGCTGATTCTGGAAGATCTGGCCCACGGCTACGACGGTGAAACCCTGTTTGCCGGTGGTGAGATGATTCTGGAGGCCGGCGCCCGCCTCGCCGTGATCGGCGAAAACGGCGTGGGCAAGACCACCTTGCTGCGCTGCCTGGTGGATCAGCTGCAGGCCAATAGCGGCGTGGTGAAATGGTCCGAAAACGCGGCCATCGGCTACTGCCCGCAGGACAGCAGCGCGGATTTTGACAACGACCTGACCATCTTCGAATGGATGTCCCAGTGGCGCACCCCCAAGCATGACGACCTGGCGGTGCGGGGTATGCTCGGGCGCCTGCTGTTTACCGCAGACGACGCCAACAAGAAGGCGCGGGTGTGCTCCGGTGGGGAAAAGAACCGCCTGTTGTTTGGCAAGCTGATGATGATGGACAACAACGTGCTCATCATGGACGAGCCCACCAACCACCTGGATATGGAATCCATCGAGGCGCTCAACAAGGCCCTGAGCCAGTATGAAGGCACCCTGATTTTCGTCAGCCACGACCGCCAGTTTGTCTCCTCCCTGGCCACCCGGGTGCTGGAGATCAAAGACCACCAGCTGGTGGACTTCCAGGGTACCTACGACGAATACCTGGCAGACCGGGCGCGGGCGGAAGCACGCGCGGCCTGAGGCCGCTGGGCGCCCTCAGCGGCCCACCGCAAAGGCATCACGAAGGCATAACGAAGGCAGCGCGGGGATTAAATTCCCGCCTTTTGCCCCCGGCTGTCAACCGATGGACCTGTACGCCCGTTAACTAGGGGTGACAATAATCCATTGGAGCCACCGATGAACGAACATAATTCCACCTCGCGCCTGTGGCGCATTCTCTCCACGTTGTTGCTGGCGCTGGCGCTGACCGCCTGCGGTAGCGGCAACGGCAGCGATGACACGGCGCAAGCCCCCGAGACCGACATTCCCCCGCCCAGTGGCGCTGTGTGCGAAACCGCTGACGACGACCCCACCTCCAGTGAATGCGGCCAGGTACTGGTGAGCATGACCGATGCCGAGGGTGACTTTGTCCGCTACGCCGTAGATGTGCGCTCTTTGAGCCTGGAGCGCCGGGATGGCACCGTGGTGGAAGTGTTACCCCGCACCACCACCGTGGACTTCAGCCAGTATGTCGAGCTTTCAGAGCTGGTCACCGCAGCCACTGTGCCGGTGGGCAACTACGTCGCGAGTACCATCACCCTGGATTTCAGCGCCGCTGACATTCAGGTGGAAGTGGATGGCAGTGCCGCCCCGGCGCAGGTTGTGGATGCCAGTGGCGCACCGGTCACAGAAGTCACCCTCGACCTGCAATTCGACACCCTGAAGCCGTTGAGCATCACCCCGGGAGTACCGGCCTCGCTGACAGTAGATTTCAATCTGGCCGCGTCTCACCTGGTAGACACCAGTGTCTCGCCGGCGCGGGCGGAGCTGCACCCGGTACTCACCGCGGCACTGGATCCCGTCGAACAGAAGGAATTCCGTATTCGCGGCCCGCTGATCCGTGTGGATGAGTCCGACAATAGTTACCGGCTGGCACTGCGGCCCTTTTACCGCCAGGAAGGACGCTTCGGCGGCATCAACATCGCCACCACCGCAGAGACCAGCTGGGACATCAACGGGGAAAGCTACACCGGCGCCACCGGCCTGAGTGCGCTGGCGGAGCAGTCCAGTGGCACCGCAACCCTCGCGTTTGGTGCTTACGACGCCGATACTCAGGCGTTCACCGCCGAGATCGTATATGCGGGCAGCAGCCTGCCAGGGGGCACCCTGGATGCCGTTCACGGCCATGTGGTGGCGCGCAGCGGCGATGAAGTCACCCTCAAGGGGGCGCGCCTGATTCGTGCCGATGGCAGTGTGGTGTTCAATGACACAGTGACATTACAGCTGGGCGAGAGCACCCGTGTGCGCAAGTCCCGCTACCCGATGGCGCTACTGGGGACCGACAGCCTCTCCGTTGGCCAGCGCATCAGTGCCCTGGGCACCTGGGATGGCGAGCGCCTGGATGCCAGCGAGGGCGCCGTACGCCTGCGCCTGACCAGCGTCAGCGCCACCCTCAATCATTCGGCCGACGCCGAACTGGAAGTGACCGCCCTGGCCTTTGGCGCCCGCGGGGTGGACCTGTTCGACTTCACCGGCACCGGTATCGACCCGGACAACGACGCCGACCCCGCCCGTTACCAGATAAACCTCGGCGGAATAAACCCCGGCAGCCTGACGTCTGGTGCGCCACTGCGTATCCGTGGTTTTGCCAGCCCCTTCGGCAGTGCACCGGCGGACTTCGATGCCGTGTCTGTGGTGGACTACAGCAATGCCGCCGCACAGCTGCTGGTAAGCTGGGCCGGGGAGGGTAGCAACAGTGCCCTGACGCAACTGGATGCCAACGGCCTGCAGCTCAATCTGGACCCCGAACTGCTCGGCACGGCCCACCACCTGCGTCGAGGTGGCATTCGCACCGACCTGCTGGCGATGACCGAACAGCCCCTACTCGCCCCCGCCTTTGACCGCGGTGTCTTTGCCCTGGTGCAGGACGGCGAGGTCACTATGCATGGCAACTTCGGCAATTTTGCCACCGATCTCGGCACAAGGCTCGACAATGGCGCCCAAGTTAAGCTACTGCACGGTGCCGGGGGCTTCCGGGACGGGCAGTTTAATTTCATGACAATTTCAGTGATCTTGCGTAATTTATAGACAGGAGGGCCACTTCCCTATAAAGTGGCCCCCGCTAGAAAGAAAGACTTTTATTGATACCGCTACATCGCAGTCGTACTCGCAACGCCACGTTCTTTTATTACCGTGACCTGCAGTTACTAAGAGCCTTTACCTCAAGCACCACCCGCCTCTCGTAGGCAACACTCTTTTTAATTTCAGGAAATTAGATATGTCTAATACAGTAACTGGCACCGTTAAATGGTTCGACGAAGCAAAAGGTTTTGGTTTTATTGAGCAGCAGTCCGGTCCGGACGTTTTCGCTCACTTCAGCGCCATCTCCAGCAGCGGTTTCCGCACCCTGACTGAAGGCCAAGCCGTTGAGTTCACCGTAACTCAAGGCAAAAAAGGCCCGCAGGCTGAAAACATCGTAGTGGTATAAGACCCTACCGATGTAAAAAACGGGCCCTTCGGGGCCCGTTTTTGTTTGTGTACGATTTCCGCTATCCCACCATCTTATTCCACCAACGGCTTGTGCCGCTCCGCATCCTGAAACTGCAACTCCGCCAGCCGCTTGTACAACGGCGATTTCTCGATCAGCTCCCAGTGGCTGCCCTGTGCCACCAGCTTTCCTTCGTGTAACACCGCAATACTGTCCGCGTGCAGAATCGTCGCCAGCCGATGGGCGATGATAATGGTGGTGCGTCCCTGCATCAGGGTCTCCAGCGCCTGTTGTACGTGGTGCTCACTCTCTGCATCCAGCGCGCTGGTGGCCTCGTCCAGCAGCAGGATTTTCGGATCTTTGAGTATCGCGCGGGCAATGGCGATGCGCTGCCGCTGCCCGCCCGACAGACGCGCCCCCTGCTCGCCCAGATGACTGTTGTAGCCGTCTGGCAGCTGCTCGATAAATTCGTGGGCGTGGGCGGCTTTGGCGGCGGCAACCACCGCCGCATCGCTGGCCGCGGGGTTGCCGTAGCGAATGTTGTACCAGACATCCGCGGTAAACAGCGCCGGCTGTTGTGGCACCACGGCCATTTGCCGACGCAGGCTCGTGGTATCCAGTTCGCGGATGTCCACGCCATCCAAAGTGATGCAGCCACGCTGTGGATCGTAAAAGCGCTGTAATAATTCCAGCACCGTGGATTTGCCCGCTCCCGATGGGCCAACCAGCGCCAAGCTCTTGCCCGCGGCGACGGTCAGGCCCAACTGTTGCAGGGCGGGGTGCTCTGGCCGGGAGGGATAACTGAAGTCCACCGCCTCGAGCGCCAGCAACCCCGCGCCTGTGTGCGCAGTGGTGGCGGCCGCTGGCTCGCCACGGCTCGCCGGAATTTCCGCCTCCACCTGCAACAGGTCTATCAGACGCTCGGTGGCGCCGGTGGCGCGCTGCAGTTCACCGTAGACCTCGGAGATGGTCGCTACCGCCGAGCCCATCAACATGGCATAGAACACGAACGCGGCCAGGTCACCGCTGCTCATGCGCCCGGCAATCATGTCGTTCCCGCCCACCCACAGCAGCGCACTCACGGCACCGAACATCAACAGGATCACCACGGCAATCAGCAGTGAGCGTTGCCGGACGCGCCGCTTGGCCACATCGAACGCCGCTTCCACCTCACTGGCGAACGCCTGTTTTTCATAGGGCTCGCGGGTGTAACTCTGCACGGTCTTGATGTGCTGGATAATCTCACCGGCGTAACTGCCCACATCGGCGATGGAATCCTGGCTGGCCTTGGAGAGCTTCCGCACCCGCCGCCCGTACAGCACGATGGGCAGCAACACCAGCGGCACGCCCACCAGCACCATCAGGCTCAGCTTCAGGTTGGTGAACAGCAGCAGAATCAGTGCACCCACGAACATCAGCACACTGCGCAGCGCCATGGAAAAGGAGGTGCCGATAATATGCTGCAGCAGAGTGGTATCGGTGGTGAGGCGGGACATAATCTCGCCGCTGCGATTGGTTTCAAAATAACTGGGGTGCAGGGTCACGATATGATCGAACACCGCCTTGCGCAGGTCCGCCACCACACGCTCCCCCAGCCACGACACCAAATAGTGCCGCGCATAGGTGCCCACGGCCATCAGCCCGGCCAGCACCAAGAGAACGAGTACCGCCCGGGACAGCGACTGGCTGGAGTCCCCGGTGAGGCCTTCATCCACCAGCAGGCGGACGCCCTGACCAATCGACAGGGTGATGCCCGCGGTAAACACCAGCGCAACTGCCGCCCCCAGCAGCACCATTTTGTAGGGCCGCATAAATTGCCACAGCGCAACCAGCATTTGCCGCGCACTCATCGCAGCGGACTTGGACTCAGGGGCGTTGGTTTGTGGATCGTGACTGGCTGGCGCGCTGGGGCTCGGCATAAACTTCTCGCGGTTGGCAACAGCTCCGAGTATGCGGGTGATGGTGGCCGCTTGAAAGTGAGAATCGGCGGCTAGCGGAACATTAACTCCGGGTTGACCATGGTTTTCATTTCCAGCACGTTGCCGTTGGGATCGGTTATGAAAAACGTTTCCTGCTCATACTCGTTCCCCTCAAAGCGCCGATAGGGCTTGTCGAGGTATTCCAGCCCGGCAGCCTCGATACGCGCCTTCAGTGCCTGGAATTCATCGTTCGGCAGGTGCGCGCCAAAGTGCGGCACCGCAACGGCGCCCATGTCGACGTCGTGACGCACATTCGGCAGTTGCTCCTCACTCTGGTGCAGGGTGAGTTCGTTGCCCCAGAAATCAATATCCACCCAGCGCCCCGCCTCGCTGTTGCCGCTTTTACAACCCAATACATCGCAGTAGAAGGCTTTGGTCGTCTCCAGGTCACCGGCCGGGATGGCCAGGTGCATGCAGTTGGATTTCATCATCTCTCCCCTCTCGATCTTCAACCGGAATGGTTGGTGGTCTGCACAGGTATGGTGAATTTTAGTCAACGCTATTTTAAATAGGTTGCGCCATTCGCGATGCGGCAACACCACTGGCACCTTAATCGACTAAGCCAAACCCGCCGCGTGCACCGACCGGACTCAGCTATATTGAGTTCGAAGCAGACCACCGGGGCATCGTCACCCCGGCAGGAAAACCGTACGCACGATTTGGGCCGCTACCCTGGAGACTATGCAAAGCACACGCATGAAAAACCTGGCGGCCGCGTTCGCCATGACGGTACTGACAGCCTGTGGCAGTCCGGCGACACTGCGCTGCCAGGCGGGAGAATCCCTGCAATTCCACGACCTGCTGTATTTTGGCACCGAGCGCAGTGAACAGCGGCCGGTGACCGAGGCGGAATGGGGCGAGTTTGTGCAACAGGTGCTGACGGTTCACTTCCCGGATGGTCTCACGGTACTCACCGGAACCGGCCAGTGGACATCGGGCACCGGTAATATCGTGCGCGAGCGAAGCCATGTACTTTCCCTGGTACACAACGGCAACACCGAGAGCGAAGCCTCCATCACCACACTGATCAATACCTACAAAACCCGTTTCGACCAGGAGTCGGTGTTGCGGGTACGCAGTGCCGCCTGCGTCGCCTTCCGCTAAACCGCCGCCGCGTTAATCCCCGAACCCACGCTGCTCTATTTTTGCGCAGCTCCGCTCATCCACTCATCGCCTCGCTGCCTTCGCCCTGCCGCAGAGGGTCCGAGCTGAACCTCAACTTAACGCACCAATTAGCATCTTCATCGACACGGCGAATCTATCCCGAGATTTTTGTGCGTCCATAAGCGCACAAACAGGAGAAAATAGCGATGCGATGGATAGCGATATTGGCGGTGATAATGCAGGTTGGCTGTGCAGGCAGCCACCGGGTAGCGGCGAGCGCGGCGCCGGAGATGAACACGGCCGTGGTGGAAACCGCGCTCACACAGAATCGGTACGGGGCAACCGGGCTTGCCCTCCCGGATAACGCCACCGACGGCAACAACGCCCTGTATGCGCAGGGTTTGCTGGCTCTGAGCCCGGAGATGAAAGCCTTTGTGGCATCGGTCGACCCATCGCTTTCCCCGCAGCGACGGTTTCGCCGTCTCGTGCGCACGCTGAAAATGGATCGGTTTGAACTGGAGTACGACCTGAACAACACCACCACCGCGGCGGAGGCGTTTGCGCAGCGCCGGGGTAACTGTATTTCATTTGCCGCACTGATTGTGGCACTGGCACGGGAGGTGGGGCTGGAGGCGCACTTCAATCGGGTGGAAGCACCTCAGGAGCGACGGGCCACGGCGGGCGCCCGGGGCAAGGTACTGGTGCAAAACATTTTGCACATCAATGCGGAAGTCACGTACGGCTGGACCACACGGGTGTTCGAGTTCAACTTCGAGCCTCGCCCGGATTTCCCCCATCACCGTCTGGCCGACGAAACAGTACAGGCGCTCTACCTGAACAACCGCGCCCTGGAACTGGCCAAGACCAAACAGTGGGACGGAGCGCTGTCCATGCTGTCGGAGGCGATTACACTCACACCGGCGACCAGCCTGTTGTGGAACAGTCTCGGCTACATTCACCGGCAAACCGGCAACCTGGAACTGGCTGAAATCAGTTACACCCAGGCACTCGCCCTCGACAGTGACAACCAGGCAGCCAGAAATAATCTGCGCCGGGTATACGAACTGCAAAGCAAGCGCAGCCTGTCACGGGCGGCTGAACGCGCCGACCAGCAAGAACAGGGCTCTTGATCTCGCGCCCTGTAGCGCAGCGATTTTCTTCGGGAAAGTTATCACGAACGTGCGGCGCGCCCTTAACGAGCGCGCCGGGAAAATGCACTACAGGGACTGTTCCGACAACCGCTCCTGCCGCGCTACGGACAGGTAACCGAAGTAGCGATCGCGAATCTCCCGCACATAATTTACCGGCTCCCGTCCCCGCACGTAGCCAAAGCGGGCTTTTTTGTAATACTCCGGCTTGGATAAAAGCAACATGGCCTCTTCAACATTATCGAACCAGCGGTTCGGGTCTTTGCCGAGCTGCTCGGCGAGTACGCGGGCGTCCCGCACATGGCCATGTCCGGCGTTGTAGGCTGCCAGGGTAAAGTAGATCTTCTGGTCGAAGGGCAGGCTGCGGGGAAAACGCTCCTCCAGCCATCCCATGTAGGCGACCCCTGCACGAATACTGTTTTCCGGCTCATACAGCCCGCTGATACCCATTTGCCGTGCGGTGCGCGGCATCACCTGCATCAGGCCGCGGGCGCCGGCGAATGACCGCGCTTTCGGATTGAAGCGGCTTTCCTGATACATCTGCGACACCACCATGCGCCAGTCCTTGTCGGCAGGCTGCGCGTATTTGCGCACCAGCGAATCGTAGGGAGACAGCATGCTGGTATCCCGCAGGCGCTCGCGCTGCTTTTTTTCCAGGCGTTTATTTTCGCGGAAGTATTTGTTGTAGGTGACGTTGAAAAACAGCCCGCGGTCGTACTTGTTGAGGAAGCCGTTCAGCTGCTCCAGCAGCCGCGGCTGATCCCCGCGCACCGCCCAGGCAATATCCCGCTCGCCGGAAATATCCCCCACCACCCCGAAATCGTCGCGGTAGGTCTGCTCAATGGCCACCAGATGGGAATCCACCACGGTGTAGTCGTAACGGCCTTCCGCCACCGCATCAATCAGTTGTTCGGTGGTGGCACCCGCTACGGGTAAAAGATCGACCGGTTCCTGCGCGGAGGCCAGCAATCCGGTCAGGTTGGTGTAATAGCTACTGAACGGATTGACCGCAACGGTCTTGCCGTTGAGCCGTTGGGCGACCGGTACTGCAGCGACCGCATCCACGCCGTCGCTATGGCTATCGTTATCCGGCAGGTTGTCCACCGCGGTTACCAGCTGTTCGGTCACCTGCATATAGGGCCGGGTAAATACCAGCCCCTGCGCTTTACGCGCGTCTGTCACCGTCAGCGACGCCGCAATCAAATCGCCCTGCCCCGCGGCCAGGGCTTCTGCCAAATCCACATCCGGGCCGGGCACCACCATACTGAGCCGCAGGCCATGGTCGCGGGCAAAGCGCTGCAACAATTCATAATCAAACCCCATCAGCTCGCCACGCCACATGAAATAGGACGCGGGGTGATTGCGGGTCAGCACACGCAGGGTGCGGGTTTGCTGGATTTCGTCCCAGTCGCGCAGGGCACTGGCCCGTCGCTGGGCGGCGATCAGATGCTGTTCGGTAAAATATTCATTCAATGCCCGCTCGAGTTTCTGGCCATTGCGGCGCACCGCCCAGGCGATGGCGCGGCGGCTGTCTCGCAGGTCCTCGGCCTGCAGGCCCGGGTAATCCACGAGCAGTACTTCCGCGAGATTGCTGTCGATAACGGTGGCATCAAACGTGCCTTCCACCACCCCTTCGAGCAGTTCATCCTGGGTCACCGGCCCCTCGAGAAACCGCGGGGTGAGCACCCGGGATTCCGTGCTCTGCTGTTGCAGCGTTTCGGCAAAAGCACTGCCTTTTCTCAGCGCTACCTGAAGCTCGCCCTGATCGGTATCGGTTGCGCGGCGGGTAATCAGTTGCTCCTGCACATATTCCAGTGGTCGCGTGAAGGCGACCTGCCGGGCCCGCGCCGGTGTGCGGGAAAAATTCACCGCGATCAGGTCGCCGCGCCCATCGATCAAGGCGGGGATCAGCTGCGCAAAGTTATCGACATACACCCACTGGGGCTCGAGCCCATGTTGGTGCGCAAATTTTTCCGCGAGCGCCCGCCACTCGCCGGTGGGCAGACCATCCCGTGGCAGCGACTCTTCTTCCAGCCCCAGTGGTGCCAGCAGGCGTAGTGTTCCACGCGCCTTGATGGCTTCCAGGTCTCCACGCTCGATATAATTTTCAAACGCGGGGACAAGCTCTTCATCCGACGCCGCCAAATCTGAAGTAAGCTGCTCTGCTGCGGCCTCCTGGCCTTCCTCCTGCCCTCGAGCCTCGTCACCGCCCTTGTTCGTCTTCTCACCGCTACAGGCGGCGACAAGCAGGAGCATCGCCATGCTGCAGGCCCGGAATACTGCCCAGCTAGCCCGCACCCTTGTTTCCCTACCTGCGATAACAACCATCTCGGCAAACCCCTCATTGCTGTTGAGCGAGCCATTAATGTCTCACAAACTGTGATGCATTTCGAATTCGATCGAATTTTGCACAGAACGGGAAGCGAAGAATTGACTCTGGCCCTATTGGGACTCGACAGGTGGCGCTAACTGGGAATACGGGTTTGCGAGAACCTTAATCGGAGTTCTCAGGTTGCGCGCTGATCACCACGTATTTTCTCGCGTGCGATAGCCATCCACCCATATGACATGTGTGATCAAGAATAATGAAAAATCTTCGACACCTCACAATGGCGGCACTACTCAGTGCTTGCGCCACACCTAGCCTGAACGCCGCAACACTGCTCGATGAAGACTTTCAGGACGGCAACATAGCCGGCTGGAACACTTCGGGCACCGTTTATGCCAACGCCTATTACGGCAACTACTCGATTGGGCTGCGGGGACGCACCGCCAGTGCCACCTACACACTGTCTACCACAGGCTACGTCAACGTTAATATCGCGCTGGATATTTCCGCCTACTCGCTCGAATACGGCGAGACCTGTGTTGCAGAAGTTTCCAACAATGGCGGTAACTCGTGGGTAACGGCGATCACCCTGTACAACGGGCAAGATAACAGTGCTTTATATAGCGCAAACTCAGTGGCCATCGACGCTGACAACAAGTCCCAGCTGATGATTCGCTACCGCAATGGCGGCAATGACTATTACGATTATTGCTACGGCGACAATCTTCTCATCACCGGCGATGTGGCCAGCGGCGGAGGAAGTAGCGGTAGTGGCAGTAATGATGACTACTATGACGAGCTCACCGGTTCCGGCAATGTATCACGCAGCCTGCTGAGCTATTCCACTCTGACAACGGGTAGCGACCCCGGCAGCCGGGTAGATCTCTCCGCATACACGCTTCCACAGAATGCGGCGCACCCGGAACATGCCTTCGCGGGCATCCTCACCTTGAGCGGTGAAGCTACCGGTGGCAGTTTTTACGAAGTCAAAGATACCTACAACTACACGGGCAGCAGCGACAATACGCGTAAACACTTGCCCGAGTTCGAGTTTCAATTCATCCAGACCGGCAGCCATATTTTTCCTTTACAACGGGGCTCTATCGCCAGTGCGCACCCGAATTGGGAGTATGTACTGACACCGGGCCGCGTGTGGCAAGAAGCCAGTGACAATGGCTACAGTCGTGCCGCCATCCCTTTTGCCCTGCAACAGCGCAATGCGAACTGCATGCACAACGGGGTGATGACGTTCCTGTTCAAGGAAGACGGCTCTACTTCCAAGGTGGCCTACCAGATCAGTAGCGAAACCTGTCTCTACTTCAAAGCCGATTGGTGGGGGCTACTCGGTGCCGCCTACACACCGGAAACTATCGCCGGCCAGGGCCAGCTGATTCAGGATTACCAGGCAGAAATCGCCGCGCGCATACCGACCAAGCCGCTGTCTGCGCTAAGCACCGATTATCCGGGTACCGATCCCTCGGCTTTCGAAGCCCCTAGCGGCACTGATGCCAGCCACGTTTCCACGGCGGGCTTTATTTATGGCGGTGTGCATTACCGAGGTGACTGTGTAACGCGCTATGGCAATTATCCATACTGTGACTCCATGGTGGTGCCATCCTACTCCACTGCAAAATCTTTCTTTGCCGGTGTGGCCATGATGCGCCTGGAAAAGCTCTACCCGGGTGCGCGCAACACCACCGTCTCGAGCCACGTACCGGCGTGCAACAGTAATGGCAACTGGTCGGATGTAACACTGAATAACTTACTGGACATGGCAACGGGTAACTACGACAGCGCCACCTACATGTCGGACGAGGGCGCTTCACACACCGACGGCCTGTTCCTCACCGACAGTCACAGCAGCAAGATCAGCTATAGCTGCACCCAGTACACGCGAAAAGCGACGCCCGGTAACCAGTGGGTATATCACACGTCTGATACCTATATTGCCGGAACACATATGAACGATTACCTGCAGGATCAGCTGGGTAGCAGTGCCGATATTTTTGCTGACACCATTGTTGCCGACCTTTGGGAGCCTATCGGTGTGAGCCCCACGGGCCTGTACACACGCCGCACATACGATTCGGTAGCACAACCGTTTTCAGGCTGGGGGTTGATGTGGTTGCCGGATGACCTGGCAAAAATCGCACGCTTTGTGGGCATCGATAATGGTGAAATCAATAGCCAGCAAATGTTGGACAGCGCTGAGCTCGATGCGGCCCTGCAACGCAACAGCCTCGACTCCGGTACCGTACCACTTACCGACTATCGCTATAACAACGGTTTCTGGGCACACAATGTGGCTGGCGATCTGAGTGGTTGCAGTGGAAATCAGTGGATCCCATTCCTGTCAGGCTTTGGCGGAATCACCGTGGTTCTGCTGCCGAACGACAGCGTGTACTACTACTTCAGTGACAATGACACCTACTTCTGGCTCGAAGCCGTTCAGGCAGCACACCAGATCCAGAGCGCCTGCCAGTAAACACAGCGGCCTTTGCTACATCACTCAGGCGGGCCCTACCCAGGGCTCGCCTCAATTGCACCAGCAACCTTCCTAATGGAAATTTTCGCGCCTGTTTTTTTCTGGCTCCACCCGATTCGAATAGCTGGTCCTATAGAAAAAAGCCATCTCCCCTCATGTTACCTGCATGCAACTTCGCAATTCCCTGTGCGAGGCTGTATTGCAGTTCCACAAAAATAATCAAGGTGCGAATATGAAATCGAGAAACCAACAACCCCGGGCAAGGCTCTCGGCTGCCTTTATATTTTTGAGTACAGCCAGCATCGCCAGTGTCCAGGCGGAGACGCTGTATTCCGATAATTTTTCCAGCGGTGACATCAGTGGCTGGAGCGCCATAGGCAATGTGGATGCACACAACGGAACATTGCGCTTGCGCGGAGGTTCCAGCGCGAGCCATACACTTTCCACCGCGGGCTATTCTGCCGTTTCCGTTGCCCTGACCATGTCTGCAGGCTCTCTTGAAAATAATGAATTCTGCTACGGCGAAATTTCGACCGACGGCGGCAGTAGCTGGACAACGGCGTTAACCATTGCCAATGGCGACGACAACGGTACCCAGTTTAGCGCCAACAGCGCACCCGCGGGCATCGACAACAATATCAGCGTGCAATTGCGCTTTCGCGGAACCGGCTCTACGACGGGAGATTACTGCTATGGTCACCAGGCGCTGGTTACCGGCACTGGAGGCGCTCCTACCGATCCGGATATCGCCACACCCGGTTCCGTGAATTTCCCCAGCACAGCCCCCGGTAGCAGCAGCAACCAGGTTGTCACCGTTTCCAATGAAGGCTCCGCGGCTCTGGTGATTAGCAATACCACCACCCCGGCAGCACCTTTCAGCATTACCAGCAACAACTGCGCGACGGTCTCCGCAGGTAGCAGCTGCGCCATTTCATTAGCGTTTGCACCGTCGGCCGAAGGCAGTTTCAGCAGCGGTATCACCCTGACTTCCAACGACCCGGACGAGTCCAGTGTTACCATCGCGCTGAGCGGTTCGGCCGTGGAAGGCGGCGGCAGTGTAGAAGACTTTGACCCACTCACTGGCAATGGCAATGTCTCGCGCTCTGCTTTGACGATGACCACCTTGATTAACGGCAGCGACCCGGGCAGTCTCGTGGACTTCTCCCATTACGCGGTGCCCGCCCAGGCGGCCATGCCGACTAACCAGTTTGAAGGCTCGCTGGAGCTGTTCGGAGAGGCGACCGGTGGCGCCTTCGACGAACACAAAGACACCTTCCGCTACACTGGCTCCCAGGATACAACGCGCAAACACCTGCCGGAATTCAATTTCGAATTCGTGCAGACCGGCAGCCATATCGTA
This sequence comes from Microbulbifer sp. Q7, assembly GCF_001639145.1. Classification (NCBI taxonomy): domain Bacteria; kingdom Pseudomonadati; phylum Pseudomonadota; class Gammaproteobacteria; order Cellvibrionales; family Microbulbiferaceae; genus Microbulbifer; species Microbulbifer sp. Q7. The sequence goes on along the minus strand of NZ_LROY01000001.1, from coordinate 1,011,739 downwards.
CCCAGCGAACGCGGGTCTATTCCCAGCGCCCATCCGGAATGGGAATACGTGCTGACACCGGGGCGCGTGTGGAACGAGAACGGCGATGCCGGCTACAGCCGCGTGGCCCTGCCGTTTGCGCTACAGCAGAAAAATGCCAACTGCATGCACAATGGTGTGATGAGCTTCCTGTTCAAGGACGATGGCTCTACCTCCGATGTGACCTACCAGATCGCCAGCGAAACCTGCCTCTACTACCAGTTTGATATGTGGGGACAGCTCTCGGCGAGCTATACCCCAGGTACGGTTGCGAACAGCACGGCGCTGGTGAGTGCGTATCAAGCGGAAGTTGCGGCGCGCATGCCCACCAAACCGTTGAGCGCACTCGCACAGGATTACCCTGGCACCAACCCTGCGGCCTTCGCCACCCCGGACGGCAAGGACCCCGCTGCTATCTCGCTGGTCGGTTTCGTCATCGATGGCACCCATTATGTGGGCGGCTGCAGTACACGCCGGGGGACCTACCCCTATTGTGAGGCGCTGGTGGTGCCGTCTTACTCCAGCGCAAAATCCGTATTTGCGGGCGGTGCGCTGATGCGCCTGGAGCAGAAGTACCCGGGAACGTTCAATCAATCCATCGGCAGCTACATCAGTGAATGCAACACCAATGGTAACTGGAATGACGTGACCTTTGGCAACGCCCTCGACATGGGCACCGGCAATTACAAACTCGCCAGTTACATGAGTGATGAAGGGGCAAGCCATACCAATGACCTGTTCCTGCCGGAAGACCACGCCAGCAAGATCAGCTACAGCTGCACGGAATATCCTCGCAAGGCGGCCCCCGGTACCAAGTGGGTGTACCACACATCCGATACCTACATTCTGGGCACCGCGATGAATGCGTATGTGAAGGGTATCGAGGGCAGTAGCAGTGATATTTTCCAGGATATTCTGATTGATGAGGTACTGGCACCTCTGGGCGTCAGCCCCACCGCCGAATTCACTCGCCGCACCTACGACAGTATTCAACAGGCGTTTACCGGCTGGGGCTTGATGTGGCTTCGGGACGATGTGGCGAAAATCGGTAACTTTTTGGCCGGCAGCAGCCAGTCCGTCTTGCATCAAGGGCAGCTGGATGCCGCGCTACAGCGCGATGCCAGTGACCGGGGTCTGGAGCCGCTGACCGATTACAAATACAACAACGGCTTCTGGGCCCATGAAATCAGTAGCAACATCAGTGGTTGCAGTAACCCGCTGTGGCTGCCGTTCATGTCCGGTTACGGCGGCATCTCGGTGCTGATCCTGCCCAATAATTCACTGTATTACTACTTCGGAGACGATGACGAATACAAGTGGATGGAAGCGGCGCAGGAGGCACACAGCATTCGCAGCCTCTGCCAATAATGCGCATCAATAAAACTCGGGAACAAAAAAGGGGCGATCCATTCGCCCCTTTTTTTATTTACCCTGACGGGCTCAGTCTGCCCGTATCGGTTTGTGTAACTTGACCGCTTTCGCCTTTTTGCTGCGCACACGGATGTTCAGCATTTCCACCATCATCGAGAAGGCCATGGCAAAGTAGATGTATCCTTTGGGCACGTGTACATCGAAGCCCTCAATAATCAGCGTGACACCGACCAGGATTAAAAACGATAGCGCGAGCATTTTAATGGTGGGGTGCCGATCGACAAAATCACCGATGGGTTTAGCCGCCACCAGCATCACCGCCACGGCCAGGATAATGGCGATCGCCATAATCGAGATGTGGTCAACAAGCCCCACCGCGGTAATCACCGAGTCCAGCGAAAACACAATATCCAGGATGGCGATCTGCGCAAGCACCATACCGTAGGTTGCGGTGGCCGTGCTGGTGGTTTCACCATCGACGCCCTCCAGGCTGTTATGAATTTCGTGGGTTGCCTTGAACAGCAGGAACAGGCCACCGCTTATCAGGATAAAATCCCGTCCGGAAATTTCTTCACCCAACACGGTGAACCACGTCTCGGTCAGCCCCATGATCCAGGCTATGCAGAACAGTAGTGCCAGGCGGGTAATCATTGCCAGTGCCAGGCCGATAAAGCGCGCGGATTCACGCTGCTTTTCCGGGAGGCGCCCAACCAGGATGGAAATAAAGATGATGTTGTCGATCCCCAGAACGATTTCCAGAGCAGCCAGCGTGGCCAGTGCAATCCAAGCCTCGGGGCTGGCAATCCATTCGAACATGCCAAGTTTCCTGTATTTATTGTAATAGTTGCCCGCACAGCCCCCGCCGGAGGCCGTATCGGTGAAAGTAAATTAGAGGGGAGTTTACGAGGTTTCTTTCAGCCACGCCAAGGCGGGCGCCTTGTCTTCAAAGAAGCGGGCTTCGCCTCCGATAAACCAGGTGCCGATTTTGGCCGCGGTTTCCTGCCAGGCCTTGCTGCCCACCATGGCCACCTTGTTGAACTTACGACCGTGCTTTACACCGAGTTTCAGATCATCCCAGGCAGCACGGATTTCCCAACCTTCCAGTTCGCGCACGTCCATCAGCACATCAATCTTGGGCTGCTCCATCCCCGCAATGGCGGTTTCGAGCATGGGCACCAGGGTTTCGTAGTCTTCGTGCTCCAGCTTGCCGCGCGCGTGCATCGTCAACAGCACCCGCTGGTTGCCGGTGCGTTCGATACTGACAGAAAAGCCGTGGTGGTAGTCGCTCATGTTCACTCCTATTCCATCGAGGTGCCCGTGAAATACATACAGGTTCAACACGCTGGTATAGGGTGAAACAAGCCGGGGAACAAGCCCCCGGCGGCAGTACAATTGACGAGTGAGACTCGCGAGAGTAATAGGCGAGTGAGATTAGCGGGAAAGGATATCGACAATCTCGTGCGTCGCATGTACCAGGCGGATCAGCTCGCCTTCAATACGCACCGTTACCAGACCGCGGGAGTCCACCGGGTGTACCACCACCGCGTGACGATAGATCTCATCCTCCAGTACATAGCCCGGAGCGAGTTTTTTCTTCCAACCAGGGGGTAGCTCACCGCCGCGCTCGACTTTCTTTTGCAGCCCGGGGGGTAACTCGCCGTTCTTGTCCGGCTTGGCCATCGCATTGGCGGTGGCAAACATCAGCGCAGATACAACCAGAGATGTGGTGAGTTGCTTCAACATATCGATTTCCTTGCTCGTTGGTTCGAGTGAATCTGGAGCCCATTTGATGCCTGACCGGCACCTTGCAGGATATTCCCATCCTACACCGCGACGCTCCGCCCCCGTCCGAGGTAAATCACAGTTTCAGACTGCGGGAGAAAGAGTACCCCAATGAAGCTGACCCCAAGCTGAATACAAAAAAGGGCCGCGTGTGCGGCCCAAAGGAGTCAATAGTGGCAAACCCATACTGGAATCGCTGAAAAACGTAGCGAGCGGGTGCCTGGTGGTGGCCGCCGGAGCGGAGGCAGCGGAGTGTATAAGTCATACATGAGCATGCCGAGCACCGCCGGACGCCGCCAGGCGCGCGCGCAGTAGTTTTTCAGTGATTCCTCAGCTGATGTCGATCCAGGTGGACTTTAGCTCGCAGTATTTGTCCAGCGCGTGCAGGGACTTGTCGCGGCCGTTGCCGGACTGCTTGAAGCCGCCGAAGGGCACGGTGATGTCGCCGCCAAAGTAGTTGTTGATCCACACAGAACCGGCACGGATGTCGCGGGCCATGCGGTGTGCGCGACTGATATCTTTGGTCCACACACCGGAAGCGAGGCCGTAGATGGAATCGTTTGCGATTCTCAGAGCCTCTTCCTCGGTTTCAAACTCGATAATGGAAAGTACCGGCCCGAAGATTTCCTCGCGCGCGATGGTCATGTCGCCGTTCACGCCCCTGAAGATGGTCGGCTCGTAGTAGTGACCGCCCTCAACCGCATCTGCCGGCTTGCCGCCGCACACCAGCTGTGCGCCCTGCTCCAGACCCTTCGCCACATAGAATTCGACGGTATCGAACTGGCTCTGGTCGATCAGCGCACCCATCACACTGTTGGGATCCTGCGGGTGGCCGGGCTTGAAACGCTCGGAGGCTTTTTTCACCTTCTCGATGAAGGTATCGGCAATGCCTTTCTCCACCAGCAGGCGAGTGCCGGCGGTGCAGGTTTCGCCCTGGTTGTAGAACACTGCCAGTGCCGCGGCTTCCGCGGCCTTGTCCAGGTCCGCGTCGGCAAACACGATGTTCGGGCTCTTGCCGCCCAGCTCAAGGAAGGTGCGCTTGAGGTTGGACTGGCCGGAGTATTCGGTCAGGGTCTTGCCCACTTCGGTGGAGCCGGTGAACGTCAGGCCGTCGATATCCATGTGCAGGCCCAGGGCTTTACCCAGGGTGCTACCGGGGCCGGGCAGCACGTTCAGCACGCCGTCGGGCAGACCGGCCTGCTTGGCGAGCCCGGCCAGCTTGATGGCGGTGAGCGGGGTATTGGACGCGGGCTTCAGAATCACGCTGTTACCGGTGGCCAGCGCCGGGCCCAGCTTCCACGCTGTGGTGGACAGCGGGAAGTTCCACGGCACGATGGCGGCAACCACGCCCAGCGGCATGCGGGTGATCAGGCCGATCTCGGTGGGGCCGGTGGGGGCGATTTCATCGTAAATCTTGTCGATGGCCTCGGCGTTCCAGCGAATGGTGGTGACCGCGCTGGGCACGTCCACATTCATGGTATCGCTGATGGGCTTACCGGCATCGAGGCTTTCCAGCAGGGCAATTTCCTCGCGATGTTCCTCGATCAGCTCGGCAAAGCGCACCAGGATTTTCTTGCGCTCCATTGGCGGCATGTGCGACCAGACACCGGATTCAAAGGTATCGCGCGCGACCTTGACCGCGAGCTCGGCATCTTCCGGACCACAGCTGGCAATCTGCGCCAGCTCGCGACCATCGGCGGGGCTGGTGGAAGCGCGGGTCTTGCCGGAGAGGGCGTCCACGTACTCGCCATTGATAAAGGCCCGCCCCTCGATGGTGAGGGCATCGGCCATGGCGAGCCACTCCTGAAGCGTCTGCGGGGTCGGCTTATTCTTTGCCTTGTCGGTCATGGCACACCTCGTGTGAAGTCTGAGATTAATAACTGAAGGATTATTCAGTTTATACCTAAAATGTGATCACAAATCAAAGCCTGACGGCCTGCGGCGATTCAGACCGCCTCAAATGTGCCGGTTTCGAGGTTTTTGCGCGCGCCGGGAATTGGAAAGACCCGGTTGTGGAACGCGATGTAGAAGCCGGGCTGCACCAGGCGCGCGGTGAGCAGCGCTTCGGTGACGTTCTGGCGGGCGTCGGAGTCGATGAACCCCATGGGGCGCATGGCGCCGGTGAATACCACCGGCACCTTGGGAGTCCCCAGCTTGGCGTAGCAGTATTCGGCGGTGACGGACATGGTGTCGGTGCCGTGCAGGATAACGATGGGGTCGCCCTGCTCGGCGGTGTGCTCGATGGCCTCACAGATCTGATCGCGGTCGCTGTCGTCCATTTCCAGCGAGTCCTTGTTGAGGACACTCTCCAGCTCAAGATTGGTGTAAGGCAGGCGCAGGCTGCTGATAAGGCCGTCGCGAATAATCGAGGCGCGATTCTTCAGCGTGCCCTCGGATTCGCAGTAGCTTTTTTCGATGGTGCCGCCGGTGGTGAGAATGCGAACGGTGGCTTTCTGGTTGAGATCTGTCATCGCTTTTCCCGCTGAATGAGTACAAAAATGCGCATATTAGTGGTGGTTTTGGAATGGGACAATCTTAGCCTGCCATTTATGTCACAACACGCCCTACCCGCCTCGCACACCCACAGGGAGTGCACCGGGGGCCGCCATCACACCACCGAGGTTTCCACCCGCAGCCAGTCGTCTTCCAGCCCCATGGCAAGCCGGTCGCCCACGGACAGCTCACCCACCCCCGCCGGGGTGCCGGTGAGCACCACATCCCCGGGCAGCAGCGTAAAGTGGCTGCTGATATAGGCCACCAGGTCGAGGATGGGCGTGAGCATGTGGCTGGATTTGCCACGCTGGCGGACTTCACCGTTTAGCCACAGGGTATAGGTGAGATTGTCCCAGTCCGGCAGCCAGTCGAGTTTTACAAAGGGGGACAGGGGGCAGGCGCCATCGAAGCCTTTGGCCTTCTCCCATGGATGGCCCTGCTTTTTAAGCGCGGATTGCAAGTCACGCAGGGTCAGGTCCAGGGCCAGCCCCAGCCCGGCGATGGCACCCGGCACATCCGCGGCATTGGCTTCAGTCAGCGGTTCGCCAATCAACAGCGCCAGCTCGCCCTCAAAGTGACAGCTGCCCCGCCCCCGTGGCAGGTGCACTGGCTCCGCCATGGAGACCGCCGCTGTGGCCGGCTTGATAAACAGCAGCGGCTCCTCGGGTACCGGGTTATTCAGCTCCTCGGCGTGGGCCGCGTAATTGCGCCCGACGCACACTATCTTGTTTAACGTGAGATCGACGGGACTATTGCAGGTAAAAGTGTGCTTATACATAACCAAATTCGATAACTAGGATAAAAATTGCGTATAAAGCTTTGTAAAGCCCTTGTGGTATGATGCCGCCCTCGCCGGGTTCCCGGCGGTCTCCAAACCTATTTCGATAACCTTTCGCGAACACCCTTTTATCGCGCTCGGCCAAGAGACCCGTTATGGCTCCACAGATTTCTCTTCAGAAAGACAAAATCCGTATTCTGCTACTGGAAGGCGTACACCAGTCTGCGGTGGATCTGCTGTCTTCCCGCGGCTACACCAATGTGGAATATATCAAGACCGCCCTGCCGGAAGATGAACTGATCGAGAAGATTGCCGATGCGCATTTTGTCGGGATTCGCTCCCGCACCCAGCTGACCCGCAAGGTGCTGGAGAACGCCAGCAAGCTGATCGCCGTGGGCTGCTTCTGCATCGGCACCAATCAGGTGGACCTGGAAGCCGCCACCGACCTCGGCATCGCGGTATTCAACGCGCCCTACTCCAACACCCGAAGCGTAGCTGAACTGGTGATCGCCGAGGCGATCATGCTGCTGCGCGGCATCCCCGAAAAGAACATGGTGTGCCACCGTGGCGGATGGCAGAAATCGGCGGTCGGCTCGTACGAGGCCCGCGGCAAAACCCTGGGTATCATCGGCTACGGCGCCATCGGTTCGCAAACTTCCGTACTGGCGGAAGGCATCGGCATGCGGGTGATCTTCTTTGATGTGGTCACCAAGTTGCCCCTGGGCAACGCCAGCCAGGTCAACAGTCTGGACGAACTGCTGGCCCAGTCTGACGTGGTTTCCCTGCACGTGCCAGAACTGCCCTCCACCAAGTGGATGATCGGCGCCGAACAGATCGCCAAAATGAAGAAGGGCGCCATTCTGCTGAACGCCTCCCGCGGCACCGTGGTGGAAATCGAACCGCTGGCAGAAGCACTGAAAAGCGGCCACCTCTCCGGCACCGCCATCGACGTTTTCCCGGTGGAGCCCCGCGGCAACGACGACGAATTCCTGTCGCCCCTGCGCGGGATCGACAACGCCCTACTGACGCCCCACGTAGGCGGTTCAACCGTAGAGGCCCAGGAAAACATTGGTGTGGAAGTGTCCGACAAGCTGGCGCTCTACTCCGACAACGGCACCACCACCAGCTCGGTGAATTTCCCGGAAGTGGCGCTGCCGAGCCACGCTGGCGCACACCGCCTGCTGCACATCCACAAGAACGTGCCCGGGGTACTCGGCGCGATCAACCAGGTGTTTTCCGACAACGGCATCAACATCTCCGCCCAGTTCCTGCAGACCAACGAAACCGTGGGCTATGTAGTGATCGACGTGGATGCAGAATACTCCGACCTGGCGCTGGAAAAGCTGAAGAATATCCCCGGCACCCTGCGCTGCCGCGTACTGTTCTGATCAACCCCGAAGCCGCTATCTGACAGGCTCCCGGCGGGTCTGTTAGACTCCCGCAAACCCGGCGGTGGTGTACCTGCTACACCACCGCCGGGTTTCTTGTTTTTTGTCTTCCCGAACCACCGTCTCAGGCTGCGCGGGCCGCCTGTGAGCCAGGGCTACTCTTCGTGCACAACAATCAGCAGAACTCCGATTCCGCCGCCACAGGTTTGCTGGCGGGTTTGGGCGCGTACCTTATCTGGGGCATAGCGCCGCTCTATTTCAAATTGCTGGGCGATCTCTCGGCGCCGGAGATCCTCGCCCACCGCAGTATCTGGTCGCTGTTGCTGGCACTGGTGCTGCTGGCGGCACTGGGCAAGCTGAAGGGGCTGCGCGCGGTTCTGACCTCGCGCACCACCCTGCTGGCGCTGCTGGTGTCCACCGCACTGATCAGCACCAACTGGCTTATCTTCATCTGGGCGGTGGTGAATGACCACCTGCTGGATGCGAGCCTCGGTTACTACATCAACCCGCTGATCAGCGTATTGCTTGGGGTACTGGTACTCGGCGAGCGCTTGCGACCGCTGCAGTGGATCGCCGTGGCCCTGGCCACACTGGGTATTGGTTACGAACTGTGGCAGTTCGGCAGCCTGCCGCTGGTGGCCCTCGGCGTTGCACTGACGTTTGGTTTTTACGGGCTGGTGCGCAAGAAAACACCGGTGGACAGCCTCACCGGGTTAACCGTGGAAACCCTGTTCCTGCTGCCGCTGGCGGTGGGCTTTCTGTTCTGGACCACCAGCCCCACCAGCAACCTGCTGAACAATTCCTGGGAACTGAATGGCCTGCTACTCCTGGCCGGCCCCATTACCCTGACACCGCTGCTGCTGTTTAACATCGCCGCACGCCGCCTCAACCTCTCCACCCTGGGCTTCCTGCAGTACCTTGGGCCAACGATTATGTTTTTCCTCGCGGTACTGCTGTACAACGAGCCGTTTGATAAGGCCAAGCTGGTGACCTTTATCTTTGTGTGGACGGCTCTGGGCTTTTACTCGGTGGACGCCCTGATGCAGCGGCGCAAGCGTCGCGCACTGAGAAACTAATAAGAAACGAGACGATTTAACCCGCCCTCAGGGCTGGTCCAGCCAGGCATCGAGGGCGGCGAGAATCTGCTGTCGGTAGGGCTGGGTCTCGTTGATCATCTGGTGGCGGGCGCCGCGGATGATGACCCGCTTGCTATTGGGGAAGCGGTCGCGAATGACGCGCATGTTGTAGCGCCAGTCGACGGTCTGGTCGTCGGTCCCCTGCACCACCAGGATTGGCCGGCGGTTGCGGTGGGTTTTGGGGAACACCTTCAGCCAATCCACCATGGCCCCGAGCCAGCGGATCGACATTACCGGCGACTGCAGCGGGTCGCGATGGGCCTGGCGTCGTGCAAACTCGGCGTCATGGGTGTTGATATTGAACCCGCGACTCGGGCGCGGCATCAGATAGCGGCCGAGATAGAACATCCACTTGCGCAGATGCCAGTTGGCGGGCCGCACCAGCGGGGCCAACAACATGATTTTGTCAAAGGGCTGCCACAGGCTGAACTGCAAATAACTCAGCAGCGTCGCACCGCCGGTGCTCTGCCCCAACCCATGCCAGGGTTCTGGCACCTTGCCCTGCGCCCGGCGCAGCAACGCCTCCAGCACCTCCCGGTACTGCAGAAAGGTATCGATGGCCACCGGCTCGCCACTGGAAAGCCCGTGCCCGGGAAAGTCCACCGCAACCACATTGAAACCACGCTGCAGGCCATACCGGATGGCGGCGCCGTAAATTCCGGTGTGGTCGAAATAACCGTGGCAGATAAACAGGGTGCCCCGGGGCTCGGCCACCAGCCAGTACTGGGCAACCAGTTCGAATCCGGCGGCCTTGAAGGTGCCGATGCCGGTGCCCGCGGCTTCGTCAAAATTCAGGTGGTAATAAGTGCGGTAGGAGGCCACCGACCCGGGAAGGGGCTGATCACAGGCAAAGTCCAGCGCGGGCAATTCCTTGCGCAGCGCCGAGTAATCCGGCCGGCGAATGACCGGCGTGGGCTCGATAGCATTAAAGTCTTTCAGCAGATCCATGACCCAATGGTACTGCATTTTAAAACGAAAAAGGGCGAACCGAAGTTCACCCTTTTGCTGCATCCCCGAAAATCGCGGGGCTCTAAAATCGCCGCGCGGACGCCACCCGGCGCACGCGCGGTAAATTTTAGACGTGCCCGTCAATTAATCTTGGGCACCAGTTCACCCTTCTCATAGCGCTGGTACATGGCTTCCAGGCTAATGGGTTTGATCTTGCTCGCGTTGCCGGCGGTGCCGAAGGACTCGTAGCGGGCCAGGCAGATGTCTTTCATTGCCTGGGTAGTGGCCTTGAGGAACTTGCGCGGGTCGAATTCCGCCGGGTTCTGGGCCAGGAAGCGACGCACCGCGCCGGTGGAGGCGAGACGCAGGTCGGTATCGATATTGACCTTGCGCACACCGTGCTTGATGCCCTCGCAGATCTGCTCGACGGGCACACCGTAGGTTTCCGGAATCTCACCGCCGAACTCGTTGATGACCTTCAGCCACTCCTGGGGCACCGAGGAGGACCCGTGCATCACCAGATGGGTATCCGGAATGCGCGCGTGGATTTCCTTGATGCGATCGATGGCAAGAATGTCGCCGGTGGGCGGACGGGTGAACTTGTAGGCGCCGTGGCTGGTGCCGCAGGCAATGGCAAGGGCGTCCACCTGGGTCTTCTTGACGAAATCCGCGGCTTCTTCCGGGTCGGTCAGCAGCTGGTCGTGGGACAGCACACCCTCGGCGCCAACACCGTCTTCCTCACCGGCCATACCGGTTTCCAGGGAGCCGAGGCAACCCAGCTCACCCTCGACAGACGCACCACAGGCGTGGGCCATTTCGACAGCGCGCTTGGTTACGTCCACGTTGTACTCGTAGGAGGATGGGGTTTTGCCATCTTCCATCAGTGAGCCGTCCATCATCACCGAGCTGAAGCCCAGCTGCAGGGAACGCTGGCAAACGGCGGGACTGGTGCCGTGGTCCTGGTGCATCACCACCGGGATGTGCGGAAACTCTTCCACGGCAGCCAGGATCAGGTGACGCAGGAAAGGCGCACCGGCATATTTACGGGCACCGGCAGAGGCCTGGACGATCACCGGGGAGTCGGTTTCATCGGCCGCCTCCATGATCGCGCGCATCTGCTCCAGGTTGTTGACGTTGAACGCCGGCACGCCGTAGCCGTGTTCGGCCGCGTGATCCAGCAGCTGACGCAAGCTGATTAAAGCCATGAAAAAACCCTTTCTCGTCGATATAAAATTGGTATTTGGTACTGCATGTGCGTGCGATTCCTGAGCGGGGCCCGGTCGCATCTCTTTTTTAATCGGGTACTGCTTTCTGGGTACCTCGGTATCTACATCCGTATCTACAACATCTAAAACAACATCAAAACCGCAGGCCGCTAGCGAGGTGGCGCCCGCAGGCGCCACCTGCCACACACTTAGTCGTTGGCGCGGCTTTCCAGCATGGCGACCGCCGGCAGTACTTTGCCTTCCACGTACTCGAGGAAAGCACCACCCCCAGTAGAAATATAGGAAACCTGCTCGGCAATGCCGTATTTGTCCACGGCCGCCAGGGTGTCGCCGCCGCCAGCGATGGAGAAAGCGTCACTATCGGCAATTGCCCTGGACAGGCGCTCAGTGCCGCCACCGAACTGATCAAATTCAAACACACCCACCGGGCCATTCCAGATAATGGTCTTGGCGCTCTTCAGGATTTCCGCCAGCGCCGCAGACGAATCCGGGCCGATATCGAAAATCATGTCGTCTTCTGCAACTGCGTCAGCGGCTTTGGTTTCTGCCGCCGCGGACTCGCTGAACGCCTTGCCGGTGACCACATCGCTGGGTAGCGGGATATCGCATTTCTGCATCAGGCCCTTGGCGGTGTCGAGCAGGTCGTGCTCACACAGGGATTTACCCACCGGCTTGCCCGCCGCCGCGAGGAAGGTGTTGGCAATACCGCCACCCACAATCAGTTGGTCCACTTTGTCCGACAGGCTCTCAAGCACCGTCAGCTTGGTCGACACTTTGGAGCCGCCAACGATGGCCACCATGGGGCGCGCGGGCTCGGCCAGGGCTTTCTCCAGGGCATCCAGCTCTGCGGCCAGCAGCGGGCCAGCGCAGGCAACCGGCGCGAATTTAGCCACGCCATGGGTGGACGCCTGGGCGCGGTGCGCGGTGCCGAAGGCATCCATCACGAAGATGTCGCACAGGCTGGCGTACTGCTTGGCCAGCGCCTCATCGTCTTTTTTCTCGCCCTTGTTGAAGCGAACGTTTTCCAGCAGGGCCACGTCACCGTCTGCAAGTTCCACGCCGTTCTGCCAGTCTTTGATGACCGGCACATCCTTGCCCAGTAATTTGCTCAGGTGGGCGGCGACCGGTTCCAGGGAGAATTCTTCGGCGTATTCGCCTTCGGTGGGGCGCCCCAGGTGAGACATCAGCAGGACTTTGGCACCGGCATCGGAAGCGGCCTTGATGGTGGGGAGTGCCGCGCGAATACGCGCATCGGAGGTAACTGCACCGTCTTTCACCGGCACGTTCAGGTCTTCACGGATCAGTACACGCTTACCCGCCAGATCCTGGTCCTTCATCAATTTAACCGCCATAGCCAATCCTCATTTGCTGGTTGCTGAATACTCACTCACCCGATTTGCTACCGGGAGAAAGCGGGCGCGGATTATACGCCCTGTACCCCTCGGCGGTCACCGCTGCTGCGGTCATTGCGGCACCACTGGCCAGGCGGCGCAGTATATCAACCGGTTTTGTAAATGGATTACCGCACAGCAGGAATACAGGGGTGACACCGTTGTCATTTTTACAAGAAGGCAAAAAACACAGTAATTGCACTTGCCGCCAGGCATGGCGGGCCGGAAGAACGTAGATTTATGCCATGGCCCGCCGTCAATTCGCGGCCAACCACGTGAGCAAATGCTATTTATGTAACAGGTTCTTGCGAGGCTAGAAGCCGGCCAGATTTCAACCAGTAGACACCGGGAAGTCGTCAACCATGTTCACCGTAGAAGAATTCAGCGACCGATGCCCCTATTGTGGCGAGACCATCCTGCTGATGATCGACACCTCAGCCGGCAGCCGCCACTACATCGAAGACTGTGCCGTATGCTGCCGCCCCATTCAGGTACTGGTGAGCGTGGACCTGGAGGGGGACTGGCAAGTGCAGTTAAAACACGAGAACGACGTGTAATCGCCCTGCACCCTGTGTCGCGAGCAGACGAACAATACCGCAACCCCCTCCAGCACCTTGTCACCGTTTTCCACCTCGAAATTCCTTTTTGCTAAGCACCCCCCAATACGCGGCACGGGCCGTTGGTGGTGCGCACAAAGCTGCTAAATTTTAGCTACCGGCTGTACGCCAGTCCCAATTCCAATGGGCACTGAATGGCAAGCAGCCAGTTTTCCAATCCAACAATAAGAAGTACCAGACAAAACTGGAGCTCCACAAAGAATGAAAAAAATAATTCCAACCCTGTTCGCCAGCGCGCTCGCCCTGTCGTTGGCCGGCCAGGCCAGTGCCGCCGACGAGCGCTATATCATCAAGTTCAAGGAAGGTAAGGGCCAGGCCGTCAAATCCATGATGGAAAAGAATGGCGGCCGCTCCGCCCTGGCACTGCAAAAACGCAACGCCATGGCCGCGAACCTACCGGCCAAGGCCCTCAGCGCGCTGCGTAACAATCCGAATGTGGAATACGTGGAACAGGATGTAAAACGCTACCCGATGGCGGAAACCGTTCCCTTTGGCATCCCCATGGTACAGGCCGACCAGCTCAGCGATGCCATGGCCGGCAACCAGACCGTGTGCATCATCGACTCGGGCTATTCAATCAATCACGAGGATCTTCCCAGTGGCAATGTGACCGGTAATTACGACGCCGGTACCGGAGACTGGTTCACCGATGAAGACGGCCACGGTACCCATGTCGCCGGCACCATTGCCGCCATTGGGGGCAACGGCAAGGGGGTTGTGGGCGTAAACCCCAATGGCAACCTCAACCTGCATATCGTCAAAGTCTTTGGCGCTGACGGCTGGGCTTATTCTTCCTCACTGGTGGCCGCGGCGGACGAGTGTGCGGCAAACGGCGCAACGGTAATCAACATGAGCCTGGGCGGCACCTTCAAGTCCCGCACCGAAGAGCGTGCCTTCGCCGACCTGTATAACCAGAATGTGCTGTCCATTGCTGCCGCCGGTAACGACGGCAACACCCGTCACTCCTACCCGGCATCTTACGACGCAGTGGTCTCGGTAGCGGCCATTGATAGCAGCAAGATGATCGCGGACTTTTCCCAGCAGACCGACCAGGTTGAATTGTCCGGCCCCGGTGTCGACGTGCTGTCTTCCGTACCCGTGGGCATGGGCCTTTCGACCACCCTCAGCGTCGGCGGCAGCGCCATCGAAGCGGCCGGCATGGATGAAAGCCCCATGGGTAATGTCACCGGTAACCTGATGGATTGCGGCCTGGGCGAGTCTGCCTGTGCCGGTGCGGCGGGCCAGATCTGCCTGATCTCCCGCGGCAACATCAGTTTTGCGGAAAAAGTGCAGGCCTGTGAGGCCGGTGGCGGCATCGGCGCAGTCATCTACAACAATGAACCGGGCATTCTGTACGGCACCATGGGCGGCGTTGCCACCAGCATCCCATCTGCGGGCATTTCCGATACCGATGGCGCAGCGCTTCTGGGCCAGCTGGGCAGCAGCGCCAATCTGGCCGTTGAGCCGAGTGACTATGCCTACTTCAACGGTACCTCCATGGCGACGCCGCATGTAGCCGGCGTCAGTGCGCTGGTTTGGAGCCACTTTCCCAGCTGTTCCGCTAGCCAGATCCGCTCGGCGCTCACCAGTACTGCGGAAGATCTGGGTGCGGCCGGCCGCGACAATGCCTATGGCTACGGGCTGGTACAGGCCAAAGCTGCTGTGGATTACCTGACCGCGAACGGCTGTGGCGGTGATGGCGGTGATAACGGTGGCGGCGGCGGTGGCGGCAAGCCCTGCAAAGGCAGAAACTGCACGCAGTAATCGGTATAACCACACCACAAGGGGCCTTCGGGCCCCTTTTTTATTGCCGGCCTCTCCAGCCTGGTTGCTCGTCTCCGCCCCCTTGAAAATGATCTGGATCAATTTTGCCGTGATGACCACCGCTAGAATCCGCGGTTGCCTGCGCCTGTGTGCGCAAAAATAACAACAGCCAGGGGGGTACCGGCAATGGGAAATGCCGACAGTGATATCGTTTTTCAGAGCTATGGCCGCTGCTGCAATAACGAACGCTTCTTCATCGACTTTTACGACCGCTTTATGAGCAGCTCTGAAGTCATCCGCTCGCTGTTCACACACACCGACATGCCGGCACAGCGCCACCTGCTGCGCAATGGCATCTTGCAACTGGTGCTGCACGCCCGCGGCATGCCGGATACCAAACTGCGCGCCCTCGGGTGCAGCCACTCGCGCAAGGGACACAACATCCGTCCGGAATGGTATGGCTTGTGGCTGGACGCATTACTTGCCACTCTGCGCCAGTACGACCCCCAGTTTGATGAAGCGACCGAACTCGCCTGGCGCCGCGCCATCGGCCCCGGCATTGAGCTGATCCGCGCAGCCTACTGAGCGGCAGCCCACTCATTAGCGGGCGTGCAATCCACACACAATAAAAAAGGTCTGCCAGTTCCCCGGCAGACCTTTTTCCTCTCCCTCAATCGATTGAGAGTTACGATTGAGAGTTACGATTGAGCGTTACTGCTGCAGATCACGGATGCAGCTGTTGTACTCATTGATGTACACCTGGCTACCGCGATTGGGCACCTCATTGGATTTATCCGCAGCCGCATTACGACAGCCCTCAATCTGGTCACCGGTCAGACCGGTACCCGGCAGAGTCTGACTGCGCTGATACATATGCGCTTGCGATACACGGTCCTTATGCGCCTGCACAGTGGGCTGAGGAACCTGATAGAACATGCCGGTTTCCTCATTGAACTGGTAGAAGTTATCGCCGCTGTGCCAATAGGTTTTACCCAAAATCTGCACTTCCGAAGCACCAGCCGGCAGCTGAGACATCGGTTGCTGTGCCATCGCGACACCAGAGAGCGAACAAAACAGAACTACAGGTAGTAAATAACGCATGGAGAACACCTCCTCTTTCAACGTGTCCGGAAGTCTACTCAGCGAAAATACCGTTCCCAACAAAAAACCCGCTAAAATCCCGCCTATCTGAAACTGTAACGGCAACTTTGGTCAGGGGTTTTGCTTCGATCAACTTATCACTGCTGTTCTACCCTCAAAGCCTTTTGGTATGCACTGGTTTCCTCCAGTGCGGTGCTTCCGGAGCACGGTTTTTCCTGGTGTAAAAATGCTTTTCTGCACACTTTTTTGTCTGCAGGCCCACCTCCAGCCACGTTTGTACCGGGAAGGGCCCCGATTGCACTGCGAAACCCAAGGTACACGGGTCGCAAACAGCGGGCAGAAAAGCCGCGGCGCTTATGCTCTAATTGCCCAAAATTGACCGACATGGACCGAATCACGTGCAATCTGAATTCCTCACTGCAACCCTGTTTAATCTTGGACTGAACCTGCTGTATACCCTGCTGGCGTTACTGATTGGCATGGTGGCGCTGCTGATCATCGACAAAAAGCTGCTGAAGCACGTAGACATCGAAGGGGAACTGAAGAACGGCAATATCGCCGTGGCTATTTTTGCCTCAACGATCCTGATCTTCGTCGCATTGATTATTTCTTTCGGGCTAAAAGGCTAGGCGCTGGCAGTGAGGTGGTTACTTGCCAGCGCCCTGCTGGCCATAGTGCTGTTGCTGCCGGAAGTTGTGCGACAGTGGCAACATTTGCCTGCGCAACACACCTTGCAGGAGCGCAAGCTGGTATCCGTGCGCGGCGAGCCGGAGACACCCGGCGTGCGCGACAACCAGCGGGGTACGGTAGTCGTACCCGGCACCAGCGCCCCACTCACGGAGGCCATGGTGCAGCAGGCGGTAGGACAGCGCTCCGAACACGACAGCAGCTACATCTCGGTATGGAACTGGCAGGGCCTGGAATCGGTTACCGCATCCGCGCGTGGCCTCGACAAGCTGCATCATTTCGCCAACAGCTACCTGGTGGGCTTTCAACCGTTTGAAACCAAAGCGCTGTGGGTACCCCTGTACACCCTGGCAACCCGCAAGGAATATCAGTACGACCATCTGCAGTACGCCGGGCTCGCGGATATCTGGCAGACCTCGCGCCAGGCCTATTACCAGAAACGCGGAGACTGTGAAGACCATGCCATCCTGCTCGCCGACTGGCTGATCAACCTCGGCATTGATGCGCGCGTCGCCCTGGGCACGCACAGGGGGCAGGGCCATGCCTGGGTGATCGCCATTGTCGACGACACCGAATACCTGCTGGAAGCCACTAGCAAGCGCCGCCAGTCCACATGGCAGGCCATGCCACTGGCGGCACTCGCAGAGGGCTACGAGGTCGAGTTCCAGTTCAACCGGGACTACTTCTGGGCCAAGACCACCTCCGCCCCCACCCGCCGCTACCGCGGCAAGCACTGGATTAAAAAATCTCAGTTTATTCGCGGGTGATGCCCGGCATCCGCGTGCGATCTCGCAATTCTGGCCAGCACGCACCCGCCTGCTAGGCTTAAATGAGTGGCGCCAGGATGGTGCTGTGATCAGTCCGGCGCGTCTTCCCGCGTCCAGCAGTACAAGGATGTAACCGTGGCCTTTTTTTCCGTTCGGCGCGCATCGGCGAGCCTGTGTTTTGCCCTCGCCGCGCTCTTCTCGGTGACTTCCACCGCACAAGCATCTCCCGACATTTCCAGCGCGAGCTCTGCGCCCCATGCGCAGCAGCTTATTCTGCAATTCGCGCTGCCCCGCCAGGATCGCAACGCACCGGAAATCGCGGCCAATCTGTCCAGTATTGCCGGAGTGAAACTGCACTACCGCCGCAGCCTCGCCAACGGACAATTCGATGTATTGCGACTGCAACACCCGCTCGCCCCAGCCAGCTTGCAGAGGCTGGTCAGTGCCCTGAGCAACCAGCCCGGCGTGCTTTCGGTAGAGGTGGACCAGCTGATGCAGCATACCGCGGTACCGGGAGATAGCCGCTACAACGAGCAGTGGCATTATTTTGAGGCCACCGGAGGTATTAACCTTGAGACGGCCTGGGATACCCACGACGGCAGCGGTGTGGTGGTAGCGGTGATCGATACCGGCATTACCGACCATTCGGATTTGAATGACAACATTATCCTGGGCTACGACTTCATCGATGACACCGCAGTGGCCAATGATGGCGACGGCCGCGACAGCGACCCTAGCGATCCCGGCGACTGGCTGCGCGCGTGGGAGTGTGGTTTCTTCAATCCATCCCAGCCGCGCAACAGTAGCTGGCACGGTACCCATGTGGCCGGCACCATTGCCGCTTTGACCAACAACAACCGCGGCGTTGCCGGTGTCGCCCACGGGGCCAGGGTACTGGTCGCCCGGGTACTCGGAAAATGCGGCGGCTACACGTCCGACATTATCGATGCCATCGTATGGACGAGTGGCGGTAACGTGCCCGGTGTGCCCACCAATAACACCCCGGCGCAGGTCATCAATCTCAGCCTTGGCGGCACGGGCAGCTGCAGCACGGCTATGCAAAATGCGATCAACACCGCGCGCAGCAATGGTGCCACCGTGGTGACGGCGGCCGGCAACAGCAACGCAGATGCCGGCGATTTTTCTCCCGCAAACTGCAATGGCGTCGTGACGGTGGCGGCTACGGATCGCGAGGGCAATCGCGCGTCCTATTCCAACTACGGAACGTCCATCGATCTCAGCGCGCCGGGT
Source organism: Microbulbifer sp. Q7 (assembly GCF_001639145.1). Taxonomy (NCBI): domain Bacteria; kingdom Pseudomonadati; phylum Pseudomonadota; class Gammaproteobacteria; order Cellvibrionales; family Microbulbiferaceae; genus Microbulbifer; species Microbulbifer sp. Q7. Next base: position 993,021 of record NZ_LROY01000001.1, on the reverse strand, counting down.
GGCGAAACCAGCACCAGCGGTAACGGCGTTCTCTCCACCCTCAACAGTGGCACTCAGGGGCCGGCGGGAGAAAACTACCGGTTCTATCAGGGCACCAGTATGGCAGCGCCCCATGTGGCCGGCGTGGCCGCGCTGCTGTATCAGGCAAACCCCGACCTTTCTCCCGACCAGGTGCGCGACGCACTGCGCGACACCGCGCGGGACTTGCCCGGTAACTGCAGCGGCGGTTGCGGTGCCGGAATCCTGGATGCCCGTGCCGCGCTCAATGCGGTCAGTGATGGCAATCAGCCGCCGGTTGTGGGATTCACGTGTGTGGACGAGGCACTGACCATTGACTGCCAGGATCAAAGCAGCGATGCCGACGGTAATATCACCGCGTGGGACTGGGATTTTGGTGATGGCAACCGCAGCAGCGTCCAGCACCCCAGTCACACCTACGGTGCGGCCGGCACCTATTCCGTATCCCTGACCGTCACCGACGACGGGGGCACCAGCGCCACCCGCAGCCAGACCGTCACGGTCACCGACCCGAACACCAGTACCCCGAACCAGGCTCCAATTGCCGACTTTACCTTCTCGGTCTCCCGCACGACTGCCAGCTTTACCGATACCAGTAGCGACGCCGACGGCACCATTGAAAGCTGGCACTGGGATTTTGGCGATGGCAGCAGTTCCAGTGCGCAGAACCCGAGTCATGAATACGCGGAAGATGGCACCTACAGCGTAACCCTGACCGTCACCGACGACGCCGGCGAAAGCCACTCGGTTACCAAAAGTGTTAACGCAACCTGCCGCTTCCGTTGGGGCGGGCGCTGCTACTTTTAAGCACCAAACATACGACCATAAAAAACGGCGCCATGCGCCGTTTTTTATGGTAAGACATTACGAATCGCGCAGTAGCGCTGGATTATTCCGTCACCTGCTGTAGGCGATGACCAATTCCGTCTGGCAATACAACATACAGCTGACCACTTCCCTGCAACAAATATTTTGGATCGGTATAGCTGGCGTCTGTGCCCAGAAGTTCGAAACTACTGAGATAATCGTATTCGTACAAAATACCGTCCATACCAATTGCATGCAGGCTTCCAGTTGCCGGATCAAACGCCACCTGCTCAACCCCCGCCCCCGCACTGGTCATGCTCAGCACATAGGTCAAATCCGAGGCGAGGAATACATCGCCACCGCGGGTGACCACATGCTGCGAATCCGGCGTGGCCCAGACATTACCCGCCATGCGGTGATCTCCGTGATACGGCGAATCCCCCTCACTGACAATACCCGCGCTACTGATCGAAAATTTCTCGATATCCGAAGGTGAGAGATCCGTATCCGCAGCAAATACAGCATTTTGTGAAGGGTGTAGTGCGAGCCGCGAGCGGTGACGAATACCCGTGGAACCCAACTTGCTACCAGTCGCCGTATCGTAGAGATGAATCTCGGTCCACTGGCCCGAGCCGGACGATATGGCCATCAGTCCATCATCGGTCGCGATCAGGTCGTAGGGATCAATACCGACCGCAAGAGTATTGGTGTGTGCCTGCAGCTCCAGATCAAATTCAGCCACGTAGCCGAATTGATCTTGCTCCCAGCGTGTTCCGCTGTGCGCATGGGCCAACAGGGCAAGATATAGCTTGCTGCCATCCGGAGTGATAGCCAACTGATCAGGCATAAACGGAAGCTCGAAATAACGTTCGGTCAAGCCACTAATGAGGTCCACTACGTACAACCGTTGCGCCGACTTATCGCTGAAATACGCTTTGTCCCGTGCAGGGTCGGCAACGTGATCGGTAATCGCGAAATTCAACTCATAAGCGGTGCTGTCGGAGACCGCCGTGCCTGTATCCGTACCCTGTGTCACGGAGATCTGCTGCTGAGCGGTGGCGGTATAGCCAGCAGAATCCACTACCTGCAGACGCACGGTCACATTTCCGGATAGCAGGAAGCGATGCTCCAATGTTGCTATTGTAGAGAAGCCATTGTCCCACTGGCCATCGCCGTCTATATCCCAGCGGAAGCGTAAATTGGTACCGTCTTCCGCATCCACGCTGGCGCTGGCATCAAACATGAAGTCATCCGCGGTGGTTCCGGCATCGGGCCCGTAACTGAAGGATGCCGTCGGTGGACTGCTCGATCCACATCCGACGCAGGGATGGGCGGTTTCATTCAGCTGGGATGAGGCACCGCCCTCCACCACGGTAAACACGCTACTGCCAACCGCGGCGATAAACTGCGTATCGGCAGCAACGGCCAGACTACCCACCGGAAGCCACGAGGTCATATTGAAATATTGTGCGGTGCCGTCTGACAGCAGCGCAAATGCCATGTCTTCGGTGACATCGAAAAACAACTGCTCGATCAGGATACCGGTACCCGTTAGCTCTGCCACGAATTCCATATCCGACGCACGGAACAGGTCACCACCGCGTGTAATGACATAGCTTCCATCGGGCGTGGCCCACACGTTTCCGCGCATGCGGTGGCTACCGTGGTAGGGCGAGTCCCCAAGGTTGGAAATACCACTGCCGCTGATATCGAACTTTTCGATATCCGAGGGGGAAACGTCCGTATCTGCAGCAAATACTGCTTCCTGAGACGGGTGTAAGGCAAGACGGGACGCCTGCCGGATTGAGCTGGAGCCGAGGAGAGCACCACTGCTAACATCGTAGGCGTGGATGTAGGTCCACTGGCCCGAACCGGATGAAACCACCAGCTTGCCGCCGTCGGTCGCCACCAGGTCATAAGGATCAACACTGACCAACAGAGTGTTCACCTGGCTCTGTAATTCCAGATCAAATTCCGCGATATAACCGTACTGCTCTTCCTCCCACCAATAGCTGCTGTGTTCCTGCACCAGTAGCGCCAGATACAGCTTGTTGCCATCCGGTGTCATTGTCAGGCGTTCCGGCATCTGCTCAAACTCAAAGTAACGCTCGGTCAAGCCCGTAAGGAGATCAACCACATACAAACGACGCGCAGATTTATCGCTGATGTAGGCCTTGCTACGGGCAAGGTCCACTTCCATATCCGTAGCACTGAAATCCAGCTGATAGGGAATGCTATCAGTGACCGGTATTCCCGGATCAATACCTTGTTCTACGACGATATTCTGAGTGGACGTCGCCACCAGTCCACCGCTATCACGCACCTGCAGGCGCACAGGATAACTTCCGGCGAGAACATACTTGTGCTCACGGGTGGCAGACGAAGAAAATTCTGCATCCCAGCTCCCATCGCCATCGAAATCCCAGCGATAGCTCAGGGCACTTCCGTCTTCAGCGTCCGAACTTGCCGAGGCGTCGAATATATGCACAGCTACTGTCGTAGCCGCACCGGCATTTACCGAGAACACCGACACCGGCGGTGTATTTGCGCCGCATCCAATACATGGGTGTGCAGAAGAAACCAATTGATACCCACTGCCAGAATCCGCTACAGCTACCAGCTCGTCGTCGATGATCGACAACCATTCGGTACCAACGGCCGACGCCAGGGTCCCTACGGGCATCCAGCTACTCATGTTGAAGTACTGGATATTGTTTTCCGTGGTCACGGCAAATACCGTGTTCTCCACTTCATCAAAAATCAGCTGATCAATATAGACGCTCTCGGAGGTCATGCTGGCGACATAGGTCATGTCCGATGTCTTGAATATATCGCCACCACGGGAAACCAGATAATTGCCATCCGGCGTGACCCAGACGCCTCCACGTACGCGATGATCGCCGTGATACGGTGAATCGCCGACAAGCTCAATACCGGCACCGCGGATATCAAATTTCGAAAAATCGGAAGGTGAAGAATCCGTGGTGGCCGCGAATACCCAATCCTGTGACGGGTGCAGGCTCAGCCTGGAAGCCTGGCGAATGGAGCTGCTACCAAGGAGACCGCCGGTTTCCGCATCGTAGGCAAAAATATTGGTCCACTGTCCGGAGCCGGAGGCGATGATCAGCTTGCCCGCATCTGTGGCCACCAGATCGAAAGGATCTACATCCACTTTCAATGTCTTGGTGTGCGCAAGTATCTCCAGGTCAAACTGTGCAATGTAGCCATACTGGTCTTCGTCCCACCAGTAAGAACTGTGCTCCTGAGCCAGCAGGGCCAGATACATTTTACTGCCGTCCGGTGTCATCGCCATACGCTCGGGCATCAGATCGAACTCGAAATAGCGCTCGGTCAGCCCACTGGCAAGGTTGACTACGTAAAGCCGCTTGGCGCTTTTATCGGAGATATACAGTAGTCCGCGCGCCCGATCCTCCAAAACCTGAGTCACATCGAAGTTCAGGCTGTCAGCGACACTGTCGTCAACCACAATCCCGCTGTCCACGCCCTGGATGACATTGATGCTTTTTATGGTGCTCGCAACCAAGCCACCCTGGTCTTTTACCTGCAGGCGTACAAACCGGCTCCCTGCAATCCGGAAACGATGCTCAAACAGGGCCTCCGGAGAAAATCCGGTCTCCCACTGGCCATCGTTATCGATGTCCCAGCGGTACTTGAGTGATTCCCCCGTTTCTGCATCGTCACTAAGGGATGCATCAAAAACATAGGTATCGGTGGTATCCCCATTCGTGGGAGTAAAACCGAATTGCGCCATGGGCGCGGTATTTTCGAAACACCTGGTGCAAGGGTGTGGCTTTCTGAGGGTGATCAGCTCACCCCGATCAAGAATGAAATAGGTAATGGTTGTTGCGTCAGTTGCCATGCCAATAACACTGCCAAGCACAACGTCACTGGCTATAACCTCAAACGTAGTAAGGTTTAAAATCAGCACACTACTGTCTGAAAGAACCACCCATGCCAGATTCTGTAGCGTGTCAAAATGGACCGCGATTATGAGTTTCGATAATGGAGCAATACTTTTGACAAACGACAAATCATTGGCGTTGTATAAATCTCCGGCACCCGCCAGAAGATATTTTTCGTCAGGTGTGGCCCATATATCATAGCCCATACGATGTTCGTAACTATGGGGCACATCAGAGATGCGAGTGATGCCAGCACCGCTGAAATCAAACTTGTCGATGCGGGAGGAACTGTCTCTCACCGTGAACAGTGATTGCTCGGATGGCAGAATTGCAATCTGCGAACGCTGGTAAATATTGCCAGCTCTCGCTAGTTCGGCGCCAGTATCGGCGTCGAACGCGATAATATTGCCCCACTGTCCAGACCCCGGGGTTATGATTAATTTACCGTTATCGGTTACCACCAGGTCGTAGGGGTCAACTTTCAGGGTAAGTGTTTTAACCACCTTGCGACTGTTCAGGTCAACAATGGCTACATACCCGATCTGGTCTTCGTCCCACCAGTAAGAACTGTGCTCCCGCTCCAGTAGCGCGATATACAGCTTGCTGCCATCGGACGAAGCCGTCATGCGCTCCGGCATTTTGTCGAAGGCCAGAGTTTGCACAACTTCACCGGACTTCAAATCCAGCACATCGAGTGCATTGCGATCTTTTATCGAGACATACAAGAGATTGTGTTGGGCATCTACAAAACTGTGTGCCGCTGAGCCCAGGTCGCTACGACTAATGACGACAAATTCACGATGTTCATCCAGCGCATCTTCGAGGCCATCGGCATCGTCGTCGGTATCGGTGTTGTCACCGATACGATCGCCATCAAAATCATCTTGCTCCTGCGGGTTCCAGGGCAGGTGGTCGAGCGCATCAATGGTGCCGTCGTTGTCATCATCCGGGTCATCGACATTCGCCAGCCCGTCGCCGTCGATATCGAGAATCGGTGAATCCGCCAGCGCACGTTCGAAATGCAAAATAGCATTCAAACGGGATACGCGCAGTGCATCCACGCCCAAGGCTTCAAGCAGCGCCTGCACCTTTTCCGAGGTGACGAATTCTGCATACGGCTGGTCGAGATCAGAGAGCTCGAGGCCGGCGCTGGTAACGGCGTCGGCTCGTACCGCGGAAATATTGATGTGATCCTGTATGTCACCGTCGTCGTCCAGAGACTGCAGCAGCACCAGGGTATTGACCAATGCCGGATCACTGAAATCCGTAGCAGAAAAAAGGTCCAGCGGTGTCATGACTGGTTGCGCGGGCAGCTCTGGAAACGTGATGCTGCCCAGAGTAAAGGTAATGTTGTCGTCAGGCTGGTACTCGAAAGCACCCAAGGTATCGGTCGTCCCCTTCAGCCCAGAATCTGTAGTGTATGAAAGTCCTGCTACGGGGCTGTCAAAAAAAATGCCCTGCTCAGGTTCTACGATACCTCCGCTGGAGCTGCTCGAACTGCCAGAACCACCTGAGCTACTAGAACTACTTGAGCTACTGGAACTACTTGAACTGCTCGAGCTACCGGAGCTGCTTGAACTGCTCGAGCTACTGGAGCCGCTAGAGCTTCCAGAGCTACTTGAGCTAAGCCCCCCTCCTCCGCTCGAATCACTACCGGATCCACCACCACAGGCGGCCAGCAGTAAAATCAGGGCTACGGTAGCGATGCGCAACACACGATTGAATACCCAATCATTCATGACTAATCCAGACTATCTTTATTTTTGAGCTTTATACGTAGGAACCAGGATTTACTGGCGGATAGGGGGGTATCAGGTATCGCCGGAGATAGCCCGCAGTCACACTGCACCAAATCGTGGAAGATAACGAGCAAGGCTAAAGCAATGATTGCCGCAATGTCCATACGGCTGTAATGACGTGTAATCGAAATGTATTGGGTTGGAGTCAGCCGCTCAGGGGGGAAGCCCGACATAAATGACATTTATCCCATTTACGTCGGGCGTAGTAAGGCTGATGCTCAGCGGTTAATGCTGCAGCTTATATAGGGGAACCCGGCGGCATGGGCTTCAGGTCACCCTTGTCCACCTCCAGATCGCCATTCATAAATGATGCGATGCGGTTGGCCTCGTAAAAATAGTGCGCGTTATAACCTTGGGGATCATCCCCAAACAGTTTCATTTCGCCGATCGCGTGCTGGAATTTTGCCAGCTCAAAACTGGCGCGAGCGCGGGCCGATTCGGGTGCTTTATTGTTGTTCGCGAGCACCATCAGCTGATGGATATACACATGGTTAACGCGCTGATGGATGGCCGCTTCCAGCCCAGTGTAGTCTTCACTGGCCAGTGCCTGCGCCGTCAGCTGTGCCAGCAGCGTGTTGAAGCCGGGGCCCTCGCCTCGCCGTGCCTGCTGCTGTTGCAGACGCGCGGCGCGCTCCGGGTGCAGCAGGATGGAGAACGTGTGGCCGGCGGCGGCTTCGGCCATGGCGATCGCGTCAAAGGCCACACCGGTGTAGGCAGGGAAACTTTCGATTGTGCGCTCGTAGCCGTAGGATTTGGGCGGCAGCAGGCCTAACACCTTTTCCGGTAATGTCAGAAATTCCGGCTTCAGGGTAGACGCCAGCGCGTCGATGGCCTGCTGCTGGCGGTCGCCCGCCACCATGGTGTAACTCTCAGTGCCGGCATCGTTATACAGATAGTTGTAATCGAGGCCCCCGATCAGTTTGCCCACGGCTTCCGCCTGGTAACGATGCCCGTAATACACCGGCACCAGGGTTTCATCCAGGGAAGAGCGGGCCACATCCGGCCGGTTGGCGGCGGTGGAGAAGTTTTCCAGCGCGTGACGACGCAGCTGCGTCATGCGCTGAAACTCTTCCAATACGTCGCCGCCGTTATCCCACAGGTGGGACCCCGCGTGGGCGTTATTGATGGCCCGTGAATCCGGGTCGGAGATAAAGCGCAGCTTCTGCTTCTCGGCCTCGCTGAGTACGCCGGCGAGGTATTCCGCTTCATTACCATCGGCAATGCCATAGCCGTAGCGCACCGCCAGCTTGTCCCAGCTACCGATACCGGTGGCGTAGGCCTCGCCCAGCTCTAGATCGCGCCCGCTCAGGGTAACCAGGGGTGCCGGGTAATCCATGACCGAGGCACGGCCTTCCGCGCTGGCAATAAAGTTGTGTGCAATACCCAGGGTGTGCCCCACTTCATGGGCTGACAGCTGGCGAATGCGGGCAAGCGCCATGGCCTTCAGGTTTTCAACATCCGCATCTTTGCTGTCATAAGGCTGCAGCAGGCCCTGGGCGATGAGCAAGTCCTGACGTACTCGCAGGGAGCCGAGGGTGACATTCCCCTTGAGAATCTCACCGGTGCGTGGATCGTAAACAGAATAGCCATAAGACCAGCCGCGGGTAGAGCGGTGCACCCAGTTGATCACGTTGTAGCGCACATCCAGTGGGTCCGCATCTTCCGGCAGGATTTTCACCTGGAACGCATTTTCAAAACCGGCCGCTTCAAATGCCTGGTTCCACCAGCTTGCGCCTTCGATCAGTGCACTGCGCACCGGTTCCGGCACACCGGAATCCACGTAGTAAACGATGGGCTCCACTGCTTCGTTGCTGCCCGCGTTCTTCTCCAGGCGGTGACGGAAAATCAACCGCTGGTCCATTGGCTGGTCGATTGCCGTTGCGTAGTCACGATACTGCAGCGGAAAGTAGCCACTGCGACTGTGAAACTTGCGCGGCTGATAGCCATCATCTGGCAGAGCCACCAGGGATATGTGTTGGCGCAGGGTGACCAGTTCCGGCGTCGGCACCACTTCTTTCATGTAATTGCCGGGCTCGCTGCCGGCGAACGTCAGCTGCGCCTCAAACTCGGTGTTCTGGGGAAAACTCTTGGTCCGCGGGAGAAAGATCGCTGACTTGCCGGCGTCGATCTGGTAACTGCCCTGCTTGGCGTCTTTCAGCCGCTTTGCGATACCGTGCTGGTCGCTCAGCAGGAACGGGGTGAAATCCACGAGCACGCCGCGCCCTTCTTCGGCAATCACTTCAAAGCCCCACAGTACAGAGGTGGCGAAGGCTTCCTCCACCGCCCGGCGCTCCGCCGGATTATCGGACTGGGCGCGATACCCCAGATTGACCTGATGAATCAGGACCTTGTTGCCAACCCGTTCAAACTTGACCACGCGGCTTTCACCGGCCTGATTGCGGTCCAGGCCCACAGGGTTTGAGCCCAGCCCCTGGGCGAGGCCGGTCACCAGCAGCAGTTCCCGGTCGAACTGGTCAACCTGTAACAGGATGCGCCCTTTGGATTCATCCCAGTAGAAGTCGAACAGCCCCTGCTGCTTCTGCATATTTGCGGTCAGGCTGCTGATAGTTTCAGCCTGCACACCGATACTGAAGACCAGTGCTACCAGCATGATTATTCTTTTGAACATTTCTCCCCCGGCTGTGCCTTGCGGAATTTTTGTGGCTGAGTTTGTTAGATCAGGCGACGAAGATAACCAGCCGCCGCACATCCGTAAACCTCCGCAGAGCATTTCGGTCTACTGCGGAGCGAAAAAAGCGCTCTACAGGGCTTCACCGGAGCCATTCTTCACCACCGCGTAGCGACCGCGGGATTCGCTTCACCGCATCCATTTACCTCAGGCGCTTATTGGCACAGTTAATGCTTTTGAAAGGGTGTTCAATAAAGAACACCGGGAGAGCCAATGACCGTCGAAGAAGTATCACTTTTTATCCTGCTGCTCTGCGTCGCGGGCCTGATTGCCGGCATCACCGCTGGATTGTTCGGCAATGGCGGCGGCTTTGTGGTGGTACCCGCGCTATTAGCGGTGTTTCCATTCCTGCACAGCGCGTCGGATGAAATGATGCGTGTGGCGGTCGGCACATCCCTTGCGTCCATCGTGGTGTCGTCGGCGCGCTCGGTACAGGCACACAACAAACGGGGCGCGGTGGACTTCAAGGTGCTGCGGGACTGGTCGGTGTGGATTGTGCTCGGCGTGGGCGCCGGGCTATATATCGCGTCGTTTACCGACAGCAAGAGCCTGGTGTACGTCTTCGCTGCCGGCGTCCTGCTGTACTCCATTTACTTTCTGTTTCCCCACCTGTTCGACGGTCTCAAGGGCAAGCTGGAGATGCCAACCGGGTTTGCGCGGGCGGGGCTGGCAAGCTTTCTCGGTGGGTTTTCCTCGCTGCTGGGTATCGGCGGCGGCACTATCACGGTAATGACCATGGTGCTGTGCAACCGGCCGGCGCACCAGGCCGTGGCGACCGCCTCCGGAATCGGCTTCCTGATCGGCCTGCCTGGCGCGATTGGATTCCTCATTATGGGGCTCAACGCACCGAATCTGCCCATAGGCTCGATCGGCTACATCAATATCCCAGCACTGATTGCGATATCGGTGTTTTCTATTATCTCGGCGCCAATCGGCGCGCGCTGGGCACACAGTCTCAATGAACTACACCTGAAACGCCTGTTCGGGGTCTACCTGATCGCAGTATCCCTGGCGATGTTTGCCAAGGCCTGATCCATTCCAACTGATGCTTGAAAAACACTCACACGGGGAGAATACAATAATGCACAAATCGCTTAGCAGACGGATGTTCTTACAGGGCTCCACCGCGGCCCTATCGGCCGCCACCATGGGCGGGCTGGCCAGCAGCGCCTCCGCAAAAGAAATCGTACGTCCAACGCCCCTCTATGGCCCGCCACCCGGGGTGGCCAAACTAAACGCCAACGAGAACCCCTACGGTCCCAGCCCCAAAGCGCTCAAGGCCATGATGGAAGCCAGCCAGAAAGGTGCCTACTACGTCTACGACAGCGTCGCGCGCCTGAAATCCATGATCGCCGAACGCCACGGCCTCACACCCGATTACATTACCCTCGGCTCTGGCAGCAGTGCAGGGCTGGCAGCAGCGGCGGTTGCCGCCGCTCAAAAAGGAAATATCCTGGGGCCCGACCTGTTCTGGGACACGACCTCGCGCGTAGTGGAAATCCAGGAAATTGGCGAAATCAAACGCTTGCCAAAACTCGAGTCTCTGGCGATCGATCTCGATGCCATGTACGCGGCTATCGACGACTCTATTTCCATGGTGCAGGTTACCAACCCGAACAACCCGACCGGCATGCTGATCGACTCAGTCGCCATGCAAAATTTCTGTATCAAGGCATCGAAGAAGTGCACCGTGCTGGCGGATGAGGCCTACAACGAACTCACCGACAACAGCGATGCAAACACCGTGGTGCCGCTGATCAAACAGGGACACGACATCATCGTTGCCCGGACCTTCTCCAAAATCTATGGCCTTGCCGGGATGCGCGTCGGCTACCTGATCGCGCAGCCGGAAAAAGTCAAGGAAATGGAGCGCTATGGCCTTGGCTGGTACGGCCTGAACCAGGCCGGTCTTGCCGCCGCCATTGCCTGCTATGAAGACCAGCAGTTTATGGACTACTGCCGTATCAAGGTCAAAGAAGCACGGGACATGGTCAGTGCCGCAGTAAAAGAAAATGGGCTGACTGCGCTGCCGTCTGTCACCAACTTCATGTTTGTCAATCTCGGCGACCTCAATGCAGAGACCTTCCGCGCAGAGATGGAAAAAGAGAATGTGTTTATCCGTGGCATCTACCGCGACTACACCAACTGGTCGCGGGTCAGTATGGGCAAAATTGAAGACGTGCAGAAATACACTTCCGCGCTACCCAAGGTGCTGCACCGGATGAGCTGAATCCAGTCAGCAGGATCCAACCACAGGCCAGCATTGCTGGCCTTTTTTATGTCCGATCCATTCTGTCACCGTATTGAAAACTTAAACCGCATAAAAAAATCCCCGCCGAAGCGGGGATTCAAGTTTGCAGAAGACAACTGCAATTTAAAAGGTGTGATTCAGGCTCAGGTAGTAGAAGCTGCCCTGCCAGTCGACCACGGTGTCCGATGCATAGACTGCCCCACAGCAGTAATCACCCAGTTCATCTTTGTCAGGATACTGGTCAAAGATGTTGCGGCCACCAACACTGACATTGGTCGCTTCGGTCAAATGATAACGGCCCTCCAGGTCGACCATAACCAGGGGATCGTATTCCTGAATCTCGCCACTCTGAAAATTCTCGTAGCTGCCATACCAGTTGGCACGTGCCATCAACGATACCGGGCCAACATCGTGCATTGCGGTGATCGCGCCGCGCAATTTTGGCTGGAATTTTTCGAAATCGAACTCATCCTCTTCGTTCAGATACTCACTGGGATCGGAGGCAAATTCAGACTTGTTGTAGTTAAACGATGCCGTCAGGTTGGTGGTATTGGTGTCGGACCAGCTCACCGGATAGGTCGCCACCACATCCACACCCTGGGTACGGGTGTCGAACGCGTTGGTAAAGTAAAAGACCCCACCGATCGACTCGGCGCCAACCACCCCGGCATCGACCAGCGCCAGGTAGTTGTCGTACGCGGCACCACTGCTGTTATCTGCCGATACGTCGAGGGTGGAGATGGCATAGGTGCGGTCATCCACATCAATGCGATAAAAGTCCACCGTCATGGATAGCTTGTCGAAGTCGGCAGTGAAACCAAAGGTGAAGTTGGTGGACGTTTCCGGCTTCAAGGCCTCTGCGCCCAGCGCCTGTGCCACGGAGCTACTGGCCGGGAACAGGCCGGTCGCTACCGGAAAACCATTGGGCAGACGGGTAGACACGTTTGTGGTGCCCTGCTGGCCCGGTGTTGGTGCACGGAAGCCCGTGCCCACGGATGAGCGCAGACCGATGTTCTCGGTGAGGTCGTACTGCATGGCCAGCTTGCCAACCAGCTCCGAATCAAAATCGGAATAGTCCTCAAAGCGGACCGCCGCCTGCACAAACAACCGCTCGCTCACGTCCGAGCTCAGGTCACCGTATACCGCATAAGAATCACGCGTGTAGCTTCCGGAATATTCCGGAGAGTAACCGGGGAAACCATTGGAACCAACACCAACCACCCGGTAAACCGGATCGCTCGCATCCGCACAGTCCAGCGTGGAGCCGCCATCGATTACCGTCTGGCCGGCCGCGGTGGGCATATCGCCATCACAGAAACCCCACGGATCGCGGGTGGCGTATGGGCCGGCGGTATACGAGGCCTCATCACCACCGGTGAGTTCATAAGATTCGTCCATGTAACTCAAGCCGAACGCAGCCAGCACCGGCGCACTCAGACCCAGGTCCATCTCTTTGGAAAAATCCGCTTGCAACTGAATCTCTTCGTTGGCCAGCGTGCCCGGCTTGAAGGCCGTGGGGCTGTCCGGCCCCATCGAGGGATTAATGGTGTTGCGCAGGGTATAGGCCACTTCGCTGTTGCCGTAGCGCGCACTGAAGTCATACAGCAGGCCAGAGAGCATCTCGCCCTTGAAGCCACTGACCAGCGAGTAATCGGTCACTTCACCGGAGAAGCGCGGGGTAAATCCACCAGGGAATTTTTCCAGCGGACTGTAGATAGAGCCATCCGACTCGCGGAGATCCTCGATGGTGCCATTACCGGGGTAGCGATAGTAGAAGCTGCCGTCTGCCTCGCTCGCGGAATAGTTACCAAATGCGTACAGCTCTTTACCGTCTCCCAGATCGTAGCCAGCATTGAAGAAGATGCGCGCCGCTTCGGAGTTGGGTTGCCCCCAGGGCTGCACCACATCACCTTCCAGTGAGGCACTTTTTGCGGCCTCGATAAAGGCCGGGTCCTGATCTTCGAGACAGAACCAGCTTTCACAATACTGCTCACTGCGCGAGGTAAAATCTGCCTTGGCGACTTCACCGGAAATGCTCAGGAACCCGTCTGAGCCCAGAGGCAGCCCTGCATTAGCGGTGGCGGTGGTCTGGAAGCCATCGCCTTCACTGTATTCACCGCTCTTGATGCTGAACGAACCACCCTCTGCATTATCTTTCAAAATAAAGTTGATCACCCCGGCGATGGCGTCCGAGCCATACTGTGCGGCCGCGCCGTCGCGCAGTACTTCCACAGACTTGAGCGCCGAACTCGGGATGGTGGCGATATCCGGTCCCTGGGTACCCGAACCGCCAATCTGTACCAGCGCGGCACGGTGGCGACGCTTGGAATTGACCAGTACCAGGGTTTTGTCGGTAGGCATGCCCCGCAACTGCGCTGGACGAATAAAGGTACCGCCATCGCTGATCGGCTGCCTGGTGACGTTATAGGAAGGCACCAGGGTCTTCAGGACGTCGTTGGTGTCCGTATAGGAAACCGATTGCAGCGCCTCGCTTCCGAATACATCTACCGGCACCGGAGAATCAGACACCGAGCGCGGCTTGCCCCGCACCCCGGTTACCGCAACCTCCTCAATTTCTTCCGCCACCACCGGTGCTGCCGGCACCAATGCAAAACCGGCGGCAACCGCCATCACAGCACAACTCAGAGCTTTACGCTTCATAGGTTTTCCCCACTCGTTTTTGAACCATCGTCAGAACCATCACTTTCTTCAGGCAAAAGCTGCCCGTGTTGCGCAACCCAAGGGATCCGCAACGAAATTCGCTGTTGTACATCGGATAAATATTGGTGCAGAGAAACTGCGACTGCCGTTATCAGAGAAAGAGCAATAAGCGTGCCAGTTAGGGCGGAACAAAAAATTGATGATATTTTTTTCGCGTCAGTGCATCCGGCCGGTGCGCTGAAGACGTCACAGTGCCATCAACCGGAATTTCTGTAGAACGTACTATGAAAAATGCCCTGATTTTCTTGTCTGTCGCGGCCCTCAGCGCTCCACTAGCCACCACTGCTGGCGAGATCAGTCTGATGCACGACACCGACCAGCAATGCTCCATGCGCCTGCACCACAGCACCCGAGTGAGTGCGGAGTTCTTTGAGGTCATACACGACGATAGCCAGCAAATACTGCGTTATGTGGCGGACAAGCCGCAGCAGCTGGATATAAATGGGCAGGTAATTACGCTGGACGCGAAGCAACAGAATCAACTGGAGGCTTACCACGCGGGACTTCTGCAGACCGGCAAGGATATTACCAACATCACCATCGATGCGGTGGATATCGCCATGGAAGGTGTGGGTATTGCCTTAACGGCACTGGCTGGAGCCGACCACCCAGATTCTGTGGAGTTTCAGCATGCCGCCAGCCAGGTGCGCTACACAACGCGCGACCGGCTGCGCAACGAAAACGGCATCTATGTTCTGGGCGATAACTGGGATGTGGCTGCCGGAGAAAACATCGAAAATACGATCGAGCAGATTATTGAGAGCGAACTGGAGCCGCGCATTGAAAAGATTGCCTTGCAGTCTGCAGGCACCCTCACCTGGCATGCACTGAAGGCCGTATTTACCGGTGGCGCGAGCATTGCGCGCGATGCAGAAGCCGCCGCAGAGGCCGCTGAAGCCGTCGTTCAGGAGCGGGCCCGCCTGCTGGAATCCCGTGCGGAAAACCTGTGCCACAACCTCAGGGTCATGGACACCATAGAAACAGACTTGCAGGGAACCATTCCGACCATCGCGACATTTGAAGTGATCGAGCAGAACTAACGCCGGCGACTAATTCAACCTGATTACTCTACCTGGAGCACCCAATTTGTCCCCCCAAACCCAAGGAGAAAGACCCCCCAAGTGTTAGGCCGCATTAGCGGCCTTTTTTTTGGACCATTTATCTACCGGTGATTATCCCTTTTTGGCAACGCCCAGTTCACCCAGGGTTTTCGCCATATCTTCCGCACTGGTGGCCGGCTTGATGTCCCGGTCGATTTTCAACACATTCCCATCCTTGCCGATATAGATAGTCACGCGTTTGGCCATGTTCAGCACCGGCATTTTCACACCATAGGCTTCCGCCACTTCACCGCTGGGGTCGCTCAGTAGCGGAAAGTCCGCTTTCATCTCCTCGGCAAACTTGGTGTTGTCCTCCAGTTCGTCGGTACTGGCCATGAAGTAAGCCACGTCGTATTCACGAATCAGGTGGCCATTCTCCGCGAGGGATTTGCACTCGATGGTGCACCCCTTGGTAAACGCCTTGGGATACCAGGCAATGGCTACCGCCTGCTTGCCCTTGAAATCGGACAATGTGTAGGTTTTTCCATCCGACCCCGGCAAAGAAAATTCCGGAGCGGGGCTTCCTACCTCGAGTGCCAATGCCGGAATAGTGATTGCCATCGACACCATCCAAAGAAACAGTTTTCTCACTTTTTCCTCCCAATCCAAGGTTAATTCCAACGGGACAAACAGCCCGCTTTCATGACTCATTATCCATCGTCAGTTTCAGGCTTTTCAGCGCTGGCTTCAATGGCAGCAGGCCCATAAAATGCTGCCTTTTTGCGCGCTCCGGCACAGGGAACCAGCACCAGGCAGTCACAATTCTGCGGCGCAGGGACAAAACACAATAATCGAACACCGTAACCCCTGTTATGCCAGCTCTCTTCACATATCCGTATCGTGCCCTGCGCATCCTCTCTGTATTCAGCCTGCTGATGGCGCTTACCGCCTGCGGTGGCGGCGGAGGGACGGAAGCACCGGATGACACAGAACTGAACCCGACGCCTCCTTCTTACGCGCCGGGCGACAATTCGGATTCCTCCGGCGGGACGCCCTCCACCTCCGACGGGGATTCAACCCAACAAAGCCCGGAGAGCGAAGATGTCGCCGCCGGCAACTACGCCACACTGGAGCGCTGTATTCCCTTCGCCGGCAATAGTGAGGCCCCCCTCAAGGTGCTGTTTGCCAACCTCGACGGGGCACCGTACTTCGACGAGATTGTGCAGGATGCCGTTGAAAACCAGTTTCAGGGGCTGCCACCATTTTCCGAGTATTCGGGGCAGTTTGCCTTTTACCAGATTGATCTGCAGGGCTTTGCGTCCCTGGGCTGTAGCCGTAATTCCGGGGGCGGGTTTTACTGCGACACCGATCAGATACATTCAGACATTCTGCAGCAATGTGGCAGTAACGATATCCACGGTGTAATGAAGGTGGTCATCGCGGAAGGGGATTACGGCGCTAGCGGGGGCGAGATTATCTATGTAGCCAGCGACCGCGACTGGCAGGACAGTGACACCGCCCTGCATCAGCTGCGCAACATTGTCATCCACGAGGTAGGCCATAACTTCGGGCTCGCGGACCTGTACGATGGCGGGGTCAACGCCGATGGCACGGCGGTCACCGGCTGGCCCAGTGCGCTGTCCCGTGCGTGGGCCAATCTGGACGGGCCTGGCTGCGCCAAATGGTGTAACAGCTTCAAACCCGCTTCCGAGTACACCCAGTCCGCCAACGCTACCTGCCCAACCCTTACCGACAAGGCGAGCTGCACCAGCTTCAATCGTTCCGCGGAAGGCGAATGTGAAACCGACGACGAAGGCAATTACACCTGCTGCGGTTGGTCGGAAGACACCGAAGACGACTACTTTGGCGGGCAGTGCACCCCAGCATGGGGCACCGAGGACATCGGCCAGGACTGCCTGCAGGGCACAGGATGCTTCTATGGCGGGGCCTACGGCAACAACTCTTGGCGCCCGGCGAAATCCTGGAGCGACAGCATCATGTACGGTGCCGGACACTCACAGGCATTCGACGCAGCCTCGGAGCGCGCGCTGCGCGAAACCATCCGCTGCTGTGCCACCTCCGATGATGCGACCAGCTCCTGTGCCGGCTTTCGCGCGGACTATCTGACCTTCCTGCAGGACTCACAGCCTTACAAAAATCGCGTAGGCTCCTGTGGCATAAGCAGCTAACCCGCGCGTGTTTTCGGTAGGCTCAGGGGCCCGCCTCTTCTGCGACCAGCGCCCCCTTCCCCTTTCCCTTAGCTGCGACTTCGACGCCGGCTTCGGAGACCACCTTCTGGCCAATCAGCGCCAGCAATGCCGGGATTTCGCGGATCAGTGCGCGGTCTTTTTCCCGGTCGGATTCGGCTAGCGCATCCCAGGGCTTCAGGTCCGGGTGAAGAAAACGCACATCGTCACGCGCCGGGCCGTAGCGGTACCCCGCCAGACGCTTATCGGCACACCAGCGCTGGTGCTCCACCTTTGCCAGAACTTCCATAAGCTCACCATTCGGGGGAAAGCTTGCCCGCGGCAATGGTGCCTGCACCTGCGCCCGGCGGCAGAGCGCAATGCGCAACTTCACATCCAGATGTGCGGCGGCACGCTGATTGGCCACTTTCTTGTACAGCGGCAGGTAGCGCCAGGTCACCACGGAGGGGTTATCCGCTCTACTGGTACCCGCGTCGATTTGCCCCTGCAAATAGCGCTCATGAATGGCTACCGCCAGCTGATCCAGGCGATCGTTCACCACCACATCAATCGTGATGGTCTCATCCAAGGTCTCAAAATATTCGATCGGGACGGCAGTGCCGAGGCCCGTTTTATCCATTTCAATCGGCAGAAAATCGTCATCGACCACTTCCGAAATCCACGACTGCTGATTGAGGCAGACGACAAAGTGTATCGGCGCTACGCCCATGGTGTTCCGCATACGGTTCAGGCGCCGCGCGGCAAGGATGCCGTCTACATCGTGTTCCAGAGCGGTATAGCACAGCTGGAATCGCTGCTGTTCAAGCATCGCTTTCCAGCTTTGCGGGTCGAGGGTCTGCGGATCGACAAAGCGAAATGCCAGATCAAGCACTTCGTCGATATGCGTGTAGCGCTGCCGAAAACGATCCACGGCACGGCGACATTGATCGTCGCACAGCACGATCGCCGACGGCTTGCGACAGTCGGCGTAGTGTGCGGTCAAGGCGTACTGTATCAACAGCGCTTGAGACAGAGGCCCGAAGCCAAGAAACAGTACATGCATCGGCTCGTCCTGAGCGGAAGCTGGCCTGTAGTAGAGGTCGGGCGCGCACTTATCCATGATATTGCGCGCAACGGAAACATTCCGATTGAATATGCGCAATTCAAGGCGTTCATCAATCAGGTTAAAGAAGGAGTGGTCTTGAAAGATTTCAGCCACTTCACCGGTATCCACCTGAATATGACAACGAAGCCGGGGGTGATCCGTAGCAACATGGTCCATCGATTCGGCACTCGATGACTTTGTTCGCACGACCCGGTGAATCGCCTTCGCCACCGCAACATTTTTTTCATCATCACCAGAGAAAACGAACACTTCACTAGCGGATGCCACACGCGCCCGCGCCAGTGTCGCACTGTCCAGTGCATCACCCATCAGGGCAATAGCACCCATGATGCGCAGCTTGGCGACCAGTGGATTCATAGGGCGATTATCAATAAGTACAACACGCTTGCTTGAGTACTGCAGATATTGCAACGCAATGCGATAGCCGGTCTCGCCGATGCCGCACACCACAACAAAACGCCGATAACGAAAGCGCAGCAGAAACAGCGAAATGTGCTCACCTGCGCGCAGCCAAAGAGTCTTCACTGCGGTATAGATAAGCAGAAAAGGGGCAAGAATACGAACCACTTGCAGGATGAGCGGCCACTCCTGCGTCACATCCGGCCCGTTAAAAATAAATAGCTTGATCGCACTGTAGATCGCATCCCACTGCAAAGCAGAATCGTCACTGCCGGCCCGCGGGAGAACCTGCAAGTATCCCCAATAGCCGGCGAAAAATAACCCCGCGATCATGCCGGCAATAAATAGAGCCTCGTTCCTTTTGAACCAGTCCCAGTAGGCGTAAAGCGACTGCCGCAATTTATCTTCCAAAGTTACTCCACCCAGACAGTGTTATTCGATCGGGGCCCGGGCAGCGTGACACCGGCTCGCAACCGATGTCACGTGGCCGAAACGCTCGCGATCAGGCCATGGTGCGGTTTTTGATCATTGGATCCAGAATTACCGTCGCATTGTCCTTGTAAATCGTGAGCGTGTACTGCCAGTCACTGCCATCATCATTTTTATCGGTAACCACCAGGGTACGTGCACTGTCCTTCACCTTGGTCGCGGAAAGTTCAGGATCATCAGAGTCGCCGAGTTCACAGGCAAACTTTCCGACTTCCCCGGTCTCAGCTTTAGAGGCAGAAAACGAGGTCTGCTGATTGAACACATAGCCGTCGTAGACACCTGACTGCAGGCGAAACGCGATTTTCACCGAGGTGCCTTTATCCTTGCTGATAGTTATAGTGCCGTCTTCATTGATCGAAGCCGGATGATCCTTCTCGTTGGGGTCTTCCTCAAAGATCACATCACACCCATCGTGACCATCAGGTGCACTGCAGATATTTATACGAAATTTATTATCGCTACTCATGAATCTCTCCTTGATACATCATGCTCGTTAATGTGGCAGAACAACTACCGGGTGTATTGCAGACCAAAACAGCGCCTGACTACCGACATCAGCGGATCCGTGTCAGTCAAGTCAGTACTGAGCAACGGGTCCAGATGTGATTCATTACAATGGACGGCATACTTCAATTGATTTGTGCTGGCACCGAGAATATTTTTGCTGCTGCGCACATGCTGTTGGCGCTCTGGCTCCGCCAGCGCGGGGTCAAGCGCTAAAACCAGGTCTGCGAGCATGGCCAGATGCTGGATTTTTTTTTGCTGACCGGGTGCACTCATTTCTGATGCCCAACGTCCAAAAGCCTGTGCAGCAGAAAGCAGCTCCAGCGAGCCTTTTGGCTCGCTCATTTTGAGATGCAGCCCCAGCTCAGCGGTCCAGCGTGAAATCTGTGCATCCAGGTTTTCTGGCAGCTCGGCGGCGAGCTTGCGAATATCTATCAGCAAGGACTCGGGCCCCGCGCTTTTACCATACCCGCTCAATGCTGCTGTGAGGTAAAACTGGTAAGCCCGCAACCGGTAATCCAGATTCTGCGGGTCCTGGCGAATCAGTTTTTCTGCGGTTTGCAAACCCGAATGAATAGTTTCCTCCAGGCGCGCGCGATCTCCATTAACCTGGAAAAGACGGATCAATTCATGCTCGGCTGTCATCGTGTAGTCGGTGAGGTTCGACCGGTCCGGCTCTTCCTTTCTCCATTGTTCAATCAGGCTCAGCTGGTGCAGCCGCGCTGCGATCGCCGCATCAAAGTCCCCGCGCATGAAATGTACCGAAGCTATCCATGCCGTGTTATTGATCAGCGCTTCCCGGTTCTCTGCATTGGCCGGCAGTGCTTGCAGAATGCCCCCAGCCTCCTCAAACAATGCCAGGCTTTCCGCATACTGTTGATCAGCATATTTGAGTACCGCCTGGGTATTCAGCGCGTAAAACAGCTCGGTCTGCGAGCGGCTCTTTTCCGGCTCCAGTTCAACCAATCTGCGCGAGAGCCTCAGATACTGATCGAACCAGTATTGTGCGCGCTGGTATTCTCCACGCTGATAGTCTGGGTAGCCGACCCAGAAAGTGCTCTGCGCATGATCAAAGACGCGCTGTGCATTGTCTGGCTCCCGCGCCAGCAGCTCCTCGGTGGTCTGCGCGGCGTGTGAAAAGAGCGCAATCGCTGCATCCGTATCGCCGGCCAGATCACGAATTTCGCCCAGTAGATGCATGGCGGAGGCCTGCCTGCCCAGTGCATCGGCATTCAACACCGTCGTTTTTTGCTGGGAGTAAAAGTCGAGCACTTTTTCACCAACAAGATCCAGCGCATCCAGCCGCCCGATGGGCTCCAACCGCTGACGCAAGTCCGTCAGCATAAAGTTGACCAGGTCTTCCGCTGCCAGCCGGCGCTCTTCCGCCACATTGCGCGCAGATATAGCCAGGTAACTCAGGCCGGCGAAAATGGTCACCGCAACCAGCGCGGTGGCAGAGATCAGCTGCTGCACTCGCATACGGCGCTGATGGTCGCGGCGCACCAGCTCATCTAGGCCAAGGTCGAGAATCGATGCCAGAATTTTTAACAGGGCCATGCGGGGGCCGTCGCCCTTTGCGCGCATGTCGGAGGCAAGAGGCTCGGCGGCACGTTCGGACAGTGAGCCATCCGGGTTCTGCTGGAAACGCAGGGCGGGGGGCAGGCATTCCCGTTCTGGGTGCCCCGCGAACGAGGCAAAGGGCTCGCCATCGGCGATCAGGGCGAGCACCCTGTTGGGCGCGCGCATGCGGATAAACTGCTGTATCTCTTCATTTACCCAGCGTGATTTGGCAGCATCAGGTGAGCAAATAACGATGAGGTAGTCGCTTGCGGCAAGGCGGTCCCGCAATTCCTCGGTAAGATCCGGCGCCAGCGAAAGATCGGTTCGGTCGCGAAAAACCTTTCCAATCCGGGGTTCCAGCACCCCGGCGGCGGTTTGCCGCCCTACCAAGTGTTTGGGCAGGCGATAGGATTCCAACGCACGCTGTAGCCATTTGGCCGCCTGCTCGTTGGTGTGACTGTAACTAATGAAGGCCCGGTAACGCTGGGAGTTATTGTTGTTGCTCATGACAGAGCCCGTAACCCGGCGATGGAAGAGCCGTCGAGGTTATGGGAAAAGCCGGCCGAAAACCATACATTTGTCCCAAGTACAGAGCGATTGGCGCTTAATCTATTTAATAGGCTTCCTGCGAGTGACTCGCGCCGCTGACAATGGTTGACAGGGATAGCTCACGCGCCGTGTGGAATGCCGATAGCGGATTGCATCACGGCATACAGTTTCCGATGACCCGCGGCCTTCACACTGCGCGCGCCACAAACGCAGTATCAGCGTGACCTGCTTATGAGCAGGAAGGCAAATTTAGATTGGGCGTTCGTTCTGAGTATTGAATTGTAAAAATCGTGATTCAAGATCGGCGGCCAGAAGGTCCCGACCTTTCCGTCGCAGGATTTCCACAACACATTCCGCAGTACACAAGCCACCCTGCTTCTGGTTTCTGCGTAGTGCGTAACGGGAAGGCCGGACAGCATCCACGGAAACCCGCGCTACGCCATGCAGGTAGGCACTGCGGTTGTACATCTTGCGCGCCTCCTGCCAGGTGGCATCCAGCACAATAAAGGTATTGCAGGCTTCAACGGAGAGGGGTTGTGCTACAGATTTTTCCGTGGGCACCTCGCTAACCGGATACACCAGGCCGACGTCAGGCCTGCTTACGATGGACAACAAGCCTGGATCTGGGTCAGTGCGCTGCCACACGATTCTCTGAACAACAGCGGTGGTGGCTTCGGTGAGCGCAAGCTGCCCGGTGTTGGTTGGCCGTGCGAGCTCTCGCTCATGGGTCAGCACGATTATATGCACTTCTGTAGCCCGCTTGCCCTTTACAGAGTTACTTCAGAAAGTAAAAAGCACGGCCAAGCCGCGCTTTTTCTTCAACATTAACCTGGAGATCGCTCTCCAAGACTGTAGCAGCTCACCCCTCAGGAGGAGCTTGCCACTCCAGAGGCAGGCTTACTGCTGTTTGCCACTGTTGCCCATCTTCGGTAAACCAAAAATAGTCATTGCCCAAGCCGGTGTACACCCAGAGCTTATCCATGTGCTGCGTGAGCGAGTGCGTCTGGTTCATGCGCGTTAACGCATCGGAGACAGATAGAGTCCAAGACACGCCATCACTTGAACTATAAACGGAGTTATAACTATTTGGAAAAGAGTGCCCGCCAATCATCAGCAACTCGCCACCGAATGCGGTCACGGTCATTCCCACCCGGGCCATATAACCACCGTCATCGGTTTCTTTTGTCCAAACTCTTCCATCCGGACTGGACCAGACATCGCTGAGTAGTTCATCAGACCCCGTCGGGCCCATACCGCCGGCTACGAATAGCTTCCCGGCCCAACTGTACACGGCCATATCTTGGCGTGAACCAAAGGGCGAATCTGCCAATTCGAGATCCCAGTTCAGCCCATCCGTCGAGGAATAAATTTTGGATTCACCCGAGAAGGCGCTATCTCCAATCACCCATATTTTGCCATCAAAAACGATGCTCTGGCCCTGCCCCATAAAAGGAGTCATCTCAGCCAGACGCTGCCAGGTTACTCCATCGTCAGATTTCCAAACGTCCCGCTGGACCTGCGAGGCGCCGCCTGTGCCAATCCCCTCTTCACCACTGATCAAATAGAGGGAGTTTTGAAATTCGACTACCTCATGGAAAGCACGGGCCGAAAACTCTGCCTCTTCCACTTCCTGGACCCAGTTAATACCGTCCTCGGTGGACCAGATATCGTTATACCAGTAGGTATCGTCGCCCGACTCCCCGGCGCTATTGTCCTGCCCAGCGATAACAAATATTTTTCCTTTGAAACTCACCATCGCTTGACCCATTCGGCGCACAAATGGGGGGCGCTGGGCTTCTACTTTCACTGGTGAACTTTGCTGCCCTGCACGCTCCAATACCACATAGGCAGGAAGCCCCACTGCAACATAATCGTCTTCCACCGGCAACTGATCCTCGGTCGACACTACGGTCAGCGCACCTTGGCTGCACACTGCGTAATTCTCGATATCGCAATCTTCATTGGTGTAGCGATAAAAATCGGTCGGCGAGAAATTGCCGTTCAAGGCCAGTTGTGAACCAGTTTTACCAAGCTCCGCGAGCAATGCAGTCGGAGGCCCCACTACGGTCAGCTGGTACTCGGCGCTCGCTTCTGCGTAACTTCCTGAGGCAGCTTTGGTGACGTGGATCGTCGCAGTCCCCATCGTTAGCAAGGTAACTTCACCCGAAGCCTCGTCAACGGTAGCCACGGTGTCATCGCTAGAGCTGAACATCAGCGCTCCGTCTCCGGAACCACCACTTAGCGGATTAATTACCGTATCCATCAGGCTGTAATCAACTTCGAGCGCTGCCGAATCAAACCTCAGCGGTGCTTGCGTGTCGGCCTCGAGAATTGTAACCAGATAGGTCGCGCTAGCCGGCTTATACTCTGAATCACCTGCCTTGGATGCAGTAATCGTCGCGCTGCCCACGGACAATAATTCGATGGTGCCAGAGTCCACATCTACAGTGACAATATCGGAGTCGCTCGAGCTATATGTGACTGCTCCGGAACCAGAACCGCCAGACAACTCGTTTTCCTGTACGTCACTGTGCAAATAATACTCGGCCTCGGCTTGCGCAAAACTCAGCTCAGCCTGATCTTTTTTCTCCACAGGCGGTGGCGCATCATTACTTCCACCACCGCCGCCACCGCCGCCACCGCAGGCAGCCAGCGAGAATAAACTTGCAAGCAACACAAATCGAAATACACCCAAGACCCTTGGCATCTCCGCCCCCTATTATTGAGTTATTATGACCGAACATTATCGCGATCAAGCTTGAAAGATTTTGACCGATATAGACTGAATATAACGTGCTAGGCGCCTCACTTAAAGTTAAAAGTTCTATCCGCCCATTAAGAGGTCCAACGTTTGCACTATTAAAAGTGTGATCACAATTTTGACAGTCGCGCCGTTAAATCCAGCATTCGACTGGCAAAGCCCCATTCGTTATCAAACCAGATAAGCACTTTCACCAGCTTGCCTCCGGCAACACGGGTCTGGCTGGCATCGACGATGCCGGAGCGGGGGTCGTGGTTGTAATCGCAGGAGGCCAGAGGCTCTTCGGTGTAACCCAGCACGCCCTGAAAGCGCGTTTCCGCCGCTCTTTTCAGTACCGAGTTCACTTCGGCCTGGGTGACATTTTTTTTCAGCTGTACCGAGAGGTCGATCGCGGAAACATTTACGGTGGGCACGCGCATGGCTTGCGCTTCAAATTTTCCGGCCATGTCCGGGAGTATCCGCTCGATACCGCGGGCGAGGCCGGTGTCGACCGGGATGATGGAGTTCATTGCGGAGCGGGTTTTACGCAGGTCGGTGTGATGGTAGGCATCATTCACCGGCTGGTCGTTCATCGCGGAGTGGATGGTGGTGATCACGCCGGATTCGATTCCGAAGGCCTTTTCCAGTGCGGCGATTACGGGCACGCTGCAGTTGGTGGTACAGGAGGCGGCGGAAATAATTTTTTCATTGCCGGTCAATGCGGTGTCGTTCACGCCGTAGACAATGGTGGCGTCGACGTCACTCTGGGCGGGCTGCGAGAAAATAACCTTTTCAGCACCCGCCTTTAAGTGCAATGCGGCGCGCTCACGCTCGGTGAAACTACCGGTGCATTCAAGCACGATGTCGACTTGGGGATCGGTCCAATCGAGATCTTCGAGTTGTTCGTGATGGGTAACGGCGATTTTGTCGTCGTTGATGTGCAGCATTTGGTCATGCACAGCGACGGTGCCGTGGAAGCGGCCGTGGACGGAATCGTATTTAGTCAGGTGGGCGATGGTGGCGCAGTCGGCCAGCTCATTGATGGCGACGATCTGCAGTTGATCGCGCAGGTTGGATTCGTACAGGGCTCTTAATACTGAGCGCCCGATTCGGCCGTAACCGTTTATAGCGAGTTTTATTGGCGTGGGCATTATTACCTCGGGCTAAATCCACCGCCGTCGGTATTTGCTCTGCTCCAGCGCGGTGGCGGTCAGGCCCGGGGCAAGGGTTTTCGGAACCGCTGTGAACCCATCCCTGGGCGCTGTGGCGCAAACATCCTGTTTGCGACACTTCCGAAAACCCTTGCCCCGCACCTGCCCTTAGATTCCGGCCACGATGCTCCGTTAGGAGCACCTGCAGCCAGAGCTTCTTACTTCAGCAGTCCTTCAACCGCTTCCGCAACTTTCTCGGCAGTGATGCCGAAGTGCTTCATCAGGTCACCAGCCGGTGCGGATTCACCGAAGGTGTCCATGCCGACGATGGCGCCGTCGAAGCCGACGAACTTATACCAGTAGTCCTTGTGGCCAGCTTCTACGGCTACGCGGGCACGTACGGAAGACGGCAGTACGGATTCGCGGTAGTCGGCGGACTGGGCGGAGAAGGCTTCGGCACAGGGCATGGAGACGACGCGTACTTTGCGGCCGGACAGTTGTTCGGCGGCGGCAGTGGCGAGTTCGACTTCGGAGCCGGTGGCGATGATGATCGCTTCCGGTTCACCGTCGCAATCGCGCAGGATGTAGCCGCCTTTTTCGATGGCTGCAAGCTGCTCGTCGGTGCGCGGCTGCGGGGCGAGGCCCTGGCGGCTGAAGATGAGGGCGCTGGGGCCGTCTTTGCGGGCCACGGCCATTTTCCAGCTCACGGCAGATTCGGTGGCATCACAGGGGCGCCAGGTCTGCAGGTTTGGTGTAGCGCGCAGGGCGGTGAGCTGTTCGACCGGCTGGTGGGTGGGGCCGTCTTCGCCCAGACCGATGGAGTCGTGGGTGTAAACGAAGATGACCTTCTGCTTCATCAGCGCGGCCATACGCACGGCGTTGCGGGCGTATTCCATAAACATCAGGAAGGTGGCGCCGTAGGGGACGAAGCCGCCGTGCAGGGCGATGCCGTTCATGATGGCGCTCATGCCGAATTCGCGTACGCCGTAGTAAAGGTAGTTACCACTGGCGTCGCTGGCGCTCACGCCCTTGGAGCCGGACCAGATGGTGAGGTTGGAGCCGGCTAGGTCGGCCGATCCGCCGAGGAATTCCGGCAGCAGCGGGCCATAGGCATTAAGGCTGTTCTGGCTGGCCTTACGCGAGGCGATTTTCTCGGCGTCGGCCTGGCACTGCTTGATGTACTCGTCGGCCTTGGCGAGGAAGTCTGCGGGCAGCTCGCCTTTCATGCGGCGTACGAATTCTGCCGCCAGTTCCGGATGAGCTTCCTTATAGTCTTCGAAGATATCGTTCCACTCATCTTCCTGCTCGCCGCCTTTGCCGCGGCCGTCCCAGGCGTGGTAGAGGTCTTCGGGAATGACGAAAGGCTCGTGCTTCCAGCCGAGGGTTTCACGCACCAGCGCGATCTCTTCGTCGCCCAGCGGGGCACCGTGGCACTCTTCGCGGCCCTGCTTGTTGGGGGAACCGAAGCCGATCACGGTCTTGCAGCAGATGATGGTGGGCTTGCTGGTTTCTGCGCGGGCTTCTTCGATGGCGGCCTTGATCGCCGCCGGATCGTGGCCGTCCACGTTCGGGATCACGTGCCAGCCGTAGGATTCAAAGCGCTTGGGCGTGTCGTCGGTGAACCAGCCTTCTACTTCACCGTCGATGGAAATGCCGTTGTCGTCGTAGAACGCAATCAGCTTGCCCAAACCCAGGGTACCGGCGAGGGAGCAGGCTTCGTGGGAGATACCTTCCATCAGGCAGCCGTCGCCGAGGAAGCAGTAGGTGTGGTGGTCAACCAGTTCGTAACCGACGCGATTGAACTGGGCCGCCATGACCTTTTCCGCCAGCGCCATACCCACGGCATTGGTAATGCCCTGGCCCAGCGGGCCGGTGGTGGTCTCTACGCCCGGCGCATAACCGTACTCGGGGTGGCCCGGGGTCTTGGAATGCAGTTGACGGAAATTCTGCAGCTCGTGGATGGACAGGTCATAGCCGGACAGGTGCAGCAGGGAATACAGCAGCATGGAACCGTGGCCATTGGACAGCACGAAGCGGTCGCGGTCTGCCCACTCGGGGTTGGCCGGGTTGTGTTTCAGATAGTCGTTCCACAGCACTTCGGCGATATCTGCCATACCCATAGGGGCGCCGGGGTGGCCACTCTTGGCTTTCTGGACCGCATCCATGGACAGGGCGCGGATGGCATTGGCCTTTTCTGTGCGAGACGGAGTAGAAGACATAGGGATCTCTCGGTTTGGATCTTCGGTTCATCAGATGCGCTGCGGGCCCGGCTCTGACGGCCAGCTTGCCGCGATTCCGCGCTGCCAGTGGTTGTCGGTGACTGGCAAATCGGGGGCCGTATTTTCCCGTAAACCCCCGCCGGGCGCAAAGCCTGCGGGTCCAATTCTTTCCTGAACGCAGCAACATTTTCCTAACAAATCGCAATCCTGCTGCTCGCCGCAGATTCCTCGCTGGATTGGCTGCACCTGCATCAACATTTTTCGATACACCTGCATCAAAATACTTTGATATAGATGAGGGGCACTGCTAGACTTCGCGCCATGCTTACGTCCAGTAGTCCCAGCAGCGGCACCGGTGCCGAGCGAGAAACACACGCCAGCGCCCAGATTCCGCAACTGGCGGCGACCTTAAAGGCCGCCGGGGACCCATTGCGTCTGGAGATTCTGCGCCTGCTCAGCCAGGACTCTTACAGCGTGCTGGAGCTGTGTCGCATCTTCGACCTGCGCCAGCCGGCGCTCTCGCATCACCTCAAGGTCCTGGCCCAGGCGGGACTGGTGAGCAAACGCCGCGAGGGCAACAACCTGTTTTACCGCCGCACTGCTGGCAACGAACTTTTGCAGCAGCTGTTTGCGGGTCTGGACCAGCTGCCGCTGAGCGACAGCCGCGCCGCCACCGTGGCACAGATTGCCGCGGAACGGGCCGAGGCCTCACGCCGCTTTTTTGCCGACTATGGCAACCGCTTTCGCGAACAGCAGGAGTTGATCGCCAGTTATAGCGTCTACGGCCCGCAAGTAGCACAGCTACTGAAACCGGGGCGTCACGCTTTGGAGGTTGGCCCCGGTGAGGGGGAGTTCCTTGAGGAGCTGGCGAACCGCTTCGGCACGGTGACCGCTCTGGATCTGTCGGAGACGATGCTGGAACGAGCCCAGGCTTTTGCCGATGACAAGGGCCTGCAGAATATTGAGTTCGTCTGCGACGACACCCGCGCGGCGGCATCGCGCCCGGAGAGTGCGGACTGCATTGTGGTGAACATGGTGCTGCACCACACGCCGGAGCCCGCACAGATTTTTCATGATTTACAAAAATCCCTGAAGCCCGGTGGGCAGCTGTTGATTACCGAGCTGCACGACCACGGTCAGGATTGGGCGCGGGATGCCTGTGGGGATTTATGGCTGGGGTTTGCGCCGCAGCAGCTTGTTGAGTGGGCTGCAGACGCAGGTCTAAGCAAGGGCCGTAGTGTGCACAGTGCTCTGCGCAATGGGTTTCAGATTCAGATTCAGGAGTTTTTGAAGCTTTGAGCTTCGTAGCCTTTCGAGTTCTGTTATAGCTCGGGGCGCCAGGTCACCAAAAACAGTGCTCCGAACCAATAAGCTACGGAGTACAAGACAAGATTTACGCGATCCGCCGCCAGCGGAAGACAAGGAGAACCTCACAATGAGTGAATACAGTATTTTTACTTCGGAGTCCGTATCCGAAGGACATCCGGATAAAATTGCCGACCAGATTTCCGATGCGGTTCTGGACGCCCTGCTGGCGCGTGACAAGAACGCGCGTGTTGCCTGCGAGACACTGGTGAAAACCGGTATCGCGGTCATCGCCGGTGAAATCAGCACCTCTGCCTGGGTTGACCTCGAAGACCTGGTGCGTAAGGTCATCACCGACATCGGCTACACCTCCTCCGACGTCGGCTACGACGGCGAAACCTGTGGTGTGATCAACGTCATTGGCAAACAGTCCGTAGATATCGCCCAGGGCGTGGACCGCGTTAAACCGGAAGACCAGGGCGCGGGTGACCAGGGCCTGATGTTCGGCTACGCCACCGACGAAACCCCCACCTTCATGCCCTCCCCGGTCTACTACGCCCACCGTTTGGTCGAACGCCAGGCCGAAGCGCGCAAGTCCGGCCTGCTGCCGTGGCTGCGCCCGGACGCGAAAAGCCAGGTGACCTTCCGCTACGACGAAAATGGCAAGCCCTGCGCAATCGACGCGGTTGTACTTTCCACCCAGCACAATCCCGAAGTGAGCCAGGAAGACCTGCGCGACGCGGTACTGGAACTGATCGTGCACCACGTACTGCCCGCCGAACTGCTGCACGAGAACACCAAGTTCCACATCAACCCCACCGGCAAGTTTGTCATCGGCGGCCCCGTGGGAGACTGTGGCCTCACCGGACGCAAGATCATCGTCGACACCTACGGCGGTTCCGCCCGTCACGGCGGTGGCGCCTTCTCCGGTAAGGACCCGTCCAAGGTCGACCGCTCTGCCGCCTATGCCGGTCGTTACGTGGCCAAGAACATTGTGGCCGCTGGCCTCGCCAACCGCTGTGAAATCCAGGTCTCCTACGCCATCGGTGTCGCCGAGCCGACCTCCGTTTCCATCAATACCTTCGGCACCGGCAAAGTCAGCGATGAGAAACTGATCGAGCTGGTACGCGAGAACTTCGACCTGCGTCCCTACGCCATTTCCAAGGCGCTGGACCTGCTGCACCCCATGTACCAGCTGACCGCCGCTTACGGCCACTTCGGTCGCGAGCCGTTCGAGCACACCTACAAGTGGATCGACAGCAACGGCAAAGAGCAGGCCGAGACCTTCACCGCCTTCCCGTGGGAAAAAACCGACAAGGCGGAAACCCTGCGCGCACAGGCAGGTATCTAATTTTCACACCGGACGGTGGATGCGCTGCGCTTATCCACCCTACGGGGACGAATGAAAAATTGTAGGGTGGATAAGCGCAGCGCATCCACCATTTGAGATTTAGGTAATGAACCAGATGAGCACCGAATTTAAAGACTTCAAAGTAGCCGACATTTCCCTCGCCGATTGGGGCCGCATGGAAATTGAAATTGCGGAAGGCGAAATGCCCGCACTGATTACCCTGCGGGAAAAATACCGCGCGGAACAGCCGCTGGCGGGCGCCCGTATCATGGGCTGTATCCACATGACCATCCAGACCGCAGTACTGATCGAAACCCTGGTGGCTCTGGGTGCAGAAGTACGCTGGTCTTCCTGTAACATTTTCTCGACCCAGGACCACGCCGCCGCAGCCATCGCCGCCCGCGGTATCCCGGTATTTGCCTGGAAAGGCGAGACCGAGGAAGAGTACGAGTGGTGCCTCGAGCGCACCATCGGTGCGGATGTAGCCGGCTGGCAGCCGAACATGATCCTCGACGACGGCGGCGACCTCACCGAACTGCTGCACCGCAAGTACCCGCAGTTGTTGGACAAGTGCCACGGTATTTCCGAGGAAACCACCACCGGTGTGCACCGCCTGCAGGACATGCTGAAAGCGGGTACCCTCAAGGTGCCGGCGATCAACGTGAACGACGCGGTAACCAAGAGCAAGAACGACAACAAGTATGGCTGTCGCCACAGCCTGAACGACGCCATCAAGCGCGGTACCGACCACCTGCTGTCGGGCAAGAAAGCGCTGGTGATCGGTTACGGCGACGTGGGTAAAGGCTCTGCGGCCTCCCTGCGTCAAGAAGGCATGATCGTCAAGATCACCGAAATCGATCCGATCTGTGCCATGCAGGCCTGCATGGACGGTTTCGAGCTGGTGTCCCCCTATATCAACGGCGTGAACGACGGCACCGAGTCCTGCATCAACAAGGAACTGCTGGCCAACACCGACCTAATTGTCACCACCACCGGTAACGTCAACGTGTGCGACGCGAACATGCTGAAAGCACTCAAGTCTGGTGCCGTGGTTTCCAACATCGGCCACTTCGACAACGAGATCGATACCGCCTTCATGCGCGCGAACTGGGAGTGGCAGGAAGTAAAACCGCAGGTACACAAAGTCGTGCGCAACGCCGAAACCAACGATCACCTGTTGCTGCTGTCCGAAGGCCGCCTGGTAAACCTGGGTAATGCCACCGGCCACCCCAGCCGCATCATGGACGGCTCTTTCGCCAACCAGGTACTGGCCCAGATTTACCTGTACAACGAGAAATTTGCCGACCTGCCGGCGGACCAGAAGGTCTCCGCGCTGTACGTAAAAGTACTGCCGAAGCATCTGGACGAGGAAGTGGCCAAGTACATGGTAGAAGGCTTTGGCGGTGTGATTACCCGCATGACCGACGACCAGGCCAAGTACATCGGCGTTTCTGTGGACGGCCCCTACAAGCCGGAAAGTTACAAGTATTAAACACCTCCACACAGGGACCCGGGCCCGCTCCCGGGTTCCTGTGTGCCGAGGGAACGGAAAAGAACAATGAGCAAGTTACGCATCAGTTTTGAATTTTTCCCGCCGAAAACCGAAGAGGGCCGGGACAAGCTGTATCACACCCGCGAACAACTGCAGGCGTTTAATCCCGAGTTCTTCTCGGTGACCTACGGCGCCGGCGGCACCACACGCGACACCACCGCGAATATCGTCACCAGCCTGCGCAGGGACGGTATTTCCATCGCGCCGCACCTGTCGTTCGGTGGCGACAACGAAGAAATCGTGCTGGGTCTGCTGGAGCGCTACAAGGAAGCAGGCGTAGACCGCATCGTTGCCCTGCGCGGTGATATGCCTTCCGGTATGGGGTCCGTGGCACAGCTGGTGTACGCCAATGAGCTGGTGGCGTTCATCCGCCGCCACACCGGCGACCACTTCCACCTGGAGGTAGCCGCCTATCCGGAAATTCACCCCGAGGCGGACAGCTACGACGACGATATCCGCTTTTTGAAGGGCAAGTTTGAGGCGGGCGCGAACAGCGCGCTAACCCAATACTTCTACAACCCGGATGCGTATTTCTATTTTCTGGACCAGTGTGAAAAAGCCGGTATCGACGCGCCGATTTACCCGGGCATTATGCCGATCACCAATTTCACCAATCTGGCGCGCTTCTCTCGCAACTGCGGCGCAGAGATTCCGCGCTGGCTGAA
Source organism: Microbulbifer sp. Q7 (assembly GCF_001639145.1). Taxonomy (NCBI): domain Bacteria; kingdom Pseudomonadati; phylum Pseudomonadota; class Gammaproteobacteria; order Cellvibrionales; family Microbulbiferaceae; genus Microbulbifer; species Microbulbifer sp. Q7. The sequence goes on along the minus strand of NZ_LROY01000001.1, from coordinate 959,977 downwards.
GTATCGCATGGAGAGCTTCCGCAACCCGGAAGACATGAAAAAGCTCGGTCTCGAGATCGTCACCGACCTGTGTGAGACCCTGCTGGAAGGCGGTGCGCCGGGACTGCACTTTTACACCATGAACCAGGTGAACCCTACCGCAGACATTTTGAAGGCGCTGGATCTGGATAACGCCCAGTCGGCCTGATGGCTCTGGTCTTGGCCCTGTGCCAAGGCGCACAAATGGCGATGCCGGATAGCGGCATCGCCTGTGAGCCACATTAGCTACACTATTTCCTGACACCATCCATCTGCACATTAACGGGCTTGCCGTCAAAGGCGACTACCCGCACCACCAGGCGCCGATTCTTTTCTCGGCCGCGCTGGGTATCGTTGTCTGCGATCGGGTCAGAGTCCCCCAGGCCGGCGGCCTCTACCCGCGCACTGTCGATCCCTCGCTCCAGCAGAAACTGGCGCACCCAGTTGGCACGCCACTGGGACAGCTTGCGATTCTTCTTCGCATCGCCGGCGTTATCCGTGTGGCCCTCGACCACAATTTTCAGCGCCGGGAAATCTCGCATAATCACCAGCAAGGCCTCGATGTCTTGCAGGCTTTCCATTTTTGGCGCAAAGGCCCCGGGTTCAAAATCCACGCCCAGGATAAACGTATCGCCCTCGTCCCTTTCCTGTCCCATCAGGTAGCGCACCATGTCGTCCCCAAACGGTGCAGCCGTGCGGGCCGACTGCTCGCCAAGCCCGTTACTCACCAGATCCCTCGGATCCAGTGTGTATTTCTTGGTGGGGTCCGGGCAGCCGGTCAGGATCAGCGTGGAAAGGACAGCGAACGAGAGTGCGCAGTGCCAGCGCACGTGATTGGCTCTTGAAGCCAACACTACTAGGTTGCGAGCACGATTTGCAGGCATACGCCAACTTCTCTTGGTTGCCGGAGTCCGACCGATTTTAGGATCAACCCGCCGCATTCCGTAGTGACAAGCGTTCATTCCAAAGCTGCGGTCACGGTACCGTCGGTGCCTGGCGGCTTGAGTGGTCGCGTTGATGTGATGACAGTAGCGGGTTAGGCGCCACAGGGAATTTCTGAGATGATCAGCAGGACCCTACCCTGTGACCATGCCCGCACTCCCTGGGAGACCGCTATGAATAAACAGTTACTACTCACCCTGCTCGGGGCCGCCGCAATCATTATTGCCGCCGTACTCGGTTCCTCCGTGAACGCACAACAGATTATTACCGTCGACCCCGGTGACGGCTGGCTAAATGCCAATGAAGGCTACCGCGAGACCGTGACCTGGCGGGTGGCCAGCAAAGGCGGTGCGGCGTCACCTCGCGGTGTCTTCGTAAATCTGGACAACAACAAAGAGCTGGCCGTGGTGGACCAGATTCTGGAGTTCAGCGGCGACCGGGGCGAAGTAACGGAAGTGGTGCAGATTTCCCCGGTACAGGCGCGCAGCTGGCACGCCAAGGGTGTGCGCCGGGTGGGCTACCGGCGGGTCTTTGCCGGGGCCGCCGGTAGTCTCTCGAATCATATTCTGTTTGATCTCGACGCCAGCGGTCGCCTGGCGCAGGTCGAAGCATCACCGCCGACGCAGACCGTGAGCGGTAAGTCGCGGCAGATGATGCTGGCGTGGAGCCTGAATGGCGACATTGGCAGCATCAATGCGGTGTCGGAAAGTGGCCAGTTTCTGGTGGGTGACCGGGTTGTTTACGAAGTGGCTCAGCCCTTGGTTGCCGAGGGCAACAGTACGCTGAAGGAAACCGTCATGCTGCCACCGGGGCTGGTGAACGAACTGCTGGGCAATGGGATTTATCAGGTGCGCTATACCCGCACCTTTGTAGATGACAAGGACACCCGCCGCAGCGCGTCGGTACAGGTGCGACTTACCGAGTGATTGTCTGCCGGGATATCAGCTGGCCCGCTTGCGCCGGGTCAGCTGGAACCAGAAGGCACCTTCCAGCAGTATGCCCAGCACCAGAAAAACCGCACCTCCGGCGGGAATGCCAAACACATAACAGGCAATGGCGGCGAACAGGCAGGCAAACGCAATCAGAATCCGCTTAATAGTACTCATACTCCAACGCTCCATGTTGTAAAGCCCGGTTGTAAAAAACGTTAGCCACTACAAATAATCCAGCAGTAGCTGCATATCATTGATCACCCGCGCCCCTTCCGCTTCCAGCTGTCGGGCACGGGTGCCATTGTGACTGTACCCAATCACCGGCATACCCGCGGCCACCGCCGCCTTGACCCCGGCAATGGAGTCTTCCACCACCACGCAGTGCTCGGGAGCCACCTCGAAATGGGCGGCACTGTGTAGAAACAGGTCTGGCCACGGCTTGCCGCGACCCACGTCGTCCGCACTGAAAATACGCCCGGCAAAATAGTCCCACAGGCCCGTCTTGTTCAAGGTGATCTGCATTTTTGCATGGGGCCCGGAGGACGCCACGCAGGATTGCAGGTTTGTGCCCTGCAACTTTTCCAGCACCTCGTGAATGCCGTTTACGGCCTCCAGCTCTTCGTGGAAGGCTCGGCGGATGCGGCTCTCGGTGGTGTGGAAATAGGCCTCGGGCAGCGGGCCACCATAGCGCGCCTCGATATCGAGAATACAGTCTTGCGACGGGCGGCCACTGAACTGCTCATCCAGTTCCTCCGCCGTTGCCGGCATACCCAGCTTGGTCATTTCCTCGGCCAGCACGCGGCAGACAATACTTTCGCTATCCACCAGCACACCGTCGCAATCAAATATGACCAGGCGCTTTTCAGAGAAGGGGTTTTGCATGGTGCTCCTTGCTAGCGTGCGTTCCTGGCGAAATACTCATGTGGCGGAAATCAGCAATATGCCGATCAGTACGCCAGCGGCACCGCCCACGCGCACCAGATTTTCGTTGCCGTGCACAATGCCCAGCACAAACTCACGGGTCCGCTCGTAACCCGCCTGCAGGGCATACGCCCCAACCACCACCAGCAGAATGCCCAGTACGTTGAACAGGGTACCCCAACTGCGCGTATCGGAAATCAGCAGGAATACCATACCGATGATGATTCGCGCCCAGGCGCCAAAATAGAACATCTGCGGATTCATCCGCTCGCTCATATCGCGCGCGATTTGCGGCTTGAGAATCACCAGAACAGACATGGCAGTGATGGCAACACCAATCAGCCAGACAATTGCTTTCATTTTTTGCTCCTTGCAAAAAAGCGTTAAAAATCACCCCATTGAAATTGCAGTACCGACAACGCGGCCACCGGTGCCGTTTCCGTGCGCAAAACCCGCGGCCCCAACCGCAGCGCGTGAAAGCCGCGCCCGAGTGCCAGCGCAATCTCTTCCGCCGAAAGGCCACCCTCGGGGCCCACCAGCAACACCGCCGCCTGCGGACGGCCATAGTGCTGTTCCAGGTTCCCCAGTGTTTCCTCGGTGCGGTGGTGCAATACCAGCTTCAGGGTACCACCACCGTCGAGGTCTTGTTCCGCGGCATCGAGAAACTGCGGCAGTTTCACTGGCGGCAACACCTGCGGCACCCGGTTGCGGGCACTCTGCTCGCAGGCGCTGATGGCGATCTGTTGCCACTGGCCGAGTTTTTTCTGCAACCGGTCACCGGTGAGCTTCACCTCGCAGCGTTCGGTAAACAGGGGCTGGAACGCCTGCACTCCCAGTTCGGTGGCCTTCTGGATGACCCAGTCGAAGCGATCACCGCGGGAAATACCAATGGCGAGGGTGATGGCCAGGGGCGACTGGCGATCCTCCGCCGTGTAGTCGCCAAGCGTTACTCGCGCCTTTTTGCCTGCCTCCAGTATTTCCGCCTGGTACTCGCCGCCCGCGCCATCAAACAGCACCAGCGGCCGACCGGGGCCAAGGCGCAATACCTTGACCAGATGGCGCGACGCGGCCTCGTCCAGTTGAACTTCGGATTTACCCGCCAGAGGCTCGGCGGAAAAGATTCGGGGAATACGCAACGATCAATCCTGAACAGGGTACAGAGTTGCGTGAAGGGTAATACAGGAAGAGGGGAAGTTGTAGGCTTGCGCCGTTTTGGGGCTCAACGTGACGGGTCTTGGCGCGAAGCGCCCTGATGGGAGCGCCACCGGACCCAGTTGGGCCCGGCGGCAAAATCCATCAGGCTTTCTCGAACATCAGGCTTTCTCGAAGCTAACCGGGAGCTCTTCAGCAGCCTTGTCACCTTTCATTTTGATCCGCAGCACCTCAATCACCTTGTACAGGTTGGGCACCAGAATCAAGGTCACAAAGGTGGCGCAGAGCACACCGAACGCCAGGCTCACCACCATCGGAATCAGGAACTGCGCCTGAATCGAGCGCTCGAACATGATCGGCACCAGCCCGATAAACGTGGTGATGGAGGTCAGGATAATCGGGCGGAAACGATCGCGACCCGCCTGCACCACGGCATCCATCACCGCCATACCCTGCGCGCGCAACTGGTTGATGCGGTCCATCAATACCAGGTTGTCGTTCACCACAACACCCGCCGCCGCCAAGAAGCCCAGCATGGACATGATGCTGATGTCGTAACCCATAATCAGGTGGCCCAATACCGCACCGAAGAAACCAAATGGTACTGCGGTAAGGATCAACAACGGTTGTGAATAGGAACGGAAGGCAATCGCCAACAGTGCGTAGATGGTAAACAGGGAAAGCACAAAGAAAGCCAGAATCGCACTGCCAAACTCCTCCTCTTCCTGCATTTCACCTGCCGTTTTCAGGCTGAAGCCGGGGAACTGGTTTTCCCACTTCTTCAGGTTGTTTTCACGCACCTGTTTCAGGATCTCATGCGCCGGCGAGGTACCCGGGATCAACTCCGCGGTAATCTGCACCGTACGCTCGCGATCGTTGCGGCGAATGGTGGTGTAGCCGGGCACGTAAACCGCTTCGGCCACCGCACTGAACGGGATTTCACCGTCGCTGGTGCGGATACGGATGCGATCGATCTGCTCCTCACTGGCGCGCTCTTCCTGCGGATAACGCACCATTACGCGCACGTCTTCGCGACCGCGCGGAATACGCTGCACTTCTTCCCCGTAGAAGCCCTGGCGGACCTGCCTGGCCACATCGGCGAGGCCAATGCCCATATTGGTAGCGTGGGGTTTCAGCTGGATCTCGATATCCTGACGCGCGGCGATCAGGTTGTCGCGCACATCGTAAACACCGGCAAAGTTATTCAGTGCTTCTTTCACCGCATCGGCGGCACGGCGCATTTCCGCCATATCACCGGAGGCGGTGCTCAGGTTGAGTGACATACCCTTGCCACCATCGTTGATGGTGTGTTGGATATTCATCTCCTCAACGCTCGCCGGCAGCTTGCCCACATAGTCGCGCCATTTGAGCGCCAGCTGCTCGGAGGTTACGTCGCGCTCTTCACCGTCGGTCAGCTGCAGCAGCACGGTTACATTGCCGCGCCACAGGAACACCATGGTGTTATCGACAAATTCCTTGCCGCCGTTCAGCGCCAGCATGTCCGGGTCTTTCGCCAGCTGCATACCGGCGCGCTCGAACTGTTCCAGTACCCGCTTGGCTTCTTCGAAGGACTCGCCCTGGGCCATGGTGGTTCTGAGTTCCAGCAGGTCCGAGGGTACCGACGGCGAAAACGCCTTGCCCACATAACCCTTGCCGAACAATGCGAACGACAGGATCAGGGCGAGGAAGAAAACCATCACCGTGGTGCGGCTGTTGCTGAGGGACTTCTCCAGCAGCGGCATGTAGTACTTGTCACCCGCGATTTTCATGGCGCCAGCGAACTTGCCGCGTACGTCCTGCAGTTTGATGCCGATACCGGACGTCGCCTTTTTCTCCGGCTTCAGGTTCACCAGGTGCGCCGGCAGAATCAGCAGGGATTCGATCAGCGAGAACATCAGGCACAGCAACACCACCACCGGCAGCGCCATCATCATCTGCGAGGTGTAGCCGGGCAGGAACAGCATGGGCACAAAGAACACCATGGTGGACACCACCGCGAAGATCACCGGCGCGGAGACCGTTTTCACCCCCGCCTCAGCGGCTTTCAGCCCGGTCTCGCCACGGTCGTGGGCGGCGTGCACCGCCTCGCCGACGATAATTGCATCGTCCACCACGATGCCGAGAATCATCAGGAAAGCGAACAGGGACAGCATGTTCAGGGTAATACCGGTGGCCGGCAGCAACCAGAAAGCACCCATAAACGCGGTAAAGATACCCACGGTTACCCACACCGCCAGCGCCGGGCGCAGGAACAGCATCAGCAACACAAACACCAGGGCCAGACCGGTCACCGCATTCCAGAACAGCATGCTCATACGGCTCTCGTAGGCTTCGGAGAAATCAAACCAGGTCTCAAACTCCATCCCCGGCGGCAGTATCTCGCGCGCCTCCTGCATGAACTCGCGAATGCCCTCGGCGGTGGCCACCACATCCAGCGGCTCGCCCTGCATGACCCGCAGGTTCATTGCCGGCTTGCCGTTGAAGCGGATGATGGAGCCTTCTTCCTCAAAGCCATCATTGATGGTGGCCACGTCCCCCAGCAGAAGCTGGGTGCCATCAGCGCGGCTGATCACCGGGATACGCGCGAAGTCATCGGCGGTATAGGCCTGGCCGCGAGTCTGCACCTGAATGTCGCCGCGGTCCGAGCGCACGCGACCCGCAGGCAGGTCCAGAGACGAGCGACGCACCGCATTGGACACATCGTCAAACGACAGGTTGTAGCGGCGCAGGTCCACTTCGGAGACTTCGATCGACACTTCGTCATTGCGATCGCCCCAGACATCCACGCGGCGTACGCCGGGGATCAGCATAAGCTTGTCGCGCAGATCGAGCGCGGTTTCCTTGAGCTGGCGAGGAGAGACGGGACCGCCAATGGCGATCATCATCATCTGCTGTTCCCACTCTTCCAGGGCAATCACCGGGCGCTCGATATCCGCCGGGAAGGTGTTAATGGAATCCACCTGCACCTTGATGTCATTGAGCAGGCGCAGCTGGTCGTAGCCATCCACCGCCTGGATACGCACGGTGCTCCTGCTGCGCGAGGACCAGGAGTTCACCTCCTTGATGCCCTTGACCTCGGAAATAGCCTGCTCGACCCGCTGGGTTACCTGCTGTTCGACCTCCGCCGGCCCTGCGCCGGGGAAGCTGATGTTGATCCGCACCACCCCGGGGTTAATCGCCGGGAATACCTCGCGCCCCACATGAGAAATACCAAACGCACCGCCGATGATGATCATGATCATCAACAGGTTGGCAGCCTTACCATTGCGGACGAACCATCCGATAATGCCTTGCATAATCAGTAAGCCCCCTGCGCCGATGCAGTAGAGCCGCCCGCAGACTCATCGGGAGCGGTCTCTTCGGGACTTGCTTGCGGCGTTTCACCGAGCAACATGCCAGTCGGTTTCTCATTTAGTGGGTTGGGGGTCAGCACCATGCCCTCGCGGGAATAACCGAGGCTGGAGATCACCACCGGCTCGCCCTTGGCGAGATCGCCGCGCAGCCACACCTGGTCACCCACCGCCTGCAGCAGCTCCATCTTGCGGAAGCCAAGCTGGTTTTCTTCATTCAGCACCAGGATGTGACCGCCCTCGTGCAGCGCCTGTCGCGGCAGCACGCTGATATCGTCGTAGGTCTTGCCGGCGATGTGCGCTTCCACAAACAGGCCGTTGATCAGCGGCGCATCACCGGAATAAGGATTCTGGATCTGGGCCACCGCATAGACAAAGCGGCTGTTGGGATCGATGGCGGCTTCGGTACGTACGATCTGCCCGCGCCACTCGCGCTCCTGACCGGCAAGATTCGCCGTCACACGCACGGCGGGGCCGTCCTCAATGGCGCGGCCCAGCGGCAACTCGAGCAGGGAAAGCTGGTGATCGGTGAGTGGCAGGCGCACCTCGGCAATACCGATGCTGTGAATACGCGCAAGCTTGGTACCCGGTGTTACGTACTGACCGATATCCACCAGGGTCTCCACCACACGACCGGCAAACGGCGCCGTCACCGCCGTGCGCTCCAGGTTCAGCTTGGCCTGGTCGCGATCGGCCTTGGCCGCCGCCAGCCCGGCTTCTGCCGCGGCCAGCTGGGGTTTACGCAAAAACAGGTTGTTGGCGGTTTTGGTACCGAGATCGCGCCATTCCCGCTTGGCCTGCTTGGCCATCCCCTGCTCCTGCGCCAGCGTCGCGGCGGCATTGGCCACCTGCGCTTCGGCGCGGGTCAGCGCGTAACGGTAATCGGCTGGCTCAATCTGGATCAGCGAGTCCCCCCGCTGAAAGAACCCACCGGGCACGAACGCGTCATTCACGCTCTCGATCACACCGCCGACACGCGCCACCACTTCGATTTCGTGACGCGCGTGAACAGAACCCTGACTGGGCACCAGCAGGGTGTGGCGGCCCGGGTCCGCGTACAGCACATCGGCCAACGGCGGCAGGGCAGCCTCAGCGACTTTTTCCTCAGGCTTGGGGGCAAACAGCGCCACAGCGACCACCGCAAGCACGCCTACGGCGACAACAATTCCCAAGACTTTATTTTTACTGGTGCTTTTTTTCGAAGGATTCACAGAAGCTTCCGTTGATCAAAATTTAACTAGTTGCGCATTCTACAGGGCTTGGACAACTTTGGAACCGCCTCTGGATGCAGGCCATCGCAGCAGACTGCAATTGGCCGCAAATGACCAAAATGAACGGCTCCGCTTTCATAATCTCCGTGCGCTCGATCTTGGTCACCGGCGCTGCATGGCCCATAATGGCCGCCCTTTTATGACGCCGGCGCCGCCGTCGGAAAAGTGACCATCGATGACCTCCCGAGGATGTAAATAACAAGATGTTGGATATCAACGCCCGTATTGCCGAAGAACTGAACGTGCGCCCGCAGCAAGTGGCTGCCGCCGTAGGCCTGCTGGACGAGGGCGCAACGGTGCCCTTCATCTCCCGCTACCGGAAAGAAGTGACCGGTGAGCTGGACGACACCCAGCTGCGCAACCTGGAAGAGCGCCTGCGCTACCTGCGCGAATTGGAAGAGCGCCGTGCCGCTATCCTGAAAAGCATCGACGAGCAGGGAAAACTTACGCCGGAACTGGCACAGCAGATCAACGCGGCCGACACCAAGAACCGCCTGGAAGATCTCTACCTTCCTTACAAACCCAAGCGTCGCACCAAGGGCCAGATCGCCATCGAGGCGGGCCTGGAGCCATTGGCCGACGCCCTCTACGCCGACCCTACCCTGAACCCGGAAGAGGAAGCCCAGAAGTACCTCAACACGGAAAACGAAGACGCCGCCCTGCATGTGAAAGACATCAAGGCCGCCCTCGACGGGGCCAAGTTCATCCTGATGGAGCGCTTTGCCGAAGACGCCGAGCTGCTGGGCAAGCTGCGCGATTTCCTGAGCCGCGACGGCCAGGTGAAGTCCAAGGTACTCGCCGGCAAGGAGGAGGAAGGGGCCAAGTTCCGCGACTACTTTGAATACGCCGAAGACTGGTCCAAGGTGCCCAGTCACCGCGCCCTGGCCATCTTCCGCGGCCGCAACGAGGGTATTCTGGCGATCAACCTGGGGCTCGACGGCGACGAAGAGCGCCCGGCCACCGCCAGCCACCCCTGCGAGGCCATGATCGCCCGCCATGTGGAAATCGAAGATCACGGCCGCGCCGCGGACAAGTGGTTGGGTGAGGTGGTGCGCTGGACCTGGCGCATCAAGCTGCTCACCAGCCTGGAAACCGACCTGCTGGGCCAGCTGCGCGAGAAGGCGGAAGAGGAAGCCATCAAGGTGTTCTCCCGCAACCTGAAAGACCTGCTGCTCTCCGCCCCCGCCGGCCAGAAGGCCACCATCGGCCTCGACCCGGGCCTGCGTACCGGGGTGAAAGTTGCCGTGGTCGACGCCACCGGCAAGGTGCTGGACCACACCGCCATCTACCCCAACCCGCCGCAGAACAAACTGGCGGAATCCGCCGCCGTGATCGCCACCCTGTGCAAGAAGTACGATGTGGGCCTGATTGCCATCGGCAACGGCACCGCCAGCCGCGAGACCGACAAGTTCGTGGGCGAGACCATCAAGCAGTTCAAGCTCACCGCGCAGAAGGTGATGGTGAACGAGGCCGGTGCCTCCGTGTATTCCGCCTCCGAATTCGCCGCACGCGAATTCCCCGACCTGGACGTGACCATCCGCGGCGCCATCTCTATCGCCCGCCGCCTGCAGGACCCGCTGGCGGAACTGGTGAAGATCGAGCCCAAGTCCATCGGTGTGGGCCAGTATCAGCACGACGTGTCCCAGTCACAGCTGGCGCGCTCCCTCGACGCGGTGGTGGAAGACTGTGTGAACGGCGTCGGCGCCGAGCTGAACTCCGCCTCGGCGCCGCTGCTGGCGCGTGTGTCCGGCCTCAGCCAGTCCATCGCCAACAACATCATCAGCTACCGCGACCAGAACGGCGCGTTCAAGAGCCGCGACCAATTGAAGGAAGTGCCGCGCCTCGGGCCCAAGGCGTTCGAACAGGCCGCCGGCTTCCTGCGTATCAACAACGGCGAGAACCCGCTGGACAAATCCGGGGTACACCCGGAGTCGTACATCGTGGTGAAGCGTATCGCGGAGAAGAACGGCCGCGAGATCAACAGCCTGATCGGCGATTCCGGCTTCCTGCGCCGCCTGAACCCGGCGGATTACACCGATGAAAAATTCGGCCTGCCGACGGTGAAAGACATCATTGCCGAGCTGGAAAAGCCCGGCCGTGACCCGCGCCCGGAATTCCGTACCGCCCAGTTCGAAGACGGTGTGGAGGAAATCAAGGACCTGCGCCCGGGCATGGTGCTGGAAGGCACCGTCACCAACGTCACCAACTTCGGTGCCTTCGTGGACATCGGCGTGCACCAGGACGGCCTGGTGCATATCTCCGCGCTCTCGGAGAAGTTCGTCAAGGACCCGCACGAGGTGGTGAAGGCGAACGACATCGTCAAGGTGAAGGTGATGGAAGTGGACGTGGCGCGCAAGCGTATCGGTCTGTCCATGCGCATGAGTGACGAGCCCGGCGAACAGGGCAGCGGCGGCGTCAAGAAAGGCGACCACCGTGAGAGCAGACAAGCGCAACGCCACAACAACCGCAGCCGCCAGCAACAGGGCGGTGGCAACGCCGGCGGGGGTCGCGGCAGCATGGGCGACCTGCTGGCAGCGGCGATGAAGGGCAAGAAGTAAGCGCTGCTTGCCAACCAACAAAAATGGGCGGTGTTACACCGCCCATTTTTGTTTTTCCCTAGCTCAGATCCACAAATCCTTCCCCGGGATTGCACAGAAAGTGCATCTCTTTCCCCAGCACCGGATGCTCAAACCCCAGCGCCTGTGCGTGCAGCAGCAAGCGCGGCGCCGCGGCCAGTGCTTGCGGATGTGCGTAGAACGGGTCGCCCAGGATCGGGTGGCCCATGGCCTGCATATGTACCCGCAGCTGGTGTGAGCGACCGGTGACCGGGGTCAGCTGCAGCAGGCTGGTGTTGCCATCGCTGTCGAGTTTCTGCCAGCGGGTCAGCGACGGCTTGCCGGATTCGAAACACACCTTTTGCCGCGGCCGGTTCGGCCAGTCGCAAATCAGCGGCAGGTCCACCTCGCCCTCATCCCGCTCCGGCTCACCCCAAACACGCGCCAGATAATTTTTTTCCACCTGACGATTCTGAAACAGACCACTCAACTGGCGGTGCATGCCCGCACCCAGCGCCATCACCACCAGCCCGGAGGTATCCATATCCAGGCGGTGCACAATACGCGCTTCGGGATATTCCGCCTGCGCCCGGCTGGCGAGGCTGTCCTGATGTTCGGGCGCGCGGCCCGGTACCGTCAGCAGGCCACTGGGCTTGTCCAGCACCAGCAGGTGGGCATCGGCGTAGACGACATCCAGATACGGGTCGGTGGGTGGATGGTAGGGGCGCAAAACTCGAACTCGGTGCAGGCCAATGGGACCAGGGGGTGATGGGGCCAGAGGGCGATGGAAAAGGTGGGAAGATATCAGCCCGAGGCGATTACACGCAGAAGCCGCGCATCAAGCGCAGCAGGACATCACGGCTCGACGGCCCCTTGACCTGCACACTGCTGACGTTGGAAAAATCCAGGCATTGCACGGTCCACAGGAACAACTGGGCATCCAGCTCCGGAGCTTCTGCGCCGATGGGCCGGATAAAACGCAGCGCGATCTCCGCAAGCCAGTCGTTGTAGGCCTGAATTTCCTCGGCGAGGGCTTCCGAGGGGTGCTGCTCAAACAGGTACTGACTCTCAATACGCAACTGGTCCCGACGGGAAGACAGTCCACTGTCGATCATTTGAGCGAAAATGTCGGCGATGCCTTCAATGTAGCGATCACAGTCCTCCACGACACCATCGGCACCCTGCAGCTGGGCCAACAGCGCATCGCCGCGACGGACCAGATCCGCATTGACCGGCTCCATCGATTTAACAAACTCGCGGAATGCCGCCACCAGAATGTTGTCGATGGTGCCGAAGTAATAGGTGGTCATCGCCAGCTGCACGCCCGCGGCACTGGCAATGGAACGGTGAGACAGGGCAGCGAGCCCCTTCTTGGCAATGATGTCCAGGGTCGCGTTGAGGATTTTGGCCTTGGCGATCTCGCGTTTCTCGGCCTTCTTGTTCGTGGTAGAGGCCTTGCGCGATGTCTCCTCGGGAGTAATTTTGCCAGCGTCGAAGCCGGTTGCCATGTCGATTGCCTCAAACAGGAATTATGCGGGTGCAGAGGGAAATGAATGCCAAACCCTATACAATGGCCAATTATTGGTCAATCGTGCAAGTTGTGCACGCTCAACAGCGGTTTTGTCGCGCTAATCCCTGAAAGTGGCTGTCCGTTCACATTTTTCTGAGCAAGTCTCCCTATCAGCCTGCCCGAGAATTGGGCGCTACCGGCCGATTCCGCACCCGCTCAGGGGGCCCGGAGACGATCAGCGTCCAGCTTGGACACCGGTGGCGCGCTTGGGCTCCCATTATTTCCTGCTGAATTCCCGCTAAAAATCCGACGAATCACCGCCCCACCCCGGCGCCATCCCAGCAGGCTTTGCGCGGTCACCAGCCCGGCAAACATGGCGCCCGCGACCCCACAGCTCATGATGTCCTGTCCAGTGAGATACAGGCCGGGCACCCGCGTCTTTGGTCGCAACCAGGACTGCGCAAAGCGGGCCGGGTCGTGGTTGAGGCCGTAGATTTCCCCCTGGGTGTAAGCGCAGAAATGACGCGTGGACAGCGGGGTGGAGAGTTCGCAGTAATCGATCTCCCCGCGCAACTGCGGGAAATGCCGGTACAGGTGCGCCAGCAAGCGCTCGCTGAACTGCTGCTTCAGGGCCTCGTAGTCTGCGCCGCGCTTGCCCCAGGTTTTCTCCTGCCAGCGTTCGAACCACGCGTATTGTGCCGGTGCCACCACTTCGATGGTGGCGCGGCCGGGATAGCGGCGCTCGAAATCCGGGTCTTTGGCAGAGGGGAAAGAAATGTACACCAGTGGAATTTCCGCGCCTGGGTCCTGCAGAAACGCCTCGGTGTCTGCCTGGTAGTCCGGGCTTGGATACAGCCAGTAATTGGTTTTCGGCAAACCGAGCTCCGCGGCGGTTTTCCTCAGGCCGATGTACAGGCACAGATGGCTCATCGAAGGTTGCACCGCTTGCAGCTGGCGGGGATAGCCGGCGGCACTTGCGGCACTTTCCGGCAACAGTTTTTCAAACGTGTTGAACACGCCCGCATTGGAGATGACCGCCGGTGCAAAGATTTCTGTTCCATCCTCCATGCGTACACCGGTTACCCGTGCGCCATCCAGCAACAGGGTGTCTACCCGCGCGTAGGTAAATACCTCACCGCCGGATTTCTGGATCTGCGGAATAATGGTTTCGGCCATCTTGCTGGCGCCCCCCACCGGGTAGTAGCCCCCGTACAGGTAGTGCTTGGCGATCAAGGCGTGAATAATGAAACTGCCGTTTTTTGGCGTCATGCCGTTGTCGCCCCACTGCCCCGTGAGCACCGCAATCAACGTCTCGTTATCCGTCAGCTCTCTCAGTACTTCGTAGGTCGTCTGGTGCAGGAAGTCCGGCCAACGCAGTTTTTTGTACAGGCTGAACAGAGGGGCGCACCAGCGCGGGCACAGTTTCTCAAGCGTGATCAGGGGCATGGCGCTGGCCACCGCCATCACCCGCTCCAGATACGCCTCAATCACCGGCCGCTGGCCGGGGAAGCGCCGGCTGAGCTCATCGACAAACGCCTCCCGGCCCGCTACCAAATCGTATTGCTCGTCACCCAGGCAGATGCGGTCGTAGGTGCTGTCCATGGGGGCCCACTGCAGGCGGCCACCGGAGATGAAGTCGAACAGCTTACGCGTCATGGTGGGGTGGCCACCCACATCGCCAATATAGTGCACCCCCACATCCCACTCGTAGCCATTGCGATCGTAGGCATGGGTAAAGCCGCCTGCGGTGTAGTGCTGCTCAAGTACCAGCACTTTTTTTCCGGCGGCACTCAGCAGGGCCGCCGTTGTCAGGCCCCCGATACCGGAGCCGATGACAATGGCATCGTAGGGCCCCGCGAGTCGCCCGGCACGATAGCGTCGGCCAATGCGCAAACGGCTCGGTTTGGGCTTGGAACTGGAACTGGAACTGGAACTGGAACTGGAACTGGAACTGGAACTGGAACTGGAACCTTCAGAGGGTACTGAGGTATTGGACGCAGACATGGGCAGCCTCGGCGTTTTCTTTTTTATTATGTGATTACCGAACCACCTTAGCCGTCCACTAATGGATGTGCAACGCATTGCACTATACCGGAAAAAGTCGCTTGTGATGCCCTCAGCCGCTCCCCCCCGCACGCGCACGGCCGGGCAACTTTCCGCAGGTCAGCGATTGGATCCAGTGCTCACCGAGGGTGAACTGACAGCGGTACTCCCGCGGCAGGTGGTATTTGCTGGCGAAGGATTCACTCAGGCGCAGCACCAGAATCTGCTCGTCCAGGCAGAGCGCTGTGGCCTCGGCCACTTCAAAGCCAAAGTAGTCGTGCACCAACGGGTACAGCGCCTTGAACAGACTCTCTTTGGCAGAAAAGATCAGGGTGATGACCGCCTGCTCTGACAGCCCCCCGGCGCACAGCCGCTCCCGCTCCGGACGTGAAGACACAACCGGTGCCACCTCGCCGCACACCCCGGCGGGCATGATTACTTCCCTATCAATACCCAGGTAGTCCAACTCGGTACGCACGCTCACTGCGCACACCGCGGTACCGTCTGCGTGGGAAATGGAGCCCACCACGCCGTCCGGCCAGAGAGGATTGCGGCGCTCGCCGATGCCAACCTGAGTGCTCCCAACATCTGCCGGAGACAGATACTGCAGCGCCAGCGACGCAGCGTAGCGCCCGGCAAGAAACTCCGCCTGCCGCTTGGGCACCGAGCGTGCAATGGATTCCGGCATGGCAATGCTGAGCTCGGTGAACAGCCCTGGCTGATAGCGGTCGGTATCAAACGCGCAACGCACCACGCGCACCCCGCTTCCCGGCGCTATCTCCGTGCACACCTCGCCGATAAACCCGCCCGTCTCTCGCATCATCCTTGCCGCCGTTATCCCCTGGTATTTTTCTCTGTGAGGCTGCTGCCGTGTGCAGGCTGACCGTGTGTCGTCACTACACCTGGCACTACACCAGAGACATCCTCCGCCCCGGCTTCCGGTGCGGCGATCACGTCCGGCAGGATTGCCCGCAAAATGCCATGCAACATCGTAACCCGCTCATCGTTAGGAAAATACTTGTTGGCCAACAGCACGAAGCCGAATTTTTTCTCGGGGATAAATGCCACGTAGGTAGAAAAACCGCCGGTAGACCCAGTCTTGTTAATCAGCACATTGCGCTGCAGTGGCAGCGGCGGCGAGATCGCCGTTACCGGATGGTCATCACGAATCATTGCGCGCGAGTTGCCCGCCAACAGGTGCGCCTTGTTCAGCGGCAGGGCGTACTGCTCCCACACCATATCCTGCACGTAAAAATCGGTGCGAAAGTACCCTTGGCGGGTAATCCGCAATGCCTGCTGTATTTCCGGTGCGACCTTGATCAGTTCCATCTGCGCCGCCAGGTAGCGGGTCAGGTCTGCGGCACTGGACCGCACGCCATAGGCCTCTTCCCCCAGCAGGCCGATCGTTACCCGGACGGGCTGATGCTTGCGGTTGTGCCCCTCGGCATAGCCGGCCATGTTTTCCTCGGGCACTTCAATAAAAGTGTGCCCGAGACCGAGCCCACGAAATACAGAATCCTGCATGGCCCGGGCAAAAGGCTGATTGAGGCTGCGCGCTGCTACCACCCCCAACAGGCCACTACCGGGGTTGGCGTAGGTACGTTTGCTACCGGGGGTGTACTGCGGCTGCCAGTTGCGGAAGTAGCCCAGCAACTCGTCCTCGCTGCGCAGCTCTGCCGGCAACTGCAGCGGAAAATGTCCGGCGGTGTGCGTGGCCAGGTTCAGCACCGAGACATCGTCCATAGCACTGCCGCGCAGTGCCGGTAGATACGTACTGACCGGCGCGTTGAAATCCAGTGCGCCCTTTACCTGCGCGTAAGCCGCCAGGGTGGCGGTAAACGTCTTGCTCACCGAGCCGATCTCAAACAGGGTGTGCTCGGTAACCGGCGCACCGCCCTCCAGCGCAGTTTCCCCCAGGTTGAAAAAATAGGGTTCACCCTCGATGGTCAATGCCAGCGCCATTCCGGGGATGCGATGTTTTTCCACCACTGGTTGAATGGCGTCGATCACCGCGGCCTCCAGCTGCTGGGAGGAGAGCGTGCCCGCCTGCACCAACGATGGCGCCAGAGCCCACATCCAGAGCCCGCACATCAGCGCTCCCCAGCGGACGGGAGCGGACAGCGTGCAACAGGCAGTGATCGGTGACGGCATGGTGAGGTCCCTGTGAAATGGTTGTTTTTGGACGTTATCTAGCCCGGATTATGACCCGTGGCACGCTAAATAGTGCCATTTCGGTGCGAATCGACACCCACCCAAGTAAAAGAGTACTCGAAAGCCGGGGCAAGCCTCAGATACACTTTAGGGAATCCCCCATTTGCAGTGAAAGCAGTTCCGGGCCCATGCGATCATTTCTGAAAAAAGCCGTTCTCCTGATGCTTGCCCTGGGCCTGCTGACCGCGCTCGTGTTCGTGGCCTTCCCGGGGCTCAAGTATGAGCTCTATCGCCAACTGCCGCCGAAAATCCGCTGGAACATTTCCTTCGCGCTGACAGACAAGTTTGTGGTGGGCATGGTGTATTTTGTGGAGCGCAACAATCAGCTGCTGCTGGTGCGCCATACCTACCAGGACAAGTGGGCACTGCCCGGAGGCTGGGTGGAACGCCACGAGTCTTTCGAGGAATCGGCGCGGCGGGAACTGCGCGAGGAGCTCGATATCAAGATTGATGATTTCGAAGTGCTGGAAGTGAACAAGGTGCCGCGCTCGGGCATCATCAACATCGCGATCCGCGGGCGCCTGAAAGACAAGCAGGTGACCATCCGCGACGGCGAAATTTATGGTTATCGTTTCTTCGAGCTGCACAACCTGCCAGAGGACGTGATCTACACCCACAAGCCATACATCAAGCGCTACCTGAAGGCCCGGCGCCCCCCACGGCAGTTGCCGCCAGAGGAGCCGGCGACGCCCTCACCCCCGGAGCGGCAGACGCCGTAACGGTTTCCCGTTCTCGCCTTATCCCTTGATGCCGTTGGCAATTTGGAACACCACCCGTGCGGCGGTGCGTGCGGCGTGGTCCTCGATGTCGAAATAGGGATTGAACTCGGCGATATCCGCCAGGCATACCTTTTTCGACTCCAGCACCGTGTCCAGCAGCGGCTCGAACAGCTCGAACGCCACCCCGCGCCCGGCGGGCGCGCTCACCGCCGGCATCACGGCGGCCGGGAAGACGTCGAGGTCGATGGTCAGGTACACAAAATCCACCCGCTCGATAAAGTCCGCGATCTGCCGCTGCACCAGTTCGAGACGCCAGGGCACGATCTCACGGTCGGAAATCACCTGCGCGCCGAGCTCTTCCGCGCGGTTGTACAGCGCAGGGGTATTGGCGGTCGCCGCGGCACCCACGCATAGATAATTGAATGGCCGGCCGTTGACGTCGCACTGCTCGGCAATCTGGAAAAACGGCGTTCCCGACGAGCCTTTCGGCGCGGGCAGGCGCAGGTCCAGATGCGCATCAAAGTTGATAATGCCGAGAGTCTTGTCCCGCTGCTGCTCGCGCATCCAGCGGGCGATGCCCTGATAGCTGCCATAGGCGATCTCATGGCCGCCGCCGAGCACCAGGGGAAAGTGGCCGGCGGTCATCAGGTCGGTGATGCGCGCGCCGAGCATGGCCTGGCCGGATTCCAGGTCGTCTTTTTCCACCCGCACATTGCCGGCGTCGTAGAGCGGCGCGCCGAAGGTCTTGGGCAGGTTGGCCAGGGCCAGGCGCAGTATGCGCGGGCCCTTGGCGGCACCGATACGCCCCTTGTTGCGGCGCACCCCTTCATCGGAGGCGAAACCGAGAATCGCCAGCCCCGGGGGGCTGTCGAGATGCAGCGGCACGATGTCCTGGTGCCAGCGCTTGCCGGCCTTGCCATCTTCACTATCGACTCGCCCGCTCCACAGGCGCATATCAGCCAGCTGTAACATGCTGTCCCCCAACAAAAATGTCCGCAGGTTTCAGGGCACCCACCTCGTAGGCCAACTGGTCTGGCGTTTCCATCGGCCACAGGGCCATGTCGGCGCGCAACCCGGCGCGCAGCACACCCCGCGAGCAACACACCCCTAGCGCGCGGGCCGCGGAGCGGGTAACCCCGGCAAGGGCTTCGGCGGGGGTGAGACCAAACAGGTTGCAGCTCATGTTCATCATCAGGCGCAGCGACGCAATAGGACAACTGCCCGGGTTGAGATCCGTGGAGATAGCCATGGGCACACCGGCGGCACGCAGTTTGTCGACCGGAGGTACGCGGGTTTCCTTCAAGGTGTAGAACGCGCCCGGCAGGAGCACAGCGGCGGTGCCGCTTTCCGCCATGGCGGCGATGTCTTCATCGGTGATGTATTCAATATGGTCCACAGACAGGGCCCCGGCGCGGGCGGCCATGCTGGTGGCCCCGGTAGAGGCGAGCTGCTCGGCGTGGACTTTCACCGGCAGGTCCAGCTTCTGTGCCGCGGCAATCACGCGCTCGCACTGCTCCACAGAGAAGGCGATATTTTCGCAGAACATATCCACGGCATCGGCCAGCTGCTCTTTAGCAACCGCCGGCAGGATTTCCTCACACACGAGCTGGATGTAGTCGTCGGCGCGGCCATCGTATTCCGGTGGCAGGGCATGGGCGGCGAGGCAGGTGGTGAGGATGCTGACCGGATGGTGTTGCGCGAGCCGGCGGGCGACCCGCAGTTGTTTCAGCTCAGTATCGAGGTCGAGGCCATAGCCGGATTTGATTTCGACGGTAGTGACACCCTCACCCATCAGGGCCTTGAGGCGGGGCTCGGCTTTGCGATAGAGCTCTTCGGCACTGGTGGCGCGGGTGGCGCGTACAGTGGAGAGAATGCCACCACCGGCGCGCGCGACTTCCTCGTAGCTTTCACCGCCCAGGCGGCGGGCAAATTCACCGGCGCGGTGGCCACCGTAGACCAGGTGGGTATGGCAGTCGATCAGTCCCGGGGTCAGCCACTGGCCCTCGCCGTCGATTACCTGATCGGCGGCGGTTTCGGGCAGCTTCCGGCGGGGGCCGATCCACACAATTTTGTTGCCGGTCACCGCCACCGCGGCATCCTCCACCGCACCGTAGGCACCAGGCCGGGACGGATCCATCGTGGCCGCGTGGACATTTGTAATCAGCAGATCACAGCGCTCAGTCATATTTTCTCACTGGATTGGCGTTAATTGTAACGATAGCCCTGTTGGGGCGTTTTGGCGCGGTTTCTCTCCCACAAGAGCGCTGTTCTAGCTCTGTGGCGGTCGAGCACCGGGTATGGCTTTTTGAAACCGCGGTGAATACATCCCTGTACGCTGCGTCAGCGGCGTCCCTGCCGCTGACGCTTTCAAAAAGCCATACCCGGCACTCAACCTTCCATTCGTAGTTCTGCACTTCAAACGCCAGCGCCCTAAACTCGATCCGGGGTCCGCGTGGGAGCCCGCCAGCAGGTGAACAGCCGCCCCACTTATTGACAGCAACCGCAATCAAATCCATAGTTGCCCCAACAACACACTTGTATATACAAGAATGTACAACCAAGTGGACACTCTACCCGAGCAGGCAAAGGCCACACAAGTATGAGCAGTCAGATTCCTTCAGGTATCACAGAGCCCGGCAGCCAGCCCCGCTACGCTGCGATCAAAGCGCATATCCGCGCCCAGATCGAATCCGGCGAGTGGGCCGCCCACTTTCGCGTGCCCTCGGAAAACCAGCTCGCCCACGACTTCAACGTCAGCCGCATGACTGCCCGCCGCGCCCTGTCCGAGCTCACCGACGAAGGCGTACTCATCCGCTCTCAGGGCCTCGGCACCTTCGTTGCCGAACCGGTACCGGCGGGCTCGCTGCTGGAAGTACGCAACATAGCCGACGAAATTGCCGCGCGTGGTCACAGCTACGCCAACCGCATTCTCAAACTCGAACAAACCACCGCCAGCACCGAAGTCTCCGTGGCCCTCAGCCTCGCCGAAGGCAGCGCTGTCTACCACTCAGTCATCGTGCACCTGGATAACGACCTGCCGATCCAGTTCGAAGAACGCTATACCAACCCCACCCTGGTGCCGGAATACCTGCAACAGGACTTCACCGCGGCCACGCCCAATGAATACCTGACCCGCGTGGCGCCGCTGACAGAAGCGGACACCACGGTAGAAGCGATTGGTGCGGATGACACCGTTGGCGAAGCGCTGGAGATTAAACCAGGCACCGCCTGCCTGCAGATCTGGCGGCGCACCAAAAGTAGTGCCGGCACCGTGAGTTTTGCGCGGTTGGTACATCCGGGAAATCGATACCGACTGGGCGCACAACTTAGGTTTTAAGAACCAGCTCGCCTGCAACGCAGTAAAGAAATTTGAATCGAAGGCGGGGTGCCGGGTGTAGGTTTTCAGGAGCGTCGGCGACATGGACGTCGCCGACGCAGCTTACAGGGACGTACTTGTAGCGGTCCTGAAATCCTACACCCGGTGCCCCGCCGCCACCGGACCAAAATCCGGAGCACCCAATACCACAGGGCCAAAAGCCCACAAAAAATCAAATTCAAAACTATCCACAGAATTTGAAAATAGACGAGGCAACCATGACCGATAAACGCCACGACCCCAGCCGTAAAATTGCCGCCCCCACCGGCACCAAGCTGAACGCAAAAAGCTGGCTCACCGAAGCCCCCCTGCGCATGCTGATGAACAACCTGCATCCCGACGTCGCCGAACGTCCGGAAGACCTCGTCGTGTACGGCGGCATCGGCCGCGCCGCGCGCGACTGGGAGTGCTACGACAAGATCGTCGAAGTGCTGCAGCGCCTGGAAGACGACGAAACGCTATTGGTCCAGTCCGGCAAACCCGTCGGCGTTTTCAAAACCCACGCCGACGCCCCCCGCGTACTCATCGCCAACTCCAACCTCGTCCCCCACTGGGCCAACTGGGAGCACTTCAACGAGCTGGATAAAAAAGGCCTCGCCATGTATGGCCAGATGACCGCCGGCTCTTGGATCTACATCGGCTCCCAGGGCATCGTCCAGGGCACCTACGAAACCTTTGCCGCAGTTGCACGTAAACACTTCGACGGTGAAGCCAAAGGCAAATGGGTACTCACCGGCGGCCTCGGCGGCATGGGCGGCGCCCAGCCACTGGCCGCCACCATGGCCGGCTTCTGCATGATCGCCGTCGAGTGCGATGAAACCCGCATCGACTTCCGCCTGCGTACCGGCTACGTCGACAAGAAAGCCACCAGCCTCGACGACGCCCTGGCAATGATCAACGATGCCATGGAAAAGGGAGAGGCCATCTCCGTTGGCCTGCTCGGCAACGCCGCTGACGTCTTCCCGGAAATTGTCGAGCGCGGCATCCTGCCGGACTGCGTTACCGACCAGACCTCCGCCCACGACCCGCTGAACGGCTACCTGCCGCAAGGCTGGACCATGGAGCAGGCTGCCGAGATGCGCAAACGCGACGAAGCCCTGGTGGTAAAAGAAGCGAAGAAATCCATGGGCGTGCAGGTGCAGGCCATGCTCACCCTGCAGGAGCGCGGTGCCGCCACCCTCGACTACGGCAACAACATTCGCCAGATGGCCTTTGAAGTAGGCGTGGAAAATGCGTTCGACTTCCCCGGCTTCGTACCCGCGTATATCCGTCCGCTGTTCTGCGAAGGCATCGGCCCCTTCCGCTGGGCAGCACTGAGCGGCAACCCGGAAGACATCTACAAGACCGACGCCAAGGTCAAGGAACTGATCCCGGACAATCCGCAGCTGCACAACTGGCTGGACATGGCCCGCGAGCGCATCCAGTTCCAGGGCCTGCCCGCGCGCATCTGCTGGGTCGGCTTGAAAGACCGCGCGCGCCTGGCGCTGGCGTTCAACGAAATGGTTGCCAACGGCGAACTCGAAGCGCCGGTGGTCATCGGCCGCGACCACCTCGACTCCGGCTCCGTAGCCAGCCCCAACCGGGAAACCGAATCCATGCTGGACGGCAGCGATGCGGTCTCCGACTGGCCGCTGCTGAACGCCCTGCTGAATACCGCCTCCGGCGCTACCTGGGTTTCCCTGCACCACGGCGGTGGGGTGGGCATGGGCTTCTCCCAGCATTCCGGCGTGGTCATCGTGTGTGACGGCACCGACGCGGCGAAAAAACGCATCGAACGCGTACTGTGGAACGACCCGGCCACCGGCGTGATGCGCCACGCCGATGCGGGCTACGACATCGCCAAGCAGTGCGCCAAAGAGCAGGGTCTAGACCTGCCGATGCTGAAAGACTGATTGGCAAGTTTTTTAATTTATAGCCGCCATGTCATTGCGACATGGCGGAAGTAAACAATATTTTCGGTGAGAAAATTTATGTACCAACTGGAAATCACCCCCGGCCAACTGAGCCTGGAGCAATTGCGTCGTGTGGCCCGCGAGGCGGTAAAACTGACCCTGAACAAAGACGCCCACGCCGCCATCAATGCTTCCGCAAAAACCGTGGCCGATGTGCTGGAACAGGGTCGCACCGTGTACGGCATCAACACCGGTTTCGGCCTGCTGGCAAACACCAGTATCAAGCAGGAAGACCTGGAAACCCTGCAGCGCGCTATCGTCCTGTCCCACGCCGCCGGCACCGGCAACTTCATGAGCGAAGACACCGTGCGCCTGCTGATGGTACTGAAGATCAACTCCCTCGCGCGCGGCTTCTCCGGCATCCGCCTGGAAGTCATCGAGGCGCTGATCAAGCTGGTCAACGCCGGCGTGTACCCGGCCATCCCGGAAAAAGGCTCCGTGGGTGCCTCCGGCGACCTGGCACCGCTGGCGCACATGAGCGTGGTATTGCTGGGCGAAGGGGAATGCTTTATCAACGGCGAACGCAAACCCGCGTCCGAAGGCCTGCGCTTTGCGGAAATGCGTCCGGTGGTACTGGCGCCGAAGGAAGGTTTGGCACTGCTCAACGGCACCCAGGCTTCCACCGCGTTTGCCCTGCAGGGGCTGTTCTCCGCCGAGGACCTGTTCGCCGGCGCCGTGGTTACCGGCGCGCTGACCCTGGAAGCCGCCAAGGGCTCGCGCCGCCCGTTCGATGACCGCATCCACATGGTGCGCGGCCAGCAGGCACAGCGCGATGTGGCCGCGAGCTACCGCGACCTGTTGGGTGACCAGAGTGAAATTGGCGAGTCCCACGAGGACTGTGAAAAAGTTCAGGATCCCTACAGCCTCCGCTGCCAGCCCCAGGTGATGGGCGCCTGCCTGCAGCAGATCCGCTTCGCCGCCGAAATCCTGCTGGCGGAAGCCAATGGCGTTTCCGACAACCCGCTGGTATTTACCGATGTGGACAACCCAGAAAACTCCGACATTATTTCCGGTGGCAACTTCCACGCGGAACCGGTGGCCATGGTCGCCGACAACCTGGCCCTGGCCATCGCGGAAATTGGCTCCCTGTCCGAGCGCCGCATGGCGCTGCTGATCGACTCCAACCTGTCCGGCCTGCCGCCGTTCCTGGTGGACAACGGCGGCGTGAACTCCGGCTTTATGATCGCGCAGGTCACCTCCGCGGCACTGGCCAGCGAGAATAAGACCTTCGCCCACCCGGCGAGCGTGGACTCCCTGCCCACTTCTGCCAACCAGGAAGACCACGTGTCCATGGCCACCTTCGCCGGCCGCCGCCTGCGCGACATGGCCGACAATACCTGCGGCATCCTCGCGGTAGAGCTGCTGGCCGCCTGCCAGGGCCTGGACTTCCGCGCCCCGCTGAAGACCACCGAAAAACTGGAAAACGCCAAGGCTGCGCTGCGCGAACGCGTCTCTTTCTACGACAAGGACCGCTACTTCGCACCGGATATCGAGGAGGCCAAGCAGTTGCTGGCCAGTGCGTATTACCGCGAGTATCTTGCCACTGAAATGCTGCCGAGCAATCGCTAGAAACTGCACCAGCAAACTGCACTAAAAGCCTTCGCTGGTACGCGCCCTTGCGTGCCAGCGAAGGCTTTTTACTACGCTATTTGAACATGACATGTATGCGGGGATTAGCTCTCCGCCTTGATCGCCACCGTCGAACCATCAGCCCCATACTTCTTGGCGAGCTTTCCGCTCACCTTGCCAGTAGCCGCCCATACCAACAGCGCCACCCAGGCGATCCATGACAACCCTGCAGGCACATTGGCGAGGAAAATTTTGCCCAGATGATTCCGGTTAAAAAATATTGCCAGCAAGCTCGGCAAAAACCAGATCGCAAAAAAGAAGATGACGAAGCCCACGGTTTGCACCAGGTTCATTTGGACAAACAGTTCGAGGAAGTCGGAAAATTTTTGTTCAAGGTTCGACAACATGGTGAATATCTCTTTCGTGATTAGTGTGAATTATTGACTGATCGATCGACACCTTGTGTAGTACCCCTGCCATCCATTTTCTTACAATTTATTTTTCACTTGCCTCGATATTTTCCCGCTGCCATTTTGCAATCTGCCGCTCGCTACTTTTTATCCGATGCCAGTACCAGGCGCTCCAGAAGCCCATCGCCAGTGCAAACACGGTGATCCAGGTCATGGCAAAACGACCGTCACCAGCGAAAATCGGCTCCAGCCAGCCATAGCCCGACAGCCACTGCCACACGGCAAAAATACCCAGCTCCGCAATAAAAAACAGCCAGGTAAAGCGCAACATTCGGCGCTTGCGCACCAGTCGCAGTCGCGCCAGATCCAGATAGCCGCCCACGGATTCTTCGAGTGGTTCCCACACACCTCGACGGTTGGCAACGGAAAAGGCCATGGCCCAGGCCAAAAGCACGACCACCAGCAACGCGCGCCAGGGGGCATCGCCGGCCTCACTATGGAGTATCAAGTAGACACCACCGACACCGACCACCAGCGACGCGATCCATTCAAACCACGCATACCAGCGCATACGACGCTCCTGCCGGACTACCTGCGCGCGAATGGCTGTAGGTACCGGCACTTCCACTGGCGATTGCCGCCAGAGGCTTGCCAATTCCTGCAGCCCATCATCTGCGCTTTGATCAGCGCCGGACTGGCTGTGTTCTCTATTATTCATGTGCGGATTCACACCGTTTCACTCAATTTACTGTTCAAGCGTTCGCGCGCTCGGTTAAGGCGCACCGCCACGTTGGACTCGCTGATACCGAGCACTTCGGAAATTTCGCTGTAGCTCAGGCCCTCGAAGCGCAGGGTCAATACCTGGCGCATACCCAGCGGCAGTTGCGCCACCGCGCGCATCAGCCGCTCGGCGTCACGGCGCTGCAACAACTGCGTCTCGGGCCCCGGACGCTCGTCGGCGACCGTCTCCAGCACCTCGCCATCCTCGCTGTCGCGACGGCGGGCCAGCTGGGTAACACTACGGTTGTGGGCGATGCGGTAGGCGAAGGTGCGCGGGCTGGCATCCCCACGGAACCCGGGCAGCGCCCGCCAGATGGCGAGCCAGATCTCCTGCACAAGGTCCTCGCGCTCTGCCCGGTTACGGACGTAGCTGCCTGCCAGGCGGGCGATACCGCTGCCACAGTCCTCGATCAGCTGTTGAAATAGTTGTTCGCGCGCGTCCAAGTTGTGCTTCTTCCATCTGGTGAGGCCGCTCTATTGCGGGTAATGCCACTTACTGTACCCAGCGGCGCCAAAACCTTACATAAATTTTGCCCCCTGGTTTGAGGCCTGCCGCCAGCGATACCGAAACCAAAATCGCCGACCCAGTCACAATTCATCACGAACCAAAGTTTACGTTAACGTAAACGTCAACTACACTTCGGGCTGATCTGAGGAATGGCACATGAGCAATACCACTGCCGGCAGCTACAGCATTTCCGAGCTGGCCCAGGAATTCGGGATTACCACCCGCACCATCCGCTTCTATGAAGACAAGGGGCTTCTGACCCCCCAGCGGCGCGGGCAGACGCGGGTGTACAGCCCCGAAGACCGGGTGCGCCTGAAGCTGATCCTGCGCGGCAAGCGGCTTGGTTTCTCGCTCGACGAGAGCCGGGAAATCATCGATATGTATGACCCGGCCCACGGCAATGTGGAGCAGCTCAATCGCCTCCTCGAACGGATTGATGCCAAACGCCAGCAGCTGCGACAGCAGCAGCGCGACATCGAGAAGGTGTTGGCCCAGCTGGACGATGCGACCGCCCGTACCGAGGCGGCGCTGAAAGAACAGACAACCTGAATACCGATTACTGAATAAAAACCTCTGACGGATCCAAAGCGGAGCACGCGATGAATACTCCTTACCCAACCCTGAACTTCGACCTCGGCGAAGAAATCGACATGCTGCGGGACATGGTCTACAAGTTCTGCCAGGCAGAGCTGGCGCCGCGCGCGGCACAGATCGACGAGGACAATCTGTTCCCCGCCGACATGTGGAAGAAGTTCGGCGAGCTGGGTCTGCTGGGGATGACTGTGGAGGAGGAATACGGCGGCTCCAATATGGGCTACCTGGCACACGCGGTGGCGATGGAGGAAATTTCCCGCGCATCTGCGTCCGTCGGCCTGTCTTACGGTGCCCACTCCAATCTGTGTGTAAACCAGATCCGCAAGAACGGCACCCCGGAACAGAAAGCGAAGTACCTGCCGAAGCTGTGTTCCGGTGAGCACATTGGTGCGCTGGCGATGAGTGAGCCCAACTCCGGTTCCGATGTGGTGAGCCTGCAGCTGAAGGCGGAGAAGAAGGGCGATCGCTTTATCCTGAACGGCAACAAGATGTGGATCACCAACGGTCCGGATGCGCATACTTATGTGATCTATGCGCGCACGGAGCCGGGTATCAGCTCCGGTGGCATTACGGCGTTTATTGTTGAGCGCGGTTTCAAGGGTTTCACCCAGGCGCAGAAGCTGGACAAGCTGGGTATGCGCGGCTCCAACACCTGTGAGCTGGTGTTCGAGGACTGTGAGGTGCCGGAGGAGAATATTCTGGGCCAGCTGAATGGCGGTGTACGCGTGCTGATGAGCGGCCTGGATTACGAGCGCACGATTCTGTCCGGCGGCCCGGTGGGTATCATGCAGGCGTGTATGGATATTGTTGTGCCGTACATTCACGACCGTAAGCAGTTTGGCAAGGCGATTGGTGAGTTCCAGCTGATGCAGGGCAAGATCGCGGATATGTATACGGACCTGAACGCGAGCCGCGCTTATCTGTATGCGGTGGCGAAGGCTTGTGACCGCGGTGAGGATTCGCGCAAGGATTCTGCGGCGGTGATCCTGTTTACTGCGGAGCGTGCGACGCAGATGGCGCTGCAAGCTATTCAGACGCTGGGTGGCAACGGCTACATCAATGAGTACGCCACCGGCCGCCTGTTGCGCGATGCCAAGCTGTACGAGATCGGTGCGGGCACTTCCGAGATCCGCCGCATGCTGATTGGTCGCGAGCTGTTTAACGAGACTCGCTAAGTTCTTTTTTATTTCCGGTGGCGGCGCTGCTGCCGGTACAGGTTTGCCAGACACGTCGTGAACCCATCCCTGGGGACTCTTCTAAAACATCCCTGTTTTAGAAGGTCTGGCAAACCTGTACCGGCACCAGCACCTTCGCATCAAGATTCAGACTACGAACGGCCTCGTGTTATCTATGAATCAGATTCAGAGCAAAATAAATTCCCGAGATTCAGCGTTTGCGGAAAACCGCGAACAGATGCAGAAGATCGTGGACGACCTGCGGGAAAAACTGGAAACCATCGCCAAGGGCGGCAGCGAGCGCGCGCGGGAGAAACACGTTTCTCGCGGCAAGCTGCTACCCCGCGAGCGTATCGACACCCTGCTCGATCCGGGCAGTCCGTTCCTCGAGTTTTCACAAATGGCCGCATTTGATGTGTACGGTGAAGACGTGCCGGCGGCGGGCATCCTGACCGGTATCGGTACCGTGGCCGGTCAGCCCTGTGTGATCGTTGCCAACGATGCGACGGTGAAAGGCGGGACCTATTATCCGCTGACGGTGAAAAAGCACCTGCGTGCGCAGGCGATTGCCGAGCAGAATAATCTGCCGTGTATCTATCTGGTGGATTCCGGCGGTGCCAACCTGCCGCGTCAGGACGATGTATTCCCGGACCGTGAACATTTCGGGCGGATTTTCTTTAACCAGGCGAATTTGTCGGCGAAGAACATTCCGCAGATCGCGGTGGTGATGGGCAGCTGTACTGCCGGGGGTGCATATGTGCCGGCGATGGCGGATGAGTCCATCATGGTGAAGGAGCAGGCGACGATTTTCCTGGCGGGTCCGCCGCTGGTGAAGGCGGCGACCGGTGAGGAGGTATCTGCCGAGGAGCTGGGCGGGGCCGAGGTGCACTGCAAGACTTCCGGGGTTTCCGATCACTTTGCCAATAACGATACCCACGCACTGCAGATTGCGCGCAATTCCGTGGCGCGCCTGAACCGGGTGAAGAATCCGGGGCTGGATATCCAAAAGCCAGTGGAGCCGATTTATCCGCCGGAAGAGATCTACGGCATTGTGCCGAAGGATTCCCGCCAGCCGTTTGATGTGCGCGAGATTATTGCGCGTGTGGTGGACGGTTCCGAGTTTGACGAATTCAAGGCGCTGTACGGCAACACGCTGGTGACCGGGTTTGCGCGTATTCACGGCTATCCGGTGGGCATTGTGGCCAACAATGGCATTCTGTTTGCCGAGAGTGCACAAAAGGGCGCGCACTTTATCGAGCTGTGCGCACAGCGCAATATTCCGCTGGTGTTCCTGCAGAACATCACCGGTTTTATGGTGGGTAAGCAGTACGAAGCCGGCGGTATTGCCAAGCACGGCGCCAAGATGGTGACGGCGGTTGCCACTGCCAAGGTACCCAAGATCACCATTCTGATCGGCGGCTCTTTCGGTGCCGGCAACTACGGTATGTGCGGACGCGCCTACGATCCCAACTTCCTGTTTATGTGGCCGAATGCACGCATCTCGGTGATGGGGGGCGAGCAGGCGGCGGGCGTGCTGGCGCAGGTGAAGAAAGACCAGATGGCGGCGCGCGGTGAAGAGTGGAGCGAGGAAGACATCGCCAAGTTCAAACAGCCGATCATCGACGACTACGAGCACCAAGGTCACCCCTACTACGCCTCCGCGCGCTTGTGGGACGACGGTGTAATTGATCCGAAAGATACACGCACTGTACTGGGCTTGTGCCTGGCGGCGGCCACGCACAAGGAGCCGGAGGAAAC
The DNA here is from genome assembly GCF_001639145.1 of Microbulbifer sp. Q7. NCBI lineage: Bacteria > Pseudomonadati > Pseudomonadota > Gammaproteobacteria > Cellvibrionales > Microbulbiferaceae > Microbulbifer > Microbulbifer sp. Q7. The sequence continues at coordinate 930,231 of NZ_LROY01000001.1, read as the reverse complement.
GAAGTTCGGGGTCTTTCGAATGTAGTTCTGGGCACTGGGATAGTATGGCGCGGGTCCTGCTGCCGGTACTGGTTTGCTGGACACGAGCTAGGCGCCCCCCCTCAACCCATCCCTGGGGGCTCTGCACCGCCATCCATGGCGGTGAAGGTCCAGCAAACCAGTACCGGCATCAGAACCTTACAGACTCCGTAGCGACTGCCAACTTCAAGGAATCATCATGACCGAAAAAATGCTGTGCGACATCGACAACGAAGGCGTTGCCACGGTTACCCTCAACCGTCCTGAAATCCACAACGCCTTCGATGACGACCTGATTCGCCAGCTCGGCGAAACCTTCGACAACCTCGCGCGCAGTGGCGGTATTCGCGCACTGGTGCTCGCGTCCAACGGCAAAAGCTTTTCCGCCGGTGCCGACCTCAACTGGATGAAGCGCATGGCCGAATACAGTGAGGACCAGAACCGCCAGGACGCCGCCGCCCTCGCAGCCATGCTGCACAAACTCGACCAGTTCCCGGCGCCCACCATCGCCCGGGTACAGGGCGCTGCGTTTGGCGGTGCCGTGGGCCTCGTCAGCTGCTGCGACATCGCCATCGCCGCCGAGCGCGCCAGCTTCTGCCTGAGCGAGGTCAAAATCGGCCTGCTGCCCGCGACCATCAGCCCGTACGTCATCAACGCCATCGGCACCCGTCAGGCGCGGCGCTATTTCGTTACTGCCGAACGCTTCTCCGCCGAACGCGCCAAGGAAATCGGCCTGGTGTCGGAAGTCGTCCCCGAGGGCGAGCTGGATTTAACCGTGCAGCAGCTGGTGAACAACATCACCGACAACGGCCCCAATGCCGTCACCATGGCCAAGCAACTGGCCATGTCCATGTCCAACCGGGTTGTTAATGACGAGCTGCAGGGCCAAACCAGTGCACTGATTGCCGCCGTGCGCGTGTCCCCGGAAGGACAGGAAGGGTTAAGTGCGTTTCTGGAGAAGCGTGCGCCCAGTTGGATGAATACCAGCGAAGAGTAAGTTTGCCCCGACGCTTACAACGCACAGACGTTTAAATTGAAGGGCGGGCGTCGGGGGCAGGTTTTCAGGATCGTCGCAAACAGGATGTTTGCGCCGAAGCGCCCAGGGATGGGTTCACAGCGGTCCTGAAAACCTGCCCCTGATGACCGGCCGCTACGTTACAAGAACAGAGCACCCAAGAACCTGGGAAAGACAACAGAGCCAGCTATGATTCGCAAACTGCTGATCGCCAACCGTGGCGAAATCGCCTGCCGCATTATCCGCACCGCGCGTCGTCTCGGCGTTGCCACCGTTGCGGTGTATTCCGACGCAGATGCCAACGCCCTGCATGTCCAGCAGGCCGACGAAGCCGTACACCTCGGCCCCGCACCGGCCAAAGAATCCTACCTGGACATCGACAAAGTCCTCGCCGCCGCCAAGCGCACCGGCGCCGACGCCATACACCCCGGCTACGGATTCCTCTCCGAGAATGCCGGCTTCTGCCGCGCCTGCGAAGAAGCCGGCATCATCTTTGTCGGCCCACCCGCCGCCGCCATCGAAGCCATGGGCTCCAAATCCGCCGCCAAACGGATCATGGAAGAAGCCAAGGTGCCACTGGTGCCCGGCTATCACGGCACCAACCAGGACCCCGGCATTCTCGAAGGCCATGCCAACCGCATTGGCTACCCGGTACTGCTCAAGGCCGCCGCCGGCGGTGGCGGTAAAGGCATGCGCCGGGTCGACAAGGCCGACGACTTCCACGCAGCGCTGGACGCCGCCAAACGGGAATCACAAAACGCCTTCAGCGACGACGTCATGCTGATTGAGCGCTATGTGGTCAACCCGCGTCACGTCGAGATTCAGGTGTTCTGTGACAAGCAGGGCAACGGCGTGTACCTGTTCGAGCGCGACTGCTCCGTGCAGCGGCGCCACCAGAAAGTCGTGGAAGAAGCACCGGCCCCGGGACTCCCGGAAGAAACCCGCAAGAAAATGGGCGAGGCCGCCCTGCGCGCCGCCCATGCCATTGGCTATGTGGGTGCCGGCACCGTGGAATTCCTGCTCGACGGCAGCGGTGCCTTCTACTTTATGGAAATGAACACCCGCCTGCAGGTGGAACACCCGGTAACCGAAATGATTACCGGCCAGGACCTGGTGGCGTGGCAGCTGGCGGTGGGCGCCGGCGACCCCCTGCCACTGGCACAGGAAGACCTGCACATCATAGGGCACGCCTTTGAAGTGCGTATCTATGCGGAAGACCCCGACAACGACTTCCTGCCCGCGACCGGCAAGTTACTCCGCCACCAGCCGCCCCCGCAGGACAGCGCCGTGCGCGTGGATACCGGCGTACAGACCGGCGATGAAATCAGCGTGCACTACGACCCGATGATCTCCAAGCTGATCGTGCACGGGCGCAACCGCCGGGAGGCGCTGGCCAAGCTTGACCGCGCCCTGCAGCACTACCAGATCGCCGGGCTGCGCCACAACATTGAATTTCTGCGCCGGGTGATCAATCACACCGCATTTGTGAATGGTCGAGTTACCACCCACTTTATCGAAGATCACGAACAGGAAATTCTGCAGCAGGAACAGCAGCTGCGCGCGCAGCAGTGCGCAGCCATTGCCGCCTTCCTGCAACACAGCGAAACCCGCGCACAACATCGCAGTGCACCCAGAGCCGATGCTTTTTCACCCTGGCACGCCGGCAATAACTGGCGCAACGGACTGACGGTATGGCGCCGCCAGAAAGTCGAAGTGCACGGGCGCGAGATCGAAATCCATTTTTCCGGCAGTGAAGAAAAACTGCAGTGGCGCTGTGATGCCGCCGTGGATGCCCAACAGGGCACCATCTCGTCACTGCACGGCCAGAACGTGGCGGTGCTGGATGGACGCCGGGTGAACTTTTCCAGCGTTGCCCAGGGCAGCGAGGGCACGGTGTTTGTCAGTGGCGAGCAGGTGGATTTCAAAATCCTGCCGCCGGATATTGGCGAGACCAGCGATACAGCGCACGGTCTGGAAGCCCCGATGAACGGCACCATTGTCGCCCTGCTGGCAGACGCCGGGGCGAAGGTCAGCAAGGATCAACCGCTGCTGGTGATGGAGGCCATGAAGATGGAGCACACCCTGCGCGCGCCGGCAGACGGCACCGTAAACCAGTTCTTCTGCGCTCCGGGCGAACTGGTCGATGGCGGCAGCCTGCTGGTCGACTTCACTGTGGAAACTGCGGAGGCCTGAGGCGATGACACTTCCCAGCCGGGTAAAAATAGTCGAGGTAGGCCCGCGGGATGGCCTGCAGAATGAAAAGCAGCCGATCTCTGTGGAAACACGGGTGGCACTGATCAACCTGTTGAGCGAAAGCGGCCTGCAGGTGATCGAAGCCGGCAGCTTCGTGAGCCCCAAATGGGTGCCGCAGATGGCCGCCAGCGAGGAGGTTCTTGCCGGTATCCAGCGGGCACCCGGTGTCACCTACAGTGCCCTCACCCCCAACATGGTGGGCTACGAGCGGGCTCGCGATGCGCGAGCAGATGAGGTAGCGGTGTTTGGTGCAGCCTCGGAAAGCTTCACGCGCAAGAACATCAATTGCTCCATCGAGGAGAGCCTGGCGCGCTTCCGCCCCCTGGTGGAGCAGGCTCGCGCAGACGGCATTCCCGTACGCGGTTATGTGTCCTGCGTGCTGGGCTGCCCCTACGAGGGCGACATCAAGCCGCAAAAAGTGGCCGAGGTCAGTCGCGCGCTGCTGGATATGGGCTGCTATGAAATCAGCCTCGGCGATACCATTGGTGTGGGCACCCCGGAAAAGGCGCGGTCCATGATTGAAACCGTGGCCAGACAAGTACCACTCGAGAAGCTGGCGGTGCACTTCCACGATACCTATGGCCAGGCGCTCGCCAATATCTATGCGGCACTGCAGACGGGGGTGACCGTGGTGGATTCCGCGGTTGCCGGCCTGGGCGGCTGTCCTTATGCCCGCGGTGCTTCGGGCAATGTGGCCAGCGAGGATGTGCTGTACATGCTCGAAGGCCTCGGCATCCACACCGGTATCGATCTGGGCCGCCTGGCCAAAGCCGGCAATTTTATTTCCAGTGCCCTGAACCGTGAAAGCGGCTCCAAGGTCGCCCGCGCTATTGCCGGCGAATGCGGCCTGGTCGACGGGGACTGAGGGGAATAGCGGTCACAGTCTGCATCGCGATCTGCTACCATCGGGCGCTGGTCCCAACGCTTGAAATTTGATCGCATGAAAGCCTTACGTTTTATCCTGCTTGCCCTCTCCACCCTGTTGCTGCTGGCAGCCTTGATTGCCCCTGGCCTGATCGGCCCCAAAGTAGAGCAGGTACTGCAGCAACAGCTAGCACACCAGCCCAACATCGAGGTCACCGGCTACCAGCGCAGCTGGTTCGGTGCCGAGGCCCTGACCCTGTTCAAGGGCAAGGACGGCGCCTCGGAAACCTTCACCGAGATCCAGCATGGCCCGGTGCTGATTACCCGCAGTGGCCCACGCATCGGCGCCCTTTACGCAGAAACCCGCCTGACCGGCAAGCAGCTGGAACCGACCCTGCGTCACCAACTGGAAGCCTACTACGGCCCCATCGGTGCCAGTGTGGAAGACAGCCCGATGGTGGTGGAAACCCTGGTCGCGACAAACAATCGGGTCATCAATACCCTGCACCTGCTGCCCATTGAACGCAACGTCGCCGACCAGCAGATTCAGTTTGCCGGCGCCCGTATTCAGCTGATCACGGATTACCAGGGGCAGCAGCAAGCCAGTGATTTCGAGCTTGGTGAATTCGTCCGCATGGACGGCCACCGTGAGGCACTCTACGTGCAGTCGGCCAAAGGCAACTTCCAGCTGGCACCTGACGGCGCCGGCAGCCTGCATCTGGACCTGCCGCTGGTACGGGCCAACAATGACTCCGGGCCACTGGAGTTGCGCAATGCCGAATTTGATTACACCGGAAAGCTGGTGGCCGCACGCACCCTCAACGTGCAGACCGCAGTCAAGCTGCCGGAAATCCAGTCGGCCACCCCCGCCCGCGCACTCACCCACCAGCTGAACGCGCCGGCGGTCAGCTATGACGACCTGCACCACTACCTGTATACCGCGCTGCTCACCCCTACAGCTCAGCGCAGCTGGCCAAAGATATTTGAGCGCCCGGTGAAGTTGCAGCAACAGCTGGATATTGAGAGCGCTAACGGCCCCATGCAACTGCAGATGGATGTGGACTGGAAGGGCATGCCGAGAAGCCGAAAGGTGGCGAACGACAAACTGTTCTGGCTCGACAACCTCAACGGCAGCGCCAACATCACCGCTGCGGAGCAAGCCCTGCTGCAATCGCCACTGATCATGCAGGCCAGCGCGCTCAAACAGTACGGTTTCCTGAAGGAGGAAAACGGCCAGCTGTCCATGCACCTGCAACTCGAGCGCGGCAACCTGCGGGTCAATGGCCAGCAGCTGCCGGCAGACCTGTTTGTGCTGGCATTGATGGGCGGTTTCTAAGCCGCAACGGCGCACCCATTGCCTGTTTGCGAGGCAAAAAAAGAGCGGCCACTTGGCCGCTCACATCTCTCTCATCAATTTTTCTATGAATAGGCTGGTCGGTTATCCGCCAGCGTTAACCAGCCGCGAATCACCCGATACACCATCCACACCCAGCTGATTCCCCAGACCGCAAAGCCCACCAGAATCCACACCGTCGCCCAGCCCACCACAAACCACAGCAGGCTGTACCAGAAAGTGCGGATTTGCCAGCGGAAATGGGATTCTGCCAGGGTGCCGCGCACATCGCCGCGCTTCACGTAGTTGATCAGCACACCCACAAAGAAGGGCACCGCGGTAAACAGGCTGATGGCCTGAATCAGGTACACCAGCGTGGCAATATCTCGGCCAGAGCGCTCGCGCTCGGCCTGTTGAGGGGCAGGGTACTGCTCAGACATGGGCTCAGGGTTCCTTCAATGAATACCGTGTTTCAATCCAGCCGCTAGTGTAAGCCCAAACCACGCCGAATATAACGCTGCCCAGCGACACATTGTCGCAACAACCACGGCGCCTATCTCAGGGCCCACTCGGTGTGGACATTTTTCTCCCGCCAGGATTTCAGTTGCTGGATGGACGTCCGCATCAGGCCCAGAATTTCCGTGCGCTGGTGGCGACAGTAATCTCGCTCGCTGTCGATGGACAGCCGTGCCGCCAGCGCCTTCAGGCGACTCGCTACCACCTCCAGGCCCACGCTTTCGGCCTCGGCGGCAATCGCCTGTGCCTGATGTTGCGCATCGAGCCAGTGGCGTCCGGTGAGCGAGCTGGTGAAGGCGGTGATCTTCTTCGGCATATTGGCCAGGCGGTCCCCCAGCAACTCGGCAAATGCCAGATGTCCGAGGGTGTCCCGCTGGCGCTCCAGCGTGCTCGCATTCAGCATCTTGGCGGCCCGTGTGGATTTACCCGCTGGTGCCGATTCGCGTGTTTTCTGCTCCACCCAGCTCAACAACTGCAACAACTGAGGGTCGCTGGCAGGTACCGGGAGGACCCCACTCAGACCGCGCTCCAGGTAACGCTCTTTATCCCCTTTACGCAGATCCGGCAGCATGCCGAAGATCAGCAGGTCTTTGTTACCGTAATCACCGCGGATCTTGCGCGCCGTTTCCACTCCATCGATCAGCGGCAAACGCACGTCGACCAGCACCAGGTCGAACTTGCCACGCAGGGCGGCGTCGGCGCCGTCAACGCCGTTGGTCTCCCGGCGCACCCGATGGCCGTGGGCCTCCAGGCGAGTGCGCAAGGAGGGATGCGTGTCGTTTTCGACCAGGAGAATCTCCAGCTCCCGCTGGGCGCCATCCCGGGACGCGGTCGCCGGCACCGCCTGCCCGGAAACCTGCCCGGCGCGCTGGATATCCTCGATACCGCTGCGCAGCTGTCGGCACTGCCCCAGAGCGGCTTCTGCCAACTGGCGTGCTTCACCGTCGGCACCGCGGGAGAGCAGGTTCATGGTGCTCACCAGGGTTTCCAGGGGCTTGCGCATGCGGTGGCCGGTAATCGAGAGAAAGTCGCAATGCTCCTCGCGCATCTGCTCCGCCTCGGCCTTGGCTTCTTCCAGCAGTTTGTCGCGCGTCATCAGCTCGTGTACCCGCGACTGCACCTGACGAAACAACTTGGCATTTTCTGCCTGCAGGTCCGTCGCCTGCGCGGCCCCGGCGTCCAGCGCAGCGCGGGTTTTGGCAGTGGCTACCGTCCAGGCAATGGCAAAGGCCGCGGTGGCGAGGGCCAGTAGCAATACCCAGATCAGGGGTACCTGCGTATCCAGCAACAGCCCCTCACCGGGAAACGCAAAGGCCGGCAGCGGGAGAGCGAACAGCGGCAACAGAAGGACGGGAGCGGGCCACGTGCGCGCGGACTTGCCGAAATCGAAGGAACGGAACAGGGAACGACTGGTGGAGCCGTATACGGTCATGGCTGTATTCATCCTTGAAAACCAATTATGTACCGGGTCATTCCTGCGACCCGGTCGGACGGCTTAACCTGCCTACTGCAAACCCCCGCGGGTGAACGCCGGGCAGCCTATCCGATTATTTGTGAGCGCTTGCTCGCGCGATTGATACTCCAACCCCGGAGCATGAACAAGACTATTTTACGCCATTTGGCAGAAAATACAGTGTGAAAATGCGGCATAAGGCGCAAATAGACACCCGTACCAGTTGAATCGATCAACTATTACGCGGCCTGGACGGCCCGCTCCTGCAAAATTGCCAGCATTCGCTCGGAAGGCAGGAACAGCCGTGTTCCATCGCAGTGCAACAGCAGCTCCTCATAAAAGTAGTCGAAATGGGTACAACCGAGGATAAGAATCTGTACGCCACTTTTCACCAGCGCCGCGGCCAGGTCATCCAGTGCATGCTGCCGTACGATCGTCGCAGCCGGCATACCGTCCTCGATGTCTTCCACAATCTGCAGGTTGCCGATGCCAATGACTTTGGCGGAAGGGTTACCAGACAGGATTTCCCGTTCAATGTTGGCGCAGCTCTGGCAGTTCGCCGCCAGCAGGCCAAAGTTCCGGTAGCGCTGGGTTAGCTCCGCATACACATCCAGCGGTGAAATCACCGGGATCGCCGCAGCCGAGCGCACCGCCACCATATCCACCGCACCGGAAAGGGAGTTGCAGTAGATCATTGCCGCACCCGCCCCTGCATTCTGCAAGCGCTCGATTGCCTGGATCAGCTGCGCGGTAAGCTCGCTGCGCCCCAGCGCCTGCAACTGGGTCTGGGCCTGCGGTGAACTGGAGATGGCGAGGCCCATGCCTGGCACATTGCGGGCGGCCAGAAATTCCAGACCGAAGCGGGTATCCGTGGCGGTACCGGCAATGACCCCGATAGCGGCCATATCACTCTGTATGCCGTTGTTTTCTATGTGCTTGTTCTGCATACCGGGAAACCCCGCCCCACGCTGTTACAGGAAAAATCGCTCAGCCGGCAGAGCAGGTGTCTGCCGCCGGACGCCTATTCAGCCACAGACGGCGCAGACAGTCGAGGTACATGCCATAGGGGCGGCCGAGCGCGCCGGCAATCATGACGAACGTGAGACAGGCTGTAGCGATTTCTCCGGCAGATGCGCCGCCCAGAATCATGTTCAGGGTATACAGGGGCAACTGAAAACTAAGAAACACGAAGGTATCGACCGCGTAATTGTGCACAACGCCACCGCCCCCGAATCGCGCCACAACCCAGTTGCGATAGATGCTGAACGGACGCGCAATCAGGGTATTGAAGACCACCGCCAGCAGGCGTACCTGAATATGCTCACGCCAGCTCATTCCCGCCAGCAACAGCTCGATGGGGATCGCAATCACCCAGGAAAAGCTGTTCATGGCGAACACATCCAGCAGCCATTCATCCCGCCGGGTGCGGCGGTTCTGCCGCGCATTGAGCTGTGTATTGGTGGACTGCTTGGTCTCAACAGGCTGCTCGTCTTCCCACACCATGACGGGCGGGGAAACGGGGATGGCTTCGGTAGCCTGAGACAGGGATTGCGGTGACATGCTAACAAGGACCCGATATACGACCGGAGGGTAACCGGCCGAAATTGCTTCTGGACATTATTCAGCCACTTTTGGTGGCGCCGGCGATTATATCCACAAAAAATGGAAATGCTAGGCTCGCAAGATTAAATTTTAATTAAATTATGCATAGACATCCTAAACAATTAGATATGACGAAATAGTCACACTAATAAAACTGAATTTCCGCTGCGCCTCCCCTTTTCCCGCCGCGCGATTCCGCGCACCTACCCCGTGCCGTCTGGGCCGCCAGGGATTACACTGCGCAAACGGCCGCACCGCTATGCAACTACTTGCATAGCGGCTTGGAGCCCGGGCGCCGCGCGCTCTCCTCAACCCGGCGAAAGCAACAGAATCATGTCACTGAGATTTGCCGTACTGACCCTGCTGGACATCGAGCCCGGCAGTGGCTACGACCTCAAACGGCGCTTCGAGCGCAGCGTCAGCTACTTCTGGAGCGCTAGCCACCAGCAGATGTACCGCGAGCTGCACAAACTGCACGGGGAAGGCCTGCTGGACTGCGCCGAGCAGCCCCAGGACGGGCGGCCAGATAAAAAGGTGTATTCGCTCACCGCAGCCGGGCGCACCGCCCTGGCGGAGTGGGCGGCCAAGCCCGCTGCCGCACAGAAAATCCGCGAGCCGTTTCTGATCCAGCTGTTCGCCGGCCACCACCTGAGCAACACCCAGTTGCGCACTGAAGTAGAGCGGCATCTACAGGAACACCGGGCGATGCTCGCCACCTACGAAGCCCAGAACCAGCGGTTCTACAGCCGGCCTGTGGAACAGCAGCAGCGCCTGTGGCTGGCGCACCAGCCGCTGCTGCTTGGCATCGAAACGGAAAAAACCTGGATACGCTGGGCGGAGCAGTTACTCGAGCGACTCGAGGTAGACAGATTAGAAGCGGAGAAACTGGAACTCGAGAAACAAGGGAAACACGAGGGACAAGCGGGGGCGCAGGGCCCGGAGGGACACAATCACTGAAGGTTAAATTGGTGGCGCAGATGAATGGCCAGGGAGAGCAGCAGCAGGGTCACTACCCACACGGTGATGTAGATTTTCATCGAGCGGTGCGCGGATTTCTTCTGCCACCAGGTGCGCGGCTCAATGTCTTGGAACAGGAACACCAGCTTGCAGGCCAGGTTCACGCACACGATATTCACCGCCAGTAACAATCCCGCTCCGGCCGCCAGCTCCCACTTGCCGGCGCCGAGCATCATGCCAAAGGTCGCCGCCGGCGGCAGCAGCGCCACCGCCACCATAACACCCACCAGCACACTCGACAGGCCTGTGGTCATGGAAAGCGCCGCTGCGGCGCCGGAGGCAAGTGCCAGCGCCACCGAATCCCAGCCCACGTTGGTGCGCGCCAGTAGCTCCTCACTGAACGCATCCCACGGCCACACTAGCCCGATTATTACGGAGATGACCGTCGCCACCAGCACACCCACCGACAGGGATGCCAGGGCGCTGCGCATCAGCGCCGTATCGCCCAGCGCTGTACCCAGACCAAAGGCCATGTTGGGTCCCAGCAGGGGCGCAATCACCATGGCGCCAATGATCACCGCCACGTTGTCTTCCAGCAGCCCGATCGCCGCCACCAGGGTCGAGAGTACTACCAGCACCACATAATCCCGGTCCAGGCGCGCACTCTTCTCCGCAGTGGCATACAGCGCTTCGCGCGCCGCCAGTGCCGAGTCCTCCTTCTTGCGCTCCGCCTCACTCTGCTGGGGCAGCGAGACCTCTACCGGAATCACCAGCACCCGTGCGCCGGCGACCCCTTCCACCAGCGGTGCCAGCAGGTCCAGCGCCGACTGCACCTTGTCGTCACTCACCAGCATGCGCATGCTCTGGTGCCCGCTGGGAACCTGGGCATCGAGACGAAATTCTTCCGCCGCGCAGGTCTCTGCAATGGCGGCAACGCGTTCCGCATCTTTTACGTCGGCGAGAATAGCGAGCAGTTTCATGCGCTTACCTGTGGCAGGCTGAGATCAGAACGCGTCGGCAGGGATATGGCATACCACTTCGATATTGTGCCCGTCCGGATCCAGCACATAAGCGCCGTAATAGTGTTCATGGTATTCCGGTCGCAGCCCCGGCGCACCGTTATCCTTGCCGCCAGCTTCGATGGCGGCCTTGTGAAACGCCTGTACCGTTTCCCGGTCTTCGGCGCTAAACGCGATATGCACCGCGGGTGCGGTGCTGGAGCCGCCCTTGATCAGTAGCTGTGGCTTGCCACCCCAGCCGAAGCCCGCCCACCCGGCCATTTCCATCACCAGCTCGTAACCGAGCGGTGCCAGCGCGGACTGGTAAAACGCTTTACTGCGCTGGTAGTCGTGCACTATCAGCCCGATATGGTCCAACATTTTTTCTCTCCCTGGCGCGACAAAATCGGATCCCGTTTCCGGAAAATCAGTATAGAAGGCCCGGCACAGGAGAGGATGGGGAGAGTGGAGAGCGAGAGAAGAGAGGAGAGAGGAGAGAGGAGAATTCGGGGATAACGGGAGCCGGCCCGGACAAGAGACGTCAGACCAGCCCCAGAAAGGAAAGCGCGCCATAAACCACGACAGCGGTGCCGCAGATAAACTGCCCCAGGATCAGGGCGCGGATGGCAAAGGTGTAACGAATAAAACGATGCTGTGTATGCAGGTCTCGACTGAAGACGCGCGCCGTTTCCGGTAATTGCTGTTCAATAGCGCGCAGGCCGGGCACTGCAAGATTCAATAGCGCCCGGCTGCGCAGGTCCATTACCCAGAAAACACAGGACACAATCACCACAAACCCGCCGAGCATCACCAGTATGAGGGGGTGAAAACCTTTTTCCACGGCGGTGAATACTCCACCGTCCGCAAACATCGATAACACGACAAAAAAATTGAATGCCTTGAGGCGCTGCTCGGCGTTAAAGCGATAGTGCTCGCAGAGGTACTGCTGTTCTTTCACCTCGGAATTCCTTATTTTTATAGCGGGTCTGTATCGAGTCGTGAGTGCCCAACTCAGGGAACAATAACCACATCGGTATTGGCACGGCCCAGAATCCGCTCGGCGGTATTCCCCAGCAGGAACCCTTTTGGCCCCTTGCGCACACCGCGCCCCACCAGGATCATGCGCGCCTTGTTGCGGTCCACCACCCGATTGACTTCGGCGGCCGGCTTGCCGGTAACAAAGTGGGTTTTCTTACACTCTGCGCCACTGTCGGCGATCACCTGGTCGATCGTTTGCAACAGTGCACCGGCCTGCTCGCGGAAGGCATCCAGGTCTTTGATTTCGTCTGTAGCGGGCACGCAGGCTACGGCTTCGAGCTCGGCACCGAGCAGCTTACCCAGTTGCTCGCCGAGTTTGAGCGCACGCTGGTTGAGTGCAACGTGCAGGGTATTTTCCACGGCGGGGTCCAGTGCGGCAACGATGCGGTCGCGCTTGACCCAGTGGGTACTAACGGCGAGCCACAGGGGCACCGGAAGACTTTCGATCAGGCGCCAGTCGATGGAGCCGAAGCCGCCGCGTGCAAATTGTTTCTGGGCGGTTTTTACCACCAGGTCGACGGGGTTGTCGGCGAGGTAGCTGAGAGCCCAGGAAGGAATGTCGTGATGCCAGATGACGTCAGCGGTGGAGCCTTCGGGGAGCGTGTATTTTTGCTGCAGCTCATCCAGCCACTGGCGGCGCTCGGTCTGGAGTTGATCGCGAACGTCGAGCACTGCCCCGGACAGCATAGGGATAGAGGCGACCGGCTCATACACAAAACTGGCCAGCTGCAGCCTGGCACCGGATTTCTGCGCCAGCTCAAGGGCGCGCTCCAGGGCGATTTGCTCGTGCTTGGGCTTGTCGAGAATAACAAGAATATTCTGCATGCGGCCTCCGGTGCTGCTGGGATGTATCCAATACCTTTATAGGCATTAAATCACCGGATCGGGATTTTGTCTTGGTTCAAATCAAGTGTGGCTAACCTGTGGTACCTATTGATCTCGCGCGGTGGCGGGCAATCACTGGGAGAGGGTTTTCAGGACCGCTGTACACCCATCCCTGGGCGCTGCGGCGCAAACTTCCTGTTTGCGACGCTCCTGAAAACCCTCTCCCAGCGCTTGCCCTTCGCATAAAACCGAATGTCTGCGTAAGTAGTGCGGAGACATCCATCTTGGATATTTTCGCCGAAAATGATGTGGCGGTGGCTTATGAAAGATCAAACCAGGAAGTGAAGGTGGAGCGCCGGGGATTCGTTTTCGAAAGCGTCGGCGACATGGACGTCGCCGACGCAGCCTACAGGGATGTAGTAACGGAGGCGCCTAGCTCAGTTTCGAAAACAAATACCCAGTGCTCCGCCGCCGCAGGAGGCAAAACAGAGCACTCAGTTACTCAGCACCGCAATTATTTGTTGGCGCGATGGTCCACCAGCTCATCAACCACAGAGGGATCGGCAAGCGTCGAGGTATCCCCCAGCGAATCCAGCTCGTTACACGCGATCTTGCGCAGGATACGGCGCATGATCTTGCCGGAGCGGGTTTTCGGCAGGCCCGGGGCCCACTGGATGATGTCGGGTTTGGCGATGGGGCCGATTTCCTGCACACACAGGTCGATCAACTCCTTGCGCAGCTCTTCCGACGGCTCGCGGCCGTTTTTCAGGGTGACGTAGCAGTAAATGCCCTGCCCCTTGATATCGTGCGGGTAACCCACCACGGCGGCTTCGGCGGTATCCTCGTGCAATACGATCGCACTTTCGATTTCCGCAGTACCCAGGCGGTGGCCGGAGACATTGAGTACGTCGTCGATGCGCCCGGTAATCCAGTAGTAGCCATCGGCATCGCGACGTGCGCCGTCTCCGGTGAAGTAATAACCGGGGAAGGTAGAAAAGTAGGTGTCGATCATGCGTTGGTGGTCACCAAACACACTGCGGATCATGCTCGGCCAGCTGGCCTTCATCACCAGGGCGCCCTCGCCTTCACCGTCAATCTCCTGCCCCTTCTCGTCCAGCAGTGCCGGTTGCACGCCGAAGAAAGGACGGGTGGCAGAGCCGGGTTTCAGGGTGGTGGCACCGGGTAGTGGCGTGATCAGGTGGGCACCGGTTTCGGTCTGCCACCAGGTATCCACGATCGGGCAGCGCTTGTCGCCCACCACCTGGTAATACCACTCCCAGGCTTCCGGGTTGATCGGCTCGCCCACGGTGCCCAGCAGTTTCAGGGAACTGCGATCGCACTGGGTAACATAGTCGTCACCAGCGCCCATCAATGCGCGAATGGCGGTGGGCGCGGTATAGAAGATATTGACCTTGTGCTTTTCCACCACCTGCCAGCAGCGGGACGCGTCCGGGTAGGTGGGCACCCCTTCAAACATCAGCGAGATGGCACCGGCGGCCAGCGGGCCGTAAACAATGTAGCTGTGGCCGGTAATCCAGCCCACATCGGCGGTACACCAGAACACATCGCCCTCTTTGTAATCGAAGGCGTATTTGAAGGTCATTGTGGACATCAGCAGGTAACCGGCGGTGGTGTGCAGCACCCCTTTGGGCTTGCCGGTGGAGCCGGAGGTGTACAGGATAAACAGCGGGTCTTCCGCGTTCATCGGCTCCGGGGCGCACTCGCTGCTCTGCTCGGCAACAGACTCTGCGTACCAGATGTCGCGCTTGCTGTCCCAGTCCACATTGGCACCGGTGCGCTTCACCACAATAGCGGTGTGCACGTCCGGGCACTTGGCCAGGGCCTTGTCCACGTTGGCTTTCAGGGGCACTTTGCGACCGCCGCGCACACCTTCGTCCGCGGTGATCACCAGGCGGCAGTCGGAATCGAGAATCCGGTCCTTGAGGGAGTCCGGGGAGAAGCCGCCGAACACCACGGAGTGCACCGCACCGATGCGGCTGCAGGCGAGTATCGCGTAGGCGGCTTCCGGGATCATCGGCATGTAGATACAGACGCGATCGCCCTTGTTCACACCGCGGGCCTTGAGCAGGTTGGCCAGTCGGCAGACCTGTTCATGTAGCTCGCTATAGGTAATGGTTTTGCTGTCGGCGGGGTCATCGCCTTCCCAGATAAACGCGGTCTGTTGCGCGCGTGCGGGCAGGTGGCGGTCGATACAGTTCACGGAGACATTCAGTTCGCCATCGGCAAACCAGGCGGCGTGCCCCTTGGTCAGGTCTTCCTCGACAACCTTGGTGAAAGGTTTGCTCCACTGGAGGAAGTCCTTGGCCTGTTGTGACCAGAACCCGTCGGGGTCTTCCACCGACTGCTGGTACATGCGCAGGTAATCCTCGTCGCGGACGAGGGCATCGGCGGCAAATTTTTCCGGCACGGGATAGATGTGCACTTCAGACATTGTTTTCTCCCTTATTAGAATTATCGGGCTGCAGCGCCTCCTTTAGCGGCTCAGGTAAGTGAGCAGTCACTATGGCGCGTTCATCGCTGTGCCCCGGTCGCTATGCGGGGGCATTTATCCCGACAAGTTATACCACTGGCGGCGAACAAATGACAACGCTGTCACTCTTTCGATTACTCCATCATAGCCTGCCACGATTGCCGATTCCCAGCCCGCACCCGGAATCCCGTGCCTTTTTTGCCCGCGCGGTGCAAAATACCTTGAAAAAAGTGATCACATTTTTCAGGAGTGCATTCTATGTCGGTAAAACTATTGCGTATCCAGGAAGGCCGCGGTGAGCGGGATGCAGGCCCCGTCGCCAAGGAAAAGGTACTGGCGGGCGCGCCCCAGCAATTGACCGAGCATTTCTTCACCAATGCCAAGGAAAACTTCTTTTGCGGGGTCTGGTCTTCCGATGCGGGCAAGTGGACACTCACGTACAGCGAAGATGAGTTCTGCTACATCATCGACGGCGAGGCGATCATCACCGATGCCGAGGGCACCAGTGAGAAGGTGTCCACCGGGGACGCGTTCTGTATTCCGGCAGGGTTTGAGGGAACCTGGGAAACCATTGGTTCGGTGAAGAAGTTTTATGCGATTTACGAGGAGCAAGTCTGAGTCTGGCGATATCTAGAAAATGACGCGGTAGCGTAAGATCACCGGGCAGCTGTTTTCAAAACTGCGCTGATGAAAGCAGTCACCCGGTGCTTATTCTCCCCTTCAGATCCTGCTTATTCGATCGGCTTAGCTACCGATTAACCCCTTTAGATGTGCGACCACACTGCGCCCCAGCGCCGATAGCGCGTAGCCCCCTTCCAATGCGGACACGATGCGGCCTTCGCAATGCGCATCGGCAAATGCCCGCAATCTTTCCGTCACCCACTGGTAATCCTCTTCGCGAAAGCGCAGTTGCGCCATGGCATCCTCGATGTGCCCATCGAAGCCGGCAGAAATAAATAGCATTTGTGGTTTGAAGCGCTCCAGTGCCGGCAGCCACTGGTTGCTCACCAGGTCCCGGAGCGCACGGCCCTCGGCGCCCGCTTCCAGCGGGGTGTTGACGATGTTATCGGGTAATTCACCGGTGCCGCTGAACGGGTAATAGGGCGACTGGAAACTGGAACACAGCAGGTAGCCCTCACGGCCGGCGACAAAATCCTCGGTGCCGTTGCCGTGGTGCACGTCGAAATCGAGAATCGCAACCCGCTCCAGGCCGTGCTGCGCGCGGGCATGGGCGGCAGCGATGGCGATATTGTTAAACAGGCAGAAGCCCATGGCCTTGTCGCGCTCTGCGTGGTGACCGGGCGGGCGTACCGAGCAGAAGGCGGAGTGCACTTCACCGGCGATCACCCGGTCCACCGCATCCACCGCAGCACCAGCCGCGTGCAGGGCCGCATCCAGTGTTTGCGGGCACATGCGGGTATCTTCATCGAGCACCTCGAAGCCTTCACTGGGGGCGCGGGCGAAAATCGAATCTACGTAGTCCGGGGTGTGCACCCGTGCCAGCTGGGCTCGTGTGGCCTTGGGCGCATCGAAAAAGCGCAGGACGTATTCCATACCGCTGGACAATAGCTGGTCCTGAATGGCGTCGAGCCGCGCGGGGCACTCGGGGTGTTCTGCCCCCATGTCGTGCTGACTGCAGGCAGGGCTGGTAAAAAATCCCACGGTAGCCATGTTTAATCCTTGTTTTCGTTATTGGGTATGCCGGTCAGATCCAGCTCCAGGTAGAGCTCATCCATGCTGTCGCCCCTGCGGGAAACAAACCCATTATTCTCAAAAATCCCCAGCATGGGTTTATTGTCGCGGCGCACACAGGCAAACATTTTGCGGATGCCGCGGGCGCGGGCAATCGCTTCCATTTCCTGCAGCAGGGTGGTGGCAATACCCTTGCCGCGGCGACTTTCCTTGATGACAAACGCCACCTCACAACTGTTGTCCGCTTCGTAAAAATAGTAACGCCCCACTCCCTGGATCACCTCGCGATCGCCGTCGTAGTCGGTGAAACACAGGGCCAGGTCCCGCCCCTGGTCAACACTCACGAGGCTGCACGATTTCTCCCGCGACATCTGCGTTACATGGTGGTTGTAGCGCATCATCAGGGTTTCTTTGTTGTGGGTGTAGAAAAACTCCTGCAACCGGCGCTCATCGGACGGGCGCAGTGGGCGCAATGTATAGCGAATGCCACCGAAGGTGTAGCGCTTTTGCTCCACCGGGCCGAGCTCCGGCACCGAGGTGGGCGCCTGCTCCTGGTACTCGGGCACCCAGTAAAATTCCCGCACCTTTTCCAGTAAGGCCCGGCGAAACTCCGGGTGCGCAATGCGGATCATTTCCAGTGTCCGCTCGCGTACACTTTTACCGCGCAGTGAAGCAATGCCGTATTCAGTGACCACATAGTGCACGTGCGCGCGGGAGGTCACCACGCCGCTACCGGGAGTGAGGGAAGCCACAATGCGGGAGATCAAGTTGCCGTCTTTATCCCTTGCGGTGGACGGCAGTGCGATGATCGGCTTGCCGCCCTTGCTCAGAGCCGCACCGCGGATAAAATCCACCTGCCCACCAATACCGCTGTACAGCATGCGCCCGATAGAGTCGGAAACCACCTGTCCGGTCAGGTCGACTTCAATTGCGCTGTTGATCGCCACCATCTTGTCGTTGCGGGCAATCTTGACCGGTGAGCTGACATGCTCTGCGGGATACAGCTCCACGTGCGGATTGCCATCGACAAAGTCGTACAGCATCTTGGAGCCCATACAGTAGCTGGTGATAGTTTTGCCGGTATGAAAGGTTTTCTTGCGGTTGTTGATAACGCCGCTTTTCATCAGGCGCGCCACCCCGTCGGAGATCATTTCCGAATGCACACCCAGGTCCTGGTGATTTCCCAGATAACGCAGCACCGCATCGTGCACCTTGCCCATGCCGATCTGCAGGGTCGAGCCGTTTTCCACCAGCACCGATACATACTGCCCGATCTGCTCCACCGCCTGGTCCATTTCCGGTGGTGGGGATTCGGGGATGGGTGCACGGGCGGTCATCCAGGCGTGTATCTGGTCCCTGTGAATAAAGGTATGTCCGTTGGTGCGCGGCATGCTCGGGTTGATCTGGGCAATCACTGTGGTGGCATTTTTCACGGCAGAGGACACCACATCCACACTGACTCCAAGTGAGCAGTACCCCAACTCATCCGGCGGGCTGACCATGATCAAAGCGGCATCCAGTGGCAGCACGTGATCGCTGAACAGTTTGGGCACTTCGGAGAGAAACGTCGGCGTGTAATCCGCCCGCCCTTCCGCCACCGCGTTGCGCACCGCAGTACCGCCGATATACAGCGCGTTGACAGTAAACAGTTCCGCGTATTTGCGCTCGGCCCAGAAGTTATCCGACAGGGTAAAGACGTGGGTTACCTCGATGTCATTGAGGCCCCGGCTGTTTTCCACCAGGTCTGCCATCAGCTGATTGGGGACGGCAGCGTGAGAGCCGAGAAATATCCGGCAACCACTTTTTAACAACTGATCCCAGGCGACGGGTTCGTTGGTTTTGGGGTTTGTCAGGGATGACATTGGGAGGCTGGATTCCTACCTAGGTTTTTGCCCTATGGTAGGCGGGTGGTTATCGGGTCACAACCTTGGCTCGGGGTTCCCTCTAAGGAGAGCATGTGGCGACCAAGCGCCGGGTGCGGGTTTTCAGGACCACTGTGAACCCATCCCTGGGCGTTGCGGCGCAAACCTCCTGTTTGCGACGCTCCTGAAAACCCGCACCCGGTGCTTGGCCTTAGCATCGACTTCCGCGCTCTGATCGGATAGGGCTAACGAAGTCAAACACTATAAATTTAAGGCGGAGTGCCAGCTATTGGCTTTCAGGAGCGTCGGCGACAGGACGTCGCCGCCGCAACGCCCAGGGATGGGTTCACAGTGGTCCTGAAAGCCAATAGCTGACGCTCCGCCGCCACCGGGCTAGCAATAAATGGAACCACAGAAGTTGAGATTAGGCAGTCTCAGCCATCTGCACAGGAATGGTATTGGTACTACGCTCAACCCGGTTCTTTTCATCCAGATAAACCAGCTTGGGCTTAAAGGAATCGGCTTCGGATTCAGACATCTGCGCATAGGCCGCAATAATAATCCGATCGCCAACCTGCACCCGACGCGCCGCCGCACCATTCATGGAAATAATGCCGGAGCCCCGCTCCGCGAGAATTACATAGGTGTGAAAACGCTCACCGTTGGAGACGTTGTAAATATCGATTTTCTCAAACTCGCGTAACCCCGCGAGCTCCACCAGGTTTGCATCGATCGCACAGGAACCGTCATACCACAGCTCTGCCTGAGTCACCGCGGCCATGTGCAGCTTGCCTTTCAGCATCTCAATCTGCATAACGGTCTCCACTTACATACTCAAAGAAACGTTATCGATCAGACGTGCGCCGCTGGTGTACATGGCACCCAGCAGCGTGATCTCACGATCATCGTGCGCCGCTGGCTGCAGGTCCTTGCTGTTGCAGATGGAAAAGTAATCCACCTTGAAACCCGCGTGCTTGATCCGCGCCTTTGCTTCCTCTTCCAATGCGGCAAAATCCCGCCGGCCGTTTTCGATTTCCGTACGCGCCCAGTTCAGCGACTGGTTGAGTATCGCCACCTTCGGGCGCTCCTCCTCAGTGAGATAGCCATTGCGCGAACTCATGGCCAGGCCATCGTCTTCACGGTGCACCGGGGCGGCCACAATTTCCACGGGCATGCACAGGTCTTCCACCATGCGGCGAATCACCGCCAGCTGCTGGAAGTCCTTGATGCCGAATACCGCCTGGTCCGGCTGCACGATATTGAACAGCTTCGCCACGACGGTGGTCACCCCCTCGAAATGCCCCGGGCGACTTGCGCCACACAGCACATCGGTCATTGCCGGGCAGATCACCTTGGTCTGCTGGTCCATGCCGTTGGGGTAGATCTCACTCTCTTCCGGGTGGAACAGGTAGTCACAGTTCGCCGCACGCAGTTTCGCCATATCTTCCTGCAGGGTGCGAGGATAGGTATCCCAGTCTTCGTTCAGGCCAAACTGCAGGCGATTGACGAAGATCGACACCACCACAAGGTCACACTGCTGCTGGGCCAGCTTGACCAGCTCAATGTGCGCGTCGTGGAGGTTGCCCATGGTGGGCACAAAACCGATGGTCTTGCCATCGCGGCGGGCCTCTGCCAACGCATCGCGCAGGCTGGCCACATGGTGAAAGACTTGCATTACCGGGGTTCCGCCAGAGGTGTACACGGGCGGCATATTACCTTCCGACGCCGGGTGGAACAAATAGCATGACCCAGCCTGAAAACATTGGTCAGCTTCGGTTTTTCGCCTCATCGCACAACCTTTTTAGACCGGTTCAGGAAGGATTCAGTGTACACAGGGCAAACTGGCCCCCAGATTCAACGAAAGCCTGAGATACAGGGCACCGACAGGCCGCTTCAGCGGCTGTGGAGAGCGACCATGAAAACACTGATTACAGCCATTACTACCGCGAGCCTGCTGCTGGTCGCAGGCCCGGCACTGGCAGACAGGGACGATCGCCACCACCGCAACGACCTCAGCCGCAAGTTTGTGCAGCAAAACCGCGACCAACACATCAAGGTGCGCGATATCGAACAGAGACGCCGGGACGAGCTCAACCGGCGCCAGGACCGCCAGCATGCCCGCGAGGACCGTCGCAACAATCATCAGGGCAACAACAATCACCAGGGAAGGAGCGACCGCACCCGCAGAGAGGACCACAGGTATCTCAAGTACGTGGGCTACGACTCCCGTTACGACAAGAATCGTCGCCACAAGAAGCATGGGCATGGGCATGGGCACGGGCATGGGCACGGGCACGGGCACGGACATGGTCACGGATACCATAAACCCCACCGCCCGGTGCACTTGCCGAGCCGCCCCCATCACGGCGGTCATCACAAGCCGCATCGTCCGCACCATCGTCCGCACAAGCATCGCTGGCGCCCGGCACACTATGGCTACGGATATCGCTGGACGCGCCTGCCGAGCACCTACATCAGCCTGACATTTGGCGGCCTGGGCTACTACTTCAGCGACGGCATTTTCTACCGCCCTTACGGTGCCGGATACGTGGTGGCCGAGGCTCCGATCGGCGCCTTCGTTCGCACCCTGCCCGGGGAGGCAATGAGCGTCAGCTTCAACGGCCTGCATTACTACGTTGCCTACGATACCTACTATCGCTGGGACCACCGCCGCAGAGGCTACCTGGTGGTGCACAACCCCGGCTTCTTCTGAAGTCGGGCAAGGGTTACCCCTCAGGCTCAGACTCAGACTCAAGCCCAACCCCAACAACCGAATCAACATTCGGTTATTTTCCCAGGCGACTCCTTCGAGTCGCTTTTTTTGTGTGCACACACGAACAACCCGACAACGAAAGTGGCGCCACCGCGGCGCGCTACCGGCAATAAAGCAAAAAACCGAATAAAAATTTAATTTAAACCATTGAAAAAAGACAAAATTTCTTTTCTATAGTTATTGCTTTCAACACACACTGGCCCCAAGATTCGCGCCCCTGACGCACCTGGGAACTCTTTCCGGGATACACTTTCTGAACTCCCAAGGACACTTCAACTAAAAAGGCGCCATGAAACAACAAAAGATCGAAAACTGGACCTGCGACGACTCCGCAGAGCTCTACGGCATCCGCAACTGGGGTGCCGGCTATTTCAATTTGAACCAGTCCGGTGAGATCACGGTTGAAGTCAAAAACAAAGCCGGAGATTTGCACGCCGTATCCCTGCTGGATATTGCCCACGGCGCCACCGAGCGCGGCCTGGGCATGCCTTTGCTGGTGCGCTTCGAGAACCTGCTCGACGCGCAGATAGCGCGCATCAACAACTCGTTTCGCAGCGCCATTGACAGCAGTGGCTACAACAATGTGTTCCGCGGTGTATTTCCGATTAAGGTGAACCAGCAGTGTCAGGTCATCGAAGAAATAGCCAGGGCCGGCCGTGAATTTGGTCACGGGCTGGAAGCGGGCAGTAAGGCCGAGCTGATTGCCGCCCTGTCGATTCTCGACAACACCGACGCCCTGATCGTCTGCAATGGCTACAAGGATGAAGAATTCATCAACCTGGGACTACAGGCGCAGCGGCTCGGCGTGCAGGTGTTCTTTGTGGTGGAAACTCCCTCCGAGGTCGACACCATCATTCACTGCGCCCAGCGTGAAAAGGTTGAGCCCAATATCGGTGTGCGGGTGAAACTGGCCAGCAAGGTAGGCGGCTACTGGAACGCCACCAGTGGCGACCGCAGCATTTTTGGCCTGGGCAGTAATGACCTGATCGCGATGGTCGACAAGCTGCGCGACCACAACATGCTGCACTGCCTGAAGCTGCTGCATTACCACCTGGGATCGCAGGTGCCGAACATCCGCGATATCCGTACCGGGGTACTGGAAGCCTGCCGCTACTACGCGGATCTGGTGGAAGAAGGTGCCGCCATGGGTTACCTGGATCTCGGCGGCGGGCTGGCGGTGGATTACGATGGTTCCAAGACCAACTACACCCACTCCAAGAACTACTCGCTGGACGAGTACTGTGTGGACGTGGTGGAAGCCATCATGGGCACCCTGGACAGCGAGGGCGTAGAGCACCCGGTCATCATTACCGAGTCCGGCCGCGCCACGGTAGCCTATTCGTCGGTGCTACTGTTCAACATCCTGGATACCACCAGCTTCGAACCCATTGAGCTGGAAGAAGACAGCATTGGCGAAGATGCGCACCCAATGCTGAAAAATTTACAGGATGCACTGCAGAGCGTTACCGCGAAAAATCTGCAGGAGAGTTACAACGATGGGCTCTACTACCGCGACGAAATCCGTGCGCTTTACCTGCACGGTCAGGTAAGCCTGCGGGATCGCGCGCTGGCAGAAAACCTGTTTTTGCAGTGCGCACAGAAAATTCGCAAACTGCTCGACGAAGTCGACCAGATACCGGTGGACCTGCAGGCACTGCCGGAAGTACTGTCTGACATTTACTATGCGAATGTGAGCGTGTTCCAGTCGTTGCCGGACATCTGGGCCATTGACCAGCTGTTTCCGTTGGTGCCGGTACACCGCCTGGACGAGGCGCCCACCCGTTCGGCGATCATCGCGGATATTACCTGCGACTGTGACGGCAAGATCGACCGCTTTATCGATCGCCAGGACGTACGCAAGACATTGCCGCTGCACCCGCTGAAGGAAGGCGAAGAATATATTCTCGGCACCTTCCTGGTGGGCGCTTATCAGGAGACGCTGGGTGACCTGCACAACCTGTTTGGCGACACCAATGTGGTGAGCGTGCGTATTGAAGAAGACGGCAGTGTGGATTACAGCCGTGAAATTCACGGCGATAGCATCGCCGATGTACTGAGCTATGTGGAATATTCGCCGCAGGATCTGTTCGAGCGCTTCCGCAAGCTGGCAGAAAAGGCCGTGAAAGAGAAGCGCATTACCGCGCAGCAGCGCAAGGATATTTTGCACACTTACACGGCCAGCATGAGTGGATATACCTACTTCGAAAAATAGTAACTGGCACCGGCGGACCTGGTGGTACGCATTTTCGCCGGCACGGTGGCGGCAGAGCACCGGGCATTGGTTTTCGGAACCGCGGTGAACCCATCCCTGGGCGCTGCGGCGCAAACATCCTGTTTGCGACGCCTCCGAAAACCAATGCCCGGCACTCTGCCTTAGATTTACATTTCTATACTCCGTAGCAATATCGAAGTACAAATTTTTGATGCGAAGATCCTGCTGGCGATATGCCTTTGCTGGACCTTCAAAAACAGGATGTTTTTGCAGAGCCCCCATGGATGGGTTCACGGCGTGTCCAGCAAAGGCATATCGCCAGCAGGATTGCCATACAGCGATTTCGAGGGTACCCCAAAACCCATAGCCACCCGAAACACGGAGAAAAAAATGGCCAACGTTCTGATTGTCGGCGCCGGCGGCGTCGGTCAGGTGGTTGCACACAAGTGTGCGCAGGTAGAGGAAGTGTTTGAGAACATCACTCTCGCCAGCCGCACCAAATCCAAATGCGACAAAATCGCCGATATGCTGCCGCGTAAAATCGATACCGCGGAAGTGGATGCCGATAACGTCAAGGAAATGGTCGCGCTGATCGAGAAGGTCAAGCCGGACATGGTCATCAACGTGGCCCTGCCCTACCAGGACCTGCACATCATGGATGCCTGCCTGGAGACCGGTGTGCATTACCTGGACACCGCCAACTACGAACCGCCGGAAGAGGCCAAGTTCGAGTACAGCTGGCAGTGGGCCTACCAGGACAAGTTTGAGAAAGCCGGCCTGATGGCGTTGCTGGGTAGCGGTTTTGACCCCGGCGTAACCAGTGTTTTTACCGCCTACGCGAAAAAACACCACTTTGACCGCATCAAAACGCTGGATATTCTCGACTGTAACGCGGGCGACCACGGTCTGCCGTTTGCCACCAACTTCAATCCGGAAATCAACATCCGCGAAATCACCGCGAATGGACGTTACTGGGAAGATGGCAAATGGGTTACCACCAAGCCCATGGAAGAGAAACGGGTATTTGAATTCCCGGAAGGTATCGGCGAAAAAGACCTGTACCTCCTGTACCATGAGGAACTGGAATCCCTGTCCAAGCACTTCCCGGAGATCGAGCGCGCGCGCTTTTGGATGACCTTCGGTGCCAGCTATCTGAAGCACCTGGAAGTGTTGCAGAATGTGGGCATGACCAGCATTGAGCCGGTCGAGTTCCAGGGCCAGCAGATTGTGCCTATCCAGTTCCTGAAAGCGCTGTTGCCAGACCCCGCGAGCCTTGGCCCGCTAACCAAAGGCAAGACCTGCATCGGCAACATCATCAAGGGTGTGAAAGGCGGCGAAGAGAAAATCTATTACGTCTACAACATCTGCGACCACCAGGAGGCCTATAAAGAGGTTCAGTCCCAGGCCATTTCCTACACCACGGGTGTGCCGGCGATGATCGGTGCCAAGATGATGATGGAAGGCAAATGGATGAAGCCCGGCGTGTGGAACATGGAGCAGCTGGATCCGGATCCGTTTATGGATGACCTCAACAAATACGGCCTGCCCTGGCAGGAGACCTGGCTGGACAAGCCGTTCGTTTAAACCCATCAATCCCGGACCGCCAGATCCGGGATTTTTGCAAGAGCAAGAAGTGACTGACACTCTATGGACCTGACGCCCCGCAAAGACTACTTCGGCGAATTCGACCCGAGCCGCGTTCCCACGCCCTGTTTTGTCGTGGATGAGATCGCGTTGCGCGACAATCTCGAAGTGCTGGCAGACGTGCAAGCACGCAGTGGTGCCAAGGTACTGGCTGCACTGAAGGCCTTTTCCATGTTCAGCGTGGGACATATCGTCGCCGAATACCTAACCGGCACCTGTGCCAGTGGTATCAACGAGGCGAAACTGGGTTTCGAGGAGTACGGCGGCAGGGACCTGGGCAAAGAGGTGCACGTATTCAGCGCCGGCTACAAAGAGCAGGAACTGAAGGAAATTCTCGGCTTCGCCCACCATGTGATTTTCAATTCGTTCTCGCAATGGAAACGCTTTAAATCCCTGTGCCTTGAGGCACAGCAAAGGCGCCCGGAATTGCAGTTCGGCTTGCGCATCAATCCGGAACACTCGGAAGGTCACACACCTATCTACGATCCCTGCGCGCCCTGTTCGCGTCTGGGCATTGTGCGCTCGCTGTTTGAAGGCGAAGACCTGACCGGCATCAGCGGCCTGCACTTTCACACTCTGTGCGAACAGGACTTCAAGCCGCTGGAGCGCACGATTCAGGCGGTGGAAGAGAAATTCGGCGACCTGATTGCGCAGATGCAGTGGATCAACTTCGGCGGTGGCCACCATATCACCCGCTGCGACTACCAGGTGGAAGAGCTGATCAGCGCGGTAAAGGCATTTTCAGAGAAGCACGATGTGCAGGTGTATCTGGAACCCGGCGAGGCGGTTGCGCTGTTTTGCGGCGTGCTGGTGGGCGAAGTCATCGACCTGACCTGGAATGGCAAGAACCAGGCGATTCTCGACGTCTCTGCCACCTGCCATATGCCGGATGTGATCGAGATGCCGTACCGCCCGGAAATTACCGGCGCCTCGCTACCGGAAGAACTGCCGCACAGCTACCAATTGGGTGGGCAGAGTTGCCTCGCTGGCGACCGAATTGGCGAATACAGTTTCGCCGAACCACTGCATATCGGTGACCGGATTGTGTTTGAGGAAATGGCCTACTACACCATGGTCAAAACCAACACCTTCAACGGGATTCCACTTCCCTCGATTGCGCTGTGGAATTCGGATACCGATGAGTTGCGCATGATTAAGGAATTTGGATATGAGGACTTCAAGAGTCGGCTGTCCTGATGCCCAAAGGTCACCGCAAGTCCCTTTGAAGCAGGGGCGGTGGCGGAGAAGCACCGGGTTCAGGTTTTCGCGACCGCTGTGAACCCATCCCTGGGCGCTGCGGCGCAAACATCCTGTTTGCGACGCTCCCGAAAACCTGAACCCGGCACTTCTCCTTAGATTCTGACAGCGTACTCCGTAAGGCAATCCAGCGATAACTGCGAAGTGCCAAACTACAAATCGAAGGCCGAGCGCCGGGGATCTGTTTTCAAAAGCGTCGGCGCCATGGACGGCGCCGACGCAGCGTACAGGGACGTATTCACAGCGGTTTTGGAAACAGATACCCGGTGCTTGGCCGCCATTCAAGGTTCTAAAGAACCACGAAACCTAGAACCACCAGGCCAGAACCCATGCACCAAGAAGACCCCAATATTTTCCTGGGCTCCGAAATCGAGCAACCCAAGCCCGAAGACGCCCTGTTTCATATCTTGCCGATTCCCTACGAAGAAACCGTCTCCTACGGCGGTGGTACCGGCAAGGGGCCGGCGGCGATTATCGAAGCATCCCACCAGCTGGAAACCTTCGACAACTTCTCCACACCCTGTGAGCTCGGCATTTATACCCGCGACGCCGTGGACGTGAGCGGCCCCGCGGAACAGGTGATGGACCATATCGCCAGCGCCACCGCCGACATCCTCAAACAGGGCAAAATGCCCGTGGGCATCGGCGGTGAACACTCCGTCACCTGGGGCATAATCAAGGGCTACCTGGATGCGGGCATCAACGACTTCGGGGTGGTACAGATCGACGCCCACGCCGACCTGCGCGACCGCTACGAGGGCCACAAGCACAGTCACGCCAGTGTCATGCGCCTGGTCTGCGAAGCGGGCATTCCGCTTTACCAGCTCGGCATTCGCGCCTACTGCGAAGAAGAGATGGAAGCGCGCAAGCAGTACAACGTGCGCTACCTGGACGCGCACCAGCTGGTGCCCACCCAAATCCAGTCCATTGAGCTACCGGAGGACTTTCCCAGCAAGGTCTTCTTCACCCTGGATATCGACGGCATGGACCCATCAGTCTTCCCGTCGACCGGCACTCCGGTACCCGGTGGTCTGGGCTGGTACCAGACTCTGAACCTGTTTGAATCCGTGGCCAAACAGCGGGAGATCATCGGTTTCGACCTGCTCGAATTCGCGCCAATCCCCGGATTCCACGCCTACGAGTTCGGTGCAGCGCAGCTGCTGTACAAGCTGATGGGGATAGTGCAGCGCAACCAGCGCTAGACCCGAGCGGGGCCCGGTTATCCACAGCAGACACGGCTGTGGATAACCCCTGCGGTGAGCTGACAATTCTTAACGTTAAGCGGTCAGGCGCCGCTAGCATGACCCCACGAATGCGGTTATTATTTGCACAATTAGTAAGTACTCGCTCGCGGGGAGATCCATGAAGCACTCGGTAAAAATCCTCTTGTTCGGCACAGGACTCGCCGCGCTCCTCTCATTCGCCTTCGCCGCGCCAGCAGATGCGCATCCAGGCCACCGGGGGCATCACCACGGACACCTGCCGGCCAAACCGCCCCGTTATCGCCACGGGTATCGACACGGATACCGCCATGGCTGGGGACACGGTCACGGCTACTGGGGGCCCCGCTATCGTGGGCCGCGCTTCGGCATTGGTTTTACCGTACCGATCCTGCCGGCGGGCTATGTAAATATGGCCGTGGCCGGGGTGCCCTATTACTACCACGGTGGCTACTACTACCGCCCGGCGCCGACCGGCTATGTGGTGGTTGATGCGCCACTGGGCGCCGCGGTACTGACCCTGCCCGGCAGCGCCGTGCGCGTGCAGATCGGCGGGCTGACCTATTATCAGTACGGCACGGCCTACTATCAGTGGCGCCCGCAAATGAACCGCTACGTGGTGGTTCCACCGCCGGCAACGGTCGTGGCCAGTGCGCCGGTGGCAGGCTCTACCCAGCCCGCCTATTCCCCCGGGCAGGTGGTGGATGAGTTGCCGGTGGGCTATTCCGCCGAGGTGATCAATGGCATCCAGTACTATCGTTACGGCGGTCACTACTTCATGCCCACCCAGCGCGATGGCCGCGAGGTGTATGTGGTGGTTCAGGTCTGACCGAAACTCATTCAGAATCTAGGAAACACAATGTGTCATAGAACAAGGATGTTCTCACCGACCGTCTATATCTGCGCACTGCTCTTCTCCATACCGGGATTACTTTCCGCTGCAGATTTCCCTCAAGGTCGCTGGGTCGACCTCTCTCACGATTTTTCCGCTGACACCCTTTTCTGGCCCACAGCCGACAAGTTTGCCAAGAGCACCGTGTTCGCCGGCGAAACTGACAAGGGCTACTACTACTCCGCCTACAATCTCGAAACCGCAGAGCACGGCGGCACCCACGTGGATGCGCCGGTACATTTTGCGCGCGGCCACACCAGCGTGGACAAGATTCCGCTGGAGCAACTGATCGGCCCGGGCATCGTGATACGTGTGGCAGACCGGGTCGGCACGCAAGAGACCGCCGACCGAAACTACCGCATCTCCATCGCCGACATCGAACGCTGGGAGCAACGCCACGGCAAGATCGAAAGGGGCACGATTGTGTTGTTCGATACCGGCAACGCGCAGTACTGGCCGGATGCGGAAACCTATATGGGGACCGCGGAGCGCGGGGAAGCGGCGGTGGCAAAGCTGAACTTTCCCGGCCTGTCTCCGGAGGCAGCGATTTTTCTCGCCGAGAAACGCGGGGTGAAAGCAGTAGGGCTGGATACACCGAGCATCGACTACGGCGCCTCACGCCTGTTCAGAACCCACCGGGAACTGTTCAAGCGGAATATCCCTGCCCTGGAAAATGTGGCGAATCTGTCCGCCCTGCCAGACAAAGGGTTTACTCTGATTGCCCTGCCAATGAAGATTCGCGGAGGCAGTGGCGGGCCGACGCGCGTGGTCGCTTTTCTGCCCGGAAAATAATTCTGTCAGCCGGATGCCGCAGCATCCAGTTCAGATACCCCGCGACGTGGTGCGAGTTCGAGGTACAGCACCTGGTAGGTCGCCGGCAGCCCGGCACCGCTGCGCTGCCGCTCGTAAGCCTCGGTCAGTTTGCGCAACTTTGCCCGGCTCAGCAGCCCCTTACCCGCACCGTGATTCACGTTGTGCGCGCCAATACTCTTCAGTTCGCGCATCAGCGTGCGCACATCATTGAAATGCAATACGCGCTGCTCGACCGCGGCGCGGATTCCCAGCTGATTATCGGCACAGGCGCTACGCCAGTCACTTTCCGGCAGGAAGCGGTTGACGTGCACGGCGTCGTCCACAACCTTCCAGCTGGTTTCCAGCTCTTGCAGGGTGCCCGGCAACAGGGTGGAAATCAGCGCGTCACCCGCCGGTGCCAGCACCCGGCGAATTTCTGCAAACAACTGCGGTAACTGGTAGCACCACTGCAGGGCAAAACTGGAAAACACCAGGTCAATACAGCCATCCGCCAGCGGAAGGTGCTCCGCATCCGCGGCCACATAAGCGTCCGCCACCGGGCGCTGTTCACGGGCATAACCCAGCATCTGCGGCGCAATATCCAGGGCGATGATTTCCGCCTCGGGAAAACGCTTGCGCAGCAGTTCACTACCGTAGCCGGTACCACTGCCGAGATCGAGAATCCGTTTCGGCGACGAGTTTTCTGCGGCGCGGCCCAACAGGCCACGGCAGACCGCGCGCTGCAAATGTGCCGCGGCGTCATAGCTCTGCGCGGCGCGACCGAAGGCGCGCGCCACGGAGGATTTTTCCAGCGGCGCGGTTGCTGCATCCAGCGATGACACAAACGACCGGATCAGCCTCGCAACCGCCTCAGGCTGGCTCAGGTGCGGGCAGTGGCCGGATTCGGCAATGACCGTTACCTGCGCGCCGGGGGCGTGCATTTTTTTCGCGGCAGCAGCGGGCACCAGTGCGTCCTTACAACCCAGTATGTGCAGCGCCGGAACCGGAAGTTGTTGCAGCAGGGCGCGATTATCCAGCTCACCCAGGCAAGCCAGGGCTGTGTACCAGCTCTGCGGAATCGACACCGGCTGCCAGCGCTTGAGAGTTTTCAGCAGGGCGCGCATTTGCCCGTCGCCGCGCGCCTGTAGCCCCGCGAAACGCGACAGGTTTTTTTCCGGCATCTCGCGCTGGGCACGACAAAATTCCGCAAACACGTCCTCGTCCATTCCCGGCCAGTCATCGCGGACAACGAAGCTGCCGTTCGCGGCGATGCTCACCAGTGCGCGGACTTTGCCGCTGGTGGCGGCCAACCGCGCGGCCAGCATGCCACCCAGGGACCAGCCCAACAGCAGGCAGTCTTCCGGTAGCTGCGCGTCCAGTTGCGCCAGCAAGTCGCCGGTCTCCGGCCAGGGCTCTGCGGCGCGCGCCCCGAAGCCCGGCAGCTCGATATTGACCACCTGCCCACCAACGACTTCAAGTGCCTGCAGCAACGGCTGCCAGCAACGAACATCACTGCCCCAGCCGTGAATCAGTGCGAGGTTCACAGGGCTACCTCGCACGACTTAAGCGCATTGACGAGGGCGTCTATCAGGCCATCAATGTGTGCTTCCGAATGTGCGGCAGACAGGGTAATCCGCAGGCGCGCGGTGCCGGCGGGCACCGTGGGGGGACGAATCGCACCCACCAGATAACCGGCGTGCTGTAACTGCTCCGCCACACGCAACACCGTGCTTTCACCGCCCAGTACCAGCGGCTGTATCGCGCTGGTGGAATTTTCCAGGGGCAAAGCCCGCGCGGCTGCGCGCTGGCGGAAATAATCGATGCGGTCCTGCAGGGTCTGGCGCAGCGGTCCCACCTGCATCAATTCCAGTGCGCGCAGGCAACCGGCAGCCACCGCAGGGGGCATACCGGTGGTGTAAATGTACGTGCGCGCAAACTGGGTGAGGTAGTCGATCAGTGCCTGTGACCCGGCCACAAAGGCGCCGCCATTGCCGGCCGCTTTACCCAGTGTGCCCATCACAACCGGCGCCGAGTGCTGATCCAGTCCCGCCGCTGCGGCACTGCCGGCAGAAGGATAGTCCACGCTGCCCATCACCCCGAAACCGTGGGCCTCATCCACCATTAACCATGCGTCATATTGCTGGCAGAGCTTCGCCATCTGCGCGAGCGGCGCGGTATCCCCGTCCATGCTGTAAACGCCATCCACCGCCAGCAGGATTTTGCCCTGGCTTTTTTCGCGGGCGCGTTTGAGCTGGGTGTCCAGTGCGTCCAGATCGTTGTGAGCGAACCGCAGGTACTGGGCGCCGCACAGGCGGCCACCGTCGATCAATGAGGCATGATTGAGTTTGTCCTGCACCACAAAATCACCGCGGCCCACCAGTGCATTGATGACGCCCACATTGGCCATATAGCCACTGCCAAATAACAGCGCGGCTTCGCGCCCGGTCATTGCGGCAATCTTGTGTTGCAGTTGTTGATGGATCGCGAAGTGGCCATTGACCAGATGGGAGGCGGTGGCACCGGCACCGAGTTCGGCACCGCGCTGTTGCGCCGCGATCACTTGCGGGTGCGTGGCGAGACCCAGGTAGTCGTTGCTGCTGAAGGTAACCAGCGCACGGCCGTCCACCTCGGCCAGAGGGCCCGGCGCGGCGTCGAGAAGTTTGTGGCTGCGATACAAGCGCTGCGCCCGGCGTTCCGCCAGGCGCGTATTGAGAAAATCCTGCAGGCTGGACAAAACAACCGCTGCGCTTACGCCTTGGCGGCGTCGTAAAAGAATTGGTCGTTCTGCTGTTCGGCGATCTGCGACTGCAGCTCCGCTTCCACCGCAGTTTCGTCTTCGTACTGCTGGTATTCCTCCGGCTGGATGCCGAGGCGCGCGAACAGCTGCATATCCTTGTTGGCTTCCGGGTTACCGGTGGTGAGAAGTTTTTCACCGTAGAAGATCGAGTTGGCACCCGCGAGGAACGCCAGCGACTGCATTTCGTCATTCATGGATTCGCGACCGGCGGACAGGCGCACATGGGACTTCGGCATCATGATGCGTGCCACGGCGATGCAACGAATGAATTCAAACGAATCCAGATCCTCGTTGTTTTCCAACGGCGTGCCCGCCACCTTCACCAGCATATTGATCGGCACCGACTCCGGATGATCCGGCAGGTTCGCCAGCTGCATCAGCAGCCCCGCGCGATCCTTTTCCTCTTCACCCAGGCCGATAATGCCGCCGGCGCACACTTTCATGCCCGCCGCGCGCACATTCGCCAGGGTGTTCAGGCGATCCTCATAGGTGCGGGTGGTGATGATATCCCCGTAGTATTCCGGTGAGGTGTCGAGGTTGTGGTTGTAGTAGTCGAGGCCGGCGTCTGCCAGGTCCTTGGCCTGATCGTCGGAGAGCATGCCCAGGGTCATGCAGGTCTCCATTCCCAGAGCCTTCACTTCCTTCACCATTTGGGTGACATAGGGCATGTCTTTTTTCTTCGGCGAGCGCCACGCGGCCCCCATGCAGAAGCGGGTGGCGCCACTGGCCTTGGCTGCGCGCGCTTCTTCCAGCACCGCTTCCACCTTCATCAATTTCTCGCGCTCCAGCCCGGTATCGTAGCGGGCGCTCTGCGGACAGTAACTGCAGTCTTCCGGGCAGGCGCCGGTCTTGATGGAGCACAGGGTGCTCACCTGCACCCGGTTGGCATCGAAGTGCTGGCGGTGCACCATCTGCGCGGTAAACAGCAGATCGTTGAACGGCAGCGCAAACAGGTCCAGCACCTGCTGGCGGGTCCAGTCGTGGCGCACCTGGCCGTAGCTTGAAGAATCGGAAGACATTTGCGGGTTGGCAGTCACAGGAATTATTCTCCTCGGGCGACGGGACACGATGGTCACAGCGTCGGGATCGGTTCAATAACCGGGTTTCCATCAAAGGCAGCCAGTGTAGCCACGGCCCCCTCGCTGTCAACCAAGAGAACCGAGCACGGTTTACAAGTCGACAATCAGGGAGGATTGCGATGGCACTGATGCGCTC
Source organism: Microbulbifer sp. Q7 (assembly GCF_001639145.1). Taxonomy (NCBI): domain Bacteria; kingdom Pseudomonadati; phylum Pseudomonadota; class Gammaproteobacteria; order Cellvibrionales; family Microbulbiferaceae; genus Microbulbifer; species Microbulbifer sp. Q7. Next base: position 896,512 of record NZ_LROY01000001.1, on the reverse strand, counting down.
ACTAGGCCAGCTGTTGGGCAGTACGCTCGACCGGCATCTGGCGCGCTGCCTGCTGTGCGGCGACGGCCCGGTGCCCTGCGCCGGCATCTGCACGCCCTGCCGGCAAGACCTGCCCTCGCTTGGCCACGCCTGCCAGCACTGCGCCCTGCCACTGGCAAGCCCGGACGACCGCGCCTGCGCCCGTTGCCTGCAACAGGCACCACCGCAAAACCGCAGCTACGCCTGCTGGGTGTACGCCTACCCGGTGGCGCAGTTGGTACAGGGCTTCAAGTACCGACGCGACTTTGCCGCTGGCCGCACCCTGGCGGAGCTCACCGCCGCCGAACTCCTGCCGTATCTGGACAGCGACCAGCGCCCGGACCTGCTGGTGCCGGTGCCCATGCACTGGCGCAAGCAACTGTTCGAGCGCGGATACAACCAGGCACAACTGATCGCGGATATTCTCGGCAACCACTGGCAGATACCGGTGGATGCCCGCGCCCTGCGCAAGGTTGCTCCCACCGACAGCCAGCAGGCCCTCAACCGCGCCCAGCGGCGGAGGAACCTCGCCAACAGTTTCCAGGCCCAGCCGAGGGTGGCCGGGCGGCATATCGGGTTGGTGGACGATGTGATCACCACCGGTGCCACGCAGGAGGCCGCCGCCCAATCGTTGCTCGAAGCCGGCGCCGCGCAGGTCACCAGCTTCGCCCTGGCCAGAACCCCTTAGCACTCAGCCAAATCCCCCCAATGACCAAGCGGTACTCCCGTGCACCTTCCTAGACCACTGTGACCCCAGGCGCCACAATAGTCGCCCCTTTCAGCGGCTGCGCAAAATTCCACCGGCTGCTAACGTTATAAAAGAAGTCCGCCTGTACCGGCCATGGCCCCCACAGGTGAACAGCACAGGATGATGGGATAGAGAAGATGAGTGAATTCAAAATGCCCCGCGGCATTGTGATCAGCGGTACCGGCCTGTGGACGCCACCGGACGCCATCAGCAACGAAGAGCTGGTGCTGGCGCTCAATACATTTGCCGAGAAATTCAACCGCGACAACGCCGATGCCATCGAGTCCGGCGAGAAGCAGGCGAAGCCCTATTCTTCCGCGGAATTTATCGAGAAGGCGTCGGGGATCAAGAACCGCTATGTGATCAGCAAAGAGGGCATCCTCGACCCGGAGCGCATGCGCCCCTACCTGCCGGAGCGCGCCGATGAAGAGCTGTGCCTGCAGGCAGAAATGGGCCTGAAAGCGGCCAAGCTGGCGCTGGAAAAAGCCAACAAGAAGCCGGAAGACATCGACGCGGTGATCGTGGGGGCGTCCTACCTGCAGCGCGCCTACCCGGCCATCGCCATCGAGATTCAGGGCGAACTGGGTATCGACGGTTTTGCGTTTGATATGGAAGTGGCCTGCTCCTCCGCCACTTTTGCCCTGCAGCGGGCGGTGGATGCGATCAGCTCCGGTTCCGCCAAAGCGGTGTTGGTGATCAACCCGGAACTGGCATCACCGCAGGTGGATTTCACCGACCGCGACAGCCACTTTATTTTTGGCGATGTGGCCGTGGCCACGGTGGTGGAACGCAAGGACACCTGCAACGCGGACACGGCCTGGGAAATTCTCGGCACCAAGGCGAAAACCGTGTTTTCCAACAATATTCGCTCCAACGTCAGCTATACCTCCCGCGCCGCGGATGTGGATCCGTTCGGCGAGGGCAAGCTGTTCCGCCAGAACGGTCGCAAGGTGTTCAAGGAAGTGTGCCCAATGGCGGCCGCACATTTGGAAAGTCAGGTGCAGGAACTGGGCTTCGAGCCGAACGCGGTTGACCGCTGGTGGCTGCACCAGGCGAACATCAACATGAACCTGCTGATCGCGAAGAAGCTGATGGGTGACGACGCCACCCCGGAGCGGGCCCCGATTGTGCTCGACCGCTATGCGAATACCGGTTGTGCCGGTTCGGTGATTGCGTTCAACCTGAACAGCGACGACCTGCCGGTGGGCAGCAAAGGCGTGATCTGCTCGTTCGGCGCGGGCTATTCCATTGGCAGCCTGGCGCTGGAGAAAGTCGCGGTCTGACGGCGCCAGGGAAGTCGCCGGAAATACCCCTAGCGGTGCGGCATCACCCGCGCCGCCAGCTCCCTGAATTCAGCGCTGCCGCGCATCGCGGCCAACTGCGGGTCTACGTTCAAAAACACCATGGAATGGGAACGCTGGACCAAGGCTCGCTGTAACCACTGCTGCGCGGCCGCCGGATCACCCAGCGCGAGATAGGCTTTCGCCATCTCGTAGGCGGGCAGATAGGCGCCTTGTGCGTCCAGCTCTTGCAGCAGTGCGCGCGCCTCACCCTCATTGCCATTCAGTGCCAGCGCCCTGGCCAGTGATGCTACTCCGATGGCGCCACCACCAGAGCGGCGCACATTCTCTCGCAGTGAAGCAATTGCGCCCGGCAAATCACCCATCGCCTCCAGTGTCCAGCCGCGCCACAGGTAGACCAGCTCGAAATCGGGATTAAGCTCCTGCGCCAGCGCCAGTTGCTCGAGCGCCGCTGGATAAGCCCCTGCATGGTAGAGCACCCACCCCAGTGCCGCGTTCGCGATCAGGGAAAGCGGATCCAGTTCCGTCGCCCGGCGCATTGCGCGCTCCGCCTCATCAAAACGGCCGGCAGCCACCAGGAGATTGGCGTACCACTGGTGCGGTTTGGAGGTATCGGGATTGAAGGCGATGGCCTGCCGAAAGCGGGCTTCGGCTTCCTGCAAATCCCAGTCGTAATACAGTGCCACATAGCCGAGATTGGCTTCTGCGGAGGCGTTGGTGGGGTCGAGTTGCAGGGTGCGGCGGGCGGCACCCCGCGCGCGGGTAAAGGCTTCGGCCGGGGGCAGGTAATCGTAAAAGCCCAGCACCGCCAGCGCGTCCGCTAACCCGGCCCACGCGGGCGCGTAGTCCGGCGCAAGCGCAATGGCCTGCTCAAAGCTTTCCACCGCCCCGTGCAGGTCTTTTTCCGTGCGCTGGTGCCAGGCATAGCGGCCACGAAGATAGTGATCGTAAGCCGCCGGTAAAATATCAGCAACGCGCTGGGCGTTATCCAAATCACTTCGCAACTCTCCGGCCAGTGCGCTGGCAACCTCCAGCGCGATGTTTTCCTGCACCGAAAATATATCCGTCAGTTCCCGTTGATAGCTGCGCGACCACAGTTGATAGCCACTGCTGGTATCCACGAGGCGCACGTTGATGCGCAGCTGCTCTCCGTCTCTGCGCACACTGCCTTCCACCAGCGCATCCGTCGCCAGCAGTTCACCAATGCCACGGGCGTCGAGACCGGATTGTGGAATCGAAAATGAGGAGGTTCGGGAAACAACGCGCAGGCCGGGAAACCCCGACAAGCGATTCAGGATGTCGTCGGCCAGCCCATCGCTGAAATAATCGCGCGCGTTATCCTCACTGGCGTTTACAAATGGGAGCACCGCCACCGATTCAAATTGCCTGGACTGCGCACTGCCCAGATTCAGCAAATCGCGCGATTGCGGGAAGAAAAAGCCCAGCGCCACCACAGCGACACACCCGGCCGCCAACCATTGCCAGGGGCGTCCGCTGAATTTCTGTAGATTGACTGGTGTGCTCGGCTGTGGGAGGTCGCCCTGACAAGTGACGGGAGCAATAAACCGATACCCCTGCCGGGGTACTGTTTCGACAAAGCGCGGGCTGCGGGCGGAGTCGTTGAGGGCCTGGCGCAATTTGCGCACCAGGGTATTCAGGTTGTCGTCGAGAATGCCGGTCGCGTCTTCCGGCCAGAACTGCGTGCAGACCTGCTCGCGGGTTACCACTTCTCCCGGGTTTGCCAGCAACAATGACAACAGGCGCAGGGGCTGCTCCTGAACAGCAACCAGTCTGCCGCGGCACAGCAGTCGCTTGCGCCCCGTCTCGAGCTCAAATTCTCCGAAACACAGTGTCGCCATACGCCACTCCGGACCCAGTCTGCTGGCTATCCGCGCCAAAAGCGCAGTTCAGGTGTACCGCTAACTTATTGATTTAACGGTATTTGCCAGTTCAGGTAAAGATCAGGCGCCAATTCATTGTGACCAGCAGGCGCGGCTGGTTGTATGGATGGCAAGCCTGCACAGCAACGCGAGGCTTACCGAAGGTTCAACCGTTACAACGCAGTGCGCCTACCAATGCGCCTACCAATGCGCCTACCCAGGAGATCCCCACCATGCGTAATTCACTGATCGCTTTTATTCTGATGCTGACCAGTACCGCAGTATTCGCTGCCGACGGCCAACAGTACATTATCGAGCGCACCATACCCGGTGCCCAGCATCTGACACCCGCGGAGCTGAAATCCATCTCGCAAAAGTCACGCGCAATACTGGAGTCTCTCGGCCCGGAAATTGTGTGGCAGCAAAGCTATGTGGCCGAAGACAAGTTCTATTGCGTCTACCAGGCTCCCAATAAGGAAATCATTGCCAAGCACGCCAAGCTGGGCGGTTTCCCGGCCGACAAAATCGTGGCAGTCAGTGGTGTCATTGGCCCCCAGACCGCAGCGGACTGATTCGCTTGTGAGGTCCTCCGGAGCACTCACTCCGCTACGGAGGGCCGCACCACCCACTCCGGCTCCTCATATCCCCCCAGGCTGCGAATTTCCACAAACGGCGCAGCGCTCTTGATGATCTTTTCAATCTCCGGGCTGTGATTGTTTTCCATCGCATCCCGATGTGCCTTCGATTCCCAGCGGGCGATTCGGGTTGATGGACGATGTGATCACCACCGGACGCCATTAGCAAAGAAGGGCTGGTGCTGGCGCTCAATACATTTGCCGAGAAGTTCAACCGCGACAACGCCGATGCCATCGAGTCCTGCGAGATGCAGGCGAAGCCTTATTTTTCCGCGGAATTAATCGAGAAGGCGTCGGGGATCAAGAACCGCTATGTGATCAGCAAAGTACGATGAGATTACATTAATTGGCGTAAAAATCATGCAATTCCCGTGACCAAGGTCTAGCACTCGCGAACCAGATATCGCTTACAGTGGTCCATCGGCGTTTAACCAATGTCGAACTTGCGGCTTTCCATCGCGCGCAGCCTTATCGGCTACTCGTACCGGCGCAAATTATTGCTGCGTAGTAGCCCTGCCAACAGCAGTTCGCTGCAACCCAGCGCACCACCCAAACATAGATCCTTTTACGGGGAGAAAAATAAGAATGAAATCCATTCTAAAGGGGTACTCTTTTTTCGCGCTTTCGGCAATCACCACGCTCGGGCTACTCGGCAATCACTCACAGGCTGTTGCGCAGATCTCTGTCGATGCAGATTTTTCCAATGTCCCGCAGCGCCTGATCGTTCGCTACAAAGACAACCAGACGCGCGACTGGCAGTCGCAGGCAAGCATTTTATCTAATCGTGGCGGCGTGAAGATGGGGCATTTGCGCAAAATGGCGCTCGCGGATCGCCAGGTATTCCGACTGGAAAAACGCATGGCACCGGGCCAACTAAAGAAGCTGCAGGCCACACTGGAAGCCGATCCAAATATTCTTTCCGTCGAGGAAGATGCTTTTATGGTGCCGCAGTACACGCCGAACGACACCTACTACAACGTCCAGTGGCACTACTTTGAAGCCACCGGCGGTATCAATCTGCCGGCAGCGTGGGACAAGCAGACCGGCGCGGGCGTGACCGTTGCGGTACTCGATACCGGATACGTGTACCACTCGGATCTCGATGCCAATATTCTGCCCGGCTACGACTTTATCGACGACACTTTTGTGTCGAACGATGGCGACGGCCGCGACGCGGATGCCTCTGACCCCGGCGATGCGGTGTCACGCAATGAGTGCGGCCTCTTTAACCCACCGCAAGACCAGAGCAGCAGCTGGCACGGTACCCATGTGGCCGGCACCGTGGCGGCCGTTACCGGCAACAACAAGGGTGTTGCCGGCGTTGCCTTTGATGCGAAAGTAGTCCCGGTGCGGGTATTGGGCAAATGTGGTGGTTACCTGTCCGATATTGCGGACGGTATCGTGTGGGCTTCCGGTGGCAACGTTTCCGGTGTGCCGGTGAACGCAAATCCGGCACAAGTCATTAACATGAGCCTTGGCGGTAGCGGCGCCTGTGACTCCACTTATCAAAGTGCGATTGATACGGCGGTTGCCAATGGCTCAACGGTTGTTGTCAGTGCGGGCAACAGCGACGCCGACGCTTCCGGTTATCGCCCGGCCAGCTGTGACAACGTGATTTCTGTCGCGGCTACCGAGCGCTTCGGCGCCCGCGCCTACTACTCCAACTTCGGTACAACCGTAGATGTGAGCGCGCCGGGTGGTGATGTCGCTTACGACGGAACCCACGGTGTCGCCTCTACCCTGAACGACGGCACTACTGGTCCGGGCGCCGAGTCCTATGTGTACTACCAGGGCACGTCCATGGCGGCACCACACGTATCCGGCGTTGCCGCACTGATGTACGCAGCCAATGGCGGCGTTACCCCGGCTCAGGTTGAGAGCGCTCTCAAGTCTACCGCACGCGCATTGCCCGGCGCCTGCACTGGCGGATGTGGCGCGGGCATTATTGATGCGAGCGCGGCGATCGATGCGGTCGGTGGCGGTGGCACCCCCACCAATCAGGCACCGAACGCGAGCTTTACGTTTAACGCTTCCGACCTGTTCGTGACCTTCACCGATGCCAGTAGCGATAGCGATGGCAGTGTTGTCAGCCACAGCTGGGACTTCGGTGATGGCGGCAGCTCAACGGACGCCAACCCGAGCTACAGCTACGGTGCTGCCGGTACCTACTCTGTCACCCTGACCGTGACCGACGACGATGGCGCTACCGATAGCAGCACCCAGTCGGTCACTGTCAGCGATGGCAGCGGCGGGCCGAACAGCGATGGCTTTAGCGAGAGCAATATCAGTGTTGCTTCACGTGGGTGGGAGTACTACACCATTGCTGTTCCGGCCGGCGCCACCAGCCTCGAGGTATCCACCTCTGGCGGCATTGGTAACGTCAACCTGTATCTGCGCCTTGGCGCCAATCCCACCAATGGACAGTATGACTGTCGCGACACTGGTGGCGGCAACAATGAGTCCTGCACCATTGCCAACCCCGCCGCTGGCACCTGGCATATCGGCCTCAAGGCCACCCGTAGCGGGGCTAGTGGCGTGACTTTGGATGCTTACTGGTACAGCAATTAGGTTGTGCTAAAACACAGCGCGAACCCGCCATAGTTCGCAAGCAATCAGGGCGCCCTGTTTTCAGGGCGCCCTTTTTTCTGCCCGGTACAACCAGGTTGCCGATTACTCCGTTCTGTTCGTCGGTATTACCACCCACTCCGGCTCGTCGTAACAGCCAAGCACCCGAATCTCCACAAAAGGCGCGGCACTGCGAATGATGTTAACGATCTCCGGGCTGTGATTGTTTTCCATCGCATCCCGATGTGCCTTCGATTCCCAGCGGGCGATAGCGATAAGCTTGTCCGACTCACCAATCTTGCGGTGCAGCTCAGTGCCCAGCGCGCCGGGGGCCTGCTGGATCAGTTCCGAGGCGCGCACCCAGGCATCGGCGTATTGCTCGGCGGTGTGGCCGGGTTTGATGGTGACTTCAAAGATGTATTTCACAAATCCTCCTCAATCGTCGGTGGTTGGTGCTACCGCCCAACCGCGTTAGCATAGCGCCCCCTATTTACCTGAGCCTCGCCAGGCTCACTGGAGCGCCGCCATGACTGAATCGTCACATCCTTATGACGCGCTCACCCCGGACCGGGTCATCGATTGCGTGGAGAGCGTTGGCCTGCTCTCGGACGCGCGTATTTTTCCCCTCAACAGCTACGAAAACCGCGTCTACCAGGTGGGTATCGACGAGGCGCAGCCGCTGATCGCAAAGTTCTATCGCCCCGGGCGTTGGAGCGACGAACAGATCAACGAGGAGCACCAGTTTGCCCTCGAGCTGGAAGACGCAGAAATCCCCGTTGTGGCGCCGCTCACGTTCAATGGCCAGACCCTGCACGAGGCCCACGGTTTCCGCTTCGCGCTGTTTCCACGCCGCGGCGGCCACCAGATTGAACTGGATAACTTCGAGCACCTGGAGCAGGTGGGCACCATGCTCGGGCGCATTCACGCCATCGGCGCCTCGCGCCCGTTCGAATACCGCAATTCACTGAGCCTGCAGCACTTTGCCATCGACGCCCGCGAATTTATTCTGAACGGTGACTTTTTACCGCGGGAGAATGTGGAGGCCTATGCCACCACCACCGCGCATATCATCGAGCAGATTGCCCCAATATTTGATCGGCCCTGGAACACCCTGCGGTTACACGGCGACTGCCACAGCGGCAACTTCCTGTGGCGCGGTGAAACGCCCTGGTTTGTGGACCTGGACGACTGCCTGCAGGGTCCGGCCATCCAGGATATCTGGATGCTGATTTCCGGTGACCGCGCCGAGGCGACCGCCTATCTGGATACCGTGGTAGAAGGCTACGAAACCTTCTACCCTTTCGAACCGGCACAATTACAACTGGTAGAACCACTGCGCTGCCTGCGACAGATGCACCACGCTGCCTGGCTGGCGCGGCGCTGGGAAGACCCGGCCTTTCCCAGGGCCTTTCCCTGGTTCAATTCGCCACGCTATTGGGCGGAACATATTCTGGCACTGAGAGAACAGCTGTTTGCCCTGCAGCAGCCGCCGCTGACGCTCGGCGCGGTATAACGTACGCAACGGGGTAGAGCGCAACAAGGAGCACCATTCGATGGAAACCGCAAAGGCGGAAGTGACTCGGGACCTGATCTGGGAAAGCATCCGCCGGGATGTGGCAGCACAGGTGGAGCGGGAGCCCATTCTCGCGAGCTTCCTGCACGCCACGATTCTCAACCACGATTCCCTGGAAGCGGCACTGAGTTTTCACCTCGCCAACAAGCTCGACAGCGCGGTAGCGCCGGCGCTGCTGATCCGCGAAGTGATTGACGAGGCGCTGGCTTCTGATCCGAGTATCGGCTGTGCCGCGCGCGCGGACCTGGCGGCCATCGAACAGCGCGACAGCGCCTGCCAGTCGCTGTATGAACCCTTCCTGTTCTTCAAGGGCTACCACGCCCTGCAGGCCTGGCGGGTGGGCCACTGGCTGTGGCAACAGAACCGCCGCTCCCTGTCCCTGTTTGTGCAGCACCGCATCTCGGTGGTGTTCGGCGTGGATATTCATCCTGCGGCACAGCTGGGCCAGGGCATTCTGCTGGATCACGCCACCGGCATCGTGATCGGTGAGACCGCGGTGGTGGAAGACAACGTGTCCATCATGCAGTCGGTTACCCTCGGCGGCACCGGCAAGGAATCCGGCGACCGCCATCCGAAAGTACGCTGCGGCGTGCTGATCGGCGCCGGCAGCAAGATTCTCGGCAATATCGAAATCGGCCGCTGCTCACAGATTGCATCGGGCAGCGTGGTGTTGAAAGCCATACCGGAAAAATCCCTGGTGGCTGGCGTGCCCGCCAAAGTAATTGGCACCGCCAGCTGCGAACAGCCCGCCATCTCCATGGATCAGTGCGCCATCTCCAAGGTGGATCAATTGCGCTGATTCTGCTGTCACTGGTTGCGAACAATCGGTACGGGCACTTAACCGCACGACTATTCTGTAACCATGAAATACAGTCTCAGCGCCAAAAACCTCGTGTGCCGTAACCTGGAAAACAAAGCCGGGTACTGCGCGGACCTCCTCAACCCCAAACAGAGCAAGGAGATCACCGGCCTGTTGCGCACCGACAGCGGCCTGCTGTCCTCCCGCTTCAACCGGGTGGTCAGCAACGCGGTGATGCAACCGCGTATCCTGCAGCGCTTCGTGGTCGATTATTTCGCCGAACGTCACAGCCCGTTTTCCCTGTGGCACTGCGCCAGCAAGCCATTGGACGATGCGGAGATGGAGGCGCTTCACCTGAAGCGCATGGCACCGCAGATTGCGGTGGCGGCAGAGGTAAAACAGCTGGCAGTAGAAGACAGCGGTGTAGAGGGGCTGGTCATCAGACCGGCCACCACCGCCGAAGACATTATTGCGTTTGGCGACCTGGTGGCAAACATGCAGGACTGCCCGCGGGAAAGCGCACAGATCAAAAAATTCTACCGGCAACTCGCCGAACTACCCGAGCATAAACACAGCCGCCTCAAGCTTTTCCTCGGGGAATACCAGGGCACGCCGGTCGCCACCGGCACGCTGTTTTCTTCCGCGGACTCCCTCGGTTTCTACGACCTCGCCACCCTGCCCGACTATCGTGGCCGCGGTATTGGCAGAGCGATACTGCTGCACCTGATCGGAGAAGTTCTCCACAGCCACCACAAACACGCCGTGGCCCTGGTGGGCGAAGACCAGCAGGACATCTGGCTCAATGCCGGTTTCTACGCCGTGGGGGAAGTGGCGCACTACGAATTTACCCCGGAGCGCGGTAGCGCGCATCTGGTCAAAGAAGACCACCCGAGTGATGAACCGGGCGACGACGACCGGCAGAGTGCCTGACAGTGCTTGAAATCACCTCACAGCACCCGGCCCTTCCGCCCATTCAGGCGCGCTCGATAGGGAAGGCAATCACCTCATCAATGCGCGCTGCGCCGCAGGCCAGCATCAACAAACGGTCCACCCCCAGCGCCACCCCGGCACACCCCGGCATACCCGCCGCCAGCGCCTGTACCAGCCGCCCCTCGAACGGGCGCACCGGCTTGCCACTCTGCTCCCGATAACGCTGATCTGCCTCAAAGCGACGCTGCTGTTCCTGCGCATCCGTCAGCTCCCAATACCCATTGGCCAGCTCCATGCCACCGGCATACGCCTCGAACCGACGTGCCACCGGCACCCCCAGCTCATCCTCCTCCACCCGCGCCAGCGCCGCCTGCGACGCCGGGAAATCGTAGACCAGCGTAATTACCGGCTCATCCGCCCCATCCATGTTCGGCTCGATATGGTGGCTCATCAAAAGATCCAGACACTCGTCCCGCCCCGCCGGCTCAAACGAAATCTCCAACACCCGCGCCACCACCGCCTTCAACTCCTCAAACGACGCCCGGTGCGGATCCACATCCAGATGCTGCAAAAACAGAGCGCGATAGCTGTAGGAGCGCACCCGGGAAATCTGCAACAACCACGACAGCAACTCCCCCACCTCAATCATCAGACGGTGATCGTCCCAGCCCACCCGATACCACTCCAGCATGGTGAACTCCGGATTGTGCCGTCCCCCGGCCTCCCCATTGCGGAACGCCTTGCCCAGGTAGTAACAGTCGCCGATCCCTGCCGCCACCAGACGCTTCAGGCCAAACTCCGGGCTGGTGGCCAGAAACGCCGGCGCACCGCTGCAATCGGCCACGATCGAGTCGATATGCGGGTCACTGGTGGCGCACCGGGACAGGATGGGCACCTCCATTTCCAGCACCTGCCGCTCACTGAAAAAACGGCGGATATCCGCGAGCAGGGTGGCGCGGCGGCGGAGGTTGTCCAGAGGGGCGGCAGGGCGCCAGAGGGTTTCAGACATAGGATTAGCTAATCAAAAGGATGTACCAGTTTAGCTGCCAGTGGCCACTAAACGCTGACGTGAAGGCAAAGGGCTGGGTGCGGGTTTTCAGGATCGTCGCAAACAGGACGTTTGCGCCGAAGCGCCCAGGGATGGGTATACAGCGGTCCTGAAAACCCGCACCCAGTGCTTTGCCGCCAGGAGACATCAGGGACCGGGATCACTGAGGCCAGAACAAAAAAGGGCGAATACCAGAGTATCCGCCCTTCAGAATCACCGGATCAGAAAGATCAGTCTTCCTTAGCGCGACCCAGGTATTCCCCAGTACGGGTATCCACCTTGATGGACTCGCCGATTTCCAGGAACAGCGGCACCTTCACCACCGCACCGGTAGACAGAGTCGCAGGCTTGGTACCGCCCTGGGCGGTATCACCGCGCAGACCGGGATCGGTATCGGTAATTTCCAGAATCACGTGATTCGGCGGAGTAACCGCCAGCGGCGCACCGTTGTACAGCGTCACCACACAGATATCCTGCTCCTTCAGCCACTTGGCCGAATCGCCAACCGCCTTCGCATCCGCCTGATGCTGCTCGAACGTCTCCGGCTCCATGAAATGGAAGAACTCACCATCGTTATAGAGATACTCCATATCCCGGTCCATCACATCCGCAGACTCCAGGCTCTCACCGGAACGGAAAGTGCGCTCCCACACACGGCCAGTCTTCAGGTTGCGCAGCTTCACCCGGCTGAACGCCTGGCCCTTACCGGGCTTCACGAACTCATTGTCCACAATGGAACAGGGGTCGCCGTCCAGCATTACCTTCAGACCGCCTTTGAATTCGTTAGTGGAATATGTACCCATGAGCTCCTCGAAATATCAGCAGAATGCCGTCAAATTGATTAAACTTCGCGCGGCCCGCCAAAGGCCTTTCAGCAGTTACCAGCCACCGCGCCAAAAAATAGCCCGCTATGATACAGCACCGCCAGCCCAGCCGTGAAATAAGCCGCATCGAAATCCACACCCCCGGTGAGGACAGTGCCGCCGCACGCCGCTGGCAGGACGAAATGGCCGACCTGGTCACCGACCCGCAGGAACTGCTCGACGCCCTGCAACTGGCACCGGCGCAACTGCCCCAGCTCACCGCCGCCTCCGCGCTGTTCCAGCTGCGGGTGCCGCGCCCCTATCTCAAACGCATCCGCCCCGGTGACCCGCAGGACCCGCTGCTGCTGCAAGTATTGCCCAGCGCCGCAGAACTGCAGCCAAACCCCGGCTTCAGTGACGACCCGCTGGAAGAGGCCAACGCCAATCCAGTGCCCGGAGTGGTGCACAAGTATCGCGGCCGCCTGCTGCTGATCACCGCCGGCCAGTGCGCGGTCAACTGCCGCTACTGCTTCCGCCGCGCCTTTCCGTACAGCGACAATCATCTCAACCGCCACCAGTGGCAGCAGGCACTGGACTACATCCGCAGCCAGCAGGACCTGCGCGAAGTCATCCTGAGTGGCGGCGACCCACTGGTAATGAGCGATAAACAGCTCGGCTGGCTGGCAGCAGAGCTTCAGCACATCCCGCACCTGGACAAGCTCCGCATCCATACCCGCCTGCCGGTGGTGGCCCCCTCGCGGATCAACCAAGAGCTGCTCGACTGGTTCAGCGGCAGCCGCCTCAAGCCGGTGCTGGTACTGCACTGCAACCACGCCAATGAAATCGATGGTGAGGTGCGGAACGCGCTCGGCCGTCTCAGGGCCGCCGGCGTCACCTTGCTCAACCAGTCGGTACTGCTGAAGGGCGTGAATGACACGGCGCAATCGCTCGCGGACCTTTCGGAAACGCTGTTTGCCGCCGGTGTGCTGCCCTACTACCTGCACCAGCTGGACCGGGTACAGGGCGCCGCCCATTTTGAAGTCAGCGACGACCGCGCCCGCGACCTGGTGGACCAGTTGCGTCATCGCCTGCCCGGATACCTGGTCCCGAGGCTGGTACGCGAGATACCCGCAGAAAAATCCAAGACACCGCTCTGATCAAACACCAGTGCTGACCCGCGGGCCAGGAATACCCCCCACAAGAGCCAATCCGCGACAGCTCCGCGATACGCGCCCGCTGAAATCGCGAAAAACCTCGCACCCGTGTCGCCGCGTTCAACTGGTACGATTGTTTCTATCGCGATGTCTCGTATACTGCGGAGAGATAAAATCCGGTTAGAGTCATGCAGGAAGCAGTCGATACTCATAAAGCGGGAGAAACCCGCACCGGCAATGAAGCCGGGCAGCCTCAAGTACAAGCGCCATCCGTCGCATCGGGCGATTCGTCCACACCACCCAGCGCCAGCATCCAGCCCCCGGGCGGCGATGCCGCAAGCCCGCGCACGTCATCCAGGCCTGTGCCGAACTCCCCCTCACTGCTGGAGCGCCTGTCGCCGGCCCCCCTCGACTTACAGGAACTCACCTGCAGTTGCCGCACCCCCCGCCAGTTGAAGCGCTGGCTTGCCGGCTACCTGCAACAAAATCCCCCGGCGGACAGGGCACAACGCAATGCCGGCACCCTGCGCAGCCTACTCACGGAAGTGGCCCGCTGGAGCAAACCCGCCGGGCAGCGGCTGGCAAGCCTGGAGGCTTTGCGCCCGGTGGTGGTGGCGCACTACCAGCAGCTGGTGCATCCACTGTTGAGCCAGGCGCGCGAGAACCCGGATACCGCACAAACCCAGGAACAGCGACGCGACCTGTTGACGGGAATCATTCTGCTGCAGCACCTGGCGCTGGCCTATACCAGTGTGTGCGTGCAGCTGGCCACAGCGATGGATGCGGGCACACCCAGCGTGCTAACCCGTCGTCGCCTGGCCATCGCACTACACCGTGGCATCGACGGCTTGCGCCGGCTGATTTTCACCAGCAATGTATTTTTTCTGGCTAGCCCGAAAGGCAGCTGGGGCCGCTTGCAACGTCTCGTGCAGCTGGCGCGGGAACAGCAGCTGGATCAACGACGGGTCGCCGACCCGCTGGCGGACCCGCTGGCCGGAGGGCACCGCTGGGGTCGCATTGTGCGGGGCTATCTGGATATTGCCCTGTTTGCCAGCGCCAACCCGATGCAGCTTACCAGCACAGAACAGCTGCAACTGTGGCAGTGCTGCCGCCGCTGGGCCGCCCGTGCCTCCCTGCTGGACTCGCCGGCACCTGGCACCCCCACACTACTCGCCAGCCTCAAGCTCGACCAACCCCCGATTCCCTCGGTGCGCCTGCAGCAGAGCCGGGTTGGCATGCACCACTTCACCGCCCCTCAGGGGTGGTCGGTAGACCTGACCCGCCCATTGCAACAGCTGCAGCGTCGTCTGCGTCGCCCCGGAGCCTTGTCTTCCGATGTACTGCAGTGGGTGCAGGGGGTATGGGCAGGCGAAAAAAGTCGCGGCGGACAACGCACCCCGGTGAATATTCGCTGCCAGGCGGTCGTCGGCCTCAGTGCGGTTTGTCATCACCTCAAGTGCGACGACGAATCGGCGCCGGAACTCGAAGCGGCCTTCGCCCCAACCGCCAAGTCGGATCGCGCGCTGGTCATGGATGTCGATGCCGTCGACTTCCGCACCGGGCGCACACTCCGCAGCTACGAGGTTTCCGCCGCCGATGACCTGCTGCCCAGTGCGCCCTCGGTGGCGCGCAACAAGAAGACCACCACCACCCGCCAGCGCTATCAGCCGATTCCCGCCACCCTGCTCAATACCAGTGATGGCGGTGCCGGCCTTCGGCTGCCCCCGGCGACCCAGGTTCGGCTGCGCTGCGGTGACCTCATCGCACTGTGGCTCAACGACCGCTGGCAGGTCGCCCTGATACGCTGGCAATACACCCTCCCGGACCAGTGCCGGCTGGGGGTTGAATTCTTTGGTGGGCACTCCAGCGCGGTACAGGTGCACCGCCACACCCACGACGGCCGCCGCACCGCGCCCATGGCCGGCCTGTTGACCGGCGATGCCGGGCTCCCACCGGAACTGGTGCTCCCCATTCCGCTTTTCCAGTCTGGCGACACCGTGGACATCGTCAATGCCGGGCAGACGCGCACCGTGGCGTTGCGCAGCCCGACCCTGACCACCGGCAGCCTCGCCATCTTTGAATTTTCCTGAAGCCGGGCCTGCCCGCGGCCGATTGCGCCTGAGGAAACACGCGCACGATTCGTCCTGTTAGGGGGGCATCTTGGAACCGGATCCCAGAGTGACAACGCGGCACTTGTTTGCGCGGATACACAACGCCTAAACTAGCCGGTTCGCGGCCTCTTGGAATACCTGACCGGTGACCACAACCGACAAGGGCCTCAGGTACTGCAGGGAAGCGGTCATACACCGAGTGAAACCGCACAGTTATGGAGCTTGCATAACGCCGCCGCAACGCAGTACAACAGGAAAACAATGAGCAGCGACAACACCATCCGCCTTCTTCTGATCAACGATACCCCCACCGAAGCCCAGCGCCTGGTGAGCATGCTGCACAATGCCGGCCGCCCCAACCGCGCCCAGCATGTGGCCAGTGAGGGCGCCCTGACCAAGCTTCTGCAAGAACACACCTGGGATCTGCTGATCGCTGCCGAGCAGAGTAAACAGCTGGCCGCGGCCACCGCCATCCGCACCATCAGCAAGCTGCAGAAAGACGTGCCCACCGTGCTGTTGACCGAGCGTGCGGGCGCCCAGCCTGTGGTAGAAGGCCTCAAGGCCGGTGCCCGAGACGTGGTCACCGTGGACGAAGACCAGCACCTGCTGCTGGTGATCCAGCGCGAACTGAGCGCGCTCGAAGAACGCCGCCAGGCGCGGATCCACGACCGCCGTTACCACGCCACCCTCGCCCGCGCCAAAGAGCTGCTCGACAGCTCCAAGGATGCCATCGCCTATATCTCCGATGGCCTGATCGTCTACGCCAACGAATCCTTCGCCGAACGCTTTGGCTACAAAGACCGCGACGACATTGAATACCAGCCGATGATCGACATGCTCACCGAGGGAGAGCAGGAAGACGCACGCGAATTCATGCGCCAGTGCGCCATCAACAACAACGAGGTGGAAGCGCAGGAGTGGCAATTCACCGCCAAGACGGCCAGCGGCGCGCCCCTCGGCACCAAGGCCGAGGTGCTCTCCACCGTGTACGACGACGAGCGTTGCCTGCAGATCCGTATCGCCGCCAGCAGTGGCAATACCGAAGAGCTGGAGGCCCAGCTGAGCGAGGCGAAAAACCGCGACGCTGCCACCGGCCTGTACAATCGCCAGCGCTTCGTACAGCTGCTCAACAACGCCATCCAGTCCGCCGCAGGCTCCCAGCGCACCGGCGGCCTGATGTATATCGAAATCGACCGCTTTGAAGAGTCTGTACAGCAGATCGTGGGGGTCGCCGGCGCCGATGACCTGCACCGCAAATTCGCGCAGCTGCTGCAGAGCAGCGTGCGTCGCGGCGATGTGGTCGCCCGCTACGGCGAGGAAAGCTACTGCCTGCTGATGCCGGAAACCACCCCGGACAGCGCCGAGGGCCGCGCCAAAGAATTGCTGCAAAAGATCGCCGACACCATTTTCGAAGCCTCGGGCAAAACCCTGCACATTACCGCTTCCATCGGTATTTCCCTGCTGAGTGAAACCTCGGGCAATGCCGACAAGGTGCTTGAGCAGGCCTCCAAGGCCCACGACCAGGCGCTCAAACGGGAAAATGGCAACAGCTTCGCCCTGTTCGAGCCCGACAGCGAACAGCAGGGCGACGCCAACACCTACCACCGCGCCCGCGTTACCCAGGCGCTGGAAGCGGGCAACCTCAAGCTGCTGTACCAGCCGGTTCTCAGCCTGCAGGGCAGTGGGGAAAAAATCTACGAAGTGCTGGTGCGCCTGGTAGACGGCAAAGAGGAACTGGCCCCCCTCGCCTTCCTGGAAACCCTGGGCGACGCCGGCCTCTCCACCAAGATGGATCGCTGGGTCATCCTCAGCGCGATCAAGGCCGCCGCCGCCCAACGTGCCAAGGGTGAAAACGTTTCCGTACTGCTGCACCTCACGGTCGCCTCCCTCAAGGACACCAGCCTGCCGGCTTGGCTCGGCGTCGCTTTCAAGGCCGCCAAGGTGCCCCCCAACGCGGTCACCTTCCAGCTGCGCGCGGAAGACATCAACAGCAACCTGCACGCGGCGCGCGACTTCTCCAAACTGGTGCAGGATATGGGCTGCCGGGTTGCGATCTGCCATTTCGGCACCGGCCTGAGCCCGTTCAAGGCGCTGGAACATGTGCAGGTGGATATCGCCAAGATCGACGCTTCCTTCGTGCGCGAGGTACAGGACGAAGGCGAAGACAGCGAAGGACTGGTCAAGCTGGTGGGCCAGCTCAAGGAAATCGACACCCAGGTGATCGTCCCCCACGTGGAACAGGCGAGCATGCTGCCCACCCTGTGGCAGACCGGCACCGACTACATCCAGGGCTACTATGTACAGCCGCCGGCCGACGAAATGGATTTTGACTTCAGCCTGGATTGACCGGCAGCTTCTGTGCGCGGGTGTTGCGCGGCCGGTGGAATACCTCCGGCCGCCACACCAAAATCACCCCGCCCGGGGACCGCATTTCGGTCTACCTTAAACAGCGATGCAACAACCGGTTTTCACCTCTCGCCGCCTATTGAGTATTCTGTGCCGCGAAGTATTCACCCCGTTCACTCACCTACACGCACAACAACAATCATGGAGCCCCCTATGTTGCCCCAATTGTTAACCCCCAGCCTCGGCCGCCTGATCGGCGCCGGATTGCTGGCCTGCAGCCTCGTCACCCTGAGCGCCTGCGGCAAAAAAGAGGCTGAACCCAGTACTTCAGGCACCGCGACCCCCGAAGGCGCCACCGAGTACCAGGCGGAAGACCTGCAAAAAGAAGGCGCCATGGCGGAGAAAAATGGGCCCGAATCCGGCGTCGACTACCACTCCTTTGCCAACACCGACGCCTTCCGCGTCAAGCACCTGGATCTCGACCTCACCGCCGATTTCGACAACAAGGTGTTGAAGGGCGAAGCCATTCTGGATATCAAACGGCTCAGCCAGAAAAATCCGCCGCTGATCCTGGATACCCGTGACATCGACGTAAAAGCCGTGCGCGCCGGCGTTGGCGACAGCCTCCAGCCAGTGAAATTCAGCATGGGCAAGAAAGACCCGAACCTGGGCACCCCGCTGAAGATCAATCTGCCCAAGGGCGCCAGCAAGGTCGCCATCCAGTACCAGACCTCCCCCGGTGCCTCCGGTGTGCAATGGCTGGAACCGCAACAGACCGCGGGCAAAAAGCATCCCTTCCTGTTCACCCAGGCCCAGGCGATTCACGCACGCAGCTTTATTCCCCTGCAGGACACCCCGCAGGTGCGCATGACCTACAAGGCCACCCTCCGCACCCCCAAAGAGCTGCGCGCAGTGATGAGTGCGAACAACGATCCGGAAGCAGAGCTGGACGGCGTGTTCGAGTTTGAAATGCCCCAGGCCATTCCGTCCTACCTGATCGCCATCGGCATCGGCAATCTGGACTTCAAGGCGATGGGCGAGCGCACCGGCGTCTACGCCGAGCCCGAACTACTCGACGCCGCGGCCAAGGAGTTTGAAGACACCGAGGATATGCTCGAAGTCACGGAGCAGAACTTCGGCCCCTACCGCTGGGACCGCTACGACCTGCTGATCCTGCCCCCCAGCTTCCCGTTTGGCGGCATGGAAAACCCGCGCCTGAGCTTTATCACCCCCACGGTGATCGCCGGTGACAAGAGCCTGGTGGCACTGATCGCCCACGAGCTGGCCCACTCCTGGTCCGGCAACCTGATCACCAATGCCAGCTGGCGCGACCTGTGGTTGAACGAAGGCTTCACCACCTACCTCACCAACCGCATCATGCAGTTTGTGTACGGTGACGAGCGCTACCAGATGGAAATGGCGCTGGGTTACGACGACCTCAAGGCCGACCTGGACGACCGCGAAGACAAAGACGAGATCATGGCCATCGACCTGCGCGGCCGCGATCCGGACGAAGTCTTCTCGAACATTCCCTACGAAAAAGGCTCCCTGTTCCTGTATGAACTGGAGCAGAAGGTGGGCCGCGAGAACTTCGACAAATTCCTGATGGAGTACTTCAACCACTTCGCCTTCCAGAGCATTACCACGGAAGACTTCGTGAAATACCTGGATGACACCCTACTGAAGCAGTACCCGGACAAACTGGACCGCGCGCGCATCCAGCAGTGGATTTTTGAACCGGGCATTCCCGAAGGCGCGCCGCAGCCCACCTCCGATGCATTCACCAAGCTCGATCCGGTGCGCGAGCAATGGCTGAACGGCGACATCAAGGCGAGCGCGATTGACACCAAGGACTGGACCTTCCACCAGTGGAAGTATTTCCTCGACGGCATGCCGGAGAAACTGAGCGAAGATCAGCTGCAGGAACTGGATAGCACCTTCGATCTCACCCAGTCGAAAAACAACGAGATCGCCTTCAGCTGGTTAATGATCGCGGTGCGCAACGACTACCAGCCGGCCAATGCGCGCCTGGAAGACTTCCTCACCAGCATCGGCCGCAACAAGTTCCTGCGCCCGCTGTACCGCAACCTGGTGGAAAACGGCAAGACCGACGAAGCCAAGCGGATTTTCGAGAAAGCCAAGCCGGGTTACCACCCGCTGACGGTCAAGGTGAACAGCAAGATCATCTACGGCGACTAAACTCGATGGCCAGGTCACCCTTACGGGCAATCCAATAGGGCGACCGCCAGCGTACAACCCCCGGGTGTGCATGCGCCCGGGGGTAAATTTTTGTAAAACCCCTCAACTCTGACTTCCCGCTGCACTAGTCTGGCGCGGAAGTTGCTGCACTTGGTGCGACACTTTTCCGCGCCACCATCAAAATAACTGTTTTGACCATCAGGTAATGCCCATCACCATGAAACTGACCCGTGCATTCGGACGCGCCTCCCGCACCCTCGCCGTGGCCTGTGCCGCGCTGCTGAGTTTTTCCTCCTCAACCGCCGTTCTCGCACAAGGCGGCCCCGGCAGTACCCCGATCCCCGTGCGCGTTGCCGCCGTCGAGCTGGAGCAGATTTCAAACCCGGTGGAGGCACTGGGCACCGCCAGAGCGTGGGAGTTTGTTTCCCTGCGCGCCGGCGTCACCGAACACATCAGCCGCATTGCGTTTGAAAGTGGGCAACGGGTAAAGGCCGGCGATGTACTGGTGGAACTGAGCCACGGCGAGGAGCTGGCAGAACTGGCGGGCGCCCGCGCCACCCTGCAGCGTTATGAGCGTGATGAAAAACGCCTGCGCGGGCTCGTGGGCAAGAACCTTTCTACCCGCGAACAACTGGAAGCCGTGGAAACCCAGGTGGCGGAGACCCGCGCGCTGATTGACGGCCTGCAGGCGCGCATCGATGACCGCATAATCCGCGCGCCCTTTGACGGCCAGCTGGGACTGCGCAACATCAGTGTGGGCAGCCTGGCCACCCCCACCACGGAAATCACCACCATCCAGGAAATTGACCGCCTGAAACTGGATTTCACCGTGCCCGAGCGACAGCTGTCGGCCATTTCTGGCGGTATGAAAATCGAGGCCATGAGCCAGGCCCACCCCAACCGGGTATTCAATGGCGAGGTGATGATCGTGGAAGCGCGGGTGGACCCGCAGACCCGCGCCTTTACCGTGCGCGGCCGCCTGGACAATCCGGATGGCGACCTCAAGCCGGGCATGTTGCTGCGGGTCAAGATCATCAGCAACCCACGCCAGGCGCTGACCATTCCCGAGGCGGCGCTGGTACCGCTGGCGGGGGATCAGTCCGTGTTTGTGGTAAAGAAAACCGAAGGCGGACATGTGGTGCAGCGGCGCGAGGTCGAAATCGGGCACCGCTACCTGGGCAAGGTTGAGGTACTCTCGGGGCTCTCCCAGGGAGACCAGGTCGTCACCCGCGGCACCCTGCACATCCGCGACGGCCAGGCCGTTGCTGTCGAAGCGCAAAACGGAGCAGCCAGCCAATGATCATCAGTGATACGGCGGTCAAACGCCCGGTATTCGCGCTGGTGCTGGCACTGCTGCTGGTGGTGTTTGGCCTGATCAGTTTCGACCGCCTGGCGCTGCGCGAATACCCCGATATCGATCCGCCCATCGTGTCCATCGACACCAACTACCCCGGCGCCTCCGCGGATATCGTGGAAACCCGTATCACCCGCGTGATCGAAGACCGTATCGCCGGTATCGAGGGGATCAAAACCGTCAGCTCATCGAGCACCGACGGGCGCTCGCGCATCTCCATCGAATTCAATATCAACCGCGACGTGGACGGCGCGGCCAACGATATCCGCGATCGCGTTTCCGGCGTGATGGACAACCTGCCGGTAGAGGCGGATCCGCCGGAGATTGAAAAGGTCGACAGCAGCGACGACGTGGTGATCTGGCTGAACCTGACCTCCGACCGCTTAACCGTGCCGGAGCTCACCGACTACGCCAACCGCTACCTGGTGGACCGCTTCTCGGTGCTCGATGGCGTGGCCCGGGTGCGCGTGGGTGGAGCCAAAGACTTTGCCATGCGCATCTGGCTGGACCGCGGTGCCATGACCGCGCACAACGTGACCAGCGCGGACATTGAACAGGCGCTGCGCGCGGAAAACCGCGAGCTGCCGGCGGGTTATCTCGAGTCCAGCGATCGCCAGTTCACCCTGCGCCTGCAACGCCAGTTCCAGAGCGCCGAGGACTTCGCGCGCCTGGCGGTGGCCACCGGCGATAGCGGCCACGTGGTGCGCCTGGGCGATGTGGCGCGAGTGGAGCTGGGCTCCGCCGAGGACCGCTCCACCTTCCGCGGCAATGGCGAGCCCATGGTGGGCATCGGCATCACCCGCCAGTCCACCGGCAACATCGTGGCGGTGGCGGAGGCGGCCAAGGCGGAGATGGTGAAGGTCAACAAGACCCTGCCCGACGGCATGCGCCTCAGCCAGAGTTACGATGCCTCGGTGTTTGTGTCCGAGGCGATCAGCGAGGTGTACACCACCCTCGCTATCGCGGTGATCCTGGTCACCCTGGTGATCTACCTGTTCCTCGGCAACTGGCGCGCGACCCTGGTGCCAGCGGTGACGGTGCCGGTGTCCCTCATCGCCACCTCCATCCTGCTGTACGCGTTCGGATTCAGTATCAACCTGCTCACCCTGCTGGCGCTGGTACTGGCCATTGGCCTGGTGGTGGATGATGCCATTGTGGTGCTGGAGAATATTTTCCGGCGCATGGACGAGTACGGTGAGCCGCCACTGCTAGCCGCCTACCGCGGCGCCCGCGAGGTGGGCTTTGCGGTAGTGGCCACCACCATGGTGCTGGTGGCGGTGTTCGTGCCCATTACCTTCCTCGAAGGGGATATCGGGCGGCTGTTCTCGGAATTCGCCCTGACCATGTCCGCCGCAGTGATCTTCTCCTCGATCACCGCGCTTACCCTGTCGCCGATGCTCGCCTCCAAACTTGTGCGCCCCAGCGATCACCACAACGCGGCCACCCGCTTTATGGACAACGCACTGTCCCGCGTTCAGCACCGCTACAGTCGCGGGCTCGACCTGCTGCTGCGCCGCCACTGGATTGCCGGCTGTGTGTTTGTGGCGGTGATGGCGTTTGCGGCGCTGGCGTTCCGCCTGATTCCTACGGAATACGCGCCGCGGGAAGACCGCGGCTCCTTCTTCCTGCTGGTAAACGGCCCGGAGGGTGCCAGCTACCAGTACATGCAGGAATACATGGATACCATCGAAGAGCGGCTGATGCCGCTGGTGGAGAAGGGCTATGTGAACCGCCTGCTGGTGCGCTCACCGCGCTCCTTCGGCAGCTCCGCCACGTTCAACAGCGGCATGGTGATTTTCACTCTCGCCCCCTGGGGTGAACGGCCCTCGGCATTCGAGCTGATGAACCAGGTGCGTGCCGCGGTGAGCGACCTGAGCGGCGTGCGCGCCTTCCCGGTCATGCGCCAGAGCTTTGGCGGAGGCCTCGGCAAACCGGTGCAGTTTGTACTCGGCGGTGGCAGCTACGCGCAGCTGACGGAATGGCGTGACCAGCTAAACGCGGCCATCGACGAATCCAACCCGGGTCTTGTGGGGGTCGACTGGGACTACAAGGAAACCCAGCCGCAACTGCGCATCAATGTAGATTACGAGCGCGCTGCAGACCTGGGGGTACAGGTCAGCGATGTCGGCACCACCCTGCAGACCATGTTTGGCTCGCGACGCGCCACAACCTTTATCAGCAATGGCGAGGAATACGATGTGATCCTCGAAGGTGAGCGGGAGATGCAGCGCACCCCGGACAGCCTGGAAAACCTCTACGTGCGCTCCACCACCACCGGCCAGCTGATTCCCCTGCAAAGCCTGGTGGAAGTGAGTGAGTACGCGGACTCGCCCCAGCTGCAGCGCTACAACCGGGTGCGCTCCATCACCCTGGATGCCAATCTGGCGGATGGACTGGTGCTGGGCGAAGCCCTGCAGTACCTGAACCAGCTGGTGGATGACAATATCGAGGGCTCGCCGGTGATCGACTACAAGGGCCAGTCGAAGAGCTTCCAGGACTCCGGCAACACCATCCTGTTCGCCATTCTGCTGGGCGCGCTGGTGGTGTTCCTGGTGCTCGCCGCCCAGTTCGAGAGCTTTATCCACCCGCTGGTGATCATGTTCACCGTGCCCCTGGCCATGGCCGGCGCCCTGCTCGGCCTGCTGCTTACCAACCAGTCGCTGAATATCTACAGCCAGGTGGGCCTGATCATGCTGGTGGGGCTGGCGGCCAAGAACGGTATTCTGATCGTGGAGTTCGCCAACCAGCTGAGAGATCGCGGTGTGGAGTTCGGCCAGGCATTGCGCCAGGCCGCGGAAACCCGCCTGCGGCCAATCCTGATGACCGGCATCACCACCGCCGCCGGCTCGCTGCCGCTGCTGCTTTCCTCTGGCGCTGGCTCGGAAACCCGCGCGGTGATCGGCACCGTGGTGTTGTTCGGGGTACTGGCGGCGACCCTGTTTACCGTGTACATCGTGCCGGTGGCCTACGACATACTGGCACGTCGCACCGGATCCCCGGGGCAGGTGGCGCGGGAAGTGGCGGAACTCGACGGGGAGTATCCGATCACAAAACCCGATTGATTGGCGGCAGATTTTGCGCCGGGCTAGGCATACCGGCGCAATTCTCATAATCTTCGCGCTTACCGCGCAACTTTTTCCCGCTTGGGCTCGTCTAATGGGCAGCAACCGGGAAACCGTAACCGACTCGCAGACAGGGACCCCACATGGGCAAGCGACTAATCGCCGTCACCGCACTAATCACACTGGCAATGATAATGGCCGCCTGTGAACGACAGGCTACCTGCTATCAGGACGGCGGCAAGCGCAAACCGTCGATACCGTTCGCCAGTGTGAACGCGGACCTGCCGCCGCTGGTCAGCCTGGTCAGCCGCTACTGAGCGGCGTCATCCAGCAGCGCATCGATCTGGCGGTCATTGAGACCAAACAGGTACAGGGCCGCATCCAGCTCAAAACCATCAATCGCCTGCGGCGCTTCCGCGCGCACCTTCGGCTTGGCGTGGAAGGCAATGCCCAGCGCCCCCAACGCCAGCATCGGCAGGTCATTGGCACCATCGCCTACCGCAATCACCTGCTCCAGAGACAGATGCATTTCCTCGGCAATTTCCTGTAACAAATGCGCCTTGCGCGCGCCATCCACGATCGGATCAATCACCCCGCCGGTCAGTGCGCCGCCATCAAATTCCAGCTGGTTCGCGTGAATCACGTCCACCGCCAGGTGGTTATCCTTCAGGTAATTGGCGAAATAGGTAAAGCCCCCGGAAAGAATGGCGGTTTTGCAGCCCAGTGCGCGCAGGGCACGCAACAGGCGCGGGGCCCCGGGCATGATCGGCAGCTGGGGCGCGATATCCGCGAGGCTGGCCTCGGTAAACCCCTGTAACAACCCCATGCGTTTGCGGAAACTCTGCTGGAAATCCAACTCACCGCGCATAGCCGACAGAGTGATCTCCGCTACCTGGTCGCCAACCCCGGCGATTTTAGCCAGCTCGTCGATAACCTCCGCCTGGATCAGCGTGGAGTCCATATCGAAACAGGCGAGCCTCGGCGCGCGCTGGGTACCCCCCGGCTGCAGGATCAACTCCATGTCCAGTCCATCCGCCAGTGCCAGCAGCGCCCGGCGCGCGTCATCGAAAGCCAGTTCGCCGTCGAGCTGCAAGCGGATCGCACAGCAAGCGGCACGGCACGCCAGAATATCCACGCCGACCACGCGCCACTGCTGCCCATCGAGAAACGCCTGCAGTGCCTGCAGTGATGGTTCGCGCACCTGCCCGGTGAGCAGTGTCAGGCACCAGGGCGCACTCACCGCCGCGGGGCAATCGGGCATCGCCTCCGGTAGATGTTGCGCGAAGACCCGCTGGCAAAGGGCGGCGAGAGAGGCGTAGTTAGCTGCGTCCATGACTGACTCTTGATGGTTGGCGGGCGGTGCCTCTGCGGACAACGCACCGGAAAAAGGCCGCGCATTATAGCGCGGCGCCTTTTTTCGCTGAAGAAGTGGGATAAAATCAGCCGCTGTACTGCCAGCGAAAACATAACAAGATGAAAAACCTCCTCGCCAGCCTGTCCGAATTCAGCCACAGCCTGCCCCAGCGGCTTGCCGGACTCTCCCGTAAACAGCGGCGTCAGCTGCTGGCGGCCACCATTTGGCTGACCCTCGCCGGCTTTTGCCTCGCCACCCTCGGCCACGCGTTCGGCCAGCAGCAGTCCGCGGCCATCGCCCGGGACCGGGCCAGTGCCGCCGCGGCGGCCAAATTGCTGGCCAGCCAGAGCCTGCAGCAGATCGTCGCCGGGGACCGCATCAGCCTGCAGATACTCGCGCAACAGGCGCTGACACTGCCATCGGTGCACGGTGTAACCATCCAGGACGTCGATTCCACGCCGCTGGCCCAGACCGGAGAGCGCAGCCGCGGTGAAATGATTACCGAGCCGGTGGTACTGCACGATAGCCTGGCGGGCAGTGTGGCACTGAACATTCAGCCCGGCGCATCGGTAACCTATCCTTGGGGCAGCCTGTTGCTGTGCCTGATCTTCGCACTGCCGTTTAGTGCCGCCTGCGCCCTGGCGGCCGATCGCCTGAGCGCACAACCACAGCGCAAGCCCCTGATCGTGCCCAAGGCCAAACCCAAGCCGCCGCCGGAAGTCACCGCGGGCCTGTACCTGCGCCCGCTGAACTGGGCGCAGCTGGGCAACCAGCTGTCGCGCAGCGCCTTGGACAGCCTGCAGGAAACGCTGGACCAGCGCCTGCAGTTACTCACCCGAATTTACGATGCGCGCCCCCTGCCGAGCGCCGGACCCGCGATCGGGCTGGGCTTTGCCGGCGACGACGCCGCCTTTCGCGCGGTCTGCGCCGGCCTCCTGCTGCGCGGCCTGCAACAGTCGAGCCGCGCCACCGGTCTGCAGCTGGCGCTGGCGGTGCTGCCAACCCGGCCGCAGCGGTTCGACTTCGCGGGCGAGCAGCTACTGAGCCAGTCCCGCGGCCTGGCACTGCATCCGCAGCTGCAGGACGACGACTCCCTGGCCGACCGGATCCAGTGCCATACCACCAGCGCGGGCGCCGAGGTCACTGGCCTGAACCCCAAGCTCCAGCAGCTTCTGGACAATCAGCTGCAGCAACTGGTGGCCGCCGGATAACGGTTCACTTATAACCCGACCTGTTTTCATCGCATTTCGGTCGTTGCAATCCCCTAATAATCTTCGTGATTCGACCTCCGCGACCCTTAAATACCTTCCACTTGGGTTTCGATTTGCCGCCAGTAACGTTTCTCTGCCGAGCAGATCGAAAATAAAAAGGTTCACCCGCCCTCGCGGCGTGGAGGTTTTCATGAAGCGTTCTTTTGCAGGACTGGCTAGCGGCATCGGCGCCGCTGCGCTGCTGGCAATGTCCGGCTGCACCAGCATGGAGAACATGACCGACACCACAACGGCCATCAACCGCACCAACCAGGGCCCCGGCTACTACTCGGTGCAGAGTCGCTATTACCACTGCCACCAGAACGGACGCTGCCACAACGTTCGCCACCCCAACTACTACATGAACGCCGGTGAATACCGTCGCAACATGCCCCAAAACCGCGTCAACCAACCTCGCTGAACCTTCCCAGTACGCGTTAAGTAACGAAAACAGCTCACCGGTACTTACTGCGCTTGCGCGCGGTGACTGCCCGCTGCTTGTCCCCCGGAGGTCTCCTATGAAGAGCATTGTCAAAAAAGGCCTGTTGGCCGTCACCGTATTCGGCACCCTGACACTGGGCGCCTGTGTTTCCGATGGCTATTACAGTTCCAGTAGTGTCGGGTACTCCAGTTACCCCTACTCACGACCCTATGTGTACCCGTCCAGTAGCGTGTCCTTCTACTACTCGTCGCCACGCTACTATCGCTATGGCCATCGCTACGGCCACCCCCGTTACTATCGCGGCGGCTACCATCGCTACCACGGTCGCCACTACTACAACCGCCCGGGCTATCGCCCGCCCCACAGCCACCATCGTCCGAATCGTCCCGGTCGCCCGACGCACCTGCCCAGCCATCGTCCGGGCGGTGGGCACCACCACCGCGGTGGCAGACACCATCGCCGCTAGGCCCAGGCCAATGACCGGGGTATGAGGCCAACTCATACCTTGGTCATACAGACCCGCAACTCCCGCCGCTGCTAGGATTTATCCAAAGAATAAGCATCTGCGGGAGTTTTTCGTGCAGCAGAATCAATCGCACTCCGTCCTGATCACTGGTTCTACCAGCGGCATAGGCCTTGCCATCGCCCACTGCTTTGCCAGGGCCGGGCACCACGTCATGCTGCACGGTCTTGCAGATAACGAAACCGCTGACGCACTGCGCGCAGCATTCGCGGGCTACCCCGGCAACCAGGGTTTCAGCTCCGCGGACATCGCCAGCGAGGCGGGATGCGCGCAGCTGGTGGCAGACACCCGTGAAGCCATTGGCAACCCTTCGATCCTCATCAATAACGCCGGGATTCAACACACCGCTGCGGCCCATGAATTCCCCAGTGACAAGTGGCACCAGATTCTGTCGATCAACCTGAGCGCCAGTTTTTTCCTGTGCCGTGAGCTGCTGCCCGCCATGCGCGCGGCGCGCTGGGGACGCATCATCAACGTTGCCTCGGTGCACGGACTGGTCGCCTCTGAAAACAAGTCCGCCTACTGCGCTGCCAAGCACGGCCTGGTAGGACTGACCAAGGTGCTCGCCCTGGAAAATGCCGACCACAACATCACCGCGAATGCCATTTGCCCGGGATGGGTGGAAACACCGCTCATCCAGCCGCAAATTGAAAATATCGCCCGCGAGCAGCAGGTCGACCTGGAGACGGCACGCGCAGAGCTGGTGGGCGCAAAACAACCGATGGCACGCGCCACCAGCCCCGACGCGATCGGTGAACTGGCGCTGTACCTCAGCGGCGATTTCGCCGGCACCATTACTGGTGCGGCCTTGCCGGTGGACGGCGGATGGAGCGCACAGTAGTATCGGTGGCACCCGATTCATTCATCCTTCAGGGTGCTGCCGTGAATTATCAACTGCTGATTGCCGACGACCACCCGCTGTATCGCGACGCGCTGGCGACCACCCTCACCCCACATTTTCCCAAGGCCGAGCTGCTACAGAGCGAGGACCTGGACTCCACACTCGCGCGGCTGGCGCAGTCCGAAATCGACCTGCTGATGCTCGATCTGAACATGCCCGGCAGTGAGGGATTCAGCGGCCTGGCGCGGATTCGCAACGATTTCCCTGCGGTGCCGGTGGTGGTGGTTTCCGGTAGTGACCGGCACGGGGTCATCCAGCAGGCAGCCGGTCTCGGTGCCAGCGGATTCCTGTCAAAAACGGCACGGCCAGACGAAATACTGCAATGCATCGAATGCGTGCTGGCGGGAGAGCAGTGGTTCAGCGAAGAGGCGCTGCAGGCAGAAAGTGAAAGTGCGCTGGCAGAGAAGCTGGGCCTGCTCACACCGCAGCAATTGAAAATTTTCCAGATGATTGCCCAGGGCATGCTGAACAAGCAGATCGCCTACGACCTGGACATTACCGAGCCCACGGTGAAAAGCCACGTGACGGCCATTTTGCGCAAGCTCGAGCTGCGCGATCGCAAGCAGCTGATCCGCGAGGCACAGGCGCTGATCCAGATCTGAGCGGGGTTGCCAGCCGTGAACCCCACGGCGGCATTTTCAGTCAGATAAAGTGCTGCACCTTGTTTTTATAGCTGCGGCTCATTTTCAGGCGCTCGCCATTGTTCAGCACCAAATGATACTCGCCATTGATGTGCGCACAGATTTCCCGCACGCGCTTGAGGTTAACAATGGTTGAGCGGTGGATACGCTGGAAGACTTTCGGGTCCAGCTGCTGCTCCAGCTCCTTCATGGTGATACGCATCACGTGGGTCTCGCCATTGGCGTGCACACACATGTAATCACCAGCCGCGTCGATCCAGTCAATTTCACGGGCGGGCACCAGGGTAATCTTGCCCGAATCCTTGATCGCTATTTTTTCCGGGTAACGGCTACTGCCAAGCTCACCCGCGGCCAGCCTTTCCTCCAGGGCTTCCGGGGATTCCTGAGTGAGGTCGGCCACCGCCTCCAGCAGCTGTTCACGCTGTGCAGCAAGATTTTCACTGCCGAGCTTTTCCCGCGCGCGCTGCAGGGCACGGCTGAGGCGATCTTCCTCGATGGGCTTCAACACATAGTCCACGGCGTTGACCTCAAAGGCCTCCACCGCGTACTGGTCGTAGGCGGTAACAAATACGATCTGGGGGAGGGCGTCTTCGGGCAGTAACTGCACCAGTTCGAGCCCGGTCACACCGGGCATCTGGATATCCAGAAACGCCACGTCCGGCTTGAGACTGACGATCTGCTCCTTCGCCTCACGGCCATTACCGCATTCCGCCACCACCTCGACACCGCCAAGGTTTTCCAGCCGCAAGCGCAAACCGCGCCGGGCCAGAGGTTCATCGTCTACGATAATGACTTTCAAACTGTCGCTACTCACCGCTTGTCTCTCCACCTGTAAAAACCGTTTCCTTACGTTTTCCCTGTAACGCCGCCTTTTTCAGACCGACGTTTAAGCTCAATGAGCGAGGGCAAGAGTCAGTCCCGCTCAAAGGGGATACGCAAATGTACCGCAAGCCCACCTTCAGGACGATTGCAGAAACGGGTTTTCTGTTCTGCACCGTACAGTGCCTGCAATCGCTCGCAGGTATTGCGAATACCGACGCCGCCGCCCTTACCCAAATGCACCAGTTCTGCCTCCGGCATACCGGGACCATTGTCACTCACCTCCAGTAACAATTCACCGGCAAACACCCGCGCCTTGATCCGGACTTCCCCGCCCCATTCACGTTGCGAGATGCCGTACTTGATCGCATTCTCCACAAGGGGCTGCAGCAACAGGCTTGGAACCAGTGCCTGCTCGGCCTCCCCCTCCAGGTCCACCCGCACCTGCAAGCGGTCGGCAAAGCGGACCTTTTCAATGTCCAGGTACAGCATCAGCGCCTCGACTTCTTTCGCCAGGGTCACCTTTTGCATGGGGTCGTTGTCCAGCGAGTGACGCAGGAACTGGGAGAGGCGCGTCACCATGCTGTTTGCAGTCTTGCCATCCTGGTCGAGGATCAGCGTGGAAATCGCGTTCAGGGTGTTGAACAGAAAATGCGGGTTCAGCTGGTAGCGCAACATCTTGAGCTGCGACTGGTGCGCGATGGACTCCGCGCGCAGCGCTTTCTCCTGCTGTAGCAGTGAGGCCTGGTAATACTTGATGCCGTAATACAGCGCCGTCCACGTCATGTAGATCAGGAACGAGTAGGAGAACCAGTAGATGGCCATCACCATCGGGTGTTCGTCACTCTCCTTGCCATACAGCCACAGGGAGCCACCAAACTTGATGGCCGCCCAAAGCGCCGCTCCCAGGATGATCACGCCGAGGGTGCCCACCAGGCGCTGTGCCGGCGCCTTGTTCCAGAGCCGCTGGAAGCCGCGGCGCATACCTTCGGATATGGCAATACCGGACGCCGTGGCCACGGCAATATAGCCACTGTACAGCCAGTGGTTCTCTACCCAGAAAAAACCACCGATAAACGTCAGCAGCGTATAACCCGCCCAGCCGCTCCATTGCAGCGCCCAGTACTGGTTGCGCTCAGAGGTCAGCCATTCGGAAAGCCAGTTGAAAACGGAAGTGCCCATAATGCTCCAAACATGCGCAGAAAGTGCGCCAATCTGGGAAAATAGCCTAAATCACCAGGGGCGTGGGCGAAATACCACCAAACGCAACAATCTGACAGACTGCCGCAGATTACGGCCAGACCGGGCACATCGAGGGGAAATAGCGGGATGAATTACTGGTTATTCAAGTCGGAGCCGGACGAATACAGCCTTTCGGACCTGCAAGGCGAGCCCGGCGGGATCGGGCGCTGGGATGGTATCCGCAACTATCAGGCGCGCAACTTCCTGAGGGATCAGGTCGAAGAGGGCGACGGTGTGCTGTTTTACCACAGTGCCTGCAAGGTGCCCGCAGTGGTTGGCACCGCCCGTGTGGTGCGCGCCGCTTACCCGGATCCGGCCCAGTTCGACCCGGAAAGCAAATATTGCGACCCCAAGGCCAGCACAGACAAGCCGCGCTGGTATTGCGTGGACATCCAATGGCAGAGCGCATTTGCCCATCCGGTGTCGCTGAAAGACATCAAGCAGAACCCGGCGCTGGCGGAGATGGTGCTGGTCAAGCAGGGGCGGCTGTCGATTCAGCCGGTGACGGCGGCGGAATGGAGACAGATCGAAAAGCTGGGAGCAGGCTCTGACTGACAAAGGCGGATGCGCTTCGCTTATCCACCCTACACGAACACCTTGGAAACCGTAGGGTGGATAAGCCGCAGGCGCATCCACCGATTTCCACATGATTTAGATAAATTCAGCAATCTCGTCCAGGGGCTTTTTGCTGATCGCCGGTACCTGCGCGCCCTCGGCGGGCAGCCCCGCTACGACGACCATATAGGGACGCTCGTTCACCGGCCGCCCGAGAATTTCATTGAGGAACTTCATCGGACTGGGCGTATGGGTCAGCGTGGCAACGCCCGCATTGTGCAGTGCCGCCAGCAGCATACCGGTGGCAATCCCCACCGATTCGGAGGTGTAGTAGTTTTTGCGCTGCTCTCCCGCGCCGCCCTCGGAAAACTTCTTCAGGAAGATGACGATGAGATAGGGCGCCGTTTCCAGAAAGGGCTTGTGGGCATCTGTACCCAGCGGCGCGAGGGCATCCAGCCACTCCTCCGACGCACGGCGCTCGTAGAACTCCCGCTCCTCGGCCTCCGCCGCCTGGCGAATCTCGCGCTTTACACTGGCGGACGCCACCACACAAAAGTGCCATGGCTGCATGTTGGCGCCACTGGGGGCACTGCCGGCGGTGCGCAATGCCTGCTCGATGACTTCCCGCGGCACCGGCGCATCGGAAAACTCCCGCACCGAGCGACGCCGTTGCATCAGCTGGTAAAACGCGCGCGCACGCTCAATTTTCGCGGCATCCTCCAGCGGCTCAAATTCCAGCGGCAGGAACTGTTCTGAGTTGGCCATATCACACCACGCCTTTGGTACGTGCAATAAACAGGCTCAGCAACGACAGCAGTGTGAGCACGGCAAGAATAATGCCCAGCAACAGGAAAGGGCGGAACGGTTTGCGTTCCACATCGTTGTGGCCTCGGGTCAGGTAGCGATCCACGCGGGCCTGATCTTCGTCGGAGAGCTTTTTCGGTGGGATAACGGATTCGGTTTCAGGATCTGATTGCGACATGGTAACCGGGGTCTTTTTTATTGTGATACCCCGAGTTTAGGAGATTCGCCGCAACGAAAAAAGCCCCGCGCGTGCGGGGCCCTGTGACAAAAAGAATCCCTGTTGCCGACTGATTACCGACTACATGACCACTGGGGCGATCAGAACAGTGCTTCCTCAAGGTCCATCAGCGTCTCGCTGCCGGCCTGCACGCTCTCGGCCAACGCCTTGGTCTGCGGCAACAGGCGGGCGAAATAGAAGCGCGCGGTCTTGAGCTGGCCTCGATAGAAATCGTCCGCCTGCCCCGCGGCAACCGCAGCAACCTTGGCCCACATGTAGGCATAAGCCACAAATCCAAACAGGTGCAGGTACTCCACAGACGCGGCACCCGGCGCATTCGGGTCGGTTTTCGCCGCTTCAAGCACCGTCGCGGTCACATCTTTGAGGCGCTGCAATTCGGTCGCCAGCGGCGCAATGAACTCGGCCACTGCCTCGTTTTCCGCGTTGACATCGATAAACGCCTGCACATCCGCCGCAAACAGCTCAAAGTAGGCGCCGCCATTGGCCACGGTCTTGCGGCCGATCAGGTCCAACGCCTGAATGCCGTTGGTGCCCTCGTAAATCTGGGTGATACGCACATCGCGCACCAGCTGCTCCTGCCCCCACTCGCGGATATAGCCGTGACCACCAAATACCTGCTGGCCGAGCACGGTGCACTCGAGGCCCTTGTCGGTGAAGAACGCCTTGGCCACCGGCGTCAGCAGCGCCACCATCGCTTCCGCGTGTTGCTTTTCCTCGCCCTCGGCAAACTTGGCCAGGTCGAGCCACCGGGCCACATAGGTGGAGAGGGCGCGGGCACCGCCGATGTAGGCCTTCTGGGTCAGCAGCATGCGGCGCACGTCCGGGTGCACGATGATCGGGTCGGCGGTTTTTTCTGGTTGCTTGGCCCCCTCCGGCGAACGGCTCTGCACGCGGTCGCGGGCGTATTCAATGGCGCTCTGGTAGGAGCGCTCGGCAGCCCCCAGGCCCTGGATACCCACACCCAGACGCTCGTAGTTCATCATGGTGAACATGGCAGCGAGGCCCTTGTTCACCTCACCCACCAGCCAACCCTTGGCGCCGTCGTAGTTCATGGCACAGGTGGCGGAGGCCTTGATGCCCATCTTGTGCTCGATGGATCCGCAGTGCACCGCGTTGCGCTCGCCCAGGCTGCCGTCCTCATTGACCAGAATCTTCGGCACCAGGAACAGGGAGATACCCTTGGGACCCTTGGGCGCATCCGGCAGCTTGGCCAGCACCAGGTGGATGATGTTTTCCGACAGGTCGTGCTCGCCGCCGGTGATAAAGATCTTGCTGCCGGTAATACGGTAGCTGCCGTCGTCCTGGGGTTCCGCCTTGGTGCGGATAATCCCGAGGTCGGTGCCCGCGTGGGGCTCGGTCAGGTCCATGGCCCCGGCCCAAGTGCCGGAGTACATGTTGGGCAGGTATTTCTGTTTCAGCTCGTCACTGCCGTGGGCGTCCAGTGCCAGGCAGGCGCCGTTGGTCAGCACCGGGTAGAGGGCAAAGGAGATATTCGCCGAGCACAGCATTTCTTCCACCTGTGCGCCGAGCATCTTGGGCATGCCCATGCCGCCGAATTCCGGGTTACCCACCAGCGCACCCCAGCCGCCTTCGCAATAAGTGGCGTACGCCTCCGGGAAGCCTTTCGGCGTGGTCACCACACCATCGTTCCAGTGGCAGCCTTCCTCGTCGCCACTGCGGTTGATGGGATCCAGGGTGTTGGCGGCCAGTTTGCCCATCTCTTCCAGGATGGCATCGGCGGTTTCGCGGTCGGCGGTTTCCGCCAGCGCCGGCAGGCGCGCCCACAGTTTGTCCGCCTCGAATACCTCGTGCAGCAGGAAGTTCATCTCGCGCAGTGGTGCCTTGTAGTCGGCCATGGTCTCGCCTCGCTGAATTGGTTGTGGTTCTGACTTTTGTTTCTGACAGGTGGTTTTGACTGTGTCAGTGGGTGACTGACAGGATACCCAAACGATTAACTCAATCGTTTGTTTCAAACACATGTTTGAAATCTAGGCCGAAGCGCACCCCAAGTCAAGCCGGACCCTCGGTCCGGCCCCTGGCGTCAGCCGTTACGCATCAGTTGGATGAAGATAGCAGTGGAGAGAGATCGAGGTGGGCGGCGCCAGAGCGGTAGTCGCCAGATTCATCATGAGGCAGTACGCCCAGGCACGGTGCCGGCAACACCGTGCGCAGGGTCGCCAGGTTTTCCTCTGCCCGCGGCATGTCACTCTGGGGCCCGCGCACAAAGTTGGCGACCCAGCCGGCCAGTGGCAGGCCATCGCGGTGAATCGCCTCGGCGGTCAGCAGAGCGTGGTTAATGCACCCCAGTTCCATGCTGACCACCAGTATGACCGGCAGCTCCAGGGCCCGCGGCACGTCGGATAAAAACAGCCGCGGCGCCAGCGGCACCCGCCAGCCACCGGCGCCTTCGATCAGCACCAGATCCGCCTTGCCGCTCATCACCCCGCGGCAGATACCCACCAACCGCGAAGGTTCCAGGCGCCGGCCGGCTTCCATGGCGGCGATATGCGGTGCAATTGCCGGCTCCAGTGCGATTGGGTTGACCTGCTCATAGGGCATCTCTTCACTCATCGCCGCCATCAGGGTCAGCGCATCGCTGTTGCGCAGCCCCTCCGGGGTCTGCTCACAACCGGATGCCACCGGCTTCACCGCCGCCGTTTTCAGCCCCTGCACACCGGCGGCATGCAGCAGTGCCGCGGTCACATAGGTTTTTCCAACCTCGGTATTGGTTCCCGTTACAAAAAACGTGCGAGTCACGAAATCTTCCTCGATTTGTTGGGTCTTTTTCTTTGACGCCTCTTTAATCGTGGTCTACTTGATGATAAATTGACCACATAGAGCAGTAATCACACAACCCACACCGCCATACAAGGCTGGGGTTAGGATAATTGCCTAACAATACCCCCAGGCTTAGCTTGGGGCGACAGCCTAGGACAGCGCTGTCATAACGCTATTGCGTCACCAAGTCGCACCGCGCAACCACATTTCTCCGCCGGGCAACTCAACCTTGCCAGCAAGCCGAGACGCCCCGCAACGGTCAGGGATGTGGAAGTGCGAAAGCACGG
Organism: Microbulbifer sp. Q7; assembly: GCF_001639145.1. Taxonomy (NCBI): domain Bacteria; kingdom Pseudomonadati; phylum Pseudomonadota; class Gammaproteobacteria; order Cellvibrionales; family Microbulbiferaceae; genus Microbulbifer; species Microbulbifer sp. Q7. Next base: position 860,152 of record NZ_LROY01000001.1, on the reverse strand, counting down.
AAGCTGATGTTTAAGCCCCGGAATGACACCATTGATGCCATTACTACCGATGAGAGCCATGCGATACCTAAAACTCAGTCTGATAGCCCTTCTCCTGGTCCCCACTCTGGCACTTGCCAAGATCAAGTCCGTTGACGAGGTCGTGGTGTACAAGTCCAAGCACCTGATGCAGCTGAAACGCAACGGCAAGGTTGTGAAAAGCTACAAGGTGGTCTTCGGCAAAAACCCCGTGGGCCACAAGCAGTACGAGGGTGATTCCCGTACCCCGGAGGGGCGCTACACCCTGAACTGGAAAAAGAAGAACAGCACCTATTATCGCGCTATTCAGGTCTCCTACCCCAACGCGCAAGACCGCGCCCGGGCGAAAAAACTGGGCCGCAGCCCCGGTGGCTCCATCATGATCCACGGTCAGAAGCCGCACTGGAAAGGTATTGAAGACTACCTGACCCGAATGAACTGGACCGATGGCTGCATTGCGGTAACCAACCCGGAAATGGACGAGATCTGGGCGATGGTGGATACCGGTACGCCGATTGAGATTTTTCCGTAATCGGCTAGAAACTAGCGAGCCACACAAGGTGGGTAAAACGCTGCAATAACAATCGAAGGCAGAGTGCCGGGTACAGGTTTTCAGGAGCGTCGCAAACAGGAAGTTTGCGCCGCAACGCCCAGGGATGGGTTCACAGTGGTCCTGAAAACCTGTACCCGGCGCTTGGCCGCCACTCACTAGCTACGGCCGCACCCTCAAGAAGCTACGAAGCTCAGTGTTCTTCCTGGTAATACTCCGGCGCCAGGTCATCAAAGCGCGTGTATTTACCCACAAACGCCGCCCGGCAAGTACCAATCTCACCGTTACGCTGCTTACCGATAATCAGTTCCGCCAAGCCCTTGTCCGGGCTATCCTCGTTGTAATACTCGTCGCGGTAGATAAACAGGATCACATCCGCATCCTGCTCGATCGCACCGGATTCCCGCAGGTCCGAGTTCATCGGGCGCTTGTTCGGGCGCTGCTCCACCCCCCGGTTCAACTGCGACAGCGCAATCACCGGGCACTCGTATTCCTTCGCCAGCGCCTTTAGAGAGCGCGAAATCTCGGAAATTTCCTGGGTACGCCCCTCGGTACTGCCCTTTACCTGCATCAACTGCAAGTAATCCACCATCACCATCGCCGGCATCGCGCGGCGCTCCGCGTCTTCCCGGCTCAGCTTGGGGTCCGCCCGCATCAGCAGGTTGGTGTGATCGCGTACCGTGCGTTTCACCCGCGCGCGTACCTCACTGGGCGACAGGCCCGGGGTATCGTCAATGTACAGCCCCTTGCCCTTCATTTTCTGCACCGCGCTCGACAGCTTGGGCCAGTCGTCCTCCTGCAGCTTGCCGTTACGGATACGCCCCTGGTCGATCTTGCCGATGGACGACAACATCCGCATCACCAGGCTGTCGGACGGCATCTCCATACTGAACACCAGCGTCGGCTTCTCCTGGCTCAACATGGCCGCCTCGACGAAGTTCAGCGCCAGAGCGGTCTTACCCATGGAGGGACGGGCGGCTAGGATAATCAGTTCACCGGGCTGCCAACCGGAGGTGCGCTGATCCAGTTCGGTCAGCCCGGTGCTGAGACCGGTGATGTCACCCTCGGACTTGAACAGCTCATCAATGCGTTCAACGGTTTTCTTCAGCAGCGTATCCACGCCGACAAAGCCGCCTTCTTTGGCGCGCCCCTCGGCGATTTCCGCCACCCGGCGTTCGGCCATCTGCAACAGGTCGGCAGACCCCAGCCCACCGGGATTGAAGCTGGTGCGGCTGATCTCGCCGGCAGCGGCGATCAGCTGGCGCAGCATCGAGCGCTCGCGCACGATCTTGGCGTAGGCCACGATATTGGCCGCGGAAGGGGTGTTTTCAGCGAGTTCGGCGAGATAGGCGGGACCGCCGATATCCGCGAGAAGATTGCGGCTGGCGAGGCCCTCGGCCAGGGTGACGATGTCCAGCGGCTGCTCGCCCCCGGACAGCTCCAGCATCACGCCAAAGATGACCCGATGGCTGGCGACAAAGAAGTCCTCTGCGCTCAATTGCTCCGCCACCGCATCCAGGCGGCTGGCGTCGAGCATCAGTCCGCCCAATACGGATTGCTCGGCCTCTACCGAGTGCGGTAGCGGCGAACTGGACTGGGATTCCTGGATATCTTCTTCAGGCGGGGCGTATTCGTTCATCTGTGGGGCTGCTGCCATTATTCCGAGCGCAAAAACGATTTTACCGGACTCACAAACAAGTCAGGCGCTGGGCTTCCAATGTCGGTCCAAGACCCACAGGGGAAATCCAGCGCCTGATTGTAGCGCGCCTCGAGGCGTAACGGGCAAATCCGTTACCGCACCCCGAAACGGGCTAGGCGTGCAGATTGCGGCAGAAGCTTATTCGGCTTCTACAACAACCTTGACCGCGGTGACCACGTCGGAGTGCAGCTGTACGTCTACGTCGTACTCGCCCACTTCGCGCAGCGCACCTTCCGGCAGCTTCACTTCGGCTTTCTCTACAGCAACGCCGGCAGCGGTGATCGCGTCGGCGATGTCGCGAGTGCCGATGGAGCCGAACAGCTTGCCTTCGTCGCCAGCGTTGGCGGCGATGGTGACAACCAGGCCTTCCAGCTTGGCAGCGCGGCCTTCGGCTTCGCTTACTTTGGCAGCAGCTGCTGCTTCCAGCTCAGCGCGCTTGGCTTCGAACTCAGCGATGTTCGCTGCGTTGGCCAGAACGGCTTTACCGGTAGGCAACAGGAAGTTGCGGCCGAAACCGGATTTAACTTCAACGCGGTCGCCCACATTGCCCAGTTTGCCTACTTTGTCGAGCAGAATAACTTCCATCTCGGAACCCTCAGTTTCAGTTCTTGTGCGCCGCTCAGCGGTCGTTGCTCGAGCGCGCGCGAATATCAATCCAGCTATCGATCAGGGCCAGTCCGCACAGGAACCCGGCCAGCGGCAGTGCGGCGATTACCAGCGTAATGTACATGGCAATCAGTGGGCCGCGTCCCCAGCCCTTGCGGGCTACCAACCAGTGGATCAGGCAAATACCCGCCACCATGATGGGGAATGCGGCTACCGCACCCCAGAACACAAAGTGCTCACTGACCAGGCAGTACACCCACAGCAACATACCGACGGCAGCAACCGGTAGAGGCATACGCAATGCGTGCATCTCTTCCCGAAAACCGCCGGGGTTATACAGCAATGCCTGCCACCAACGCCCCAGCAGCAGCGCCAGGGTTGCGCTGATCACCGATACCCAGGTCAGGTATCCGGTGGCCTGCGCTTCGCTGTCGAACGCCTTGCTCACCTGCTGTGCCTCCGGGGTGGTCGCCCCACCGGCGGCCTCATTGACCGCCTGCATCAGGTTGTCCAGCAGTCCGCCGGACACCTGCGAGGTCACCACTATGCCGAGGCTGGTGGCGATGGTCAGTACCACCAGCGCCCAGCTCCAGGCCCGTGTTGCGCGCAACACCAGCGCTCCGGCCAGCACCCCCACAAAGTGGGTGATTGCCATGCCGGCCATCAGCGGCGACATATAGCCCGCTCCGGCGGCGGCAACCACCGGCAACAGTGCCCAGGCCAGTACAAACAGGCCGTCACTACTGCCGCGGCGCAACCCCACCAGTGCCAGCACGGCGGGGCTGATCAGCGGAATACCCACCAGAGTGAGGATTACCGCGCGTAAGCGCGATCGCATGGCAAATTCAGCGATAGCGCGCACTAGATAGCTTCTCTAATTACAACAGTGCTTACGAAGCGATTAAGCTTCGTGGCTGTCCGTGTACGGCAGCAGCGCAATGTAACGCGCGCGCTTGACCGCAGTGGCCAGCTGGCGCTGATACTTGGCTTTGGTGCCAGTAATACGGCTCGGTACGATTTTGCCAGTTTCAGAAACGTAGGCTTTCAGGGTATCGAGATCTTTGTAATCGATACGCTTGGTGCCTTCGGCGGTGAAACGGCAGAACTTACGACGACGGAAAAAACGTGCCATCTGACTATCCCCTTACTCTTCGTCTTCAGTGGTGTCGGAAGACTTGTCTTCCTCGGCGCCTTCGGAAGAAGAATCTTCACGGTCGGCGCGCTCGCGACGCTCAGAGCGTTCTGCGCGCGCAGCTTTGCGCTCGCGGGACTCTTTCTCGGCCTTCATGATCGGGCTTTCTTCGGTGATCGCTTCGTCTTCACGGATCACCAGATTGCGCAGCACGGCGTCGTTGTACTTGAAGTTGGTGGTCAGTTCGGCCAGCGCTTCTTCAGTACACTCAACATTCATCAGAATGTAGTGAGCCTTGTGGATCTTGTTGATCGGGTAAGCCAGACGGCGGCGGCCCCAGTCTTCCAGACGGTGAACGTCGCCACCGCTTTCCTTGATGGTCGCAGTGTAACGCTCGACCATGCCGGGCACCTGCTCGCTCTGGTCCGGGTGAACCAGGAATACAATTTCGTAATGACGCATTTTTGCTCCTTACGGGTTAAAACAGCCTCCCGGTTTGGCGCCGCCCAGATCCGTGTCTGGATACAGCTGCCGCCCAGTGAGGCAAGGAGTGCGCAACAGCAACCCAGACGGGTGCTCTGCGGGCGGCGTATTCTATGCGTCCGGCGTACTGGTTGCAAGTTGATCGATTCGGTGTTGCGCAGATAGTCTCCGGTCCTGCGGCCGGGGAGCCACAATGCCAGGGATAAAGGGAGTCGACCCAGCAGTCACGAATTATGAAACGCCCTCACCGGGTGCTGGGGGCAATCCTCTGAGACGGGTCTCGCCGCATCAGTCACGAATAATCGGAAATAAGTTTTGAGGGGGCCCCTCGCCCGCCCGTCTTACTTGCAAAGGTCAATAACAATAAGCGGAATCACGAATTCCGATACAAACATCCCAGTCAAAATAACAATAATCTCCAGGGATCGAAGAATAACAATCAGGACTCACTACGCAGAGGGGCGCCAGCGCCCCTCCACCTCTTTTTCACCCCACACCAGTTCCACGCAGCCGCACCCAACTCAGAAGACGTAGCGCACACTCAGGCTGGCTTCGGTTTTTTCGTAGCTGTAGATATCGAAGTTGTCGTCATTGTTCGTGCGAATTACCCGCGCATCCAGCTGCAGGCGTGGCAGCAACTGTACCTCCGCCCCAATCCAACTACGTAGGCGATTGCCTTCCCGGGCCTGCTGCTTGAACTCACCGTCGCTGTCCTGCAACCGGTTGTTGCCGCGGTAGTTGCTCAAACGGTAGTGGCTGCCGGCGTGCAGCGACCAGCCCCACGACAGTGGCAGTTCGGCCTCAACCCCGAAGGTCTGCCGGCGCGGCGAATAACTGTAAAAACCGTCATCTGCGGTAGCCAGGTCCTGGCGGTCGTCCAAATCCAGGCGGTACAGCACATCGATGTCCATGATTGCCAACGGCGCAGCCCAGCGCGCCTCAAATCGCTGGCGCCAGCCATCCAGGTAACGGTAGGTCTCTGTGCCATTAAAATAACTGGGCTGATAAGCCAGCGTCAGCACGCCATTGCCGAACTCCTGCTGCATGCGCCCCACAAGGCGCCACTCATTGGTGACACGCTCGCCACCGAGGGAAGCGGTCTCCGCGACGCCCCCCAGCTCCACCCGCCAACCCTGCCAGGGCATATGCCGGGAAATACCCGCATTGAAACTGGTGAGGTTCAAGCTCTCCAGATCGCTGTAACGACGGCCGAAAGCAAACCCGTGCAGGCGCCAACCGTCTTCTGCGGTCCCCCGCAGGCGGTACTGACCCCAGGCAAACAGCTCGGTGAAAGTATCTGCGCCTACCGAGTCATCGGTAAGCAGCTCATTCTGCAGCGAGTAGGCGTTGCTGTCATAACCCGACGTCAGGCTCAGCAGCGCCAACCCACGATCCGGATCCTGCTCCGGGGCAGGCTCCGCTCCCGGGGCCCGCGCCAGCGCCGAGAGACGCATCAGCGCCAGGCGACGCAGTTTGGGGGACTCGCTATCGGTAAGATCCCGGTAGTAACCCACTGCGGAAACCGGGCGGCCCTGCTTTTCCGCCATCAACCCCAGCTGCAGGCGCGCCACCTCGCTCCACTCAGGATCTTCCAGCAGCTGCTGAAACTGTGCCTGCGCTGCCTGATAGCGCCCAAGCTTGAACAAGGTCACCCCCAGGTTATAGGTCAGGCTGGGGCCCTGCTGGCCACTCTGACGGGCCTGCTCGAAGTGCGCCAATGCGCGCTCGTAGTCCCCGCCCTTAAATGCTGCAGTGCCATTGGCAAACGGCTCTTCGGCAATGGCAGGCGCGGCTACCGCGCCCCACCAGAGCAAACCGGCGAGCAATTTTGGTGTCAATTCCATTTTCAATACCTCCAAACACAACAGGCCGGGCACACCGCGCCCAGCCCTTAAAAAGAATCATCCACTAACAGGCTTCACCCGCTACCTCTGCAATCGTTAGCCGTCCGTTGCCGCATCCACCGCCGCAGCGGGATCCAGGTCCAGAATGCCCTCGAACAGTTCCTCCAGATCCACAGGCAGGCGGTCCTTCACATCCTCCGGCAGGTTGTCGATGATCTCCCGCACGTCCGCCATGGAGCCCGCATAGTCGGCACCGCTCAGGGCGTTCTTCAGGGCCTCTTCTGCGGCCTCGCGGGCAGCGGCCGCATTTTCCTGGGCGCTCAGGGCCGCCGCGTTGGCATTGGCAATCGCCGCCTCACTGCGCGCCATGGCATCGGCGACCAGCGCCGCAATTTCTTCTGCCTTCAGCTTACCGGCAGCGCGAATTTCCGCCTGCGCCGCTTCCGCATCGGCATTGCCGGCGGCAATCGCAGCGTTGGCTTGCGCCAGACCTTCAGCGGCGGCTTCCGCGGCGAAACTGCTCGACATCTCCGGCAGCTCGATCACATTGATCGCGTCTTCTGCGGTGGCTTCCGCGTCAACCACGGAAACATCGACATCCAGGTCCGCATTCACCCCGACTTCATTGGCCAGTGCATTGCCACCGATCGGAGCGGTAACCATCAGGCCCAGCGCCATCCATGCTTTCAACGTTTTCATAATTCAACCTCATTTGTGTCTTTCAGCGTTGTGTTGGAAGTCAGATCGTTTGCGGCGTCACGGCCGCACCCTGGTTAGCTGGTAAGTCCCCGCTTGCGGGGAACTCCACCGGCACATAAAACTCTTTGCGTGCACCGTCGTGCTCAATGCGGATCAATATCTCATTGCGCTGCCCGGTACGCGCACGCACAGGCAGCGTCAGCCGATTTGCGCCCGCGTATAGGTTGGTGCGCCAGCTCAACTCCCGCTGGTCACCGTATCCTTCAAGCGCGAGATTTTCCGGAAGAGACACACTGATCAAAGCGCCTTCCATTGCGCGTGCAGCATCCACAGAGACCCGTACCGGGAGCGCTTCTGAGGCTGACGCCTGCACCATCGATGCCTCAACGGTGGGCGTGGACGACCGCCACTGCGGCAGCGCCGCAATGACCGCGAACAACACACTGGCGGCCGTAGCCAGCTGCCACTTGCGCACGTTACCCTGCACTGCATTGCGCTGTTTCGGCATTGCCGCATTCAGCACGCGCTCTTCGAAATATTCACTCGGCTGGGGCGCTGGCATGGTGCGCAGCAGATTTACCAGACGCAGCTCTTCGGCATATTCACGGCACTCACTACAACGATGCAGGTGCTTCAGCAGCACGCTGTTGTTTTCCCTTTGCATCAAGTCCAGTTCGCGACGAGCCTGACAGCAGTTCATCATTTTCATCCTTCCTTCAGAGAGCGATTCCGCCACTCGTTTTGTACCTGAGATAGCGCGCGCATTTTTCTATGGGTTAACACGCAGCGAAGGCTTCAATGGTTCCCGGCTCGAGCACGGATTTCAGTTTTTTTCGCGCCCGGTGCAACCGGGACTTCACCGTGCCCACATTGATATCGAGAATTTCGGCGACTTCCAGCGCGGTATAGCCTTCGACGTCATGTAACAGCACAACATCGCGCCAGGACTCATCCAGGGTGAACAGCGCTCGATTCAGCATGCGCTGTAGCTCGAGCTGCTGGTAATGATTGCGCTCGTCTTCCAGACGCTCCTGAAAAAACTGGTCATCACTGACGCAGGGCGCGGTTTCATCAACGGGAGAACGGGCGCGACGGCGGTACAAGTCCACGTAGCGCCGGTAGAGCACTTTGATCAACCAGGGCCCCAACTTTTGCACGGTTGCCAGCTCATCAACACGGGGAAACAGGTGAGTCAGTACATCCTGCACCAGATCTTCCGCATCCGCCCGCTCCTGTGTCCAGCGGTAGGCCATGCGGTGCATCAGACGCAGGTGCGGTCGCACCAGCGCGGTAAAGCAGTCTTCCTTTGCTGCCCTCCCGCGAAAGAAATCAATTAAGGACACCCCATTACTCCTTTCCCCATTCCCACAGTAGCGATTCTCAAGATTTGCCGATTAACACGTATCAGACCCACAAAAGGTTCCCGCAAACATAGCGCGATTAGTGACAGTGTCGAGGAGGAGAGGAGGGGCGGAGAAAGAAAGACGCCGACAATAGAAAAAACAGGCACCCGATTTCTCGAATCCGGACAGAACGAGAATATGGGTGCCGATCAGGGGGGATTTTTATGGCGCGACATGGCAACAAGGAGCGGCAAAATCGCGCGGATGGAATAACGCAGGCATGACGCTAAGGCGGGGACGGAGCTTAGCCGGCGGAACGCTGCCGCACCGCCTCGAACAGACAGACGCCGGTGGCGACCGATACGTTTAGACTACTGACTTCGCCCGCCATGGGAATATTTACCAGGTGGTCGCAGTTTTCCCGGGTGAGGCGGCGCAGGCCGGGCCCCTCGGCACCCATTACCAGAGCAAGGGGCCCAGTGAGGGAGGATTGGTAGATATTCTGCTCTGCCTCGCCGGCGGCGCCGTAAATCCACACGCCCGCCTGCTGCAACATCTGCAGGGTGCGCGCCAGATTGGTCACGGTGACAAACGGCAGCACTTCTGCGGCACCGCAAGCCACCTTGCGGGCGGTGGGCGTGAGCCCTGCGGCCTTATCTTTAGGTGCAATCACTGCGTGCACGCCGGCGGCCTCCGCAGAGCGCAGGCAGGCACCGAGGTTATGCGGATCGGTGATGCCATCCAGCACCAGCAGGAACGGAGCTTCATTTTTTTCATCCAGCTGCTGCAACAGGGACTTCAAAAACTGCTCATCGTAAATCTTGGTGTCGCCGACACACACGGCGACCGCACCTTGATGGTTGCCATCGTCACCGACTTTTTCATCCAAGGCACGCCGATCCACAAAACGGATGGCAATATCATTCTGCTCCGCCTGGCGAATAATTTTCTGCAGTTTCTGATCTTTGCGCCCGCGCAACAGCAACAGTTCCTGCACCTGTTGCGGGCTACTTTTCAACAGAGCCTGCACCGCATGCAGACCGTAAACTAAATGTTGTGCCACGACTTACTTATTCCCGCCCGGTTTTTTCGACAGCTTTTTCTTCAGTTTTTTCTTGGCCTTCTTTTTTGCCGCTCGTGCTGCCGATTCGGCCTTATCCGCTTTTTGAGCGGCCTTGCGCGCCGCAACCGCGGGGCGTTTGCCACCTTTACGCGGTTGCGTTTTTTTCGGCTTGCGCTTTTTCGGGGCTTCCTCTGTCGACTCTGCCTCTACTGGCTGCTCTACTGACGGCGGCACGATTTCCGTTTCTTCGCTGCCCACCTTGCGCTTGCGGATCGGCCGCGGCGCGTCTTCGTCGCTTTCCTGCAGGGCTTTCTTTTTCAGACCGGCGCCCCAGGGGCTGGCTTTCTGCTCTTCAGCACTGAAATCCGGCTTCTTGCGGCGCTGGCGCTCCTGCTGAAACTCCACCGCCATTTCCATCGCACGACCACTCACTTCGGTTGACTCCTCACCCTTGCGCAACTTCGCTGCTTTTGGGGCGTTTACTGCTTTCGCCGGTTTCTCGGCCTGGACGTCGGGCCCGGAAGACTTTTTGTCCGCCCTGGGCTTTCGGTATTTGGGATTTTTGTAGCTGGGGCGCGGATGCAACTCTACAAAGGTAAAATCCACCTTGCGCTCTTCCAGGTCGACCCGCGCTACCTGCACGGTGACACCGTCACCGAGATGGAAGCGCGTGCCACTGCGCTCGCCCACCAGACGCTGCTGGGCCTGCTCGAAGTGGTAGTAGTCTTTGGGCAGGGCCGTGACGTGGATCAGGCCCTCCACATACAGGTCATCCAACTCCACAAACAGACCAAAACCGGTGACTGCACTGATCACACCGCGGTAAACCTCGCCCACGTGATCCTGCAGGTATTCGCATTTGAGCCAGCTCACCACATCGCGGGTGGCGTCATCGGCGCGACGCTCGGTCATGGAACAATGCTCACCCAGCTCCACCATGGCCACCGTGCTGTAGGGCAGGATGTCTTCCCGCGCCAGTGCGTGCGCACCGGGCGCCTGGCGTACCTTATGCGCCACCGCAGCAGGGTTGGCACTGCCATTGCGAATCAACCAGCGCAGCCCCCGGTGCAACAGCAGGTCCGGATAGCGTCGAATGGGTGAAGTGAAATGGGCATACGCACGGTAGTCGAGACCGAAGTGACCGCGATTCTCCGGCTGGTACACCGCCTGATTCATGGAGCGCAGCAACATGGTCTGGATAATGTGGAAATCCGGGCGCCCATCCACCTGCTGCAGTAGCGCCTGATAATCGCTGGGCTGTGGCTCACTGCCACCTTCCAGGCGCAGCCCCAGCTCACCCAGGTACTCGCGCAGGTTTTCCAGGCGCTCCTGCTTGGGAATATCGTGCACCCGATACAACGCCGGCAGTTCCGCCGCCTCCATCAACTCCGCCGCGCATACATTCGCGGCGAGCATGCACTCCTCGATCATTTTGTGCGCGTCGTTACGCTGCACCGGCACGATACGTTCAATCTTGCGCGTGGCGTCAAATAAAATGCGCGTCTCGGTGGTCTCGAAGTCAATCGCGCCGCGACGGTCGCGGGCGCCGCGCAGGGCGCCGTAGAGATCGCGCAGGTTATCAATATGGGGAACCAGGGCGGCAAACTGCTTGCGGATGCCGCTGTCGCGATTATCCCGCTCGTCGACCATTTCACCCACCTGGGTATAGGTGAAGCGCGCATGACTGCGCATCAGCCCCTCGAAGAACTGGTAGCCGAGGATGCTCCCGGACTGGTCGATGCGCATCTCGCACACCATACACAGCCGATCCACTTCCGGGTTCAGGGAACAGAGCCCATTGGATAGCTTCTCCGGAAGCATCGGCACCACAAAATCCGGGAAATACACCGAATTACCGCGCTGGTGTGCCTCTACATCCAGCGGTGTGCCCACCGCCACATAATGGGACACGTCGGCAATGGCGACCAACAGTTTCCAGTTACCATCCGGCAGCACTTCGCAGTAAACAGCATCGTCAAAGTCCCGCGCGTCTTCACCGTCGATGGTGACCAGGGGCAGCTGGCGCAGGTCGACACGCGCCTTTTTGTCCTCTTCCAGCACCTCGTCGGCGATACCTTCTACCTGCGCAAGTACCGCGGCGGGCCAGGTGTGGGGGATGCCGTAGTTGCGGATGGCAACATCGATTTCCATGCCCGGCGCCAGGTGGTCGCCGAGTACCTCCGCTACCTCCCCGTGGGGCAGCGTATTGCGGCCCGGCTGTGCGGTGATATTCACCACCACATACTGGCCGCTCTGGGCGTCGGCACACTTGCCCTCGGGCACCATCACATCCAGGGTCATGCGCGGATTATCCGGGCGCACGAAACAGATACCGTCCTCCCGATACAGGCGCCCGGCGAGCTGGTGGGTGTTGTGTTTGATGACCCGCACCACGGCGCCCTCACGCTTGCCGCGAAAGCCGCCGGGGGTTTCCCGCACCAGCACCTCGTCGCCGTCAAACACCTTGCGCATCTGGCGGTGGGACAGGAACAGGTCATCACTGCCGTCTCCGGGGGAGACGAAACCAAAGCCATCGCGATGGCCTATGACCCGCCCGCGCACCAGGCTCATTTTGTCGAGCACGCCGAAATCCCCGGCGCGGTTGCTGGCAATCTGGCCGTCGCGGGACATGGCGATCAGCCGTCGCCGCACGCCCTCGCGACGATCCTCGTCATCAATAGACAACAGGTCGGCAACCGCCTCCCAGGAAACAGGCCCGGCCTGCTGCTCTAGCAGGTCCAGCAAAAACTCGCGACTGGGGACGGGTTTTGCGTATTTTTCCGCCTCGCGTTCGGCGTGAGGGTCGGCGACCGGTCCAGCGCTGTCAGCGGGGTGAGAGTTTGATTTGTCTTGAGTCAAAACGGCTTCCATTGTTCTGCGATCGACCGTGCAGTCTGCACAGCCCCGGCATGCACGCGGCGCAGCGGTATACGAGTGGGTGCAACCAGAAGTGGCGAATGCCAGGGAGCGGCCCAAAGCCACCCGAAACGTTGCACATTGCCGCGAGTATAAGCGATTTGCCGGCAATTCCCGACCCGCTTTTGCGGTTACCACCAGCGACCGGCCTGGCGTCGCGGAGCCCTGGCGGCCTGATGACGCAAATTGCCACAAAAACCGTTGACACCCCGCAACCAACTCAATATAGTGCGCGTCCTCAACGGAGCACACCGTTGATTTGCCCAGGTGGCGGAATTGGTAGACGCGCTAGCTTCAGGTGCTAGTGACCGCAAGGTCGTGGAAGTTCAAGTCTTCTCCTGGGCACCATATCCAAAAAAGGCCGACTCGAAAGAGTCGGCCTTTTTTTGTGCGCCGGGGCCAAGCCCCGGCCGGTGGCAAGGTTATCTACCGCCCACCGCCGCGGAAGCTTCGCGCCGACGCTTCTCCTCTTCCTCTTCCTCCATAGGTAGCAGCTCTCCGCCCTGCAGCCGCACTTCCGGCAAATTCAGCACGTCCACGCCCAGACTGTACGGAGCCACCTCGGTGAAGATACCCGGGTCCAGCTGCGCAATATCATCCACCGGGTTCTGTACCGCAGACTTCAATCCCTGAGCGGTCTCGTTACTGGCAATGGAGACACCCTTGTTACCGATGGCGGTAAACAGTGGCATCCGCCCCTCGAACGCCGGCTCGTAATAAAACAGCGAGACGATATCCACGGATTCGGTGACATTGAACCGCAATGGATTGATCACGGTACCGATATTGCCCCAGCGCTGCTGCTCGGTACCGATCACCGCGGTACCCGCAGTAATGTGGGTCTCGCGAACGCTCTCAGCTGTCAACAGGCCAAAGTTTGCACTGGCAAGGGCCAGATTCCCGCGGCCTACGTTAATCTGGCCGATAACCAGGTCGTCGGCTTCCACAATCGATACATCGATATTACCGCCGCTGGCACGCAGTGACAGGGACTGGAGGTCGGACGCGATATCCAGATCGCCGGCCAGGGTGAGGTCGGCATTGGCGGCCTTGAGGGAGCCACCGATGGTTTGTGTAGTGCTGCTTACCAGAACCACATCGCCAGTGCCGTCGTATGCCAGCGCCATATCGCCACCGTTAAACTCGACACCCGCACTAACATCATCGTAGGTGAAGTCCATTTGCTGGCTCGAAACCAGATCCAGGCCACCGGCACCATCCTGCAACGACTCGAAACCGCCAAAGGTAAATTCACCCACCTGGTTTTGCGCGTCCGAGTTTCCGGTGATCCGCCACTGCTGCTTCGCCGCCAGCTGCATCTGCAGCTGGTCGCTACCAGAGCCCCCAAGAAGCTGCGTGGGCTGGACGCCTGCCAGAATCTGCAGCAGGTCGTCACCGGCGCCCAGCGACAGGCTGTCGAGCAGCGTTCCGCTCATCACTACGGTGTCATTTCCAGCGCCGGTATCCAGTGAGACCAGGGCGCCGCCATCCAGATTGAAGGTATCGACTCCGCTTCCGGCAACGATCTGCTCAAAACCGCTGAAGCCCACTGAGGACTGCCCAGTGGCAACGCTGCCACCGCTAGCCCCCAGGGTCCAGCTCATATCACCGTCAAACCCGTACAGGGTATCGCTGCCACTCCCCGCGCTAATGGAATCCAAGCCGGCGAAACTGACCCCGCCCATTTGCAGGCGCTGCGGACCGGTCATCAGGTAATCAGCACCGAAGGTGGGGCCGTCATAAGCACCGGTAGTCTGTACTTGTTCCAGGTTCTCGAACAACACGGTGATGGAGTCGACAACAGCGACCGCCGCGCCTTCAACCAGGGTTGCATCCTGCTCCAGCGAACGCCAATTAGCCCCGCTGCCGGCGACGGTATCAGCACCACCGGCGGCGTCAACACGACCAATACCATCGAAATCGATACCGGAGACGGCAATACCACCATCGCCTGCCAGGTTGAATGTATCCGCTGCTGAGGTGCCAATCAGGGAATCCGCACCACCATTACCGGTCACTTGGCTGACCCCGCTGAAATCGATGCCGTCGACACTCAACCCACCGGATTCTCCGGCGAGGACAAACTGCTCCTCCGCACTGGTGCCAGTCAGGCTGGCACTGTCCGTCACCACTCGATCGATACCGTTGAAGGTTACCCCGTTGGCGGATACCCGCGCGCCGCTCTCCAACTGCCAGCTATCGGTACCGCTGACCACCTCGTTATCCCCCTCGCTACCGGCAAACACCTCCGCGACACTGTCAAACAGCAGATCGAATACAGAAATTTCACGGCTATCCGCACTCAGCGCAAAGCTTTCGGCCGTCGTGTTTTGGGTAGCATCGATGACTGCGGACTGGGTGGCGATCTGATCGATCCCGCGGAAGGTCACACCTGCCGTGCTAGCGCTCCCCGCACTATTTCCCAGAGTCCAGCGCACACCGCTGGCGCTCGTTACCCGATCCGACCCCGCCCCTGCGTTGACGTCCGTAATACCCGCAAAATGGATGCCCCCTGCCTGCAGGCCTCCATCGGAAGCCAGTGCGTACTGGGTATCGGTATCCGCACCGTCGAGAATGCCATTGCCGCCACTGGCCTGCTCCATTTCACTGAAGGCAATGGCGGCATGGGACACGGAACCAGATTCAGTGCCCAACTGCCAGCCGCTGTCAGCGGCACCCACTATCGCATCGCTGCCGCCGGCGCCCGTTACTGAAGACACATCGCCGAATGTCATACCGAGACTGGTAAGCGCACCGTTTCCGGTTACGGTAAATTCGTCAGCGCCGCCGGTGCCGGTCAATGCACCGGTGGCGGTCACCACGCCGACGCCACTCACGCGGATATCGCCACTGGTCACCGCGTTGGCGCCCGACAACGTGACGCTATTCCAGGCCTCCAGCGCAGTCACACCATCTTCCAACGCCAGGCGCTGCAGCCCACTGAACGTGGAGGCACCGGACGCGACTGTGCCACTGGCGGTGATGCGTGCGCTTGCCTGCCCGCTCACCGACAGGCTCACACCCTGCCCAACGTAGCTTTCCACCTCGCTGAACTGGATACCGTCGTGGCTAACGCTATTGTCGCCAGCCAGCGCGTATCCCTGCCCCGCACGGGAGATCACTTCGTCGTCTCCGCCAGCGCCCGCGGAGACGGTGCCCAGATTCCGGAAAGCGATACCACTCACGGTGAGGGCGCCGCTGCCCGACAACACAAACTGTTCGGCGCTGGTGCTTCCAACCAGGGTGGAGGTGCTCACGCTGTCGATGCCGGTAAAGTTCATCGCACTGCTGCTGAACGCTCCATCAGCCCCCGCCAGCTCGACGCTGGAAATAGCGCTGACATCGTCGCTACCTACGCCACCTTCAACCGCGGTTACACCATCGAACTGAACGCTGTCGGCAGTCAGTGCGCCATTGCCCGTTACTGCAAAGGTATGCCCACCATCATCACCGACAACACGCCCGGAGCCACCGGAGAACGCCTCGATACCGGAGATCGACACACCATTGTGCTGCAGGCTCGCGGTATTTTCTGCAAGCTGCCAGTCCCCACTGATGGCACTGCTGAAACTATCCTCGCCCGCGCCACCGGCGAGTGTGGCGACCCCATCAAACTGGATACCGGCAACATTGATTGCGCCATCACTGGCAAGCGTAAATGCGTCTGCCCCCGTACTGCCGGTCAGTGTACCGGTGGTCGCCTGCTCAATACCCAGCAGGCCAAGTGTACCCGCAAGTAATTCTCCCGCTGTGTCGGACAGGGTCAGTCCACTGTATGCGCTGGCATCCAGGGTGTTGTCCGCCGACACGCCGTCCACAAACGTCATATCGTTGACGGTGAGCAATCCTGCGGAGATGCTGCCGCCGCTGTTCAAGATAAAGTCGTCAGCACCACTGGTCCCGTACAGCCCTCCATTAAGGGCATTGAGGATTTCCACGTTCAGGAAAGTTATGCCATTGTTTTCGGCACTGCTGTCTCCCAGCAATGTCCAGTCCGCGCCACTGAACCCGGTCACAGTATCGGTACCACCCAACCCATCCACGCGGGTAGAGGAGCCAATTTCCAATCCATTGACGGTGACACTGCCGTCAGCGTTAAACAGGATATCATCGTCGCGGTTGGTAGCTCCCACGACGCCAACATCAAGGATGTCGATATCGTAAAATACGATACCCTCGGCGGTCACAAAATCACCATCTTCGCTCATGTCCGCAGAGCCGGCGGAACGAATCGTATTGGTGCCATCGTTGCCATTGACCTGGCTCAGCCCCGAGAGATTCAGGGCCGCCACGGTGATCGCACCATCGCCAGCTATCTGGAAGGTCTCATCCGCAGCGGAGCCATCAAGCTCTGCCAGTACGGCGGAGTTCAAAGCGGCAAAGGTCAGCCCCCCCGCAGTCCGCAATTCACCATCGGCGCCGGTCAGGGCCAGCGCATCGCTGTAACCGCTCGCATCCAGCCGGTCGCCAGTAGTGGCGGGGTTAGTGATGGTATCGTAGGTCGAGCCGTTGCCGAGCACTTCACTCAGGCCGGTAAATGCCATATCCCCGTATGAAACGGTTACGCCATCGGCTTCGCTGCCGATCAGGGTGAAAGTATCGTCGCCGCCGGTGCCGGTGACCGTAGCAGCATCGGTATCAATGCTGCTGAAGCCGTCAAAGGTCACGCTATTACTGCTCTGTGCAGAGTCTGCATCCACCAGTGTCCAATTGATGCCACCGGCACTCTCAACGCTGTTGCCGGTACCACCGGCGGTGACGCTGGTGACCCCGGTAAACTGAATCAGGCGAGCAGTGATGCTGTCGCTGGTCAGTGCGAATACATCGGTCCCGGCACTGCCGATCAGTGACGCGGTATCGGCCGATATCAGGCCACTGAAGGTGACATCATCGGCGATGACTTCCCGCGCATTGCCAGTGAGAGTCAGGCCCGCGACAAAAGCGGTGGCATCGAGGTTGGCTTCGTCATCCGGAGCACTGAAGCGCTCCACCTCGCTGAACACGATGCCGTCGTGGTTAACCGATTTATCCACATTCAGCGTGAAGTCCTGGCCGCCGCGAGATACCACCTGGTCCTCTTGATCGACCCCGGAGCCCGCGTTGACGTTGCTCAGACCGGTGAACTCAATGCCTGCGACCTCAAGAGCACCACCGCCCTGCAAGGTGTAGGTTTCCGCTGTAGTGCTGCCCCGAAGGTCGGACGCAGTGGCTTGATCAATGCCGGTAAACTCAATTGCGCTGGTATTGAAAGCGCCGTCCGATCCCGCCAGGGTAACTTCGGCGATGGCTGTTACCTCGTCCGTGCCAGTGCCCGCATCGACATCGCTGACACCACTGAACTGGTGTGTGCCATCAACGATCACTGCATTGTCAGCAGTAACTTCAAATGCGTGTCCACTGTTGTGCCCCTTGATCGCGCCGGAGTTACCGGTGAAGGTGTTGATGCCTTCAATTAACAGGTCGCGTCCAGTTGCGCGCTCAAAGATAACGCTGGACAGGTTTTCTGCCAGCACCCAGTCGCCAGTGGAAGCGCTGTTGAAACGATCGGAGCCGCCGTTGCCGTTGAGTTCGGCAACGCCGTAGAAGTTGTAACCCACGTATGTGCTAACGGTCAGCGTGTCATCAGCCAGGTTGAAGGCTTCCTGAGTTGCCGTGCCGTTTACAATTTCGGTGGTAATCTCGGTGATACCGGTAACGGACAGTCCGCCGGCGTCCAGCTGTCCGAGGGTATCGGTCAGGCTAATGCCTGTATCAAAAGCACTGGCATTCAGGCTGTCCACACCGCCATTGCCATGCAGAGAAGTCATGCCGGAGATGGTTATGCTGTCGGCAAAGATGACACTGCCATTCACGTTCAGTGTAAAACTATCGGCGCCGGTGGTTCCCAGCAGCCCCCCGCTGACGGCCGCCAGTGTCTCCGCATTGATAAAAGTAATGCCGTTGTTTTCGGCACTGGTGCTACTCAGTAGCTGCCAGTCCTGGCCATCCATGCCGGTAACGCTGTCGTTATCGCCGCCGCGTGCGTCAATAGATGTGACATTTTCAACCGTAATACCATTGACAGTCAGAATGCCGGAATCACCGAATGCGATGGTATCGTCGCCATTGGTGGCTTCCAGAGTGGCCGCTTCGATGGTCCCCAAGTCATAGAACTGGATCCCGCTACTACTGACATAGCCGCTTTCCATGGTCGGCGTGTCGATGGCAACAAGCCTGTCGTTGCCGCCCTCACCGTGGATCTCGGTAAGACCGAAAATATTCAAACCGGCAATCGTCAACCCACCTGAATCGTTTACGGCAAAAATCTCTGCATTGTCGGTTGCGGTCAAATTGGCGAGAGTCGCTGAATTTAGGCCCTCGAACGTCAACGAACCTGCAACGTGCAATTCACCGTCGCTGCCAGTTAGGGCGAGCGCATCGCTGTAGCCGCTGGCACCCAGCTGGTCACCGATCGCGGTGGGGTTGGTGATGGCATCATAGGTCGAACCGTTACCGAGCACCTCGCTCAGGCCGGTAAATACCATGCTACCGTAACCGACGGTAGCCCCATCGGCTTGGCTGCCGGTCAGTGTAAAGGTATCGTCGCCTGCGGTGCCGGTGAGCGTGGCCGCATCCGCATCGATGCTACTGAAGCCGTCGAAGGTAATTCCATTGCTGCTCTCGGCAGAATTCGTATCGAGAAGAGTCCAGTGGATATTACTATCACTGGAAACACTATCGCTACTCGCACCTGCAGTAACCGAGGTGAAACCACTAAATTCATATCCGGAATATCCGGAAACATCCAGCGCTCCGCCGTTCCCCAGGGTGAAGGTTTCCTGCGCATCACTACCCTGAAGTTCACCATTAGAGGCAATAATGTCCCATGCACCCGAGAAAACAATGGAGGCATTGCTTACACTACCGCTACCCAGGGCCCAGCTACCAGAACCAGTGACTTGGTCATTACCGGACCCTTCGATACTTGAAAGGCCGGTAAATGTGAACGCACCGCTATCGAGGTCCGCGTTATTTTCGGAGTTCACATCCAGGACAACATTCTGCCCATTGGTATCAACTGTTGCGACACTCGCGGAACCAAAACCGGAAAAGGCGATACCGTTATCAATGGAGAAACCAACCTCATTTTCAGCCCCGGCGAGATGCGAATAAATCTTGCTGCCACTCGCGTCGTCGAGATAGAGCACCGCCAATCCGGATGCCCGTTCCGAAAAAGTGTCGTTTCCGTCAGAGATAACTTCTTGCAGCTCCCCGAAAAGCATTCCGTTAACGGTTACTGTCTGCGAATCGTTATTAGAGCCGATCACGAAGTCATGCTGGGTAATCGCATTAGTAGATGCGGTCACTTTGTTAGCGGTAATACTGGAGATATCGGAAATGGTCAGGTTGCCAGCGACCACTTCGAGCACATTGTCGGTGAGAGTCAAACCATCCGAAAAGGCAGAGGCATCCAGAGAAGGATCGCGTGCAGCACTACCGTCAAATCCCAAACCTTTCTGCAGCATGGCAAGACCGTTAAAAGTGGTATTTGCAACGGTGACGCCGCCGTCAGATTCAATAGTGAAACTCTCACCGATATTGAAATCCAGAGTACCGCCGGAAGTGTTGATGGTATCGAAACCGATAACACCAACCCCGGAACCACTTAAAAAATATATACCGGATTCAGCGGCGCTACTCAGGGTCCAACTGTCATCCCAATTAACAACCTCTGTTCCATTTTCAGTGCCCTTAATCGTTTGTAACTCATAGAACCTGATATTGCTACTACTGGCATCAAAATATTCATTCGCCCCATCGTTCTCAATGGAAAATGTGGTAGTTCCGGCATCATCGCGTGCCGCAAGAAGATCAGAAGTTACGCTACTCAACCCAGAAAATACTGTCCCAGTACTGCCGTCCGCATCCGTAAGGAGCGCGACACTATCATTATCAGCACCTATGACAACTCCGTATTCATATCCAGAAGCATCCAGAATACTAGTACTCGAACCTCCACCTGGTGAGACTGTCACCAAATCAGTAAATAGAATTTCATGAACACCGACATAACCTTCGCTATTAACAGAAAAGTTATTTTCGATATTTCTTTCGGCAGCAAGGTCTGCACCGTTCGAGGTAACCGTCCAAGCTCCGGTAAAATTGATTCTCTTATTGCTTGCACCACTACCGTCTACTTCCCAGTCACCGGTCGAAGAAAGTGTATTTCCAGAAGCACCGATTACGCCATCCAGGTCATGAATTTCTAACTTAACTTCTGTGAAAGTGGGGTCAGTTAACTCAGCGCTATTATTTCCGACCACAGATAAAGCGATTCCGCCGGCTTGCGCCGTATCTATCTGCGACACCCTGACATCCGACAAACCAATAAACTTGATCCCACTATCGTCACTGGCGGTATCGACAAAAACCTCTGCCGCTACATTGTCATCATCTTTAAGGTAAGCACCTGAGAGACCCAGCGCATTCAACTCACCGGCGGACTCTACTTTGCTGATGCCATTGAATGTCAATGTGTTGCCAGTAAACTCCATGTTATTAGCCACGACAACGGCAGTGCCACCACCCACATCGAAGAAGTAGCTATTACCATCACCGACAATGTTTCCTGAACCACCGGTAAATAAATCGATATTTTCAAGCGTGAGATTTCCGCCGTGGGTGACACTGGCGAGATTTTCTGCCAGCATCCAGTCGCCGCCGGCAGCGCTCTGGAAACTATCGGAGCCGCCATTGCCGTTCAGGTTCGTAACGTCGTAGAAGTTATACCCGGTATAAGTGTCGACGCTAAGAGTAGCGTCGGCAGTCAGATCGAAAGCTTCCTGGTTCGTCGAACCAGTCAATGTGCCGGTGGTGATCTCTGTTATGCCGGTAATAACCAGTCCATCGGCGTCCAGCTCACCGGCGTTGTCGGTGAGGCTGACTCCCGGACCGAAGGCACTAGCGTCAATAGAATCCAGGCCCCCGAGACCATTCACAGCATCGAGGTTCTCAAAAATTACGTCATCGTATTCAACCTTCCCATCGGCAGATAGGATGAACGCATCGTCGGCAACACCATCAGCTGCGTTATTTCCAAAGAGCGTGACCCCTTCACCAACCACAACGCCATCGGCATCTGTGATAGATGCAATACTTGTTGACAAGTCACCTTTAAGGTTTGTTACTCCGCCGCTCAAGTCAATTTCCGAAATTGAGGAAATGGCGCTGACATCAAAGTGATGATTTCCGCCCAGGTTGGTTATGGCCAGAGTATTTGCGGACTGGAGATCCCCGAGGCTACTAACAGTTGGTGGGCTGTCCTCTGCAATATTTAGCGCGCCCACATCCAATGAGAAATTTCCGACATCAACATCAGCGCTGTTTCTGAAACCATTAACTGCTATTACGTTCAGGCTGCCATTAATTGCGGTTACTGCCTGACCGGAGGTCAGCGCCACAGTGTCCTGAGATTCGAGTTTAAGAGAAGAATCTCCGCTCCAATCCAAACCCGCCTCAACGGTAAGAGTCTCGGCATTCGCATCAATCGTTACCGCAGCGTTGTCATCCAGTGCGCCAACGACCGCGGCAGAGCTGATACAGTTGCCGGCGCAGTCAACACCGTCCAGAGCCACAGATTGCGCGGTAACCTGCCACTCCCCACCACTAGCAGCATCTGCATCATCGGTAACCACGGACACCGTGGATGCGCCAGAAATGGCCGATTCAGAGATAGTTTTGACCGTGCCGCCGGTACTACCCGAACCGTTACCGGTACTACTAATGGTTCCATCCAGAGTCAGACTCTGAGATGCGCTCACGGTGATATCACCACCATCCGCCACCGTATCAACCACCGTAACCGGATCGGTATTGGTGTAGGTATTTGCGTCCGCAATCAACGCACTATCGGTCCCGAGAGTAATCTCCTCGGCAGTAACGTTGATTATTCCGGCAACAGCATTCTCAACTTCACCGTTACTGACGGTCAGCGATCCATTATTGTGAATCGTTGCAGAACCTGGCCCGTAGGCTCCCAGGGTGATCGTCCCTCCACTGGTATCGATACCGGTCGCGATTACAGTGCCTGTGTTGTTTACTGCTGCGCCGACAAGTGACCTGGCTGCGCGCGCCTCCATCACCACCTGCACGGCTTCTAGATTACCGGAGTTAATAACATCAAGACCCTCGCCAAATTCGATATCGGCAGCCTCTTCGCTGATAGCAACGCCAGTGACAAGTCCGCCTGCCAGGGTAAGGGTCATTCTCTCGCCAGCATGGAAATTGATACTACCGGTGACCAGTTCTCCGTTTTCTGCCGCCGTCAGATCACGGGCGTTCGAAACGCTGGCGCCAATTAACGTGATACCGCCAGGTGCGAAAATCGGGTCGCCGGCGGCAACGCTCACTGTGCCTGCCGCATCACCCAACGTGAATTCGTAATCCCCATCTGCACCCGCGATGTTGCCGTTCATCGCTGCAGCGGTAAGCGCTGCCACACTCACCACCGAATTCTCACCAAAAAGTACGCCTCGGGGATTAATCAATACGACATGACCATTGGAGCTCAGAGTCCCGAAAATTTCTGTGCTTCCCTCAAGAACCCGGTTGATCACCATGGCCGATGGATCGAAGTCTCCACTGGCACCGGTAAAATTAAAATTAGCGCTTTCGTCTGCTTCGATTACAAAATCGGCCCAATCGATATGGGCAAACTGCCCATCGACGGCATATTCGTAATTCAACGAGCCGGCATCAGTATTATCAGTCACTGTGCCTACGACAACGTTCATGCCACTAGGCCCAGCCATGGCAAACTGCGGCATGGTTAGCGTGATGCCGGCCAGACCAGATACACTCACTGCAATAGAAAGCAAATTTCTTTTCATATTCATGATTCTTGCCACTTAGCTCCATGGCGGCGCCGCGGCGCTGCCGATATCATTTAAATCGAAGTTTGATTACTGCAGGAAGTAGGAAAAGTCTGCATATAGGGTGGGACTGTCGGCATCGTCTCCGGCACCCTCAATGGATGATTTGGAAGTCGTCGGCCAGGCCACCGATAATTGGCTCGCCCAGTTTTCGGCCCAACTGAACTTAAACAGGAAGCCGGCCCCGGCGAGGGCTGCCCAGTCATTGTTCAGATCCTCTTCAGGATTGTTTACGATGCCGTAACCAGCATCCGCAATCACCGCCACCTGCAGGATGTCATTCAGGCGATTACCAAAGATTTTGGGATTGATCGCATCGGGGAAGGATGGATACCACTCGGCAGAGATCAGCCCGGCCTGGTCGGCAGAAAAATCCCGCACATCAAACGCACGTACGCCGTTGGCGCCGCCAAGGGAAAGTTGCTCAAATGATGGCAGGGTATTTTCGCTGTACTGCCAGCGGCTTTTAACGACAAGCCGCGACTGCGAATCTGTCAGTGGCATTGGCAGAAAGAGCAACGAACTGGTTTCCGCAGCGAATTTTTGAAACTCGGAATCCGTTTCCAAGCCAGTGTCACCGGAGTAGCTATTCAGCTCCCCGTACTGTATTTTCGCGTTGACCACGTTCAGCATGGGTATGCCCCCACCGGACAGGCGATCCACATAGATACCGGCCTCGCCACCGAGCGCCTGATCCCAGCGCTCGAGGATAGGCGTCGCAGCCATCATTTCGGTGTTCTTGTCCGTTACCGTGACAGTACCAGTGATATTGAAATCCCGTGAACGCCGGAATTTGTGATCCACACTCAAGCCATAGTTTTCATTGATACCTTCAAGCTCGAGCAGGTTAATGAAGTCGTCTTCGTTTTCAGAATTATGGATCTTGAACTTATTGTAATCGGCCGAAATTTGAATGCGTGTGCGCGTACTCAACAGGGGCAGACTGTATTTTAGCTGCCCAAGATTCGACCCGAACCCGGAATCAAATTCATCAATGCCGGAGGACTTCAGATAACCCACCGTGAGCTCGTCACCGATTCCAAGGGGATTGAACCAGTCGACGGCAGTGAAAATACGGTTGTCGCCGGTAAATGTAGAGCCGTGGTTGTCCATGCGCGTGACCAGGCGCCAGCCGCTCTCATCACGCACCTTGAGGTTGAGGCGGGTCTCACCCGGGTTATCGCCGGGGCTGAAGTAGCCGGCAACGTTCAATGCGGGCAAGTCGTTTAACAGGTAAAGCGACTCTTCAATGCTGTCGTGATTGACCAATTTTCCTTGTTGCGAAGAAAACGCGTCAGCCAGTTGCGTTTCACTGTACTTCTGGTTGTCGTGTACCGCCACTTGCCCGAGTACGCCCTCCTGCACTGAAAAGGTCACCACGCCATCCTGTACCTCCTGTGCTGGGATCTGTACCTGCGCCAGGAACAACCCCTGCTGGCGGTAGAAACGCGTGAGCTCTGCGGCTATGTCTTCCAAATCCACATAGCTCAGTCCACGCTGGGCGTTCTGACGCTCCAGCGTATTTATCAGCTTGCGCAGCTCCCTCGCTCCCAGGTTTTCCGGCGCAAACCGCGCGCCCATGCCTTCGAGTAGTAGTGCGATCTCTTGCAGGTTGTCGACGGTGTAACCCGCTGCGACAATCTTATCTTCCTTCATATACTGGACGCGGAGTGCTTCGGCCTTTGCCTCGACTGTCTCGCGGTCGATACCGAATTCCGGGTACTCTTCCAGACGATGGAACCGGAATTTCTTCACCGAGATACGGGGACCGATTTCACGGCCGGAAACCTCTGGAATATCTGTATCCAGGTTAGGGTCCCTGGCCTCCTTGGCGCGGCGCTCGAACTCCTCCGATACATCGGTATCGTTGATATGGGGTACATCCTGTTCAAACGCCTGGCGCACCCGGCTGCGGAAACCACTGTCGCCGTCCTGCGCGCTCACTTCCGAACCAGTTAGCAACATTGCCGCCACTGAGACCACCAACAATCCCTTACTGAACAAAGCCACATTTCCCCCCTTGGAATATGCCACGTGCATCCACAGACTGATTTTCCGCACTAGGCAGTGTTCTATCGTCAGCAGATCGCTATGTTTTTATACGGTGCTCAGCGCACCAGATCGCGCACGATGCGGAAGCCGGTAATCTCATCACCAGCGCCGCTGTGCAGTGTTTTTGAGGTGGCCAGACAGCGGCTCATAGCATCCACCCGACTGCCGCCGGCGGCGATCAGCTGCTTGTCTATACTGACGACCCACTCCTGAACATTACCCACGGCGTTAACGATTCCGAAGGGGTTGGCCTTGCCCGCGTTAGCCGCGACGAGCTCCAGCCCTCGCTCGATTCCGCCATATCGCAATGTACAATTACGATCAGAGACTTCAGGCTGGCCATTGGCGCTGGCCGCAGCAAACCATTCGATTTCGTTCGGCAACCGGTAACTGCGTCCGGTCTGAGCGCTAAGCCACTGGATATACTGCTCTGCCTGCGCTCGGGAGATGTTATGCACGGGTAGTGCGCCGCTATCGAGCTGCACCCCTGTACACTTGCCCGCTGAATTACAGAAGCGCGCAAACTCGCTGTTTGAGATCTCGTAACGGCCCACCGCCAGAGGCCTGCCGGAAGCACCGGCCACAACCACCATTTGCGGACCGAACCCTCCATCTCGCATCGGATCAGCACAGGTGTAGCGATCACCACGGGCGCCGCTACCCGGGCGTAGATGCGCACAGTAATCGATATCGAACTCCGCTAGCGGGCGCTGCGCAGGTAGCATGATGCGCGCTTCCCGAAGCAGCCCCGCGGTGCGCTCAGGGCTTCTCACCGCCAAGCGCCCAAAGCACCCGGTAAGCTCTTCTGCCAGTACCGGGCGCAGAACCGCGGCCTTGGCCCTGTCGAGTTCGGCCAGCCGGCCGAGTGCGCTGCCGATTGAAGAAATCTGCATCCCGAAGCTGCAACTTAGGGCGGATTCCATATCATCAAGTACCGCGTCAATCTTGCGCTGCTTTGCGGCGGCGGCGAGTTGCCGCTGCTCGCGTAGCGCTTGCTGGCGTAAACGTTCGGCTTCGCGCTCAGCGGCAATTCGCTCCTCTTCCAGACGCTGGCGCAATTCCTTGCGCTCCTGGGCCAATTGGCCGCGAATTTCTTCGGCCCCTTCCACTTGTTCATTCCAGCGGGCGGCACGGCCAAGCATGGCTTCTGCCGGTTCAAGATTACCGAGATTCAACTGACCGGTGGCCGCCGCGATAAACAGATCGGATACCTGCCATCGCACGGACTCGGGGAATGACACATCGCGAGGATTGAGATCGATGTATTCATCCAGCTCTACGCGCAAGTCCCGCTCCCAGGAAGCGGTAAGTACACTGAGGCCCAATAGCCGGCTGATTGCCTCGCGCTTGTCCGCAATACGGCGCTCTAGCAGCTCGCGCTGCAGCTTATGCTCGAGCTCTACTTTCACCCGCTGCTGCTCGGCAACATTTTCCTGCTCAAGATGGGCGTAGCCAAACCCACCAGCTACGAGCGTGGCAACGAACAGGCCGCCGAAGGCCCATTTCCAACCCGCCTTGCCGAAAAACTGATGAACGAACTTATCCACCGTGGCCGTACGGTCGCATCGCTCGAACGCAAGCGCGGCTTCAAGGGCACGCCACTGGCGACGGCTAAGTGCGCGTATGCGCCTCGGCTTCAGCTTGCGCGCAAACGCCTTGTCTGCAGGAACCTTGTTATAAGGATGGCGACCACTGAACAGCTCATAGGCAACGCACCCCAGCGCATAGACGTCATCTGTGGGTTGTGGCTCGCCGCCCTTGAGCATTTCATAGCTGGCATAGGCCGGCGTGAGTGCACCCAGGGTTCCGGCGTCAAATATGGTCTGCTCACCCGCCTTGCTGGCAATTCCTCCCTCAGACACCGCGCGTGCGATACCAAAATCAATTACCTTGGCGCCCTTCTTCTGGGTAACAAATATGTTTCCCGGCTTGAAGTCCGAATGCACGATCCTGTGAGAATGCGCATAAATCAGGGCTTGCGACACATCATGCAAAATCGCCGATGCACGCTCACTACCAAGGCCCACATCCGCATGTTCGCGCAGAAGCTTGTCGAGGGGCGCCCCTTCAAGGAACTCCATGGTCATGAAAACCCGGTCGCCTTCGCGGTCGAAGTCGTACACGGTTACGATATTGGGGTGCGCAAGAGTTTGGGATTTCCGCGCCTCGCGCTGGAGGGAGATGAAAGCATCGGGGTGCTTCTGGAAGTCTTCGTTCAGTAGCTTGATCGCCACATAGGGGTCGCTATCACTGGCTTCCAACTTGCGTCGGTCGAGCGCCTTGTAAACGGCACCCATGCCGCCCACACCCAGCAGCTTGTCCAGCTCGAAGCGACCCTTGATGACAGTTTTTGTCACCGCCCCTTCCCGCGAGGTAGACGGCACGAAGTGTGTAGCCCCATACGGCTTGGCTGCCGAAGACCGGGCATCACCAGAATCAACGATTACGGTCGCAGCAGCACCTTTCAAGGGCTTTTGTGCGGCTCCGGAGGGAAGCAGCCCCGGATTGGAACCAACAGGTGGGTGATCATTTGCGCCTGTATTTTCATGACCGACAAATACCGTCACATCAGAATCATCACACGCAGATAGATTCTCTCCGGCTTTTTTGACTATTCGGGTCTTGTCACTCACTACCATCTCCCTGGCGTATACGTTACAGAAAATCCCTTTTCTGCTTATGCGTGACATCCGGCTCGATCAACCGCCATTTAAGAAATTCGGATAGAGCAACAACTACCGGCGCGGGCTGTCCAGACTGTCTAAAGAAGCGCGAAGTATAAAGGAGCGATTTTCTCGCAACAATTGGATGATGGCGCGAAAGCACAGAAACCTTATTACATTTTATTACACAGTGTTCGCAGACGCCGACAACTAAAACGAGCGTACCAACAAAGCATGAGTACACGCAGTTTTTTGTAATTCAGTACCAATTAGAGTCGTTAAATCGTGTCAGAGTCGGATAGATCCGGAGATGTATAGCAGGTACGCAGATGCAATTCATTTAATTCGTGCCAGAGTGCATTTAGCATGCGCCCATTACCATGCGGTCTATTATCGGCATGCGCAGGAATTCGTGTCAGAGTCAATTAGCACATTCTGTTTAACAGTTTTTTTTTACATGTGTGTCTGCTTAAATCCGTCCGGCTTGCCGAATCGGCAATACCCCGGTTACTGCTTTATGGCGGTAAAGGAATATCCACCATCATGTCCAAAAATATTAAGGGATAAACAATGGCTATTTACATGAACTTCAACAGCAAGGCGCCCGCTGGCAACGTAACCGCCAAGGGCTATGAAGACTGGATTGAAGTTGACAGCTTTAACTTCGGCGTAGGTCGCGGCATCAGCATGGAAGCAGGCGCGGTTGCCAACCGCGAAGCTTCTCGCCCGAGCCTCAGTGAAGTTACCGTCACCAAGCGTATCGATGCAGCTTCTGGCGGTCTGTTCAAGGCTTCTGTCACTGGTGACGAAGGCGTCAAAGTTGAAATCCACGTTGTACAAACTGGTGCCAACTCCGTTGAAAAATTTGCAGTCTACAATCTGGAAGATGTCATCATCTCTTCCTACAGTATTTCTGCTTCTGCCGGCGGCGCACCTCAGGAGGCCATCTCCCTGAGCTTCTCCAAAATCGAAGCCGACCTCAACCACGCAGATAAAACCAACAAGAATCCGAAAAACATGCGTGTCGGATACGACCTGTCCACCGCGGCTCCGCTGTAATCGACCTAGGCGAGTTGACTCGATGTGGGTGGTAATCGCCACTCACATCGGCTTTTGACGTTCGCACACGTCAATAGTGCAGCAATTTATCTGCGCGGTTTAATCAAAGCACCTGCTGGCACCTATAAGGATTTTGGGCTGTTATGTCTTCTATCAATCAAGACAAGCGCATGATTCGGACGAACTGTTCGATCGGCAAAGATACTTTTATCGCCACGGCACTGCATGGCGAAGAGCACATATCCAAGCCTTACCGCTACCAGCTCAAACTACTCTCCACGAATCACGGTATCGAGCAGGCAGATGTCGTGGGAAAACCATTCACAGTAAGCATCCACTACGCAGAGAAAGAACGGTATATTGATGGGTATGTCACGCACTTCTCGATGCATGACGTAAACGCAGAAGGCATGCGACAGTATATAGCCGTAATACAGCCGGGACTCTGGTTCACCAATCTCGGCGGCAAAAACCGCATTTTCGAGCAAAAGTCAGCGAAAGACATTATTAAAGAAGTACTCGGTGAGTACAGCAGTGTTATAAAGTTCAGCGACAAGTTGACGTCTGAGTACATCGCCCGCGAGCATTGCACCCAGTTTAATGAAACAGACTTTCAGTTCATTCACCGGCTGATGGCGCAGGAGGGGATATCATACTATTTCGTACAGAAGAGTGGTGCCCACGAATTGGTTATCTGCGATGACCATAAGGACTATTACGACTGCATCTCCGAAAAAGTCGATTACGATGGTGGAGGCAGCAATCCGCGCAAGAATTCAGTAAGCAGCTGGCACAGGGACTTCAACTATCACCGCGGCGGCTATGAATTGAAGGACTACAATGAGTTCGCTCCTGGGAAGAACAATCTGCAGTCCGTCAAAACAGCTAGTAAGCTCAACGGTGTTGGCGACTTCATCCAAAATATTTACGGTATCAATCACTTTAAGGCTTCTGGCGAATCAGAGCACGTGTTTCAGGACAGCTACCACAAGGAACTTGCAAAACGCGCCATCGAGGCCGAGGAAAGTCGCTTTGACATCGGCCACGGCACCAGTGATTGCCCCGCGCTGGCCGCAGGTGGTTGGTTCCAGCTCGATCACACCATCAAGTCGGAAAAGGGAAAATACCTACTCACCTCCGTCCGCATCTCGGCCACGGACAGCAACAGTGATGATACCCACTTCAAGAATACCTTCACCTGCATCCCGGATAAGGTAACCCCGCGCCCAGATCCATTCACTAGCACCAAACAAATACATGCACCCCAGGTGGCCGAAGTACTCAGCGTAAAAGCCACGGAGTCGGCGGGTTCTAACGACCCTTATACACAGGTCAAAGTGCGATTTCCCTGGAACTCCAAGCAGAACAGTTGTTGGATACGGGTAATGCAATCATTCTCCGGTAATAACTGGGGTGCGAACTTTGTGCCGCGGGTAGGTCAGGAGGTCGTTATCACCTACATCAACGGCGATATGGAGCGACCGGTGGTAACTGGAGCGGTCTACAACGGTGATAATACCGGACCAGGCTATACAGCTACTCAAAGTGGCTGGAAAACCCAGTATGACTCTAGCAAATTTAACGAGCTCCGCTTTGAAGATAAAAAGGGCAGCGAAGAAATCTATATGGAAGCAGGAAAAGATCACAATTTTCTGGTTCACAATGACCAGTCTGGCAAGATCGATAACAACCAGACGCTGGAAGTCAAGAAAAATCGCACCATTACCATTGCCGAGGGGGATGAGAGCATCACCCTCAGCAAGGGAAATCAGACCACCAAGATAAAGGGCGATCACTCGATCACACTCGATTCCGGCAATCAGGAACTGAAAGTAAAGTCCGGCACTCAGACCATAGACGTGATGGGCGCAATAAAAATATCCTCCAAAACATCGATAGACCTGAAAGTGGGCAGCAACACTATTTCGATCAAGCCTTCGGGAATCGAGATAAAGGGCGTAATGCTGTCCTGTAAAGGCGACGCGACGGCTGAGGTGAAGGCCGGAGCCATGTTGACCCTCAATGGTGGCATAACCAAGATCAACTGATAGGCTGAGTGATGACAGATCTGGTTAAAGTAGAAGCAACAACAGCAGAACAACTGCTGCAACACATAGAAATCAGCGACGAGGGGCGTCCGGCTCTGGTTCCGGATACTGCCCCGGAAGTCAGTATTCTGCGGCTTATGGAAGCGGGCTGCTATGCCGATGCTATCAAACTGCTGGCACTCGGGCTGCCAAAGCGCGAGTCCGTATGGTGGGCATGCCTGTCCACCAGAGACATACAAAGCCCGGCGACCGATGAGAACAATGTAAAAGCACTGGTTGCAACCGAGAGCTGGGTGAAAAACCCCAGCGAAGAGCGTCGCCTGATCTGCAAACAGCTGGGTGAAGTAACTGGGCACAAGACCCCGGCAAGCTGGGCCGCGACTGCCGCCTCCTGGTGCCATGGGAGCCTCGCCGCACCCGGCGAGCCGGTGATCGAGCCACCTTCGCACCTATACGCGCATGCGGTGGCGGGAAGTGTAATTCTCGCAGCATCCCTCTCCGACCCTGCAAATCCAGAACAAGCTTTTAGACGTTATTTGCAACAGGGGCTCAATCTTGCTCGCGGTGGCAGCGGAAAACCGGAATTGTAGATCATGGGAAAGCCCGCATCACGAATAACCGACATGCATGTATGTCCAATGACCACGGGTACAGTACCGCATGTGGGTGGACCAATACTCTCTCCGGGCGGTCCCACTGTGCTCATTGGCAACCTGCCAGCGGCCACGGTCGGTAGTGCCTGTACTTGCGTCGGCCCACCCGATACCGTAGCCATGGGTAGCACGACGGCACTCATTCAGAGCAAGCCTGCGGCGCGGATGGGGGACTCTACCGCACACGGAGGGAAAATTGTGGTGGGTTGTCCGACCGTACTGATTGGAGGCTAGGCGTGCGAAGTGTCGAATCGTTAACTTTGGTTGTCTTGATTGCGTTATCAACTTCAAACCCAGGATTCGCCATGGCACTTTTTGGAGGATAGTGATGTATTTTTTCAGAGGTATCCGGATACCTGACGCACACAAACAAGCCTACCGTTCATGCTGGGCTTTACTGGGTTAGATAAAGGTTTTTCCTCGCTCATTGCGGCGTGTGACCGGGCCGATGCAGAACCGGGGCACACGCGCTCCAATCAGCCAACGTGATAGGTAAAACCGCTCTCGGCAGTGGCTCCCACATGAATGCTTTTCACATCCTCCCCTTTCGCCATCTTGTCCAGGCACTCGCTTGCCAGAGAGGGTAACAGGGTGCGATTCAGGATAACTTCGATATTGCGGGCGCCGGTATCGGCCTCCTGGCAGCGGGCAACGATATTGATGAGAACATCGTCGTCATAACTGAAGTCTGCTCCATAGTGCTCGCGCACGCGCTTTTCGATACGGCGCATATTGATCTTGCATATATCGACCAGGTTTTCATCATCCAGAGGATAATAGGCAATCACATTGGCGCGACCGAGAAACGCTGGCTTGAATTTTTGCAAAAGGTGCGGGCGGATATTGTCCAGCAGCACCTCGGGATCCGGCTTTTCCTCAACCTGATTAAAGATCGCGCGAATTGCATCCTCACCCGCATTAGATGTCATGATGATCAGCGTATTCTTAAAGTCGATGTCGCGGCCTTCACCATCCTTGATCGTACCCTTGTCAAACAGGTTGTAAAAAATATCCTGTACGCCGGGATGTGCCTTTTCCATTTCATCCAAGAGTATTACCGAATATGGCTTGCGTCGTGCGGCCTCGGTCAACACTCCGCCTTCTCCATAACCCACATAGCCAGGGGGCGAACCAAGCAGCATGGAGACTTTATGCTCCTCTTTGAACTCGGACATATTGATGGTGGTGATACTCTGCTCCCCCCCGAACAGTTCTTCCGCCAAGGCCAACGCCGTCTCAGTTTTACCCACACCGCTGGTACCACAGAATAGGAACACACCCACGGGTTTGCGCGGGTCAGTGAGGCCAGCACGGGAAGTGCGCACTGCCTGCGCTACGGCATCCAGCGCGTGAGGCTGGCCGATGACCCGCTGATTGAGTCGCTCCGCTAGCGTCTGAACCGCCTCGATTTCATTACTGACCATTTTGCCGACCGGAATCCCGGTCCAGTTGGCGATAACTTCGGCAATAGACTGCTCGTCTACCGCCGACTGCATGAGCGGTGTTTCTCCCTGGATTTGTCGCAACTGCACAGTGAGGGTCTGTAACTGCTGCTTGAAATCCCCCAACGCCGACGCATCAACGGTCTCAGCACTTTCCGAGAGCTGGGAGGAATAGGCCTCGTCGATTCGGTCGCGCAGAGTACGAATCTCTGCAATCAGTTCCTGCTCTCTCTGCAGCTGACTTTGCAAGCAATCCAGCTTCTGCTGTGCTTCCTGCTGCTCCAACTGCAGCTGCTGAATGACATCTTCGTGGACACCAGTGGCGGCATTCTCTCGCCGCAGCTTTTCGATGGTACGGGTGCTGCTGGCAACAATGCGCTGTATATCCTCAATCGCACCTGGAGTTGAGGACTGACTCAAGGCAACGCGCGCGCATGCCGTGTCGAGCAGGCTCACGGATTTGTCGGGTAGCTGCCTCCCGGGAATATATCGGTTAGAAAGCTGGACAGATGCAACCACGGCCTCATCCAGAATGCGTACCTTGTGATGGAACTCCAGGCTGGGGGCGATACCCCGCATCATATCCACGGCTTTCTGTTCGTCAGGTTCTTCCACCTTAACCACCTGGAAACGACGGGTAAGCGCCGGGTCCCGCTCAAAGTATTTCTTGTACTCCGCCCAGGTGGTGGCCGCAATGGTACGCAATTCACCCCGCGCCAGTGCAGGCTTCAACAGGTTGGCGGCATCGCCCTGCCCTTCCTTACCACCTGCGCCAATCATGGTATGGGCTTCGTCGATAAACAGGATAATCGGTGAGGCCGACGCTCTCACCTCTTCAATCACGGACTTCAGACGATTTTCAAACTCGCCTTTTACACTGGCGCCAGCTTGCAGTAGGCCCAGATCCAGGGTTCGCACAGTGACATCGCGGAGTGGCGCCGGAACATCGCCGCTGGCGATACGCAGTGCGAAGCCTTCGACTACTGCGGTTTTCCCCACGCCCGCTTCACCGGTGAGAATCGGGTTGTTCTGACGGCGACGAGTGAGAATATCGATGCACTGGCGAATTTCCTCATCGCGCCCCAGTACTGGGTCGATCTCTCCTTCACGAGCCCGCTGTGTCAGGTTAACGGTATATTTGTCCAATGCTGGCGCCTTGCTCGCGGCGACTGCCACCGGGGCGCCATCAGCAGTGTGCACCGTGCCCCCTAACGCGCTCGACTCCCCACTGTGACCAAACATGGCACGCGCGGTTTCACGAATCGACTCGGGAGCGATGCTTTTCAGTTCCGGGCAAGATTCCAAAAGCTGACGACGAGAGGCTTCTTCCAGCAACAGCGCAGACAGGAGATGCCCAGAACTCACCGCGGTGTGTCCGAAATCAATGGATGCAAGTATCCAGCAGTTTTTTGTAGCCTCGACAATGCTTGGCGACAATGCCGCCGGGCGGCTGCTGCCGGATTTGAAGCGGGCGATGGCACCGGCCAGTTGCTTGGCAAGATTCGACGGATTGACGTCGTGCTTGTTGAGTAGATGGTAAAAATCGCTATCGGACTGATCCAGAAGCTTCAGCAGCCAGTGCTCCAGCTCAACATTGTACTGACTTTGTGCCAGGCAAAGGCCCGCTGCGCCCTCTAGCGATTCACGCATGACGGGTGTCATGGTGTCCACGAGTCTTTTAAGATCTACGTTGATCATAATATTATTTCCCTCAATTCGTTCCCTGTTATTTCACAAGTGATCACGGTCGCCGTTTGAATTCCACTTTTATGCTGCAGGCAACGCCTCTTCTGGAGACATCTGGTCGGCACTCAAGCTAACCACCACCTGCTCATCCTGATCCTGATCCCCGGCCATATGCGTATTCCATCCCAACAGGGGCTGGAGGCTGTCATCTCCCGTGAGCTGCACTGGCGATACCTGATTGGTATTCAAAGTGGCTGAAATTTCGAAATCCATTTCAATACCCGCACTCAACTGGATAAATGACTTCAGCGCTTCCAGTTTTTCCGAACCCGGAGCAATGGCCATATGATCCGAATAATCCAGTGGCTCGATTAACAGGCGAAATTTATTCTGGGCCTGGAAGCACTGGGTTCCGAGAATCGTGTCCGTACCAAGGCGATTGTTCACACCGAGCGGATACTGTGGTCCGGGTAGTCTGGTTAGCACATCTTCGGGAAGATCATCCCACTGCCCCTGAAACTGCTCGATCGTAACCTTCAGCCCAAAATACTGCCGAACCATACTTTCCAGTGCCGCTGCGGAGCACTGTTGCCGACCAAGATGGCCCGCCATGCCGTAAAGCACATCGTCCGGGATGGGCATCCGGTATTGAAGCTCACTCGTACCCAGTCCAGCGATGGATGCGAGCGCCTGACTGAATAAATCTGGGTCTCTGGCCTTGCGCCGTTTCGCCGATTCATAATTGACCGGCAGCCGGTATTTTTGCCAAGCGCGGTAAAACAAAGAGATATTGCGGTGATGAAAAATATCCAGAAAGTCTCGCAGCGCTGTGCTCTTTTCGCGAAGCTCACGGTGTAGCACCTCCGTCAAATAGTAGGGCATGACACCCTGACTCCCGACGAGCCCACAGAATCCGACTTCCATACTCCACTGTTTTTCCGGATCGGATTCTTCCGTATTCAGCGAATCCCGAGGACCCTCATTGCGCTCATTATTCATCCACCGCTGATCGGAAACTGGGGCAGTGAGTTTACGTTCTTCAATTCGGATTACATCCGCGGCAACAAACGACAATGAAGACTGCGCCTTGAAGCGCACCGTCTCCCGCACCGGCGGCGCACCACCGGCCAACGGTTCGCGAGCAAATACATTACTCACCACCGCATCGTCCGAATCTTCGCCATTTTTATCAATAAGAACCGCGTGTTCCAGATTCCGTACCGCCTGAAAGAACTCAAAGCGATAAGGCTCCGCACACAGCTTCTGGATTACACTAACGCTTTGTCGCCGGCGCGTGGAGGCCATTTCTTTAGTTCCCCATCTCGATCGCTCAACTTGGCGATCAGTCTGGTAAAGGAGTTTATTGAACAATAGAGCCCGAGAAAGCGCTCGATCACGCTAGAAAACAGCAAGGGGGACGCACCCGCAAGCATCATCGAATCAAATTCGATGCTTACCTCGGTACCCCGACATAAGACCACGCTGCCATCTACCTGGATAGGCGCCGTAATTGGACGGGTTTCGAGCTGAAGCACTGACTCAATCATGTTGCGAGTACTGCCAGAATTACGGAAATCGTACAGCCGTAGTATTTCTTTCAGCACATCAACACCGCCATTGTTACTGAGGGATAGGTGGTTAAGGTTCAGGTGTGAAATCAATCTCCAGTAGGCCCGGTCGCGTCGAGGCGGCCGAATAGTGGCGGTAGGAGGAACCGGACAACTGATCCGCTTGGACGGCGCATCGCCGTCGACGATGGACATGTAAGGCTGAGCATTACCTGATGGTAATTTTTTCGGCAAATTACGATTGGTGCAGGTCAGCTTCAGCCCCAGGGTCTGCTGGTCGGCGTCGTATGGATTGAATTCCAGGTCCACCAGCGTGATGTCCACTTCTGAGGCCTGTTCATTGCGGTGCTCACCTTCGATAACATCACGTCGGCGGGAGTACCAGAATGCGGATTTTCCATCGGCAGAGTCACTATGCTGGATACCGTAGAAAGGACGGTAGTGCGTGGTTTCGCCTCCGGCGTTAGTCGAACTGACCGCATTGATCGAATATACCTCGAGACCATCACTGCGGCGCACATCGGGAATCACGTGATAGCTGTACTCTTCGTGAGTGACCGGGATCGGATCAGCACTATGATCGAACAGGTTGACTACCGGGGTGCAGCCCAGACAGAACATGGTGGGCGACAGCTGTTTTTCCAGCTCGTGGTGAGACTCCGCCAGGTAGATATACAGGTTAAGTGAGTCGCCGTACTTATCGCTCAGAGCCCCTGCGAGCCCATCCACATCGATAAACTGGAACTTCTCGGGGAATGCGAAGTACTCGGTGAGCAAGCGGTAGCCGAGAAATGCGGAGTCGGGATAGGGTAATAGTCCCTCATCCGGGCTTAGACCCACCTGCTTCAAGGCATCCGCGTCGAGAAATATTGGATTGGGATCCCCTTCGCCCGTCGCGACGACGAGCTTTACGCACTTTGTGAGAATCAGGTCGTAAAGGTCATAGATGTGGCTCGGCAGCCCTTTGAGGAAGAAACGCAAGCGGCTTGGCTGGAGTTCGCCGAAGGTCACATCCTCATTGAATGTCTTCAGCGATAGCTTAAGTACCGCGTTGGCCCCTGCGATATCGTTGCAACCCGGTGCGATAAACGGCCTCGGCATCAAGCTCGCACTCTCGACCTGAAACGGGCATACGTCCACGGGGTAACAACTGGTGAACCGGCAGTTTTGGCCCTGGAAGCTCTCGGATTCAAGCACAAGATCTTTTTCGAGATGAACAATTCCATCCAGGTCGGATTCGGGCTCAAACTGGATGATGGCGCAAGAAGGGATAGGGCGGAGGTAATGTGGATACAGAGTTTCCAGCATCGCGTCCGTCAGTTCCGGGAAATCGTCGCTCAGCTTTTGTTGCACCCGTGCATTCATATAGGCAAAACCTGACAGCAAACGCGCTACCAGAGGATCATCTACCGTATCAGTATCCAACTGCAGGCGCGCAGCGGCGGCCGGATGCATCCGTGCAAACTCTCCGGCAGTCTGCTGCACAAAGGCCAGTTCGCGCTCATAAAGGTCTATCAGTTTTTCTGTCATTATCGCACCTCTGACACGTCGACCAGTTGCGTGACGGGATTCAATGCGGAATCAAACACGATGATTTCTGATGCCGGGTTCACATATAGAACGGCTTCTACCCGAAACCGGATACTAGGATCCTCGACGTCGATGTTTTCCTGGGCACTCACCTTCACGGAGCTAATCCTCGGCTCGTAGCGAAGGATAGTACGCTCAATATCCCGGCAAAATTTTCGGCGGCTATCTCCGGACGTGAGGTTTACTGTGGATAAATCTGGCAGGCCGTAGTTGATGTTTGAATCGTCTAGGTGCTCGTGTCCTTCCGGGGCGGAAAGGCATCGGTAGCGGGTATTGAACAGGAACTCGAGATCCCGTCGCACACCCTCGCGCAACTGGCGCAATACTTGGTGGGGACGGTGGATGTCCACGTTAACAGAGGAATCCATCAGACGATCCAGAAGCGGTGCTAGCAGTCGCTTCTCACCGGTCAATTGGGCCATCAGCTGGTCACTCCCACACCAATCTGCGATAGCGCAGTGGTCAATTTCAATTCAGACACCAGGTGATCAACCGTATAGTGACTTTTGAGGTGAATCACACTTTGGTAGCTACCGGGTTTTCCTGGCTCATCCATTACTCGTACCCTTGCCTCGCGTAGCGGATAGCGGGCGAGCATTTCCCATGATAGATCCTCGCGGCCAGTGGTATACCGATCCATCCAGTGCTGAAGTTGTCGCTCACAATCCGCCGCGTTCATGTAGGCACCCACTTTGTCGCGGATCATCACTTTTATGTAGTGGGCAAAGCGGGAGGCACACAGTATCTGCTGCAACATACCGCTGATTCGGGCATTGGCAGTAGCCGATTTGGAGCTGTACTGCTTTGGCCTCTGTAATGACGGAACACTGTTAAATGCGCTATACGGTGAGTCATAGCAATGGCACAGGCAGGTAAACCCAAGTTCGCTGAGTTCTCGCTCGGCAAAATCGGTGATCAGGATGGAGGTCGCCATCTTGATCGACTGAGCACTGCTATCGACACCGTAAGGGGCATTCGGCAACTGTGTGACCAGACCTCCCCCCAGATGATCCCGCGCTACACCGCGGATATGTGAGAACCAGCCAACCTCATCAAACTCGCGAATCAGCACACACCCCATAGCAAACACCGCATTGCCCCACAGATGGTTACTCGCGTCCGAGGATTGCACACTTTCGCCAAAACGAATGCCTCGGTAACGGGAAAACCCGCGGGTATGCGGTTGCCGCATCAGAACTTGCGGCAGTAGTACACCGATAAACCGGGAATCCTCCAGATCACGGAGGCTGTTCCAGCGGAGGTACTGTTTCTGCCGGAATACTTCAGCGAAGTCGATCGGGCGTGCGACATCATCAAAACTGTCCACCCCGAAAAGCTGCGGCGCCGCGCTACAAATGAACGGGGCGAAAGCCGCTGCCGCAGTATGGGCGATCCCCTGCAAAGTAAACACATCGTCGTATGGATGGTCTGCAAACGGCTGATGGGAGATATAGTAGTCACCGATCAGCAAGCCAAAAGGCTCACCACCAGGGGTACCAAACTCTTGGTTATATACGAGATGGAACAGCCCAGACTGATCGTAATCCGGGGCCCGCTCGATATCTCGGGAAAGGTCTTTCCAACTGACATCCAGCAGCTTGATAACTATATTGTCGGCCGCCGGTGTTTCGGAAATCAGCATCGACAGGCCACGCCAGCGTGCTTCCAATTCCTGGAATTTTGGATGATGGAGAATCGCGTTCACCTGATCATTAATCAGGAGATCCAACTCGGCAATGACCTGATTCAGCCACTCACGTACAGACTGCTGGCCGATTTCACCAGCACCACTGAAGGCACTCAACCAATATTCAAACGCGAACAGGTCGTCTGGCTCATCCAGAAATTTCTGCAAGGGGCTGTCACCATCCTGAAGCAGTAACTCGGCAAACAAGATCGTGTCACCTGGCTTCTGGTGGGAAGACATCGAAGGCAAGGCAGGCTCTCCCCGGCGGGTATGAGAAGTGTGTTAACAGACAGGAGTTGGCGGAAAAAGGGCCGCTTTAAAGATCGGCCCTTTACCAATTATCCCGCGCTCGGGATATTAGCCACCATGCGCATGGATGTAGTGAGTTCTTCCATCTGCAACCAGGGCTTCAGGTATGCAACAGCGCTATAACAACCCGGCTGTCCTGGAATTTCCTTTACTTCTACTCGCGCTTCAGCCAGTGGATACTTCGCCTTCATTTCAGCACTGGCATCCGGGTTGGAATTGGTGTACTGGGAGATCCACTTATTCAACCAGCGCTCACAGTCACCCGCTTCCATAAAGCTACCCACTTTATCGCGTGCCATTACCTTGAGGTAATGGGCAATTCGAGACGTTGCCATCAGGTAGGGCAGGCGAGCGGATATAGAGGCATTCGCGGTCGCATCTGGGTCATCGAATGCTTTTGGTTTCTGGGTGCTCTGGGAGCCAAAGAATACAGAGTAATCGGTATTCTTGTAGTGGCACAGCGGCAGGAAACCCTGTGCACTGAGCTCCGCCTCTCGACGATCGGTGATACCGATTTCAGTCGGGCACTTCTGGTCCAGGTCACCATCATCGCTTTTGAACATGTGAGTCGGCAGGCCTTCCACTTTACCGCCCCCTTCCGCACCACGGATTGCAGTACACCAGGAGTTTTCAGCAAATGCCTTGGTCATGGTCGTACCCATCACGTATGCTGCGTTCATCCAGCAATACTGTTCGTGATTGGCTGGACGGGAGACACCATCCTCGTCCACTTCGAACTCTTCGTAGTTAAAGGACTCAACCGGCTTAGTGTTGGCGCCGTACGGAGTGCGCGCCAGGGTACGCGGCATCACAAGGGTTACGAACCGGGAGTCATCGCTGTCCCGGAAGCTGCGCCACTTGATGTATTCACCAGACTCAAAGATGCCGCCCAAATCGCGCGGCTTGGAGAGTTCGGTGAAGTCATTGAAGCCAAACATACCCGCACCCGCTGCGGAGATGAACGGGCAGAAGCCTGCAGCGGCGACGTTGGACATTTTACTCAATAGCTCAATGTCTTCCGGGTGACTGGTGAATTCGAAGTCGCCGATCATGCAGCCGAACGGTTCGCCACCCGCGGTGCCAAACTCTTCTTCATAAATCTTTTTGAAGGTCTGGCTCTGATCGAACTCAACCGCCTTGTCCAGATCGCGGAACAGCTCGCGCTTGGTGATGTTCATCATGCGGACCTTGAGAGTCGCACCCGTTTCGCTGTTCATTACCAGATGGTTCAGACCGCGCCAGGACCCCTCAAGCTTCTGGAATTTTTCGTCGTGCATGATGGCCGCGAGCTGCTTGGACATTGCCGCATCAATTGCCGCCACCGCTTTATTGACCGTCTGCGTAAGGTTGCGATCCCAGGTTACAGTGCCCTGTAGAACCTGTTGGGTCAGGTTGGCGATCAGGTCCTGGGCTTCATCTGGCTGGGTCTGCTTGGTGGCAGAAATCGCCTGCTCCAGCAGGCTTACTGACTGCTCTTCTACTTCCTGTTCCGCTACATTTTCAACTTCGGTGCTCATTACGCATCCTCTCCCTTGTCATCTCCCAGCCCAAGCTGCTCGGAGATTGCCGTAACGTTTTCAGTGCTCTGGAGAATGTCCTCCAGAACCTTCTCCAGCTCCTCAGAGCGGTCCGCTTTGCTCAGCAAGTCGCGCAGCTTACTGCGTGCTTCCAGCAACTGTTTGAGAGGCTCCACCTGTTCGACGATCTGCTCTGGGGTAAAGTCATCCATGTGATTGAAATCGAGGTTTACCGCCATTTTACTACCATCATCAGACAGGGTGTTTTCGACCTGCAACGCAAGTTTAGGATTCACCTTGGCCATCACATCGTTGAAGTTATCGCGATCGATCTGGACAAACTTACGCTCTTTGAGTGCCTTTCGGTTTTCCATATTGTCGCCGGAGTAGTCACCCATGACACCCGTT
Organism: Microbulbifer sp. Q7; assembly: GCF_001639145.1. Classification (NCBI taxonomy): domain Bacteria; kingdom Pseudomonadati; phylum Pseudomonadota; class Gammaproteobacteria; order Cellvibrionales; family Microbulbiferaceae; genus Microbulbifer; species Microbulbifer sp. Q7. The sequence goes on along the minus strand of NZ_LROY01000001.1, from coordinate 818,207 downwards.
ACGAAAGGCAGCTCTTTTTTTACCTCCGCACCATTGGTTTCAACATCATAGGTAATGTGGACGCGTGGCTTGCGCACTCGCTTTAGTTTGTTGTGAATACTCTCGGACATCTGGGTCTCCTTTCCTCAATACGGGAATCGTGGTGTTTTCTAGGGATTTACCAACTGGGTTCTGCGGTCGGCTCCGGGGCTGCCCAGCCCTTATCTTCCTGGGCGGGTTGAGACTCGACGCCGGCAGCAGGCTGCTCAGGAGAGCTAGACTGGGTAACTGGTGGCGCCACATAACGCTGACTGTCGGAGCCATCCAACCGCACACCGGTCAGCTGTGAATACATCGCGCGGGACTGGTCATCGGGCAGAAGCTCACCCATCAGCTCGGCAACGGTCATCCGCCCCCAGCCAATCAATCGCTCGAGGCCAGGTGCCAGCGGCGTATGCGGCTCGTAGGTGCGGAAATATTTCGCGGCCTTTTCCAGCAATTGCAAGGCGTCTTCCCTTGAGGTGATAGCGCCGTTGGGTACAGAGACCATCTGCATCGCGCTTCCTCCATTCTCGGCGACGGCGGTAGGTGCCTGCCCGGCATCCACGGCAACGGGCTCGGCCTCTTCGACAGCAGCGAGCGACTCAAGCTGGGACTTGTAGACAAAGCGGACTGTGCGCAGCACTTCATCGAGAAGGGTAGTGATATTGGTCGAGGGCGGTGCATCACTGCCACAGGATTCCCGCAGCGCAGCATTGGCGGCCTTGAAACTGGTGAGGCACTCTTCCAGCGTATCCACCAGATCCGATGCCCATTGCGGAGCTGCCGCGGTGGCACAGGCATCAAACTCGCCGATGCTGTAGCCGAGTGTCTCTACACGCGCCCCTTTGGCATCCGGGTCAGCGATCTTGTCTGCGTCCCGTGCCTGCTGATAGTGGAAAAAGGAGTAGCTGCCGTAATCACCCTCCGGGGTGATCTCGGCGTTGCGGATTGGCATCAACAGGGTGCCGTCTGCACCGTCGCCGTTGAGGCCAGTAAGGGGCGCCACTTTTGTTTCAATGCCGTCTTCATCAGGCTCGGGGTATAGATCGTCCCAGTATTCCGCGATCAACCGCTCGATGAGCGTAAATCCGTCGCGCAGCCCGGGAAAGCCGTACAGGCGAATCAGCGCTTCGGTATACCAGCTGGCAACCTCTAGATCCTTGCTCTTTTCCTTGAGAATTTTCTGTGCGGTCTTGGCGACCTCGCGCCAAGGAGCGAGCAGATCGGCGTCGCTCTCATCAAACATCGCCGAGCGCTCTGCGGCACGCGCGCTGTTACGGGCATCCTTGATGGTGTAGTAATCGGAGGTGGGGGAGCGATCTGCGCGGATGTCTTCGCCCTGTCGCCGCTCGCCGGGAATATCCTGCAGAAGGGAGTCGAGTTCAATCGCATTCGGAAATGCCATGAAAAATCCTTTTTTATTATCAGGCGCAGAAGGTGTCGACTGCACGCCTATCATTTCGAGACCTTTCAGGCTAGCGCAGCCTGGGAAAACGCATCATGCGCAGCGTTCTTCGAATTTTTATCGTTCGTCTCCGGCGCATCTTTTACTGCCCCGGTAAAGCTTGCGATCAGCTGATCGAATACGCGCCTCCGCGCTGAAAACACACCCTGTTCACACCACAGGAATAGCGTATAGATTCTGTCATCACAGCCGATACAGGCCACGAGGTACTGAACCGGTACAGTGTCGACCTCGGCAAGTAACTCGCCACAGAATCCCGTCCCCCCATCGAGCGGCAGTTTCTCTGGCGGGCTGCTTACCGCGGCCCGGTGTAGCTGAGTCGCACATTGGGATAACTGTGCGCGGCAGTACTCTTCTACCGTTGGTGCCGACTGAAAATCTTCAATTCTCTGCGGCAACACAACCATAAATTCATTGTTTTCCAGGCTGCCCGCCTGCAACACCGCCCGGTGGTTCAGATCGTCAAATACCTGCCAGAAATCGGGCACAGATACAGCACAACTGCCGTCATCGGCCACTAGGCGTAGCGCCAATGAATCGGACCTAGAGAGACTCAAACCCGCTGTGGTGTTATCAGACCGCCGGACTTCGGCATGCCAGCCCGCCGCCCACAGGGCCTGCACCAGCTTCTCGGCTTCCGTCACCTCGCGACAGTTTTTTATCACCCGAGAGCCACCACTCAGCAGCTTTTTAATCCGGGTGAAATCCAGGCCGAACTTCTCGGCCAGCAACCGAATCCCCTGTCGACGTTCAACCCCTTCCCTGAGAACGCCGGTAAAAATTACCGCGCATTGACTCGCTGACATTTTCAATCCCTGAACTGTTTTCCAAGAAAACCTGTTAAAGGAATCCTGGCACGACCGGACTTCAATGTCCGACTTTAAAAAAAACTCTGCAGCCCGCTGTGCAGCGTGTGAACTTTTACTTAAGAAACAAGAAATTTATTTCCGCAATCCACGCAAGAAATCGGCACTACCGTACCGATTGCGGGAACACCAAAGTATTATTTTATCGGAATAGAATTCCGCTTGAACACCGATTTGAATGCGAATACAGATAAAATGCAGATTTTTACTGGTACGATCATACCAACTAGATAAGAGCCCCTTCTATTCTTCACCAGTGATATTTCGGCGCACCAAGCATTCGGCTATAACTTACCGGATCAGGCAATTCCGGACTCAATAGTGAACTCGGGGCGAGGTGCTGCGAACCTTCACACCACCAGAGACTAAAACTGCTATGTGTTTCCTTCATAAGAAATTCGAGCATTGTCGGATAATGCTGTGAAATTCCCGAGGCACCACTGAGTATGAACAAACCGGCTTCTGAGTCTACATTAATCGTATTGCCTGAAATCTCCGGTGGTGGGGGAAATCGCTCCAGCACCTGATCCGCAGAAAGTGCATGCTGCAGCGCCTCAATCGCCAGTGCGGAGGCCTGCTCATACCACTCCTCGGCTTCAACCAGCACAGCGAATGGATTTGATACATTTTCCAATGGCGCAGCAAGCGTGACAGGAAAGTAGCGCCCCACACTATCTACACTCGGCACCAGTATTCCTATCCAGCCCTGTCGATTGAGCACACCGGGGCTCATTGCAAAATGCCAGATTGGGCTAGTCAGGTAATAATCCAGCCAGCGGTCACCGACCAGTTCTCGGGAGCCGTGCACCGCGCGCTGCAGCCATTCATCCCAGGGCGTAACAAAGCTTGCTGGCAACTCCCGCTGAATAAAGTCGCCGTGCCCCGGAAGCTTTCCAAAGATCCCTCTGTGTGACATACCAGCTCCGATTACAGTACTTGCGGACAGCGATATCCGCCCAGCAAGCCTTGATCGAATGGATTACTCACGCCGGCTGCAGAAAGTTTGAACTGGGCCGAACGTCCGGATTCTCGGAAAGTAACCAGATGCTCAGACCCGTTGCGTGAAGACTCCAGTTCTGAATTCAGTAGTAGTCGGTACCAGGCCCAGTCGCCTTCGAAATGTTGCCGATGTACGGTTTCGTTCAGGTCCTCAAACAGAATCCGTACCCGGTTCGTTTCCCCGCCGCGCCAATCCAGTTTGGAGCGCGTGCGCGGACCGTGTGAATAGGGAACCCGCTGATTGCCAAGCTCCAGTGAAAACAGTCGCACACCCGAATCCAGCTTGGTTGGCTCTATGCGGAAACTGTACCCGGCCTGCTCACCCTGACTGAACAGGGTTTTCCGGATACGCTCCGCGCGCTCCATTTGGTGCAGTGCACCACTGGAAATGCCCAACGTCTGGCCTTCCAGGGCCTTAAGTCTCCAGTTGCGGGTATCTACAAACGGCTTCAGGTACTCCTGTACGAACTGCTGCTCGATACCGCCGGGCTTGAAGTACTTGTTGAACGCCATTACCGGCGCCTCCTGGCTGCCGCTGGCCCGGAGAGGGAACCGGTCCGCGAGGCTACGGCTATACACACTGTATACTTGCTCTCGCCATACGCGGTCGATGTGGCGTTTGGCTTTCGCCATCACCAATCCCCAGGAGCTGTCTGCAATCTCCTCCAGCCACTGGTCAAACGGTGCTGGAGCATTGGCGGCCTTCACTCGCAATTGCTTGATTGCATCTCCGGCGCCATTGAAGCGAGCCCTGGCCTTGTTGAAAGCCACTTCATCGGTATCCACACCACTGTCAATCTCCGCCAGATAGGCCTGTAGCTGGGTGATGCTGGAAAGATAATCCTGTACGCGGGCCGGTCGGCTTTTTTCGCTGCGGGTCAGCCTTTGCAGCGGCTCAAACCGAAGGTCGACCACGGTCGGCTGAAATTTATCCGCCAGTTTGCTAGCTGCACCACTGACAGCCGCGGTGCTGAGGCGACGGGTGGTGCTGGAAACCGGAAGCGGTACGCCACTCGCGTCCAACGGCACTTCAGGTCGGGGGGTCAGTAATGTGTTGTCCGAAGTGATTTCAACAATGGCAAGCAGGGGCGAGTACACAGGGTCGGAAAGTTTTGACAAGATATCCAGTGCTTGTGAGGTGGACTGGAACCGCTGGATCGGGAACCCCGATACGAACTGCTGCCAGCGCTGTTGATATTCGCCGAGATAGATTCGCTTCACGTCCTCTCCAAGCCGCTTGCGGTCATCTTCATTGAAATCTTCCCCACTGAGCTCCCCACCATATATCCAGCGTTCGTCTGCCAGCTGATCCAGTAGCGGTGAATCGGCATCGAAGTTCAGCTCCTTATATCCAGCCTTGGTATACAGGTAAGGAATATGGAAGCGGCTATCACCAGGATCGACGCCAAACAGTTGTGCGGTATCTCCACCCACTTCCCCGTAGAGGTCGATCTGTGTCTGCCCCAGATCGCTGCGCAACATCTGTGCGTACAGGCGCTGCGGTACGGGAATACGGCGCAGTTGCTGCCGAGCCGTTGCAATGGCCCGTTGATTGGGCTCAAGATCCTCCGGCAGCGGTGAAGAAAAAAGCCGCTGCAGATGGGTCATCATCTGCTCTTGCTTACCTGCCTCGCCCGACAGAGTCTGTGACCAATCATTGCTGAAATATGCCGTTAGATCTTCGAGGCTGCGCCTGTCTGTATTAAACAACATCAAATAGGTCTTTAGCGTTTGGGGTAGTGCTGGATCCGCGCTGTCGAGCATTAACAGTCGCTGTTCCAGGGAACGCTGCAGGGCCGGCAAAAACGTCAGTGCTAGCTGCTGGCGATAAAGGCGGTCCGCCGCGGCATCGACCCTCTCATCGTACAGACCGAGATTGTTGAGCCAGGGATGGTCTTCTTTCTGATATACGCTCGATGCGGCGTTCAGTGGCGCGAGCAATTCGAGGGTTTGCGAGGGAGAGAGTTTACGACTGCCCAGTTTTTTCTTGGCTTCTTCGTAAAACGCGATATTGCTGCGGACTTCTCCCATATAACGATGGTTCTGCGCGATGCTCCCAGTCCACAGGAATATAGCGCCGACAAAAGCCGCGCCGGACGCTACATAGACGGAACCGCGCAGCCAACGGGTAACGCGCTCAACCTTGCGGTTCACGCCGACCAGTTCGGCTTCCGGGAATATCACATCTTTTAACAGACGATGTAGGAAGTAGCTCTTGCCTACCCCCTGGAATCGCTGCGCCACATCCCGTTCGAGACCGAAGTCGGAACTCACCGAGGCCATCATCCGGTCAATCGGGCTTCCCTCCTGTGTGCCACTGGTAAAGTACACACCGCGTACCATGGGCACCGTGTCGTAGCGGTTGGCACTGAACGCCTGCCTCACAAAATCGGACAGTACGTTTTGCAGGCTCTCCATGCGCGCAGGGAATCCCTGTAACAGAGCGCGCTTCTCGACATTCCGCTCCTGATGTACACGCCAAAGGACCCTCTGATTGAGCTGTTGGATCAAGGCCTGGAACTCGCTAGCAAAGTCATCGAGCGGTGCTCCCGCCCCCGCATGTGCCTCTTCTGGGAAGCTGATACCCCACACCTGCTCCCGCTCAGCCTGGGAAAGGTTATCGAAATATTCGCTGAAGCCTGCAACGAGATCGCACTTGGTGAAGGTGAGGTAAATCGGGAAGCGAATCCCCAATTGCTGCTGTAGATCATTAATACGCGCGCGGATTGTCTTGGCCTGATGTACGCGTTGCTCGGTGGTCTGCACCATCAGGTCCTGCAGGCTAATCGCGACCAGCACCCCATTAATCGGACGGCGACGGCGGTAGCGCTGCAATAGATTCAGAAAGGCTTTCCAAGCATTATTATCATATACCCGGTGACTGTCCTGCGTAGTATAGCGACCGGCGGTATCAATCAATACCGCATCATTGGTGAACCACCAATCACAATTCCGAGTGCCGCCTACACCCCCGAGCGCCTCTTTTCCGTGACTTTGTGCGAGCGGAAATTCCAGGCCAGAATTGACCAGTGCAGTGGTTTTACCGGACCCAGGCGGGCCGATAATGATGTACCAGGGCAACTGATAGAGTGAAACATTACCACGCTGGGATTTAAACCTTGCCTTGCGCAGAACCTGCATGGCGTCGCGAAAACGTTCCGACAATGCATTCAGCTCTTCGCGGCTCCGCTCCTCGTCGGGATCCACTTCTTCCTGCGATTCTTCAATACCTTGAATCAACGCTTGGTTCTGTCGACGCTCCACCAGCCACTGGCTCAGGTTCCACACCAGCCAGGTTGCAAACATAAACACGATGATGGTAAGACGCGCACCTGAAGGCAGGGTGGCATTATCACTGCCGAATTTTATGTAATCGGCACCAAACCAGATCAAAAGCGAGAGCGCACACAGGCCAATCAGGCCCAGCACCCACTTATTGGTGAAAAAAATCGCCAGTCGTTTCATGAATTACTCCAGTTCCCGAGACCATTCTGCGCCGGGCAATCAGCAACCGTATCTAGCGCGGCTGCGCAATGTTGTCCTGCAATTCAGGCATCAGTGCCTGTATTTCTTCTGCTACCGGCGTTGCGCTCTGATACAGCCACCAGCGGTACCCGCTGAACGTGGCTACCAAAACGCCGAGCACCACACAGGCAATAACCCAAAGCGGTACGTAATGGATCAGCCTGGTCTTGCGATCCACACAACCCTGCCAGCGAGGGGAAAGATCGCGGTCCATAGCCGGACGATGGCTTTCAATAGTGCGGTACAAATTGTCACGGATCTGTTCCAGCTGCTCATGGCCTCGCTGTACCAGGCGATACTTGCCCTGGAAGCCAAGGCTGAGACACAGGTAAAAAAGTTCCAGCAGTTCAATATGCGATCCCGGTGTTTCCAGGGTGCGCTGCAGGATCAGAAAGCATTTCTCACCACCGAAGGTTTCTTTGTGGAACAGGCTTAACAGCGAGTGCTGGCTCCAGCCGCTTGCGGTACCCCAGGGAGTGGACAGCACTACTTCGTCCACCACCGTGCACAGTAGATATCGTGCGGTCAGCACCGTTTCCTGGGAGAGGGATAGCTGTCTGGCCTCGCGCTCGAAGCTCTGAATCTCCCGGGTCAGCCGCTTGTGCAGGTCCGGCACATTCGTGTGGTTCATCGTGCTACGGAGCTTGATGATAGCCCCGAGCAACTTGGAAGCCGCCGAGATCAGCGGATTCAGACTGTTGCGTATACGCACCTCTCCAAGGGCTATGTCGGGGACCGTGGGTTGCTGTGGCTGGGGCGGCTGTCTACCCGCGGGCGCGGCCGCTCCTGGAGTTGGGATCATCACTGTGCGGTCTGCAGCACCGGGCGCTGAATAAGCATCATTACTCATGTTCAGTTATTCCTTATTGCCCACAGTTCCATAGTAAGGCCGGGGAACTCCGCTCCCAGATGTACCGCGAACCCACCGGAGCGCTGCATTGCCTGCCATAGCTCGCCCGTCCGCTCGAGTTCGAAATAGGTAAAGCCAGCATGGTAAGGAATCTGCCGTGGCGCGACCGGTAGTGCACGAATAGACAGGCCCGGCAACTGCGCGGAAATGAGTTCACGGATTGCCTCCACCGGCGCGACTTTTGCCTGACTGGGAAACCGGCTGCGCAGCAGGTCTCCAGGCATATCCGCCTTTGCCGCCATCACAAAGCTCGCGGTTTTGACCAGAGACGGATCCGTTACCGGCGCCACATATATCCCGAACTTACGTTGCACCAGCTCCATGGCGATGGCGGTCTGCTCGAGGACTGTGGAAAGGGATTGTCGCAATGCGGAAAACAATCCCACATAACTCTGCTGCAGGTTTTCGTGCATATAACGCGGGATTTCCGGCGGTCGTTTGTTGGCGGCAGTAAATGTGGAGAGCTCGCCAGCGAGCTGCAACAGCTCCAGGAACAGACTGTGCGGATGCAGCCGGGGCTGTCCGGTGATCTGTTTGAGCAGAGGCTCAACACGGTTGATAACCTGCAGTAAAAGATAATCGGCGATCTCAGCAGAGCCACTGCGACCGCTGTCTGCCAGGCGATGGCCAAGTGCAGTACCACGATGATCCAGCAAGCCCTTCACTTCTTCGATATACGCTTTGAGTACCGGAGAGGCATCAGCGTTTAACAGCGGCGGGATGTAATCGGTATCCAGTTCAACCGGCTTTTCCGGCTGCCGCTCGCGAATACGGGTAATACCGATTGCCGCATAGCCGCTGAGATCCTCACTGCCGAGCTTCAGGCAGGCCCGCAGTTTGCCCACCTGAATCCGTGCCGCCTCGCCGGAAGTGGAGGCGCTGTTACGCGCGTCGAAGTTGGCGGCCTGATAGCGTGCCTGGGGAAAATCTTCCTGGTCTCTGACCGACTCCTGGCTTCCCGGCCGCTTCATCGGCACACACAGGTAGACAGTTTCATCCCGGGTATTAACCGGCACATCCAGCACATCCGGCAGGTTTTCATTCTCCGGCGCCAACACCGGGGTGCCATCGGGAAAAATTCCACTGATTCGGGATAGAGAAATTTTTCCCATGGCCAGCGGTTCGCTGTCGATGGCCAGTTCCAGCAGTCCCCACGTATAGGGGCCCAGGGCACCCGTGCGGGCCTCGACCAGCTGTTCCAGATAGCGGTCCTGTTGCTGGAAGTGCTGTGGACGAAGGAACATTCCCTCGCTCCAGATAACCTTATTATTCGCCGACATACGCTGTCCTTGTTGCGGCGCCAGGCAGTTGCCTTGCGGATTGGATGAGATCGAATTTCCGATTTACTTTCCGGACTGCTGCAGCTTGCGCAGTCGCTCATACTCTGCGCTCGAAATGGTTACCGTGTTGTCTTTTTTCGATTCACCACGGGCAGCACGGCGACGCATATCAAGGGCTTCTGTAGAAGCCATGCGCGTACCCTCAAGAGTGATCGCATATTCATTCTTTCTGTGATCGATAATCGGCAACAACATCAGCGCATCAGCATCCTGATACTGGACAAACTCCGCCAACAGGCCGATATATCTAACTTCTGGAGTGAGTGCCAGCTGTTCGACCCGCTGCTCTCCCGGAGCGAACTCCTTGAGAACGACTGTATCAATCAGGTCCTTGCCGAGACGGGATTCGGCGTTTTCATACAAGTTGAGAAAATCTTCACGGGAAAACTGACGATCATCGGCAAGCATGAATACCCGTACGACTACCGGTGAGGCACGTCCATCGCTATCCGGGTTTACGTCATTTTCGATCTCGACCGCCAGCGCAATGCTGGTATCCAGGTTCAATGTGCGGCGAGTGGTCTGACAGGCCACGAGCCCCATGACCAGCGCGATCACAACCAGTCGTTGAACTATCTTTTTACTTTCCACAGTGATCTCCATATGTTCGCCGGCAGCCCTGCGGGCACCGTTTGATTTTTACAGCTTTATAAACATCGTTTTTCTTATCATTGGCCTTTGCCAAAACTGCGCGCGTTCTTGAGTTCGGATAACTGACTTTCGTACGTAACAGCAAATTCATCACCAAAAAGACGTCGGTAGCAGGCTTCCGGGTCGCTGATCAGCTGCCGGTACATCTCTACAAAATTGTCCCAGTTGCGCGCGCCCTTACTGGAAAAGACACCGCCCTGCGCACCATTGCGCCGCTCGATAGATTCCGGGCTGAAAAAACGCAACATCGCATCGTAGCCGGCGCGCATTCCGGAAAGCACTGCCACCTGATGATCCGACAGGTCATCAAAACTGTCGCGCACCGCTTCTACCGGCTGCAGGAATGCACCGTTGCCTGCAAACATGGCGGCCAGCGCATCGGCCGCACTGGCACTGAACTTGAGTGGATTATTCGCCTCGGTCTGTATCATGGTGCGCTGCACGCGCAACTCGTTTTTTATGCTGGTGCGTGCACGTAACAGGTCGATCAGTCGCGACACGGTTTCCTCGATAATCTCCGCGGACTGCTGATCCAGATGCTGGAGCTGCTCCGCACGCAAATTGAGACCGAGCCTTTCTGCCAGCATGTTCCCTTGAATCGAGCCTTGCGGCTGCGGCTGCGCACTCTGGGATGGCGCCGGGACAGGCGCAAATTGCTGTGAAGCACCGGCGAACCCAGCGGCGGTCAATGGGGTAACAGGAGCGCCAGTGGACGGGGCGACAGCGGGGGCAACCATCGGCTCGGAATCGGGCGCTGCGGGTGTATCAAAACCCGGGGCACCCTGCACCTGCTCACTCACCAATGCAGAGAGTGAATCGGCGAAGGGATTGTTGGCGGTGGGCGCCGGGGTAACAAGCGGCTGCGGAGTCTCGGCTACGGTGCCGAAAGATTGATGCTGCGCGCTCCCCGTCATGGAATTGGGTTGCGGGGGCGCCAGCGGAGGACTCTGCAGCGCAGACTGACCCGACTGCTGTACCGAAAACTGCATCGCGTGGCTATGTACGGGTGCGTGATCTGCGGCGCTGCCCTCTTTCCACCAGTCATCATCGCCTCCCCAATGATCAGCGGACGCCACGGGCGGCACAATACCCGCACCAGGAACATTCAGCATTTCCAGTGGATCGCTGGGTGCTTCCTGACCGAGAAAGCCGTCCATCGACTCGCTGCACGGCGCACCGGTCAGGTATCCCCATTCGCCGCTCGGATTGCTGCTGGCGCCCGCACCTGCTCCCATATTCCCCCCGGTATTGCCTGCAGTGGGATCCAGCCAGCTATCCAACTGCTTTGCTTCCTGGGCGGTTTGCATTTTTGCCGCTGCCGCCGGGCTGAATGTGGTTCGGTCCGCGCTGTCTAGGAAATCAGCCCCACCCAGGCCATCGGGCAATCCTGCTTCGGCCCTGGCCTGGCGAATACTGACTTTCAGCCGGTAGTCTCCGAGGACAATTGCATCGCCATCCGTCAGGGCAACACGGTTGCCCTTGCCCAGTGGGTCCTCTGACTGATTGTGATAGGTCCCATTGGTACTCTGATCGATCAGGTAAAACTGGTTGTTCGCAAACTGGATCTCACCGTGACGCGATGAAACCACACGCTGGGGATCGGGTAGGACCCAATCATTACTATCGGCGCGTCCAAAGCTGCCTCCGGCGCTACTGAACAACTTGGTGTGCTTGATCATGTTGGCGCCTTCCGGATCGGCAACCACAGAGAGGATTAAATCCATGACGTTCAACTCCAAGGCCCGCAGAGCGGGGTTCCGGCAAGGGACTGTAGTTTTGGCAACACAATTTGATCCCGGCCCTGCACCGAGCGCAGGGTGGACAGGCCAGCAGATTGAAAACGTGCGGCACCAGCATCTGTCATCAGGGCTTCCGCACAGGGCGTCATCCACGGCCCCTGGGGTAGGCGGCGCAAATGCAGGGGAAGGTCGGAGTAAATATCGGAAGCGATGACGGCAGGCTGACCGCGGGCGACAAACTCTCTACACAAGGAGAGTGCCAGTAGGTAGGCACCATTGCCCCACAGATAGTACTGGTGGCCAAGCTCAGGGGTGAGCTCTTCAAACTTGAAGGTCTCGGTACGTGCGGTATCCGCACCATAGGGCAGGCGCAACATAAAGCGGGGAGCAGCCAGTGCTATATGTGCGCAGGCATCGTATTCACGCACGGCCTGCCAGCTGCTGGCGAACTCTTCCGACAGCGGGTAATTCCAGTCATCGGGATCCATGGAACCGGCGAGATTGGCGCAGCCGGCGAGGCGGCTGTCGCCCCCCATCAGCAATGCGCTACCTGCGGCTTCGGCGATGGTGGCCAGATCGATCAGCATATGCAGATCCCGCTCTTGATCCTCGATAAAGAAATCCCCCAGGATCAGGTTGTAGGGCATTCCCCCGGCCACGGCCTCACCTGTGACCAGACGCTGGAACAGCTGCGATTTTTCCAGATCATCTTCTGCCTGCGACAGGTCCGCCAGTATCTCTTCCTTGCTGACATCGATCAGGTGAAGCTCCAGGCCGGGGTGATCCTCGAGGCGACGCAGCAACAGGTGCAGGCTTCGCCAGCTGGCCTCTATCTGACGAAAATCACTGTGGTGCATGATCTTGCGCATGGCTTCGGACGCAGCCTGGGCAACCGCCTCCAGATATACGCCCTGGTTAACGTCTGGTTTTTGCTGCACATAAGGAGCAACGATGTCTTTGATCAGTTGATCGATCTGCCCCGTGGCACTGGACTGGTATTCCTCCTGGTACGCCTGCCCGGAGAGAATCGCATCCAGCATCGAGCGTGCCGACAGTCCACCTGCGGTATGGTGTGCAGATGAGTCCAGCGCTGCCAGCTCCGGTCGCCACTGCTGGATTTCATCGGCGGCGCGAGAAAAGTCCGCCGGTGTCAGTAGCTGTTTTTCCAGCTCGATAAATTTCTTGAATAGGGGTACCCGCTGATACAGATAATCCGGATGCAAGTCGTCGAACTCCAGCAGGTGTAACGGCTGTTCCATGAGCGGAAGGCGAATACTTACCTGTAACTGCTCGAACAACAGTTCAAAATTATCTTTGCGTAGTGGATAAGCCCTCCGCGTGGCAATACTGCCGGGGTCACATCGCTTACCACTGCCTCGGCCACTGAAGTCGCCCAGTATCGCAACCTTCAAACTGGTACCACGGTGCAAAGTCGACCCGTGATCAGCCTGCTCACCAAAAATCGTTCCCGAGGTGTTTAACGTCGCCCTGCTCATACGCCGGTATCCATGGTCACTGGTATAGCCACGGGCTTCTCCTCCCCGGTGGCGCCCCCCGTTGCATCTGGTTTTTCTTTTGGTGGTGGTATCAATTCTGTATTCCGGGTCCGAGCGCTATCAGCACGCGCGGTTACCGGAGCATCCGCGTCGGTTTTGCGCGTGGTATTTTTCCGCGGCCTTCCTCGCTTCAGGGGGCGCACTCGCTGGTTAGCGATCTGTTCAATTTTGTCCTTGAATACATCGCCTCCGAGTATCTGGCCGAGCTTGATGGTCTCAGCAATGTACTCGAGCAATCGCCGATCGAAGCGATAGCGGAAAAGCTTGCGATAGGCCTCGGCACGCTGTTGCGGGGTTTCACCCAGCTTCAGATAAAGACGGTGGTCGGTAATCACATCACTTGCTTCATTACTAGCGTGATGACTGAAGCTGGACCACGGATAGGCACCCAGGGAATCTGCCAACCCAAGGTACAGTGGACGCAATTCCACATAGCGATAGCAGGTTAGAAGATACGCATCCGAATCGATCAGACTGGACTTATAGCGCCCCGCCCAGAGCGTTCCGGAACGTTTGTACTTGTGATTGACAAACTGCACATAACGCCGCCCCAAAGATTGCATCATCGAAGAAATACCGTCTGGCACTCTTGGTGTAGCGATGATCTGGATCATATTCGGCAACAATACATAGGCATGCACCTCGACCCGATACTGGTCTGCCGCATTGCGCAGGCTGCACAGATAAAATTGATAATCCTCCTCAGCATAAAAACAGGGCAAGTTGTTATGGCCTACCTGCACGATATGCTGGGGAATATCAATCAGATTGAGTCTCGGGAGACGGGGCATCTTGCCGATAATTCCTTTTAATTTGCACAACCGTACCAGTTGCGCATCCGTTACTATGGAAGGGCACGCATTATTGCAAAACCAGTAAAAAAAATTCAAACGTTACTCGTTAGCGCGTTAACATTAACTCATTACATTTATGGAATTTCGCTCGCGCGCGGAACGGAATCTCGTTTTTACGGACAGGTCATGGAGTAATGACAGACATGGAGCCCATCAGGCTGGCTGTCAACGGACGCACCGATATCGGCCAGGTGCGAGAGGAAAATGAAGACAGTATCCGCTGCCATAGTAGCGAGGATCATCCCTTTGCTTATGTTGTCGTTGCAGACGGTATGGGGGGATACAGTGGCGGCGCCATGGCGAGTAACATCGCCGCCGACACTCTTCAGGACCAGCTCGACAAATTACTTAACGCCATTTTTCTCTCCTGCTCACCACAGCAACAACAGCTGATGCTGCGTACAGCTCTTGTTGACGCCATTGGTGTGGCCAATCGAAAAATTCTCGATAAAAAACAGCGCCATCCGCAGTTTTCCCATATGGGCACTACCCTGGTGAGCGCTGTGATCTGGCAGGATTTCCTGGTGGTGGCGCATATCGGTGACTCCCGTGCCTACCTCTGGAACAACTACGGCCTGCAGCCATTGACCAAGGATCACAGTGTGGTTCAGCAGATGATTGATTCCGGGCAGCTGACCCGGGAACAGGCACAGTCGTCCCAAGTACGCAATCATATTACCCGTGCACTGGGTGTCGCCGAGAAGGTCGAAGCCACCATCAATAGCTGGACATTAAAGGAAAGCGCACTGCTTTTATTGTGCAGTGACGGCCTGACTGAATACTTGTGCGATCATGAAATACAGCGGGTTATGGCAACCTATCGTCCCGCGCTGGAATGTGTGTACCACTTTATCGATGATGCCAACCAGCGCGGCGGACGTGACAATATCAGCGCAGGGATCATTGAGTTCTGCAATCGCGCGGATGCGGTTGTTGAGTTCTCAGGAAATCCAGTCACGCTAAAGCCGAAGCAGAAAGGTGACATCACTATAAGAAAGACACAGCGCTAATCAAACACGTTACAAGTTTCGGCCCAAACCCTATTAATTGAGTAAGCCCAATGACACCGGAAAGTCTGGTCGGTTTTATTCCTTCCGTTCTCGCTGACCTCGCCCCGCCGCAGCAGCCTCCATCCCCGAGCGATGTTTTTGCTATCTGCCAATGGTTACGCAAACCTGGAAATGGAACAGCCGTACCAGTCGAGGTGAAAAATCCGCTGTGGCCCAGTGCTCCGACTATCAAACCGATCGATTACTGCCTGACAAATTTCACCAGCCCAGCCATTCTCCACCTACCGGATAAGACACCCGTTCAGCTCTGTAACTACCCTGGCACCAATTTTCGCGGTGAGCCTACCCCAGATATCGTTCAGGCCACCACTGTCCTTGGCCACGTGATCGCATTTAATGGGGAGGTCGCTTTTGAACGCACTGACTTTGTCCTCTCCGGGCCATTCAATTTTTCCTGGCAACGCTTCTATCGACAAAGTGTCGATGGTAATCAGGGCCTGGGCCAGGGATGGCGGCACACACTCAGCGAGCAACTGCAACTTCCGGAGCCGGGAGCCGACAGTAACAAGGTCATACTCAATACCGCCGAAGGACGCTGTATTGCTTTCGATCTGCCGGCCATCGGCCACGGTAGTTTCAATCGCAGCGAGCGACTTTGCCTGCTGCGACAGAGCCTGCACAGTTTCCGAATCTCGGCATTCGATCAACCGGATAAAATTTTTCGCGCAGATGGCGCCGGCCGTAGTGTTCCTCTCAGCGAGATCCGGGATGGCTTCGGCAACACCCTGACAATAGATTATCAGGAGGGGCGGCCCCACAAGATCGTGACATCCTGGGGGCGCACCCTCTATTTTGTTTACCGGCAGGGGTGTCTACAAAAAATTTTCGACTCCCCAGAAAGCTCGGATCATGCGCCTCTGTGTGATTACCAGTTTGATGACGAGCAGTGCCTTGGTACGGCAGTCAGCAATAACTGCACCCACGCAAACCATGCATCACGCCGCAGTGAATCTTACTCCTACGAACAGGGACGACTCTGCAAACTGCGCAGCGATGAAATCGGCCACCTTGCATTCACCTACGACGGTATAGAACGCTGTCGCCAACTCAGTGTGGGGCGCCAGCAGTACCTGCTGCGCTGGTCATCGGGACGACGCGCGTGCACCCTGTCGGTTGATGACCAACACGATATCCAGTGGCAGTTCGACACCCGCGGAAATACCATAAGCCGCCGGCAACATGGGCGCGAGACCCGTCGACGCTACGATTTCTATTCCAATCTGTGCCTACAGGTAGATAGTACGGGGGCATCCACTTTATTGCGCCACGATGAATTTGGCCGGCTTGTGCGCCGCACCCGCCACGGCGTACACCAGCATTACATTTACGATGCCAGGGGGCGATTGCTGGCCAGCGGGATCAGCGGCCCCGACGGCCCCTCTGCCGTCTGGAAGTTTTCCTACCAGGAACACTCGCGGCCCACGCAGGTGGTCGATCCCGCGGGCAACCAGTGGCACTGCGACTACGATGACAAAGGCCAGCTGCGCCAACTCAAAGATCCGGAAGATGGCTGTGTGAGCCTGCATTGGGATGCACAGGGGCAACTGCGGGAATTGCAACAGGGCGACCGTCGATATCGCTGGCAGTATGACGAGCGGGGACGGCCGCGGGCGTTTGACGCAGGTAACTCAGACACCGCAACGGTACACAGCTGGGAATACGACATTTTCGGCACTCTCTGCAAAAGCACATTGGGGGCACAAACCTGGACCCTGCGCTGCGATGACCATCACCGCCCCTGCGCCATCGAATATCACGGAGAAACGCAGCTTCAGTGGCAATACGATGAACTCGGCCTTGTGCGTCATATTCGTTTTGCTGCGGGCACTCCCTGGCAGCTGGATTACAATCCGCGCCGGCAGCTTATCCGGCTACACGCCGGCAATACGCAATTCCGCTGGCAATACGATGCCTTCGGCCAGTTGAGTCAGTTTTTCGGCGATGGGGGCCATCAACAGCGGGAGTGGCTGTACGATCTCGGCGGTCGCGTCACTGAATACCGCGACAGTGATAACCACTGGTTTCTGGCCTACAACGCCCGCGGCACCCTAAATCAGATCCGCAACAATAACGGGCAGCAGTGCAACTTCCATTTCGATACTCACGGTCGCCTGCTGCAGGCGACAAACGACTGCTGCACCCTCCGCTACCGCTACGATCAGCGCGGTTTGCTCATCGCCGAGCACCGCGACCTGCAGCTGGAAAATCGCAGCGAGAGTCTCAGTATCAACCACCAGTATGACAGCCGGGGCTGGCTGCGCAGCTCCAGTTCCGACAGCCTCAATGTCACCTACACGTTTGCCGCCAGCGGGAATCTTTACGGTATCGATGCCAATGGCAAGCTGGTACTGCGCTGTGAGCAACGGGAAAATAGCGTGGCCTGGAGCCTGGGCGAGCACGAGGTCGTCAAACAGTATGAAGCCGGCGTGCTTACGACCATTACCCTGAACGGACAACATCGATTACCCCTCCAGAGTCGCCAACATCCCGCTAAGGTGCCAACCGCTCCCGCACAGTTTCTGCTGCGTGCGGCAAACGGACACACGGGGCTCGACCCGCGCGGCAATGTGGTTGACGAAGTGCGCCGAGACCACGGCGAAGTGTCGCACTATCACTACCAATACGATGGCTGGGGACTCCTGCACAGCACCGAATGCGGTGATTTCAAAACCTATTTCCACTACGACCCTTTTGGGCGACGGGTCGCCAAAAGCAGTACCCATCGTCGCTCGCGGCGACAACAGCGGGTGCTCAGTCACTGGTCCGGTCTCAGCCTGTGGAGCGAGGTAACTGTGCGGGACGGCCAGCGAACGCGCTTTCACTACCTCCATCACCCCATCAGTTCTGCTCTGGTGGCGCGCTCACTCGACCGTTCGAACGGCGACAGTGAAACAGGCAGTGCGAACAATCCACTGCAGTACTGCGTCACCGATGATGATGGACAGCTGCTGGCGCTGCTGGACGAGAGCGAACCGGATACGCCAATCTGGCAAAGGGAAACATTGGACCCCGCTGCGAACGCGATTCGCAATCCCGGCAGCTACCGGGGTCGCGAGGGCATCTTCGATGTGGAAACCCAGCTTGTATACCGCGATTTCTGCTACTGGCACCCCGCTCGCGCGACGCAGGGTGGCAACCCATCGCCAATCCTCAGGGCGCCCCTGGATATTGGTCAGGGGCGCTTGATGGCACTGCACCAGGATCCGCAGCCTGCCCGCGCTTCAGGTGCGGACCAGGGGCTGGATTCAGACCATGTGGCGGAGCGGCTGGCACAGCACGACGTTTAGCGGCATCCCAACACCGTCGTGTCGCGCTCAACCAGCCACTGGCTCTGCCAAAACAAGCACCCCGTCACACAATTGGCCCACACCCCGTGGGGTGCATAAGTTTTGACGCTCCATTCCCCAACCACCCACACAAATTCCATTAGCATGACGCCGCGAAGACAGCGTTGTCATTTTTTCGTAGGCGGCGTGCACGCTTCGCTCCGAAAAACATAATTAACAATAAATTTAAGGAAATCTGTCATGCATCACACCAACAAATCTTCGCGAATACGGCGTTCACAGGCCAGCAGCCAGCAAGGTAGCGGCGCGCTGCGCGCGCTTACCTTGTTCGCATTGTGCGCACTCCCCGGCCTCGATGCCCACAGCCACGGCACCATGGAAGTTCCGGAGAGCCGCATCTACAACTGCTTCCTGAACAATCCGGAAAACCCCGCCGACCCCGCCTGTGCTGCGGCCAAGGCCCTCGGCGGTACACAGCCGTTCTACGACTGGAACGAAATCAATCAGGCCAATGCCGCGGGCAATCACCGCGCACTGGTACCGGACGGGCAGCTCTGCTCCGGTGGGCGCAGCAAATACGCGGGCATGGACCTGGCACGAAGCGACTGGCAGGCAACGCCGATCACCCCCAAGGCCGATGGCACGTTTGACTTCACCTTCTGGGCAACAGCGCCACACGCCACGGATGAATGGGTGTTCTATATCACCCGCTCCGGCTACACCGGTGCCGATCCGCTGAAATGGGGTGACCTGTTCGAGTTCTGTCGTTTGGGCAATATCCCCGTAGGGGCCGATAAACGGTACACCCTGACCTGCCCCCTGCCCGAGCTGACCGGCAAGCATGTGATCTATACCACCTGGCAGCGCTCTGACAGCACGGAAGCCTTTTATACCTGTACCGATGTGGTACTCGGTGACGGCACACCCAGTGTCTGGGCGGATCAAGGCCCACTGCAGGCACAGTCAGACCTCGCGTCTGGCAGCCAGATAAGCTTGCGGTTGTTCAATAGCAGCGGCAACGACATGGAAACCGTCGCCTTGCAGCTAACGCAGGATTCGACCGCTGCGGAATGGGCACTGGCATTTGCCAACCGGGTCAACAGCCAGTCCCAGTATGCGCGCATCGGTGTCCTCGACCCCTCCAGCGATACCATCACACCGCGATCGAGTGCAACGGAGAACCGGGTGTACACGCCGGCCGATTTAAACCTGAGCCACGAGGTGGATATCCAGCCGGCAGATACTGGCGGTGACGACGGTGGTGATACGGGCGGTGGCGGTGATTACGACTACGCCTACCCTGCAGGCATCGGTAGTTACGTACCCGGAGAGACGGTAGTGCTGAGCAGCGACGGCAACCGTTACCGGTGCCGCCCCGCCCCGGAAGGGCAGTGGTGCAATATCAACAGCGCCTTCCATTACGCACCGGGCACCGGTACCAACTGGAGCGACGCTTGGACGCGCCTATGATGAACCGCTAAATGATCCGCCGCTAAACAGAAGCGCCCGGTGCTCGCCGGGCGCTTCTGTTACTGACCGACAAATCCACTGGGCCTCAAGTGGTGACGGCATGCGAGGGCTGGCGCAGGGTCATCACCGACAGCAACACCGCCACCGCACCGCAGACCGCAATCGCGACCACCAGTGTCCGCGGTGCACCGTCAAACACGGCACTCACGATGCCAATGGCGACGGCGCCCAGCATCATCTGCAGCGTTCCGCCGAGTGCTGCCGCGGTTCCCGCAATGGGGCCGTGGTCATCCAGTGACAGGACCATGGTGGTCGGCACGACCAGGCCGAGAAACGCATTGGCCAATAACAGCATCGCCACCAGCACAGCAAAGTCGTCAACACCCATCAGGTTGAGCAGCAGGTGAAGTAAACCGCTGAGCGCGAAACCGGCAACCGCCCACTTCACCACACTCACACCACCAAAACGCTCACACAGGTTGGCGGCAAACTGGCTCGTTGCGAAAAAGCCCAGCGCATTCACGGCAAAGGCCAGGCTGAACTGGGAGGGGGTCAGTCCGTAATAGTCCGTATACAAAAATGCCGCAACGGAAAGGAAAGAGAAAAAGCCCGCCGTGCCCATGCCGCCGATCAGCGTCATCCCCATAAAGTAACTATCCCGGAACAGCACACGAAACGCGCCCAGCATCGCCGCGGGATTTACCGGCACCCGCTGATCCACCGGCAGGGTTTCCGGCAGGGCAAAGCGGATCAGTAACAGGCTCGCTACCGTCGCCAGCGCCACCGCATAAAACACCGAAGGCCAGCCAAATGGCGCCATCAGCAGGCTGCCTACCAGCGGTGCCAGCATCGGGGATATGGAAATGACCAGCATCACGGTAGTCATCAGCCGCGTGGCCTCGGTACCGGTGTAACGGTCACGGATAATCGCCCGCGGGATCGACATCACCGCGGCTGCACCTACCCCCTGTACAAAACGCAGCGCAATCAGCCACTCGATGGTGGGGGCGAGCGCACAGCCGATCGAAGACAGTAAAAAAACCACCAGCCCGAAATACAGCGGTGGTTTGCGCCCGAACATATCCGCGGCCGGCCCATAAAACAGCTGGCAGGCACCAAAGGCGATAAAAAAAGAGACCAGGGTGTACTGGGACATGGCGGTCGGCACACCGTAGTCCTCCGCCATGGCCGGCATCGCGGGCAGGTACATGTCGATGGCGAAGGGGCCGACACAGCTCAGCAAGCCGAGCATCAGCGCCATTTTAATCAGGTCGGGTTTCATGGGCTCTCGTATTCCGGGTGCTACCGGGTAGCAACTGTTACCGCCGGACAACCACGCCCGAACACCACCCGATTCTAACAGCCCCCTGCAACACGCCAAGCCGCGTACCGCAGAACACGATAATTGACTTCCACCAATTGCCGAGTCACCACTAGAATAACCGTCAAATCACCATAGCGACCCATCATCCATGCAAGAGCCCTTCGAAATAGCCGGTGTCAGTGTGCCTCGCGGCGAGACCCGAAAAATAGAACTTCCCATCGTGCGGCTCTATACCGATACCGAAATGGCCATCCCGGTGTATGTCCACCGCGGCAAGCGACCCGGCCCCACCATGTTCGTGTGTGCCGCGATTCACGGCGACGAGCTGAACGGAGTCGAAATCATCAGCCGCCTGATCAACAGCAAGGCGCTCAAGTCCCTGCGCGGCACCTTGATTGCCGTGCCGGTGGTCAACGTGTACGGCGTATTGCACCAGTCCCGCTACCTGCCAGACCGGCGCGACCTGAATCGCTCTTTCCCCGGCTCCTCGCGCGGCTCCCTCGCCGGGCGCATGGCGCATGTGTTCCTAGAGGAGATCGTCGCCAAGTGCGATTACGGCATCGACCTCCACACCGGCGCCATCCACCGCAGCAACCTGCCGCAAGTGCGCGCCAACCTCGACGACCAGCAGACCCGCGAAATGGCCAGCGCCTTCGGTGTGCCGGTCCTGCTCAATGCGACCCTGCGCGATGGCTCGCTGCGCCAGGCCGCCGCCGACCTGGGCGTTCGCATCCTGCTTTACGAAGCCGGTGAGGCCCTGCGCTTCGATGAACTGTGCATTCGCGCCGGTGTGCGCGGGGTACTGAATGTAATGCGCAAGCTGGACATGCTGCCGCCCAAAAAGGGCCGCCAGGGCATCGAGCCGTTTGTTGCGCGGCGCAGCGGCTGGTTGCGCGCCGGCGACAGCGGCATCGTCAATCACAAGAAGCAGCTAGGGGATCACGTCAAGAAAGGGGAGGTCCTCGCCACCATTGCCGACCTCTACGGCAACGAGCTGGAAAACGTACTGGCGGATGCGGATGGCATTATTATCGGCAAGCAGAATATTCCGCTGGTACAGGAAGGTGAGGCCATGTATCACGTAGCCTATTTCCACGAACCGAATGAGGTACTGGAAAACCTGGAGTTACTGCAGGACTCGTTGCTTCCAGAAGAAAATTTCTGATTTGTTCTCACGAAGCACGCGGTAGAAAGTGAAGGGCGGGTGCCCGCCCGCCTTAGCAGGCGGAACAAGGCACCCGAAGTACCGCAGCGGCAATCTTATTGCTTGCGGAGGAGTTCAAGCACTTCCTTGCTGGGGAAACCCTGCAACTCAACGCCTGCCTCTTCTTCAAACTTGAGAATCGCCTTGCGGGTACCACCGCCGGCCTTGCCGTCGATCTCGCCGTCGTAATAGCCCTTCTCTTTCAACTTGGTTTGCAGCTCGATCACCTCATCGTGATCCAGCTTGGTAAATGGCCGCTTCCAGTCTTTGGTCAGCGGCTTGGCACCACCAATCTGGTCCGCAAGAATACCCACCGCCGCTGCGTAGCGATCCGAATTGTTATAGCGCTTGATCACGAAGAAATTTTTCAGCATCAGAAACGCCGGGCCCTTGCGCCCCGCCGGGACTTTGAGCTCTGCCATATCATCCGGGCGCGGGAACGCCTGGCCGCGCACGCGCTTGACCCCGAGCTTCTCCCATTCCGATATTTTCAGCTTGCCCGCCGGCAGCTTGCGCTCTGGAATAGTCACCTCGTAGCCCCAGGTCTGGCCGGTGACCCAACCATTCTTGTCCAGCAGATTCGCCGCGGTTGCCAGCGCATCCGGTACCGAGCTCCAGATATCGCGCTTGCCGTCTCCGTCCATATCCACCGCGTACGCCTGGTAACTGGTGGGGATAAACTGGGTGTGCCCCATGGCACCCGCCCAGGAGCCGGTGAGGTGGCTCTCATCGATATCGCCACTTTGCAGGATCTTCAGTGCCGCCAGTAACTGGCTGCGGCCGAACTTTTTGCGCTTGGGGTCCGCATAAGCCAGTGTGGCGAGCGAGCGCACCACACTGCGCATGACCGTCTGGTTATCCAGAATCGCGCCAAAGCTCGACTCCATCGACCAGATCGCCAGCAGGATGTTTGGATTGACGCCGGATTGCTTTTCAATCTTGTCGAGCCACGGTTTCAGCTCCTGTTTCTTGGCGCGACCACGTTGCACCGCGAACTTGGTGATGCGATTGTCAAAATACTGCCACGCCGGCGCTTTGAATTCGGGCTGATAACTCGCCTTGTCCAGCACCCACTGATCCGGCGAATCAATGCCCTTAAAGGCGCGGTCAAAGGTTTCTGCGGTGATCCCCTCCTTCATTGCCGTCTTGCGGAACTCTTTCTTCCATTTTTCGAAACCCGGATCCGCAGCAGCGCCCGCCACCAGCGGTAGCGCACACAGGAATGCAAACAGAATGGAAATAAAACCGGTGCGACGCACCGCAACAGAGGCAACCTGGCCCATAACGACTCCTTGGCAAAACACGCTCGCTCAAGGGTAGAACGGAAGACCGGTAACGGAAAGGGAGGAATGCCGCCAGTCACTCAGGCTGTGACCGGCCCGACACTCTTTTCAACAAAACGGAGAAGGTGGTGCCGCTCTCAGCTCGCCGGCGGAATCACATAAAACAGTACCGCAAAGAAGTGCAGCACACCGCCCGCGAGTACAAACAGGTGCCAGATGGCGTGGTGGTAACGCAGACTGCGCCACAGGTAAAAACCAATGCCGCCGGTGTAACACAAGCCACCGAGTACCAACAGCAACAGACCGCCGGGCGCCAGGTTGTCCATCAGCGGCTTGATCGCCGCAATCACCACCCAGCCCATCAGCGCACTGAGCGTGATCGACAACGCACGGATCTTCTTGAGCGGCGTGAACTGGATAATCAGGCCCACCAGCGCCAGCGCCCAGATAATGCCGAACAGCCACCAGCCCCAGGGGCCGCGCAGGGTGACCAGGGTAAATGGGGTGTAAGTACCGGCGATCAGGAGGAATATGGAGGAGTGGTCCAGTGTACGCAGTATCTGCTTGGCAGAGACGTGGGTGATGCTGTGATACAGGGTGGACGCGGAAAAGCACAGAATCAGCGTCGCGGCGTAGATACTGCTGCTGACGATGTGCCAGACATCCCCCCGCAGGGCGGCAAAACTGCACAATACGCCGAGGCCGGCGATGGCAAGCAACGCACCCACACCGTGGATGACGCTGTTGGCGATCTCTTCCCCAAAGCTGTAACGGCTAGTGACCGCTTCGGTCAGGCTATTGGACATGGCGCTTACCCGTTCTGCGAACCTGCATCGATCCTGTTAGAGGTCGATGACCAGAGTGACAGAAAATTGTGACTGAAATTTGAATTACAGTCCATCATCGGGATTTGCCGCCGGCTAAGCAAGCGAAGTTTGAGACCGGCGGGTATCGCCGGCCTCAACGGGAGGGGGAGCAGGGAGATCAGATGCTCGCGTTGTGGATACCCATCTCACACAGGGCGGAAGATTCGCGCACAATGGTCTGCACCCGGTCCGGGCCAGTGGAGATAATATCGATGGGTGCGCCAACCAGCTCTTCGATACGCGCGATATAGTCCAGCGCGGCCTGTGGCAGCTCCTTCTCGCGGCACACACCAAAGGTGGTCTCGCTCCAGCCGGGCATGGATTCGTACACAGGCTGCGCGCTTTCCCAACCGGCCGCATCGAACGGCACCGGCATATCTTCGCCGGCGGCATTTTTGTAACCCACACAGATCTTCACTTCTTCCAGGCCATCCAGCACATCCAGCTTGGTCAGGCACAGGCCGGAAATACTGTTGATACGGATGGCGTGGCGCACGGCAACGGCGTCGAACCAGCCGGTGCGACGCTGGCGACCGGTAGTGGCACCAAACTCGTGGCCTTTCTCACCCAGGTGGCGGCCCACCTCACAGTCCAGCTCGGTGGGGAAGGGCCCGCTGCCCACACGGGTGGTATACGCCTTGGTAATGCCAAGCACGTAATCCAGGTACAGGGGGCCAAAACCGGAACCGGTGGCGGTGCCGCCCGCGGTGGTATTGGAGGAGGTCACATACGGGTAGGTGCCGTGGTCGATATCCAGCAGGGAGCCCTGGGCACCCTCGAACAGGATGTGCTCGCCATTCTCACGGGCGGTGTGCAGCATGTCTGCCACATCGGCCATCATCGGCATCAGCTCGTCGCGCCAGGTTTCCGCGAGTTTGATGGTTTCCTCATAGCTCACCGGGTCGACCTTGTAGTACTCGGTCAGGGCGAAATTGTGGTACTCCAGCAGCTCCTTCAGCTGGGCGCAGAAGTTGTCCCAGTTGCACAGGTCCCCCAGGCGCAGGCCACGGCGTGCGACCTTGTCTTCGTAGGCGGGGCCAATCCCGCGACCGGTAGTGCCGATCGCCTTGGCGCCACGGGCCTTTTCACGGGCCTGGTCCAGCGCCACATGCACGGGCAGGATCAGCGGGCATGCCGGCGACAGGCGCAAGCGCTTGCGCACGGGGACGCCGGCGGCTTCCAGCTCGCCCATTTCTTTCTGCAGGGCTTCCGGAGACAGAACCACGCCATTGCCAATCAGGCAGGTCACGTCCGGGCGCAGCACGCCGGAAGGAATCAGGTGCAGCACGGTCTTTTCACCGTTGATCACCAGAGTGTGGCCGGCGTTGTGGCCGCCCTGAAAGCGGACCACCAGTGCGACTTTCTCGGTCAGCAGATCAACGATCTTGCCCTTGCCCTCGTCGCCCCACTGGGTGCCCAGCACCACTACATTCTTGCCCATGTGCGTAAATCTCGTGTCGTCAGTTCAAAAGACGGGCGGAAAGATGTGTCGGCCGCGCCCGTCGTGCGGCCTGAAAATCAAAGTGCTGCGATTGGCACAAGGCCAATGGCAAAGCTTAGGGTTTACGAGCGGGGCTTCACCACCCAGCTGGCCCCCTCCTTCACCAGTTCGCGGTCGCAGCGGCTCAGGGTTTCGCTGTCATCGCTGCCCGCGTCGCCCATCAGGCTGATCACTACCTCGCCCGCAGCGCGCAGAGACTCGGCGGTCTGCCACAATTGCTCGCAATCACTGGCGGGGGCCAGGATCGCCCCGGCCTCCCGTTCACCGTTGGCACCCAGCGCATTGATCGCCGCCAGATCGGTACTGAAGCCGGTGGCTGCACGGTCGCGGCCGAATACGGCACCGATACCGTTGTAGCGGCCGCCGTTGGCCAGCGCCTGGCCGTGGCCAGGGGAGTAGGCCGCAAACACCAGCCCGGTCTCATAGTCATAGCCGCGCATTTCGCTGAGGTCGAAAAACAACGTCACCTGCGGATAGCGGCGCGCAACCGCGTCGGCAACTTTCTGCAGTTCGTCCAGTGCGCTTTTCAGCGTGTCCGGGCCATTGCCAAACAGTTCTTTGGCCCGCGCCAGACACTCGCTGCCACCGGCCAGGCGCGGCAGGCCGCGCAGCCAGTTGGCGGCATCCGCGGAAGTAATATTGTCGTCTACCCAGCGCTCGATATCCGCCACGGCTTTGCTTTGCAGCAGGGCAATCAACGCGCTCTTTTGCTGCTCGTCCAGCTCGGCGGCCCGGGCAAGGCTGCGGAAAATCGCCACATGCCCGAGGTCCAGGTGGATTTCGCGAATACCCGCAGCGCGCAGGGTTTCGATCATCAGGCTGATGACCTCGATGTCGCCCTGCAGGCTTTCAACACCATACAACTCCGCGCCAATCTGGATCGGCGCGCGCGGCCCCATGGGGGCTCGCGGGCGAGTGTAGAGCACCTGTCCCGCATAGCACAGGCGATTGGCGCCACTGCGGGGGAAACTGTGGCTGTCGATACGCGCCGCCTGCGGGGTAATGTCCGCGCGAATCCCCAGGCTGCGGCCGGACAACTGGTCAGTCACCCGGAAGGTGCTCAGGTCCACGTCGCGCCCCATACCAATCAGCAGGGAATCGGCAAACTCCACCATCGGCGGAATAATCAGCTCATATCCCCAGCGGTGATAGAGGTCCAGCAGGTTTCGGCGCAGGGTTTCCACCCGCTTGGCATCTGCAGGCAAAATCTCGGCGATGCCATCCGGTAGCATCCAGCGTTCGGCTTGGGTCATGGTGTGGGTATTCGACAGTTAACAGTGTGGCCTTCGCGACCAGGAGAACCTCAGTCCTGTAGATCAACCAAAGAGCATCAGCAGGGCTGTGCCGGCAAGCATGGATACCAGCCCCGCCGTGCGCAGGCTGCGATTATCCACAGATGCCAGCTGCTGCACCAGTGCGCGCCAGCGGCGGGGGTAGAGAAAAGGCAATATGCCTTCGATGATCAGTACCAGGCCCAGGGCCCGGACCAGCTCTTCCCACACAGTGACAGCTCCAGTCGCGCTTTGGCTTAGAGGTTCTACAGCAGATTCAATAAAAAGGGGCCGGCACAAAAAAACCGGGCGCCGGCCCGGTTTTCAGGATTTTACCACTATTTGATCGCGCTGTGGCCAGTGGCAACCAATCCGCGATCAATGTGGCTTCTGGGCTGCCGCTTACTTGCCCTTGGAATCCTTGAGATAGCGGAAGAAATCGCTGTCTGGGTCCACCAGCAACATATCGCTCTTGCTTTTGAAGGACTCTTTATAGGCGGTCAGGCTGCGGGAGAAGCGATAGAACTCCGGGTCCTTGCTGAACGCCTGCGCATAGATCTTGGCCGCTTCCGCATCACCGTCACCGCGCAACTCTTCCGCCTTGCGGTAGGCCTCAGACTCGATCACCACCTTCTGGCGATCGGCATTGGCACGAATGCGCTCGCTGGCTTCCTGACCTTTGGCGCGGTGATCCCGCGCTTCCAGCTCACGACCCGCTCGCATCCGCTGGAACACCGACTCGGACACTTCCGGTGGCAGGTCGATACGCTTGACGCGCACATCGACAATTTCCACGCCCAGGTCCGTTTGCGCCGTTTTGTTCAGATTCTCGGTGATCTCCGCCATCAGCTCGTCGCGCTGACCACTTACCACTTCGTGCAGGTCACGCACACCAAACTGGTTCCGCAGCAGGTTGTTGATCTGCTCCGCCAGCAGGCGCACCGCGTTGCGCTCGTCACCGCGGGTCGCCACATAAAAACGGCCCACATCAACGATTCGGAACTTGGCGTACGAGTCCACCATCATGAACTTGTTTTCGCTGTTCAGCATCCGCACTGGCTGGGAGTCCACCGTCTGGATACGGGCGTCGAACTTGCGCAGCTCGTGCACCAGCGGAATTTTGAAATACAGTCCGGGCTCGTAGTCGGTGCGCACCACTTCACCGAAGCGCACCAGCACCGCCTTCTCGGTTTCCTTCACAACGAAGGCGCTGGCAGACAACGCCAGCAGCCCGAGCAGAATCAAGGCAATGACAAATAGTGATTTGTTGTTGTTCATAGCAACCCCCTTATCGCACTTCGCGGCTGCGGCGAGCGTTATTCACTTCGGTGCGAATCTGGTTCATCACCCGCTGGGAAATCTCGTCGACCACCTGCGGAGTCACCTGTGTGCCCTGGCTGGCCCCACCGGAGGCACCTCCAGTCAGTTTGTCCAGGGGCAGGTACATCATGTTGTTGCCACCCTCGACATCCACCATGACTTTGGACGTGTTGCTCATCACTTCCTGCATTGCATCCAGATACATCCGCTCGCGGGTGACTTCCGGCGCCTGCTGGAACTCCGTCAGGAGTGCCGTGAAACGTGCCGCCTCACCGCGGGCACTTTCGACAACCCGGGATTTGTAGGCTTCCGCCTCTTCAATCATGCGCTGAGCCTGACCGCGCGCTACCGGGATGACCTGGTTGGCATAGGCCTGGGCTTCGTTCTGCAAGCGCACCTCGTCCTCACGGGCTCGCACCACGTCATCGAAGGCGTCCTGCACTTCACGCGGCGCCTTGGCGTCGGTGAGGTTGACTACATCGACCCGGATACCGGTTTGGTACAGGTCGAGATACTCCTGCAGGCGCACCTGGGTGTCGGCAGCAACCTGAGTACGATTCTGGGAGATAACCCCGTTCAGGGTCTGCGAGCCCACGATGTGGCGCAGGGCACTGTCAGTGGCCTCCTGCAGACTCTTCAGCGGGTCGCGCACGCGCAGCACAAACGATTCTGCATTATCGATATGCCACTGCACCTGCAGCACCACGTCGACGATACTGGCGTCCTCGGTGAGCATCTGGCCGGTGGTGCGTTCGGTACGCACCTCGGTCATGTTCACCTTGGTCACGTGATCGATCAGCGGCGGATTCCAGTGCAGACCGGAATTTTCGGTGCTGTGGTATTTACCCAGGCGCAGAACCACCGCAGATTCGTTGGCATCCACCTGATAGAAGCCCCACAGGCCGTACACTACGGCCAGTACGATCATCACCAGCGACCAGGGGAAACTGCCGCCACCGGGGCGCCCGTCACCAGCGTCCGATGGCTTGCCACCAAACAGGCCGTTCAGTTTCTGCTGCATTTTGCGCAGCAGCTCGTCGAGATCGGGCGGGCCATCGTTGTTGCGATTGCCACCACCCCAGGGGTCTTTGTTATTACCACCCGGTTCGTTCCAGGCCATTTATTTACTCCAACTCTTCAACTTATTGATCGTTAGCTGTCGCGAAATTCTAGCATTGATTGCCATCGAGTATCCGCGCCCAGCGCTGTAAACTTTACGCTTCGTTATACGGCGACACCGCTCACTCGGTTTCCCAGTCTTCCGGTTTGGGCTCGGCATCGGGATTTTCCGGCAGCCACTGAGGTGGATTCCCCACCTCGCGAAACGGCGCCATCAGCCGCTGCAACTCCGCCCGCGGCAACAATATTTTCAATTCAATGTCGCCGTTGTCGCGATAATTTTCTTCCTGCACCGCGTTGCCTTCAAACAGCTGGGCCCGCAAGCGCGCGTGCTGTGGAGGGATCACTACCGCGCCGCTCACCATCTGCTGGCCGAGTCGCTCGGCGATGGCCTCCACCAGCAACTCACACCCCGCACCGGTGGCTGCGGACAACCACACCGCGCGCGGCACGCCCTGATCGTCCCGGTCGATACGCGGTTCGGCGTCGGCCAGCAAATCCAGTTTGTTGTACACCAGCAGATGAGGCAAATCCGCCGCGCCAATTTCTTCGAGTACCGCCTGCACCTCTTCAATCAGGTGCAGACGATTTTCTGCCGCCGCATCCACCACATGCAGCAGCAGTGTGGCATTGGCCGCCTCCTCCAGCGTCGCGCGGAAGGCTTCCACAAGGCGGTGTGGCAAGTGGGAAACGAAGCCCACGGTGTCCGCCAGAATCATTGCGCCCACATTGGGCAGTTCTACCCGGCGCATGGTGGGGTCGAGCGTGGCGAACAACTGATCGCGCACATAGACGTCAGCGCTGGTGATGCGATTGAACAGGGTGGACTTGCCGGCGTTGGTGTAACCCACCAGGGAAACCGTCGCCACCTCGGCACGGGAACGCGCGCGACGCCCCTGCGCACGCTGACGCCGCACCTTGTCGAGACGCTTCTCAATGGAGTCGATACGCGCACGCAGCAAACGGCGGTCGGTTTCCAGCTGGGTTTCACCGGGGCCGCGCAGGCCGATACCGCCTTTCTGGCGCTCGAGGTGGGTCCAGCCCCGCACCAGGCGGGTGGACATATGCCGCAACTGCGCCAGCTCTACCTGCAGTTTGCCCTCATGGGTACGCGCCCGCTGGGCAAAGATATCCAGAATCAGGCCGGTGCGGTCCAGCACCCGGCACTTGAGTTCGCGCTCGATGTTGCGCTCCTGGCTGGGCGACAGGGTGTGATCAAAAATCACCAGCTCCGCGCCGTGCTTGGTCACGGTCTCCTGTATTTCTTCCAGTTTGCCGCGGCCGACAAAGGTCTTGGGGTCCGGTGTGGCGCGCTGGCCAAAGATAAAGGCCACCGGGTCGGCACCGGCGGATAGCGCCAGCTCTTCAAATTCCCGCGGGTCGTCGGGACTGTCGATGGCGGAGAGTTCCAGGTGTACCAGCACTGCCAGCTCACCGGATTCCGGGCGATCAAAAAACAAGGATTATTCTCTTGGGCTCAATAGGTGCGCCATTGGCTGGCGCCGAACAACAGACGCCCCGGACGAACCGGGGCGCTGTTAATTACTGCTTTTTAAAACGGCTTCGCACGCTCATCGCCACCTCCATCACACCAGATACCTGGGGCAAATAGCGGGGGCAGTACGCAGCGAACACCGTCAAACCAACGGCTAGCCGCCGAAGGTATCGCGTTCACCGCCTTCCGGAGCGGCGCCTTCACCACCCTGTCCGGCCGGATTCATCAGCGGCACACGAACAGCGCGAGAGGGTACAACGGTGGAAATAGCGTGTTTGTAGACCATCTGGCTCACGGTGTTTTTCAACAGCACCACGAACTGGTCGAAGGATTCGATCTGGCCCTGCAGTTTGATGCCGTTCACCAGATAGATGGAAACCGGGATTCGCTCTTTACGCAGAACATTCAGGTAAGGGTCTTGTAAGCTGTGCCCTTTTGACATCTTTTTTCTCCTTGCCAAAAGATAAGTCGCCAGATGACGCACGATCGCGCCCGCGAAACCCGCGGACTAAGAAACGGCCATGGTGATACGGCGCATAAAAAAGAGCCAAAAGTTAACAGGCTCTGTGAATAACTGACTGAACAGGGCTGGATACACCAGCCCACTCACGTTATGGCTGCTCAACCGAGAAATTTCAAGGCCTCTGCCAACATTTCGTCAATTTTGCGTACTTTGCCGCCAGGCTGCTGTGCGTCGATGCACTTGAGGTCTGGCCAGCGTCGCAACCAGGTGAGTTGGCGTTTGGCCAACTGGCGCGTGGCGGCAATGCCCGCCTCGACCATCTGTGGGTAATCCATCTCGCCGTCGAGATACTCCCATACCTGCCGGTATCCCACGGCACGGATCGCCGGCAGATCCCGATGCAGGTCACCGCGGGCGCGCAGCGCCTGTACTTCCTCGATAAACCCATTTTCCAGCATGCGCTCGAAACGCAGGGCGATGCGCCTGTGCAATAGGGACCGATCTGTGGGCACTATAGCCAACTGCTGAATTGCGTATTGGGTGTGCAAGGAATCGCTCTGCTGCGCCGCCCGGAGTTCGGTCATGGTCTTGCCCGACAGGTGGTACACCTCCAGCGCCCGTTCGATACGCACCGAGTGATTGGGGTGCAGCTCTGCCGCCATTGCCGGGTCGACTTGTGCCAGTTCGGCGTGCAGTGCCGGCCAACCTTCTTTCTCTGCCCGCGCCTCGATGGCCGCGCGAAACGCCGGGTCCGCCTGCGGCATCTCTGCCATGCCCTGTAATAGAGCCTTGAAATACAACATGGTTCCGCCCACCAGCAGCGGAATCTTTCCGCGCCCGCTGATCTCGGCCATCACCTTCAGGGCGTCCTGGCGAAAGCGGCCCGCGGAATAGCTTTCCGCCGGGTCGCAGATATCGATCAGGTGATGGGGGTACCTGGCGAGCTCCTCCGGTGTCGGCTTTGCAGAGCCGATATCCAAACCGCGGTACACCAGCGCCGAATCCACGCTGATCAACTCCACCGGCAAGTGGTCGCTGATCGCCATCGCCAGGTCGGTCTTGCCCGAGGCAGTGGGCCCCATCAGAAAGATAGCGCGGGGGCGCGCGGGGTTTATTTGCATTTGGACGCCTTTAGAAACCGTAGCGAGCGGGTGCCTGGTGGTGGCCGCCGGAACGCAGGCAGCGGAATGTATTCGCTATACATGAGCATGCCGAGTACCGCCGGACGCCGCCAGGCATCCGCGCAGTAGGTTTATGAAGGCGTCCATTATTGGCCGCGCATAAACCACTTATCCATATCGGACAGTTTCACCTGGGTCCAGGTGGGCCGACCATGATTGCACTGCCCGCTGCGCTCGGTGCGCTCCATGTCCCGCAGCAGCGCATTCATCTCCGGGATGGTCAGCTTGCGATTGGCACGCACGGAACCGTGGCAGGCCATGGTGGAAAGGATCTCATTGATCTGGTTGCCAATGCGATCGCTGCTGCCCTCTGCCAGCAGGTCCGACAGCACATCCCGCACCAGCTGCTCCACCGGTGCACCGTGCAGCATACTGGGCACCTGCCGCACCATCAGGGTTTCCGGGCCGGCGCGCTGCAACACAAAGCCGAGGGAAGTGAACACTTCCTCACGCTCCTCGAAGCAGTCTGCCTCGCGCTCACTCACCGCCAGACTTACCGGCACCAGCAACGGCTGCGCCTGAATGCCACCGGCGGCGTGGGCGGCTTTCATATTCTCGTACACGATACGCTCGTGTGCCGCGTGCATATCCACCACCACCATGCCGTGCTGGTTCTGGGAAAGAATATAGATACCGTGCAGCTGGGCCACGGCAAACCCCAGCGGTGGCGCCTCGCTGTCCGCTTCCGCCGGTATCGACGGCTGCCCCCCCGCCAGTGGCGTCGCCACGGCACCCGCAGGCGTCTCCTGCACACCACCGCTGAAGGGCTGGTGCAGTGCACCATAGCCCTGCATCTGCTGCTGGATGCGTTGCGGAGAGGACGCTGTACCAAATCCCTGACCGGCAAACCCCGCGGATGGCGCTGACGTCGAGGGCGACGGCGCCGAGGCGAGCGCCATTCGCTCCTGCCCGGCAAATTCGCCGGCGGCTACTCCGGAGATCTGCGGCGAAACCGCTTCGTGCTCTTCATTCTGACCCGGGCGCACATCGGCCAGGGCGCGGTGCAGGGAACCAAACAGGAAATCGTGCACCAGGCGGCTGTCGCGGAAGCGCACCTCGTGTTTGGTGGGGTGCACATTCACATCCACCGAGGCCGGGTCCAGTTCCAGGTACAACACAAAGGCCGGGTGCCGGCCGTGATACAGCACGTCGGCGAAAGCGCGGCGCACCGCATGACTCACCACGCGGTCACGGATCGCGCGGCCGTTGACGTAGAAGAACTGCAGGTCCGCCTGGGAGCGGGAAAACGCGGGCTCCGCCACCCACCCCCACAAGCGCAAACCATTGCGCTCCATTTCGATGTGCAGAGCATTTTGCATAAACGCCGGCCCGCACAGCTGGGCGACGCGACGCTCCATTTCCGCGCGACTGGTGCCACCGCGCAGGTTGTGCACACCTTTGCCGTTGTGGCGCAGACTGATCGACACGTCGAAGCGCGACAGCGCTAGACGCTTGATGGTTTCATCGACGCGATTGAATTCGGTTTTTTCCGTGCGCAGGAATTTCCGGCGCGCGGGGGTATTAAAGAACAGGTCCCGCACCTCCACCGTGGTGCCACGGGGGTGGGCGGCAGGCGCGAGCTGGGTCTCCATTTCGCGCCCCTCGGCGGATACCACCCAGCCCTTGCCGGTGTCGTCGCGACTGCTGGTCAGCGTGAGGCGGGCCACGGAGGAAATACTCGCAAGGGCCTCCCCGCGAAAACCGAGGGTGGCAACCGCTTCAAGATCTTCGAGGGCGTGAATTTTCGAGGTGGCGTGACGGGCAAGCGCCAGGTGCAGGTCTTCCTTTTCGATGCCCTTGCCGTTGTCGCGCACCATGATGCGCTTCACCCCACCAGCGTCCAGGTCGACTTCCAGCCGTGTAGCCCCGGCATCGAGGCTGTTTTCCAGCAACTCCTTGATCACGGAAGCCGGACGCTCAACTACCTCACCGGCGGCGATCTGGTTGGCGAGTCTTGGGGAAAGTAGCTGGATATTTTCTGGCATCGGGGTCTTGTACTTACCGCTGGCCCGGAGCTGTTCCGGGGCCACGCTTTCGAAGTTCTAGTGAATTGTTGTGGCGCAGGAGCACCGGGTAGCGGTTTCGAAAAGCCATTCCCAGTAGCCTGCCGCCACCGAAGGTAAAACGACCTCCGCTGCCGCAGTGCGGAGCCACGACACTCAACCAGACGGGATAGTCAGCGTCTGCCCCACCCGGATCATCGAGGTGCGCATGCCGTTGGCCCGCTTCAGGTCGGCCACCGAAATGTTGTAGCGGGCCGCAATGCCGGACAGGGTATCACCCCGCAGGATTCTATGCTTGCGGTCGATGCGATTGGCATTGGCCGCAAGCCAGCTGTCCGCAGGTGGGCGGGCGGTAAAGTGAGCCACGATGCCGTCGCCGAGCTTCTCCGCCATGCGCTTCTGGAACGACGGGTCACGCAGGCGACGGGCTTCCTGAGGATTGGTGATAAAGCCGGTCTCTACCAGAATCGAGGGCACATCCGGATTGCGCAATACAGAGAAGTTCGCCTGCTCGACTTTCTTCTTGTGCAGGTGGGTGAAACTGCCCAGGGAACTCAGCACGCTGCTGCCAATATCCAGGCTGGCGTTCATGGTGGCGGTCATCGCCAGGTCCAGCAGTACACCGGCGAGGGTGTCGTCCTTGTCGCTGAGACTCAGGCTGCCGGCGCCGCCGATCAGGTCGGATTCGTTTTCCCGCTGCGCGAGAAACCGCGCCGTCTCACTGGTGGCACCGCGCGAGGACACCGCATAAACGCCGGCGCCGCGCGCATCTTTGCGGGTAAAGGCATCCGCGTGAATCGACACAAACAGGTCCGCGCGCAGTTCACGCCCTTTTTTCACGCGGTCGCGCAGGGGAATGTAGTAATCGCCGGTACGCACCAGTTTGGCGACAAAGCCGGGGCGCGCATCGATGGACTTTTGCAGGTAGCGGGAGATGGCCAGCACCACGTCTTTTTCGCGCAGGCCGCCAGGGCCGAGTGCACCCGGGTCTTCACCACCGTGACCGGCATCAATGGCAACAACGATCTCACGCTTGCCACTGACCACCTGCACCTGCTCGATGGTCTTCTCCTCCACCTTGCCCCCGTCGTGCAGGTCAATTACCAGCCGATCGGGAAGCTGTTCGTGGCGGCGCAGGGCGAAGCTGCGGGGATTGACCCGTTGCTTCAGGTCCAGCACCACACGCAGGTCGCGATTGTTCTGTACCGCATGGCGCACGCCCGCAATGGGCGTATCCGCCAGTGGCAGACCCTCGATGCCGGTGGACAGCTTGGCGCCACTCACGTCGATGACCACGCGATCCGGGTTGGTGAGCGTGAACAACTTGTGCTCGGCGGGGCCATCGAGATCGAACACCAGACGGGTGTGATCCGGAGCGCGCCACAGGCGCACCCCTTCGACTTCCGCGCTGTTGGCCACAGCAGCCGGCAGCATAACCAGCACCGCCAGCAACAGGGCGACAAGCCTGAAATTCCTATTTGCAGTCAATTTTGCTGTAAGTCGCACTGGCAACCTTGCTCCGCTCATTATTATTGCCCCGTGGAATCTATTGCCGTTTCGGGCCCAACCACTCACCCCAGTGTATCAATCCCGTGGGAAGTCCGCGCCCGCCAGTACCAACGCGCCGGCTTCGCTCAGCGCCACCAGTTTCAGTGCACGCCCCTCGCCCTTGAGCTGCAGGATCAGTTCCATATCCGGGTGCGGCAACACCCCCGCGCCGCGCTCGGACCACTCCACCAGGCTGAGGCTGCCGGGGCCAAAATAGTCCCGCACCCCCATATACTCCAGCTCTTCCGCATCGCCCAGGCGATAGAGGTCAAAATGATAAACCCGGCGCTCGCCTTCGCTGCCGGGGGCAAACTCGTAGGGTTCCACCAGAGTATACGTCGGACTTTTTACCGCGCCGCGGTGGCCAAATGCACGCAATACACCACGGCTGAACGTGGTCTTGCCGGCGCCCAGCTGGCCGCCGAGGAAAATCACCAGGCCGGCACCCAGGCCACTGGCGGCACAGGCTTTGCCCAGCACCTCGCCAGCCGCCACGGTGGCGGCCTCGTCGGCGAGATACAGGGTTTTATCCACAGGCAGTGTGCTCACATCGACATCCCTCGAACAAATCCTTCGGACAAACGCTCAATCCACCAGCGCGCGGATATGCGGCAGCAAATCAGTGGCGAGCAGGCCGCGCTGGCCATCCTGGGCCGCGCGGTTGCCGGCCTCGCCGTGCAGCCACACCGCCAGCCGCGCCGCCGCGGGCGGCGCCATGCCCTGCCCGAGCAGTGCGGCGATCACACCGGTCAACAGGTCACCCATACCGCCGGAGGCCATACCCGGATTGCCACTGTTAATCAGTTCCACACCCTCACTGTGGGCGATAAGTGTGCCGGTACCTTTAAGTATCACGACGCCACTGAATTTTTGCTGAATGGCTTTCGCTGCCGCCACGCGGTCGGCACTGACCTCGGCGGTGGATACACCTAACAGCCGCGCTGCTTCCCCCACATGCGGAGTGAGCACCCAGTCGTCGCGCTGCACGCCTGCCAGTACCCGGCCGCCGGCGAGAATATTCAACGCATCCGCATCCAGCACCAGCTTGGCCCGGGCGCGGCCAGCGCGTGCCAGTAATTGTTCGCTCCACGGGCTTTGGCCCAGCCCCGGGCCTACGGCAATCACATCCGGCGCTTCCAGCAGTGGCTCCAGCTCCTGGCCGGACACCACCGGATGCGCCATTACCTCCGGGCAGCGGGTCAGCACCGCGGCCACATGCTCCGGGCGCGACGCGAGGGCGATCAGCCCGGCGCCGGCGCGAGCGGTGGCCTCTGCCGCCATCAAGGCCGCGCCACCAAAGCCGTGGTCACCACCGACCACCAGCACATGGCCAAACTGGTTTTTGTAGCTGTCGGCAGCACGCGGAGACAGGCGCTCCAGGCTGCCGCCGTTGTGGCGCGCCAGCAACGCCGGCACCTGCTGGTAAATGGCCGGAGCCGCACCCAGATCGTCGAAGACCACCTCTCCGGTCAGCGCGGGGCCACGGCCCAGATACAGGCCGACCTTGCGGCCAATAAAGGTGATGGTCACATCCGCTGCAACCGCACCGCTCTCCGCGGTACCGCTGTCTGCGTGCAGGCCGGACGGCAGGTCCACCGACAGCACCGGCGCCCCCGCCGCATTCATGTGGGCAATGGCGCTGTCCATCGGCGCCCGCAGGGCACCACTGAAACCGGTCCCCAGCAGTGCGTCCACCAGCACGGTATTTTTCTCCACCGGCGGCAAGGCTTCCAGGCTCGACACCAGGCTGGCACCCTCGCGCTCGGCAAAGCGGTAGGCTTCGAGTGCATCGCCCTGCAGTTTCTCGGCCGGCACGGCCATAAACACGGTGACGGGAATCTGTCGCTGGGCGGCGAGCCCGGCGATCACATAGCCGTCTCCGCCATTGTTGCCGCCACCGCAAAATACCTGGATCGCCGCCAGGTCGGGCCAGCGGCTGCGCAGGCAGTCATAGGCCGCGCGACCGGCGCGCTTCATCAACGCAAGGCCGGGGATCTGCTGCTGGCTGATAACCAGCTGATCCAGCTGGCGCACAGCCTCCGCACTGTAAAGAGATTGCGGGGCCGAAACAGGCGGGCGGGCGGCGTTGGTCTGACTGTCCATGGTAGTTACTGCGTTCCGATGTTGGCGATGACGGTGGCCAAGCGCAGTGAGCAAGCCCTGTGGCTAGTTTCACCTTTTGCGCTCAGATTCTGTGGTCAATTTTTAAACTGTGGCAAAATACCGGCAATTATACCGCCTCAACCCACGATTCGCCGCACACAGGGTCATCCCTTTTTTTATGAGCGCCACCCCGGACCTCCAAACCCTGCAAGACCTGGCCGAGCAGATTCAGCACTGGGGGCGGGAGCTTGGCTTTCAACAGGTGGGCATTACCGACTGCCATCTGGAGCAACACGGCGAACGCCTGCAGCAGTGGCTGCAGGCTGGCTACAACGGCGATATGCAGTGGATGGGTGCCCACGGTGAAAAACGCTGGCGACCGGAACTGCTGGAAGAGGGCACCCTGCGGGTGATCAGTGTGCGCCTGGATTACCTGCCCCCGGATACGCAACCGGTAAACATTCTGAAGAGCCCGGACAAAGCCTATGTCTCGCGCTACGCCAACGGCCGCGATTACCACAAGCTTATCCGCAAACGGCTGGCGCAACTGGCGCAGCAGATCGAGCGCTACTGTGATGCGCACGGTATTGAAAGCCGCGGCCGCGCCTTTACCGACAGCGCACCGGTAATGGAGCGGGCACTGGCGGAAAAGGCCGGGCTGGGATGGATTGGCAAAAACTGCATGGTGATCAACAGCCAGGCGGGCAGCTGGTTTTTTCTCGGCGAGATTTACACCAACCTGCCGCTGCCCGTCACGACCAGCGCAGAACCGAATCAATGCGGCACCTGCACCGCCTGTCTGAAGGTGTGCCCCACCGACGCGTTTGTGGGCCCCTACACGCTGGACGCGCGCCGCTGTATTTCCTACCTGACCATCGAAAATCAGGGTCCGATTCCCGAGGAGCTGCGCGAGCCGATGGGCAACCGGGTGTTCGGCTGTGACGATTGCCAGATCATCTGCCCCTGGAACAAGTTCGCCAAACCAACCGCGGAAGCGGATTTTCACCCCCGCCACGGGCTGGATAACGGGGAGCTGGTGACGCTGTTTCAGTGGACGGAAGACGAGTTCCTGAAAAAGACCGAGGGCTCGGCGATTCGCCGCATCGGCTTTGAGCGCTGGCAGCGCAATCTGGCGGTGGCGCTGGGCAATGCAGACCCGGCCCCGCAAATCATCGCCGCACTGGAGCAGGCCCGGGACGCGGCAACCCCGCTGGTGCAGGAGCACATTGACTGGGCGCTGACGCGCCTGCACAGCGGGCGGCGGCGCAAGCGCAAAGTGCGCAAGTCCACGGGTTAAATCAGCGCGCACAAAGACCGGCGTTATTCGTTGGCCACGATGGCGGTATCAATCAGTTTGCCCAACTCATTAAACCACTTGATCCGGTGGCCATCGGTAACCACATGGAAGCTGGCCTTGCGCCCATAGGACCAGTTGCGCCATTGACGCACCCATTGGTCGCCGTCGAGCCACCAGCGCCCGGTATCGGTTTCGTCCATCTCCACATCGTTGCGTGAATACCCGAGCATGGTGCCATCCGGCTTGAGCTCGATGCGATATGACTCGCCGAGGGTGTTGGTACCGAGAAAAATAGCCCCCGGCATTTCCCGCTGCAGGTCGACTGCGGTGAGATGGCGGCCGCTCGCCCCTGCCAGCGTTTCTTCCTCCGCATGCAGCTCTCCGCTGATCAGCTGCGCCAACACCTTTACTCCGGGCTCGATCTTGTCTGCGTCGATTGCCGAAAAACCAAGGCGTACGGCACGACCGTCACTAATGGTTTCCAGCAACAAACCATTCTGCTCGGCCCGAATCTGCAGCTGCAGAGGATCGATATGCGCAGGCAGTTCCAGCCAGCAGGCGGTGCCACAGCTGGCACGTCGAACCTTGAGTTTCGGCAAGTGGTACATCAGCGCCTCACCCAGTGCGGACCAGCGCTCCTTCAACTGCTGGGTAATCTTGAACAGCGCGGCGTCCAGATGCCCTGCGGCGACAAATTTTGCCAGCAGGCGCTGGTTCAGGGCCGGCACCCGCTCGCGCAGGGTATAGCGCAGCGCGCGCAGCCGCTGGATTACCGGCTTGGGCGCAACCACAAACGCGAGCTGCATGCCCGGGTCGATCACCTTGGGAAACTGGTAGAGGTAAATCACCGAACCACCGCCATCCATGCTCTTAAGGGGCGGGAGCGGGTTACCGTGGTAGCAGAAATCGTGGTCACAGTCGTTTTCGATGACCACCGCCTTTTGTTCGCGGGCCTGCCTCAGCAGCAGCCGCCGCCGTTCCAGGCTGGTGGTAACCGCGGTGGGGTTGTGGACATTCGGTTGCAGATAAATACAGTCTGCTTGCCGCAGCGTCTCTTCGACCAGTGGCCCGTCCGCGTCCTGGGGGAGCGACAGCAAGCGCGCACCGGTGCGACGAAAAATTTCGCCACTCTCGCCGCCGGCCGGTGTTACCAGGGCCAAGGTGCGCTCATCGCCCAGCAACAACTCACCCAAAAGGTGGTAGGCCTGCTCCATCCCACTGGTTAACAGTATCTGGCCGGGCTCCACATAAATGCCCCGCCGCGGCAACAGGCGCGTGCATATCTGCTCCACCAGATTGCGGTCATCCTCGTTGTTGCCGAGGGTGGCCCACTGAGCCACTTCCCGCGCGGTAAAAATGTCCCGGGTACACTCACGCCATTCCGCACCGGGGTACAGGCGGGGGTCGTACTCGTTGCTGACAAAAGGATAGGGATATTGCAGCCAGTTGGCGGGGCGGTTTTGCAGGGCGCGGCGGCTCACCGACACCGGGTTACAG
Source organism: Microbulbifer sp. Q7 (assembly GCF_001639145.1). Classification (NCBI taxonomy): domain Bacteria; kingdom Pseudomonadati; phylum Pseudomonadota; class Gammaproteobacteria; order Cellvibrionales; family Microbulbiferaceae; genus Microbulbifer; species Microbulbifer sp. Q7. Next base: position 776,979 of record NZ_LROY01000001.1, on the reverse strand, counting down.
TGATTGCGCCAGTAACTGCGGTCATCTTCATCCCGCCGCGGAATATCCCCGGCACCGTGGCTGATCACCCCCTGCTGGGAGACGGTTTCGCTCACATAGAAACCGCTGCGCTCGCGGGTAACGAGAAAGCCGTCGTCCACCAGCTGCTGATAGGCGAGCACCACCGTATTGCGGGCCACCCCCAGCTGTTCCGCCATACGCCGTGACGACGGCATTTTATGGCCGGCAGGAATGCTCCCGGAAAGGATTCCCTGGATCAGTTTTTCACGAATTTGCTGCTGCAGGCTTTTTTCTGCCGCAGGATCGAGGACGATCAGTGCTTCGCTCATGTTCGGCTCTTTATCGTTGTAATCGCCTGCAATGAATCCGACGTGTGGATGGCAGTTTGCCCGGCTCCACAGGGACAATCAAGGAGACTACCGGGCGCGGTGCGAGCAGGCACAGGCACCGGGCATGTATGCGCAATACGTGCCAACATCTGCAATCAAGTCGAAGCACTTGCCGGTGATCAGGAAAAAGAGGGCGGGAGGTATCGACGGGAGCACGCCTTGCCGCCCACCTGCAACGCAGGCGGGCGACAGCATTATCACAGGCCGTGCAGAAATTCTGCGGTGTGGCGGTACACCCGTCCACAGGCGTCTGGCACCAGGTTTTCGATATTCAGGAAGGCATGAATCATGTCGTTAAAGTGCAGCAGCTCGGCATTGGCGCCGCCCTCGCGCACCTGGCGCACATACTCCACACCCTCGTCCCGCAGCGGGCAAAACTCGGCGGTGATCACCAGGCTGGCGGGCAGGTTGCGGGTGAACTCCCCATACAGCGGTGACACCTGCCGGGGATTTTCTGCGTTCTGCAGGTAGTTGTTGAAATACCAGAGAATCTTTTCCTTCTCCAGCAGATAGCCGCGGCCATTTTCCTCGATAGACGGGGTTTGCATGGTGTAGTCGAGGCTCGGGTAAATTAGCACCTGCGCATCAATGGTATGCGGCTGATGCTGCAGCAAGCGGCTGGCCGAGGCGCACAGCGCACCGCCGCCGGAATCGCCCATCAGAATCCAGCGGCCATTGTGGGCGATGCCTTTTTTATCCAGCGCCGCCCCCAGGTGACGAACCACGCTGATCAGGTCATTCAATGCTGCGGGGTAGGGATTTTCCGGCGCGCGGCGATATTCCACGCTGATCAACATGCGCCCGCAAGCCTCGGCAATACGACGGCAGATGGGATCGTACACCGACACGCTGCCGGCCATATGGCCACCGCCGTGGCAGTAAATAATCGCCGCCTTTTCCTTCGCGCTTCCCTCTTCGGTCGCTGCAGGCTGGTAGATCCGCACCGGCACCGGGTACTCACCACCCTGCACCAGGGTCTCGCACACGGTCATTTCCGGGCCGGGCTCGACAAAATTGCGGGTCAGGTTGGCCAGGCTTTCACGGGCGGAAATCGGGGTGGGCTCAAAACCCGCCGCCTTGAGCTGCGCCACCTGCGCGTTGACCGCCTCCAGCCATTCCGCGAGTTTGGGTTCAAGCTGCCGCATTGTCCGCCTCCAGATTTTCCACTTCGATTTTTTTACCGCTTTCCGGCAACAGGAATGAGAACACAAACAGTGACGCCGAGCAGGCCACAGCGAAGTAGGCCGCGGTGGCCGGCTCACCGGTAATATCCGCGAGCAGGCCAGCGCCGTACATCAGCACCGTCTCCACGCCGTAGGAAACGGACCAGAACATGGCAAAGGTCACCGTGATACGCGCCGGCGTCATGCCCGGCAGTTCCTGCGGCAGGGTGACCAGAGCGGTCATCGGCAGGAACATACAGAAACCCGCGAGGGCAGCGGCAGCGTAGGCGATGATCGGGTCACGGCTGGTGACCATGAGCGCGGCAAAGATCACCAGCGCCAGGCCGCCAAAGCGCAGCACCGGCAGGCGCAGCGGGAAGCGCTTGGTCACGATGATGCCCGCCACGGTGCCCACCATGCCGGCGGCGATCATCACCGCAGACAGATGGTGGCTTGCCACGGCAAAGCCGTCGATCAGCGGGAACAGGGCGAACACCGCGATGTAGCAGAACAGCACACCGCAATACGCCAGCGGCAGCCACCAGTTGAAGCCCTCTTTCACGCCCTGCTTGAAACCGTAATTTTCCTGGGGCTTGTCTGCACCGCCGGATAGCGAAAAGTTCTCCGCCGTCAGCCACCACAGCACGCCCAGCGCCAGCACCATCACCCCGTACAGCACCACTATGGACTGCCAGCTACCCAGCCAGCTGAGCAGTGCGGTGGTGGAGAGCAGAGCCAGCAGGTTGCCGGTATTGAACGCGGCGGCATTGATGCCGTTGATCATGGGGCGCTCTTCAGCGGCAAAGTAGTGCAGCACCACCGGTGCGAAATACACAATCGCCAGTGCGCCACCGAGCCCCAGTGCCAGGCGCGACAGCAGCCAGCCACCGTAGGTATCCGCCAGCGCACCAAAGCCACCGGCGGCAATCAATATGATGGCGATGGCAAAGGCGCGCTTGGCACCCAGCCGCATCAGCAGCGCTGCGGCGGCCAGGTTACCGATAATTTTGGCAATGGTGATGACATTGCTGCCCCAGGTGGCATTGGCAAACCCCTCTTCACCAAAGGACGCCTGGATGGCCGGGGTGAGAATGGCCCCGGACACCCAGCTGGCCGCGAACAGCGCATAGGCGCTGAACATCAGAATTTCCAACAAGTATTTTTTCATCGCTGTGATACCACTTTTTATTCTTCCGGATAATACGTTTCAGACTGCGCGCGAAGACGCCCCCTGCCTATACGACCTTGGTCGTATCGAGGGTGCGCCGCAGCCCTTGCTGCAGCAACGCGCGCAGAGCCGCCGGCCGCAGCGGTTTCTGCAGGAACTGCCAACCCGCCTGCTGGGCGCGCGCCTTCACCGTGTTGGTGTTCTCCGCGGAGATGATCACACAGGGCACGTCGCCGCCCCATTGCGCCAGCAGCTCCGCCGCCAGATCGATGCCGTTGTCACCGTCGTCGAGATGGAAGTCCATCAGCAGCAGGTCCGGCTCGGCAGCAGCCAGCGCCTCCCGGCGATTCTGCGCACACTGGACGGTACAGCCCCAGCCGCCAAGCAGTGCCGCCATCGCTTCGAGAATCGCCGGCTCGTTGTCCACGCACAGGATCTGCAGGTCCAGCGGTGCACCGCGCCCGCCGCTGCTTTTGGTACTGGGCCGCACATTCACCCGCGCGGTGGCGCGCGGCAGGCATACCCGGAACACACTGCCGCGGCCGGGCACCGAGGACAGGCCAATCGGCGCGTTCAGCAGGCGGCACAGGCGCTCCACGGTGGCCAGGCCCAGCCCGTAACCGTGCTGGCGCTGCCCCTGACCGGCGGCGCCCTTTGGCGTGAGCCGGCAGAACTCGCGGAAAATCGCCTGCTGCTGGTCCGGCGCAATCCCCTCACCGGTATCCCAGACTTCCAGGGAAACACTACCGCCACGGCGGCGCGCACCGATCAGCACTCCGCCCTCACGGGTGTATTTGACCGCGTTGTCCAGCAGGTTCTGCACGACACGCCGCAGCATTTTCTCGTCACTTTGCACCCACAGGTTACTGCGGCGGTAGCGCAGGCGGATGCCGCGCGCCTCCGCCGCAAGGCGCGCCTGGGCCACGGCATCGTCGAGGATGCTGTCGAGGGATACCGGGGCTACGCTGGGCTTGATGTCGCCGGCGTCCATGCGGGCAATCTGCAGCATGTCGGTGATCAACTGCTCCGCCGCGGCGAGGGCACTGTCGGCGCGGGTGAGCAGCTGGCGACTGCCATCTTCCAGGGGGTGTGCGGCCAGTGCATCGATAAACAGCCGGCTGGCATTCAGCGGCTGCACCAGATCGTGACTGGCGGCGGCAAGGAAGCGGGTCTTGCCGGCGCTGGCCTCCTGCAATTCGTGATTCAGTGTCTGCAGTTCGTCATTCACACTTTCCAGCTCGGCGGTGCGATGCGCCACCTTGTGCTCCAGCGAGTTGCGCACATCGGTCAGCTCCGCCAGCGCGCGCTGGTAGTCAGAGACATCGGTGTAGGTGGTAACGAAGCCCCCGCCGGGCAGCGGGTTGCCGCGAATCTCCAGCACCGTGCCGTCGGTGCGGTGACGCTGCACCCGGTAGGCGGTGCCGTTGCGCAAATGCTCCACGCGCTTGTTCACATGGTCTTCCACCACGCCGGGACCGCACTCGCCGCGGCTTGCGTTGTAGCGCACCAGCTCCGCCACCGGCCTGCCCACGTAAATCATTTCCGGGGGATAGTGGAACAGCTCCAGATAGCGGCGGTTCCACGCCACCAGGTTGAGGTTGCCATCCACCACCGAGATGCCCTGGTCGATGTTATCGATACTGCTCTGCAGCAGACCGCGCCCGAACTGGTAGATATCCGATGCCTGCTCCAGTTGCTGGGTGGTGACATCCGGCTCACCTAACTGGCGCACCAGGCGGCGCGCACTGGTGCTGCCCACCACACCGGCGAGGATTTTTTCGACCGCTTCGCGATAGTGCTCCGCAGAGGCACCGGGTGCTTGTGTGTCCGCGTTTTCCTGCATCGGCGCCAAGGCGCGGTTCGCCGCATCCTCACCCACAAAGCGCGCCAGCAGCTGCCGCAAACGCGCACGATCCACCGGCGCCACTTCCGCCGCCGCACTGCCGGGCAGCCAGCGCTGCTGCAGCAGCGAACAGCCGATCAGCGCCAGCCCGTTGATACCCAGCCCGAATACGCAGGCGATGGTCAGCGGGTTCCAGCCGAGCCCCAGCAGCGCGGCGATGCGGTCCTCTCCGCCGAGCGCCGCCGGCAGCGCAGACATTGCCCACACCAGCGACCCCAGTAACAGGCCCACAACCACACCGGCGGCGCGCAGCCGCGGCCAGCGTGCGGGCCAGGTCACCGCGGCGATCATGGCCGGCGCGAGTTGCGCCGCCAGCGCCAGGGACAACAGGCCAAAGGTACCGAGGCTCACCCCGGAACCGATCAGCTCGCTTACCCCAAACGCCGCCAGCATCAGCAGGCCGATAATGCCGCGGCGCACCCGCCGCAGGTCACTGCCCAGCGCCACCCCTGCCGGGCGCTGCTGCAGCCGCTTCAGCCACCAGGGCACAATCATGGTGTTGGCGATCATGGTGGAGAGGGCGATGGTGGCGATGATCACCATGCTGGAGCCGGCGGAGAGCCCGCCCACAAAGGCCAGCAGCGCCAGCCACGGGATGCCACTTTCCAGCGGCACGCCCAGCACAAAGCGCTCCGCGTTGGCGTAGCTCTCCGGCAACCACAACATGCCGCCGTAGCCCACCGCCAGTACTGCCAGGGACACCACTGCCAGATACAGGGGGATTAACTTGCGCACCGGGCCTATATCCCGCTCGTCGTCACTCTCGATCATCAGGATATGGAACTGCCGCGGCAGGCAGAAAATGGCCGCCATGCCCAGTATCACTACGGCCAGATAGCCGGTGTCGGCCGGACGCGCCTCGGCGATGGCCGCCACCCTGTCGCTGGCGAGTGCCGCGCGGGTGAGATCGGCGGCACCGTCAAACGCGCTGTACACCACAAACCAGGCCACCGCGATCAGGGCGCCGATCTTGACCAGCGCCTCGAAGGCCACCGCCAGCAGCATGCCATTGCGGTGCACGCTGCTGTCGATATGCCGGGTACCGAACAGCACCGCAAACAGCCCCAGGGTCACGCTCACCACCGCGGTCACCACCGAGCCACTGATACCCCGGTCCTCCACATTCTGCGCCAGCAGCAGGAAGCTGTCGGCCACCGCCCGCAACTGCAGGGACAGATACGGCACGATGGCCACCACCGCCAATAAGGCAACCACCGCCGCAAGCCACTGGGAGCCGCCGTACTGGGCGCTGATAAAGTCCGCGATGGAGGTGGAGCCCTGCTGCTTCGAGAGGCGCACAAAGCGCATCAGCAAGGGGGCACCAAAGACCAGCATCATGCTGGCGCCGACAAAGGTAGGGGGCAGCAGCCAGCCCTCCGTGACCGCCTGCGCGGGCACGCCGAAGAACATCCAGGCACTGGTATAAGTGCCGGCCAGGGCCAGCAACAGGGGTTTGAGCGGGCGAATACGCCCGGCCGGCAGCCGGTCACCCCAGAAGGCGATGGCAAACAGCATCAGCAGGTAGGTCAGGCCCACGGCGGCCAGCAGGGTCAGGCTGAACAATTGGCGCCTCATTCATTTTTTTGTTTATGATGAAGAGAGTAACCGATAGTTCGTTTTGTGTCCTGTTCACCCGTTGCGACCGGCGTCATACCTTGGTCTAACAGGCAAGGTCGCGATCAGCAGATACAGTGCAAATCCGTAACTTAGATAAAAACCATAAACCGGTGATCGGAGAGAGCCATGCGCAATCCAATTAAATTCAACCCTCTTGCCGCAGGCATCATGCTCGCCTGTGGTGCATCCCTTGCCTACGCAGAACCCCAGCTGGAAGAAGTGACCGTGACCGCGCAGAAGCGCGAGCAGTCGCTGCAGGAAGTGCCGGTGGCGGTGTCGGCCATTAGCGAAGCCCAGCTGATGGACAACGGTATTACCGACCTGACCGAAATCCAGAAGATGTCCCCGAACACCACTCTACAGGTGAGCCGCGGAACCAACTCCACCCTGACCGCTTTCATTCGCGGTATTGGCCAGCAGGATCCGCTGTGGGGATACGAGCCAGGTGTGGGCATTTATATTGACGATGTTTACATTGCCCGCCCGCAGGGTGCGGTTATGGATGTGTTCGATGTGGAGCGCATCGAAGTGCTGCGCGGCCCGCAGGGCACCCTGTACGGCAAGAACACCATCGGTGGTGCGGTCAAATACGTGACCAAGAAGATGAGCGGTGATACTGAAGTATCGATCGGCAGCACACTGGGAAGCTATAACCAGCGCGACCTGAAGCTCAAAGCCAGCACCGGCTTGACCGAAAACCTGAATATCGGCGCAGCGATCGCTAGCTTCAACCGTGACGGATTCGGTGAAAATGTCCGAACCGGCGAAGATCAGTACAACAAGGACATTCTGGCTGCCCGCGTCAGCCTGGAGTACTCGCCATCCGAAGACCTTTTCTTCCGCTTTGCCGCAGACAAAACTACCGACAAGTCAGCGTCCAAGCATGGACATCGCTTCAACCCGGGCATTAACGGAGAAGCTGTGCTGGGTAGCGTTTACGACACCGAGTCAAACCTGCCTTCAGACAACCTTGTCGAAACCAGTGGCATGTCATTGACAGCCGAATGGAAGCTGTCTGACAGCGTAACCGTCAAATCAGTGACCGCCAGCCGCGAAGGTGAGACTGAAACTGTCATCGATTTTGACAGCGTGAATACCGCTAGCTTCGACGTTCCCGCGGTGTATGACGATGAGCAGTTTACTCAAGAATTCCAGCTTATCTGGCAAGGCGAAAATGCTGATCTGGTCAGCGGTATTTACTACTACGACGGAACTGCAGCTGGCGGCTATGACGCGGTTCTGGACCCGATCACTGTTGCAGTGAACGGCAGTGTAGACACCCAAAGCCTGTCGGCCTACGCACACTACAATTGGCAGTTTGCCGATCAGTGGAACCTGAACCTGGGTGGCCGCTATACAAAAGATGACAAGGAAGCCGACGTTTACAACGCGGTAGTCGCCGGTCTTGGTAGCGACCTTTCTCATGACAAGTACTATGCCGATTCTGCTGACCCCGTCGTCTTAGCCGTTCGCACGGATTACACCAACAGCGACTCATGGGGTGAGTTCAGCCCTCGCGTAGGCTTGGATTACCAGGTCAGCGACGACGCCATGATTTATGCAAGCTACAGCACTGGCTTCAAGTCAGGTGGTTTCGATATGCGCGGCGTTGAAACAGCCAACCCGCAAACACGAGAAGGCTACGCTCCCGAAACAGTGGACACTGTTGAGTTTGGCTGGAAGCTTGACCTCCTCGACAACCGTCTGCGTGTAAACGGTGCCTTGTTCCGCGCTGACTACACCGACATGCAGCTGACGACTCAGCGACTGCTTGATGACGGTACTACTGCAGGCGACGTGCTGAATGCTGGTAAATCGCGTATTCAGGGCCTCGAATTGGAAGCGTCCCTGGCACTGACCGACACGCTCTCTGCGAACGCGAACCTAGGCTGGGTAGATGCCGAGTTTGTTGAGTTTATCTCTGGCGGTATGGACATCTCCGATACTCGCGACATGCAGAACACACCGGATACGACTGCCATGGTTCGATTGAACTGGTCCCTTCCGGTTGCTGGCGGCGAATTGGTTGTCGTCCCATCAGCGTCTTACCGCTCCGACACGCAGATCTTCGAAACCCCAAGCATCCTAGACCAAGACGGTTACACCTTGGTTGACCTGACGGCTACCTACTATAGCGCCGACGGCAATTGGAACCTTGGTCTGCAAGGCAAGAACCTGACGGATACTGAGTACCGCATCGCGGGCTACGATTTTGGCCCTGTCTTCCAGACAGGCTTCTACGGCGCACCACGCACTATCGCTCTCACAGGTAACTACAACTTCTAAGAACCGTCACTCCCATTCGTTGTACATTGCATTGTTGGGGCCCTCTGGGCCCCTTTTTTATGCCCTGCAGTTTCTGCACTATGTGCGTATCCCTCTTCTTTCCCTCCACAGGCACCACCGCTCCCGAGGCGCACCAATAACTAAATTGGCGCCTAATTTCACACTTTGGCGGCATCCTCTTCTAACCTGAAAGAGAGGGCGGCAGTGACGCCGCTGCTTGAACCAAGCCATCGAGGTATCCGCGTGCAGAAATTGAGTAGTATTCTGCTGACGGCGGCAATTGCGACAGGAGTTGTTGCGGGTTGTACATCAACCGAGCCCAGGGATAGTCACGCAAATCGCGCTTTCAGTAGCGCAGTCCCGCCACATATGGATCCGGCGCACCTGTCGGTCAGAGCCTCCGACCGCAGGCCGAGGAGTGGCAGCCGCGGCGCGCCCCGCTCCCTGAATGTGAACGGCACCCGCTTCCGCTGCTTTGAACAGGAGCTGGACTCAAAAGTGGTGGTGCGCTGCGTACGGCAGTCCTAGCCACCACTCACCCCCTTCGGGGGGCACTGACGCCCGTCACTCCCTGTTTCTGTGACCCTTTCCGCCACAAGCTGGCGCCGCAGCCCTCTCGCAAAGTCCGCAGCTGTCTAAGCTTGATCTATCTGCACGCAGGGAGCAGGAACAGGGAGCAAAAGGAATGATCCGAACCGGTACCAATAAAGTGGTCCCGGCGTGGCTTACCGGCCTCGCCATCGTGATTGCTGGCTGTATGAACATGGACAGCAAGGAGTCCGGGCCCACCCAGAACCCCGGCTCCATCGCCAGCGTCTGTGGCGACAAGTGGGAAATGCGCCTGTTGCGCATCAACGGCCAGGCAGTGCCGGTCGACCAGCCGCAAGAATTCACCTTCCTGTGCAACAGCGATGGTGAATCCATGGGCAAAAGCGGCATCAACACCTACCGCGGCGCCATGCAGATCACCGCCAACGGCCAGATTCTGTGGGATACCGCCAGCTTCGCCTCCACCAAAATGGCCGGCCCACCCCAGCTGATGGAGCAGGAAACCCAGTACCTGCGCGCCCTGTCGGGTACGCGCCAGGCCTTCGTCAAAAGTGGTGGCGGCCGCCTGATCCTGCGCGACGCCTCCGGCGACATCTATATCGAATACATCAAGGCGGGTGGCTGAGCGCAGTCGCCGCCCCTACCACTGCGTTCGGCAGATGCCGGATAGATCGGATCGGTCACAGACTGCCTTAGCCGATTGGTGTTAAATGGCGCAAAAGGCCACCGGATGGATGACATGCACCGCCTGATCCCGCCGCCACAACACATCATCTCCCACACCAGGCTTGCGAGCGCTGGCGCCCTCGCGCTGGCATTCTTGTTGCTGGCCGTGAGTGGCTGCAGCAGCCAGGACACCGCCCCCTCCGCCATGACCGATACCGGCAGCGACGCCATCTGTGACCGAGAGTGGCTACTGGACAGCCTGACCGTCGACGGCCGCGAGCACAAGCAGAGCATGTTCTGGAAAAAAATGTGGCGCGACCGCCCCTACCTCGGCTGCGACAAACTGGGTTTCGTGCGCGGCAGCGCCGGCTCCAACCCCTACCTGGGCAAATTCCAACTGGCCGACAGCGGCGCCATCCGCTGGCTCAAACCACCGAAAACCGCGCGCATGGCTGGCCGCCGTGACAGCAGCGAGCTGGAAAAGGATTTTTTACTGGCCCTGCCGCGAGCGACGCACGCCCGCATCCACGGCGACAGACTGATACTGGAGGGGAGCAACGGCACCCGTCTGGAGTTCAAACAGGCCGGTGAAAGGCACCCCCAGTAGACCGACGCCGGCGCACAAAAAAGGCAGCCTCTGGGGCTGCCTGAACATGTATTGATTGGAAAGGGCGTCACTTCAGGGGCGCGAGCGGCGCTGGTGCTGCTCCAGGTTCTGCTGGCGCTTGCGCTCACTTTTGCGCAGCAGGATATACGTCGCGCCGAGACCGCCGTGCTGCTTCTGCGCACTGTGAAACGCGAGCACTTCTTGCAACTGTGGCAGCCAGGCATTCACGCAGCTTTTCAGCATCGCCGGGGTCTTGCGCCCCTCGCCCTTACCGTGGGTGATCAACGCACAGCGCACATCCGCCTCCACACAATCCCGCACAAACTGATACAGCGAACTGCGGGCCATTTCCACGGTGTGGTTGTGCAGGTCCAGGCGCGCGTCCACGGTATATTTGCCCAGCCGAAGATTGCGGTACACGCCGTTCTGCACGCCGTCGCGCTTGAATTCAATGGGATCGAACGGCTCGACCGGCTCGACAAATTCGCCCCCCAGGGGATTGAGTTCCCGATAGGTCTGGGCGGTTGCAGATTCGCGCCGCGCGCGCTGGTTGAGCGGGTCTTTGGTGTTTTTGCGCAAGGCGCTCTCGCGCTGCCGGGGGGACAGTGGCTGTACATCCCCAAGCGCTCCCATCGCACCGCGAAAGTCTTCCAGGTCACTCTTGTCCACAACATCCCCCCAATTACCACGGTATCTGGCCTGGGTACGTCAGGGATCGAGAAACAGATCCACTGCCAGTTCACCGGCCTTGGCGGGATTGTGCGCATATTGCGTGAAATCTTCCACCCCGCGTTCGTGTAGCAGGGTCTCGTCGATCAACTGGGCACCGTTCAGACCCTGATTGTCGGTGATCAGCACCTCGTAGGCGGCATCCGCCATCACGATGGGCTTGCGGCTCTGCTCGAACATTTCCCGGCTGCCCACCGCAAACTCAATGGCCGCGGTGGCCACCAGGGTACGGGGCCACAGGGTCGCCACGCTGATCTTGCTCTTCTGCAGCTCCGCCGCCAGCCCCATGCTCAGAATCGTCATGCCGAACTTGGACAGCGCATAGGGGGCGAAGGGGCCGAGCCAGCGCGGCTCCAGGTTGAGCGGCGGCGACAGGCTGAGGATGTGCCCGCAGGAGGACTGCTTGAGGTAGGGGATCGCCAGGTGCGCGGTCAGGTACACCGCGCGGGCATTCACATCCATCATCAGGTCGTAGCGCTTGGGGGGCGTCGCCTCGATGCTGGTGAGGTTGATAGCGCCGGCATTGTTGATCACGCCATCGATGCCGCCAAAGGTGTCGGCGGTTTTCTTGATCGCCTCCGCCACCTGCTCCTCGTTGCGCACATCCACCTGCATGGGCAGGGCGACCCCGCCGGCGGCTTCGATTTCCTCGGCCACGGTGAAGATGGTCCCGGGCAGCTTGGGGTGCGGCTCGGCGGATTTCGCGGCAATGGCAATGTTGGCCCCATCCGCGGCACATTTGAGCGCTATGGCACGCCCGATACCGCGGCTGGCGCCGGTAATGAAGATGGTTTTGCCTTTGAGGGCGCCGGTGTTTTTGGTCAGGGTGATCACGTCGCTCATGCGGGCACTCCCATGGGATAGCGGTTCAGGGTCGAAGAGGCGCAGTGGCCGTCAGTCACCCGCGACAGAGACCACCGCAGGGCTGTAGATATCCTTGAAGGTTTGCGGCATGCGTTTGGGCTTGCCGCTGGAGAGCTCAATGCACACCATCTGCCAGCTGGCGCGAAGCACGAGGGCCTCGTCACTGGCGCGGTACACCTGGAACTTGCGGGTCATATTGAGGCGGCCGTCGACCATGGTCAGCCAGGTACCGATGCGCAGTTCATCGCCCTCTCTGGCGGCCAGTATATAGTCGTACTCGGCCTGGCGAATGGCCATTCCGCGATCCAGTGACTGGTAATGGGTGACATCCAGCCCCAGTTCCTTGCTGTGCAGCCAGGCGGCGCGCTCGCACCAGCGCACGTATTCGGCGTTGTTGGCGTGGTGCAGGCCGTCAACGTGTTCCGGGGTGACACGAACGACGTGGATATACGGTTGGGGGAAGTCCCACTGCATGTTTGCTCCCTTTCACTGGCGGCTCTGCTGCCGGGTACAAAAAAGGCTCCCGAAGGAGCCTTTTTCTGGAACAACCGCGCCTTATGCGTCTGCGTCGGTCTTCTCTGCGCCTTGCTCGGCCTGCTGTTGCGCCTGCTGCATGGCAGCGGCAAACAGGGCGTCGAAGTTGATCGGCGGCAGCATCAGGGCCGGGAATGAACCCTTGGTCACAACGTTGTCCACCACTTCGCGGGCGTAGGGGAACAGGATGTTCGGGCAGGCGGTGTTCAGCGCCTGAGCCAGCTGCTGGCCTTCCAGACCTTTGATACCGAACAGGCCGGCCTGCTGAACTTCGACCAGGAACGCCGTCTCGTTCTCGATCTTGACTGTGATGGTCAGGGTCAGCGCCACTTCGTACAGATCTTCATCGATCTTGGCGGTCTTGGTGTTCAGTTCCTGATTAACTTCTGGTTTCCACTGCTTTTTGAAAACCTCGGCACCCATCGGCGTCTCGAAAGAGAGGTCTTTCAGGTAGATGCGCTGCATTGCGAATTGGACTTGTTGTGCGTCGCCGTTTACTGCTGCGCCGTTTTGTTCTTCAGCCATGTCACTGCCTGTCGTAAAAAATAGATTATTGACTGCCTTCCCTGATAGAAAGACTCCCTGTATGGGTCTTACTTATGGGGGCCTCGAAATACCCTTTCAAGGCACGTCACGGAAAATTCTTGAGCCCGCGCCGGGCGTCACGCCAGCAGTTGATCGAGCTGGCCGCTGCGCTCGATGGCCATCAGCTCATCGCAGCCACCCACATGGTGATCGCCGATCCAGATCTGCGGTACCGTATGGCGCCCTGCCTTGGCGGTCATCTCCGCGCGCAGGGCGCGGTCGCCGTCCACGGAAATCTCCGTATAGGGGACGTTCTTGTTGTCCAGCAGGTACTTTGCGCGCACGCAGAAGGGGCAGAAGCGGGTGGTGTAGATAACAACTTCTTTCACAACCGAATAACCTCTTGGCTTCTCTGACGAAGGGTTTCAGGGCGCCGAATCAGCCTTTGACCAGCGGCAGCTTCTGATTCGACCACTCGGACATACCGCCCTCGAGGCGGCGCACATTGTAGCCCGCCTTCTTCAGCTGGCGGCCCACCGGTCCCGCGTGCTGGCCCATCTTGTCGGCCAGGATCAGCGTCTTTTCTTTATAGGGTGCCAGTTCGCCAATGCGCTTCTCGACCTCGCCGTGCGGGATATGGATGGCATCGACAATGTGCCCGGCAACGAAGTCCGAGCGGTCGCGCAGGTCCACCACCCGGGCATCCTCAGCATTGATCAGGCGCGTGGCCTCATTCGCGGACGCGGGCTTGCCCGCCTTGATACGTTCGGTAATCGCCAGTACGTAAATCAGCGCTACCAACAGACTCACCAGCAGCCACTGCTCGCTGATAAAGACGAAAAAATCCACTTCGCCCCCAGAAATTCACAATTGTTGTTTTAAATGGGACCACTGACGCGGCAGTCGGTCACGTTTGCGCCGGGTATTGTACGGCAACGGGAAAGCCCCTGTGCACCACATGCGGTCCGGCGGTTTGAAGGTGGCGCAGTATACACGATGATGGCCATTTCTTAATCAGCAATTTCACCGCGGGCCGGCGGTGCCACGCCTGCAAAACAGGCTCCATTACTGACCCGGAGCCCGGAAACAGGTTAAAATCCGCCACCTGCGGTAAAACTCCCCCGCGAGTTCCGTCCCCTGGCACCGACGCCGAACGATATTCCACGCAACCCAATACAGGAATTCCGATCCCATGGCATCCGAGACTTCGCCCAAACGCCCGCTGGTACTGCTGATTCTGGATGGCTTCGGCCACAGTGAGCACGCGGAGCACAACGCCATTGCCGCGGCCAAGAGCCCGGTTTGGGACCAGATCTGGGCCAGCCGCCCGAAAACCCTGATCCACACCTCGGGGATGGCGGTGGGCTTGCCGGAAGGACAGATGGGCAACTCGGAAGTGGGCCACATGACCCTCGGCGCCGGCCGCGTGGTGTACCAGAACTTCACCCGCATCAACAAGGCGATCAAGGACGGCGACTTCTTCACCAACCCGGCCTATACCGCGGCGGTCGACAAGGCGATTGCCAACAACGGCGCCGTGCACATCATGGGCCTGCTGTCGGAAGGCGGTGTCCACAGCCACGATGACCACATCGTTGCCATGGCGACCCTCGCCGCCCAGCGCGGCGCCAGAGCGGTTTACATCCACGCATTTACCGACGGCCGCGATACCGCACCGCGCAGTGCGGAAACCCCACTGGCACGCCTCACCCAGGTGTGCGACGCCTTGGGCAACGCACACATTGCCAGCATCAGCGGCCGCTACTTTGCCATGGACCGCGACAACCGCTGGGACCGCGTGCAGCCGGTGTACGACCTGATCACCCAGGGCGTGGCCGAGCACACGGCGGATTCCGCCCTCGCCGGCCTCGAGGCTGCTTACGCACGGGACGAGAACGACGAATTTGTCGCCCCCACCCGTATCGGCGCTCCGGCGCCGGTGAACGACGGCGACGCAATGATTTTCATGAACTTCCGCCCGGACCGCGCGCGCCAGCTGACTCGTGCCTTCACCGCCCCCGACTTCGACGGCTTCCCCCGTGCGGCCACCCCGAAGCTGGCGGATTTTGTGATGACCACGGAATACGCCGCCGACATCGACGCCAGCTGCGCCTTCCCGCCGGAAAGCCTGGTGAACACCTTTGGCGAATATCTGCAGTCGCAGAACAAGACCCAGCTGCGTATCGCCGAGACAGAAAAATACGCCCATGTGACCTTCTTCTTTAGCGGTGGCCGCGAAGCGCCCTACAATGGCGAAGAACGCGTTCTGATCCAGTCCCCGGATGTGGCCACCTACGACCTGCAGCCGGAAATGAGCGCGCCGGAAGTGACCGACAAGCTGGTGGAAGCCATTGAGAGCGGCAAGTTCGACGCCATCATCTGCAATTACGCCAACGGCGATATGGTGGGCCACACCGGTGTGTTCGAGGCCGCCGTCAAAGCGGTGGAAGCCCTGGATGTGTGCGTGGACCGCGTGACCAAAGCCGCGCTGGCGGCCGGTGGCGAGGTGCTGATCACCGCCGACCACGGCAACGTGGAAGAGATGTTCGATGCGGGCTCCGGCCAGGTGAGCACCCAGCACTCGACCCTGCCGGTGCCCTTTGTGTACATCGGTGAGCGCGAGGTCACCATGCGCGACGGTGGCAGCCTGGCAGATGTAGCGCCCACCATGCTGGCGCTGATGGGCCTGCCACAGCCGGTGGAAATGAGCGGTGAGCCGCTGGTAAAAGTGAACTAACCCGGGCCAGTCCCGCGAGGTAGAACCATCTCCATGAACATATCTGCCGTCGTTATTGCAGCCCTGCTGTCGTCTCTGCTTCTGGTCCCCGCCTGCTTCGCGCAGGCGGCGGACGAGGAACAGCAGGCGCGGCTGGCGGAGATCAAGCAGCGCATCGAGGCCCTGCAGCAGGAACTGAACCAGGTAAAAAGTGACCGCGACCAGTTGCTCAAGGACCTGGAATCCAATGAGAAGGACATTTCGGAACTGCTGCAACGGATCGACAAGATCAAAGCCGACATGCAGAGCCGCGGCGAAAAACTGCAGGAGCTGAAGAAGGAAGAACAGCAGCTGGAGGAATCCCGGCGAAGTATGCAGCGGCGGGTCGAGCAGGAAGTCGCCGCCGCTTACCGACTCGGTCGCCAGGAGCAGGTCAAACTGCTCCTCAACCAGCAAGACCCCCAGCACATCGCCCGCCAGCTCCGCTATCACGACTACTTCCTCAAACAACGCAGCCGCGTCATCGGCGATTACGTCTCAACCCTCGACCAGCTCTCCACCGTCAGCGCCGGCATCCAGCGCGAACAGGACACCCTGGCCCACGAACGCAGCCAGCTGGAAGAAAAGCGCCGCGCGCTGGTGAGCGCACAGCAAAATCGCCAGCGCACCCTCGACAAGCTCGCGCGGCAGCTCGCCAGCAAAAGCGGTGAACTCAACCAGCTGCACAGCGACCGCGGCCGCCTGCAACGTCTGGTAGACGAAGTGGGCCGCGCCATTGCCAGCCTGATCAACCCTAGCGACCAGACCCCGTTCGCCAAACAGCGCGGGCGCATGCAGTGGCCCACCAGCGGCCGTCGCGCCAACGCCTTTGGCCAGCGCCGCGCCAATGGCATCACCTGGACCGGCGTCACCCTGCGTGCCAACGAGGGCACACCGGTCAAGGCGATCCACCGGGGGCGCGTGGTCTTCGCGGACTACCTGCGCGGCCAGGGCATGCTGATCATCCTCGACCATGGCGATGGCTACATGAGCCTGTATGGCCACAACCAGTCCCTCACCCGCGCTATCGGCGAGTGGGTGGAGCGCGGCGATACCATCGCCAAGGTGGGCAATACCGGCGGTCTCAGCCAGGCCGGGCTCTATTTCGAAATCCGCCACCGCGGCAAGCCGCAGGACCCCACGGTGTGGTGCAGGGGCTAAGCCCGCCACCACGTCCATAACCAAGCCCGCAAAACAGGCGACGCTGCCCTACCACACTCCCCGCTGCGTTTTTATCCCTGCGCAACACACGCCAGTTCGTTTCCCCGCCAAGTTCAAACCTCACGGGAGTGCCGGGTCTACAATTCTTCATGGACAGTAACGATAAATGCCAAGGACGTGCAGATGATGTTCACCACCAAAACACTGGCCCGCCTGATTGGCGCCGCCGCTCTCGCCGCTCTTCCGCTGATGGGACTCAGCCAGGGCGACCAGGACAACAGCGCCGTACGCGCGGTCCAGGAAGCCGAATCCCGACTGCCGCTGGAAGACCTGCGCAGCTTTGCCAAAGTGTTCGAACAGATCCGTCAGGGCTACGTCAATGAAGTCGACGACAGCACCCTGCTGGAATACGCCATCAAGGGCATGCTGCAGGGGCTGGACCCGCACTCCGCCTACCTCGACAGCCGCTCGTTCGACGACCTGCAGGCCAACACCACCGGTGAATTCGCCGGCCTCGGTATCGAGGTGGGTATCGAAGACGACTACATCACCATCATTACCCCGATGGACGACACACCTGCCGCCCGCGCCGGACTGCGCGCCGGTGATGTGATCCTGCGCCTGTCGGGCAAATCCATGCGCGGGGTAAGCCTGGACGAGGCGGTGGATAAAATGCGCGGCCCGGTAGGCTCCTCGGTCACCCTGACCATCGGCCGCAAGGGCCACAAGGAGCCCTTCGATGTCACCGTCAAGCGCGACAAGGTGCGCGTATACAGTGTGCGCGGCGAGATGCTCGAAGACGGTTACGGCTACCTGCGGATCAGTCAGTTCCAGATGGACACCGGCGGCGACCTGATGCGCGCCATGAAAAAGCTGAAGAAAAAGGGCGAACTGAAAGGGCTGGTGGTCGACCTGCGCAACAACCCCGGCGGCGTGCTGCAATCCTCGGTGGAAGTGGTGGATGCGTTCCTTGAGGAAGGGCTGGTGGTTTACACCGAGGGCCGCAATGACTCGTCCAACTTGCGCTACTCCGCCAGTGCCGGCGATGTCACCAACGGCGCACCGCTGGTGGTTTTGATCAACGACGGCTCTGCCTCCGCCGCGGAAATTGTCGCCGGCGCACTGCAGGATCATCGCCGCGCGGTGGTCATGGGCACCGACAGTTTCGGCAAGGGCTCGGTGCAGACCGTTATCCCGATCAACCAGGATCGCGCGATCAAACTCACCACCGCCCTCTATTTCACCCCCAAGGGGCGCTCCATTCAGGCGCAGGGCATCAAGCCCGATATCACCGTTGAAAGAGTGCAGGTTACCCGCCTGGACGGCCGCGCACGCACCACCGAAGCGGATCTGGCCGGGCACCTGGGTAACGGCAACGGCGGTGCCGAAAGCGGCTCGGAAGATCGCAAGCGGGCCAAGGCCAAGCAGGACGACTGGTACAGCCGTGACAACCAGGTGTTTGAAGCACTGAATGTGCTCAAGGGCCTGAATCTCTATGTACGTCGCACACCCACGGGCACTGAAGAAAGCAGTGCACCGAAAGCGAAAGATCAGGTGGCACAAATTCGCGCCGAAGACCTGTAAATCCCGGTAATTACAGGGAGTGACACCCGGTTATTGGCTAGGCTTTTAACTGGGTGTGCTGTTACCGCTGGCATTGGCGGGATGGTAGTAAGAAGTCGTTACAGAGGTATTAACGAGGTTGTCATGCAGCAGTATCGTCGTGGCGAAAAAGGAGAGTCTATCCCTCCCCGAGCAGACCGTTTTTTCAAACTGGACGACGACTGGTACTTCACCGTCCGCGGCGGCAAGACCTTCGGCCCCTACGCCTGTCGCGAAGAAGCCGAAAAGGCGGTAGACAAATTCCTCAACCCCCTCAACAAATACACCGGCAACGTGCGTCCGTTTGGCAGCCTGCGCGCACGCCGTTGGCGCGGCACGCAAAAACTATAAGCGGGCCGTACGCACTCGCGAGTTAAAGTCGCATTTCAATACCCGCGTTCTGCATAAACGCCTTGGCTTCGGCCACGGTGTATTCACCGAAATGGAAAATACTCGCCGCAAGCACGGCATCGGCACCACCCTTGAGCACACCGTCGGCCAGGTGTTGCAGGTTACCCACACCGCCGGAGGCGATGACGGGTACCGACACCGCGTCGGAGATCGCGCGGGTCAGGGCCAGGTCAAAACCGTTTTTGGTGCCATCGCGATCCATGCTGGTCAGCAGGATTTCCCCAGCACCGTAACTGTCCATTTTCTTCGCCCACTCCACCGCGTCGATGCCGGTAGGCTTGCGTCCGCCGTGGGTGAAGATTTCCCACTTCGGCTCTTTGTCATTACCCACCTGCTTCGCATCGATGGCAACGACGATGCACTGGCTGCCGAAACGGTCGGCGGCCTCGCGCACAAAGTCCGGGTTGAACACCGCAGCGGAATTGATCGCGGTCTTGTCCGCGCCGGCGTTCAGCAGGTTGCGGATATCCTGTAATTCGCGCACCCCGCCGCCCACGGTCAGGGGGATAAACACCTCGGAGGCCATTTTTTCCACGGTGTGCAGTGTGGTATCGCGGCCCTCGTGGGTGGCGGTGATATCCAGGAAGGTGACTTCATCGGCACCGGCTTCGTTGTAGCGCCGGGCGACCTCCACCGGGTCTCCGGCATCGCGGATGTCGACAAAGTTCACGCCTTTGACCACGCGGCCGGCGTCGACGTCGAGACAGGGGATTATGCGTTTGGCGAGGCCCATGCTGTTGTCCCGGTTCCTTATTTCAGTTACTTGTTCCAGCTGTCGCACAGCTGTTGTGCTTTTTGCAGGTCGAGCTTGTCTTCGTAAATGGCGCGCCCGGTGATGGCACCGAAGATTTCGGTTTTGTCATCGCCAGCGGCGAGCAGCTTTTCGATATCCTCGATACAGCTGACGCCGCCGGAGGCGATGATGGGGATCTGCACCGCGCGGGCGAGGTCCATGGTGGATTCGAGGTTGACGCCCTGCATCATGCCGTCGCGGGCGATGTCGGTGTAAACGATCGCGCTGACACCACAGTCCTGGAATTCCTTGGCGAGCTCGGTGGCCTGCACATCGGAGACTTCGGCCCAGCCTTCGGTGGCGACGAGTCCGTCTTTAGCATCGAGGCCGACGATGATATGGCCTTCGAACTCCCGGCAGGCTTCCTTGACCAGTTTCGGGTTTTTCACCGCGGCGGTGCCGATGATGGTCCACTGCACGCCGGCTTCGAGGTACCACTCGATAGTTTTCAGGTCGCGGATGCCGCCGCCGATCTGGATCGGAAACTGCGGGAACTGGCGGGCGATGGCGTTGACGGCGTCGCCGTTGACCGGGTTGCCGGCAAAGGCGCCGTTCAGGTCGACGATATGCAGGCGCTTGGCGCCCTGGCTGAGCCAGTGTTCGGCGGTGGCGACGGGGTCGTCGGAGAAGACGGTAGCGTCTTCCATTTCACCCTGGCGCAGGCGCACGCACTCGCCGTCTTTCAGATCAATGGCTGGGATAACGATCATTTTGGTTAACTTCCTGTTTCGGGGCCCAGGTTAGTTTCAGGCCCGGTGGCGGCAGGGCACCGGGTAAGTCTTTTCAAAACCGCTGTGAATACATCCCTGTACGCTGCGTCGGCAACATCCCTGTTGCCGACGCTTTTGAAAAGACTTACCCGGCACCCTGCCTTCGCATCTAGTTATTTACTTCGCCGGCCGGCGCTCTTAAGCAGCACCGTTCCAATCGACAAAATTTTTCAACAGCTGCATACCCGCATCCGCACTCTTTTCCGGGTGGAACTGGGTGGCGAAGATATTGTTGCGGGTCACTGCCGCGGCGAACTGCACACCGTAGTCGGTGACGCCAGCAACAGCTTCATTGTCTTCCGCGGGCACATAGTAGCTGTGCACAAAATAGAAACGGCTGCCGTTTTCGATGTTGCGCCACATGGGGTGGTCGATGGCTTGCTGCACCCGGTTCCAGCCCATATGCGGGACTTTTAAATGCTGGCCATTTTCGTACAGGTCCTTGCCGAAAAACTTTGCCGGCTGCGGGAAGATACCCAGGCAGTCGACGCCGCCATTTTCTTCACTGCTCGCCATCATGATCTGCATGCCCACGCAGATGCCAAGAATCGGCATGCCGGACTCGACACACCGGTTCAGCAGGGGCACGAAGCCCGGGCGGATGAAGCCTTCCATACAGTCGCGGATGGCGCCGACGCCGGGGACGATCAGGCGGTCAGCGCCTTCGGCTTGTTCAGGCGTGGTGGCGAGCACCACTTCATCAGCGGGAGCGACTTTTTGCAGGGCGCTGGCGACGGAGTGGAGGTTGCCCATGCCGTAGTCGAGGACGACGATCTTTTGCATCTTCGCTCCCGCCTTACAGCACGCCTTTGGTGGAGGGCATGGCGCCTTCCATCCGCGGGTCCGGGGTCAGGGCCATGCGCAGGGCGCGGCCGAAGGCCTTGAACACGGTCTCGATCTGGTGGTGGGCGTTGAAGCCGCGGATGCAGTCGATGTGCAGGGTCACCAGGGCGTGATTGACGAAGCCCTGGAAGAATTCATAGAACAGCTCGGTGTCGAAGTTGCCGATGCGTTTCTGGGTAAAGGGCACGTTCATGGTGAGCCCGGGGCGCCCGGAGAAGTCGATGACCACGCGGGACAGCGCCTCGTCCAGGGGCACGTAGGCGTGGCCGTAGCGAGTCATACCCTTTTTGTCACCGATGGCCTGGTTGATGGCCTTGCCAAGGGTGATACCGATGTCTTCCACGGTGTGGTGGTCGTCGATATGCACGTCGCCATCGCAGGTGATATCCAGGTCGATCATGCCGTGGCGGGCGATCTGGTCCATCATGTGCTCGAGGAAGGGGACGCCGGTGTTGAATTTGCCGGTGCCTTTGCCGTCGAGGTTAAGGCTGACCTGGATCTTGGTTTCCAGAGTGTCGCGGTTGACGCTGGCGGTGCGCATGAGGTCTACATCCTTGATTGCAGGGCGGGACTCACCGGTTTGGCTGGCCCCTGAGACAGAAGGCGCGAATTATACGCCCAAATGGGCCGGAATTTGGCGGATAGTGTCAGATGAAACTTGATTCGTCACAGAGATCAAATATCATACCGCCCATGACTATGCACCCCCGCCACAAGACCCCTGTCTGGGTCAGCTTTGTACTGCTGTTCGCGCTGATGCTCGCGCAGCCGGTGCTGGCGGAGCATATTCACATCGAAGAGCGGGCGCACAGCATGTGCGACCTGTCTCACAACCACACTCCCGCCCCCGCGGGGAGTGAATTCACCTTCGTCTCCGCCGACCTGGCGCCGCTGTATATCCAGCAGCAGGCCCCCGCGGCCCTCGATTGCCAGCCGGAGCGCCAGTCCGCCCGCGGCCCTCCCGTACACCTGTCTATCCGCTGAACGCACCGATTTAGCAAACACATAACGCTTACGTTTTCGGGCACCGGTCTCTCGAGCGGCCGCTGCCTGTGATTGACAGGAATAATTCAAAATGTACCGAGTAAACACTCTGGCGCTGGCTATTGCCTGCGCATTCTCTTCTGCTGTGTCTTCTGCCGCTTCCGCTCAGGCCACCGATTCTGACCGAGAGGCCCTGGAAGAGGTCAATGTCACCGTATCCCCACTGGCCAAACCCGCCGATGCAGTAGCGGCGCCGGTTTCTGTACTGAGCGGCGATGAACTGCGCAAGTCCGCCGCGGCCACCCTGGGCCAGACCCTCAACAGCCAGCTGGGCGTGGCCAATGCGGCCTTCGGCGGCGGCGTGGGCCTGCCGGTCATTCGCGGCCAGAGCGCCAACCGGGTGAAGGTGCTGAGCGACAACCTGGACGTGGCCGACGCCTCCAACACCAGCTCTGACCACGCGGCCAGTATCGAACCCCTGCTCGCCAACAGTATTGAAATCCTGCGCGGCCCGGCCGCCCTGCGCTACGGCAGCGGCGCCATCGGCGGCGTGGTCAACGTGATTGACGGCCGCATTCCCACCCGCGTTCCGGAAGCCACCGAAGGCGCGGTCGAGATGCGTCACGACACCGCCAATAATCAGGATGCGGGCGTGTTTCGTCTGGGCGGCGGCGCAGGCAACCTGGCCTGGTACCTCGATGGTGTTTACCGGGAGAACGGCAATACACAGATTCCTGGCCTGGCGGTCCTTGAACATGAGGAGCACGACCACGAAGCACACGCCGGTGAAGAACACCACGAGGACGAATTCAATACCGATGGTTTTGTCGGTAACACCAACGCCCGCGCCAAGAGCGGCAGCGCCGGCCTGTCTTGGGTAACCGACCGCGGATTTATCGGCTTCTCGGTCAACCGTCTGGAGAACAACTACGGCATCCCCCTGGGCACCCATGTTCACCATGAAGACGAGCACCACGAAGAGGGCGGTGAAGAGCACGCGCTTGCAGAGGAGCACGAGGAGCATGAAGAGCACGGCGAAGAAGGGGTGCGTATCGACCTGGCCCAAACCCGCTACGACCTGAAGGGCGAGCACGCCTTTAACAGCGAGTACTGGGACAAGATCAGCTTCCGCCTGGGTCACAACGACTACGCACACGTCGAGCTCGAGGACGGCGAACCCGGCACCCGCTTCACCAACAAAGCCTGGGAAAGTCGTGTGGAGGTTACCCACGATGACGGTGGCGAGTGGCGTGGCGCCTACGGCCTGCAAGTGTCGCGCAAGGACTTTGCCGCGATCGGCGATGAGGCGTTCATTCGCCCGTCCATCACCGACAGTCTCGGCGCCTTTACCATGAAAGAGCGCGAGTGGGGCAACTGGCACCTGGACCTGGGGGCCCGCCTGGAGACGGTCAGCATCGACCCACAATACGGCAACGACAAAGACTTCACTCTGGTCGGCCTGTCCAGCGCACTGCAGTATTTCCTGAAAGAGCACCAGCACCTGAGCGTCAGCCTGACCGGCGCCGAGCGTGCACCGGTGGCCGAAGAGCTGTTTGCCGATGGCGCCCACCTGGCGGAATCCCGCTACATCATCGGTGACGAAAACCTCGACAAGGAAAACTCGCTCAACCTGGAGCTGGGCTATCACCACCACAATCAGGACGCGACCGGCTGGCACGCGACCAAAGTGGAAGCCAATGTGTTCTACAACCGTATCGGCGACTACATTTATGCCGCCAATACCGGCCTGGAAGATGAAGAAAGTGAATTCGCCATCTACGGTTACCAGAATCGCGATGCCGCCTTCTATGGCGCCGAAGCGTCGGTGCAATTCCCGCTGGCCAGCGGCCTCAGCCTGACCCTGTTCGGCGACAGCGTGCGCGCAAGCTTTGATGATCGCATCGCCGGTCAAAGCCGCGAAGTGCCACGCCTGCCGCCGCTGCGTTACGGCTTCGCCCTCGGCGGTGATTACGCCAACTGGAACTGGCAGTGGCGCAACACCCACGCCACCGAGCAGAAACGCCCCGGCACATTTGAAGAAACTACCGACGCCTACACCCGCATGGACCTCACCGCCCAGTACAACTTCAAACTGGCGGGTAACGATGCCGTGATTTTTGCCAACGCACGCAACCTGCTGGATGAAGAAATCCGCAACGCCACTTCGCTGTTGCGCGACTTCGCACCGGAAGCGGGGCGCAGTGTGGAAGCGGGGGTGCGCCTCCACTTTTAATTCAACCTGCGCATTCCGTGCAATGTCGACCGGCATTGCACGGAATGCTCAACACCCGCCCCACTATTCCCTCAAAAGAATTCACGCCCCCGCCCGACCTCAGCATCTAAAGCACACACTGTTGAGCGTCGAGAATTCCTGCACGGCAGTACCAACTGACTCTTCAAATACATTGTTACTCGACATGTGAGTATTTCGTCTTACAATCAACCGCTCAACCTGAAACCAAGGACGCGGAATCAGTGCAAAAATTTCTTATCGCCTTGCCTGCTGCACTTCTGATTCTTTCACTGCCCTGGCCTGGAGCTGCCATGTCCAAAATGAATCCATTGAAAGCCTGCACTTTTTCCGAAATGGAAATTTCCATTCTATTCAAAGGTGAGCCCGCCAGAGGAGCAAAAATCACCCGAACCATTGAGTGGAAAGAGGAACGCACAGATCAGTTCACTACTGATGACAATGGCCACGTAACCTTACCGGCGGAATTCGAAAATCACTTTCTTAAAGCCTTCCCCATGGAGTTTGTCTCGGCGCAACATGTGACGGTGCAATTTGAGGGTGAGGAGTATGAAATTTGGAATTACGCAAAACGTGATGCCGATCTCAATAGTGAAATGCAGGGGGCGCCCCTGCAGCTTACCTGCGAACTGACCAGCGAATCGAGGACCCAGCGAGCATTTGGTTCTATCCTCGGGACACGCTGCATCTGGCAAAACAACGAATAACCCTACAACCTACGCTGAAAAGGAATTCACGTGACGCACCTTACTCCAGAGCTCAGCGCCAATATTGCCAACGATATATATCTGATCAAGAACCAAAACACTCGAAAACTGTTCTTTGACCTCTACTCCGACCAATTCAATTTCGATACAAACAGTGAACTCAATGGAAAGACAGGCGCGTTTATTCTGCTCAAGAAAGAGCAGTCGCTGGGGCTTGCAGCCACCGGGATTAAACAGCGTACGGGAGAAGCCCTGATTGCCCTGAAGGGCACCTCCAACGGTTACGATGCACTTACTGATCTGAATGCAGGCCTTAAACAGTTCAAAACAGGCGGGCTTGTACATCAAGGTTTCTTTTACACTTTCCAGACATTTCTGCCGGATCTGGATCGTTTCCTAGGCAGTATCCCCGACAGCGTCCACACGATTCACTGCGTTGGCCATAGCCTGGGTGGTGCCCTCGCCACGCTCACGGCGGATTACCTGAAATCGGCAAGCGGCCGTACTGTAAAGCTGTACACTTTCGGCAGCCCACGCGTAGGCTTGAACTTCTTCTCTGACGGCGCCCGTCGACGCCTGGGAAATCAAAACATCTTCCGCGTATATCACCGCACCGATCCGGTTCCCATGGTGCCCACCTGGCCGTTTATTCATGTCCCAGATAGTGGCCTGGGAGACCTGCTGCTCGACTCCAGCGCAGCACTCAATCCGGCGGAATATCATAAAATGGCCAACTACATTGCCTCTCTGTCGGGCACCGAGGAAAAGCACAATTGGGAGCTAGTGAGAAGGAAAAGGCCACCTACACCCGTTCAGCGCAGCATTCAGAGTTGGCTCGAGTCAGATGGACCGCTCTCGTTAACCCTTAACACTGCCTGGGTAGCCGCAGAGGCGGTTATGTGGGTGCTGAAAAAAGTGGTCGAGCTGGCAGGTATCGCGCTGGTGCTCGGCGGTGCCACGACATTTACTTTGATGGATCAACTGGCAATTTTTCTCAAAAAAGCCCGCGACTTCGGCAAGAAGGTTTCTCATTGGGTCACCCGACTGCTGATCCGACTCGGCAGAATGATCGGTATCGTGGTTGCCGATGGCACCAATATCACCATCGCGCTCATCCGGACAATTTTTATTCGCATGCACAATGCTGTGTCTGAATTGGTGCTGCGTGCCGGACGCCACACCGAGCACTGATCCGCTCATCCGGGGTGGCGCCTTCAAGGTCCTCGCCGGATGAGGTTTCATTTCCTACCGGCAACTGCTTCAATAGTCGCATCCGCGGCGCCCGGGTAATTTGAGACCCGGGCGCCGCCTGTTCTCGCCAACTCCCGTTAAGGATGCGCTCTTTATGGCTTGGATCAAACGCGGTCTTATTACCCTCGTTGTTCTCTTCGTGCTTTTTGCCGGCATCATTGCCTGGTTCCTTTCCGGCCTCGACGCCAACCAGTACAAGCCCAAAATCGTGCAACTGGCTGCGGACCAGGGGATCGCCCTGACACTCGACGGCGATATCGGCTGGCAAATCTGGCCCAACATCGCCCTAAAGCTCGAAGGCGTAAAACTGGCACCGCTGGCCTTGCCCAGTGAATCTCTGCTGGAAGCCGATAAGGTCGCGGTCGGTGTGGCGCTGATGCCGCTGCTGGACAAACGCATCGAAGCCCAGGAGATTGTTCTGCTCGGCCCCCAGGTCGCACTCACCGTCGACAAAAACGGCAAGGGCAACTGGGAACTGATTACCGACGCGATGGAGGCGAAAGCCGCCCAGGACGCTAAGACCCAGCGCGAAACTCCGCCCACACTGGATGTTCCCAAGGAGAAAGAGGCCACAGCCGGTGGCCTTGAGCTGGCACTGGAACAGCTGCGCCTGGAAGACGGCGTGCTGCGTTACACAGACAAGCAAACTGGCACCGAGTACGCCGTAAGCAAGCTGCGCGTAACCGCCGACAACCTGGTGCCTGGCGGCAAGCCCGGCGACGTGCGCGTAACCGCTGAGCTTGCGGGCAGCGATCTTCCCGAGCCCATCCAACTCGATATCCACAGCAGCCTCGCCATCGACAAAGGGCTGAACGGGCTGCGCCTGCAGCCGGCCAACATCAAGCTTACCGGCGCCGACGGCGCGACTGCTGAAGTCAACCTGCGCGGTAACGTGCGCCGCCCCAAAGCCGATGCCCCCTGGCAGATCCAGCTCAACCTCAAGGTCGATGTAGACCCGATTGCCGGCTGGCTTGCGAGCGTTGGCAGTGATTACAAGGCCCAGAGCAGCAGCGCCTTGCAGAGCCTCACGATCGAGTCCGATATCAGTGGCACCGACAAGCAGATGAGCCTGCAACCACTGGAACTGTCACTGGACGGCCACAAGTTCAACGGCAGCGCGAGCTATCAGGCCGGTGATATTCCCAGTGTTTCCCTGAGGCTCAAGGGCGGCGAACTCAACGTGGACGACTACCTGCCGCCCCCCGCCGCAACCCCAGAGCAAAGTGAGCTCAGCGCCGACATGGCCGCCGCACAACCAGTGCCGCTACCCCTCGAGTCCATGCGCGGCTTCAATGCCAAGCTGGACCTGACCCTAGAAAAACTGCACGCACTGGACTTCGAAATTGACCAGCCGCAGCTGGCGGTGAACGTCAACAACGGCCTGTACCAGCTGAACAAGCTCGCCGCCGGGCTCTACGGTGGCAACCTGAACAGCACCGGTGTATTCAATGCCCGCGGCAACACCGCCCGCGGCGAATTGAGTGGCGGCCTCAGCGGCGTCGAAATATCCAAGGTTCAGGAAGCACTGTTCGCCAGCGACGAGCCGGAAGCCGCAGACCAGAAAAAGGTCACCCTGTCCGGCAAGACCGATCTTACCTGGGTAGCCCAGACCAGCGGTGCTGACACCCTGGCGCTGCAGAAAAACCTGCGCGCCGCAGTGCAGCTCAACGCCAAGGAGCTGGCGCTGGCGCCATTCAATCTGGAAAAAGGCATGTGCCAGCTGGTGAGCTACGCCGAGAAAACACCGCTGCCAGAAAGAGAGTGGCCCGCACAAACCCGCCTGCAAGACCTGCGCACCAGCGTGAACCTGAATGGTGACGTGGCCAAGGTGGAAGGCATCAATGCCGGCATCGAAAATATCGCGCTCAGCGGCGACGGCACCGTCAATCTGGAACAGCAAAACTTCGACTTTGCCCTGGGCCTGGCGCTGGTGGGCGAGAAGACATCCGGCAACGGCTGCTCGGTACAGAACAGTCGCTGGCGCAACCGCCCGCTGCCACTGCGCTGCAAAGCCAAGTTTGACGAAGCCGGCGCCACCACCTGCAAGCCGGACAGCCGCCGCCTCGACGACCTGATCCGCGATGAACTGAAATACCAAGCGGAGAAGAAGTACGGCGACAAGGTAGAGAAGAAAACCGAAGAGCTGAAAGACAAGCTCAAGGACCGGTTCAAAGGCCTGTTCAACCGCGGGGACTGACTGGCCAGAACGACAGCGACGCCGGGCTATCTCTCCCGATTCGATCCCGTTAGCATGGGCACCCTTCGCGGTGCCCATTTTCGTTGATATCTATGCCTTCCAAACCGATTGCCAAACCCAAGACCCCAGCCCGCTTCCAGCAGGCCCTGCTCAAATGGTTTGACCAGCACGGCCGCCACGACCTGCCGTGGCAGCAGAAGATCACCCCCTACCGGGTATGGGTCTCAGAGATCATGCTGCAGCAGACTCAGGTCAGCGCCGTCATTCCTTACTACCAGCGCTTTATGGAGTCCTTCCCCACCGTGGACGCCCTCGCAGCCGCCAGCCAGGACCAGGTGCTGGCCCACTGGAGCGGCCTCGGTTACTACGCCCGCGCGCGCAACCTGCACAAGTGCGCGCAGACGGTGGTTGATGAGCACGGCGGCAAGTTCCCGCGCAGTGTGGAGGCACTGGAAGCGCTGCCCGGCATCGGCCGCTCCACCGCCGGCGCCATCGCCAGCATCAGTATGGGCGTCAAGGCCGCGATTCTGGATGGCAACGTCAAGCGCGTACTGGCCCGCATCCACGCCGTCGAAGGCTGGCCGGGGCAGACCGGTGTGGCCAAACAGCTGTGGGCGATTGCCGAGCGCTACACCCCCGACGCCCGCACCGGCGATTACACCCAGGCAATGATGGACCTGGGGGCCACCCTGTGCACCCGCACCAGGCCCGCCTGCGAGCACTGCCCCTTCGCCGATCACTGTGTCGCCCGCGCCCAGGGCAACCCCACCGATTACCCGGGCAAGAAGCCCAAAAAGGAAAAGCCGGTACGCCAAACGACACTGTTACTGATGGAGCACGATGGTGAACTGTACCTGGAACAGCGTCCGGCCAGCGGCATCTGGGGCGGGCTGTGGATTCCCCCGCAACTGGAAGGGGACGACGGCGGCGAAGCCAGCGCGCAAGAGTGGCTTGCCGCCCAGGACCTGCACGCCAGCGAGGTACAGGCGATGCCCGCCCTACGCCACACCTTCAGCCACTTCCACCTGGACATCCATCCGGTGTGGATCCGCCTGCCCAATAAGCCCGGGCAGGTGGCGGAAGCAGCCAGCGGCTGGTATAAACTGCGCCAGCTCGACCGACCGAGGTCCGCCCAGGATCTCGGCCTGCCCGCCCCCATCGCCAAGCTGGTCAAACAGCTGGTGGCACTGCGGGCCCCACTATTGGCACCCTGTTAGGAGAAACCATGTCCCGTACCGTCTTCTGCCGCAAATACCAGGAAGAACTCGAAGGCCTCCCCAACCCGCCCTTTCCCGGGCCCAAGGGCCAGGACATCTACGACAACGTCTCCGCCAAAGCCTGGCAGGAATGGATGGCCCACCAGACCATGCTGATCAACGAAAAGCGCCTCAACATGATGGAGCCCTCCTCCCGCGCCTACCTGGCCGAGCAGATGAGCAAGTTCTTCGCCGGTGAGGACTACGACGACGCGGAAGGCTACGTGCCGGAGCAAGACGGCGACAAGTAAGCGGCCACTCACAAACCGCAAAAACTATTTATCAATCAAGGGGTTGACTCCCCCCGGAAGAGCAGGTTTAATACGCGCCTCGCTGCCGGGGACAACCCGAATCAAGCGAAGCCCAGATAGCTCAGTCGGTAGAGCAGGGGATTGAAAATCCCCGTGTCGGTGGTTCGATTCCGCCTCTGGGCACCATACAAAAAAAGCCCCATCCGCAAGGATGGGGCTTTTTTTGTATTCGTTGCCTGGAGGCCGGATGAGAACCACCGATGTGGTTCGACTAATCGCGCCAGCGATTTGCAACGAGCGCGCGAGCGCGATGCCCGCAGGGTCGCAATAGCCCCTAGGCTATTGCGATTCTTCCGTCCACCACCAAAGCCTCATATCACTCCTCCTCGACTATCCTGCACTTAAGCCGCCAACTCCAAAGTGCACTCATGAACAAGTTCACCCAAGTTCTGCTGTTCCTCTGCTATCCCCTTCTGACCCAGGCAGAAAACCTGTTCCAACAAGTAACTCCAGAAGAGGAGGCAAGGATATATCTCTACAACCAACCCTCAATAGACCGTCAAATCTACTACGCCTCTCGATACCGAATAGTCCGGGTCAACACGAAACTACTAGAAACTGAAAACTCCGAATTCACCATCAATCCATTCCAAGATATACAAATGGACGTGGTAACGCTCAATGTCGACAACAGCGGGCCATATTCGGTGCGCTGGCAGGGAATTTGGAATGAGTGGCAAGTGGTAACCGGCAGGCGCCGACCATCAGCCGATGATCCGGCTGGAAGAGCTCTCGGGAAAGAAGAAATCCGGCGTGCGCTTCAATTTGAAATCGATCTTCAATCTTGGCACCTGAATCCAAATACTGGAGAAGCAATTGCTTCAGGCAATATGCCAGGCAAATACAATTCACTAGCAGAAGATGATTTAGAGGGTATCCAGAGGCTGGGTGAATTCAAATCCGACGCATTTAAATCGGCGCGGGGGAGGTTCTTTATATTCGGTAGCGGAAGCTTTGTGTTAACTCCCCTTCAATACACACCAAAGTATCATTTGATTTATATACCACACCCAGATCGGCACCAAGGATTTGATACACCCCACGATCGATTAAGCGATGAGAATAAACGCAGACTGCGAGAACAACAGGCATTCATCAACAGCCTTCCCCCTGAAGCCCCGGAGAAAAGAGTCCTGGGAGACATCTAAAAGATGGCGTAAGTTTTTATCTTCTAAAGAACACTCTTTCGCGAGCATTCTCCGCCAGCAGGAAAGACGTCAGAATTGCCGACCGGCAAATCGAGGGAGCCTGATTGTTGAGATTAAGTCCCTGCAAGACACCGCCTGCGGCCATAGAGCGTCAAAAAAGTCAGCTTAGTTACGTATTGTAGATTTATCACTCTGCGGGACTGTTTAGTGCAACGCTAAGTTCGCTGAATCACGAGTAGCTCACACCATCGAACTTCCATCCATACCCAAACACTTTCGGGTACCGCCTTTGGTCTACCTTCCCTGGCGGCAAAAACCCCATATAATCGTTCGACCATTAACAACAAAATAGTCATGAAGAAAAACATAATGATCAAGCAACAAAAGTTCTGCGCAGTGCTACTTGCGAGTATTGCGCTGCCGCTATTTCTCTCCGGTTGTGGCGGCGGGGGAGGCGGTAACGATACCCCGGCACCACCGAGTGCAATTTCGCTAAGCATTAGCCTGGATGAAGACACCACTATCGACGGCCAGGTTGCCGGTACTGCGCAAGCTGGTGGCGCCCTGTCGTTTGAGCTTCAGCAGGCGGCGGACAATGGGCAGGTTACCCTGAACGGAGCCGCCTTCACTTATACCCCTAATCCCGATTTCGCAGGCCAGGATAGCTTTCGCTTTACCGCGTTAGAAGATGGCCGACGTTCAACACCGGCGACCGTAACCATCACTGTCAACCCGATTAATGACGCTCCAATTGCGACAGGTGGCAACTTCTCCACGGACGAGGATATTGCGTTAACCGCGATGCTGCCTATTGAGGACGTAGATGGGGACCAGCTGACCTACTCGGTAACCGTAGAGCCTGCAAATGGTGAACTGCAGATTTCCGCCACTGGCGAATTCAGCTATCAGCCTGCGAAGGATTTTTTCGGCGCGGATGAGTTCCGCCTCACCGCCAGTGACGATGAATTTGAAACCGACGAAGTCACCATCACACTCAATATTACAGCGGTGAACGACGCACCGGAAGTGCCCGAGCAGATTTCCGCGAGCCTGGTGGCGGGTGCCACACAAGGGTTCGATTTACAGATTGTTGATGTGGACAGCACGGATCTAACCACCACGGTGATCGAGCAGCCGGAAGTGGCTAGCTTGGCGAGTATCGACAACGAGCTGGGTAATATAAACCTATCCGCGACCTACGGTACCTGGGGCGTAGATCAACTGTCGTTTATCACCAACGACGGTGAGCTGGATTCCAATACCAGCGTAATGACCATCGACATTGCTGTTGGCCAGACCACGACCGAGGAATCCGTAGTGACCCTGAGTTCCGCAGGCAGCACGACGGTCGATCTGCTTGCTGATGGTCCGGAAGGTTTGGTGGCCATGACCGGCCTGTCCCACGGGGAACTGGGTAGTACTGGATCTGGCCTGCACCAGCAGTTTATAGCGTTTGCCGATACTGCGGGCGAACCAGCGGCTGCCGGCTATATTCAGGCGGCCAACGGCATACCCATCCCACTTGCGCTGGGGGTAAATGACAGTACCGCCTTTACCATTGCCATGGACGGTAGTAACCAACTCCATTTTGGTGCGCTTTCCGCGGCCGGTGCGTTTACCACCAATTCGGCACTACCGTCATTTGAAGGCGACAACCACATCCAGGTTACCGCCCGCTATGTGCCTGGTAGCGGGTTTCTCCTGTTCAGTAACGACGGCGTTATCCGCTACTACGATCAGCAGGGTAATACGCGCTGGAGCAAGCCGGTTACTCACAACCTCGGCTTTGAAATTGGTGCTTGGCACAGCCATGACATCAAAGTGGAAGGGAACACGGCCCACCTGGTGGGCATGTTGATGTCATGTGGCGATGACGGTTGTGGATCCATGACGAGCTCGGGAAGCTTTTCCTTGAAGCTCAACCTGATAACCGGAGATATCACGGAGCTGTATCAACCGAAGACCAGCAGTATGGCTGGCTATCATCTGCAGATCACCAGCGATGGTCGCGTTTTGATGGCGCACCGCCACCAGCTTACGCTGTTCGCAGCCGACGGCACCACCGAGTGGGAGCAGAGCGTCAATTCTGCCAACCTGTCACGCATCGGCCTGACGGAGTCGGAAGACATCATGTGGTGGAGTCATGACACCAATAATGACTTCTCCACCATGACCCGTTTGAGCATCGACAGTGAGCTGCAGGCGCAGAGCACGTATAGCCACGGTATTTCTTACCCATGGGCCGAGGATATTATCGTCGACAAATACGGCAACACGTTTATCAAACTGACCGACCGATACAATGATCCGGACTATAACGGGGACCATGTAGTTCTACATTACGACTACAGCACCGGGGCGCAGTGGGTACAGCGCAGCAATGGCCAGTATCAACCACAGTCGAACATCCCTGCGGTGATGGTGCTGAAAGACGAACGGCAGTTGTTTTCGGGGTTTTATGACTATTACGGTGTTTCCCCTGGCGATGCCTACCTGCAGAAGCTCACCATAGACCGAAATATTCCTTAATCCGCTATCAACAAAAAAGCCCCCGCATTGTGCGGGGGCTTTCGCGAACCGGTGCCCAAGCGTCTGGGCTACGACCTTCACTTCTGCCAGAGCAGTCCCGTCAGAACCACATAGACCAGAACAGGCGCACGACGTGTGCATTGAAGCTATACGAGGGCTCCTCTCCCGGGAGAATACTGGCATCACTGGAGTGTACGCGCACATCGCGGAAGTCGTCGTAGTCGAACAGGATGTAATCCCAGTACAGGTTCAATGTGTTCTTGCGATCAAACAGCGCCCAGCGCTCGGGTAACTGATAGGACGCGCCAATGCCGATGGCGGTACTGGCGAAGTCGCTCAGCTCCTTATCACGCGCGAGAAAGGTGCTGGCGTCGGCGTAGGGAAACAGGTCGCTGTAGAAATCCGCACCATTCTGTTTGTAAAAACGCAGCTTACCCTCAAGGATCAGGTTTTCCTGCTCCAGCGGGTGGGTATAGCGCAGCTCCAGGTTGTCGGAATCAATTCCCCAGCTATCGGCGTAGCGCCGGTACTCAGTCTTGATGGCGGCGCGGTAGGGGAGCATGTATTTAGCCCGCAGGGCGACCGCATCACTGTTGCGGGTGCGCGGGTATCTTTCCAGCTGATAGGAAAAACCGAGCTCGGTGGCCGGATTGACGTAGCGCACGCTGCGATACGGGTTATTCAGGAAACCCTCGTCGGAGACTGTTTCAACGCTGAGTTCGGCGATCAGTTTGGTGGTGAGAATCTGGCTCCAGCCAAGGGAGTAACGGCGGTGCTCGGCGAAGTCCGAGAAGTCGCTGTCATCATTGCGCATCACCGTGTCGCTGCCGAAGCTCACCCGCATGGACAGGTTGCTCAGGTCACCGAAGAAGTCCTGGCTGATACCGAAGCCTACCGTCTCCGCCTGGTAATCACTTTCACTGGAGTTGGTGTAGTTCAGGCTCATGGTGGTCTTGTCCACCAGATAATCGACACCCAGAGAAAACTCGTCCCGCTGCTCTTCATACGGGCTGGCGGTGGCCTGTACGTCAATGGACGCACCGGAAATCATGTCGACATAGTAATTGGCAGACAGCGAGACGGTGTTGCCAATATTCTTGCGCACCAGTACGGAGGGACCATCGATGGTGACCCCGCCGCCGCTGTAGGCGTGGTACATGGTATCCGCACGCTCTTCGGGCAATACGGCGGCGGCTGCGTTGCCGGCACTCAGCGAGGCCGCGAGCAAGCCCAGCCATTTTTTACACTCAGTTACAGCCACAGCCGCCTCCGGAGCCACCCTCTGCACCACGGGCGGCCTCACGCGCTTCGTACACATGGTTCATATATCCGGCCGCGACCGGGTCCCGTTCAAAGCCCATAATCGGGTCGGCAAGATAGTGCCGTTCGTAGGGCTGCACCCAGGGTTCCGGCATCAGGGTTTCACAACCGCCGAGGAGCAGCATTACCGGCAGCAACAGAAGCGCGCGTTTGCTCATGATTTATTCCCGGATGAGTTCCTTGATAATTTTTTTGTACTCGGCCTCATCGCCACTGCGGTATCCCTTGTGCACATAGCGCACATTGCCGTCGCGGTCGATGAACACAGAGCTGGGCATGGCCTGTACGCCAAACATTTTGCTCACCTGGCTTTGGGCGTCGAACAGCACCGGGAATTCCACCGGGATTTTATTCAGCATGGCCTGCGCGTCTTCACGATTGGCATCCACATTGACACCCCAAACCTGGAAACCGACGGGCTCGTAACGGGCGTGCAGGTCATTCAGCAGTGGCATTTCTTCACGGCAGGGGCCGCACCAGGAAGCCCAGAAGTTGAGCATGATCACTTCACCGCGCTGCTCGCTCAGCTTGAGGTTGCCGTCTTTCAGGGAGGCGAGGGTGAAGTCTTCAGCGGGCACTTTGGCGGAAGCTGGCGCGCCCGCCAGCAAAGCGGCACTGGCACAAAGAGCGGCAATCAGTTTACGCATGAAATTTCTCCGGTACTTTCTTGTTGAAATTTTATTGGAATTTATTATTCAGAAATAAATAGAAACACCCAGCTGAGCAGAAAGATTATTGGTGACGATCGGCTCACCAAAAATCTCATGCTCAAAAATGTGGTCGCGCACGTCCAGACGCACAGCCAGCCAGTCTTGTGCCAGCATGCGCACACCCACCCCCACGTTGTAGGTGAAGTGCTCTGCGTCCGCAAAGCTGGTGTTGCCCACACCACCGATCAGGTACAGGTTGCTGTTCAGTGCCCACTTGTCAAAAATGAAGATTTCACCGGGCAAAAAATTCCACGCCAGTGACAGGTTGTACATGGAGAGCTCGCGCTCTTCATCGGTGAGCAGCGGTGCGGAACCACTGAGGCGTTCGTAACTGGACTCCCCCAGGGTGGTCTGGCCGTAGGCCGCTTCCATAAAGAAATCTTCGTTGATGTGGTACGCCAGGCTGCCGCCATACAATGCGTTGCTGCCGAAATCTTCCACATTCATGATACCGCCCAGATAGGCGGTAAACTCGAAATCTTCCGTATCGATGTTGGCCTCGCGGATTTCGCGGCGCTCAAGATCCGGAGAAATAATTTCGTCAATCACTGCATCGCCCTGGGCAATTGCGATCGAGGAAAACCCAGCGAAGGACAAGGCGCAAGCGATACTTCTAAAAATCGTAGCGAGCGGGTGGCTGGTGGTGGCCGCCGGAGCACAGGAAGCGGAGTGTATATGTGATACATGAGCATTCCGAGCACCGCCGGACGCCGCCAGGCGCACGCGCAGTAGATTTTTCACATGAATACGTCGAATCCGAATTTCCATTCGACTATCTCCTGGTTATTTTCCCGCGAGGTCAGCAGGTAATGATTGGCAACTTCCGCGCGCAGCGCAAAGCGGCGGGATAAATAGGTGGTAACACCGATGCCGGCCAGCATGGTGGTGTCCTGGCGGTCTTCGGTGGCGACAATAGTCGCGTTGGGCGAGGTGATGTTTACGCCGCTGCCGAGCATGAAATACGGTGCAATCCGCCACTCGGGAAAGGGTTTGTGCAGCAGGGCCAACTGGTAGGTCTGGCTGTCGGAGTAGGCACCGATGGTCTGGGTAGCACGCAGTTCGGCGGAGATATTGCCGGTGAAGCGGTAGCCGAGGGAAAGGCCGAGGGCGTTGGCACCTTCGAAATCGCCGTAGGCGAAGCCGAGGCGGAAGCCCTGCTCACGGTAGTCGTCGATGCCGGGGGTGGGCACGGCGACCTGCTCGCCCTCTGCGGCGAAGATTTCGTCCAGATCGGAAATCTTCGCCCAGCCGGTTTTTCCACTGCGGGTCATGACTTTGACCCAGTCGGTGCGGCGCTTCAAAAGCCACAGAGGCTCACCGTATTCCACCACCTGGTCGATTACATAACCACGCCCGGGGCCGGTGTACAGGTTGAGGTACTCGGCACCGTTGACGACCTGCTCGGCATCCTTCGGCAGATTGTCCGGGATGTGCTCGCCAAATTGACTGGCGGAGAAGCTGTCGACCACCGGCGCTTGTTGTGCGGTCACCACAGGCGCAACCATCAGCAGGCTGGCAAGCGCCGCGGCCCTCAGGCTGATCGAATATTTTCCGGGCTGGCAATTCATTATCTAGTCGACCGGTGCTTCAAAGGGATTGTTGTAATACTGCGCACCGATATCCAGCCATTCTGAAATCAAACGCAATTCTTCCGCGGACAGCGCGCCCTCGTGGAACCCGCCCGCCTCAAAGATACTGAAGAAACGGCTGGCGTTGGCCCCGTTGGGGTTCATGATGCGCTGAATATTGACGGTAACCATAACAGGAATCGGGTTGCCATCGGCATCCAGAATCAGCTCCCCGTTTTCATCGGTCTCAAACAGCGGGTTGCCATCGTCGTCGGTGTCCTGCACCAGCACATCCTGCACCGCCCCGTCGCGCAGTTCTTGGGTCGGGTTGTCGAACAGCAACTCCACATACGAGGTGCTGAAATTGTTGTTCACGCCGGACTGGTCGCCGCGCAGGTCCAACTGGCCAGGCGGGACCTGGGTCATGCCGGCCGCGTCGCGGTTGGTGTGGCAGGCCGTGCAGGTGTGATCTTCCAGTACCGAACCGTCGACAACGTCGGTGACTTGGCGCGGCAAATCCCAGATCGGCTGGATATGGGCCTGATAGTGGATCACGGTGCGACAGGTACTATTCCACTCGCTCTGGCAAGCGAGACTGGTGGGTGCCATTTCCGGCACGGGCAAGTCGCTGATACGCAGGGCGGTGGTCGGGTCTTTTGCCCGCAGGGCCGGATCTGTCCAGAAATCCGTGAACAGGAGATCCCCTTCCAGCGCCGGGTGTCCGGCCACGCGCGCCAGCACTTGCGCCATGGTTTCTCCCATTTGCGCCTGCAGTGCCGGCTCGGTATTGGCAAACGGGGCCGCGCTGGTGGGCGCACCGGCCCATGCGGATTCAGGTTCTTTATCGGTACGTCCGTGGGGCACTTCACTGTCGCGGCTGTGGCACCCCTGGCAGTTGCGCACCTCACCGGCGCGGAACTGCAGCCAGTTGCGGTGGCGACCGACAATGCGACGGCCATTGGCATCCACCACGGAAATGGCCAGGGGCATGTCCGCTGGCACTTTGACACGCACGGAGCCGTCCGGCTGGATCGGGGTATAACCAATGATCTCCCGCATCAATTGCGAGCGGTTGCGGCCGAAGGCGGAGCGGTCGAAATCACGGATATCCTCATCGGGAATGCCCACCGCTTTCACCACCCGCAAAAATCGCGCGGGGCGCTCGGCGGCGGTGGTCTGCAGCGGGTCTGCCAAGGCGGCAATATCCAGGGCCGCGCTGCCATCGAAGTCGTACACGCTGCGAATATCCAGCACCGCCATGCCCTCATCAAACAGGTCGCGGTCGATGTCAATTCCGGGGATGGGCTGGGGGATAAATTCCGGCACCGGGCGGGTGTCGGCGGTGACCGCTTCGCTGATCATCTCACCCTCGACCGGCTGGATGATCGGGCGTTGGGTGCCTTCGACGTAATCGTAGATCCACAGACCGTATAGCGGGTCGGCGGGCACAATATCCGGGGTCGCCAGCCACTCGTCGGTGCAGGGTTGCGGCAGCTCGGTTGCCGGGTCGATTACGCGGCATTCGCTCCAGCTCACCAGCAGGCGGCTGGTGCCATCGTGAAACGCCCAGGCATTGGCGAACAGGCCATGGGGCGACAGCCCGCCGTCGATAATCACTTGCTCGACCGACAGCGACTCCTGCCCCTGCAGGACACCCTGCTGCTCCGGCTCGCTGTAGGCCTCGGTGAAATTCTCTGCATCGATCACCACCATGTCGCCACCGTAGGTGATGCCCTCCGGGGCGCGCAGAGTGACGAGTATGCGGCCGTCCGGCATCTGCTGCGGCTTGGCAAAAGCGGCGGGTACCGGATCGGTGCCGGCACCCGTGCCGGTTGCCTGGCTGTGGTAACCGTAATGGAACTGCAAGTCGCTGCCATCCGGCTTCACGGTAT
The DNA here is from genome assembly GCF_001639145.1 of Microbulbifer sp. Q7. Taxonomy (NCBI): domain Bacteria; kingdom Pseudomonadati; phylum Pseudomonadota; class Gammaproteobacteria; order Cellvibrionales; family Microbulbiferaceae; genus Microbulbifer; species Microbulbifer sp. Q7. The sequence continues at coordinate 737,520 of NZ_LROY01000001.1, read as the reverse complement.
ACAGGCTCAGGCGATCAACACCACCCATGTTGTCCCAGCGGGTAAACAGGATACGACCGTTGAACAGCACCGTGGGCGAGAGATCGTGGCTCTGGTTGTAGGAAATCTGCTGGATTTCGCTGCCATCCGCTTCCATCACGTGCAGAACAAATGCGGGCTCTTCCAGATCTTCCGCGAGGGCGGAAAACTGGGGTTTGTTGTCGTCGAGCAGCAGCGCACGGGAGCGGCGCTGGCGAGTAGAGGTGAATGCGATGCGACCATCCGGCAGGAATGCCGGGGCAATATCGTCACCCTCCTCGGCAATCAGATCGGATGCGATGACACGCGTTAGCTCGGCAGACTCGAATTCGTAGAGCCAGATATTCCAGCTGGGCTGCTCATCGTCATCGAGACCCTCAATATTCGGGGCGCGCATGGCGAATGCCAGCTGCGTGCCATCCGCGGAGACGGCAAGGTCTTTTACATCGTAGCCGCCTTCAAAGACGATACCCGCCTCTTCATCACTGACAAACAGGTCTTCCGTCAATACCCGTTCGGGAGCGGTGGCGGTGGCGCGATCGCGCAGCACCAGCTCCGCACCGGGGTTGAACGCCGACGGTGCGTAAAGGTCGTCCACCACCAGCATCTCGTCTTCGTCACGGTTCAGGGTGCGGCGCACATAGACCACCGGGTAATCCACTACCACCGGATCTTCCGCCTGCTCACCCCCACCGAGACTGGAACCTTCACCGCTGCCCGCCGAGCAACCAGCAAGCAAAAGCAGCGACAACAGCCCACCAGCGGTGGCCGCCAGCGTACAAAATTTATTCAAGGGAAGTCCTCATCTCAGTTACCTCCGCGCTACCACAGGCCACTTTGCTACAGCGCTATTGGTGAAGAAAGTGCTTACTCACGTTGTTGGTGGCGGATTGACTGAATCTGTGTCCGGCGAATTTACCGTCGTATTATGCTCTGATTTTCGCGATTGCCCCGCTCAGGCTCAAGCTGCGCACAAGGTTTTTGCCAACCAGTCCTCGCTTTATCTTATTGCCGCTGGCGAATCATGCCGCTTTCTTTAGTATCACTGGTCGGTCTATAGGCATCATAAAACGCGCAGCGCGGAGTTTCTTCCCTATTGCGCGACGAGAACCCAACGCGAACCTGCCCATGAAAATAAAATCGTCCGCTGCGCGCCTGCTGCTCGCGGCGACCACCTGCGTCACTGTCTCGCTGTCTGCACCCGCATTTGCCGGCCCGGAAGAACAGGCGGCCCGAATGCACAGTCGGATTACCGGCGTGAAGCCCAGTGTCGATGTGCTCAAGCAAATGGCCGCCGAAATCGCCAATGGCAATGCGGATGCCGCGGCCGAAATGGCCATGCAGCACGACGCCTTCTACGACGTCACCCTGAAAAACCTGGCAACTCCCTGGACCAACCGCGACGGCGACAACTTCGCACCGCTCAACGATTACACCGCGACGGTGATCGGCATGGTGCGCGACGATGTGGATTTCCGGGAGATTCTTTCTGGCGACATCATTTACACCGGTGCTTCCGGCTTGGGGCTGCCCAGCTACAGCAACAGCAACAACAGCCATTACGAAGCGCTGGAGCGCAGCGACTATCCGCTGCAGACAGCGCTCGAACAACGTGCCCAGTCCTCGGTCACCGGCCTCCCCAGCGAGGCAACCGCCGGCGTGATGACCACTCGCGGCGGTGCCAAGGCGTTCTTTTATGCCGGCACTAACCGCGCCATGTTCCGTTTTACCCTGATGAATCACCTGTGCCGCGACCTGGAGCAGGTGCACGACACCTCCCGGCCACCGGATCGCATCCGCCAGGACGTCAGCCGCAGCCCCGGTGGCGACAGCCGTGTGTTCCAGAACAACTGCGTGGGTTGCCACAGCGGTATGGACCCGATGGCCCAGGCTTTTGCCTATTACAACTTCGAATACGACGTTGAGAACGATCCCACCGGCGAAAACGGCCAGCTCGACTACAACCGCAGCGGCGATAGCGACCCGCTAACCGGCACCCGCGTTCAGGCCAAGAACCACATCAACAGCGCCACCTTCCCCTACGGCTACGTCATTCCCGATGACAAGTGGGACAACTACTGGCGCGAGGGGCCGAACATGCACCTGGGCTGGAGCGGGGAACTGCCGGGCTCCGGCTACGGCGCCAAATCCATGGGCCGCGAGCTGGCCAACAGCGAGGCCTTCGCCCAGTGCCAGGTCACCAAGGTGTTCGAACAGGTGTGCCTGCGCTCGCCGGAAGATGGCACCGACCGCAATCGCATCGCCAGCATGACCGACCGCTTTACCGGCAACGGTTACAAGTTGAAACAGGTCTACGCGGATGCCGCAGTTTACTGCGCGGGGGAATAACACCATGAAACAGACAAATACGCGCTGGCAACAAACTGCACTGCTCTCCACCCTGTTCGCTTCCGTACTGCTGGCAGCCTGCTCTGGTGGCAGCGGTCAGTCCACGGAAGATCTGCCCAATACCAATCCGGATTCCGGTGATACCAGCTACACCGGGCCGGCCCCGGAAAGCGAAGACGTACAGAACTACAAACGCTATATCTGGGACAACCTGGCGGCGGAAAATCGCTGCGGCAGCTGTCATATTGAAGGCAATCAGAGCCCGCGCTTTGTGCGCAGCGACGATATCAACCTGGCCCACGGCGAAGGTCGCGACCTGGTCAACCTGGGCAGCCCGGAAGATTCCCGCCTGGTCACCAAAGTCGCCAGCGGCCACAACTGCTGGTTGGCCAATGCCAGCGCCTGCGGTGAGATCATTACCAATTACATCCAGGAGTGGGCCGCAGCCGCGGGCTCGGTGGCCAGCACCATTACCCTGACACCTCCCACCGAACGGGACGTGGGCGCCAGCAAAAGCTTCCCCGCGTCCAGCGGTAACTTTGCCACCACCGTCTACCCGCTGCTGGAACAGTACTGTGCGAGCTGCCACAGCGAAGACGCAGACACCGCCCAGCAGCCCTATTTCGCCAGTAGCGACATCGATCAGGCCTACGAAGCGGCAAAGGCGCGGATGGATCTGGACACTCCGGAAAACTCGCGCTTTGTGGTGCGCCTCGGCAATGACTTCCACAACTGCTGGAGCAACTGCACCCAGGACGCCGACACCATGGCAGCGGCGATCCGCAACTTTGCCGACGGCATCACGCTCACCGAGGTGGACCCGAACTGGGTAATCAGCAAGGCGCTGTACCTCACCGACGGCGTGGTGGCCAGCGGCGGCGGGCGTATCGAAAATAACGCCATTGCCCTGTACGAATTCAAGTCCGGCAGCGGCACCATTGCCTACGACACCTCCGGTATCAATCCGGCCATCGACCTCAACCTGTCGGGGAATGTGGAATGGCTGGGCTCCTGGGGCATTCAGCTCAATGGCGGCAAGGCGCAGGCGGCCACCGCCACCAGCAAGCGTCTGTTCGACACCCTGACCGGTACCGGCGAGTACTCCATCGAAGCCTGGGTGGCGCCGGCCAATGTGGTACAGGAAGGCCCGGCGCGGATCGTGACTTACTCCGGTAATAACGACACCCGCAACTTTACCCTCGGCCAGGCTATGTACAACTACACCTTCCAGAACCGCAACGATGCCAGCACCGACGCCAATGGCATGCCGGCGCTGATTACCGACGATATGGCAGAGCGCGCACAGGCGACCCTGCAGCATGTGGTTGCCACCTTCGATCCGATCAACGGGCGCCGCCTGTACGTCAACGGCGTATTCACCGATGACCAGGACCCGGTCGCGGCGGGCCTGCTCTCTACCTGGGATGATTCTTTTGCCCTGGCGGTGGGCAGCGAGGTCTCCGGTGATAATGTGTGGCAGGGGTCGATGCGACTGCTGGCAATCCACTCCCGCGCACTCACCCAGGACGACATCCTCACCAACTACGAAGCCGGTGTCGGGGAAAAATTCCTGCTGCTGTTCAAAGTGGAAGCGCAGACCGATGTACCCCAGGGCTACGTGATGTTTGAGGTACAGCAGTACGACAACCACGGCTACCTGTTCAGCGAGCCCAAGTTCATCACCCTGGAAGACGGCGTGACTCCGGATGGTGTGATCATCCAGGGCATGCGTATCGGCATTAACGGCCGCGAGGCAGTGGTGGGCCAGGCCTGGGCGAACCTCGATACCACGGTGACGGCCAGCGAATACGACCCGGAAAGTGGCCAGAAGCTCTCCCCGCTGGGCACCATTATCACTCTGGAAAAAGGCCCAACGTCCGACGAGTTCTTCCTGACTTTCGAGCGTCTCGGCAACGAAGAGTTCGTGCGCGTGGAAGCCACTCCCGCAGCTCCTGCCGCGCCGGCGGACCTGACCCCGCAACCGCGCATCGGCATCCGCCGTTTCGAGCAGATTAACGCGGCGCTGTCGGCCACCACCGGTGTGCCTCGCTCACATCCGGCAGTGGCCGATACCTGGGAGAAGATCAAGCAGCAGCTGCCAGTGGAAGCGGATGTGCGCGGCTTCCTCGCAGCCCAGCAAATGGGGATTACCCAGCTGGCGGTGAAATACTGCAACACCCTGGCCAATGACGAAGTGGCCAGAGCCAACTTTTTCCCGGGTTTTGATTTCAGCGCAGGCGTGACCGAGGCGTTTGATACTGAAGCCAAGCGCGATCAGATTATCAACCCGTTGCTCGACCGCTTGCTCGGCCGTCCCATCGACTGGCCGGCAATCATTGGCCATGGCGAGCAGCTCGACAGCGCGCCGGATGCCAGTATCGTACGCAACGAGTTGAGCACACTGATCGACAAGGCATCCGTCTGCACGGAAGGCGACTGCAGCAAGCCCGCCACCACGATCAATACCGTTACCGCCACCTGCGCCGCAGCCATGGGCAGCGCGATGATTCTGATTCACTGATAACCGGCGCTTTTGCACCGGGGAATGGAAAAAATGAGCAAGAAGAAACATTTCGAACTGGATCAGCCCCTGCGCCACCCGGATCATCACCGCCCGGTCAGCCGGCGGGATTTTCTTGGGCAGGGTTTTCGCGCGGGTATGGCGACGGTGCTGGGTGGTTCAATATTCAGCCTGTTTGCCAATCCACGCTCGGCGCAGGCAGCACTGTCGTCCGACCTGGAGGCCATGCGCGAATTGTGTGGTGTGAGTAAATTCGGCGCAGGCAAGATTCCGTTTATCTGTTTCGACCTGGCCGGCGGCGCCAACATTGCGGGCTCCAACGTGCTGGTCGGCAAACAGGGCGGTCAGCTGGATTTCCTCAGCACTGCCGGTTACAGCAAGCAGGGCCTGCCCGGGGACATGGTGCCCTCACTCACGGACGCCATGGGCAACAGTTTCGTCAACAACGAGCTGGGGCTCGCCTTCCACAGCGACAGCCAGATGCTGGCCGGCATTCTGGAAAAAGTGGCCATCGGCAACCGCGCCGCCATTAACGGCGCCGTGATTCCGGCGCGCTCCGAAAACGATACCGGCAACAATCCGCACAACCCCATGTACGGCATCAACCGCGCCGGCGCCAATGGCTCTTTGCTGGCACTGATCGGTTCGCAAACCAGCGAATCCGGCGGTAATTCCATGGCCCCCGCCGACCTGATCAACGCGGAAGTGCGTCCCACCAAGGTGGATCGCCCGAGTGACGTGACCGGCCTGGTGGATGTGGGCGATCTGGTGGGATTGCTTAACCAGGAAGATACGGTTCAGGTCATGGAATCCATGTACCGGATTTCCAACGCCAAGCTGGGCAAGGTCAACACTCGCGTGACCAATGATGCAGTGATCAAAGATCTGGTGAAGTGCGGTTACATGAAAAGTGCCGATCTCGCCGACCGCTTCGGCAATCCCACTGCGCTCGATCCGGCGCTGGACCCGGATATCGTCGGCCCCAATGGCATTTTCTCCACCGCCGAGTTCGAGAGCGATCGCGAATTCCGCAAGGCGGCCTCCACCATGAAACTGGTGATCAACGGCTACGCCGGTGCCGGCACCATCACCATGGGCGGCTATGACTATCACACCGGCGACCGCGCCACGGGCGAAATCCGCGATCTGCGCGCCGGCCGCTGTATTGGCGCCTGCCTGGAATACGCCGCGCGCGTCGGCCAGCCACTGATGGTTTATGTATTCAGCGACGGCTCGGTATTCAGCAACGGTATGGTCGACGACTCTGTCGAGGGGCGCGGCAAGGGTGTATGGACCGGGGACAACCAGCAGACCGCTGCGTCTTACTTTCTTGTTTACAATCCGACTGGCCGCCCGCAACTGCTCGGCGGCACCGCGGATGAGCAGGCACGCCACCAGCAGCTGGGCTATATGCGCCCCTCCGGTGACGTTGAGACCGCCGGTAGCCCCGCCGCCAACAACGTTAACCAACTGGTGCAGACGGTGGTACTGAACTATATGGCGTTGCACGGCGAGCAAAATAACTTTGCCAGCCTGTTCCCCAATCATGGCCTGGGTAACGCCAGCTTGATGGACAGCCTGACCGCCTTTGCGCCGATTCGATAACCCAGTAGCTGCCGATAAAAGAAACTCCGATGTACCTTGTGCGCCCCCTCGTGTTGTTGGTCAGCCTGTTCAGTTCCGCGCTCAGCTACGGTGACTGGCACTACCACAAGCAGTCCATTATGGGCACCGAGGTGCACCTGCAGTTCTGGCACGAGGGCAGCGCAAAGGCCGACGAAATCGGTGCATCGGTGATGAACGAATTCCGGCGCATTGATGCGGCGCTTTCCCCCTACAAGGAAGACAGTGAGCTGTCGCAGGTCAACCGCACCGCCGGTCTTGGCCCGGTACCGGTCACGCCCGAGCTGACCTCAATCATTGAAAAGTCGCTTTGGTACAGCGACAAAACAGCCGGGGCTTTTGATATCACCTATGCCTCTGTGGGCAGCCTGTACGATTTCCGCAAGGGCCAGCGCGCAGATCAGGCAACCACCGAGCAACTGCTACCGGCGGTGAATTACCGCCACCTTCAGCTGAACCCCAAACAGAATACGCTGGCGTTCGCCGATCCGCGCACCAAAATTGACCTCGGCGGAATTGCCAAGGGCTATGCGGTCGATCGCGCGGTGGCCATCCTGCAACGGTACGGCGTCACCCACGCCAGCGTCAGCGCCGGCGGCGATGCCCGCCTGCTCGGCGACAAACGCGGCAAGCCCTGGCTGATCGGCATTCGCCACCCCCGCGATAAATCAAAAAATGCCGCGGTCATTCCGCTGGAGAATACGGCCATCTCGACGTCCGGGGATTACGAGCGCTTTTTTATCGATGACGACGATCACCGAGTACACCATATTTTCAATCCGTCCACCGGTAGGCCCGCGGCAACCGATCCCGATGGCGATGCGTCTGACAACCAAAAATTGATCAGCGTCAGCGTCATCGGCCCGCGCGGATTTGATACAGACCCGCTCTCCACCAGCGTGTTTGTGCTTGGCAAGCAAAAAGGTTTGGCGCTGGTCGAGGAACTGGACGGGTTTGAAGCGATCGTGATCGATGCGAATCACCGGATGTTCTTTACCAGCGGACTACAGCAGTAATTGCCAACTGGATCACATCGGAAACGCGGTACCCTGACATAATTTCAGGGCATACTGTGTACACCGTTACACAATAAATTTATCGCTCACAAACTCTCAGGCTTTAGCATGTTTTCCCCCCGTCGCCCCCGATCCCTCAGTGCCCCGTTAATGGCATTCACTCTGACGTTGACCGGCAGCGTGTTCGCGCAGAGCGGCGACTTCCCCGGCGCAGACCTCGAAGACCTGAAGCAGGAAGTGCTCAAGCTGAACCGGGACCTGCTGGTGCTGGAAGAAGACCTGCTGTTCCCCGCCCAGAGCCAAGTGGCCGTGTACGTGTCCATGGATGTGGGTCACTTTTTCAACCTGGACAGTGTCAAGCTGCATATCGACAACAAACTGGTGGAAACCCACCTGTATACCGAACACCAGAAAAAAGCCCTGTTCCGCGGCGGTATCCAGCCGCTGTTCAAGGGCAACCTCAAGTCCGGTGAACATACCGTGACCGCCTACTTCACCGGCATCGGCCCGGAGCAGCGGGAATTCAAGCGCGCCGCCACCCTCGAATTGAAGAAAACCGACGAGCCCGCGGTAATCGAGCTGCGCATTTCCGATTCAAGCAGCAAGCAGCAGCCGGAGTTTACCGTCGTGCAGTGGCCGGCTCCCTGAGCGCACCATGTGGTTTTCCGCTGTGAACAAGATAACCCCCGCACAACTGGCTCTGACACTGGCCGCCGCGATTGCCGCTGCCGTATTGCCGGCTGCGGCTGATACATCCGCAGCCGCCGCACCGCAGTCTTTGGGGGAGGTAAGCCAACCGCCCCCGCTAAAGCCCGGTGAACAATTTCAGCAAGCGCAGGACATGCGCTACGGCGCGGCGCTGTACCACTATTTCCAGGGCAATACCTTCGATGCCCTGAGCACCCTGATGGTATCGGACCTGCGCGGCGGCATTGCCTATCATGCGGACAATGCCGATCTGATTCGCGGCGGCATCAGCCTGGCGTTCGGCCTGGAGCGACAGGCGGCGGAACTGTTTGAAAAGCAATTGCAGAAAGCGGCGGATACCGACAACCAGCAACGTATCGCACGCTTTCGGGAAATTGCCTGGCTCAAGCTGGCGGAACTGAATTATCGCCACCAGAACTGGGATACCGCTGCGCTGCAGCTGCAAAAATCCGGCGCCATCCACCAGTCCACCCTCACCCTGAATCTGGCGATCCGCGGCGGCGACCTGGTCCAGGCGCGGCAACTGCTGGCGATGGCAGACCTGCCGCTCGCCGAGCGGGTGCTCGGGCACAACAATCTTGGCGCGGCGCTGGCGCGGCAACAGCAATTGCCCGCCGCTGCAGAAGAATATCGTCGCGCAGCCGCGCTGGTAGAAGAGCATCTGGACGCGGGCGAGGAGCTGCGCATCCTGCGCGACAAAGCGCGTATCGGTGCCGGGTACGCATTGGCACTTGCCGGAGACCACGCCGGCGCCGCGCAGGAATTCCGCGGGGTGCGCCTGGATACGCCCTGGTCCGCGGATGCGCTGCTCGGCCTCGGCTGGGTGTCGGTCAACGGTGGCCAGCATCAGCAGGCGGTGGACGCGCTCGGTTACCTGATCAACCGCAACCCGCTGTCCCCCCAGGTCCAGGAAGCACTGCTCGCACTGCCCTACAGCTATGAAGCCCTGCAACGCCCGAAACTTGCCCTGCAGTCCTACCTGCACGCGGAACAGCGCTACCAGCAGGCACTCGACGATCTCCAGGCACTGGAGCAGGCCTCGTATCGCCTGCAGTTCCCGCTGCCACCGGAAAACGAAACCCTGGACCTGCAGCGCTACGGATGGCTCGAAGATGCGGAAACCCCCGCATTGATCCGCGACAACCAGCGTTATCTGCTGCGTATGATGCAGAGCGACCGCCTGCAATTGCAGCTTGCGGAACTGCGCGACCTGCAACAGCTCACGCGAGTACTCGAGCGCTGGCAGCAGCGGCTACCGGAATTCCACAACCTGATTGACGAACGCGAGCAGCGGCATACGGCCATCGTGCAACAACACGACAGTGCCCAGTACGACCAGCAGGTACAGATCGCCGAGCAGGAACTGCAACGGCTGAAAAATTCTCTGGTGCGGATCGAGGCAGACCAGGACGGCCTCGCGATGCTCGCCAGCAGCGATAGCGCAGCGTCCGAGTACCTGGAAATGGTGCGCGCCGCCGAAGCGCGCTATCAGCGTCTGAGCAAGGCCGGCAAAACCAGCCGCTACCAGCAGCAGACACTGGCGCGCGCACGCGGCCTTCTTCAATGGCAGGCGGCGGACCAGTATCACCAGAACCTGTGGCAAACGCGCAAAACGATCGCTGCACTGGAAGAGCAACTGGCCGAGGCCGCGCGCCGCCAGCGCAGTGTGGCCCGTATCGCCGCGGAAGCACCACAGCTCAACCTGCTGGCTGGCAGTGTGGATGACGCCGGGCAGCGTCTGGCGCAACAGCAAAATGCCATCGAACGCGCTAGCAGTGCCCTGCAGAACCAGATTCGTCAGGACCTGCGTGACGCGCTCGGCGCCGCCACGCAGCGGGTCGCGCAATATATGGCGCATACCCGCCTCGCCATTGCCCGCATTCAGGATGCGACGATACAGGGTGCTTACGAGGTGCCCACCCCGGCACAGCCTGAGGCCACACCTGAGACCGCAACGGAGACCACTCCCGAGCCAACCCCTGAGCCCGCGGTTGAAACCATCCCGCAAGCAGCGGAGGTGCAATCGTGAAGCCAGGCTGGCCGCGTATAAAACTCCTGACCCTGGCAATTTGTGCCAGCGCTACCCTGGGCGGTTGCGCCACGCAGTTCGATCCGGGCACCACGCTGGCAGACCTGCCAGCCGCTACCCTGCCACCGGAACCGCAGGTAGAGCTGCCGAAAGTGGCGCTGCCGGTGTTGATCCAGAGCTATGAAAAGGCCCTGGCGGCCAACCGCGACCCGAAAACCCGTCGCCAGATCCAGTTGCGCCTTGCCGATCTGGAAATGGAGCGCCTGGAACAGCTGCAGGCGGATAGCCCGGAGATGGTCGTCGCTTACGGTGAAGCCGTGCGGCACTACGAAGCCCTGCTGCAAACCTCCGCCGATGACGACTACCTGGCCTATCGACTCGCCCGCGCCCGCGCCCTCGACGGCAATCTGTCCGGCTCCCTTGCCGCGCTGGAAAACATCGTCGAGACAGCGCCGCAGTCCCCGTTTATTGCCGAGGCCCTGTTCCGCCGCGGCGAAGCGGCCTTCAGCCAGAAAAAATACCGAGCCGCAGAGCGTGACTTCCGCGCGGTGCTCGCGCAGGGGGAGTCTCCCTTTGCGCAAAACGCGCGTTATATGCTCGGCTGGAGCCAGTTCAAGGACGCGCGCTACCGGGACGCGAGCAATACCTTCCTGTCACTGATGGATCTGCTGTTGGCGGAAGACCAGGTAGAAAAGCGTCCGCTGGAAACACTGCAGAAAGGCGAGCGCCGCCTCGCCGACGATACCTTGCGCGTGCTGGCGCTCGGGTTTAACTATCTCGGCGGTGCCGAGGTGATCGAATCCTTCAGCGTTGCGACCGACACCGGCGTCAGCGACGACACCGAAACCCGTCACACTCGCAGCTATCAGCATCTGCTGTACCGCGCCCTCGGTGACTGGTACGCAGAAAGTGAACGCTACCGCGATGGGGCGCAGACCTTCCTCACCTTTGTGGCACAGAATCCGCAAAGCCCTGAGGCACCGGGCATGCATGTGCGCGCGGTGGAGATCCTGCAGCAGGGCAACTTCCCCAGTGAAGTGGTGCCGGCAAAACGGGAATTTGTTACCCGTTATGGCATTCGCAGCCTCTACTGGCAGAACGCCGACGATACGCTGCGGGGAGAGCTGCGCAGCCAGCTGAAACCCTGGCTGGAAGAACTGGCCCGCTTCGATCACGCCCGCGCCCAGGCACTGCGGAACGAAGTGCGCAACCCCGGGAACAGCAAACGGGCCGCAGCGCGCGCCGAGCGTGAATCGCGCAGCGCATTCCTCGCCGCGGCCGCGCTCTACGCAGAATTTATCGAGACCTTCCCCGGCGACGAAAAGGCACCACCGCTCACCTTCCTGATGGCGGAAAGCCTAAACGATGCCGGCGACCATGCGCGAGCCTTCGACGCCTATACCCGGGTCGCCTGGGAGTTCACCGAAGAAACCGGCAAGACCCCGGCCAATGCCACCGAGGCAGGCTATGCGGCCATCCTGATGGCAGGGGAAATGCACAAGTCCGAGCGCAACCCGGAACTCGCAAACCTCTGGCTCGATCGCAAAACGGAAACCAGCCTGCGCTTTGCCGACACCTGGCCCGGCGACCAGCGCGCACTTGCGGTACAGCTGGCTGCGGCCCAGAACCTGTTCGCCCAGTACCGCCACGCGGAAACCATTGCCGCCGCGGAAAAAGCCGCAGGCTGGCAACCACCCCCCAATCTGGCGCAGCGCCGCAACATCCTGATGCTGCTGGGACACAGCCATTTCGAGACGAATAATTTTTCCGCGGCGGAAAGCGCCTACGCACAGCTGCTTGCGGGTATGGCCACCAATGACCCGGAGTACGTGAATACCCGCGACCGGCTGCAGTCGTCGATCTACAAGCAGGCGGAGCAGATTCTCAAGCAGGTGCACCTCACCACAGACAGCCTGGAATTTGTCGCGCCCACCGAGGAAGCCATTGTGCTTCTGCTGCGTGTGCGCGCAAGCGGCCGTTCGGCAATCGCAGCCACCGCCCAATACGATGCCATCAACCAGTTGATGCGCCTGCAGCGCTGGCCCCAGGCACAAGCGGAACTGGCTGACTTCCGTCAGCACTATCCAGAGCACAAGCTCACCCCATCGCTGACCGCCAAGGCCGTGGCCATCTATCAGGGGCTGGATATGCCGGAGGCGGCCGCCAACGAGCTGATGGCACTGGCCAACAGCGACCCGGACCCGCGCGTGCGCCGCGATTCGCTTTACCTGGCGGCGGAACAATTTGAGCAATCTGGCAACACCGCCCGTGCCATTGAGGCCTATCGCCAGTACGCCCGCGATTGGCGCGAGCCCGCGCTGCAGAATCTGGAGGCCCAGTACCAGCTGGTTTCCCTGTATGAAAAGGTGGGCAACCCCCGCGAACGGAATCTCTGGATCAACAGCCTCGCCGGCAACCGGGTCTCCGAGCCGCGGGGTCGCTATCTGGCGGCTTACGCCAGCAATGAGCTGGCCGCACAGAGTTACGCGCGCTTCGAACGGCAGAAGCTGAACCTGCCACTCAAGCAGAGCCTCAAGCGCAAAAAGCAGGCCATGGAAGAGACCGTATCCGACTACAAAAAAGTGCTGGATTTCGGCATTGCCGAATTCACCACTGCTGCCAATTTTCGTCTGGCAGAAATCTATCGCCAGCTCAGCCGCGACCTGATGGACTCACAGCGCCCCAACGGACTGAATCCGCTGGAACTGGAGCAGTATGAAATCCTGCTGGAAGAGCAGGCCTACCCGTTCGAGGAAAAAGCCATCGAACTGCACGAAGCGAATGTAAAACGCACCGCAGACGGCGTGTACGACGACTGGGTGAAGAGCAGTTTCTCGTCGCTGGAAAACCTGTTGCCGGCGCGCTATCGCAAACCGGAAACCACAGTGGAGTGGAGCGATGCGGCTTACTGATCGAAATTTATTTAGCAAGCACGAAAAGCTGCTAGTGGTTTTTGCACTGGCGGCCACGCTTCTCGCCGGCTGTGCGGGCACCGCGACTGACCCGGGGACCGCAGGTGACACGCCAGTGACCAGCGACGCATCCGGCAAGCGTGTGCCCGGCCCCAATCCTTATCTCACGGAAGCCAGCAGCGTACCCGCCGGCGCCCAGCAGGGAATCAACCGGGCGCGCGACTACTTTATGCAACAGCAGTACACGGCCGCAGAAACGGAATTGCAACAAGTAGTCACCCAGTGGCCGGCACTGTCCGGCGCCTGGCTTAACCTGGCAAAGGTACAACTGAAGCTCAACAACCTGGAATCGGCAGAAGCCAGCCTGAACCAGGCGATAACCGTCAATGCAAACAATGTTTTTGCCTGGAATGCCCTCGGCGTATTCCTGCGCGACCAGGGTCGCTTTGAGGAAGCGCAGTTCGCCTATGAAAACGCGCTGACGCACTGGCCCGATTTTGCCGCGGCACATCGCAACCTGGGGATTCTTTTTGATCTTTACCTGCACCAACCGGAACGGGCTTTGCATCACTACCGCGAAGCGCGCGCACTGGAGCCTGAAGAAGACCGCGTGCTGGCGGGCTGGATTGTGGACCTGGAGAGGAGACTGTAGCCGGTGAATATATTACGCAATGCGATTCCGGTGTTTGCGGCGCTGCTCGTCTCCAATCTGTGCATCGCCCAGGAAGAGGGCGGTGAAGTAATCACCTTGGAGTCCACCATCATCGGCAGCCAGGAACAGCCCAAGGTGCTGTACATTATTCCCTGGAAGCAGGCCAACAGCCTGGAAAAAATTGACAGCACCCTGCCCAATGCCATCAACCACACGTTCCAGCACCAGGAATACTCGGAGCTGCAACGAGAGATAAAACTGCTCGAGCAAAAACGCTCAGATCAGCAACCGTAAGCCATTTTTATAACCAGAAATCTTTACGTCCCGGAGATTTGACCATGGAATTTTTCAATACACTGCTGCGTTTTTTCCAGAACGGCGGCCCGTTCATGTACCCCATTGCGCTGGTGCTGGTGATCGGCCTGGTACTGGTTATCGAGCGCTGGGTATTCCTGTCCCGCGCCAAACTGGCCAACCGCCGCGCCTACGGGCAAGTACTGCCGATGATGCAGCAGCGTAACTTTGCCGCCGCGCTCAAGTTCTCACAAAACGAGAAAGCACCGGTGAGCCAGATTGTCGCCGCTGGTATTTCTACCGCCCAGCACGCGCGCAAAGACGAAAACATCGCCATGGCCATCGAGGAAAGTATTCTTGAAGCGGTGCCGCGCCTGGAAAAGCGCACAAATTACCTGGCCACCCTGGCCAACATCGCCACACTGCTGGGTCTGCTGGGTACCATTATCGGCCTGATCGCAGCCTTCACCGCGGTCGCCAATGCGGATCCTTCAGAGAAAGCATCCATGCTCTCCTCCAGTATCTCCGTGGCCATGAACACCACCGCGTTCGGCCTGATCTCCGCCATCCCGCTGCTGCTGGCCTACTCCATGCTGCAGAACAAAACCAATGAAATCATCGACAGCCTGGAGATGGCCGGGGTCAAGTTCCTCAATCTGATTACCCTCACACGCGGCCAGAAAGCCGAAGCCGCCGCACGCCCCGCCGCCAAGGCTGGCGCTACCGCTTGAGCCGCGGCGTGCACGTATACCAGTGTGTAACAACCGAATAAGAGTCAGATAACAAGAGAGAGCCATGGCTATCCGACGCAGGCTGGAAACCGACCCGGATCTGGACATCACCTCGTTTATGAGCCTGATGACCGTACTGGTCCCCGTATTGCTGCTGAATATGGTGTTTTCCCATATCTCCGTGCTGAACCTCAACCTGCCCGGTCTGAGCGACCCCAGTGTGGCGGATCAGAAAGAAAACCGGCAGCTGGAACTGGTGCTGCGCAAGGACTACATCGACATCAACTATCCGGCGGGAATTCGCGTAAAGCGCATTGCCAACCGGGACGGACAGCCGGATTTCAAGCTGGTGTCGGATGTATTGCAGGAGGTGAAGCGCAGCCTGCGTGAGAGGGATATCGACAAGAAAGACCTGGTAATCCTCTCTGAGCCCGGCACCCCATACCGCACCCTGGTGAGCGCCATGGATACCGCACGCTCTTTCCGCGCGGTGGTGGCCGCCTCGGTGGTGGATGCGGAACTGTTCCCGCAAATTTCCCTGGGGGATGCGCCCGTGGCAGACGCACCGGCAACAGACAATCAGCTGGCAGGCAACGGAATATGAAAGCGACGATCGGCGGAAAGCTGAAAGGGCGCAAACAGCGTCGGCACAAACAAACCAAGCTGAATCTGGTTTCACTGATGGATATTTTCACCATCCTGGTGTTCTTCCTGCTGGTGAACTCTTCGGATGTTGAGGTACTGCAGGCAGACAAGACCATCACGTTACCGGAATCCACCTCGACAGAGAAACCCGACACCACAACCGTGGTACGGGTAAATGGCGACCAGTTGCTGGTGGGCAATCGCATGATCGCGAAGGTGGCGGATATCCCCGCGGACCAGGAACAGATTCAGCCCCTGCTAAATGAACTCGAGTACCTGGCCAGCCGCGCCGAGCCGCTGCCAGAAGAAAAACAGGCAGTGGGCCGCCCGGTAACCATTCTCGGGGATGAAGAAGTGCCCTACGCGCTGCTCAAGCAGATCATGAACACCTGTGCCGCAGCGGACTATCGGGATATTGATCTCGCTGTCACGCAGACGACACCCCAGGACCCGGCCACTGCGGCCGCCGGTCGCTAACGGGAGGGGCAAAACATCATGACTACAGCCACCTTCCATTCAGCAGCTACCAGTGCACCGGGTCGAACGGCCTTGATGCCGTGGCACTACTACAACTCCACTCTGCCGTGGACGTCCAGCGAGGAAGAAGACCAGCGCTTTCAAAAATTCCTCAAGAGCGGCATCGCCGCCTTTGTGGTGGTGGGCGCCCTGTTTACGTTTATCCCCGCGCCGGAGCTGACCCGGGAGCAGGCGGAAAAACTGCCTCCGCAGCTGGCACGGGTCATCCTGGAGAAGAAAGAGCTCCCCAAACCGGTGGAGAAACCCAAACCAAAGCCGGTTGAGAAAAAGCAGGAAAAACCCAAAGAAGTTAAGCCGGAAAAACCGAAGCCCATCGAAAAGCCCAAGCCGGAGCCCATCAAAACCGTAAAGCCGAAACCGCTCAGCGAGAAGGCACCCGCCGCGGAAGTGGCCAAGGCCCGTGAGAAGGCAGCCAATAGCGGCCTGATGCAGCTTCAGGACGACCTGATGGATATGCGGGACAGCCTGGATGTGTCCGCAGTGGCCAGCGCCAACAGCCTTGCCAGTGGCGCGGCCAAGGCGCAGAAAATTGACCGCTCACTGATTAGCGACAAGTCCAAGGCGGGCAGTGGCGGCATCAATACCGGCCAGCTGAGCCGCAACACCGGTGGCTCGGCACTATCTGGTCGCGAGACCACGCAGGTGCAGGTCGCAGAAGCTACGGCAGCAGCACAATCCAGTGGCAAAGAAGCGCGAAGGGAGCGCGGCACCCGCGGTGAGGAGTCGATTCGCCAGGTCATGGAGGCCAATAAGGGGGCCATTTTTGCCATCTACAACCGCGCATTGCGCCGCGACCCGACCCTGGCCGGCAAGGTCACCGTGAAACTGGTCATCGAGGCCAATGGCACCATTTCCGCGGTGACTTTGGTCAGCAGCGAGCTGGACAGCCCGGACCTCGAGCGCAAGCTGCTGGCCCGTATCCGCCTGATCAACTTTGGCTCTGCCAACGTGGAGAAGTCCACGCTCAACTACTCCATCGATTTTCTGCCCTCCTGAGGGCAGGCGTTAGCACGCTGTGTGAAAAACCGCAGTCTCCGTTCAAAACCTGCCCGGGTATTGAACGGAGGCTGCACCGCCCTCGCCCTCGCCCTCACCCTCGCCTACAACCCACTTCAACGTCCCTTCAAAACATTCAATGCTGACTAAGCTGCACCGCTGCGGCGCGAATAGGCACATTCGTACCAAATAACATTGGAAAATGGCGTCAAAGCTGATAAAAAAGTCTCAATTGTTTTGTGATAGCAGTCACATATTCCGGGTGCCGGCGGTGTCCCTGGATCATTCGAGCCAATGCTCCCTAAATTTGGCATTAAAAACGTAGAAGGACTTCCAGGCGTGGCCGAACAGACCCCTCAGACCCAGTTGTTGAAGAACGTCTGGCAGAGCCGCAAGGCGCTGTTCGCCAAGCACCAGACCGAGCTGGGGAAGTTCAGGGTAGATGCGCTGGTTAGCTCTATTTTCAGCAATGGACCGTTTTATCACTATGTGTTTGATCTGTGTGACCTCAACCTGCTGTACTGCAGCGCGGAAGTGGAGCAGATTCACGGGCTGAAGCTGGAGTCCCTCACCTTCCAGGATATTCTCGATCAGGTGCACCCGGAGGATATGGATTTCGTCTCCCGCGCCGAGGCGACCGCCATCCGCCTGTTCCAGGATAAAATCGGCATGCACAAGATTACCGATTACAAGATTTCCTACTGCTTCCGGTTTCGCGTCAAGGACGGTGACTATCACCTGTTCAATCACCAGGCCATCGTGTTAACCACCGATCAACAGGGCAGGGTGGGCAAGGCGCTCAACGTGCATACCGACATCTCCCACCTGACCGACAGCAACAATCGTCGCCTTTCACTGATCGGAATGAATGGTGAGCCCTCCTACCTGGACCTCAGTGTCGACGGCGAAGTCACCAATCCCGTGCCTCAGCCTCCCAGATTCACCCCGCGCGAGGTGACCGTTATCCAGCGGATCGCCAAGGGCATGACCAGTGCAGAGATCGGGCGCGAATTGCTGCTCTCGGAGTACACCATCAAGAATCACCGCAAGCGAATCCTGAAAAAGGCCGGCTGCCAGAACATGAGCCAGCTGATTGCTCTGTGCATCACAGAGGGCCTTATTTAACCTGTGCAAACCGCCAGTTACCGATAAATTCGTACGCTGAAAATAACAAATGCCAACACAGGCAATAATGAAATACCGACTGGGGCTGGCCGAATGGCAGACGATGTTTTACAACCGGAAGAAATCCTGACGCAGCAGGCGTCGCCCACCATTCCCGAGCTCTTCACCAGCGGCCGCTTTGGCACACTGCATCAGCGCAGTGAGCTGGACCGCTTTGTTGCTACCGTCTTTGGATCGGGTGGCACTTTTTACTATGCCATTGATCTGTCTGTGCAGGAGCAACCGCTACAAGCAAGCCCATCTATGGAGGCCATTCTTGGCCTTGCGCCGAGTGCAACCACGATCGAGGCCATTCTCGACCGAATCCATCCGCAGGATATGACATTTGCAACGCAAGCAGAAAAAGCGGCGCTGGTAGTTCTGCAGCAAAAAATTGGTCCGCAGCAGATAAAAGACTACAAGGTCTCGTTTACCGCCAGGATGCAAACCGCCGATGGACGTTACCGCCTGTTCAATCACCAGGCGATTGTGCTGGCCACGGACAATTGCGGCACACCCGTCAGACTACTCCGTATCCACACGGATATTTCTCACCTGGCCAGTCACAATAATTACAAAGTGTCTTTGCTAAGCCTTCTCGGCGGTGAAGATTATTTAAATTTGGATGTGCCCGCCAAAGCGGAGCATTCTGCAGAGATGCACGCAAAATTCACCAGGCGGGAACTGGAAATCGTGGACCTGCTAGCCGCAGGAAAAACCAGCCTGGAGATCGCCAGGCTCATGAACATTTCTCCACATACGGTAAAGAATCACCGGAAAAACATTCTCCGCAAGGCCAACTGTAAATCCACCAGCCAGCTTGTTTCCCGATATATCAGCGAGGGAATGGGGGAGTGAGGAACGCGCAGAACGTGACCAGCACCACACGCATTATGAATAAAAAGGCGCAACCCGGTCACAGATTTTCACGCAATGCAACCATTTTGGCTTGAAAGAGCTATTGTTTGCCCGCCGCTAAACGCGCACTCTTGGTACTGAGCAGGCTGACGTCTCAATCAGGGATGCCAGCCGGTACGGACACTGCGCTCACCAACAATGTTCATCCTGTGAGTTGGTTATCAGTCGAAAGGCTGGCTCTGAGCAGGCCAGGACGGCTTGCTTCAGGGCACTTTGACTGCCGGGCTCTAGTGCCGGATTCTAGTGCCGGGCACAAAATACTACCGCTTTTTTCACCGCCTCACCGGTGGTTCCTAGTTCAAATCCACCGCGTACTGGCGCAGCAGCTCTAAAGGAACAATTTCCAGCGCGCGCTGGTGGGTGCGCTGCAGGTAAACCCGCGGCGCCATGTCCGCCTGCTGTGCCTCGAGCCAACGCGCGGCGCACAGGCACCAGCGATCGCCCGGATTCAGGCCGGGAAAACCGAACTCTTCCACCGGCGTGCTCAGGTCATTACCGCGCTCGCTGGAAAACCGCAGAAAATCCTTTGTCACCTCCACACACACCGTGTGCGACCCCATATCCTGATCATTGGTATTGCAACATCCATCGCGGAAAAAACCGGTCAGGGGATCGCGGCTACAGGGGATCAGCGCCTCACCAAAGACGTTTTTTGATTCGTGCATTTCCAGTGCTATCGCCATTGTCAAATTTCCCCGTTTTCTGTATCGATCAAAACCATATCCACCAATTGCCAGCGCCAACCATTCCGTTGCAGTGACAGTTTTACACCCGTTTCATCCACTTTGTTGCCACAGATTACCGACACGGTATTGGGCCCGCTGAAGTACCAGCGGCGCAGTTGCCAGTGATGGTCATGTTCAGCGGCTGTCGTGTCTTCGACCACTTCCTCGCGGCGCTGCGGCGGGGGCGTTTGTGGCTGCCGGCCGGTGCCGCCAAATACCCGCTCCAGATCCCGCTCGAACGCCCGCCAGTCCTTCTGCCCCTGAATCAGGTCGGCAATGCCTTGGGCGCTGATCAGCCGGTCCACCAGCGGCCCCAGCAGCAGATCAGCGCCGGCCGCAAACAGACCACCCAGATCCGGGGGGATATCTTCACCCATGGATTGCTGCAGTTTCGCTTGAATACGCGCGCGTATGTTCGCCCGCAACACCGGGAAATCTACATACCGCTCGAGTGCCGCGGTGTCTTCGTGATGGGCGGCCTCGATCAGCCGGTGCGCGGAGTACCAGGGCAACGCCGCATATACACCGCCCACTAGCACTACCGCCAGCCCGGTACGCAACAACCACTTTCCCATTCCCTTCTCACCATCGCCATCGGATAACTGGAGGCAATAGTAGCGTTGCGCCGCTCGCAATTACAGACGCTTACACCAAGGGGTTTATGACGCCAATACCCGCTGCGCCTGTGGTATTGTTGCAGGTCCTGTTGCCGATACCGGCGTATCGCAGGAGAAACCGGGTTCTGGATGTAGCACCGGCAACAATAAGGTAAAAATTAGATCAAGGAATTTCGACCATGAGTAGTGATATTTACAGCGCGCCAAAATCCGAGCTGGCGGGGGATCAGGGTGACAACCCCAAGATGGGTTCGATACCCGGTGCGCTGGCGGGGGACTATCAGGTCGCCATCGGCGATACCCTGAATGAAGCCTGGGCCAAGACCAAGGGCAACAAGGGCACCGTTTGGCTGGGTGTGCTGCTGTATTTTGTGGCCTCGATCGCCATTGCCATTGTGGCTTCACTGATTTCCGGGCAGTCCCTCACCGACCCCGAAACCAACCCGGGTATCGGCAGTATCGTGTCGGACCTGATTGTTCTCGTGGCCTCCGCACCACTGGCAGCGGGCATGATCATGATCGGCGTGAAAATCGCACGGGATGAAACAGTCTCCGGCACCGAGGTTTTCGCCCACTTTGACAAGATCCTGCCGCTGGCTCTGGGTATGATCCTGATGTACCTGCTGATCGGCATTGGATTTATTCTACTGGTGCTGCCCGGTATCTACCTGATGATCGGCTATTTGATGATGATGCCGCTGATCGTGGACAAGAATATGGGCCCCTGGCAGGCTCTGGAAACCTCTCGCAAGGCGATCACCAAACACTGGTTCCCGGTATTTGGGTTCTTTATCGTTATTGCGCTGCTGTATATCGCGGGTTTCCTGGCGCTGTTGATTGGCCTGATCTGGGCTATTCCAACCCTGAGCATTGCCTACGGCATCCTGTACCGCAATATGTTTGGCGGCCATGAAGCCAATCCGGAAATTTGATTTTCCCACCGGTATAAAGGCGGACTTCTTCTGCCTTTATGCCGGCGTTCATTTTGCAAAAGCCAAAGATTCTCTGCCGCCCAAGCGGTAGCTCTGCCCGATGCACAAGACTATGCCAGCCACGTCCCAAATAGCGGCCGATATCCAGGGTCTCGACACCCTGTTCGAGATCGAAACGCCAGAAGGGATCGACCTCACCTCCCGCGTTGCGGGGCCTTTGCCGCGTATACTCGCCTACTCCGTGGACCTGTTCTACCGCACGCTGATTCTGCTGATCCTCGGTATAGCAATGAGCGTGGCCGGCGATGCGGGTGTGGGCATGTGGCTGCTGGTGTCGTTCTTGCTAGAGTGGTTCTACCCGGTTTTGTTTGAGGTGTTGCGCGGTGGACAAACCCCGGGCAAGCGCGCGTTTTCCATTGCAGTGATCAACGACAACCTCACCCCCATCGGCTGGGGGCCGTCGATCATGCGCAACCTACTGCGGTTCGCAGACTTCCTGCCATTCGGCTACTTCGCCGGTATTATCAGCATGACCTGCAGCCGGGATTTCCGGCGCCTGGGCGACCATGCCGCTGGCACCCTGGTGGTGTACCGGGAATCCCCCGCGGCATCCACCGATTTGCCCGCGGTGCCGCCGGTGCCCCCACCCCGGGGGCTGGCACTGGAAGATCAGCAGGCCATCGTAAGCCTCAGCCAACGTCACCGCGCACTGAGCCGCCCGCGGCAACAGGAGCTGGCAGACCTGCTGCAGCCGATCACCGGCAAAACCGGTGACGCGGGGCTCGGCCGGTTATACGGTATTGGCCGCTGGCTGCTTGGCGAACGTGCCGCAGAAGAGGTTGCGCCGCGCGCAACAAGACAGGCAGGTGACCAGTGAAGCAACGGGATTTCGAGCAGCGCCACCAAAACCTGTGGCTACAACTTGAAAATACACTCGCCGGCTACCGCAAGCATGCGGTGGTAACAACCACCCAGCAGGCGGACGTGGACGACCTGCCGGCCAGTTACCGGCGGCTGTGCCAGCACCTCGCAGTGGCGAAGGAGCGACAGTACACCAGCCAGCTGATAGGCCGCCTCAACCAGCTGGTGATGGACTGCCACCAGCGGCTCTATCGGCAGGAGCCGGTTTCCAGAAGCCGCTGGCTCGATTACCTGTTTGCCGGCTTTCCCCAGGCCCTGCGCCAGCAGGCGCGCTTCGTGTGGCTCGCCTGTGCGCTGTTTCTCGCCCCCGCACTGGTGATGGGCTTTGGCAGTTACTCGAACGACGCGCTGATTTACGCGGTGATGTCGCCGGAGCAGGTGCTGCAAATTGAATCCATGTACGACCCGGCCAACCGGGTGCTGGGGCGTGAACGCGGATCAGACACCGACCTGCAGATGTTCGGGTTCTATATCAAGAATAATATCGGTATCGCCTTCCGCACCTTTGCTGCAGGCATACTGTTCGGGCTGGGCTCCATCTTTTTCCTGGTGTTCAACGGATTATTTCTCGGTGCGATTTTCGGCCACATCACCCGCGTGGGATTTGTGTCCACCTTCTATCCGTTTGTTATCGGTCACGGCGCTTTCGAACTGACCGCCATTGTGTTTGCCGGCGCGGCCGGGCTGCACCTGGGGCACTCCCTGATCAACCCCGGCAATCAGCGCCGCCGGGATTCCCTGCGCGGGGCCGCGCGTGAGTCAATGAAAATAATGTACGGCACCTTCCTGATGCTGGTGATCGCCGCCTTCCTCGAAGCCTTCTGGTCGTCGAGCACCCAGGTGAGCATTGCGGTGAAGCTCGCGGTGGGGAGTTTTTTCTGGCTACTGGTCATCAGCTACTGCGTGTTTGCCGGGCGCTCTCAGCGACCCAGCCCCGCCATCGCTGGAGGTAAACCTTGAACCTCGACCGTCTCGCCGTGCGCGCACGACCGCGCTCCGGCTGGGAGTCGGTTGACCTCGGCATCCTGCTCGCGCGCCCGCTGTGGTGGCAACTGGCGGCACTCTGGTTGCTGCCGGCCGCTGCCCTGTTTTTACTGCTGGGGCTCATCTTTCCGGGCAGCCCAAACTGGGTAATTTTTGCGGTCTGGTGGATGAAGCCGGCGTTTGAGCGGCTGCCGCTGCTGGTGGCAAGCCGCAAGCTGTTCAACGAACCCATGCGTAACCGCGCAGCGTTGGCACAGTTTCGCGCTGCCAATCGCCACGACTGGCTTGCCTGGCTGACCTGGCGACGACTCAGCTTTACCCGCGCCTTCGATCTACCGGTGACGGTGCTGGAGCATGCACAGGGAAAGACACGCGCGACCCGCATCGCCCTGCTGCACCGCAATGCCGCCAGTACCGCCAGCTGGCTGCATATCGTCGGTGTGCATGTGGAAATGATCCTGGTGATGGGCCTTGCGGCCTTGTTTTACCTGATGCTGCCGGCACAGCTGGAGATTGACTGGATACCCCTCGTCAGCGACAACAGTGTGCTGTCTGCCTGGATCGCCAATGGCCTCACCCTGCTGGTGATGGCCGCGGTCGCGCCGTTTTATGTGTGTGGCGGGTTCATGCTGTATATCGGCCGGCGCGTTGAGTTGGAGGCCTGGGATATCGAAATCCAGTTCCGAAAATTGCGCGCCCGTCTCGACGCACAGCAGAAACGCCCGCGCAAAGCCCCCACTACCCGCGCCGCGACCGTCGCATCGCTCGCCTGCGCTGTGACCCTGGTATGGATGAGCGCAATGCTCGTACCACAGCCGGCGCACGCGGATATCGTCACCCCCGGCCAGGCAGAAACCGTGATCGACGAGGTGCTGGCAGACGAGGATTTTCACCAGCGCGAGCAGGTCAGCCACTGGCGCTTGAAAACCTTTGAATCCCGCGAGTATCCCATCCCCGCCTGGTTTATCGCGTTTATCGAGTGGCTGGAAGGGCTGGGCGGTGATGAAGAGGTTGGCAGCGAGAGCGCATTCTGGCCCTTGCTCGCCGGTATTATTGAAGTGCTGCTGTGGACCACGGCCATCGCCCTCGTGGCCTACTTGCTGTGGCGTTACCGCGATCACCTGCGCGCACTGCTCGGCTACCGCGCACCGGAGCAGGCCGCCGCGCGTCCGCACCCACAAACCCTGTTCGGGCTGGATGTGCGCCGCGAGAGCCTGCCGGAAGATGTGACCCGCGAGGTACTGGCTCTGTGGCAGGCCGGCCACCAGCGCGACGCCATGGGGCTACTGTACCGCGCCAGCCTGTCGAACCTGATCTCGCAATTCGATTGCGCCTTCCGCGATCACCACACGGAAGCGGAGTGTGCACAACTGGTGCGGGATGAAGCCGGGCAGGACCCGCGTTTGCAGCCGGCACTTGTGCATTTTTTCAGCCAGCTTACCGCTGTCTGGCAGCGCCAGGCTTACGCACATCAGCCACCTGCGCGCGCGCAACTGGAATCCCTGTGCACACAGTGGCAACAGGTTTTCCGTGAGCGGGAGGCAGCATCGTGAAACTGAGCCGGCTCGCTATCTTCATCACCCTGCTGCTGGTCGCCGTTGCCAGTGGCCTGTTTTTGGTTTTTTTCGAGCGACACACCGAGGAGGTGGATCGCGGGTTTGGCCCCGAGGCACGGCGCAACCCCTATCTCGCCGCTCATCGCTTCCTCGACCGGGTCGGCATTCACCATCGCCGCGCCGACAATATTTCCGTGCTCGCCACCCTTAACGACGGCGATGCCCTGTTTCTCGCCAGCTCCAGCCAGATCTACAATGCTGATCGCCTGCGCGAATTCTTGGACTGGATCGAATCCGGTGGCCACGCCATCGTCATCGCCCACCAGGGCACCGGCGACCACGAGCAGGATCTGTTGCTGCAGGCTCTGGAGCTGGAAGTCACCGAGGGCGACCTGGATCTCTACTTTAACCGGCAACTGCGGGAAGTATTCGGCGAAGAGGCCAGTGAGCTGCAGGGCAAAACGGTGAGTGAACTCATGCGCGAGCACAACCGCAAACTCCGCGCAGAGCAACGCAGCAACGGTGACAGCGGTGGCAACGGCAACGATAAGAGCGAACACAGCAGCGCGCCGCAGGAGGGAGCCGCATCCTTCGAAGCTTCGTCTGCTGGCTCCGAGCCGCACGACGCTCAGCCACACGAAGCGGAGCCGCGCAACCCGGATATCGACCCCGAGCGCCTGATCAACCTCACCAGTGACGGTGGCAGCAGCTACGCGCTCTATTTCAATCCACGCACCGCGCTCACCCACGAAATGATGGGCCAGACCAGCGATGTCGATGTAGACGGAGAGCCTCTGCACTGGGTGGCATTCCAGAATATTCCCACCCTGTCACCGCTGGTGTACTACGAGCGTGGCCGCGGCCGACTGACACTGATGACCGACGGCAGCCTGTGGCAAAACGATCGTATCGGGGAATTTGACCACGCCTATTTTCTCGCCCATCTAGTCGGCGAGCGCGACCTGGTGATGGTCACCCGGCCGCGCTTCGACACGCTGGGCACCCTGATTCAGCGCTATGCCCTGGAACTGCTGGTTGCCGGGCTACTCGCACTGGCGGCGTGGATCGCCAACCGCAGCCGGCGCTTCGGACCGCTGGCACTGGCGCCCGCCAGGGAGCGGCGCTCCCTGCTGGAACACATCCGCGCCTGCGGACAATTTTACTGGCGCCAGAACCGGGGTGAGCGGCTGTTCGAGCGCGCGCGTACGCCGCTGCGTACAAAGCTCAGCGGAAGCCGCCCGTGCGATGGCACAGAACAGCAACAAGTTGCTGCCTCTGTGGCAGAAAAAACCGGCCTCGCCGCAGCAGAAATCATCCACACCCTGTGGGGGCCCGCACCCCGCACTCAGGAAGACTTTACCGCGCGCCTGCGCAGCATTCAGATCATTGAGGCCGCCCTATGAGCGAAACCACTCTGGAAACAACACCCGCCCATCACGCAGACACTCGCCCCGCTGGTGTCGATCACTGGCAGCGTGCCAGCGACCAGGTCAACACCTTGCGCGCACGTATCAACCAGGTGGTTATCGGCCAGCAACCGGTGGTGGATCAGGTGCTGATCGCACTGCTCGCCGGCGGCCACGTATTGCTGGAAGGAGTACCTGGGCTCGGTAAAACCCTGCTGGTGCGAAGCCTGGCGCGCGGCTTTGGCGGTGCATTCCGTCGCATCCAGTTCACCCCCGACCTGATGCCCGCGGATGTCACCGGCCACGCCATTTACCACATGGCAGAGAGCCGCTTCGAAGTGCGCCGCGGCCCGGTGTTCACCAACCTGCTGCTGGCCGACGAAATTAATCGCGCGCCGGCCAAAACCCAGGCGGCGCTGCTGGAAGTCATGCAGGAGCATCAGGTCACCATCGACGGCGAAACCCATGCCACCCCCCGACCGTTCATGGTGCTCGCCACCCAGAACCCGGTAGAACAGGAAGGTACCTATCCACTGCCGGAGGCTGAACTGGACCGGTTTCTGCTCAAGGTCCTGATTGATTTCCCCAGCCAGCAGGCGGAAGAACAGCTTGCGGCCGCCGCCAGCGGCGGTCATATCGAGCGCACCCTGCGGGACTCGGTACAGCCGGTGTTTGACGCCGATGCACTGCAACAACTGCAGGCGCTGGTACCGCAAATCCAGGTGGATCAACAGGTGCTGGCGTACGCCGTGCGCCTGGTACGGGCCACCCGGGAATCCTCGCAGTTGCGCCGCGCCGCCGGGCCGCGCGCCAGTATCGGCCTGATCCTCGCGGCCCGCGCGCACGCCCTGCTGCAGGGACGTGACTTCGTGCTGCCGGACGACATCAAGGCCATGGCTATCCCCGTGATGCGCCATCGGGTCGCGGTCTCCCCAGATATGGAGATCGACGGCGAAACTGCCGATTCGGTGCTGAGCCAGATCATCGAATCCGTGGAGGCCCCGCGGCTGTGAAGCCCTCGCCACTGCTCATCCGCTTGCTGCTGATTGCCGCCGCCTGTGCCCTGCTGGTCAGCGCCGCGCGCATCTGGTGGCCGGCGGCCGCGGGATTGCTCAGCAGTGCCTGGTGGTTTGGATTGGCCGCGCTGACACTCGCTGCGCTGCTGGACTTTGCCACCGGGCGACACATAGATGGCCTCAGCGATGGCCTCAGCGGGCACCGCCACCTGCCGGGCAATCTCGCCCTGGGTGTGGAGCAGGTGATCGGTGTGCGGCTGCACAACCGCGGTACCCGTCCACTTAGCCTGCTGGTATCCGACCAGCTCCCCGCGCAGCTGCGCAGCAGCGACTTACCCCTGCGGGTTATGCTCAACCCGGGCCAGGATATTCACACCCACTACCACGCCACGCCGGTGCAGCGTGGGCGCGCGGGTTTCGGGTATCTGGAACTGCTCGCCAGTTCGCCGTGGAAATTGTGGCAACGCCGGGTGCTGCTTGGGGAACCGCAGGAGGTCAAGGTCTACCCGAACTTCCTCGGCATCTCCTCGCTGCAGGCATTATCCACCGAGCAATCCCTGCGCTATCTGGGCGTACACCAGCAACAACGCCGCGGCGAAGGTCTGGATTTCCGTCAGCTGCGGGAGTACCGCCGTGGCGACAGCCAGCGCCAGGTGGACTGGCGGGCCAGCGCGCGTATGCAGAAGTTGATCAGCCGGGAGTATCAGGACGAACGGGACCAGGAAATCATTTTCCTGCTGGACTGTGGCCGGCGTATGCGCGCGCGAGATGGCGAGCTGAGCCATTTCGACCACGCACTGAACGCGCTGCTGCTGTCTGCCTACGTGGCCATTCGCCAGGGCGATGCGGTTGGCCTGCAGTGTTTCGCCGGCACGCACAGCCGCCTGCCACCGGTGAAGGGCGAGGGTGGTATCAACCTGCTGCTAAACCACGTTTACGACATCCACTCCGGCACCGCACACAGTGATTACACCGCCGCCGCCGAACAGCTTTTGGCTCGTCAGCAGCGGCGCGCACTGGTCATCCTGCTGACCAATGTGCGGGACGAAGACAGCGAAGACCTGACCAGCGCCGTGCAACAGCTTTCCCGCCACCATCTGGTGATGGTGGCCTGCCTGCGGGAGCGCGCGCTGGATCAACTGCTGGAACAGCCGGTAGCGGATTTCGACAGCGCACTGCTGTACAGCGCGGGGCGCGACTTCAGTGCGTGCCGCGAGCGCCTGCTGCAGCAATTGCGCGCGCGCAACACCATTCTGGCGGACGCCCTGCCATCGGAGATGCATCTGTCGCTGGTGGAAGCCTACTGGCAATTGAAACGCAGCGGCCGCTTGTAGCCGCGCGACCGCATGACTCTGTGACTGCGTAATGGAGGAATGCAACCGGCAAAGGAGAACCGGGGAGGGGGAAGTGGTGCGAGCGGGTGCCCGGACCGGGGCGTGCGGGAGTAACACCCTGTCCGGCGCCACTTCAGCGCCGGGTGGCATTTACCCCAGGCGGTTAAAACCGATAACTGAAGTTGACGGTGAGCGTGCGCATATGACCGAAGTTTAAGCGCACATCGGACACGCCATCGTTGACCCACAAACGGGCATCCACGTCGTTGTAGTTGTATTCGATGGAGGTATCAAAGTCCTGGGTCCACTTGTAGCGGTAACCCACGCCAGCGTTCCAGTAGTTGTCATCCGTGTCGTCATCGATCACATACAGGACATCGCGCTTTTCAATGGTGTCGACGTCGAAATTACCATAGTTCCAGCCCACCATCCAGTAGAAGCACTGCACGTCACAGGTCATGGTGAAATCGACCTTGGCGCCAATACCCCACTGGTCCACGGAAATACTGCCGTCGTCAAAACCGGTATAGCGCAGCTCTACCTGCCAGATACCCGCATCCGGGGTCACGCCGATACTGGCATAACCGGCAAAATCCTGTTCATCGTTGATTTGCAGTTCGCCGACGCCCAACCCAACCGTGCCGACGATGCGATATTCACCGTTGCAGTAGCCGTCGATGGGATTGTTCCACTGGGCCAGTGCGGCACTGGAAGCGAACAGAGCCAGAAGGAATACCAGGCCTTTCATTGTCACCGTCCTTGGTTTCTCAATTCGGAATTTTTCTTAGGGTTCTCAAACCCTGTTGTCACTCGATGGAAGCGGGTGGTGGAGACTGCGCTCACGCCATTTAAGGTTTCGGGCTCATCGCATTTTGCTCGATGTCGATGATTGCCCAGACGCCGCCGGCAAACGCAGGATTTTTTCGCAGCAAATCCAGCTCGCCCGCTTGTGGTGGTGGATCGCCGGCGGCTTGCAATTCATCCAGTCGATCCACAATGGTTTCCGCCATTTTTTGCAGCGCGCCTTCGAGCGTTTCGCCCTGGCAATGGCAGTGCGGTAAATCCGGCGCGATGGCACCGTAACCGGCAAATTCGATGTTGTGGACCACGACCGGATAGCGCATGGGGATTTCTCTTTTCAGTTAACTTTTATCCCACCAAGCGTAGACCCAATTGCCAGAAAAAGAACAAAATTCTCGGGCAGGGAAATATTTACGCGACGTTTAGCGGCATCGTTCCGATTTTGCGTTTTTTCACAGTCCACGTAAAAAGACGAACATGGCGGTAATCGCCAGATACGCCACCGACGCAGCTGTCTCGTCGGTGAAACTTCGAGGATGAAGCTTCGAGGGTAGAAGTTTCATGGGTGAAATTTTGGGACCGCGAGGGTGCCCGCTTGCGCGGTTATCGCAAGAGTGCCGGTGGGTCGAGAATCAGCGGGGAATTCGCCCGAGGAGGGCGCGGCGGGAAAAAATCATTTCCCGGTAGGTCTGGACGAGAGAGAGGTCAATCGACTCATGCGCCCCCTGCAGTTCCTGCATTTGCCGGGACAGCCAGGTAATCTCGATTTCCAGGCGATGGCGCAGGTGGCGGGTTTCCAGCTCGCTGATATTCACATGCGAACATCTGGCGGGGCTTTGAGCTCTGGTCATAGGCGTCGCCTCTCAATCGCTTGGCCAATTCCTGAAACAGGGTGGCGCATTGGATGGCGTCGGCCGTCGTCAAAAGCAACACGACGACCGAGGCATAAGGTTAAGCCTAGACCATATTGGGGACTTTGCCGGACTCAGCCCAGCAGCAGGGATTTCCAGTCGAAGCTGCGATCGCCAATCACATAGAAAAACGGGTTCAGCAGCGCTTCCTTCTGGTTGTAACGCAACAGCGCGAACTGGTCATCCACCACCGTACCGCCGGCGGCTTCCACCACCGCCTGGGCGGCAGCGGTATCCCATTCGCAGGTGGGCGCGAGGCGCGGATAGAGGTCTGCAGCGCCCTCTGCCACCAGGCACAATTTCAGCGAGCTGCCCATATTCTTGAGCGCGGTCTCGCCCAGGCTGCCCTCGATACGCGACAACAGGGTATCGACGGCACCGGCACCGTGGCTGCGGCTGGCCACGACTTCGATCGGCTGCTTGGATTCCAGACGCGGCTTCATGCTGCGCACGGAGATGGAGGTTTCTCCAGCGCTGTCGCGCTTGAACGCACCGAGGGACTTGGCCCCGGCGTAGGTGATATCCAGCACCGGCACATGCACCACCCCCAGTACCGGCTCGCCCTGTTCGATCAGCGCCACATTGACGGTGAACTCGCCGTTGCGGCGGATAAATTCCTTGGTGCCATCCAGCGGGTCAATGATCCAGTAACGCTGCCACTGGCTGCGCTCCTCGAAGGAAGGCATTTCGCCCTCTTCCGACAATACCGGAACGCCCGGCACGAGGGCTTCCAGCGCCGGCGCGAGAATTTTGTGCGCCGCAAGATCCGCCGCGGTAACCGGGGAATCGTCAGATTTGGTATCGACTTCGATATCGCCGTTGGCGTTGTACACTTCCAGAATGGCCTCGCCGGCAGTAACCGAAACAGCGATGACCTTATTCAGCAGTTCCCTGCTCACTACATTTTCCATGATTCCCCCACTAAGCACTGATACGTATCGAAAGACGATTGAAGCGGGAGATTATACGCAGCTCGCGGCGGAATTTGTTGCCGGATACCGCCGCCAGCTCCGGTCAGCGGATCAGGCGCTGAACAGATCCTCAATGGAGAGGTAACGCTCGCCGGTATCGTAGCTGAACACCAGCACGCGGCTGCCCGCTGGCAGATCGCTCTCCCGCTGCTTGAGCGCTGCCAGGGAAGCGCCGGAGGAAATGCCCACAAAGATGCCCTCTTTGAGGGCGCACTGGCGGGCCATTTCAAAGCTGTCCTCTTCGGTCACGGGGATGGTGCCATCCAGCACCTCCCTGTTGAGCACCTCCGGCACAAAGCCGGCACCAATGCCCTGCAGCCGGTGCATCCCTTTTTCCTTGCCGGCAATCACCTGGGATTTTTCCGGCTCCACCGCGTACACCTTCAGGTTGTCCATGGACGCTTTCATCACTTCGGCACAGCCGGTGATGTGGCCACCGGTGCCCACTCCGGTAATCATGTAGTCGAGGCCCTCCGGGAAATCGGCGAGGATTTCCCGCGCGGTGGTATTTCGGTGGGCGCTGACATTGGCGGGGTTGGTAAATTGCTGGGGCATCCAGCTATTGTCGTGTTGCGCGAGAATTTCCTCGGCCCGGGCAATGGCACCCGGCATACCATTTTCCTTGGGAGTGAGCACCAACTCCGCACCCAGCGCCTTCATGATCTTGCGCCGTTCGACGGACATGGATTCCGGCATGGTCAGGATCAACCGGTAGCCCTTCACCGCGGCAACCATGGCGAGGCCGATACCGGTGTTACCGGAGGTGGGCTCGACAATCACCCCGCCGGGCTTGAGCGCACCACTGGCTTCCGCATCCTCGATCATGCTCAGGGCAATCCGGTCCTTGATACTGCTGCCGGGGTTGAAGCGCTCCACCTTCATCCACACCTCGATATCATCCCGAAACAGGTGATTGAGTCGCACATGGGGGGTATTGCCGATGGTTTCGAGAATGTTATTAGCCTTCATCTGTCGCTCCGTGAAGTGATGGTGTGGTCAGTATTGTTATCGCCTGTCGGGGGATTGCAAGCCAGTCGATTGAACCGCCAGCCGCTTTGACGAATACTCGGGGAAGCATACTCGCAAGATCGACAAACCCGAACATCCAGAACAATAAATCCGGAGAACACTATGTCCGACACCGCGATGACCACACCGCCTGAGGCCTCCCTGCCGCGCCTCGCTCCCGCCGCACTGTTCGCTGCTGGCTGCATCCTGTATATGGCCCTGGACGCATCGGGCGTGGAAGCCCTGTGGATGGCGGCGTTGAAAATTGTGCCGATCGCCATCCTGATGTGGCTCGCGGCGCAGTCCCTCACCGGCGGCACGCGCACACTGACTCTCGCCGCATTGGCGCTGTCCGCCACCGGCGATGTACTGCTGGCGGTGCCTTTCGACAACCATTTTGTGTTCGGTCTGGGTGCCTTTTTACTGGCACAACTGACCTATGCGGGCAATTTTCTGCGCGCCGCCGAGTTTGGCAGCCGGCACTTTGCACTGCGCGGGATTGCGGTGGTGGTGGCGGCACTGTTTCTGGCCGGGCAGGTCTTACCGGGAGCCGGGGCGCTGGCGATGCCGGTGGCGTTCTACATCATCGCCATCGTGGTTATGGCGCTGTCTGCCGCCGCCCACCGCAGTGGTTCGTCCCTGCTATTTGCCGGTGCGGTGACGTTTATGGTGTCGGACGCGCTGATCGCCATCAACCGGTTTGTCGACCCGATTCCCCTGGCGGGGACCTGGATTATGCTGACCTACTACGGCGCGCAGGCACTGCTGGTGATTGGCCTGGTGCGCGCGGATTTGGTGCTGCGCCGGGCTTGAGGGCATAATGGCCGGCCATTTTTTGTGCAATTGCGGGCCTGAGCCCGCGGAATAGGTTGGATATGCTGGACTGGAGCCGGATCGATACGGTGCTGCTGGATATGGATGGCACCCTGCTGGATTTGCATTACGACAATCACTTCTGGATGGAACATCTGCCGCAGCGCTATGCGGAGGCGAATGATATCTCCCTGTCGGAAGCGCAGCAGCTGGTGATCCGCATGACCGACGAGTTGCGGGGCACCCTGGACTGGTACTGCCTGCGCTACTGGTCCGATGTGCTGAAGCTGGATGTGCTGGCGATCTACCGTGAAATCGAGGATCGCATCGCGGTGCGCCCGCACACCGACCACTTCCTGCGCAGTCTGCGCACGATGCAAAAGCGGGCGCTACTGGTGACTAACGCCCATCCTGATGGGTTGAGCCACAAGCTGGCCATTACCGGCATCGACCAGTGGCTGGACGAAATCGTTTCCTCCCACGACCTCGGCCACGCCAAGGAGAGTTCACTGTTCTGGCACTCGCTGCAGGAGCGCCAGCCATTCGACCCGTCGCGCACCCTGTTTGTGGATGACAACCTGCACGTACTGGGTGCGGCGCGGGAATACGGTATCGAACACCTGCTGTGCATCCGCCAGCCAGACAGTAAGAATCCAGCACGGGAGATTACCGAGTTCCCGGCGATTCATGACTTTGATGAGATTGTTGGGCCCCGGGAACGCTGAGCCCAGCTAAGTGCTACTAGGAAGTTCCGTGGCGGAAGAGTGCCGGGTGCGGGTTTTCAGGACCGCTGTGTATACATCCCTGTACGCTGCGTCGGCGGCGTCCATGCCGCCGACGCTCCTGAAAACCCGCACCCGGCACTCTGCCTTCACATCAACTATTTACTTCGGAATAATCCATTGGTCTTTTCACGTTCATCATTGATGTAGGGTTTTGATGGAAAAAGTACGTATCGACAAATGGCTGTGGGCCGCACGCTTTTTTAAAACCCGCAGCCTTGCCAAGCAGGCTATCGAAGGCGGCAAGGTGCATGCCGAAGGCCAGCGTGTAAAAGCCAGCAAGGAAATCGCGACCGGCACCCTGCTGACCATTCGCCAAGGCTGGGATGAAAAAGTGGTGGAAGTGATCGCCCTCTCCGACCAGCGCCGCGGTGCCGACATTGCGCAGACGCTGTACCGGGAAACCGAGGACAGCATCGCCAAGCGGGAACAGTTTGCCGCGGACCGCAAGGCCAACAACGCAAACATTTCCCACGAACGCCCCAACAAGAAACAGCGACGACAAATCCACCGATTTATCCGGGAGTCGCAGGACTGACTTCAAACAAATCCAAAACTCCTAACGAAGTATCAATCTCAGAATTGAAGCCCGGGCGCTGGGTGGAGCTTTTCAGGAGCGTCGGCGGCATGGACGCCGCCGACGCAGCGTACAGGGATGTACTCGCAGGGGGGCGCCTAGCTCGGTCCTGAAAAGCTCCACCCAGTGTCCGGGCGCCACCATGGGCCCGACGGAGCGCCGATACAACTAACTCCCGCCCGGAGCATTTACCGGCCAAAGTGCTAAACTGCCCAAAACCAACGAATAACCAAGACGCCGCGATGAAACTCCTGCTGAAATTCTGCCTGCTGATCCTCTGCTTCTCCCAGCTCGCCCACGGCGACAGTCGTGAACGGGAGCAGCTAAAGCGCTCGATCATCAAGATCTACACCACCGCCGCCGCCCCAGACTATTTCAATCCCTGGGCCCTGCTCAACGCCCAGCAGCTGTCCGGTTCCGGCGCGGTCATCAAAGGCCAGCAGATTCTCACCAACGCCCACGTCATCGCCAATGGCAGCTTTATCCAGGTCCAGCGCCACGGCGATGCGCAGAAGTTTCGCGCCAGGGTGAAGTTCGTATCCCACGACGCCGATCTCGCGCTGCTGGTAGTGGAAGACGAAAGCTTTTTCGACGACACCCGCCCGCTGGCCCTCGGCGAACTGCCGGACCTGCAGGAAGAAGTCACCGTGTACGGGTATCCAATCGGTGGCAAATCCCTCTCCATCACCCGCGGTGTGCTGTCGCGGGTAGAGCACCAGTATTACGCCCACGCCGAAAGCTACCTGATGGCCGGCCAGATCGACGCCGCCATCAACCCCGGCAACAGCGGCGGGCCGGTGATTTCCGACGGGCGCATTGTCGGCGTAGCCATGCAGACCAACCACAGCAAGGGCGCGGAAAACCTGGGCTATTTCGTGCCGCCCAGTGTCATCAGCCACGTGCTGGAAGATGCCGAAGACGGCGTGCACCAGGGGTTCCCCGAACTCGGTGCGGTGACCCAGAGCCTGGAAAGCCCCTCCATGAAAGCAGCCGCCGGCCTGAGCGAAGACCAGCAGGGCGCGCTGGTGGTGCGCGTGTTTGAGGATGCCCCGGCGGCGCTGGTGCTGCAGCCCGGCGATGTACTGCTGCAGGTGGACGGCTTCGATGTGGCCGCCGACCGCACCATCGAGTGGCGCCCGAACCAGCGCACCAACTACCACTACGCGGTGGATCAGTATCACGTTGGCGACCGGCTGCCGGTGCGTATCGCCCGCGACGGCGAAATCCTCGAGGTCGAAATCACCCTCGCGGCCACCCCGCCGTCGCGCTCGCTGGTACAGGGCGAGAAGTTCGACCAGCGCCCGCGCTATTACATCTACGGCGGCGTGGTGTTTGTGCCATTGAACATGAACCTGATCAAACGCTGGGGCAACAACTGGCACTCCAAGGCCCCCATCGAATACCTGTACGCACGCAACCAGTGGTCCAGCCCGGAGCAACAGGAACTGGTGGTGGCGCTCAAGGTACTGCCGGCACCGGTCAACCTCGGTTACCACGACTGGAAGAACTGGATTATCGAGTCGGTCAATGGCGAGAAAATCAGTGACTTCCAGCAGTTCGCCGAGCTGATGGAATCCTCCCAGGCAGGCTATGTGGATATGCGAGACAGCGCCGGCTACCGCATGGTGCTGGACGCCGCCGCCGCCGGAGAACAGCAGCCGTTTATCCTGCAGACCTACCAGATTCCCGAGCGCCACTCACAGGGGCTGTTCAGCACCCTGGCAGAGCGCGATGCGCAGGAAGCCCTGGGGCAGGTGCCGTAGCCGGCATCGCAGCGGCGATCATTCACACAACAGGAGTTTCGGGGGGACACGGATGCCGGGCAGATTGTTGATTCTGGGCCTTGCCCTGCTGGCGGCAAATGCCGGTGGCGGGGAGCTATACCGCTGGGTGGATGCCGATGGCAAGGTGCACTTCGGTGACCGTCCGCCACAGGAGGCTCAGGCGGAGTCCCTTGATAACAAGCTGAAACCCATCAACAGCGCCGAGCCCACCCGCCAGCAGGGTTTCCCTAACCGCCGCGGCGCCGAGCAGATCGAACAGGATTACGCCAAGCGCAAGCAGAAGGAGCAGCACAAGCTCCAGCGGCAACAGCAGCAGGCCTGTGCCCGCGCGCGCAAGCAACTCAACATCCTCAAGGGGCCGGTGTACTTCGTGGATGCCGATGGCAACGAATCCACCATCAGCGAGCGCCAGCGGGTGATCGAGGCGCGCAAGCTGGAACAGCAGATCCACCAGCACTGCGGCTAGCCGGGGCCACCCGCTGACCATCGGCCGCCCGGGGGCACTATCCTGTATGTCCTGCCCTGCAAGACCTGGCCTGCAAGACCAGCCCTACAAGAACTGGCCTGCAAGACTTGGGTAAAGGGGCGCGACAGGGTGGGCAACAGGCACTAAAATCGCCCTCCCCAGATTTTCAGTGAGGCAGTCACTCATGTCGGACCAGTTGGAACGCTTCATCTTCTCCAAGCACGATATTCGTGGCCAACTGGTCACGCTGACCGATGCCTACCGGGAAGTGCTCGAGCACAACCCCTTGCCGCAACCGGTGCAACGGCTGCTGGGCGAGTTCCTCGCTGCTGCCTGCCTGCTTTCCACCACCCTCAAGTTTGACGGCCTACTGATGTTGCAGGCCCGCGGAGAGGGGGATGTACCACTGCTGGTGGCCGAGTGTACCCATCACAGCGATGTGCGCGGCCTGGCGCGTGTGGCCGAGGGTGTGGAGATTGCCGAGGGCGCCACCCTGCGCGAGCTGGTGGGCGATCGCGGCGCTCTGGTAATCACCGTGGACCCACAGCAGGGCGAACGCTACCAGGGCATTGTGCCGCTGGAGAAAGACACCTTGGCGGAGTGCCTGGAAGACTACTTTACCCAGTCGGAGCAGTTGCAGACCCGCTTCTGGATCGAATCCAGCGCCGATACCGTGGGCGGCATCATGCTGCAGGTGCTGCCGGGTAATAACGCCGCCACCGAAGTGGAGAACGAGGACGCCTGGGAAACCGGTGTCCACCTGGCCTCCACCGTCACCGCCGACGAGCTGCACAACCTGCCCCACGAAGAGCTGCTGGTGCGGCTGTTTCACCAGATGGAACCGGCCAGTCTCGGCACCGCCAATATCCGCTTCAAGTGCAGCTGCACCAACGAGCGCAGCGCCCGTGCACTGATCGCCATGGGCCCGGAAGAGGTTTATCAGCTGCTGGAAGAGCAGGGTGGGGAAATCACCGCGGACTGCCAGTTCTGCAACAAGACCTACCGTTTTGACCGCGACATGATCGAAGCCCTGTTCAATGCCCCCCCACACACCCTGCACTGAACGACACATGCCCAAATAAACAAAAGCGCGCCACTCGGCGCGCTTTTTTATGTCTGCGCGGCTACCCGCACACCCCGCCCATCCCCAGGACGCTGACTGTAGTAAAAACTACAGAACACCCAATATTCCCCAAAATTATGAAGTAAAAAAACTACATCATCATTTTGAATAAATTTAAGTGAAAAATTTCCCTCACAAAGCGAATTTCGATCAAAAATTATACGCTTTTTCCTGTGATCGGCATTTGAAGTTTGCCATAATGCGCCCGCCAGCAGGCCAGTCGCGCATTTTGCCGCGGCAGTTTGTCGCGTTATTAGGCGGCACCCCCTACTATTTATTTCAGTGATACAACTTTCATGGGTAATAAGCGAATGGCACAGCAACACGAGACGGTGCAGGCGTTCTCCAACCTCTCAGCGGCACAATTGGTGGAGCAGGCGCTGCAGCGCGGCGAAGGTCACCTCACGCATACCGGTGCACTGCTGGCGGTAACCGGCGCGCGCACCGGCCGCTCTCCCGCAGACCGTTTTGTGGTGGAAGAAGCCTCCACCGCCGACAGCATCGAATGGGGCAGCGTGAACCGCCCCTTCTCGGCAGACAAGTTCGATGCCCTGTGGAACCGTGTTGAGGATTTCGTTGCCAGCCACGACAGCTTCGTGCAGCAGCTGCATGTGGGCCAGGACGAAGACCACTATATTCCCGTGAAAGTGACCACCCAGACCGCCTGGCACAACCTGTTCGGTCGCAACATGTTTATCCGCGCAGAAAAGTACAACCCCAAGGGCAAGGAAGAGTGGCGCATTCTGCACGCGGCCAACTTCGAGTGTGACCCGTCCCGCGACGGCACCAACTCCGAGGGCTGCGTGATCATCAACTTTGCCCAGCGCAAAGTACTGTTGGCGGGCATGCGTTACGCCGGCGAGATGAAAAAAGCCATGTTCTCCGTGCAGAACTTCCTGCTGCCGGAAAAAGACGTGATGCCGATGCACTGCGCCGCCAATGTGGGCAAAGACGGCGATGTATGCCTGTTCTTCGGCCTGTCCGGCACCGGCAAGACCACCCTGTCTGCAGACCCAGCACGCTACCTGATCGGCGACGACGAGCACGGCTGGGCCAAGGGCGGCGTGTTCAATATGGAAGGCGGCTGCTACGCCAAGACCATCAACCTGAGCCAGAAGAATGAGCCGGTGATCTGGGACGCCATCCGCTTTGGCGCCATCGTCGAGAACGTGGTGACCGACGATGCCGGTGTGCCGGACTACGACGACACCAGCCTGACCGAAAACGGCCGCTGCTCCTACCCGCTGGAACACGTGGAAATGCGCCAGCTGGAAAACCGCGCCGGCGAACCGAAAAACGTGATCTTCCTGACCTGTGACGTGACCGGCGTTCTGCCGCCCGTCTCGATCCTGTCCAAGGAAGCGGCGGCGTACCACTTCCTGTCCGGCTACACCGCCCGTGTGGGCTCCACCGAGCTGGGTGCGGAAGCGGGCATCCACCCCACCTTCTCCACCTGCTTCGGCGCCCCCTTCATGCCGCGCGCGCCCCGTGAGTACGCGGACCT
The DNA here is from genome assembly GCF_001639145.1 of Microbulbifer sp. Q7. Classification (NCBI taxonomy): domain Bacteria; kingdom Pseudomonadati; phylum Pseudomonadota; class Gammaproteobacteria; order Cellvibrionales; family Microbulbiferaceae; genus Microbulbifer; species Microbulbifer sp. Q7. Next base: position 698,176 of record NZ_LROY01000001.1, on the reverse strand, counting down.
GCTGATGAAGCGCATTGAAGACTTCGACTCCAAGGTCTATCTGGTGAATACCGGCTGGACTGGCGGTTCCGGTGAAAAAGGCAAGCGCTTCCCGATTCCGGTTACCCGCGCAGTGGTCGCGGCCATCCAGAGCGGTGCCCTGGAAAATGCCCCCACCGAACACCTGGACATCATGAACCTGGATATTCCGGTGGAAGTGCCGGGTGTGGACAAGTCCTACCTGAACCCGCGCAATGCCTGGGCGGATGCCAGCGCCTACGACGCCGCGGCCAGCAAACTGGCGGCTCTGTTCGCCGACAATATCGAGAAGTTCGCTGTCAGCGACGAGATCAAGGCCGCCGGCCCCAAGGCGTGACGGATTGATCTCCCCAGCGGTGGCAACGCCACCGCACGAAGGCGGCCCACGGGCCGCCTTTTTTGTGCCCGACGTTCCTGCCGCAGCTGGCTCAGGTGGCTATAGTCTTTAAAAGGCCATTTTTTTCCGTGCAGGGAGAACCGGCCTAGCGCACGCAACCGGGCAAGGACAAACAGGCACAGGCATGCCGTTAGGCAACCCTTTTTCTATTTTCAGGCGACGCTACGAGCACCTCCCCCCGAACCAGCAGACCAACTGGTGGGTCATCGTGGGAGTAGCGCTCCTGCTGTTGCTGTTGCTGTTCCTGCTGTGGCTCTACCTGTTCCTCAAGGAGCGGGAAAAACCCTACTACGAATTGCAGGGCTACCGCGTGGCCTCGCAGGCAAGCCTCAAACAGTTCTTGCGGCAGCGGGAAAACCGGCGCGCGTTCGGACAGCTGGCGGATTTTATGCAGGAAGCCAAGGTCGCGGATGCGATAGAGCCGCAAAACCTGCTGCGCCAGGGATCGGACTGGCTGGACATCAACGAGCCGCCTTTTGCGATACCGCCCCGGGATTACTGGCCCAACATGGTCCCCACCCTGCAGCTGATCCGCGACGAGCTGGTGCCGAATATTGGCCCGGTGGACGTGGTGTCTGCGTTCCGCACTGACCATTACAACCGCAAGGCCGGTGGCTCGGGCAAGAGCAAGCACAAAACATTCTGTGGGGTGGACCTGGTGCCGCGTTCCAATATCAGCCGCAAAGAGCTGGTGGAGGAACTGCGCAATCTCCACGCGCGCCTGGGCCCGGAAAGCCACATGGGCCTCGGTATTTATAGCGGCGTGCGCTTTCATGTGGACACCTGCGGGTTTCGCAGCTGGTAGCCCGAGTCCCCGTTTATCCGGAGTTAAGCGAGCAGTACACAATGGATATCAAGGAAACGCCCGATCACGAATTTGTCGACATCCACATTGAACGCCGCCGTGTAATCTGGATTGTCGCCCTGCTGCTCATCCTGTCACTGGTGTTGATCGTACTGACGGTGGAAAAAGTGCGTGAGCTGGCGGAGCGCATCGTCAGCCCGGTGGAATACATCGAGCCGGAGCCAGAACCCATTCCCGTTGACCCCGATGTGCCCCTGATCTATCGCATCAAGGGCTATACCGCGGCCAGCGCCATCGCGTTTGACAAGTTTCTCGACGAAGGCGACCACCGCGCGCACTTTGAGAAACTGGAACACTTTCTCAAGATCAACGATGTGGACGATGTGGTGCCATCGTTCGAGCTGATGCGCCAGGGCACGGACTGGCAGAAAATCGGTGAGCCCCCGTTTGCGATCCCCCCGGAAGACACCTGGGAGACCATGGTCGATACGCTCAAGGTACTGAAAAACTACATCATTCCGGAAATCGGACCGGTGGTGGTACTTTCCGGCTGGCGCACTGCGCGCTACAACGCCAAGGCGGGCGGCGCACGCACCAGCAAACACATGCACTTCTGCGGCCTGGATATGATTCCGGAGGACGAATACACCCGCAAGCAGCTGCTACCCAAACTGCGCCGCATCCACCGCAAAGTGGGTCGCAAATGGAACATGGGCCTGGGGATATACAGCGGTATTCGCTTTCACGTAGACACCTGTGGCTACCGCCGCTGGTAAAGCATCCTGCTATCTGGTTTCATAGCCGCTGGTTCCAAAACGCTCGACCAAATAACAACAAACAAGGACGCTCCGGTGCAGGAAAGACTGGAAAGACGCTCGTTTATCTTCACCCTGTTGCTGGTGACCATTGCCTTTGGCTTTTTGCTGAAGCCATTTTTCACCGCTATTTTCTGGGCCTGCGCGGTGGCGCTGATCTTTCACCCGCTGTACCACTATTTGCTGAAGCGCTTTCCCAAGTGGCCCAACCTCACGGCACTGGGCACCTTGCTGCTGTGTATCGTGGTGGTGGTAATTCCGGTGCTGGCGGTGGCAAGCTCATTTGTCAGCGAGGTCGCCAACCTTTATCAAAAAGTGCAGTCCGGAGAAATTAATCTCGGCGCCAAGGTAGAGCAGGTACGCGCGGCCTTCCCGGGCATTAACGCTGCACTGGAACGCGTCGGAATGGATTTTGACGGAGTCAAGGAACGCCTGCTGGGCGGCCTGATGACCGCCGGCAGCCTGATTGCGAAAAATGCCCTGGCACTGGGCCAGAACACACTCAACTTTTTCGTCAACCTGGGCCTGATGCTGTACCTGACCTTTTTCCTGATCCGGGATGGCAATTCGCTGACGGCGCTGCTGATTCGCGCCCTGCCTCTGGGGGATGAGCGGGAAAAACTGCTGCTGGCGAAGTTTGCCGAGGTCACCCGCGCAACCATCAAGGGCAACCTGGTGGTTGCCGTCACCCAGGGCACCCTGGGGGGGCTGATATTCTGGGCGCTGGGGCTGCCCGCCCCCTTGCTGTGGGGGGTGGTGATGACGGTGCTCTCGCTGCTGCCGGCGGTGGGTGCGGCAATCATCTGGTTCCCCGCCGCCCTCTACCTGTATGCCACCGGGGATGCAGTCAAAGCCACGGTGCTGATGGTCTTCGGCGTCGTCGTGATTAGCCTGGTGGACAATATCCTGCGCCCTATCCTGGTAGGCCGCGACACCAAGCTGCCGGACTACATCGTGCTGTTTTCCACCGTCGGCGGCCTGTTTATGTTCGGCATCAGCGGCTTTGCCATCGGGCCATTGCTGGCGGCGCTGTTTATGGCGTTCTGGGAGATCTTCATGCGGGAATTTATCAGTGGCGACCAGCCCCTTGTTCCACCGCCGCTCGAGTCACCGCTGGATGACTTGCACGACGAGAGGCACTCCGCAGAGCCGCGCCAATCCGGCGACTAGGTACGCCAAAGCCGGCGGCTCGTGGCCGAGCTGTTAATAGCCAAGCAGCGACAGGCAGGCGGACATGCCACACCGCAAATCCGTCTGCCTGAGCCGTTCGCTCACAAGTGCATGGGCCTCTAACGTTCCTCATGTCCGGACAGCTTTATACACATCCAATTCCAAGCCTTTTTCGTATTCTTCGTATACTCACTGTGCGTACACCCGAACATCAAAGGCAGTCCATGAAAAATTCCGTGTTACTGCTGCTGGTTATTGCATTTATATGTTCTGCCTGCAGCGCCCCCACTATCGAAAACTATGCCAACAACACGCCGCGTTTTGTGGCGGAAAACTTCTTTTCCGGGCCCATGAAGGCCTACGGAGTGGTGAAAGACCGCGGCGGTAGTGTTACCCGCCGCTTCGTCGCCGAGATCGATGGCAGCTGGGAAAACGGGCGCGGTGAGCTTCGCGAGAAATTCGAGTTTGACGATGGGGAAATACAGTACCGCACCTGGCAGATGGTGCCGATGGCGTCCTCCGGGACAGGCCTGCGCCAATACGCCGCCACCGCCGGCGACGTTGTTGGTACATCCACCATGTCGGTGGCCGGCAATGCGGTATTCATGAAATACGTTTTGCAGGTGCCCTACAAGGGCCGCACCATTAATGTGAATGTGGACGACCAGATGTTTCTTGTGGCGCCAAATGTGCTGATCGCCGAGTCGAAGCTGAGCAAATGGGGATTCAATGTGGGCGAGATTCAGCTCACCATCGTGAAGTAACTCACCGGCGCGGCCAGCCCATAGGCTGCCGCGCCCCGCCCGCAGCGCCTCACGTCACTCCGAGCAACTGGCGCAGCTTTTCTGCCAGACATACGTCAGGCCTTTTTCACAAACTCCGACTTCAATTTCATCGGCCCGATACCGTCAATTTTACAGTCGATATCGTGGTCGCCTTCGACCAGCCGGATATTCTTCACCTTGGTGCCCACTTTCACCACCAGGGAAGAACCTTTCACCTTCAGGTCCTTGATCACCGTTACCGTATCGCCATCGGCGAGCGGATTGCCATTGGCATCGTTAATCTTCAACCCTTCCTCTTCCGCGGTTTCTCCCGCAGCCCATTCATTGCCACACTCCGGGCAGACGAAAAGATCGCGATCTTCATAGGTATAGGTGGATTGGCACTTGGGGCAATTGGGGAGATCACTCATGGTCGCTGTCACTGATAATGATTGTTACGGTTGGCTGTTGCCGATCATCGTTTTACCGGGAATACAGGCAGTAAAGCAGAGTTGAAGTTGACGCTGGCTGATCAGGGTCAAAAATTGCGCGTACTATAACGAAAATGGGCACCTGCAGGTGCCCATTTTGGTCGTCGACATCAGTCAGCACTCAATCATCGGCGCCGTTCATCCCCAGCTCTTTCAGCTTGCGGGTCAGGGTGTTGCGCCCCCAGCCAAGCAATTCTGCCGCATCACGCTTGCGACCCGCTGTGTGCTTGAGTGCAATCTCGATCAGGGCGCGCTCAAACGCCGGCACTGCTTCGCTGAGAATTTCCCGCTGGCCGGTGGCCAGCGCCTGATCGGCCCACAGGCGCAGGGCCTTCTGCCAGTCCTGCGGGGCCTCGCTCGCGGCACCCTGCTGGTGCAGCTCCGGCGGCAGGTCGTCGACCAGCACTTCACGGCCGGAAGCCATTACCGTAATCCAGCGGCAGGTATTTTCCAGCTGGCGCACGTTGCCCGGCCAGTCGAGTCCAGACAGGTATTCCTCGGTCTCCTTCAGCAGAATCTTGGGCTCGACGCCGAGATCCTTGGCGGCACTGTTAAAGAAGTGCCGCACCAGGCGGGGAATATCTTCGCGGCGATCCGCAAGCCGTGGAATGTGGATGCGGATGACGTTCAGGCGATGGAAAAGGTCCTCGCGAAATTTGTGCTCTTCCACCAGGCGTTCAAGATCCTGGTGGGTAGCGGCAATAATGCGCACATCCACCTTGACCGGAGTGTGGCCACCGACGCGGTAAAACTCGCCGTCCGCCAGTACCCGCAACAAGCGGGTCTGGGTTTCTGCGGGCATATCCCCAATCTCATCCAGGAACAGGGTGCCGCCGTTGGCCTGCTCAAAGCGCCCGGCGCGCTGCGCGCTGGCACCGGTAAAGGCACCCTTCTCATGGCCAAACAGTTCGGACTCCATCAGGTCCTTGGGAATCGCCGCCATGTTGAGCGCGATAAAGGGTTGGTTCTTGCGCGGACTGTGATTATGTAGGGCCGCCGCCACCAATTCCTTACCGGTACCGGATTCACCGTTGATCAGTACGGTGATGTTGGAATGGGAGAGACGCCCAATCGCGCGAAACACTTCCTGCATCGCCGGCGCTTCACCGATGATCTCCTTATTGGCAGTACCGTTTTCGACGATCACCGGTTCTTCGGGCTGCTGCTCGTTGGCGTGGGCCAGGGCACGGCGGGTGACGGCCACGGCCTCATCCACATCAAAAGGTTTCGGCAGGTACTCGAAGGCACCGCCCTGATAGGCAGCGACAGCACTATCCAGGTCCGAGTGTGCCGTCATGATAATGATGGGCAGGGATGGACGCTCTGCCTGAAAGCGTTGCAGCAATTTAAAACCGTCGGAGCCCGGCATGCGGATATCACTGATCACCACATCCGGTGACTCGCTATAAAAGTCATCCAGGGCGCGGTCCCCGTTTTCGTAGCAGGTGGTATCGATCCCCGCCCGGGAAAGGGCGCGCTCCAGCACCCAGCGGATGGAGCGGTCGTCATCAATGATCCATACGCGATTATTCATAATCTCTTTCCGGTTCTGTTATTACGTTCTAATAATTTTTCTCTGCCGCTCAACCGTCATTGGCCAGCGGCAGGTATATCTGAAATTCTGTCTGTCCGGGCCGGCTCTCGCATTTGATCAGCCCGCGGTGCTGATTGATGATGTGCTGTGATATCGACAGCCCCAAACCCGAGCCTTCAGCGCGGCCGGAAATCATCGGGTAAAAAATGCGCTCGCGAATGTCTTCCGGAATACCCGGGCCGTTGTCCACAACATCGATACGGCATACCAGCGGGCAGTGCCTGCGGCCGATGGTAAACTGGCGCTGCACCCGGGTGCGGATGGTCAGGTCTCCGTCTGCGAGGCCCACGTTTTCAGCAATGGCCTGCATGGCATTGCGGGCAATATTCAGCACCGCCTGTATCAACTGCTCGCTGTCGGCAGGGATATCCGGGATCGACGGGTCGTAATCGCGCTTGATCTCCAGCGCCCCATCGCACTCCGCCTCGATTAACTGTGCCACTCGTTCGGTAATCGTGTGCACATTCACCGACTGCAATCGCACCGGCTGACGCGGACCCAGCATGCGGTCCACCAGGTTGCGCAGACGATCGGCCTCTTCGATGATGATCTGGGTGTATTCCGCCAGATCTTCGCCACCGGACTGCTCCAGTTCTTTCAATTCCCTTTGCAGCAACTGTGCCGCCCCGCGTATGCCGCCCAGTGGATTTTTCACTTCGTGCGCCATACCCCGCACCAGGTTGCGGGTGGTCTCCTGGGCGGAGATCAGCGCGTCCTCGCGGGCAATACGCAGCAGGCGATCCATGGACTGGACCTCCAGCAATAACAGGCCGAGCTCGGTGAGCGGCGTCACCGAGTAATCCACCGTGCACTCTTCCAAGTTGTGCAGCAGCCATAACGCACGCCGCACGGTGTACTTCTCCCCGCTTTCCAGCGCCGAGCGCAACGCCTGCTGCGCAGAGCGAGACTCGCGGACCACGTCTTCCAGAGGCAAGCCAATGGAGCGCGCACTGGACGCCGCCACCAGGTCTTCGGCCGCCGAATTCAGGTAGCGCAGGGACAGATGCTCATCCAGCACGAGAACGGCCGAGGTCAGGTTGTCGAAAAGCAGGCGTAACTGGCGATCATTGAGCATTCGGGGGGATCCGACTTCATTCATTTCTTCGGGTCGCCTAATGGCAGTGCAAAAAGCAAACCAAAATGGCGCAAAAAACCGGACTCTTTCGGGGCTTAGAATTCGAGGAACGGCATTTCAGTACAGAGGATGCACCAAATTTGTGCATAGATCAAAATATGCGCTGCCTGAGGCCCAGAATAGGGCTCGCGGGAGAGGAAGAGAGGGGCCACGCCTTATGGTGGCCCGCGCAGAAAGATTACCGCTTCGGCTTGGGCGTGAAACCCGGTGCCTGCTGAGCCTTGGGCATCGCCGGTGCCTGACCCGCGGGGAAGTCCGGAACCTGACCACCCGGACGCTTCACGTACACCTCGATTGCCTGAGAGCGGGCCAGTGGCTGCCCCCGGGAACCCAGCAGCACCGCCTGTATCGTATGTGCCCCCCGCTCCAGCGCAGAAATATCCAGGCTGGTACCGGAGGAGCTGCCCGACCAGCGCTGGCCGTCAACCACCACAAAAAACTCGTAGCCATCCCGTGGTACCGGGTCCAGCGCTACCTGCAACACGATAAACCGCTGGCCCGGAGGGATGGTGGCCCCATTGACCGGGCTCACAATCGAGAAATTCACCGGCCCGGTGTCGTCGCCAGCGCGGTTTTCGTCTCGGTCGCGGGGAGACAGTCTGCGTGTCGGCAGGGGCTGCCGGGGTGCAATGGGCTGCACGTTGATGGGACCAATCTCCACCTTTTCGGCCTTGCCGTCCGGCGGTGGGCTGTCACTGAAGGTGATACGGCCGTCCGGGCCGACGATCTTGTACACACTGCCAGGGGCGCTGTCCTTCTGATTCTCGCTGGCGCCCGAGTCCTGCTGCGCCAGGACCGGCACGGCGAGCGTAAGCGCCAGCGCTGCTATCCACCTGTTCATGGGCTTTCCTGCCTCTCGCATTCTGTTGGAGGTTGCTTGTTAAAGGCTAGTGTACTCCGGTCTGCGCTACCGGCATAAAAAAAGCCCACACCGCAAGGTGTGGGCTTTCTCGTCATCTTTGCACCGTTCTCACCAGACCTTGCAGATGCATGGGCCGGCGGCGGCGCTCCGATGATACTCCGTTTTAACCCCAAATAGGATTTTAAAAGGAGGCGCCTGCGGCGTCTTTATACTGATCTTTATACTGAATAGTACAGTTCGAACTCAACCGGGTGAGTGGTCATGTTCACACGCTGTACTTCTTCGCGCTTCAGCTCGATGAACGCATCGATAGCGTCGTCGGTGAATACGCCACCTTCGGTCAGGAAGGCGCGGTCCTGATCCAGTGCGTCCAGGGCCTGCTCCAGGCTGGAAGCCACGGTCGGGTACTCGGCCAGCTCTTCCGCCGGCAGGTCGTACAGGTCCTTGTCGGCTGCGTCGCCCGGGTGGATCTTGTTCTTCACGCCGTCGAGGCCAGCCATCAGCAGGGCTGCGAAGGCCAGGTACGGGTTGGCGGTCGGATCCGGGAAGCGAGTCTCGATGCGCTTGCCTTTCGGGCTCGGCACGAACGGAATGCGGATAGACGCAGAGCGGTTGCGCGCAGAGTAGGCCAGGATAACCGGCGCTTCGAAGCCCGGAACCAGACGCTTGTAGGAGTTGGTGGAAGAGTTACAGATCGCGTTCAGGGCGCGCGCGTGCTTGATGATACCGCCGATGTAGAACAGGGCAGTTTCAGACAGGCCAGCATAGGCGTCACCGGCGAACTGGTTCACGCCATCCTTGCTGAAGGACTGGTGCACGTGCATACCGGAACCGTTGTCACCCACCAGCGGCTTGGGCATGAAGGTAGCGGTTTTGCCGTAAGCGTGGGCTACGTTGTGTACCGCGTACTTCAGGATCTGTACTTCGTCCGCTTTCTTGGTCAGGGTGTTGGCGCCAACGCCGATTTCACACTGGCCCGCAGTACCCACTTCGTGGTGGTGCACTTCGATTTCCAGGCCCATGGCTTCCATGGCGGAACACATGGCAGCACGGATGTCGTGCAGGGAGTCGACCGGCGGAACCGGGAAGTAACCGCCTTTCACGCCCGGGCGGTGGCCCATGTTGCCGTCAGTGAAAGAGGCACCGGAAGACCAGGCTGCTTCTTCAGAGTTGATCTTGTAGAAGGCGCCGCCCATTTCGGCACCCCAGGTGATGTCGTCGAATACGAAGAACTCGGGCTCCGGACCGAACAGCGCGGTGTCGCCGTAACCGGTGGACTTCAGGTATTCCTCAGCGCGCAGTGCGATGGAACGCGGGTCGCGCTCGTAGCCCTGACCGGTGATCGGGTCAACGATGTTACAGCGAATGATTACAGTCGCTTCATCGGTGAAGGGGTCCAGGAAAGAGGTTTCATCGTCCGGCATCAGGATCATGTCGGATTCGTTGATACCCTTCCAACCTGCGATGGAGGAACCGTCGAACATCTTGCCTTCTTCGAAGAACTCGCCGTCAACTTCCTTGGACGGAAGAGAAACGTGTTGTTCCTTACCTTTGGTATCGGTGAAGCGCAGGTCTACCCATTTGGCTTCGCTCTCTTTGATCAGTCCGAGCGTTTTCGCTGACATTGCAGTCCTCCAAGAATGAAAAATTATGTTTCGCGCCAATTCGCGTTGTCTTGTGGCAACAGTAAAAGCAAGGAGTGTGCCAAATTGGGGCAAACCGGCATAAGGCGGCCTCGGGCCCACGAAATCCGGTGGCAACCACGGGTTCTCGGCGATTAACCAGCAGTGAACCCTCACGATAGTCACAATATTGGTGCCCGCCAACACAGGAATGCACCAATTTGGGGCCATCAGGTCACCGCAAGCACCAAACTGGTGCCGCAAGCAAAATCCGGATAGCGAGTTTATAATTCGCCACCTTTGCCGGAAAGGCTATAACTCCTTTCCTGGCCTCACATTCAACCGCGGTTCCGGCACACTCCCATGCACTTTGTCGTCAAGTTTTTCCCAGAGATCACCATCAAAAGCAATCCCGTGCGCAAGCGCATGTCGCGGCAGCTCGCCGACAACCTGCGCAAACTGATGCGGCAGCTGGATGACCGCATCAAGGTGCTCAAGGACTGGGAAAAAATCGACGTGATTGCACCGGATGCAGTATCCCACCTTTCCGAGCGCATTGAAGAGGTACTGGCGCACACTCCAGGCATCGCAAATTTTGCCCGGGTGCAGCAGTTTCCCCTCGGCGATCTGGACGACATCTACCAGAAGACCCTCCCGATCTGGGGACCGCAACTGGCGGGCAAGACCTTTTGTGTGCGCGTCAAGCGGACCGGTAAACACGATTTCCAGTCACTCGATGTGGAGCAGTACGTGGGCGGCGGGCTGAACAAAAACACCGATGCCATCGGGGTGAAACTGAAAAATCCCGATGTCACCGTAAAACTGGAAGCCCGCCACGACAAACTCAACGTGATCGAGGAACTGCATCAGGGTCTGGGCGGTTTCCCGCTGGGCACCCAGGATCCGGTGCTATCGCTGGTTTCCGGTGGCTTCGATTCCACGGTTGCCAGTTACCTGACCATGAAGCGCGGCATTCGCACCCACTTCCTGTTCTTCAACCTGGGCGGCCGCCAGCATGAGCTGGGCGTCAAGGAAGTCGCCTTTTACCTGTGGGAAAAATACGGCGCTTCCCATCGGGTAAAATTCATCACCGTACCGTTCGACGAGGTGGTTGCTGAAATACTCGAACAGGTCGATGACTCCTATATGGGTGTCACCCTGAAACGCATGATGCTACGCGCCGCCTCGGTGGTTGCCAAGGAACTGGACGTGGACGCAGTGGTGACCGGCGAGGCCATTGCCCAGGTTTCCAGCCAAACCCTGAAAAACCTATCGGTCATCGACAGTGTTACCGATACGCTGGTGCTGCGCCCACTGATTACCTCCGACAAAACCGACATCATTCGCACCGCTCGCGCCATCGGCACAGAAGAGTTTGCAGCGAACATGCCGGAGTACTGCGGGGTAATTTCCGTGAAGCCCACCACGCGGGCAAAAATGGAGAAGGTGGAGCACGAGGAAACCCGCTTCGACTTCACGGTGCTCGATCGCGCTATCGGCAACCGCGTGATGCAGAACATCGACGAAGTAATGCAAGATCTGGGTGAAGATGCACCGCCGGTAAATATTGTTACCGAACCGGGCGATGCCATCGTCATCGATATCCGCCACCCCACAGAAGAGGAAGTGAACCCCCTGGAACTGGAAGACACCGCGGTGGAGACCATTCCGTTCTTCCGCCTCAGCACGGCCTTCCAGAAACTGGACAAGGAAAAGCACTATCTACTGTATTGCGATCGCGGCGTAATGAGCCAACTGCATGCATCGCACCTGCTGGATGAAGGGTATCGCAACGTTGGGGTCTATCGGCCGGAGAAACCGAAGCATTGACACTGAAGAGCGCGCTTAGCTTACCCGCTCCAGAGAGCTCGTCGATCGCTTCGCGGTCGACTTGGATCTCTGGATGACCCGACGAGCCGCATTATCGCGGGTGGCCCCTGCATCTGGGGACCCGGGTATTCCCTGAAGCTCATCATAGAAACTTGCGGGATTTTTTATCAAGTCCTGTCGAATAGTCCGGTATAACCACGCATTCCGCTTCGCAATCCTGTCAGGAAAAATTTTCTCCAGCCAGAACACAATACGCTTTGCCTGCCTTGAAAGCAGCGGAATCCGACCAAGCCATTCGCCGAATTTCTTGGTCCAATGCCTGCCTTCTGCTCTGAACCTCTTTACACGCGAAGAGGAACCCATATGGAAAATCAAGCCGCCGTATACACCACCCATCAGGAAGTGATATTCCACAGCGTTGGAACGCAGCAGCTTCAACCAGGGTACCCCACGCTTCCAAAGCTTGTAGCCCACGCCTATACCCGTATCAAACGGCTGCTTTGTTGCCTCAGAAAACTGCGCAAACTCAACTGCATCAGCCTCCTCCATAGGCTCACCAAAGCGCAAATCCGCATGGCGGTAAAGCTGTGCGGACGCAAATATGAACGAGGGATGCGGCAAATAGGTATCACCGTTTTCCTCCCTCTGAATCGCCATCAACTCCACGTTGTGCTCTTTGAGTAATGCCAACGCGCGATCAAAAACGTCCCATGAGATAGGCCAACTGTCGACATCCAGTGTACAGATGTAGTCGCAGCCATCATCCAGTGCGACAGATTTTAGCTGATCGAGATACCAGATATGCTCCAGGCTCCCCCGGAGATCGGTTCCCTCCACAGGTACCGGCTGGAGATACTCCCTTTCGGAGAGGTAGTGCCGCAACTCTGGGGCTAACCGGTTGAACGCCGCATAGATTTTAAACTGGTTTTTGTAACACGCCTCTAACCTACGAAAATGCTCCTGAATTACCCACTCTTCTTCTGGGTCCAGGTAATAAACAACCAGAATACCGATCATAACTTTCCTGCCTCGCATATTTGCCTTCCTTGAGCCCCATTAGCCTTTGGCTAATGAGGGGACATCAAAATTTATGACCTACCCTGTTCACCCAAGTGCACGATCATGCGTCGACTTTACCGACCCCCTGAGGACACATGCGAGAAGCTTCCACGCATCCCGTGAGAGTATATTTCCGGCAAGTACCCTTGCCGTATAATGTCGGGCAGTTGCCAAATGGCCGGCAGACAACGCCCACCATGCCCACTTTGAAAACACCATCCGCTCGGTAACAGGCTCTGCATCCTCAGGCTCATACACGATAGCGTCCGCAATACCCCTTCGTGTATATGCATCCTGGATTGCATTGAGTGTCGAGCGCCGTTGTTGCAACCTGTTCGAATACCCAATGCTACTGAAGTGCTGCCGGTAACGAAGCAACGTTAACGGTAGATTGGCAAGTCGGCCGAGCTCCGCCAGTCTGAGAAAAAGATCGATATCTTCCGCGTGCGTGTATTTTTTTCTATAGCCACCCACCGTTTTGAAGGCGCTCGCGCGTATGATGCTTGCAGGGTGAATAATGGCACCACCTGCCCCAGCGAGGTGTGCGGCATCAATCTTTTCATGCATCCATTTTTCACCCATTTTTCGCAGTGGGCGATCACAGGGATCAATAAGTAGAACCTCACTTCCACACGCTACGCAGTCATCATTCTTCTGCATAAACTCAACAAGCTCGGCGAAGCGCTGGGGTTCACAGATATCATCTGCATCCATCCGAATCAGATAACTTGCGCCGGTCATTTCCGCCAACTCGTTGAGGGTGTCAATCAACCCTCTATTTTCACGTGAACGGAACCGGATGCGAGAGTCTTTCGCGGCATACCTCTCCAGCACGCTACGGCTTCCATCAGTGGACCCGTCATCAATGATACAGAACGTGAAATCCGCATGTGTCTGGCTGAGAACACTCTGCATCGCAGCATCCAGATAATGCCCCGCATTGTAGACCGGCAAAATGACCGCAACGTCTTCCACCGGCCTCACTCCGAAGTTGCAACTGCAGCAGCCGTGCTGACAAGAGATATCCCTTCCGTATCACCGCTCGGCGCACCATTGACCAGCGTTATAAACGTTTCGCCAAGATCGATAACATGCCCACTATCGCGGAAAGCGACGCCATCCGTGTTATCGCCGTATAGAACCGCAAACCCGTTGGCACGGTGGCTCCCTGTCCGCCAAAAGGGAACCGGACCAATTTCCCCCACGGAGCCACAGGCTGCATGATTTGACACAACATCCTCACTCCAAATAACCACCAGATCGGCATCCGGAAGATTGGGGTCCGCATCCAATGGATTGCTTCGTGTCTTGACTACTCGATCAACCAGCTTCGCTTGCGTATTCACATCCTTCAACTCAGAAAGCTCTCTGATCAGCTCATTGCAGAGTTCTTCATACTCGTCCGGGGAAACTATTCCATTGCGATCTCGACCGATCAGATTAATTCGAATATAGCCTTCCGAAAAACTGGGAAGTGAAAACGCCTTCATTTCAGGACGTAGATTTTCATACCAATTTGGACACTGAAAAGGCTCATCACGGCCAGCTTTTCGCAGAAGCACAGGATCGAGAATTGAGTCAGATAAGGTGTTGAGCGACAAATACGATTCAATTTTTCGATAGGTATTCGGAGCTGCCAAGCGCTTTATCCAGTTCTTTAGCCAACCACTTTCCCTTGTTGCAGACCACAGCGCGCTAGCCATCCCGTATTTTTTCTGGAATTTCTGGCTTATGGATCTTCGATTTACTTTTGACGAGATCCCACCAATTGCTTTCTTACCGGGAAAGTTCCATCGGTAAAGAAACTCCGGCAAGAATACGATACTTGGAAGGTCCATCGTATTCGGACCCATGCCATGGGCCGAGAACAGTACCAGCCTTCCATTCTTGGGAATTACGTCAAGAATCCGGCCTACCGCCGTGTCGATCTCCTTGAAAGCCTCCAGAAGGAGATTCCGCGGTGCCGCTTCTATCAAAAACTCATTGATCGGATGGCTATTGCCTAGATGCCAGAAATAATGTCCGGCTACGTGACTCTCGCCAAAGATTGTCAAAAAAAAGTCCCACCGATTATTCTTGATGAGATCTACGCAGGCGTCGGCGCGACGCCGAATGCCGGTCTTCATGTCTTCGAAGAGCTGTAACATTCGTTCGTAGTTGTAACAATTGCCGCCGTCGTTATTAAGTAGCGGATGCGGGCCGTACTTTCGAACGATATCGTCCCAAAGCTGCGGAGGTTCAGAAACACTATCGGTCTGCCCCGAATGTGTCCCCCACGCCAACACCTGAATACCATCCACGGACTTGTCAATTGCGGTCTGTGGCATATCAAATACTGCTACTTTTTTTCCCGGCATCTTTGCGTAAAACGGACGATGCTTTTTAAAATCAAAACTATGAATAAGTTTCGTTTTGTAGGCATTAGCGTCATATTTAATCGGCGACCAATATCCTGTAGCGGCAGGGGAGGCGCCCGTGAGAAACGTCGTCCAGGGGGTTTCTGCTCGATACCAGTCATAATTTCGCAATGCGCAATATTTACCTGCACGGTAGATCTTGGCGATATTGGGCAGCTCTCCACTTTCGACCCAGCGCTCAATAGCCACTGAATCGGCGGAATCTAACCCCAAGGCGATAACCGGATGCATCACTAACTCTCCCTGTTTCGTGATTATTTGATGAGATTTCTCAATAGCACTGGCACGTATTGAAGTAGAATCGCGTACGCCCTGAACTCTTAGCGGGGCTCTTTGCGGCACACTTTGCGTGTTAGCGCGGGCAGAAAATCGGCAACCCAAAAGGGTGACGAAAACCGGGCAACCGGTTCAGCACCTCCCTTGAAACTTCCTTGTCGCCGAGATATTACCCACCATGGTACGGTCATGCCTGTTGAATTTGAAGAAAAAATGTGACGTAATTCGCCTCAATTTCGGGCGGTGGATAGGAAGCCCTCAGACTTCAGGCTGTTCAATCGAGTGGTGCGCGCTTTTTAAGAACCGGTATTTGCGGAGCAATGCAGTAACCTTGCCCCGCTTGGCGCGGCCTGCATCTTTTTGGCGCTCTTTTTCTCCAGGTGGCCATTGGGGGGATTGCGCACAAAGGAGGCGTACGCCTTTTCTGTTGGCTCACTTCTTGCTGGCGATTCTTTTACTGACCTCCGGTGACCAGAACATGGGGAGCCTAAGGTCTTTGCATTCCGCACTAATCCCGTAAGTACGCGCTCTTTTCAAGCCGATCTGCTTGCTGGCAACCAGGCCAATGATGCTTCAGCGATAACCTGGAAGTTATCGCGGCATCGCGGCCAGGCGAAAAGCGCTGGATAGAAGCCCGCGCTGTCCGTACCCGATACGGACGAATCATATGTAGGCCGGACGGACTTCACGTGGGCTTGCCAAGCACAGCTCTACTGGCCCATCAGGCAGTTGAGATAACAAGGACGTTTTCATGTTAATTGCCAATCGTGGCTCGGCGCTTCTACACAGCCTGAGGCACAGCAACTCGACCAAGGTTCGCGGTATTCGCAGTGCGGGCTGGACCTTTATTGGCTATGGTTCGGGACAACTTATCAGGCTACTCTCCAACCTGATACTCACTCGCCTGCTTGCACCTGACATGTTTGGGTTGATGGCGCTCGCACAGGTGTTCATTACCGGCATGGTAATGTTTAGCGACATCGGAATAAAAACCTCCATAGTTCGGCACAAATCAACCAGCGACGACGACTTCCTCAATACCGCCTGGACGGTTCAGATTATTCGGGGAGGCTTTATATTTCTGATTTGTCTGCTGCTAGCCTATCCGATTTCGGTTGTTTATGAAGAGCCCACGCTTTTCCCAGTGCTGGCGGCACTCGGTATTAGCGCATTGATTCAGGGCTTCCAAACCACCGCATATGCGACGGCAGAGAAAAATCTTGCCATCGGCAAGCAGACCGTAATTCAAATTTCGACGCAGATCTTTGCCACGCTGGTTATGGTTGTCTGGAGCTATTTTTACCCCACAATTTGGGCGCTAGTCGCCGGAAGCATTCTGAGCACAATGCTTTCGGTCATTCTTAATCACGCTTATCTAAATGCCGAACACAGGCACAGAATCCGTGTCAGTGGACCACACCTCAAAGAAATAGTCCGGTTTGGCAAATGGATATTTATCTCGTCCATTATCGGATTTTTTGCCAATCAAATGGATAAGCTTTTCCTGGGCAAGGTTTTGACAATGAGCGAACTTGGCGTGTATGTAATCGCCTTTACCTTGGCCCAGCTTCCGGAGAGCATTTCCAACACGATCAGTAACAAGGTGATGATGCCTCTATACTCCAAGGTTCAGGATGCAGACATCGAAACCATCCGTTCTCATGCATTTAAAATGCGCCTGAATCTCGGAAGCTTTTGCCTTTTTATAACTCTATTTTTTGTGATTTTCGGAGAGAAAATAGTATCGTTTTTGTACGATGAGCGATATATGGACGCGGGGTGGATGCTAGAGGCGCTTGCTCTGGGCGTTGCCATCCGTGTTGCGACAAAGGTAGGGCCCTTTCTTTTGAGCAGAGGTGACTCAAAGACCTTTACCACAATTGTCGCCATGAAAACCGTAGTCGTATTTACATCAATGCTTATCGGATGGATTAACTTTGGTGTACCGGGTGTCATATATGCGACAGTCGTTGCCAGTATTGCCAACTATTGCCTCGAGACCTTGATCTATCGCCGCCACAATCTGTGGCTATGGAAACTAGATTTTTCATTTTTCTCGGTTATCGCCCTATGCTTTGCGCTTTCCAGGCTGATCTAAAAAATCTTTAAACGAAAAACGGTTTTCATGCGGGGAGGTTAAACGTTGGCTAGCAGTGGGTTCCGATTCGACATAAACGGTCTGCGCGGCTGGGCCGTTATCGCCGTTGTCCTGTTTCATTTTCTGCCCGACCTATTGCCCGGCGGATTCGCTGGCGTTGACGTGTTCTTTGTAATCTCTGGCTTTCTAATGACTGGAATCATCCTTTCCGGCATCGAGAATCGCACTTTCAATATCATCGGATTTTATGTCGCACGCGCCAATAGGATAATCCCGCCACTTGCTATACTTTGCATTATCATGCTTTCTTTGGGGTACTGGTACCTGTACCCCCCCGAGTTTGAGACGCTCGCTAAACATGCAATAGCCAGCCTGGGATTCTTTTCGAATATTTTATACTGGGGCGAGTCTGGATATTTTGAAGCGGCCTCGCATAAAAAATGGTTGCTGCATACCTGGTCACTGTCCGTTGAATGGCAGTTCTATATTCTGTATCCGTTAATACTCGCGGGGTTAGGCAGCTTTCTATCTCTGTCGAAAATCAGGTGGGCGCTACTATTCTGCACATTAGCTGCATTCGTCTCCGGCTGCGTTGCCACGTTCAGCTGGCCAGATGCGACCTATTTTCTCCTGCCCACCAGAGCATGGGAACTGATGCTTGGCGGCCTTGCCTATGCGTTCCCGGCCAATTTTTCACTGCTTTTTCGGCGCTCTCTGGAGGCAGCCGGGCTTGCGCTCATCGCACTAACGTACCTTCTGGTGGATAGCGACATTCCGTGGCCAGGCTACCATGCCGCAGCTCCCGCGCTGGGAGCGTATTTGCTCATACTGGCCAACCGGCAAGACAGCCTGTTTACCAACAACGTCGCATTGCAGTTTATCGGCAAGCGGTCCTACTCGGTTTATCTTTGGCATTGGCCTGTTGCTGTTCTGGGGCTGCACCTCACCGTGGCGCACTGGTGGGTCCCGGGTTTCGCTCTAACGCTATTACTGGGCTGGCTTAGCTATCGATACGTGGAGACGATACGGCTCCCCAGCTATCAGCAATTACACAAGGCAGCCGTGTCCAGGCCGACACTGATCTTGTTAGCGTCTGGCTGTTTTGCGCTTGCGGTTTTCAGCACTGGTGGCGTAGAGACTCGCTTCCCGCAGACATTCATGGATTTGCACAAGCAGGCGGGCCTGACCAGTCCACACCGCTCACAATGCCATATTTCGGAATACCGCCCACCAGAGGATTCTTGTGAGTATTTTGTAGAAAACATCCGGTGGGCGACCCTGGGTGATAGC
Organism: Microbulbifer sp. Q7; assembly: GCF_001639145.1. Lineage (NCBI taxonomy): Bacteria > Pseudomonadati > Pseudomonadota > Gammaproteobacteria > Cellvibrionales > Microbulbiferaceae > Microbulbifer > Microbulbifer sp. Q7. The sequence continues at coordinate 679,533 of NZ_LROY01000001.1, read as the reverse complement.
CATACCATTGAACTCGCGCACGAGCTCGCAAAGCGATTGCAAGACAAGGGAGAAGGGCTGAAGCACTTTAGTTTCTCTGGTTGTCCGCCGTCGTTTCAGCTCAGGAATGTCGTCAGTGAGTGCGCCGAGTGGTACGACGCTTCGCTGCAATATATCGTTGAGCACCCGAGTATAGAAAATGTGGTCGTCGGGCATCGCTGGTCTTTTGCCTTTTGGGGGGACAATGTCGATGCCTATCCGGACCTCCCGCCGCAACCCGTCTCACCTGCGGTCACCGCCATGACCGAGTCCCTGGAAAAGATTATTCGCACCCTGGCCAGCAACAAGGAAAATGTGTTCGTCGTCTATCCCATGCCAGAGCTCGGCACTAGCATCCAAAGTTTGATCAATAAGGCGATGGACGACGACAGGTCACTTTCTGAGATTCCAGGCATCACCGTGGATTATTATCGGAGTAGAAACAGCTGGATATTGCGTCATTTTGATACCACTGAGTATCCGGAGAACGTGCATTTTATCGAGCCCGAGAAATTATTTTGTGACAGCACTTTCTGCTACGCGGTCAAGGACAGCGAGCCACTGTACTACGATGATGACCATCCATCCCTGGCAGCAGCGAAGATTCTGTCGCGCGAAATCATCAGGCAGTAACCGGGCTCATTTCACTCGCGGTGCCTCGTATGGCTTCACTGGGCGATTTTCCGTTGATGCCAGATTGCGGTTTTCCTCTTCCCGGGTTTCCACTAAGCTCAACGGCACAATCTTTCAGCCAAAAGGAATGACGATGTTCAGTCACATCATGCTCGGCGCAAACGATATTCAGGAATCCAAGGCGTTCTACGATGCCATTCTCGGAGCGCTTGGCTACAAGCCCGGTGTAATCGATGAGAAAGGGCGCTGTTTTTATTTTACCGATACCGGCGTGTTTGCGCTTTCCAAGCCTATTAATGGAGAGCCGGCAAGTGGCGGTAACGGCAGCACTATCGGGTTCGCGGTGAAAAGTCCGGAGCAAGCGGATCAATGGCACGCCGCGGGTCTTGCCAACGGCGGGACCGCGTGTGAAGACCCGCCCGGGGTGCGCGAAGGAGGCGGTATGAAGTTGTACCTGGCGTATTTACGCGATCCTGCAGGCAACAAGATTTGCGCATTGAAGCGCCTGGAGAGCTGAGTAAGCCTTCGCTTCCGACGCCCGAGAAACAAAAAAGCCCGAGCGAGTCGCCGGGCTTTTTTGTTTCGGAATGGTACCGGGCCGAGTCCCAACCCGGCCCAATCTACTCACCCGGTATTGCGCATTCCCGCGGCGATACCGGCAATGGTGACCATCAGGGCGCTCTCGAGCACCGGATCGTCCTCGCGGGTACGCAGGCGCGCCATCAATTCCGCCTGCAACAGGTGCAACGGATCCGTATAAGGGTCGCGCACGCGAATGGACCAGCGCATGACCGGGTTGTTGTCCAGCAGGCTGTCGCGTCCGGTGAGCTCGCTCAGCGCGGCAACGGTACGCGCCAGGCGGCTGCGCAATTCCACCCCCAGGCGCTGCAGCTCGGCATCATCCGTCAGGCGTTCCTCATACCAGAGCGCCACGCGCGTGTCGGATTTGGCCAGCACCATCTCCAGCATATCCACCACGGTCTGGAAGAACGGCCACTGGTCACTCATGGCGCGCAGGGTCTGCGGCGCTTTTTCCAGGCCGGTTTCCAGGGCCGCGCCGGTCCCCAGCCACGCGGGCAGCATCAGGCGCATCTGCGTCCAGGCAAATACCCACGGAATCGCCCGCAGGGTTTCCACACCACCACCGGGCTTGCGGCGCGCGGGCCGGCTGCCGAGGGCGAGGCGGCTCAGCTCGGTTTCCGGGGTAACCGTGCGCAAATAAGAAACCAAAGCCGGGTCATCCTGCACCACCTCCCGGTAGGCGCCCACGGAAGCCTGGGTCAGGCGATCCATTTCCGCGCGCCATTCCGGGCGCGGCTCTGCCGGCGGCAACAGGGTGGCCTCCAGGGTCGCCGCAATATATTGCTCCAGATTGTAGGCGGCCACGGATGGGCGCCCGTATTTCACCCGGATCATTTCCCCCTGCTCAGTGACGCGGATACGGCCGGCCACGGACCCCGGAGGCTGGGACAGCAGCGCCATGCGGGTGGGGGAGCCGCCGCGGGAAATAGAACCGCCGCGCCCGTGGAACAGGGTGAGCGGTATGCCATGCTCGCGGAAGATTCCGGTGAGCGCTTCCTGGGCGCGGAACTGGGCCCAGGCGGCACCGAGGAAGCCGGCATCCTTGGCGGAGTCGGAGTAGCCAATCATGACTTCCTGACCACCCTTGACCCGCTCGCGGTAGAACGGGATCTCCAACAGTGCACTCATGGTGGCGAAGGCGTTGTTGAGGTCATCCAGCGTTTCAAACAGGGGCACCACCCGCATTGGTGCTTTTACCCCACCTATTTTCTGCAGCAGCATGACCGCGAGTACATCGGATGAGGTTTTCGCCATGGAAATCACATAGGCACCCAGCCCCTCCGGGCCCTGCTCGGCGATCACCCTGCAGGTATCGAGCACCTCGCGCACCTCATCGGTACAGAACTCGCTTTCGAAAAAGGCGCCATTCACCAGCGGGCGACGGCTTTCCAGTTCGCTCAGCAGAAACTTCTGCTTCACCTTTTCACCCCAGCTGGCGTAGCTGCCCAGGTCGAGGAAGCGGGTGATGGCATCGATGGCATCCGTATGGCGGGTAGACTCCTGACGGATATCCAGGCGCAGCAGGGTGATGCCAAAACAGTTCAAACGGCGCAGGGTGTCTTTCAGCTGGCCGTCGGCAATGGCGGCGAGGCCGACCTCACGCAGGGAGCGGTCGATCAAGCTCAACTCGTCATACAGCTGGCTACCGCTGGCATAGATTTCGCCCTCAGGTTCTGCAGTGCCATTGACCCTCGCCTCCATCACCTCGCGGGTGAGGCGCAGACGATCACGCACCGCGCGCAACAGCACCCGGTAGGGCTCGGGGCTGGGGCCGGTGCGGGCCAGCAACTCGTCGTTGGCGCGATGTATGGACAGGTCTGCCAGTAGGTTTTCCACATCCCGCAGATACAGGTCGGCGGCCATCCAGCGCGCCAGAGTCAGCACCTGTCGGGTTACCCCGGCGGTGACATTGGGGTTGCCATCGCGGTCACCCCCCATCCAGGAGGCAAACCGGATCGGCACCCAGTCGGAGGGCAGCGGGTCCAGACCAGCCAGCGCAAGCTCCTCCTCGATATCCCGCATTCCCTGGGGTACCGCCTGCCACAGCGATTGCTCAATGGTGGCAAAGCCCCACTTGGCTTCATCCACAGGGGTGGGACGCTCGCGGCGGATTTCGTCGGTGCTCCAGGCGGAGAGAATCTGCTCGCGCAACAGGCGACGCAGGTTGTCGCGCTCCTCCGGGGTGGCGTCGGGCCTGTCCAGCTCCGCCAGCCGGTCGGCAATCTGGTCGTATTTGCGGATCAGGGTGCGGCGAGTCACCTCGGTGGGGTGGGCGGTCAGCACCAGCTCGACAGAGAGATTGGAAAGCACATCCAGTACCTGCGACTGGTCCAGATTTGCTTTCTTCAGCTCAGCCAGTACCTGGCGCAGACCGCGGTCGGTGTCGGGGTCTCCGGGGAAACGCTCATGCCGGCGGCGCAGGCGCTCGCGGTGGCGCTGTTCGGCGAGGTTGGCCAGATTGAGGAACTGGCTGAAGGCCCGGGCGACTTCCAGCAGGGTCTCGTCATCCAGCGGATCCAGCAATTCCCGTAATTTTCCTACAGGCATTTCCCCGTGGCTGCGACTCTCCACCGCCACCTGGCGGATGGTCTCCACCGTTTCGTACAGGGAGTCACCCGCCTGCGAGCGCAATACCGCTCCCAGCTCCTCGCCCAATAGACGAACATCTTCCCTCAAGGGCGCATTTTGGTCTTGATCCATGGAATATCTCCCCCTGGCCGGAATAAATTTTCCCGTTATTTTTACATATTTCTCACGCCTTTGAGATGCCTCGGCCGCATTTTATGTAAAAAAACTACAAAACTTGTCCGGTACGACCTGCCAATTCTTTCTGCGATCCGGAACTCACTGTCGGGTCACAACAGACAATTGACTCGCGCAAGAAAATCGCTATAGTGCGCAGCCTCAGCGGCACACGCTGTTGATGCCCAGGTGGCGGAATTGGTAGACGCGCTAGCTTCAGGTGCTAGTGACCTTACGGTCGTGGAAGTTCAAGTCTTCTCCTGGGCACCATCTCTTATCTTTCTATTTTTATATCCCCGATACCCCTTGCGCCCGGACGCCAGAGCTCTTCGTCCGCGATCAAGCCGCGTGCGCGCACAAAAAAGCCCGAGCGAGTGCCCGGGCAAAACTGGGGGTCCGGCAGCTGCGGCCGCCGTTATATCTCGACCAAGAGAGTTTTTAGTGTTCAGTTGTTGAAAGCAGAATCTGCATCGCAGTCGCTTTCCCTCGAGCCTTCTTCACAGTTTTCGGATTCGAAGAAAAACTGGTAGCGCCACTCCTGATCCGGCCAGGACGTTTCCGAAGGCACAAACTGCCAGTTTTTCATCGCGGCCAGGATCGGCGCCGCATAGACCTGCACTTCTTCACTGCTCTGATCCCTGAGCGCCACAGCGGAGACACTGCCGTCACGCTCGACGGTGAATGAGAAAAACAGCACACCCTCTACCTTGTCTTCCAGCGCCTTTTCCACCACTTGGTTGTCGCTGAAATCCGGACGTTCGAAGTACCAAAAGGACAGCCCTTTATCGCGCAACTCCTGCTGCTTCTGACGGCGGTAGTCATTGCGCTCCGCATTGCGGCACTCCCTGAAACTATCGAACGCGGAACAGTCCGGACGCTGCCAGTCCAGGCTGAACGCCTGGCTGACGGCAAGCAGGGAAGCGGCGGCTATCAGGGTCTTAACCACGCTTCACCCCCTCGTAGTATTTGTATTCAAGGCCCAGAGCACCCGTAGGCACACAGTCGCTCGCCGGCGGGTCGGTAGGCTTGCCATCGCCAATATGGCGATCGAAGAAGTCGATCATGCGGCAATAGATTTCCTTCTGGCTATCCTGCTCTCGGGCACCGTGGCCGGCACGGGGCGCCACCAGGGTTTCCAGTGCATGCTCCTGCTCTACCAGCGCATCGCGCATCGCGTCGAAATGGGCCCAGTGCACACGCACATCACGCTGGCCCTGAATCAGAAACACCGGCGCTTCAATACGATCGGCATTGGCCGCGGGCGAACGACGTGCGCGCTCTTCGGCATCAGTGCCGACAGCGGCTTTCAGGTAGTTGCGGCCAGCCTTGCGCAAGGGGATATCACCCTCGGTCATAAAGACGTTCAGGTCGTACACACCGACGTAGCCGATACCACACTTGTACAGGTCGGGCTCCTTGGTAATACCCATCATCGCCGCGTAGCCACCGTAGGAAGCGCCGTAGATACATATGCGTTCCGGATCGGCGATACCGGCCTGAATCGCCCAGTAGGTCGCATCGGTCAGGTCGTCCTGCATCTCGCGGCCCCATTTGCCATAGCCACCGAACAGGAACTCGCGCCCGTAGCCACCAGAGCCACGGTAGTTCACGTGCATCACCGCGTAACCAGCATTGGCGAACACCACGCGTTCCTTGTTGTAGCCCCAGTAGTCGCGCGGACCGTGTGGGCCACCATGGGGCAGGATGATCAGTGGCAGCTTCTTCGCCTCTTTGTTCACAGGCAAAGTAATGTAGCCATTGATTTCCAGTCCGTCACGGGCGTTGAAGCGCACCGGGTGCGTCGCCGGAATTTTAGTGGGGTCAATCCACTCCGCCTGATTGGCAAGGAATTTAAGTGCACCGTCAAACTGGTTGTACACGTAGTAGCTACCGGGGTGGCGGTCATCGCCCACATGCACTACCCATTCATTGCCGTCACTGGTGCGGTTCAGAATCTGAATCACCTTGTTGGGGAAGGTTCCCTGCAGGCGCTTATGGGTCTTGGCGTAGTGATTGTCCTCGTCGATATACACGACCTGAGGATAATCGTAATGAATCAGCGCGCCCCATGGGTTGCCGTTGTCATCACTGAAGGTTTTGTCGTAATCCACTTTAGGATGGCGGTAAACCAGTTTTTTCGCACCGGTTTTCACGTTTACCCTGTATAGACCTTTTGTAGGCGCTTCGACGCTATCTGTGTACCACATCCAGTCGTCTTCGCGGGTCCAGGCCACGGGCGCAAACACACCCTTGGCGTTGTGAAATACTTTTTCTTCCCAATCACCACTGTCTCTCCGGGTGGCAACGACCGTGTGATCGAAGCTGTCCGGCAGACGACCCACCCAGTGGGTAATATCGCCATCTTTGTTGAAGATCGGTTTTGCCAGGCGGATCGGGGAACGCGCGATGCGCGAGTTCTTACCAGTGTAGATATTCAGCTTGTAGATATACTGCAGCGGAAAATTGAGCCCGGAACCGGATGGATAGACCACAACCCGATAGTGGTCGTTGTCTATTTTACCCGCCAGGGAGGCGTGCTCGTTACCGCCGTAATCATTGGTTCCACTCCAGATGACTCCCTTGCGCGAGCCATCTACGTTCATCGCAGCGATGGAAGACGAACCGGCACCTTCGGAAGTGGCAGATTTCCTGCTAAAGCTGAACAGAACGCGCTCTTTGTTCGCCCACTGAATATTAGTAACGCCCACCGAACCATCCATCTGCAGAGTGGATTTAATGTTCATGGTGCGGCGATCAATAATCACCCCGTCGGTCAGGCCGTCTTCACGCACTTTGCCAGCGGCAAAGTGTCGGCCGTCGGGGGAGATGCGAACATTGGTATACGCTACCGGGAGGAACAGGTCTTCCATGGGCACCGGCATTTCACCCAGGCTTGCGGCGTAGCTGCCGACGCCCTCGCTATTTTTATCTTCCTTTGCCTGCGCCCCTTGAAGGCCGGTAAAGACGACCGCACCAAAAACCAGTGCGGCGGCTGCTATTTTTCGTATTTTCATCGCTTAACTCCTGTGGCCGGCGCCTGACAAACTAAATTGCCGGACACCGGCCGACACCTCAACAGGAACTCAGTTACTCAGGAAGTAACTGAAAGAAACGTTCACGCTGCGTCCCAGCGGGCTCTGCAGGTGACTCCAGTAGTACGGCCAGCGCGGGCTGCTGCTGTCTGTGGTAGGCATAGCCTTGGTCAGGTTCTGTACCGTCAGGCCCATGTTCAGACGCGCACTCGCCTGGTAGAACGCACTCAGGTTCGCCGTGTAATGAGGCTCCATTGCGTTGGTACCGGTGAAGTTGTTCACGCGTCCCTGGCGCTGGATGAACAGTGCCGCGCCCACCGTTTCAAATGCGGTCAGCGGGTTACTCCAGCTGAACGTCATATTGGTGCGGGTGGAGGGCACCGACTGACCCGGCAGGCCACTGCTCATGTCGATCGGCGCATCGCCTTCGAACTGCAGCCAGTCATAGGACAGGGTATTAACGTACTTCAACTGCACACCAAAATTGCCGTACTGTACCGAATCGAACGTTGCATTGACGGTGGCATCCAACCCCTGCAGCTCGGTGTAGGCATTGTTTTGCGGCTCGATAATGATGCTCTCTACACGTCCGGTCGCATCGCGAACCACACGGTTGCTGACGTCCTCACACAGGCGGCTACTGTCCTGCAGCGTGCCAGAAGCACAGCGCCACTCGGTTTCCATCAGGCCAAAGGCGCTCTCGGTCACTACCAGATCGTTCAGGCGAACCTTGTACCAGTCCAGCGCCACGTTGACGTTGTTGGTCGGGGTGAAGATCAGACCCAGCCCCATATCCTTACCGCTTTCCTCTTCCAGGTCGTCGCGGCCGCGGCGGGTAGAGACCACGTTGTACGACGGGCAGGCACCGGTGAAGTTCTCACCGTCAAAACAGTCGCCGCCAAGTAAATCGGTCACTACCTGATAGCCAGTGGACTCACCGTAGATATTGAACATATCCGGTGCGCGGAAGGTCTGCGCGTAGCTGCCGCGGAACTTCAGCGTGTCGAACGGGCTGTATAGAAACTTCAGCGAGGAGGTGTTGCGGCCGCCAATCGCGGTGGAGTCGTCGTAACGATCCATACGCGTGGCAAAGGTCAGCTCCAGATCTTCCACCACCGGGATCAGGAACTCGGCCCCGATCGCGCTGCGGTCGCGGCTGCCGCCCGCCTCAATGGCACCGACGTTGAGCCAGCCGTTGCCATCCAGGTTCAGTGAGCGTTCGTCCGGGTTGATCGCGGTAGACTGGCTCGCCCAGTCAGTGACGATTGCCATGGTCACCGGGTTGTACAGCACACCGAAATCGCTCAGCTCGCCTACCACCTTGAAGCTGATGGAGTCCGCACTGGAGCTGGCAAAGGTGGTCGCCTTGCCCATCAGCGCATCGCGATCCACAGAGGCATCGCGGAAAATGTTGTCGACCAGTTGACTCTCAAAGAAGCTGTTGTCGACCTGGTAGATATTCGGTGCCAGCTCGTTGACTTCGCTGGCACCGTCCATAAACCATTCGCGCAGTACTTCCTCGCGGATGGCACCGTATTGCTGAGTCATGTTGTAGCGGGCCTTGGAATAACCGACGTCCCAGCTCCAAGTGTTATCCCCCAGTTCTACCTCACCTTCCAGGCCCATCATCAGGGTCCACATTTCCTGGTCGTAGGACGAGGTGGTGTAACCCAGGTCATGGGAAAAGGAGCGGCCGATATCGACGGCCTTGGTAAAGTCGGCGTTGATCACACGACCGCTCCAGTTTGACGCGCTCACCGAGCTACCGACATCCTGCTTGGACATCAGGACAGTAGCGAAGCCCTGGATGTTGTCGGTGAACTGATAGCGACCATCGACAAATGCCGAGGTCCGATCCAGATCCGAACTCATGGCAATACCGCGGGAGGCATCGAAGTTACAACGGGTGGCACCATCTTCGCTGAAAGTCTCGGTGGTGATCAGGCCGTTTTCTTCACAGCTGTAGCCCAGGGGGGAAACTGCACCGGTGTAACCGTTCTCGAAATCCTGAATATTGGCACCGATACCGGTAACCTGGAAACGACGGTCATCCAGATATTCCACCTCGTCGGCAGAAATGGCGTTGGCGGTACGCTGCTCCAGACTGACGGTAACAGAGCCGCGCTCGAAGGCCTTACCGGTAACGAACGAGAGATCCTTGTTAAAGCCGTAGCCATCTTCAAACGCGCCGACATTGGCAGTGACCAGAGTCTGCTCCATATCGCGCTTGGTGATGACATTGATTACACCACCCACAGCGTCGGAGCCGTAGATTGCAGACGCGCTACCGGTGAGCACTTCCACACGGGACATGGCCGTACCCGGAATGGTCCCCAGATCCGCGCCGTTCTGCTCGCCACCAAATGGCAGCGGGTAATCCGCGATGCGCCGGCCATTGACCAGCACCAGAGTGCGACCGGAACCGAGGCCGCGCAGGTTCGCTTCGCTGGCGCCAACGGTGAAGCCGGAAAGCAGGTTGCCGGAGCTACCTTCGGTATAGCCGTTGTTAGCCGCCATCGAATCAATGACCTCAGCAACGGTCGTCAGGCCGCGCTTTTTCATATCCTCTTCGTCGATCACGGTCATGGGATCGGGACCGTCGAAGGTGCTGCGCGGGATCAACGAGCCCGTGACCACCACGGTTTCGATTGCCTCAGAACCGCGTACGATCAGGCCCTCTTCCGCATTCTGTACCTTGCCGGAGCGCTGCTCTTTTTTCTCTTCTTTTCCGCTTTCGGCTTTCTGCTGGTCGGCAGCAGCCTCTTGGGCGTGCAGCGGCATGGCGACCGCCAGCCCGAGCACCGCCGCTACGCAAAGCGAGAGTCTCTTTTTCTCAAACATATTCAATTCCTGTGGGCGCTAGCCCATGCGAATTCTTTGACTTACCGGATACGGGGGCGCCCGGCGCCCCCCGTAGTGCAACGATTAGCTGTGGGATTACAGGCTGCGAGAGATGGCAAAGTGCCCGCTCAAGCCGTTTTTGTCGGTGTCACCGCTGTGCACGCCAAGTCCACTCTTGATGGACCACAGCTTGTACTTACCGTCCACACCGAAGTCGATATTGAAGCCGGTGCCGGACACATCGCTGTTGAACACAACACCATTGGCGTGCAGGTCGTGCACACTGTGGTTATTGCTGTCGGCAATGCTGAAGGTGGCGTAAGGCATGGCAAAACCTTCACTTAGCTTGAAGGACTTGCGCATGCTCAGGCCAAGACGGGTCGTCTCTGTGCTGCCAAGGTTGTAGGCATAGTCAAAGTTGCCGTCGGAAGAGGTGAAGCCATCGATTTCAGACTTCACATCGCTCCACTGGGCAAACGAGGTCATAGCGACACCGGAGTCCATCAGGTAGGTCCAGCCACCTTCGAGGCTATAACCTTTTGCCTTACCGGAGGTCATCGCGGCGGAGTCGTAGGCCCGGACGCGTGCATCGAAGTCCACCTGCTGAACCATGGCGCTCGCGTAGAAGTCACCCATGCTCAGAGAGCCATTCAGTGCGAAGGTTTCGGTATCCAGGGAAGCACTCGACTGCTGCGCCAACTGATTGCCGTCTGCGTAGCCTTTACCCACCATCGGGCTGATAGACAACCAGGTGCTGCCCAGTTTGGTGGAGTAAGTGGCGCCGGCCATCTGGCTGCTCAGTAGCTGGGTAAAGCTCAGGTCCTGAGCAGCGATTTCGCCCTTGCTTTCGATGTCGCTATCACTGTGAAAAACACTGGACCAGACCTGCAAACCTTCCACGCGACTGCTTTCACCGCGGTTGGCACCGCGCTCACTGTCCAGGAACACGGACGCGGAGCGGGCCCAGAAGCTCTCGGCCAGATGTGAAACAGAGCTTGCAGCCGTACCGAGGTCGGACAGACCGGCGGTGTAGGCGATTACCCAGTTGCCGTTACCGTCCTGCTGCATTTTTGCTTCGAGGATGGTATCGGCAAAGTCACCGCCCAGTGCGGCCAGGGATACGCTGTCCACATCCTGGTTGCCGTTCACGGTGAGGATCGCATCGGTGGTCTGCGCACCCTTGCTCTGGTCGGTCACGTTCATCGCAACACGCAGACCGCTGGTCTGGGTGTCACCCGCCTGGTTCACCACATCCACCGCGCTCAGGTCACCATTGATGGTGATGCTGTCGCTGACCGTAGAGCTGACGTCCACCAGCAACAACGCACCTGTGCTCTGGAAATTGGCGAAGGTCACATCGCCGTTGATGGTCAGGCTATCGCCCACCTGGTTATCCAGGCTGGAGATGGTGACGTAGTTGGCGCCGCCGGAATAATTGACCATGGCACCCTGCGCACCCAGCTCGATCGCACTGTCGCCGGAGAAGACGATATCACCCGCTTCGTTGATGAAGGTGTTACGGCCGGCACCCATGTCGATGGTCGCATCGCTCAGGGTGATCTTGCCAACACCGGCGATGATGCCGCTGCTGTCATAGCGGAAGCCATTGCGCAGAATATCGTCGCTGTCACCAGTGATGATGGAGCCGGTGATGTTACCGGCGTTGAAGATCAGGTTCGGAACCACCTGGCCAGTTTGCAGATTCAGGTAATCCTGGCCAAACACTTCCAGCGCTACTCCGTTGGTGCCGGTAGTGATGCTGCCAGTGTTGACGACCACCGTCGGGGCACCCCCCGAGAAAACATCGATTCCGGTGCTGTTGGCGCCGGTGTGGATGTCACCGCTGTTGCGCACATAAGTGGCGGCACCCACAACGCTGATACCGGTGGAATCGTTGCCCACATTGATGTCACCGGAATTGATGCTCTGGGCATAGATCGCATACGTGCGCATGCCGGTGCTGTTGTCGCCAGTCTGAATAGTGCCGGCGTTCTGGGTGATGCCTTGGATGTAGCCAATGGAGCGCATACCGTAGGTGTCATCCCCGGTCACCATCTGACCGTTTTCACCCTGCGCGGCCACAGACAGCACAAAACCGGTGGCATCGATACCGGAAGTCATGTCGCCGGTGGTGATGCTGCCATCGTTCACCAGTACGGAGTAAAGGCTTGTATCAACACTACCAAGGTTCATCATCGCCGCAGAACCGGAGGTATCGGAGAGACTGTATAGCGGACCGCTACCGATAGTGATGTCGCCAGTGTTCTGTGCGAAGTTGGAGGCGCCGGCAATGGCAATACCGGCACTGTTATCACCGCTGGTGATACTGCCGGTATTCACCGCCAGGGCAGTGTAGTTGTGGTCAAAAACCTCGGTGAAGAAGGCCGGGCTGGTGGCATTGCTCACCAGCATACCAAAGGACTTGTCACCCGTAGTCACGGTACCGTTGTTCACGGCTCCGGCGTATGCGTCTAACCCCAGTACCGTGCTTGAATGGATGCCGGTGGCGTTTACAGTCCAGTCGGTTTCACGGGTCTCACCGGCCTCAATCGTCGCACCGCTGCCCACGGTTACAGTGCCGTTATTCAGCACCAGGGATTCCCCATGGACAGAGTCCGCCACCAGGCCTTGGCCGATATCACCAGCGGTGACCACGCCATCCGCGGTATTGATGACGGTATTGTTGGCCCAGCTGGTGCCACCCGGATCAGCGGCAATAGCGCGGGAATGCGTGCGGAAGGGTGAGTAGTTACCAGCGCTCTCGCCGATAAAACCATTACCCACGGAAACGGAGCCGCTGTTGATCACGGTCACATCACCATAGGTGGCCGAGACACGGATGCCTTCGGACAGGTCGCCCAGGGCGATATCACCGGTGTTGACGACCTTGGTATCGAAGAATTCAATTTCCTCGCGGAATGAAATCGAACCACTGGTCTGCTTATTGCGTGCGTCAATGGTCTCGGCGCCGTACATGGCCAAAGGCACATCAGTACCCTTCAGGTTGCTGCCAGTGGCCGAAACGTTGATGCCGGTGCTGCGTGCCAGGTTGGGATTGGAAGTGAATGCCCCATCCTCGTTGGTCTCGATCACCTCGGACAACAACTGGTCACCGCTAATGCTGCCCGTGTTGTAGACAGTGACCGGGCCGCCAAAGCCGGCATAGGCAGCATTGACTTCCTCATTGCTGAAGCCACCGTAGATCTCCTCGGGGGTGATGCTGTCATTGCCCAGCAGGCGGTGGCGAATCAGGGCATTAACATTGATGGCGTCACTGCCGGAACCATGCAGCGCGATATCGCCGCTGTTCAGCACCAGCGTTTCACCCGCGCCGGCGGAGGAGATGCCAGTGCTGTCGCTGCCCACCAGGATCTGGCCGCTGTTCTCGATTGCAGTGCTGCCCAGGGTGGCCGCGTGAATACCGGAGGCATCGCTGGCCGCAGAAATGTCGATGGTGCCGCTGTTAACGATGGTGATATTGCCCACGTCGGCCACGTAGCCGCGCCCCTCTTTCACATCCTGGGCGTAGTAATGCTTGGTGGGCGTGTCCACGCCATCACCATTCAAGTCATGGGTATACCAGCTATCGCCAGCCTCAACACCCTCACCCGGTACAACATAGGTTTCGTAGGGGAGCGGCTCACAGGGGCGGAAAAAGCCACCGCAGCCCGGGGTCTGGGCATAGTCAACGGTGTACTGACTCTCGAAACCGGCAGTGGCATCAGCGTGGATGCCCGCGCCGCCCGCGCCGGCAGCAACAATGATGTCACCGCTATTTTCGATGATGATCTCGTCACCGGAGGGGTTGGCGGCCCGGATGCCGGTACCGCCAGCGCCCACAGTAATACTGCCAGAGTTCGCAATCTGGATGATGCTGTCAACGCCGTCGGCGTTGTAGATCTTGCCTACATATTCGGTACTAGTGTGGGTATAGGAAGGGGCTTTGTACTTGAACGCAGAGGCGTTACCCGAATCAAAGCTTACGCCGTTGTCGACGGAGTAGCCGTACTGCATCGCCAACTCGGCGTTGGCGGCAGTGCTGGCAGCAATACCCACAGAGTCAGCACCCAGGTCGATATCACCAGTGTTATTAATGGTGATGTCACCGGAGTCGGTGTGGCTGCGGATGCCGTAGGCAACGTCACCGGCATTGATGCTGCCATCGTTCGCGATCTGGATATCGCCAGCGATACTCTGCGCATCAATACCCACCACGGAGGCGCGGGAGGTCAGCTTATCGCCATTGACGAATACCTCGGCGGCATCGGAATACAGCTGCAGGTCGACCTCGCCGTCACCATCGATATCCACCCAATGGCGGTTACCCGCGCTGTCAGAAGTGGTGACGGAGGTGTAGTAATCGACTGACAGGCCATTGCCCAGGCGCAGGTCGCCAGTATTCTCGATGGCAATGGAGCCAGCATCGGTTTCGGCCGAGATCGCAGCCACGTCATCGAACACCAGTGAGCCCTCGGCGGCCACGATCACGTCAAGCTGGTCTTCTCGGCCCACACCGAAATCAGTGTTGGAGAGATCGTAACCCAGGCCGGCCATGTATTCGGCCATATCGTCGGCGTCGACACCCTCGGTACCAAAAGACTGCTCGGAACCGGTAATCGGAGCACGGTTCTCATCCAGCTGCACCATGCCGGTGAAGTTGAGGCCGGCACGCTGTTCACCCGGGAAACGCAGGGCGCGATCGTAGTAGGTCTTGACGAACGACGGGTCGATGGCGATGTCGCTGTCACCGGACTGGGTCACATCACCGTGGTTCTCAATGATCACCGAGCCCTCGGCTGCAATACTGGCAGGTTCTGCTGCCACAGCGGTCACCGAGATACCGCTGACGGTGCTACCTTCCGCAACCACCACCTGGATGTCGTTCGGGACCTCAATACCGTTCACAACGGTAAAGTCTTTCACCTCGTAGTGGATGGTCTCATCGAACTCGCCGCTGCACTGAACAGTGCCACTGGTGAACTCAGTAGAAATCGGGTTGCAGGCGCCGGCCTGCTGGGCGTAGGCGTTATGACCGGGCGTACCCGCCGCAATGGCGGCAACGGTCGCAGATGTAAACAGGGCCTTGCGAACGGCTGAAGTCAGCTGGCGCTGGGCGCTGGGAAAGCCTTTGTTATCGGCCATGGATTCTCTCCCCCAAGGTGAGTGGTTGCGTTTGACGCTGTTATTGGAAGTTTCTGAGCGACCGATAAAACCACGGGGCGAATCAAGCACTCCAAGAGTTTCACGTAACAGTTTGTAAGCGCACCAGCCGTGTGCGCGAACGAAAGCACCCGCCCCGAACGGGGCGGGTGCTTCAGGCTGTGGTGCGATTAACTTTTTTAGAAAGGGGAGGACGGACAAATCCTGACTGAAAAGTCTGGAAATTCACACAGGCAATTTGTTCGACAAACGCACAATATGGCGAAAATTAATCCGGAAAATACGGTTTTGTAACACATTGTAAGGATTACAGTAGGGCGCTGGAGCGCTTGGTTACGCTGTGATACAAACGTTCAAAATACAAACAGCACGATACCAATAACAGCGTCCGACCCAGCCCACAGATGATCAGAAGTACAACACTACTCCCGCTGATTCTGCTCAGTGCCCTTACCTTGGGTGTTACCCAAGCCCGGGCCGCCGAGCCGGCGGCTGTGCCGACACATGAGTGGAAGATCAGCCTGGCCGGTGGTTACGGTTTTCTGGAAAACCCGATCGCCGGAAAGCAGGATGCCGAAACCCATGTACTACCTTCCTTCAGCTACTACGGAAAACGTTTCTTTGTAAGTAACCTGACTGTTGGCTATAGCCTGCTGGAAAACGAGCGCGTTTACCTGGACCTGGTGGCGCGCCCCAATGAAGATGGACTCTTCTTTCAGCTGGACAAGAACAATGCCGCCAGCAATGGCCTGATTACCAGTTGGCTGACCCAGTTCCAAGCCGCAGACCCCGCAGATGTGGAACGCAAAGTCTCCCTCGTCGGCGGCCCCAGTGTGACTCTGGTTTCGGACTGGGTGGACGTTTCCTTCTCCTGGTTCCACGACCTGAGCAACGTGCACCACGGCAGCGAAACCCATTTGAGCTTCGATAAGCAGTACCCACTGTTTGGCGGCGCTGTAGGCTTTGGCGTTGGCGCGGTCCAGAAAGACATGGACCTGGTGAGCTACTACTACCAGTTCACCGAAGAGGAAGCGGGGGTCTTCTACAGCCGCTACGCGCAAAGATATCCGGCAGCCGACGCCACCGATACCTACGCGCGGCTGCACTTTTCCTACCCTCTGGGCAAGCACCTGGAGCTGCGCCTGGCGGCGCGCTATAACGATTACGATGAAGCGGGAAGAAACCTGCGTTTTATCGAGAATCCGCACACACTCAGCTGGTTTGCAGGCCTCCAGTACTCATTTGGCAGTGGGCACTGACCATGAAGCTGAATGTTCTGATGCTGTTGCTTGCTCTGGTGCCCGGCCTGACAACGGGTGCAGAGTTACGGGTTACACCCAGCATGTGCGCACTCGATGAAAGTGAGGACCAGTGCAGAGTGCTAGTAAGGCTGAATTTCGATGCGGACGACGAAGCCCGTTACTGCCTGTCGATTGTCGGCCGCGGCCTGGTGCGCTGCTTCTTTGGGGACAGCGAAGACCTCAACGTCTACGTCAATAGCCCCGAGGATATTCGCTTTCAGGTGACCGCAGACGAAAGCGGCAAAAGCGTTGCCGCCGCCGTGCTCAAGGTCGCCCAGTATCAACCCAAGCGCCATCGCCGCCGATACGGCTGGGGGCTCCTGTGATGAGTCCTGTGATGAATAACGCAGAAAACATCGCAAGCTGCGCCGCAGCGGCCGATAACGACAGCAAACCACAAACTTACCGGATATTACTGCTTGAAGACGACACTCAGCTGGCCGAGCTGATTGTGCGATTTCTCACTGAACGTCACTGCGAAGTGACTTATGCAGCCAGCGGCAGTGATTTCATGAAAGCGATCCATCACAAGGATTACGACCTGATCATTGCGGATGTGGTGCTGCCGGATGCCAGCGGCTTTCGCCTGCTGGAACAGTTTCGCAGTCAGTTGAGCTGCCCACTGATTTTCCTCAGCGCGCTCAGCTCCGTCGACGATCAGGTTGCGGGTTTACGACTCGGCGCCAACGACTACCTGGTAAAACCCGTCGATCCACATCTGTTGTGGGCAAAAATTGAAACGCACCTGCGCGCTACGAAAGGGCATGCGCCAGCCAGCTCCAGTATTGAGTTTGGCCCCCTGCGCGTCGACCTTGTGAGCCGCCAAGCCACGGTAAACGATCAGCCCTTGCCGCTCACTACCAACGAGTTCGACCTGCTGCAGATCTTCGCTGAACAACCGGTGTGCCTGTTGAGTCGCGAATACCTGTTCCGTCGCGTTATCGGACGGGAATTTGACGGGCTGGATCGTGTGATCGACATGCGCGTAAGCCGCTTGCGAAAAAAACTCGATGCAATCCCTCATGGTGTTGCCATACAGTCCATTCGCGGCCGGGGCTATTCCCTCACTACCGTTCACAGTACTTCCTGATGCGTCTGCAAATGTTGCGTTTGGTCAGCGTTCTGGCGCTGGCCCTGGTGGTGGTTTACTCGTCGGTTGCGGCACTCTACAACCTCTACTCCGCCGCCCCTCAGGAATACACCATCAGTGCCGCCCAGTTGGCCGAAGCACTGGAACGTGGCGACGCACCGCTGGCGCAAAGCTACCCTGCGGACGCGATCCATTTCTCCAGCGCCCTACACCAGCGGCTAAATGGTGGCGAGGTTGTCGGGCTGGATGCCGGCGACGGGAAAATCCTGTTTTACCATCGCAACGGCAACACGGTACTGGAAATCGGGCCCTTCCCGCACGAACCGGCACACAGTGTTACCCAGTGGCGCCTGCTGTTTATCGGCGCCATGCTGGTGGTTTTGCTGTTGCTGATCTGGCCAATGTTTAGCGACCTCAATCGGCTGCAGAAGCAGGCCATCCGTTTCAGTAAAAAGCCTTTTCATATTCCCGAGCAGCTCAGCCGCCGCTCGCCCATATTTCCGCTGGCGGAGACCTTCCGCCGTATGGCGAATATCGTTACCGGCCACTTCCAGATGAACCAGGACCTGGCC
Source organism: Microbulbifer sp. Q7 (assembly GCF_001639145.1). Taxonomy (NCBI): domain Bacteria; kingdom Pseudomonadati; phylum Pseudomonadota; class Gammaproteobacteria; order Cellvibrionales; family Microbulbiferaceae; genus Microbulbifer; species Microbulbifer sp. Q7. The sequence continues at coordinate 661,562 of NZ_LROY01000001.1, read as the reverse complement.
CGCACCATCGCCCACGAAATCCGTATGCCGCTAGCGCGGATCAAGTTCCAGCAGGCCCTGTCTGCGGGCGACTCGGAAAGCGAATCTGATAGTGTACAGGTCATCGACCGCGCGACGCGGGATATCGAACAGCTGGTAGAAAAATACCTGAACTTTGCCCAGGTTGAGGTGCACGAGCAGTTTCTTGCACGGAAAACCGTTGCGCTTGAGCCCTTCTTCTCCGAGCTGGGTTCGCACCTGGAAAACCAGCGCCTGGCGCTGGAAATCGGTTACTACTTTCCCGATGACCAGGCCTGGCTGGAACCGGATTCACTGACCATTGCGATCCAGAACCTTGTGGTGAACGCGGCAAAATACGCACATGACCGCGTCGATATACGGTTCGAGTTCGATGAACAGAAAGGTTTTTGCTGCCTTGCGGTGGAGGACAATGGCCCCGGGCTTGGCGGTGATGCGCTGGAACTGACCGACGCCTTCACCCGCTCCGCCACGGATGAGCAGGGGTACGGCCTCGGGCTGTATATCGTAAAGAAAGTGATGATGTGGCACGAAGGCGAACTGCGCCTGGACCAGTCCCCGCACCTCGGCGGCACCCGCGCGACGCTGCGCTGGCCCAACCGGCCCTGACACCGCCTGCGTTACAGGCGAGGTCAGACGGCGACAGTGTCAATCAGCTCAACGCCGGTGCGCACCTCCGGCGCCGCACTCCGCTCCACCGCTCGCATCGGCGTACGCGCCTTTTTATCCTTTTCCTGCATGATGAACTGGTGCACCAGGTTGGTTTCACCCAGCTCCGGCATAAACAGCGCGTAGGGTGGAGACTGCAGGTGGTTCAGGTTTGCTTCTTCCACACCGGGGAAGTGGATCAGGCGGAAGAACTGCTGCTCCACCCGCACCATCACGTGATACGGGTTGTTGTCAGCGGGATACCAGACCACCTTCTTGCCCTCGACATTGGCCTTGCGCACAAATGCCTTCACCAGATCGGAGAGATAAAAGGGCTCATCATCACAGCGCCCCACCTGGGATGGCGTGCGGATACGGAAATGGTGTGGCACGCCCCAGAACTGACCGCAGTGCTCCCAGACTTCATCCAGGTCATCCAGGTCGCGGAGGGAGAAACTGATGTGGTTAATCGGGACCTTGCGCGCAATCACATTCTGAAGCGCTTTGAGCTTTTTCTCGAACAGTACCGGCTGCGGCAGGTAATCCCGCATATGCAGTGAAAAGGCAACGGAATAGAGATGGGGCAAGACCTCATCGCAATACTTTTCGCTCGCCAGCCGTATACCGTTGGTATACATGGAAACCGGTTTTCCGGTTTCCCGCTGCAAGGTCTGGATCAATTCCGGCAAGTCGCGCCGCATGGTGGGCTCAGAGCCCATCAATATCAGCGTTTTACTTTTTTCTGCGGTAGATTGTTTCGCGATCTGAACGAGCTCATCGATCTCCGGATCCTGAGCGCCGTTTTCAGGCAACGCATAGCAGCTGGGACAAGATACGTTGCAACGCTCGGTCACCTCGAGTGCCGTTGTGCCGATTACACTGTACCAGTAGTCCCGGCCGGGACCAGTCACCAAACTGCGTTGGTAAAAATCCGCATCGGTCTCGATACGAATATCCTGGCGCCCGTGTTCGGGACACGCCTTGAGCAGGTAGACGCCGTCTTCCCGCACCGTGACCTCTGCGTCGACCTCACCGTAACAGACATTACAGAGACCGCGGGTTGCGCCCTCCGCCGCGGGGTGTCGCTCTACAGGTACAGGCTTCATTACAGCGCCTCCGGTTCCGGCGCGGCGAGGTTTTCCGTCACCGATTCGTCGAATTTCCGGCCGTAAACCGGGTCGCCATTGGGAAGATACCCAATGGTGTAAAAGCCGATCTTGTTGCCGGCACGCAACACGCTCTTGCGCGTCAGCTTGCGATTTTCCGGTACCACGATGATTCCCATAGGTTTGCGTGGCAGATGCAATGGCTTCCACGCTTTCAGTATCGTGTAAGTCTGCGCCAGCATCTCCCGCCACATCAGGTAGATACGATGCCCGGGTTCGACAAACTTGCGATAGAAATAGTAAGGCTGGCCATCGCGCGGCGCTCGCGCGACGTACACCGATGCAAGGGCTGCAATCCGACCATCGCGGACCACCACTACCGCCACTTGCGCGGCGCGACCCAACGCTTCGGCTTCCGACAGCCCCTTGGGCAGGGCGTCGTTTCGCCGCCAGAAGTCAACCACGTCAGTAAGGTCGGCCGGCGCCAGCTTGCGATAGACATCAAATAGCGCGTAGTCGTTGTAGTCAGCGACCTTGTGGTAATTTCCAATCATGGCGATCAGACCGGACTGGCACTTCCGGCACTGGTGGCATCCTCGAAGGTCACCATGCTCAGGTTTTCCTTGCTCTGCTGACCAATCCCCATGGGGCAGCGCACGCCCGGCAGCACGGTGAGATCGAACAGTTCGCTCACCGGGCCATCAAGACGGATCCAGTGCTCCACATTGCCGTTGGTCAGGTTGATGAACTGCACCCCGCACCAGGCTTCGGAATCTTTGTCGGCCAGATTCTGGTCCAACTCCAGACCTTCGAAACGCTCGTAGCGCGGCTTGGACAGGCCAACGATGGCGTAGTTACCATGGATCGCGAGGCCGCGCATAAAGCCGGGGCAGAAGGTGTGCGGCACGAACGCTTTGCTTTCGAAGTCCACGGTGCCCAGATAGCCGGTACCGCTGTTCAGCACCCACAGCTTGCCGTCGACCCAGCGCGGGGAGTGCGGCATAGACAGGCCTTCGCAAACAATTTCGTTTGTTTCGACATCGATCACCACGCCGCCGGTGTCACGGCGCTCGCGCCAGCCGTCGATGGTGTCGGACTTGCACACGGCGGTAACGTACTTCGGCTTACCGTCCACCATCGCCAGGCCATTCAGGTGGCAGCGATCTTCCGGCGCCAGCTTGCTGATAAATTCGGGCTTCCAGATGGCGCGGAAGCTGTGGGTCAGGCTCAGCTCCGCCAGGCAGTTGTACTTGGTGTTGACGAAAATGATCTTGCCGTCTTTCTGGATACCCAGCTCGTGGATATCCACCTCACCGGTGAACTGGGCATTGCGCGGTACATAACAGGCATCAAAAATATTGTTTGCCACCTGTCCGGGCTGCAGTACGTTCTCAAAGCGCCACACCTGGTAGAGGCCGCCCATGTAAATACGTTTGCGGTTGCCCACAATGCCCATGGCGCGCTGGAAGATACGCTCGTGGAAGGACAGTTTGCCACCGGGCTCGGCACCCACCATATAGACGCGGCCAGACTGATAGGAGGTAAACGCTATGGACAGCTGTCGCTGATGCATCCACTGCGCGAGGCCCGGAGAACAGGACTTTCTCACCGGCTCCGGCTCTGCCTTTTGCGCCTCGCCGGCGGTCGGCTCCGCCGCTTGGGTTTGCGCCACCGCGCCGATTGCCCCTGCATCATCCTGCGCCCGCGCAGTCGGCTCTGTTACTTGTGAATCAGTCATGTCTGCACCATTTACCTCATTGGCGGGACCGCTTCGACGGCGGTAACCACTATTTATTCTCTTCACCGGTAAATTCCGGGTAGATGGCACTGTACCTCGCGATTACTTCAGTAAGGGGCACGCGACTGTAACAGTTTGTTGCGAAATCCAGCCTTCGCGCCGATCGCAGCACAAGGTTTTCGGCGGACCGTGAAGTCGAGAACATCTTTGCGCATGGCGTGATGGTCACTATTTCGACACCCGTACCGTCCGGGGTGTCATATCCACGAAAAACTACTCCTCACTGTCTTTTTTTTGTGCAAAATCTCTCCCAATTGTCACCTTGGGCCTCTATAATCGCCGCCCTTGGCCGGATCGCCGCTGTAACAACCCCACAGCCCCCGCCCGCATTGAATTCCCGCGACACACACGATTTCGCGCTTTACCCGTTAGAGGCCCCCAGTGATAGACAATCTTCGCAATATCGCGATCATCGCCCACGTTGACCACGGCAAAACCACCCTGGTGGACAAGCTGCTGTCCCAGTCCGGCACCCTTGACCGCCGCAGCGCCGACTCCGAGCGCGTGATGGACTCCAACGATCAGGAAAAAGAGCGCGGCATTACCATCCTCGCCAAGAACACCGCGATCCGCTGGAATGACTACCGCATCAACATCGTGGACACCCCCGGGCACGCCGACTTCGGCGGTGAGGTAGAGCGCGTACTGTCCATGGTGGACTCGGTACTGCTGCTGGTGGACGCGGTTGACGGCCCCATGCCGCAAACCCGCTTTGTAACCTCCAAGGCCTTCGAGCAGGGCCTGAACCCGATCGTGGTGATCAACAAGATCGACCGCCCGGGCGCGCGCCCTGACTGGGTAATGGACCAGGTATTCGACCTGTTCGACAGCCTTGGCGCCACCGAAGAGCAGCTGGACTTCCCGGTCATCTACGCCTCCGCCCTGAACGGTATCGCCGGCCTCGACGAAACCGATATGGCCGACGACATGACCCCGCTGTTCCAGATGATCGTCGACAAGGTCAAGCCGCCGGAAGTTGACCGCGACGGTCCTTTCCAGATGCAGGTTTCCGCGCTGGACTACAACAGCTACGTTGGCGTGATCGGCGTTGGCCGTATTACCCGCGGCACCCTGAAGCCGAACCAGCAGGTTGTGATCCTCGACCGCGACGAGAACAAGCGCAAAGCCAAGGTCCTGCAGGTGATGGGTTACCTGGGCCTGGAGCGCGTGGAAGTGGAGCAGGCCAGCGCCGGCGATATCGTATGTATCACCGGCGTGGGCGAGCTGAACATCTCCGATACCCTGTGTAACCCGGAGCACCCGGAAGCGCTGCCGCCGCTGTCGGTAGACGAGCCCACCGTGAGCATGACCTTCCAGGTTAACGACTCCCCGTTCGCCGGTAAAGAAGGCAAGTACGTAACCTCGCGCAATATCAAGGACCGCCTGGACCAGGAGCTGATCCACAACGTGGCACTGCGTGTGGAGCAGGGCGATTCCCCGGACAAATTCAAGGTATCCGGCCGGGGTGAACTGCACCTGTCGGTACTGATCGAATCCATGCGTCGCGAAGGCTTCGAGCTGGGTGTATCCCGCCCGGAAGTGGTACAGAAAGAAGTCGACGGCGAGATCCACGAGCCTTACGAGCAGGTGGTGATCGACGTTGAAGAGCAGCACCAGGGTCCGATCATGGAAGAGCTGGGTCTGCGCAAGGCCGACCTCACCAACATGGAACCGGATGGCAAGGGCCGTGTGCGCCTGACCTTTATCGTGCCGTCTCGCGGCATGATCGGTTTCCGCTCCCAGTTCCTGACCATCACCAGCGGCTCCGGCATCATGACCAGCATCTTCGACCACTACGGTCCGGTGAAGGTGGGTGATGTGGCCAAGCGTATCAACGGCGTACTGGTGTCCATGACCAAGGGCAAGACCCTGGCCTACGGCCTGTTCGCGCTGCAGGATCGCGGCCGCCTGTTCCTGGGCCACGGTGAAGAAGTGTATGAAGGCCAGGTGATCGGCATTCACTCCCGCGGCAACGACCTGGTGGTCAACCCCACCAAGGCCAAGCAGCTGACCAACGTGCGCGCTTCCGGCACCGACGATGCGCTGACCCTGTCACCGCCCATCCGTCACACCCTGGAGCAGGCACTGGAGTTCATCGAAGACGACGAACTGGTGGAAGTGACGCCGGAGAGCATCCGCATCCGCAAGAAGATCCTGCAGGAAAACATGCGCAAGCGCGCCAAGAAGTAATTCTTCAGGAAAACAAAAAAAGCGCCCCGAGGGGCGCTTTTTTTTAACCTGTAAAACAGAGCAATGAATTAGAACTCATAGCTTGCTTTCAGGTAGTAGAAGCCACCGCCAATACCGTACGGGGAGGTTTCGTAGTAGACACCACCCAGCACGTTATCCGGCGCTCCGACGATGGAGCCGTCGATCTTGCCGCCTTTCTCATCCAGCAGGTTGGATGCACCGGCAGTCAGAAATACGGATTCCGTAGCCTGGTAGGAAGCTTCCATGTCCAGGGTAAACTCGGAACCCAGCTGCTCGCCAAACCAGTCGGCGTGCACCCCGACATACTCACCATAGAAGTTCGCACGCACGAAGGCGCTGAGCTTGTCCCAGTTTTGCGCCATGGTGAAGGAAGCGCGGTGCTCTGGCAGACCACGCTCCAGACGGACCGCTTTACAGATTTCACCCTGGTTATTCACAAACGAGCCGCCACAGGTGGCATCACCACCTTTTACCTCGGTCTTGGTCCAGTTGTACGCCATGCTGAAGTCGGTGGCACCGCCAAACAGGTCTGCACCATAGGTGGCCACCACATCAACACCGGTGGTTTCGGTATCGAAATCATTGGCGAAGTAGTTGATCTGTCCGATCAGCTCCGGGTTGGGCACACCGGCGGCCGCCATCGCCGCGCGCTGGGCGTCGGTGGGTGCGGCGTTATCGGTCAGCGCAATACGGTCTTCCACTTCGATGTAGAACGCATCGATGGTCAGATCAACCGGACCTGCAGACATAACGAGACCCGTAGCGAAGTTCACCGACTCCTCTGGCGTCAACTCCGCTTCACCCAGCTTGGGTGCCGGCAGGGTTTGCGCCTGGGTCAGCTGGCCGCCCACGATGGAGGTCTGGGTGTTGACCACAGAGGCCTGCCCCATGGTCGGCGCACGGAAACCGGTGCTGTGCGAACCGCGCCAAGCGATGTTATCGGTCAGCTGCCAGTTGAACACCAGCTTGTAGTTGGCGGTATCACCGAAGGTATCGAAATCCTCGTAGCGCAGCGCGCCGCCCAGCAGCAGGTCGTCAGTTACCTGATTCTCCACATCCATATACAGCGCGTAGTTGCGACGCTCTGCAGTGCCGGCGGAATCAATGGAGAAGCCCGCAAAACCGTGCGAACCGATATTGAAGCCCTGCTCGGCCAGTGGGCCTACCTGCCAGGACATGCCTTCACCGGCAATAATCTGGAAGGACTCTTCGCGCCACTCGGCACCCATTGCCAGACTCATGGAATCAAACTGCTTTTGCAGGTCCAGGTTCAGGGTCTTTTCCAGCTGGATGTAAGCGCCGGTTTTGAAGTCGCGCTTGCTGTCCGGGCCAAACGACGGATTGATGGTGTTGTTCAGGCCGAACTCCGCTTCGTTGCGGCCCACAGAACCGCTGACGTCGTAATTCCAGCCCTGCATGAAGCCGTCGGTCAGCTCACCGCGACGACCCGCGGTAATGGAAGTGTCGGTGATATCGCCGACAAAGCGCGGCGTGTAACCACCGGGAATCATTTTGTTGAAGACGAAGCAGTTATCGTCTGCCGTCAGACCTGAATTCACCATATCGGAGCCATCCGCCACCGGCGTTGTGCGGTAGGCATCACAGCTCGCCGCATTGCCGTCCAGTGCGCCGACCAGTCGAATGCCATCGCCGTCGGTGTAAACACCTTCACGACCATTGGGGTTACGGTAATAGAAACCACCGTCGACCATACGGTTGGAGTAGTTGGCGAACGCGTAAATTTCGCTGCCATCTTTCAGGTCGATGCCGAAATTACCGAACAGGGTCAGGTCGTCTTCGATCTTGGGCGAGCCCCAGATTTGCGCGGGATCGGCAATCGCGGTATTGCCAGCGTCGATCATTTCCTGCGCATCCGGGCGCTGCACCGAGCGCGAGGTGTCGTCGGCATTTTTCAGCTGGAAGCTTAAATTCAGGAAACCGGAGTCGGTCATGGGCATGCCATAGTTGCCCGACATGGTTGTGGTCTGGCCGTCGCCCTCGAAAAATTCACCGGATTTAACTTCCAGGGAACCGCCCTCGGCGTCGTCTTTCAGCACAAAGTTCATTACCCCGGCGATGGCGTCGGAGCCGTACTGGGCCGCCGCACCGTCACGCAGCACTTCGACCTGCTTGAGCGCGATGCTGGGGATTACCGAGATATCCGGTCCCTGGGCACCATCGTTCAGACCGCCGCCCTGGAAGGCAATCACGGACGCGCGGTGACGACGCTTGCCATTCACCAGAATCAGGGTGGAGTCCGATGAAAGACCACGCATATTTACCGGGCGGATCATTGAAGCGGCGTCGCTGATCGGCTGGTCGTGAACATTAAAGGAAGGCACTGAGCCCTTCAGCAGGTCGAGCATGTCGCTGCTGCCAGATTTGGCCAGGTCGTTCGCGTTCAGTACATCCACCGGCACCGGCGACTCGGTTACTGAACGGGGCTTGGTTCTGGAACCCACGGTAACCACTTCTTCGATCACCTGCTGGCTCTCGTCGCCAGTCTGTGCAAACGCAGGCACGCCCAGGCTGCCAGCCAGCGCTACCAGCGAAAGTGAGGTAACAAGTTGTTGGACCTTCATAGTATCTCTCCTTTGACCGTTTATTTTTTTGTGGAGCAAAATCTCTAGGTATAGGTTTTATTAGCGAAATTGTCACAATTTACATATCAGGGTTAGGTTAACCCCCTAAGAGCGAATTTATTGGAAAACATTATTCCCATGAAGTCTACCGAAAAGCGCATTTGCCAAACTTATAATAAACATCACCGAAGTCGTTCAGGGCAGTGCTGTTGACAAAGTTGAGAAAGGGCGTATCTTCGGTTAGCGGACAATTGTTCAAGCAATCATTAATAGCTCTTTCGCTGCACATTAGGCAGCGGAATTTGCGGCTGTGCGATTTTTTCCCGTGATAATGTCCGACGCGGTTTTGCGCAAACGCGCAAATAAATATTTTTTCGCTAGCAAAAAAAAACGGGCCAACTGGCCCGCTTTTTCTATGTTCGCAATCCCCCAAAATCAGAAATTAAAACCCGTTCCGATTTCTGCCACGAAACTGCTCATTTCCATTTCAAAGCTGGCATCAAACAGGTCGGCAACGCTGACGCCAAGATTTGCGGGCGCACCACTCACCAGTACTCCGACATTCTCACCGCCAAGATCGATCCCGGCTGCAGAGCCGGACTTGAAACGGACTCGATCAGCAGTGCGAGGCGGCGACTATCCGGCCGGCGGCGCGGTTGCGGCAAACGCGGCGTCCTCGCCGGCGATATCCAGCAAGCGCTGCAGATTTCGGTGCGAATCGATCGCAAACCGCTTGCGGAATTTTCCCCAGGCAACGCCCACTGCCACCCGGTAATCGGCGTCACTCAGCTGCCCCGCTTCCGGGAGTGGCGCGGAATCCAGCTCGGCAAGAATCCGTTCGATGCGCAGCTGCTGCCGTTGGGTATAGGCATTTACCTTCAGATCCAGGCCGCTGCGCTCCAGCAGGAACAGGTTAATGGCCGAGTCGAGCAGGGTATTGGCAAGGCAATAGCGATCGAGATCCTGCACATCCGGAATGAAAACCTGACCGGCTTTTTCCCGCACGTATTTCACAATGGGTGTGGAGTCGGTCAATTTCAGTGCGCCATCTTCCAGGAAGGGTACCCGCAAGGTGGGGGTACCCGGCGCCTCGTTTCCATGGATATCCAGTTCGACCATTTCCCAATTGAGGCCGGATTGCATGAGCGCGATACGGCAATGGCGAACATAGGGCGAGGTAAAGCTTCCGAAAAGTTTCATGCTGTGCGTATTCCTGATTCTTTGGTGGGCATTGTTGAGAGCAACCGCTGATCATGGCGAAAACACACAGCATCGGCAATCAGTAAATCCGGTCGCGCCACAGACGGGAGCAGCGGGAAACACGGTGCAAAGTGTCTCATCCCCGCGGCTACGTTATGGGCATTTATCCGAGGCCACCAAAGGCCTGCTGCACCAGATGACCAACGACAAAAGCCACCGCCGCGGCACAGCCACCCAGTAAAAATGTGGTCAAGCCCGCTCGCAGTGGAGAGCTGCGGTAAACCCAACCTTTCAGCAGACCAATGGCGAAGAACACCAGCCCCGCCAGCAGGCTGCTGGCGATGAATTGCTGCGAGAATGTAAACCCTGGCAGCAGAAATGGCAGTAGCGGGATCACCCCCACCACAATAAACGCGATAAACGTCCACCATGCGGAGGCCAGCGGATTCGGGGCGACGGCACTGAGCCCATACTCTTCACTCAGCATGGTCTCTATCCACAGGCCCCGATTGGCCGTTACTTTATCGACGATTTGCTCGAGACTTTCTCCGCTGAAGCCTTTTCTTGCGTAAATTTGTCGCACTTCTTCCCGCTCACCCTCGGGTACCAGGTGAATATGCTCCTCTTCGGTACGGCGGGCGTTTTCCACAAAGCGCTGCTGCGCATTGACCGCTTCATAATTACTCACCGCCATACTGATGCCATCGGCCAACAGGTTGGCCATGCCCATGACCAGCACCACCAGCGGTGAAAAGCCGGCCCCAAACGCACCGGCGGCAATGGCAAACGTGGTGATGCAGCCATCAATCCCACCCAGCACCATATCTGACAGGCGCTCGGGCCTTGGTGGCTTGGCGAGACGGCGCGCAATATTTTCTGGCCGATGCTCACGCTGCAGTTGTTGACGTCGAGAGGTATTCATCGCCAGGCCAGGCCCCCAGTTGAGACACACAAAGTTACCGCACACATTACGAGATGGAGGATTACGACACGCAAAACCCACGCCTCAGGTGGAGCAGATTTTGCACGGATAGTACAGGCGCGTAATTAGCGGACACCGGGGCCGGCGGGCACTCTGGCAACGGCGAGTACTTACTGACCGGAGCCTCCCCCAATATTGAGAACAGCATCACAAATCGGTTGACCGCGCCCCACGGCGCTCTCTGCGCCAAACCCGTTCGCCTTTACTATAGCCCGCTGGCGTCCCTCTACCGGGACTGGTATCACCTGCCCGATGTAGTTGGCCGGAACGCATTATTGAGATTATGGAATTCGCAGCGACATCGACCAATAGCGCGCACGATCGCGACACCAACAGCACCGATCCGATCAGCCGTGTACGGGGTCTGGAGCTGCGCCGCCGCATCCAGGCCTCCGGCTACATGCTAATTTTTTCCCTGGCCATTACCGGTGCCATGGGCGTGATCGCACTGATGGGCGCCGATCTATTTCTGGCCACCACACTGTTCGCGGTTGCGGGCATCATCCTGCTGGCCTACATCGGCGTGAACGTGGCGGGCCCGAGCCGCAAGACGCCGCTGCTGGTGGGCGCCCTGCTCCTGGTGCTCTATTTCTACCTGCTGTTGTCGGGCGGCGTGAACAACACCGGCTTGATGTGGGCGGTGATGCTGGTGCCGGGGTTCATCAACCTGTACGGCTATAAATGGGGCACGGTCACCCTCGCCGGTATTGGTGGTGCAACCGCACTGATCCTGTTCTACCCGGACTTCCCCGGCCTGCTGGCGCAATACGATACCGCTCACCGCGCGCGCTTTATTGCCGTGTTCGGCGCGCTAACCGCGCTGACCGCGATTCTCGACAGCAGCCGCCACCAGACACAAAAGATGCTGCACCAGCTCACCGCCGAGCTGGAGAATCACGCCTGTACCGATGCCCTGACCGGGCTGTCCAACCGCCGCGAAGCCTACAAGGCCATTTCCGAGCTGGAGCGCCGCAACCGGGAGCTGGCCGGGCGTTACTCGGTGCTGATTGGCGACCTGGACAACTTCAAGACCATCAACGATACCTTTGGGCACAGTTTCGGTGACCGCGTTTTGCAGGATGTGGCAAAGGTGTTGCGGGAGAACACCCGCAGCGACGACATAGTCGCACGCTGGGGCGGTGAGGAATTTCTGATCCTGCTGCCGAATACGGACGTCGAAGGCGGCGGCATACTAGCGGAAAAATTGCGTAAAAAAGTCGCGGCGCTCAGTGACAGCTATGCGGAGAGTGCGCGCATCTCCATCAGTTTTGGCGTGGCCGAGGGCGGTGCGGCGGAACCGAACCACAGCCACCTGCTGGCAGAGGCGGATTCACGCATGTACCGCGCCAAGACGGCCGGGCGCAACCAGGTGGTTGGCGCCTAGTCATTCTCAATCCCCGTAACATCCACTCAGGCAAGATGCGGGATCAGCTTTTCCCGCACCTCGTCCGGAATCGGCGCCTTCGTCTGCTTCTGGTAATCGAAGTGCACCATCACGCAATCCCCCTGCGCCACCAACTTTTCGTTTTGCCAGATCTCCTGGTGAATGGTCATCGAAGTATTGCCCACCGCACTCAGGGTGGTGCGGATCTCCACCGGTGAATACAGATAAATCTGGGCCACAAAATCCACTTCCATCTTTTTCAGGATCAGGTTCCACTGGCGCAGATTGAGCTCCGGGTTGAACAGCTGGAAAATGGGCGTGCGTCCCTGCTCGAACCATACGGGCACGACCGTATTGTTGATATGCCCGAGGGCGTCGGTTTCGCTGAAGCGTGGCTCGACCTGGTAAGTGAACATCGGTGTCCTCATTTGCGGATGGATAGGCCGTCATTTAAGCAGCCCAGCGCGATATGGGCCAGTGGGGCCGAAACGGCGGGCGTTTTCGCCAATTCAAAAGACACATAGCGTCACTCCAGCGTAAAATGCCCGCCCCTGATCCGCTACGCTACAAAGAGCCCGTAGCGCGTCTCTTGCGCGCCGTCTGCGTGCCTCTTGTGCGTCTCTTGTACGACAACGCGCAACACTGCGCAGAGCCCAAATTTCAACTGCCGAATTCCTTGCTGTTTTTATGAGCCAGAAAGACAAACGTCCACTGTATATCCCCCATGCCGGCCCCTCCCTGCTGGAAATCCCATTGCTCAACAAGGGCAGTGCCTTCTCCCTGCAGGAGCGCATCGAGTTCAACCTGATTGGCCTGCTGCCCAACAACGTGGAATCCATCACCGAGCAGGTGCGCCGCGCCTACCACCAGTACCAGCAGTGCCGCACGGACCTGGAGCGCCACATCTATCTGCGCGCAATCCAGGACGACAACGAAACGCTGTTCTTCCGCCTGATCGAGCAGCATATCGAAGAGATGCTGCCGATTATCTACACGCCGACGGTGGGTGCCGCCTGTGAGGAGTTCTCCAACATTTACCGCAACCACCGCGGCCTGTTTGTGTCCTATCCGGACCGCAAGCACATGGACGACATCCTGCGCAGCGCCACCAAGGAGAATGTGAAGGTAATTGTGGTCACGGACGGCGAGCGCATTCTCGGCCTCGGCGACCAGGGGATCGGCGGCATGGGCATCCCCATCGGCAAGCTGTCGCTGTACACCGCCTGTGGCGGCATCAGCCCGGCCTACACCCTGCCGGTCACCTTGGATGTGGGCACCAACAACCGCACCCTGCTGAACGACCCCATGTACATGGGCTGGCGCAACGAGCGTATCTCGCAGGAGGAGTACGACGAGTTTATCGAGGAGTTCATCGCCGCGGTCAAACGTCGCTGGCCCAAGGTACTGATCCAGTTTGAGGACTTTGCCCAGACCAACGCCATGCCCATCCTGCAGCGCTATCGCGACAAGGTATGCTGCTTCAATGACGATATTCAGGGCACCGCATCCGTGGCGCTCGGCACCATGCTGGCGGCGTGCAAGGCCAAGGACGAGTCACTGGCCAAGCAGAAAGTACTGGTGGTAGGTGCGGGCTCTGCCGGCTGCGGCATCGCCGAGCAGGTGGTGTCGGCGATGGTCAACGAGGGCCTGAGTGAAGCCAAGGCCCGGGAACGCATCTTCATGTTCGACCGCTACGGACTGGTCACCAGTGACATGAAGGGCCTGCACGATTTCCAGCAGAAGCTGGCGCAGAGCACCGACAAGTACCCGCAGTCGCCCGAGTGGGACCTGCAAACCCTGATCGAGCACGTAAAGCCCACCATTCTCATCGGTGTTTCCGGCCAGGGCGGTCTGTTTACCCAGCCGGTGATAGAAGCCCTGCACAAGGGCTGCAAGCGCCCACTGGTGATGCCGCTGTCGAACCCCACGTCGCGCGCGGAAGCCACCCCTCAGGAAGTGCTGGAGTGGACCGGCGGCGAGGCCATGGTGGCCACCGGCAGCCCGTTCGAGCCGGTAGAGCTTAATGGCAAGAAGTACCCCATTGCCCAGTGCAACAATGTGTACATCTTCCCGGGTATCGGCCTCGGCGTGATCGCCGCCAACGCCAATCGCGTGACCGAGAATATGCTGATGGCCGCGTCCAATGCGCTGGCGGAACATGCACCAGTGGTACAGAAAGGCAGCGGTGCGCTGCTGCCCTCGCTGTCCGACATCCGCGCGGTGGGCAAGGCCATCGCCATGGCCGTGGGCCTGCAGGCCCAGGAAGACGGCGTTGCGCCGGGGATTACCTCTGAGAAACTGGCGATGAATATCGAAAAGAACTTCTGGTCGCCGAATTACCGGCGCTATCGCCGCGTGGCGTTCTAGGCCCTGCTGTTCCGCCAACCGTTGTTGCTGCCCGGCGCTGTCCGCACCGGGCAGCGCGCTTGCCGCACGACGCTGCCGATTATTTTTTACGGCCCTTGTTTTTCCTGTCCGGGCGCGCGCCCGCATCCCCATCCACAGCGGCATTCAGCGCATGGTATTTCTGGCGAATGCTGTCGATATCCACGGTGGGCTTGGGGAACTGCATATCCAGGGATTCCAGCGCCGACACCACGATCTGTGATATGGCCAGATTGCGAAACCATTTTTTATTCGCAGGAATAATGAACCAGGGCGCATATTCGGTGCTGCATTTTTCCAGAACATCTTCAAACGCATGGGTGTACTCGTCCCAGTAGTGCGCCTCGGAATAGTCGCTCGCACTGATTTTCCAGTGTCGCGCGGGATCGTCGATACGCTTCTTGAAACGCTCCAGCTGCTCTTGCGCATCGATATGCAGATAAAACTTGAGCACCGTGGTGTCGTTATCGGCCAATAGCTTTTCAAAGTTGTTGATGTGCGCGAAGCGGCCCGACCACACTTTTTTCGGCACCAGCTTGTGTACCCGCTGCACCAGCACATCCTCATAATGCGAGCGGTTGAATATGGCCACATGTCCGCGTCGGGGAGTGACCTTGTGGCAGCGCCACAGGAAATCATGCTCGGCCTCGGCTTTCGATGGCTGCTTGAACCCGGTTACGGTGCACCCCTGCGGATTCATCGCACCCAGCACATGGTTGATGGCACCATCCTTGCCGGCGGCATCACGTCCCTGTAAACAGATCAGCAGGGAGCGCTTGTGCTCCGCATACATCCGATACTGCAATTCGCGCAGTTTCTTTTTGTATTCTTCAATCAGCGGCAAGGCCGCGTCGCCATCGTCGAGATCACCATGATAAGAGGCGTCGATTTTATCCAGCTTTACCTTGCTGCCGGACAATACCCGGAATTCCTTGTAAAAATTCAATGCGCCATCCTGTGTCGTTCAATGATACCGGTGAGGAAACTTGCGGTGACCAGCCCCTGATATGCCCGGATTTACATGCGAATTTGGTGCGTACCACCGATTCAATTTAGCAGGATGTAGCGACTGCACTCGTGGCGTATTCGCCAAACTAGACGCCGGATGCTGGGGAAAAAGAAAGCCGCCTTGAAAAGGCGGCAAAAGGGGCAACTCAAAGATGCGCAGGGGGATGCGCACCCGTAAGGGAGGGTTTGGGCCGGGAACGGCATCCATGCCTTTCTCAACCCTGATTGCAACGGCAGGATGCAATCATTTTTCGAAGCGCCAAACGGGGGAGAGGGGCACTTCGATCCAGCGATCCATCGCTGGGTTTTTTGGGCTTGTCACCCAAATTCAGAAACTCCAGCGTACGCCTACTTCAGCTAGCCAGCTTTCATTTTCGATGTCGAAGCTTGCGGGCAGTAAATCGGCATTCACTTCAATGTCATCGGTTTGACGCCAGCGCAGACCACCGAAAAAGCTGAGCTGCTCACTACACCAGTAGTTCAGGCCCGCCATTACCTGATAGGCAAATACGCTGTCGTCGTCATCGATAATGCCAACACCAGAGGGGTTGTATTCCACATCCACCCAGGCATTGCCGATACCGGCACCGATATAGGGCTTGAGCGTCCAGCTGGCATCAAAATCGTAAAACACATTAAAAAACAGATAATCGGTAGAAAAATCACCGCGTCCATCCGCAACCAGGTCGGCCACAGAGATACCGAGATTGCCCGGAGCACCGCTGACCAGTACCGCCGCATCTTCGTTGCTGAGGTCGATACCCGCCGCCATCACATTTTTGTGGGTATCCACATCGTGACTGGCGTATGCGTATTCCGCCTCAAAGCGCAGCTCGTCCATCTGCCAACCAATGGCCAAGTTCGCACCTGCGCCACTGTCTACGTCGGTATTCCAGCCCACAGCGGTACCGGCGGGAAGCGCAACACCGGCGGGGATGGTTGTGCCGGGCCCGGTAAAGAAGGCCTCGGTAAAGCTACCGTCGTTATAGGTGTCGTCCATGTCGTTGTAGCTGAGACTGCCGGACAGATAGAAACCATCCGCCAACGCATTGGCACTTGCCAATCCCACAGCAACAGCCAGTGCACTCTGTTTGATGTTCAACATATTTCATATCCGTATGTGTTTTCGTGTGGGGGTATCTACGGGAGAATCTGGAGAGCGGATCAAAATAATTTTTCAGTTGTGGCTAACTGCGCCTTTAATCACAGAATCCATGATTGGCGCGGCTTTTGTGATCCAAATTTGAAATTCGACGTGGCGCCAGGTCAGGCAAACCAAAGGAAATTGCAGGCAAAAAAATAGCGGGCACGAGGCCCGCTATTGTCATCCTGGATCGGATCAGTTTTTAACGCTGTCGACCCAGCTGTTCACACGCTTTTCCAGCAGCGGCAACGGCAGGGCGCCACCACCCAGTACCGTGTCGTGGAAGGCGCGGATATCGAACTGGTCACCCAGTGTTTTTTCCGCGCTGGCGCGCAGCTCTTCGATTTTCAGCATGCCGATTTTGTACGCCGTGGCCTGGCCCGGGTAGGTCAGGTAGCGACGCACTTCGGAGCGCACTGCACCCTCGGGAATCGCGGAGTTTTCCAGGAAGTATTCCACCGCCTGGTCCTGGCTCCAGCCTTTCGCGTGCATGCCGGTGTCCACAACCAGGCGAATCGCACGCCACATTTCTGCGGTCAGGCGGCCGAAGTCGCGGTAGGGATCTTTAAACTGGCCCATTTCCTTGGACAGCTTCTCTGAATACAGCGCCCAGCCCTCGATATAGGGGGTAAAGCTCGCCTGGGTGCGGAACTGCGGGATATTCTCCAGTTCCTGGGCGATGGAGATCTGCATGTGGTGACCCGGGCTGCCCTCGTGGTAGGTCACGGTTTCCATGTCCGCCGTGGAGAGTGCCGTCATGTCAGACATATGCACATAGTAAGTACCCGGGCGGGCACCGTCCGGGGTGCCGGGTACGTAGTGCTGGGCACCACCGGGCACTTCGCGGAACGGCTCAACCCGTTTTACCACCAGTTTCGCCTTGGGCAGGATACCGAAGTATTCCGGCAGCTTGGCTTCGATATCCGCCAGGTAGCCTTCCACTTCTTCGAGGTATTCCTTGCGACCCTCATCGGTGTTCGGGTAGTAGAACTTGTCATCGGTACGGATATAGGTGAAGAACTCCTGCAGGTTGCCGTCGAAACCAACCTGCTCCTTGATCGCTTCCATTTCCTTGCGGATACGTGCCACTTCATCCAGACCAATCTGGTGCACTTCTTCTGCGGTCAGCGGCAGGGTGGTGTAGTTGGCGAGGCGGTTGGTGTAGTAGCTTTCGCCGTCCGGCAGGTTGGAGACACCTTTCGGCACTTCGTCAGCGTTGACACGGTCTTCCTTCAGCCATGCGATATAGGCATCGTAAGACGGCTTCATTTCACCGGTGAGGGCTTTTTCTACCGCTGACTGCAGGTCCTTGGCGGTCGCGTCATCGATGGTGCCTGCCTCTTTCAGCGCGGCGATTTTCTTTTTCGCGTCGCTCATCAACGGCGCGTCATCACCCTCACCAAACGGCTGGCCAGCGGTGACCTTCTGTGCGCGCTCGATCGCCAGGTCATAGGCGAACTGGGGCGGACGAATGCCTTTCCCGGCCGAACCCTGTGCGCGCTCCAGCAGCTGACCCAGGGCGCGGCTGATACCGCCGATGCGGCTGATGTAGTCGCGCATGTCCTGCTCGGTATCTACCTTGTGCTGGTTGATCAGGAAGGTGGGAAACTGCGCCTCCGGGCCACCCAGCTCGCTGGCAAAGTAGCTGTGATCCCAGAACGGCTGGTTGGCTTTCGACTGCTCATACTGCTGAATCCACAGGTCGTAGGACTCTTTGCCTTCGGTGGTCAGCTTGTCGTAGTCGAACTGCTGTTTCATTTCCTCGACGGTGGCCTTCTTCCAGGCCAGCTCGCGCTCATTGGCGGCCTTGCTCATGTCGTCGATCTTGCCGTACTGGTCTTTGCGACCCAGATAGCTGAGCTGGATCGGGCTGAACTGCAGCTGTTCTTCGAACTTGGTATCAAACCACTCGGTCAGGCGCTTGGTCTCGTCCTGCTGGTGGTCTTCCGGGGTCAGCGGCAGCTGGGTAGCCTGCTCACCGGACTGGGCGGCGTTGGCCTGTTCGGTTTGTTTTTTTGGATCTTCGCTTTGCTGGCAACCGGCCACCGCGGCCGCAATCACCAGACTCAGGAGCGCCTTGCGCATAGTCTTGCCTCTTCGAAAGGAATGTTGAAAGGAACGTTTTATAGGTTTGGACAAAAGTGTTCTGTTTAAAAAAATTCAGCCGGCTACCATGACACCGCGCCGTGTTCTCGTCGACCGGCCTGCGATGAAACTGCTGTCACACGGGATCAGTCGCCGGCCAGTTAAGGCCGCCGGGCACCTCACTCCTGTTCCAGCACCTCCGGCCGGGTTATTTTCTTTTCGTCACCACGGACAATATGCAGCTCGCGCTGCGGGAACGGAATGGTGAGCCCTTCGGCCTCCAGCGCCGGCTTGAGCTTTTTCATCAGGTCCCAGTACACATCCCAGTATTCGTCGGTCTTGGTCCAGGCGCGCAGGTGAATATTCACCGAGCTGTCCGCCAGGGCGCGCACCGCGTACGCGGGTTCCGGGTCGGTCAGGATACGCGGGTCTTCCGCCACCAGCTGGCGCAACACGCGCATGCCGGTTTCGATATCGTCGCCGTAGGCAATACTGGCAATGATCTCGATACGACGGCTGGCATTGCGGGTGAAGTTGGTGAGAGTCTCGCCCCACACCTTGTCGTTGGGTGCCGAAATACGCAAGCCATCCGGTGTATCCAGCTCGGTGGTAAACAGGCCGATTTTGCGCACGGTGCCAATAATGCTGCCGAACTGTATGGTCTCACCCACTCGGAAGGGGCGCAGGCCCAGCAGCACAAAACCGGCGGCGATACTCTGCAGGGTATCCTTGAGGGCCAGGCCGATCGCCAGGCCAGCGGCACCCAGCAGCGCCACCAGCGAGGTGGTATTGGCACCGAAGATATCCAGCACCACCAGACCACCCACGACATAGGTGGCCCAGACGGCGAGGGTCTCCAACACCGGCACCAGGGTCTCGTCGATGCCGCGCTCGGTAAGACGGTTGACCGCGCGGGAAACCAGCTTGGCGGCAACCCAGGTCACCAGTAGCGCCAGCAGTGCCCACAGCAGGTTCAAGCCTACCTCCAGCACCACGGGCCACAGCTCTTCCAATTGCGCTTTCAATCCATCCACAAAGTGTTCCCCCATTTTGACGCGTCATTGGCGCACAAGAGTATGCCAGGGGTCGGTGGCAATGCCAGATCCTTGACCCAGTGCCAGCGAAATCCCCGGAGCGCCATCAAGCGCCAGAAAAGAAATAGTGTTGTAACAGCTGCAGAACCAGCAGCGTCATCACCAGTATGAAAATGATATTGCGGCGGATCATCGACTTACCCTTGTGATGGTCATGGTCTGGACGGCGGCAGCTTCAACAACCCCTCGGCTACCAGCCAGTCGCGGGATTCCCGCAGCATAGCCTCAAGCGCTATGTCATTGCGATAACCCAGTTCACGCTGTGCCCGGCGGCAGTCGGCCACGGCGCGATCGGTCAGCATACGGGCCTTCTGCGGCGTAACCGCGGGCTCGCGACCGGTGACACGGGAAACCAGGTCCGAGCAGGCGGCGAGTGTGTGTATCACAGGCGCCGGCGTGGTGCGCCGGGGTGCGGGGACCCCTAGCAGTCTGGCGATTACGCCAAAGAACTCGAGAAAACTGGCATCGGTACCGGCCAGAATATAGTTCTCCCCCCGCTGCCCGCGCTGGAAGGCATCGATGTGCGCACGCGCCACCGCCGCCGCGTGGCAAAAGGAGCCCGCCCCCGGTGGCACACCGGGCAGGCGGTTTTCCGCCATCAGAAAAAAGGTCTGCGCCCAGCTCGATACATCGTACTTGCCAACGATCGCGCAGGGATTCAGGAAGACCGCATCGAGGCCGTGGGCAATTTCCGCCTGCACCGCCTGCTCTGCCTGGAGTTTTGAGTAGTGGTAGTGATCGCGGGGTTCCAGCGCGCGCTTGGGGCTGGCCTCACTGATCACGCCCTTGTGGTAGCCATAGGCCGAGATGGAGCTGGTGACGATCATGCGTCCGGGCTTGGCCTGGCGATCGAAATGCGCGCGGGCGACGCGCGCCAGATTCGCTGACCCCACCACATTGTCCTGCCACTGCTGCGCATCGCCGCCACGCCACATACTGGTGTTGCCGGCAACATGGAACACCGCATCGAGGTCCGCTGGCAGCGCCGCGCGCAGGGAGTCCACATCGTCGAGCGACGCCTGCACCGGCATTGCCCCAAGCCGCCGCAGCCGCCCGGTATCCGATCCGGCCCGGTGCATCGCGGTCACCTGCCAGCCGTCGCCGACTAACTGCTCGATCAGGTTGGCACCGAGAAAGCCGGTGCCGCCGGTCACAAATGCGCGCATACAATCTCCCGCTCAACGGGCGCGGGATGCGCCCGGGAAATAAGAGATTACTGGATCTCCAGCCCCAGTTCATGGGCAAGGAACGCATACTGGTTGGTAAAGTCTTCCACCTGCATCCACACCGGCTTGCCGGCGCCGTGGCCCGCACGGGTTTCCACGGCGAGGTAGATGGGGTTGTCGCAGCCTTGGTCGCGCTGCAGGACGGCGGCAAACTTGTAGCTGTGCCAGGGCACCACGCGGTCGTCGCGATCCGCGGTGGTGATCAGGGTGGCGGGGTAACAGGTACCTTTTTGGGTGTTGTGCACCGGTGAGTAAGCGTACAGCGCTTCGAATTCGTCTTTGTTTTCCGACAAACCGTAATCGCTGGACCACTGTCGCGCGTTGGCCGAGGCGGTGTGATAACGCAGCATATCGAGCACGCCAACAATCGGCAGCGCTACCTTGAACAGGTCCGGACGCTGCACTTCGGTGGCCCCGACCAGCAGGCCGCCGTTAGACCGGCCCATGATGCCGAGCTTTTCCGGTGAGGTGATTTTCTCGTCGATCAGCCATTCCGCCGCGCCGATAAAGTCATCGAATACGTTCTGTTTCTGCAGCTTGGTGCCGGCCTTGTGCCAGGCGCCGCCGTACTCGCTGCCACCGCGCAGGTTCACCATAGCGAAGGTGCCGCCCATATCCAGCCAGCCGGCAAAGCGGGTGTAGAAACTCGGCAGCTGCGCCGCGTTGAAGCCGCCGTAGCCGTACAGCAGGGTCGGGTTACTGCCGTCTTTTTTCAGGCCTTTTTTATGCACCAGGAACATGGGCACACGGGTGCCATCCTTGCTCTTGAAGAAATGCTGGCTGATGGTGTAATCCGAGAAATCCGCCGGATACCGGGGCGCTTTCACTTTCTCGCTTTTACCACTGGCCACATCCAGTTTGTAAATGCTCGGGGGCGTGAGGAAATTGCTGAACGAGTAATAGGTTTCGGTGTCCTCCGGGTCGCCGTAGAAACCTGCCACCGTGCCGACGCCGGGCAGCTTCAGTGCGTACTGCTGATTGCCGCGCAGGTCGGTTACCACCACCTTGGATTTTGCGTCTTCGAGGTAATGCAATATAAAGCGCCCACCGATCAGACTCGCGCCCTGCAGGGCATTTTTCTGCTCCGGCACCAGGGTTTTCCAGTGGGGTCGGTCAGGCTTGTCCAGGTCGATGGCGATGATGCGGCCGTTGGTGGCATCGGCATTGGTTTCAAAGTAAAACGTCTTGCCGGTATTGCCCAGGTAGGTGTACAGGCCGTCCCAGCGATCGAGCAACTTGACCACTTTCGCCTGCGGGTCGGTGAGGTCCTTGTAGTAAACACCGTTGCTGTCGTAGCCATCGAAAATACCCAGAATCAGATAGTTTCCGTCATCACTGACTTCGGCACCGGGGTTGCGGGTGGGGTGGTCGGTGATTTCATAGATGAGCTGGTCTTCACTCTGCGGGTCGCCGATTTTGTGGAAGTACACCGACACCTGCTTGCTGTCATCTGCGCTACCGTCCTTGTTGAATGGGTAGCGGCTGTAGTAAAAGCCGGATTCATCCTTGGCCCAGCTGGCACCACTGAACTTGATGCCGGTCAGGTGATCGTTGATCATGCGCCGGGTTTTCAGGTCGCGCACATGGAAGTCGGTCCAGTCGGTGCCGCCATCGGAAGTGCCGTAGGCGAGGTAACGGCCTTCAGGGCTGACGGAGTAACGCTTGGCAGCGATGGTGCCGTCTTCGCTCAGTGTGCGCGGGTCCAGCACCACGCCGCCCTGCTTGCCGATATCGCGGGTGCTGTAAAAAACATTCTGGTCCCAGGTGCCATCGTTGTATTCGTAGAATACCTGTCCGGCTTTCTTGTAGGGCACACCGTAGCGTTCGTACTGCCACAGTTCGGTGAGACGGTCATTGATCTTCTGCCAGCCAGGAAGCGCTTTCAGCCGCGGCAGCGCAAAATCATTCTGCGCGCTGACCCACTGCTTTACCGGTGCCGACTCCTGCTCTTCGAGCCAGCGGTAGGGGTCGCTGACACTTTTGCCAAAGTAGTCATCTTTTTGCGCTACGGTGTCGGTTTTGGGGTAGTCCAGCGCAGGCTGGTCGCCGCCGGCGGCGATGGCAGCAACCGCGGCGAGCACGGGGATGGCCGCTCCGGCAATCAGGGTCAAAGCTGTTTTGTTCATGGCGATGTCCGGTTTTTCAATGACGATGAGTGGGCTAATCTAGAAAATTCGCCGCCCGGCATCCAGCGGGCCACAGCATTTTAGAAGAGGTGATCGATGAAAGGCCTGATCCAGCGGGTAAAACACGCGAAAGTGGAAGTCAGTAGTGAATCTGTCGGCGCCATCGACCACGGTATCCTGCTGCTGCTCGGCGTAGAGGCGACCGACTCGGAACAGACCGCCGACAAGCTTCTGCACAAGGTGCTGCACTACCGCATTTTCAGTGACGCCCAGGGCAAGATGAACCTGAACGTGCAGCAGGCCGGCGGCGGCCTGTTGGTGGTCAGCCAGTTCACCCTGGTGGCGGATACCGCCAAGGGGCTGCGCCCCAGCTTCAGCCGCGGCGCCTCGCCGCAACAGGCAGAAACTCTGTACAACTACTTTCTCGCGCAGGCACAGCAGAGCATTGCCGAGGGTTGCGCTGTCGCCGGGGGTCAGTTTGCCGCGGACATGCAGGTATCGCTGTGCAACGACGGGCCGGTGACCTTTTTGCTCGAAGCCTGAGCCCGCGTGTTCAGCACCTCCAGGCGCGCCTTGCGCTCGGCCTTGGGCAGCGCGCCCAGCCGCTCCACCGCGCTATAAAACGCCTCCCAGTCGCGACCACTGTCTTTGTACAGCTGCACAAAGGCCGGCACCTGAGATTGGTACTCACTCACCAGCGCCAGGGTCGCATTGTTGGTCTTCTCAATCATGCGGGAAAATTTTTCGTCCTGTACCCAGCCGGCGGAGGCCTGTCGATAGCAGCGGCGCAGTTGCTGCAGGGTCTGCGCCTTGCGCTCGCGTTTCTCCGTTAAAGGCTGATCAGACTGGTAGATGGCTTGCAGTTGTTTGCGCGCGGCCACCATCAGGCCGTTCACCCGGCGCGCCTGTTCGACACTGGCCACCCGCGGTGCCGGCAGGCCGTTGCGGCGGCGCCAGTCGGGCAGGGCAATACGCGATACCGCCGTTGCAAAGCTCTCGTTAAAGCGGGTATCCCCGGCGATATACACGCGCCGGTGCGCCAGCTCGTGAAATAGCAGGCTCGCAAGCCGGTCGGGTTTCCAGTTGACGAAGCTCGACAGCACCGGGTCATCGAACCAGCCGAGGGTGCTGTACGCGGGTACCGGGCCGAGATACACATCGTAACCCTCTGCGCGCAGGCGCCCCGCATGGAATTCCGCATCCGCCTTGGCAAAGTAACCGCGGTAACTGGCACAGCCGGCAATGGGATAACACCATTTCTTTGGCGACAGGGAGAACTCGGGGGCCGCCACCAGATTCCACAGCGCGTATTCACCCTCCAGCTGGGTAAACGAACTGTACGCACTGCCCACCGGGAGATGCAGTTCACCAGCGGCATAGGCACGGATGGCGCGCACCCATTCCAACTGCTGTTTTAGCTTTGCATCGGTTTGCGCATCGACCACCAGGCGATCGATCGATTTGCGTCCGGCGAGAATCTTCAGCTGGCCAGTGGCTGCCTGGGAATAAAACTGCACGGTTTCGCAGCCCGCCAGTGGCAGCAGTGCGAGCATCATCAGGATTGCGGGCAGGGTCGCGCGCCTACGGCGACCATGTGCCGCAGAACCAGCTAACTTTAGGGAAACGAAAAAACGTTTTAGGGAAATTTCCATGCAGCCCGTGGCAGCGGTCTCACTGGTTTTTACACTTGTTGTTGGCGCCATTCTCTGGATTCAGGTGTTGCGCATGAGCTTTGCCGCGTCTTCCGGGTTCGGCGTGCTGGCGATCTTGTGCCCGCCGATCCCGCTGGTGCTGCTGCTTGCGGATCACCGTTGTCGCAAAACTCTGCTGCCACTGGTGTTAATGGTGGCCGGCCTCTCCAGCATAGTCGCTCTGTATTCTTGAGGCACAGGCTGCAGGGGTCTAATCTGGCGCGCTTTCCGCGCAGGGGAATGACTCCACGCCATCACCCGCGAAGGTCCCGTTATCGAGAAAATGCACCACTTGCTGGATCACCCGCGGGTCGTCGGTCAATCCATCGTGGCTCAGCGGGTATGTCACCCGTGCGCAGGTGCCCTCCACGTAGGTGCTGGGCAGGCCTACCCGCCCATCGTCATCGCCATCGATAATGGCGGCAAACAGCGGATTGAACGAGCGGGTGCCGGCGATGACGCCGAGGGGGAAACGCACCGGCCCCAGGCGGTTGGGCAGGCTACGCGGGTCTATCCCCATCTGCTTGCCGGCCGGGCCATTGAGATCTTTTATCCACGGAATACAGGAAAGGAAATTGCCCAGGCGACTGCCCTGGTTGGGTGTGCCCAGCATCACCACACTGGCAATGGCCGAGGTATCGCGCTGTTCAAAGTAGTAGCGAACCAGCAGGCCGCCCATGGAGTGGGCTACAAAATGCACCCGGCTCGCACCGCGTTCCTCGCATTCAGCAAGACCGCGCGGGATTGCCTCGGTGGCGAGTATTTCGATGGGGTTTTCCCGCGAGGGGTATTCAAGATTGACCGTGGTATAGCCGTCCGCGACCAGAGCGCGCTCGATTGCCTGCATCGACATAGCGTCTTTGGTAATGCCGTGCAGCAATATGGCGCAGGGCTTTGGCTGCGCTGCAGTGGCGGCCGCGCTGAAGTGCCGGGCTGATGCCGGAGCTGCCAGGCTGAACACCAGCAGCAGGGCGCAAATGACCGGGAAGCAGACATTGCGAAAAACGATGTCGGCTGGCACTGAAAAAGCGCGCGCTGAAATCACCTGAAAATCTCCTTGTGCTGCGCCGTGCCCCGGGGCCGCTTCACTGCGACCGCAGATGGTCAAATGAGCTCAGGGGCTCTCGACCGGCTTTCCCCGGCCGCGCTTGATCATGCGTCCGAATATGATCCCCACCTCAAACAGAATCCACATGGGTACCGCCAGCAGCGTCTGCGAGATGACATCTGGTGGCGTCAGCAACATGCCCATGGCAAAACAGGCGACAATGACATAAGGACGCTTCCTGGCGAGTTCCTTGGCACTGACCGCGCCGCTCCAGATCAACAGGACCGTCGCGATAGGAATTTCGAAGGCAAAACCAAACGCAAAAAACAGCTTGAGCGCCAGGTCCAGGTAGCTGCGGATATCCGGCATCACCTTGATATCAGCGTGGGCTGAGCTGATAAAAAATTCGAAAATCAGCGGGAACACCACAAAGTACGCAAACGCCATACCCGCGTAAAACAGGAAGACACTGGAAAACATTAGCGGCGCGATCAGCCGCTTTTCGTGCTTGTACAGCCCCGGCGCAATAAACGCCCAGAATTGATACAGCACAAAGGGAATGGCGACAAAAAACGCCAGAACGAAGGTGGTCTTGAACGGCGTGAGGAAGGGTGACGTCACTTCGGTGGCGATCATGCCGGCGCCTTCCGTCAGGCGCGCCTGCAGCGGGTCGGCGACAAAGTTATAAATGTCGTTGGCGAAGGGCACCATGCAGGCGAAGATCGCCACCACCACCAGCAAGGTTTTCAACAGGCGGTCGCGCAATTCGATCAGGTGCTCAATAAACGGCTGGTCTTTTTCACTCATGGACGCTTATCTTCCGACTCGGTGGGGCTGTCGCTGTTTGACGCATCGGAACCCTCGCCATCCGCTCTAGCAGTGGATGCGGGGCCCGAGCGCGAACCTTCGTCGTGGTCGGCGGGGTCCAATCGGTCTACCTCCGCCCAGGCCTCGTCTTCCTCGTGCTTGAAGTGATCCGGATGGTGGGGATTGTGCTCGGGATCGCCGTGATCGTGCAGATGCTCGGGATATTCGGGGTCTTCCTGATCCTCGTCGTCCTCATCTTCCTCCGGCAGGTAGTCCTCCTCCGGCCGTTCACCACCGGACCCGCCGCGCTCTTCTTCCGGCAGATAGTCCGCCGCCTGTCGACGCTGGTCGGCGGCCACATCCGGTTCCGACGGCGCCTCGAGCGACGCGGCGTCGCCGGCGGCATCCGCGCTCTCGCCCGCGCTGTCTTTTAACGCCTTCGCCTGCGCTTCAACAGATTTCAGATCCTGTTCGAACTTGCGCTCCGCTTCACTGAGGGTGCGCTCCATTTCCTGCTGGCTCTCGCGCAGCTCCCTCAGCACCCGTTCGTTGTGCAGCTCGCGACGGATTTCGTCGGCGCCGACTTCCCGCTCAAGTTCATCCTTGGCAC
This sequence comes from Microbulbifer sp. Q7, assembly GCF_001639145.1. NCBI lineage: Bacteria > Pseudomonadati > Pseudomonadota > Gammaproteobacteria > Cellvibrionales > Microbulbiferaceae > Microbulbifer > Microbulbifer sp. Q7. The sequence goes on along the minus strand of NZ_LROY01000001.1, from coordinate 634,409 downwards.
TGCCCAGTGTCTGCTTCAGCTGCGTCCACCAGCGCACGGTGGTGCGCACCGCATCCGGCAGCCGCTCGGGCCCGATGACCACCAGGCCGACGACACCGATCAACAACAGTTCAAAAAATCCGATATCAAACACGCGTGCTCGCTCTATCAGTTGCAGACGATGGCGATCATCTGGTTACTTGTCCTGAGACTGCTTTTCTTCGGTGGAGGTCTTCTGTTGCGGCTTGGCGGACTCGTCCTTGGTCAGCAATTCCGGGTCTTTATCCTCGCCTTCTTCGTCCTCTTTTTTGCCCTCTTCCTTCATGGCTTTCTTGAAGCCCTTGATAGCGCCACCCAGGTCGCCGCCGAGATTGCGCAGACGCTTGGTGCCAAAAATCAGCAGTACGATGACCAGCAGAATCAGTAGTTGTTGCCAGCTAATACCCATAATGAAATGCTCCTGAATCAACGCTTGAGTGCGTTTGTAACTAAAATTTTGTTGTATCCCGCGGTCAGCTCTGACTTCGCGATGCTTTTTCTTCCAGCCCAGAAAGCCCGAAGCGACGCCCCAGCTCATCCAGCACTGCGCGCGAGTCCGCCCCCAGGTGGTTGAGCATGACCAGCGAATGGAACCAGAGATCGGCGGTTTCCGAAATCATGGCTTTGTGGGCCTCACTGTCGGGCGGGGCCCCTTCCGCATCCTTGGCGGCGAGCACCAGCTCGGTCGCCTCTTCCCCGACTTTTTCCAGGATCTTGTTGAGCCCCTTGTGATGCAGGCTGGCAACATAGGAAGAATCTGCATCACCCTGCTGCATGCGCAAGCGCAAAACCCGGTCCAGTTGTATCAGCATATCGCTCATGACGCTGCCTATTTCTCCCCTGCGTAGATCTCTTTCGGGTCGGTGATGACGGGCTGGCGAATCTGCCACTGGCCGTTTTCCAGTACCTGGTAAAAACAACTGGTGCGCCCGGTGTGGCAGGCAATGCCGCCCAGCTGCTGCACCATCAGCACGATGGTGTCGCCGTCGCAGTCCAGGCGAATTTCCCGCACCTGTTGCACATGGCCGGAGGACTCGCCCTTGCGCCACAACTTGCCGCGCGAGCGCGACCAGTAGACCGCTTGGCCTTCCTCAACTGTCAGGCGCAGGGATTCGGCGTTCATCCACGCCATCATCAGCACGCGGCCGGTTTTGATGTCCTGTGCGATGGCAGGCACGAGTCCGTCGCTATTCCAGCGCACTGCCTGGGTGAAATCGTTTTCGCTCACGGTATGCGTCCTTACTGCATCAGTTATTGTAGGCTGCCAGGTCGGCGCCCCGGTGGCCATTTTGCGCCGGTGGCCCGTGCCTCAGGGCCACAGCAGCAGGGCCAGAGCCGCGGCCCCGAGGGCCCAGCTCGCCGCCGGTATCTGTGCCAGCAGCCCGGGAGAGGCGACCAACGCGGCACCCGCCGCCAGCAGGCCGCCGACCACCATGCGCGCATAGCGGGCGCGCCCGCGCTGGCGACTGCCGGCGAGCTGGTCGCTGAGCTGCTGCAATTGCGGGCCCAGCTCTCGCCCCTGCTCCAGGGCAGAAAATACCATTTGCGGCATTTGCGGGAATTTTTCCAGCCATTCCGGCCCATATCGGCGAATTTCGCCGACAATCGTCTTGGGATGGATACGCTCGCGCATCCACCGCTCCAGAAATGGATGGGCAGTCTTCCACAAATCCAGCTGAGGATACAGCTGTCGCCCTAATCCTTCTATATTGAGCAAAGTTTTCTGCAGCAGCACCAACTGAGGCTGCACTTCCATATCAAAGCGCTGGGCCGTCTGGAACAAACTGATCAGTACCCGCGCAAAGGAGATTTCACCCAGCGGCTTTTCGAAGATCGGCTCGCACACGGCGCGAATCGCCGATTCGAAGGCGTTGACCGGGGTGTCTTTGCTTACCCAGCCACTTTGTACATGCAATTCCGCCACCATGCGGTAATCCCGGCGGAACATCGCCAGGATATTGCGCGCCATATAGTACTGATCCTCGCGGGTCAGGCTGCCGACAATCGCAGTGTCGATGGCGATATACATGGGGCGATCGGGATGCTCGCGGGAGACAAAGATATTTCCGGGGTGCATGTCCGCGTGGAAGAAGTTGTGCTCGAACACCTGCTTGAAGAAGATCTCCACCCCGCGCTCGGCCAGCAGCTCCATATTGGTATGCTGCGCGCGCAGCTGTTCCAGGTCGGTCACCGGAATCCCGTGGATACGCTCCAGCACCAGCACATTCTCGCGGGTGTAGTCCCAGTAGACCTCGGGGATGTACAGCAGGGGCGAATTGGCAAAATTGCGCTTCAGCTCCGAGCCATTGGACGCCTCGCGCACCAGATCCAGTTCACCCTCGATGGTATGCCGATAATCCTCGACCACCTCCACCGGGCGCATCCGGCGACCGTCGGGCAAGTAGCGTTCGATCCAGCGGGCGATATAGTGCAGCAGCTCCAGATCCTGCGCGATGACCTTGTCGATGCCGGGCCGCAGCACCTTCACCACCACGGCCGGGCCGGGCTCGCCGTTTTCCCCCTTCAGCCGCGCACCGTGCACCTGCGCAACAGACGCCGAGGCCAGCGGCTCGCGCTCGAACTCTGCAAACAGCTCATCCACCGGCGCACCCAGTGCCTCCTCGATGCGCGCAATACACTGCGCCGCCGGATAGGGCGGCACGTTGTCCTGCAGATGATTGAGCTCCTGCACCATATCCGGGGGGATCACATCCGGGCGCGTCGACAGCAGCTGGCCGAACTTCACATAGATGGGGCCGAGGTCTTCCAGCGCGCGGCGCAGCCGTTCACCGCGCCCCATCTGCTTCACCCGGGCACTTTGCGGCAGCAGCTTGGCCGGCGCCCACAGGGCCCGCAACCACAGGGGCTGGTGCTCGGCGGGGACGATCTCATTCAGGCGGTAGCGCAGGAATACCCGCGCAATGGTCAGACTTCTCGCTACTGGCACGCCGCTACTTACCCTCACCGTCTGGCTGGTTCCGGCGCTCCAGCTTGCGACGCAGAATATCAATGCGCGCCTCCAGCCGGTCCACCCCCTGGGCAAATTCCGCCACATCTTCCGCAAACGCCTCAAACTGCGCCTGCGGCGGCGTCACCCGCCACTCCTCGCTCACCGCCTCGGCACCCGCCTTCGGCGCCGCGCCCAGGGCATCTTTCAGCCAGCTCGCCGCCATGCGCACCCCGCTACCCAGCTGATGCGCGGGAGAATCACCGATCAGCTTCGCCAGCGGCTCCTCCCAATCGATATCCAGATTCCGCATGATTGCCTGCAACTCCGCCAGCAGCGCGCTGGAACCGCGCACTTCCACCCCCAGCTTGGCCGGTGTCGCGTCGCGATTTCTCAGCAATTGCACAAAGGCCAGCGCAGAGCCGGACAGCTCCGTGGTCACCTCGCCACTCCAGCGGCTGTGCACTTCTATATAGCCACCCTCTTCACCGTCCTCATCATCGATCGCCAGGAACAGGGTCAGCGCAGGCGCGGTGAGATCCACCCGCAATACCTTGCCCGCCAGCTTGGCCAGGCGCGCGCGGCTGCCCGGGTCATAGCGCAGGGCGGTGTTGATGGCGGTTTCCAGGGTGGCATCGAAGCCGGCGCGGAAGGTGGGGTCGGTCATTATCTTCTGAAATCGTCCATGTCCGGATCGTCGCTGTGCTTCTAAATCGTGTGTTTGCAATGCTGAAGTCACACGCTAAGGCGTCGATACCGGGGTCTGTTTGCGGGACCGTCTGCGGCCTGGATGGCCGCAGCCGAGCCCCCATGGATGGGTTTACGGCGTGTCCCGTAAACAGACACCGGTAGCGGCGGCGCCACGGGACAAGGACCGAAGCCCAAGCGTTAGGGCTTGATGCCCTTGTGCAGGGCCACAATGCCACCGGTCATGTTGTGGTATTCGCAGTCCACAAAACCGGCCTCGCCCATCATGTCTTTCAGGGTCTGCTGATCCGGATGCATGCGGATGCTCTCGGCCAGGTAGCGGTAGCTGTCTGCATCGTCCGCCACCAGCTTGCCCATAAACGGCAACAGGCGGAACGAGTATTGATCGTAGACCTTCTCCAGCAGCTTCGACTGCGGCTTGGAAAACTCCAGCACCAACAGGCGGCCACCGGGCTTCAGCACCCGCAGCATCGAACGCAGCGCCAGATCCTTATCGGTGACGTTGCGCAGGCCGAAGGCGATGGTAATGCAATCAAAAGTATTGTCCGGGAACGGCAGGTACTGGGCATCTGCCTGTACCGTCTCCACATTGCCCGCAATACCGCGATCCAGCAAACGATCGCGGCCGACTTTCAGCATCGACTCGTTGATATCTGCCAACACCACCTTGCCGGTAGGGCCCACAATACGGGAAAAGCGCGCCGTGAGATCCCCGGTACCGCCGGCGATATCCAGAATGGTCTGCCCCGGACGCGCCGCAGAAAGCTCGATGGTGAAACGCTTCCACAGGCGGTGAACGCCACCGGACATCAGATCGTTCATCACATCGTAGCGCGCCGCCACGGAGTGAAACACATCCGCCACGCGCCCGGCCTTCTCTTCAACCGGCACCTGCTGGTAACCGAAATGGGTGGTCTTGCGTTCCGTCATCTTGCGCCTGCTGTACCGAATTCAGTTCGGTATTGTACATGGGGCTATTTGGAATGGGATATGCATAAGGTAATTTGCATCAGGCGATGCCATACGGCCCCGGTGCAAGCCGGATTGCCGACTATTTAGTCAAGCACGCTCGGCAATTAGCACTGAAAGCCATTTAGCCCCTTTTTGGCGCAATGTTTATTAAAGTTTCACCTGAAACAAAAAATATTTAATTTTGCCAAAAACCTTTATGAGGGCACTTTCCTCCCATTCGTTACAGTCCTACGGCATAAAACTCTAATGCCGACTTTCTGACCAAGAAACGAGCACCCTTTGGGGGGGAATAACAATATGAAAGGCAACACACTCTCCATGGCCATCCGTGGCGCTATTCTGGCGACCGTTGGCATCACTCCTGCATTTGCGCAGGAAGATACCCAAGTTGTAGACGCTTCCACAATCGACGACAGCACCATCGAGCAGGTCACGGTTACCGGCTCTCGTATCGCGCGTCCAAACGCTGTCAGCGCAACACCGGTCACCACGCTGACCGCCGAAGATATCAGCCTCAGTGGCGAAACCAACTTGGGCGACTTCCTGAACACCATGCCCGCGTTGCGCTCCACTTTCTCCGGGCAAAACTCCGGTCGATTTATCGGCACTGTGGGCCTGAACCTGCTAGACCTGCGCGGCCTGGGCACCTCTCGCACCCTGGTACTGCAGGATGGCCGTCGCCATATATCCTCTTCTGTCGGCACCTCCGCGGTTGACGTAAACACAATCCCGGAAGACCTGGTTGAGCGCGTTGATGTCATCACCGGCGGCGCTTCCGCCATTTACGGCGCAGACGCGGTTTCCGGCGTAGTCAACTTCATTCTGAAGGACGACTTCGAAGGCGTGAAGATAAGCGCATTCGGTAGCGACACCGAGCGCGGTGGTGCTGAAACTACGGAACTCTCCGTCACTTTTGGTAAAAACCTGTTCGATGGCCGCGCCAATATTGCCGGTAGCGTTCAGCACACCACTCGCGGTGACGTGTACGGTACCGAACGCGACTGGATTACCAAGGGCTACGGCACATTGGTGAACCCGGACAACATCGACCCCGAAACCGGAACCGTGATCCGCGGGGATGGTATTCCCGATCGTATCGTGGTCGAGGATTACCGTATCCCCTTCATCAGTGACAATGGTATCGCTTTCCTTCCATACGGCGATTACACGTTCAATGACGATGGTACCGCACGCCCGGTCATTCCCGGCGATATTTGCGATATCAACGGCCGCTGCTCTGGCGGTGATGGCTACGCCTTTGTAGGCCAGTACCAGATGTACCCCCGCATGGAAACAGCGAACGTTTTCGTTAAGGGCCACTTTGACATTTCCGACTCCATGCAGTTGTTTGGGGAAGCGAAATACGTTTCCCATGAAGCGGAAAGCTGGGGGCAGGCTAGCTTTAGCTACAATGGCTACTCGTCTACCAACCCGTTCCTGGACAAAGACCTTTCGGACCGCCTGGTTGCCGATGGCATTCCCGCCTTCGGCATGTACCGTATGCATTCCGACCTGGGTTACCGCGGCGACCTCGCCGAGCGTGAAACCATGCGCTTTGTCACCGGCCTGAAGGGCGACCTGGGCGGCAGCTGGAGCTATGAGGCCAGCCTGGTTTACGGCGAATACAACGCCGATATTTTCTACGTGAACAACCGTTACAATGAGCGCTTCAACCAAGCAATCGATGCGGTCGAACTCGACGGTGAAATTGTCTGTGCGGATGCTGATGCCCGCGCCGCTGGCTGTTTGCCGCTGAATATGTTTGGTTTCGGTCTCAATTCCCAAGAGGCTGTCGACTGGGTCATGCTGGACGACACTGGCTCTGAAGAAAAAATGACTCAGACCGTCGCTTCAGGCTTCGTCACCGGCGACCTGATTGATCTGCCAGCAGGTCCGTTGTCCGTAGTGGGTGGTTTTGAATATCGCGAAGAAACCAGCTTCGTGGACTTTGATGAAATCATCAAAAATGGTGATACCTTCATGAACGCGCTGGCCTCTACCGATGGCGAGTACGACGTAACCGAAGCTTTTGTGGAACTTTCTGCACCGCTGGTTTCCGGCCTACCCGGTGTACAGAGCCTTGTTTTCGATACGGCTTACCGCGCCGCCGACTACTCGACCGTGGGTAGCACAGGGGCATGGAAGGCTGGACTGGATTGGACCATTGTCGACGATGTGCGCATTCGTGCCACTTCCTCGCAAGCGGTTCGCGCGCCAAATATCGACGAACTTTTCGCACCGCTGGGTGAAAATTTCTACAACGTCAATGACCCTTGCGACTACCGTGAGATTGGCAGCCCTGAGGACCCAGCAGTACGCGCCAATCGTGCAGCAAACTGCGCGGCGCTCGGCCTGAGCCCTGACTATGTTTCACCGTGGAATGGCGGCCCGACTCTCGGTGGATTCAGCGGTGGCAACCCTGGTCTTCAGGAAGAAACCGCTACCACCCTAACCTACGGTATGGTGATCACTCCTCGCTTCGCCGATGGTCTGACACTGACTGTGGACTACTGGGACATCGAAATTGAAGATGCGATTTCCTACTACGGTGGCCAGACTATTCTGGACAAGTGTGTTGACGGAGCCTCTATCGATAACGCCTTCTGTGGCAATATCGAGCGCGCCGCCAACGGCGATCTGACCTCCCTGACCAGCTCTGCACTCAACGCCTCCAAACTCACCGCCCGCGGTGTGGATTACGAGTTGCGTTACGAGTTGGCTCTGGCCGACCTGTTCCAATCTGAACTGGGCAGCCTGACCCTGAGCGTACAGGGCACTCGCCTGCTGGAACGTGACGACTACTCCTTCCAGAACGAGCCCGATAGCGTTGACCCGATCGCTGGCGAGCTGGGTGACCCGGAAGATGCCTACAACATGAACGTCACCTACCGCTACGGTGATCTGTCCGTGAACTGGGGGCATCGCTACATCGGCGACCAGGCACTGTATGACATCGGTCAGGAAACTGGTGAATACGCTGCCCCCCCCGTCACCGGTGAAGTACGTTACAACAGCCTGCGCACCAGCTGGCTGTACCAAGACACCCTGGAAGTGTTCGGCGGTGTAAATAACCTGGGCGACAAGGCTCCCCCCGCATACCTGACCGGTACCGGTGGTGGCTCCGGCATGTACGACACTATGGGTCGTAGCTTCTACGTAGGTGCGAATTACACCTTCTAATTAGCTAACTCTTGATCTTGGCTGCATCCACATCCGCAGCCACAAAAAAAAAGACCCTTCGGGGTCTCTCTTGATAGCCGCCCCCCTGGGTGCGGCTTTTTTATTGGCCGCAGATTTACTCAGCGCCAAGCAAACCGCCGGAATGCGCCATCACATGAAAGATAAAGCTCTGCTCGTTGGTGCCAGACAGCAGGTGTGCGCCGGGACCGCGCGCCCAGACGCCGACGTCTTCACCGCCATGGGTTTCGCTGCCCAGCGGCACCAAGGCCTCCTGGTGGTAGCCGGCTGATTCGGTGTCGCTGGCGCTGATGTCCTGACGGCCGGCGCTGATCGGGTCTTCGTAGCGGTCGTCTGCATCGGTGCTGGCACCATAGTGTGCGTGGCCGAGGCCGTTGGCATAGGTGATGGTGGTGTAGGGCAGGCCGTCGGCGGCGAGCGCCACACCGGCTTCCGGCTGGCCGCGGCTGTCGTTGTTCACGACTTTGCCCAGAATCGGATTGCCGCGGGTGGGGTAACCGGCAATGGTCATTACGTGGCTGTGGTCGGCGGTCACCACGATCAGGGTGTCTTCCGCACTGGTGTTGTCCATCGCCACCTGCACCGCTTTCGCCATTTCCACTGCGTCGGTGAGCGCGCTGTAGGCACTGCCGGCATGGTGACCGTGGTCGATACGGCCCGATTCCACCATCATGAAATAGCCGTTTTCGTTATTGCTCAGCAACTCGATGGCCTTGCCGGTCATTTGCGACAGGGAGGGTTCGCCGGCCACATCGTTGTCGCGGTCTTCCTCGTAGCGCATGTGTGAACTTTCAAACAGGCCCAGCAACTTGTCGGTACTGGCCACCTCTATTCCATCGAAACCGGACTGATCCTCGATATACCGCGCATTGGTCACACCGTCGTTGTAGCGCGCCTTCCACGCGTCGATCAGGTTGACCCCGTCGGTGCGGCGTCCGGCTTTTCCCTCGAGATCGGTGACCTCGGCGGGCAGGAAACTGCGGCGGCCGCCGCCCATCACAACGTCGATCCCATCGCCGGCGGCCAGCTCCACCAGCTGCGTGGCAATATCCTTACAGCCTTCCGGCGCCGCGTATTCCCAACCGCGCTCCGGCACCTTGGCGTAGGTGGCGGCAGGGGTGGCGTGGGTGATGCGCGCGGTGCTCACGATACCGGTGCTCTTGCCTAGGCCTTCCGCCAGCTCCAGCGCGGTGGTGAGTGGTCGCTGCAAGCTGCCAGCGCAATCGCCGCGCGCCACCGTTTCATCCACATTCAGCACGCCGGCCTTGGTTTTTACGCCGGTGACCATAGCGGTGGCGGTACCCGCAGAGTCCGGGGTCTGCTGGTTGGTGTTGTAGGTTTTGATCAGGCCCGCAAACGGCATTTTCTCGAAGCTGAGCTGGTATTCCTCACCACTCTGGCCCTGTAACTGCCCGGCGAGAATGCGCGCGGCGGTGACCGTAGAGATACCCATGCCATCGCCCACAAACAGGATGACATTCCTGGCCGCACCGCGGTCGTTGTTGATCGTCACATCGCGCGCACTGGCGATGGCCGCGGCACCATTTTTGTACCAGTCGCTGCTGCGCTGGGCGTCCGGCAGCACCAGACCCGGGGCTTCTGGCTCGGGTTGCGGGGCCGGGGCGTCCGGCGCCGGTGTGGAATTGTTGTCACTGCAGGCGGCCAGTGTCAGTCCGAGAAGCGCCGCAAAGGCGGCGGAAAGTTTGTTCAGTTGCATGGTTTACCCCCAAATTATTCTGCGCTGACCGGCAGCCCGGTGGCGCCGATCATCAGATGAAATACCGCGTTCTGCTCCAGGGTGCCCTGAACCAGCTGCGCACCCGCGCCAATGGCGTGCAGGGTGATGTCCTCGCCCGCGTGCGACTCGGATCCAAGCGGCACCATGGCCTCCTGATGGAAACCCGGCGCCTGGGTATCGGTGGCCGTGAGATCCTTGCGGCCTGTATCTGCGGACAGATAATACCGGGCATCGGCGTTGGTTTCGCCGCCCAGATCGGCAAATCCGAGACCATTGGCATAAGACAGGGCGGTGTAGGGCAGGTCGTCTTTGGCCAGTGCGGGCGCACCGGTGGGCGCGCCGTGGCTATCGTTGGTTTCTACCTTGCCAAGAATCGGATTGCCGCGTGTGGCGTAGCCGGCAATGGTCATCACATGGCTGTGGTCGGCAGTCACCAGTATCAGGGTGTCATCGAGATTCACCGTTTCCGCCGCGGCCTTCACCGCTTCGGCAAACGCGATGGTGTCATGCAGGGCGGTGTAGGCACTGCCCGCGTGGTGGCCGTGATCGATGCGACCGGATTCCACCATCAGGAAGTAACCCTGTTCATTTTTCGACAACAGCTCAATCGCACGGCCGGTCATTTCCGCGATGGAAGGCTCGTCCTTGGCTTGTGCGGTGCGGTCAGCGTCGTAACTCATGTGGGAGGCAGTGAACAGGCCGAGCAGTTTGTCGGTGTTGGCAAGATCGGTGCCCGCCAGTTCGCTGCCACTTTGCACATAGGCTGCGCGCTGCTCGCTGTAGCGATCGCGCCATTCGGCGGTGAGGTCGCGCCCGTCGGTGCGCTTGCCGCCATTGTCGGTGGTGATGAAGTGACGGCGACCACCGCCGAGAATCACATCAATGCCATCGCCCACATCGAGGCTTACCAGCTGTGCGGCGATATCCACGCAGCCATTTGCCACGGCCTCTTCGCTCAGGCCATCGTTGGATTCCCAGTTGCGCTCCGGCGAACGCGCATAGGTGGCGGCCGGGGTAGCGTGGGTGATGCGTGCGGTGGAAACAATGCCGGTGCTGCGCCCTTGGTCCTCCATCAGCTCGATGAAGGTATTGAGTTCGTTCCCGGCCACGCCCGCACAATCGGCACGCAAGCCATCGCTGTCGACATTGATCATGCCCGCGCGGGTTTTCACGCCGGTCATCATGGCGGTCATGGTGCCGGCGGAATCCGGGGTCTGCTGGTTGGTGTTGTAGGTTTTGATCAGCGCGGTATGGGGAAATGCTTCGAACGAGAGCAGGTTTTCCTCGCCGCTCTCGCCGCGCAACTGACCATCCAGAATACGCGCGGCGGTGAGTGTGGAAACGCCCATACCATCGCCCACAAACAGAATGACATTTTTCGCGGATTTTTCGGTGCGGGTATCCGCCAGCTTGGCCGCTAGTGCGGCCTCTCCATTGGCGTACCAGCTACTGGTCTGCTGGTAGGTCGGCAACTCCGCGAGCGCAATCGACGACATCGCCGTCACTGTGCCCGCCGCCAAAATACGCAGCGCGCGATTAACCTGTTTACCCATGGTGCTTGCCCCCCTGGCAAATTTCACAAAGAAGCGCGCATTAAAAACGCCGCAGGGTTACCGGGGTGTTACCGATTGTTCACAGCTTTGTGACAGGAGGGAATAACGGGGATGGGTTGGGCGCTAGCCGCCGATGAATTTTACCGCACTCTCGTCCGGGTCACGGCCCTTGCCGGCCGCTTTCAGGCGCGCCAGATAAGCCGACCATTTTTCGTCGCGGGTATCGCAGAGTTCGCGCAGGTAATCCCAGGTGTAGATACCGCTGTCGTGGCCGTCGTCAAAAAAAATCTGCAGGGCATAGCGGCCGGCGGCAGCGACCCGGTCTATGCCGACATGCAGCTTGCCCTCTACCAAAGTGCCTTCACCGATACCGTGGCCGCGCACTTCGGCACTGGGGGAGTAGACCCGGAGGTATTCGGCGGGAAGTACAAACTCCGAGTCCTTGTATTCAAGGGTCAGAGCTTTTTCGGCTTTATTCAAACGGATTTTCTGGGGTGGGGACATTCGGTTTCCGCTAATGCGCACGTCGTAGGGTAGATAAGCGCAGCGCATCTACCATGGGGGCGGTGGATGCGCTGCGCTTATCCACCCTACGGGTGGTTATTTCAGGATTATGTTTAAAGAATAAAGCGCGAGAGGTCTTCGTCTCTGCTCAGCTCGCCCAGATGCTGGTCGACATACGCGGCATCAATGGTGATATTGGTGCTGCCATCGCCGCCGGCGAAAGAGATCTCTTCGAGCAGGCGCTCCAGTACGGTATGCAGGCGGCGCGCACCGATATTTTCGGTGGATTCGTTCACTTCAAACGCCACTTCGGCAATGCGCTGAATCCCGTCTTCGGCGAATTCCAGGTTCACGCCCTCGGTACCCAGCAATGCCTTCTGCTGCTCGGTGAGCGAGGCGCTGGGCTCGGTGAGAATGCGTTGGAAATCCTTGGAGGTGAGCGAGCTCAGTTCCACGCGGATCGGCAGGCGGCCCTGCAGCTCCGGTATCAGGTCGGAGGGCTTGGACAGATGGAAGGCGCCGGAGGCAATAAACAGGATGTGGTCTGTTTTGATCATGCCGTATTTGGTGGTGACGGTGCAGCCTTCGATCAGCGGCAGCAGGTCGCGCTGCACCCCTTCGCGGGACACGTCGGCACCGCCGCTTTCCTGGCGCTTGGCCACCTTGTCGATTTCATCGATAAATACGATGCCGTTCTGTTCGGCCGACTGGATGGCTCTGGTTTTGATTTCTTCGTCGTTGATGAGCTTTGCGGCTTCGTCGTCGGTCAGCTGTTTGAGGGCCTGTTTGACGGTGAGCTTGCGCTTCTGGGTTTTGCCCTTGGACATGTTGCTGAACATGCCCTGTAGCTGGTTGGTCATTTCTTCCATGCCGGGGGGTGCCATGATTTCGACACCCATGGGGCTGGCGGAAACATCGATTTCGATTTCCTTGTCGTTCAGCGCACCCTCTCGCAGTTTTTTGCGGAAGACCTGACGGGTGCCGGAGTCTTTTTCGCTGGGTTCGGTGTTGCGCGCGGGCGGCAGCAGGGCATCGAGAATACGGTCTTCGGCGGCGTCCATGGCGCGCTGCTTGACGCCTTCGGTGGCGCGCTCGCGCTCGAGTTTGATGGCCATTTCGACGAGGTCGCGCACGATGGACTCGACGTCGCGACCGACGTAACCGACTTCGGTGAATTTGGTGGCTTCGACTTTGATAAACGGTGCGCCGGCCAGTTTGGCGAGGCGACGGGCGATTTCGGTTTTACCGACGCCGGTGGGGCCGATCATCAGGATGTTCTTCGGGGTGATTTCCGCGCGCAGCTCTTCGTTCACCTGCATACGGCGCCAGCGATTGCGCAGGGCGATGGCGACGGCGCGTTTGGCGTCGTTCTGGCCAACGATGTGACGGTCGAGTTCGTGGACGATTTCTCTGGGGGTCATGGACATGGTCTTTCTCGAATTCTTTCGTTTATCCCGGCGCTCGTTAAATTGAAGCGCGGTGGCGGCGGGGCACCGGGTACTGATTTTTGAAACCGCTGTGAATACATCCCTGTACGCTGCGTCGGCGACGTCCCTGTCGCCGACGCTTTCAAAAATCAGTACCCGGCACCCCGCCTTCAATTTGGGTTCGCTTACTTCGTTAGCGAGTGGCCACTCAGTAACTCAGCTCTTCAATCGTGTGATTCTGGTTGGTGTACACACAGATATCACCGGCAATTCTCAAACCCTGTTCCACAATGGTTCTGGCATCCAGCTCAGTGTTGTCGAGCAGCGCGCGCGCAGCGGATTGGGCGAAAGGGCCGCCGGAACCTATGGCGATGAGGTCGTCTTCGGGCTGAATCACGTCGCCATTACCGGTGACGATCAGGCTGGCGGTTTCGTCGGCGACGGCGAGCAGGGCTTCGAGGCGGCGCAAGGCGCGGTCGGTGCGCCAGTCTTTGGCGAGCTCGACGGCGGCGCGGGTGAGCTGGCCGTTGTGGGCCTGGAGTTTGGCTTCGAAGCGCTCGAACAGGGTGAAGGCGTCGGCGGTACCACCGGCGAATCCGGCGATGACCTTGTCGTTATACAGGCGGCGCACTTTGCGGGCGTTGCCTTTCATGATGGTGTTGCCCATGGAGACTTGCCCGTCACCGCCGATGACGACTTTGCCGTTTCGGCGGCAGGAAAGGATGGTGGTGCCGCGATATTGTTCCACGTGTGCCTCGGTGTTTTACATTTCGAGAGCACTAAGTGTGGTCGATGAGGCTGAATTTCAACTTTGGGATTGCGGCTTTATACTCCGCGCCTACTTTCAGGTGTATCGAGAGGACTGCCTGTGACCCGTATTAAGCGCCGCTATTACACCCTGGTATTTGCCCTGTTTATGTCGTTTTTCATGTCGACATTGATGTCCGGGGTGGTGACGCTGATCAATACGGGGCTGAGCGAGGGGTTTGTGGAGCGCTGGCTGCGCGCGGGTATTGCGGCCTGGGTGATTGCGTTTCCGCTGGTTTCGCTGATTGCGCCGTTGGCACACAGGCTGACGCGGAGATTGGTGGAGCCAGGTGGGGACTGATTAGTCCGATGGTTCTGTGGTGGATAAGCGCAGCGCATCCACCAGATTCAGCACACTATCCTTGCGCAGGACGCTTGAGCACCAGCGGCATCAGGCGGTGTTCGGCGAGCACGCCGCGCGCGGCGGCCATTTTGGAGCGGTTGGTGTAGGGGCCGACGAGGACCCGGTGCCAGGTGCCGCGGCTGTCAGTGGCAGATTCTACTTTGACATCCAGGTTGGCGAGCATCAGCTGGGCGCGCAGGCGCTCGGCTTCGTCCTTGTCGCGGAAGCTGGCGGCCTGAAGGATGTACACCAGGTCGGACTTGGGCTCTACCCGTTCCGGGGTCTCGCTGCTTTTCTGCTCGCCGTCACGCACCCGCACCTGCTGATTCTTCGGCTCGGGGACCTTCACTTCATTCTCTTCCAGCAACTTGTAGAAATCGAAGCGCGGCTTGGACTCGCCGGCCGCAGGCTGTTGCGCCACGGGCTTTTCGGCGCGCTTGACCGCTTGTGTCTGCGCGGTTTTGAGGTCGTTCAGCAGGAATACAAACACCGCAAAGCCGCCGACAAAGCTGCCCAGCACGAACCAGACCCAGGCGGGCTTTCCGGTTGATTGTTGGCGGCGGGTATTGCGGCGGGCCATGGTGTTCTCTCGTTTTTTTAAGCGTTATCTCTGCAGGCGGGAAATTGTAACGCCTGCGCGCGGCACTGTGCGGATTTTAAGACAGCTCCTGCGCATCCATGTCCACCGCCCACCGCAACCGCCGGTTGCGATTCCCCTCCGCCCACTGACAGAACTGCGCCAGTATTCGCTGCAACAGGCCGCGTTTTTCCGCGGTGATCTGGAGATAGAAGCGGAAGCGACCGGACTTGCGCTCCAGTAACGCGGGCACCGGCCCCAGATACTGCAACTCCGGCGAAGGTGGCGCCATGGCCTGCAGGTACTCGCGGGCATTGACCAGGAACTCTTCTGCCCAGCGCGGCTCCTCGCATTCGGCGCGCACCAGCGCCATGGCGCGGACCGGTGGCAGCTGGGCAATCTTGCGCTCCTCCATCAACTGGCGCGCGAAGGCGCCATAGCCCTTGTTCAGCAGCAATTGCAGCAGCGGGTGCTCCGGATAGCGGCTCTGCACCAGCACCTTGCCGGGCAGGTCGCCGCGCCCGGCGCGGCCGGCCACCTGTTCCAGCAACTGCCCCATGCGCTCGGGGGCGCGGAAGTCGGCGCTGAACAGGCCGCCATCGGCGTCCTGGATCACCACCAGGGTGACCTTCGGCAAATGGTGGCCCTTGGCCAACATCTGGGTACCGAGGAGCAGGCAGGGCTCGCCGTTGCGCGCGGGCTCCAATAATTTGTCCAGCGCCTGTTTGCTCGAAGTGGTATCCCGGTCCACACGGATTACCGGGAAGTCCGAGAAGCTGTGGGTAAGGAAGTCCTCACTGCGCTCGGTGCCGGCGCCCAGGGCATTCAGGTTGCGGCTGTGGCACTGGGGGCAGCTGTGCACCTCGCGCATGCGATAGTCACAGTGGTGGCAGCGCAGGTGGCGCTGGCGCCGGTGCAGGGTCAGCTTGGCGGAGCAGTGTGGGCAATCCGCCAGCCAACCGCAGTCGTCGCAGGTCAGTGCCGGGGAATAGCCGCGCCGGTTGATAAACACCAGCGCCTGCTCGCCGCGCTTGAGGGTATCGCCGATATGCCGCAGCACCTGCGGGGCAAAGCCCTCCTGCAGCTGCTGGTGGAAGGTTGGCACCACGCTGATTTCCGGCGGGCGCGCGTTGCCGGCGCGGTGGCGCAGGCGCAGGTGCTGGTAACGGCCGCTCAGTGCGTTGTGCAGACTCTCCAGGGACGGCGTGGCCGAGCCCAGCAATACCGGCACTCCGGCATTTTTAGCCAGCACCACAGACAGGTCGCGCGCGGAATAGCGCACCCCGTCCTGCTGCTTGAAGGAGCCGTCGTGCTCCTCATCGATCAGGATCACGCCGAGGCGCGGCAGCGGGGTAAAAATGGCGGAGCGGGTGCCGATGACAATGTCCGCAACGCCGCTGGCGGCCGACAGCCAGGCGCGGGCGCGCTCGCCATCGGCGAGCCCCGAGTGCAGGGCGGCGATACGGAAGTCGGGAAAGCGGGCGGCAATCCGGCGCAGGGTTTGCGGGGTGAGGCCGATCTCCGGCACCAGCAGCAGCGCCTGGTTGCCCGCGCGAAGAGCGCGCTCCATCAGGCGCAGATAGACCTCGGTCTTGCCACTGCCGGTGGTGCCTTCTAATAAGGAAGCGCTGAATCCGCTCGCCGGGACGGCATCGATCACCTGGCGCTGCTCGTCGTTCAGTTCTGGCGCCGGTCGCGGCGCCACCTCCTCCATCGGCGGCGGCGCCGTGGGCCCGGTCACCCAGTGCGCCAATCCGCGCTCGATCAGCGCCTTGCACACACTGCTGTTGAGCCCGCGGGCATTCAGCGCGGTGCGGCTCTGGCGGCCGGAGCGCAACAACAGCTGCAACAATTCCTGCTGTTTTTTAGCCCGTGCCAGCGCCGTTTCCGGCAACCCCTTGCCCTCGGTGGTCAGCTCCAGCCACTGCTCCGCCCAGTGATCCGCCGGCTTGCCCTTGCGCAGGGCCACCGGCAGCGCGGCAGCGTAAAGTTCACCAATAGGGGCCTGATAGTAGTCGGCGGCCCATTGCAGGAAGTGGCGGCTGCGGGTGTCAAAAATAGGTTGGCGGTCGATACGCTCGCTGGCGGGCTTCAGCTCCGCCAGTGGCGATTCCGCCACCACCTCCACCAGCACCGCCACCAGATCGCGCTTGCCAAACGGCACATGAAAGCGCTGCCCCGGGCGCAGGTCATCGGCGCTGAGCCCCGCCGGTGGCAGGTAGTCAAACAGGCGGCGCAAAGGGACCGGGACCGCCAGGCGCAATATGACGCGCGGGCGCTCAGCTGCCATGCCCGAGCGATGCTGTTCCGGTTGTACCTGCAAGCGGCCCCCAATTGACGGTTTCTTGTGCGCGGATTTTTGTGCGCGCGCTAGTTTACCGGCTGATGCCCGCGGTTACAGCCGGCACGGGCAAACCGCTGCGCACAAATTTCTGGCGCCCTGTCCCACACCGGTCTCTCTCGACGGTTGCAAACTCTGATATTTAGAGTACTCTATAAATCAACTCTACATTTTAGAGTGTCAACCCGGAACCCCACGTAACCGGCCTCTTATTCGACAAGGACCTGTGATCATGACCGATGTGCATAAGCTGCAAAGTGACCTGGACTATATTCGCGGAACCATCCGCGAGGACGCCACTACGGGTGGCATACCCGCACTGTATTTCCTGTGGGCCGCGCTGATTGCGGTGGGTTTTAGCCTGCCCGACTTCGCGCCCCGGCTTGCCGGTTTCTACTGGCTGTTCGCCGGCATCGGTGGTGGCCTGTTCAGCTGGTGGCTCGGTGCCCGCCAGAGCCGTCGCGACGGGTTCAATAACTCGCAACTGGGACGGCGCTACGGACTGCACTGGTGCCTGGTGGGCGCCGCCTTCCTGCTGTGCTTCCTGCCGCTGATGCTGGGGCGCGTTTCACCCGAGATGGGCGGGGCCAATTTCCTGCTGGTCACGGGCATTGCCTATGGCCTCGCCGGCGTACACCTGGAGCGACCACTGCTGTGGTGCGGCCTCCTGATGCTGGTTGCCTACGGTGTGCTGGTGGTGCTGATGCCTCCATATATGTGGACCATCACCGGGATCACCGTGGGCGTCGCCCTGTGCTGGGCCGGCTTCAGCCGCCGCGCGGCGCGCAACGTGGGCGCAACCCGATGAAGGCACTGACCTCCCTCGACCCGCTGCTGGAGCACCGCATCCGGCTGGGCGCCTGTGTATCGCTGGCCAAGCACGGTGAACTGACCTTCGCCCGCCTGAAGAGCCAGCTGCAGGCGACCGATGGCAATCTGGGGGCACAATTGCGCAAGCTGGAAGAGCAGGGCTACCTGCAAAGCCGCAAGGATTTCGTGGAGCGCAAACCAACCACCTGGTACCGCCTGAGTAGCGTGGGTCGGTCCGCACTGGAGTCCCATCTGGCGGCACTGCAGTCACTGATCGACGCGGCGGGTGCCAGCGGTGCAACCTCCTGACTCCGACGCCGCATTTCCGCTTGAATCGGCGGGCTAATCTGATAGTATGCGCCGACTTTTTAAACAGCCCGGGGAATCCTCCCCTGCACCAATGACGATCCCGTGCTCAGCAAATGACTGGGTGGCGGTGTCGAAAAGAGGCCATCATGAAGAACGATATCCACCCGAATTACGCCGAAATTACCGCAACTTGCTCCTGTGGCAACACCTTCAAAATGGGTTCCACCCTCGGCAAGGACATGCAGCTGGACGTATGCTCCAACTGCCACCCGTTCTACACCGGCAAGCAGAAGCAAGCGAGCACTGGTGGCCGTGTCGACCGCTTCAAGAAGCGTTTCGGCAGCCGCATCTCCAAGTAAGCGCTTCCGAGCCGCAAACCGGAGTGAACCAAGTCGTTCCGGCACTGACCGGCTCGCCGCTTAAAAAAAAGACGCCCTGGGCTTCCCTTGGCGTCTTTTTTTGCGCCTGTCTTTTACTGCTCGGCGCGCTCCGGCCTGCCCACGCCCTGGCCGACTGCGTGCTGGGGGAGGCAGACGAGATTGTGGCCCTCAGAAAGGTGGTGGATGGCGACACCCTGCGCCTCAAGGATGGCCGCCGCGTGCGCCTTATCGGGGTCAACACACCGGAGCTGCGCCACGGCAAGCGCCCGGCCCAGCCACTGGCGGAGGAGGCCAGGGAATTTACTGAGCGCTTTCTGGCCGGGGGCGACCTTGAACTGGTGTACGACCGGGATCGCCACGACAATCACGGCCGCGTGCTGGCCCACGTCTACAACCATCGCGGCGACAGCCTGGAAGCCGCTCTGCTCGCCGCCGGACTCGCCTTCCATATTGCTATTGCGCCCAACTTCGCCCTCGCCGAGTGCCTCGCCAGCCGCGAGGAGCTTGCCCGTGAGCAGCAGCGCGGCCTGTGGGCGCCCGGGGTCTGGCCAGTGCTCAGGGCCGACCAGCTGCGCCCCGGCGACGGCGGCTTTGTGCTGCTCACCGGCACCGTGAAAAAAACAGACCGCAACCGGTACCTGTGGCTTGAGCTGGACGGTCCGGTGGCGGTGCGTTTGGATCCGAAATGGGATTATGGCCACCGGAACGGGCGCAATTGGCAAGGCCGCAAAATAGTGGTCAAAGGCTGGCTGGTGGACCGAGGAGAGAAATATTCATCCCGAAACAGACGAAATAAACGCTGGTTTATTGCGTCTGATTCCGAATTTACTATCGAAATTAGTAGGAATTAACTGCTCAGCTCAGTTTTTGAGCTTGTGAACTTCCGGTCGTCTCGGTTATTCTTCGCGCCTCGGATAGGGCGCCCATTTGCCCCACAATAAAATCAAAAATCCGCTGTAACCTGCCGCCAGCCACAGAACGCCGGCCGCCTTGCAATTCAACGAGATGACACCCTGATGACCGACTCACTGCGCCAGGCAGCGCTCGATTACCATGCCTTGCCGACACCGGGCAAACTTTCGGTGGAACTGACAACCCCCGCCCACACCCAGGAAGACCTGTCCCTGGCCTACAGCCCCGGCGTGGCCGAGCCGGTGCGCGAAATCGCCAAAGACCCGGAAGCGGCCTACCTGTACACCGGCAAGGGCAACCTGGTGGCGGTGATTTCCAACGGCAGCGCTATCCTCGGCCTCGGCAACCTGGGCCCACTGGCGTCAAAACCCGTGATGGAAGGTAAATCCCTGCTGTTCAAACGTTTTGCCGACATCAATTCGGTGGATATCGAAGTGGATTGCCCCAGTCCCGAGCGGTTTATCGAAACCGTCGCCGCGATCGCCAATACCTTCGGCGGTATCAACCTGGAGGACATCAAGGCGCCCGAGTGCTTCCATATCGAAGAAGCGCTGATCGAGCGCTGCTCGGTGCCCGTCTTCCACGACGACCAGCACGGCACCGCGATCGTGACGGTGGCGGGCATGCTCAATGCGCTGGAGATTCAGGGCAAGCAACTGTCCGATGCGCGCATCGTATGCCTGGGCGCCGGCGCTGCGGCCACCGCCTGCTGCAAGCTGCTGCTTGCCGCAGGCGCCAGAAAAGAACAGATCACCATGCTCGACAGCCGCGGCGTGATTCACTCCGGGCGCAGCGACATCAATGCCTATAAAGGCGAATGGGCGCGCGACACGGAAATGCGCACACTGGACGACGCCATCGAGGGCGCTGACGTGTTCCTCGGGGTTTCCGGCCCGGACCTGCTCACCGCCGAACAGCTGGCACATATGGCCGCGAGGCCGGTGGTGTTCGCCTGCTCCAACCCCAACCCGGAAATCTCCCCGGAGCTGGCCCACGCCACGCGCGACGACCTGATCATGGCCACCGGGCGCTCGGATTATCCGAACCAGGTGAACAATGTGCTGTGCTTCCCGTTTATTTTCCGCGGGGCGCTGGACGTGCGCGCCACCCGTATCAATGAGGACATGAAGCTCGCCGCCATCGAGGCGATCCGCAAGCTGGCACGCGAGGAGGTACCCGAAGAAGTGCGCGCGGGCTACGGCGGCGTGGAACTGAGTTTTGGCGCCGACTATATCCTGCCCAAGCCTACGGATCCGCGCCTGCTGCCGGAAGTGGCGGCGGCAGTGGCCCGTGCCGCGGTGGACAGCGGCGCGGCGCGGCTGCCGTATCCGGCACACTATCCGTTGAATGCGATCTGAAGCATCGCTCATTTGGCCCCGGTGGCAGCAACGCTGCCGGGTGCCGGCTTCATTCTCAATCCTTGAGCCTCCCCCCCACCGCCGCTAAACTGCCCCCATGTCTGAGCAAAGATGTCCCCACGCATGAGTCACGTCTATGTGCTGACCAATCAGCACCAGCAGTTTTTAAGCAAGAGCAACGAGTGGATCGACGGCCGCGAAAGCACCAAGCTGTTCCGCACCGAGCACAAAGATGTCGCCATCAATCAGATGTTCGAGGCCAACACCCGCGACGTCAGCCTGCGCATCGAACTCCTCGAGTGCCCGCTCGACAGCAAAAAGCACCCGCAGGTGCCCGCTGAAGCGCTGAGCGACGAGCCGCTACTGTCCGCGGACGAGGCCACTGTGAACGCGCAGGGCGCCGGTGACCCGGACGAACTGCCGCAACCCGCTCCGGTCGAAACACCACCGGAACACAACCCGGAAGCGGACCCTGCACCGGCGCCGGAAGTGGCTCCTGAGCCGCAACCCGAGATAGAACCCGAGCAGTTTCCCGGTAGCACACCGGAAATCCAGCCGGACCAGCCGCCGGAGTCCATCGCCAGGCAGGCCTGAGCATTGAAAGTCACCGCACCAGGCCACCGCCACTGCCCCGCACAAACCCCTTGAGTTGGGAGGCGGCGCCCCCATTTAGGCGGGACTGCCTTTAAACCGCACCTGCGAGCGTCCACCAACGGCGCATCCGGCCAACCAGCCTAGCGGCTGCCACAGGAGATTCCCTTGTCGACGTTCACTATGGCCGAGCTGGCCCAGCCGGAAGCTTTAGCCCTGCTCAAGGGCATCCGCCGCGGCATTGAAAAAGAAGGCCTGCGCGTTTCCCCAGAGGGAGAGCTGGCCCAGACCGGACACCCCCAGGGTCTCGGCTCCGCGCTGACCCACGAATACATCACCACCGACTTCGCGGAAGCACTGCTGGAATTCATTACCCCACCGGTGGCCACCCCGGAGCAGGCACTGGAACAGCTGGATCATATCCATCGCTATACCTACAGCCAGATTGGCGATGAGCGGCTGTGGGTAAACAGCATGCCCGGCCGCATCGGCCGCGACGAGGATATTCCCGTGGCCCGCTACGGCAGCTCCCACAGCGGCACCATGAAGACCATCTACCGCCTGGGCCTCGGCTTGCGCTACGGCCGCGCCATGCAGACCATCGCCGGCATTCACTACAACTTTTCCCTGCCGGATACCTTCTGGCGCTGGCTGCAGCAGAAAGAGGGCGGCAGCGACCAGTCCGGGACAAATGAGTCACTGCAGGACTTCAAAACCCGCCGCTACTTTGACCTGATCCGCAACTTCCGCCGGCACTACTGGCTGCTGATCTACCTGTTCGGTGCCGCGCCGGCGGTGTGCGGTACCTTTGTGCAGGACCGCGAACACAAACTGCAACCGTTCGATGGCGACGGCCGCAGCCTGTATGCGCCCCAGGCCACTTCCCTGCGTATGGGCGACCTTGGCTACACCAGCGACGCGCAAAAATCCCTGATCGTCTGCTACAACGATCTGCCGAGTTACCTGTCCACCCTGTGCGCCGCCATTAGCAAGCCGTATCCGGAATACCACGCGCTGGGAGTGAAGGACGAAACCGGCAACTACCAGCAGCTGTCCACCGGCCTGCTGCAGATCGAGAACGAGTTCTACTCGCCGATCCGCCCCAAGAACCCCGCCGGCATGGGCGAGACCGCACTCTCCGCCCTCGACGCTCGCGGTGTCGAATACATCGAAGTGCGCTGCCTCGACCTCAATCCCTTTGTGCCGCTGGGAATCGAAGCCCCGCAAATGCGCTTCCTCGACGCCTTCCTGCTGCACTGCCTGCTCAGCGACAGCCCCATGACCGATGACGCCGACTACCGCGCCATCCAGGAAAACCAGGCGCGCATCGTGTATCAGGGCCGCGACCCGGAAGTACAGCTGGTGCACAACGGCCGCGAGCGCAAACTCACCGACTGGGCCAGCGAGCTCCTCGACCAGATCCAGCCGATGGCCGAACTGCTCGACCGCGCCTGGGAGAGCGACGATTACCAGCGCGCCGTCGCCGCCCAGCGCGACAAGATCGATGGCAAGGTCCCCACCCCCGCGGCACAGATGCTGGCGGAAATGCACGAACACAAGCAGACTTTCTTCCAGTGGGCCCAGGCCAAGGCCGAGCAACACCGGCAGTATTTTCTTGAGCGCCCGTTGAGCGAGCAAGATCAGGTCGAGTTTGAACGCCTGGCGAAAGAGTCGCTGGAAAAGCAGAACCAGGTGGAAGACGCGGATAGCGGGAGTTTTGAGGACTTTCTCGGCAAGTACTACGCACAGTATGTGTTTTGTCAGAGAGGGCTCTGAACTCTAATGCTTAGGCGTCGATCCCGGGTATTGGTGTGTGAGACCTTCAAAAACAGGATGTTTTTGCAGAGCCCCCATGGATGGGTTCACGGCGTGTCTCACACACCAATGCCCGGGATCGACGCCGCCACAGGATACGTTCGAGCCACTCAGGAATGAACTACTTGGCCCACTTGCTCCTCTCAGGCCCCGACCCGGACTGGCAACTGGGCGGGCTGCTCGGCGACTTCGTCAAGGGGCCCATGAAGGGCGAGCGCCCGCAGGCCATCGAAGACGGTATTCGCCTGCACCGCCGCATCGACCTGCTGAGCGACCAGCACCCTGCCTACCTCCGAGCACTTCGGCGGCTCGGGCCTGAATGGCGTCGCCTCGGCGGTATCGCCCTGGATATCTGGTTCGACCACTTACTCGCCCGCGACTGGCAACACTGGCATCCACAACCCCTCGAAACCTTTACCCACCACTGCTGGTCCAACTTTCGCGCGCGCCAGCCATGGATCCCGGAAAACGCACGGGCATTTATTCAAAGGGCCGAGCAATTTAAACTGCTACCCGGCTACCGCGAGGTAGCAGTTATCCAGCGCACCCTCGAACGGGTCGGAATGCGCCTGCGACGCCCCCAGCCACTGGCGGACGTGCTGCCGCTGCTGCGCGCCGATCGCCCGGCGCTGGAAACGGATTTTCAACAACTGTTTAGCGACCTGACACTCCAGGCCGAAGAATTCCGCCGACAGCTCGATCCGCGGACACCATCCGGACAATAAATTTATGACTCTGCCGACACCCCGCACCACCTTCCTGCTGATGTTTCTTGCCGTTATCTTCGTACTCGGTGTCGCCTTCTACATGGAATACATCATGGGGCTGGAACCCTGCCCGCTGTGTATTACCCAGCGCGTCATGTTCCTCGGTGTCGGCCTGATGTCACTGATCGCCTTTCTGCACAACCCCAGCGGTGCGAGCCAGATCGGCCGCCGGCTGTACGGCCTGCTGGTCTCGCTGTTCGCCATCGGCGGCCTGTATTTTTCCGGCCGTCAGCTGTGGCTGCAAAGCCTGCCGGAAGACCAGGTGCCGGCCTGCGGCCCGGGTATCAGCTACATGGTGGATGCATTCCCCATGGCCGAAGTCATCAAGACCCTGCTGACCGGTGACGGCAACTGCGCCGAAGTGCAGTGGACCATGCTCGGGCTCTCCATTGCTGGCTGGGCCGCGGTGGGCTTCGTCGGCCTGATCCTGTTCGGTGTGTGGCAGGCATTCCGCAAAAACTGAACCGGCGCACACCATGGCGCTCGCGAAGAAACCGCTCCGCTGGCTGCTGGGAGCAGGCCTGCTGCTGGCCTTTGACCTCGCCGGCCGCGGCCTGACCGCCGTTTTCGCACTGCCGGTGCCGGGCCCGGTGCTCGGCATGCTGCTCCTGCTGCTGTGCCTCATGCTGTACGGCGGTGTGCCGCGCGGGCTGGCAGAGGTGGCCGGGCAGATGTTGCGCTTCCTGGTCCTCATCCTGTTACCGGCGACGGTGGGCATCTACTTTTTACGCGACCTCTCCGGGGTCGACTGGGTCGCTCTGGTCGTGGCCATGGTGGTCGGCACACTGATCAGCTTCACCCTCACCGCATTATTGCTCAACAGCCTGATCGGTCGTATTGGCAACACGCGGGGCGAGAATACCCGTGTGGAGTGAGTGGCAACGCTGGATCGCACAACTGCAACAGGTGGCGAACGATTTCGCGGCGCCGTTCAGCGCAGCGCACCCGCTGGTGATCCTTCCCCTGAACCTGGTGTGTTTCTGGGCCGGGCTAAAAATCTATCGCCGCCTCGGCAGCCCACTGCTGCACCCGGTAGTGGGCGCCAGCCTGCTGGTATTCGCCGGGCTGGTATTGCTGGGTGTGGATTTCAGCGGCTATCAACGGGGCAGCGGCCTGCTGAATCTGCTGCTGGGGCCGGCGGTTGTGGCCCTGGCCATTCCACTCAAACAGAACCTCGCCGTGGTGCGTAAAGTCGGCTGGCCTTTACTACTGGGCCTGCTGGTTGGCGCAGTACTGGCACCAGTGATCGCGGTGCTCATCGCCCTGTTGCTCGGCGGCAGCAAAACGGTACTGATTGCGCTCACCACAAAATCGGTGACCACGCCGGTGGCGCTGGCACTCGCACAGGAAATGCACGGCATCCAAAGCCTGGCTGCGGGCGTGGTGGCCTTTACCGGCATTGTCGGCGCCGTATGCGGCCCGGGCCTGCTGCGGCGGCTGAGGATCACCGACGAGCGGGTGGTGGGGTTTTCCATGGGCATCAATGCCCACGCCATCGGCACCGTGCGCGCGCTGGAGATCAGCGCCCTGTGCGGCGCGTTTTCCGCCCTCGCCATGGGCCTGTGCGGGGCACTCACCGCGCTGCTGTTACCGCTCTTTGTGACCGCCTGAGGACTATCCGTCAGCACTCTCCGCCAGCACTCTCCGCTGGCGCAAAAAGTCCTCGCCTTCACGCGCCTGTCCTCCTGGCTCCCGCACCTTTCTGGCGCCTTTTTGCGGCCTGTTCCTTGCTCGCGGCGGCAGAAGCTTCTACATTCCTAAGAGCGGTTATAGATTCACAAAAGGAAACTTGGAGATGTTGGAAAACTGTAAAAATGCGCAGGAGCGCTGGGGTGGCGTGAGCCAGATTATTGACCGCTGGCTGCAATCCCGTCAGACGCTACTGGTGAGCTTTTGCCAGCTCTCGGACAAGAAGGCCTTCAACGATGGTGACCGGGAAGCCGGAGCCAATGTGCGCACCCTGTGCCAGCAGCTGGTGGACTATGTCTCCGCCGGACACTTCGAAGTCTATGATCAGCTTATTCAGGAGGGACAGGCGTTCGGGGATACCGAGGGCCTGCAGCAGGCCAAGGCGTTGTACCGGGAAATCGACGAGACCACCGATGTGGCTGTGGACTTCAATGACAAATATCTGGAGACCGACGACCTGACGTCGCTGCCCAAAGACCTCTCCGAGCTGGGCGTCGCCCTGGAAACCCGCTTCGCTGCAGAAGATCGCATGATCGACACCCTGCACACCGCGCACAAAAACCAGCTGGCGTGAATCGATCTTAAATTAAGAAAAGCAGACTGCATAAAAAAAGGGGCCGTTGGCCCCTTTTTTTATGCGCTGATTTGACCAGGTTATTCTGTACCCTGATCTTCCTCCGCTGCCTCTTTTTCCGCTGCCGGCGCATCGCTGTTAACGTCGGCCTTGTGCAGTTCCACTTCAAAAATCAACGTGGAGTTGGGGCCAATCAGGCCACCCGCGCCACCCGGGCCGTAGGCCAGGTCGGAGGGGATATACAGCTCCCACTTGGCGCCTTCCTTCATCAACTGCAGGGCTTCGGTCCAGCCCTTGATCACGCCATTCACCGGGAACTGAACCGGCTGGCCGTTTTTGTAGGAGCTGTCGAACTCGGTACCGTCGATCAGAGTTCCTTTGTAATCCACTTCGACCACGCTGGTTTCTGAGGGGCTGGCGCCAGAACCTTCAGTGATCACTTTGTACTGGAGACCGGAATCCGTGGTTTGAACACCGTCTTTCTTGGCATTCTCTTCCAGGAATTTTTTACCCTCTTCCATATTCTTGTCGGCGGAGGCTTTGAAGTCGGCTTCCTGCTTGGCCATCAGTTCTTTCTGCTTGGCCTGCATGCTCTCCTGGAACACTTGAATGACTTTTTGCTTTTCTTCTTCATTCAGGCGGGACTCGCGACCAGCGGCCACATCATTCAGCGCCATGGCAACAATGGCCGGGTCCAGGCTAACGTCCTGGCTTTTCAGGCGGTTCGCCATATCTTCGGCAATGATGTAGCTGACCTTCTGCTCCTGGGACTCGAGCGCGATATCGGCAGAGCCTGCAGGCTCCTGTTTGTTACAGCCAGCCAGTGCAATACCCAGTGCAACCGCAGCGGCCAAGGAAGTTTTATTCATGAGAATGGTCTCTTTATTTCCGTGAAGCATTTATTCATAGGAGCAGGGTTTCCCCTTCTCTGCTGTTGTACACCCGAACCGCCACACACTTTGTGCGATAGATCACACTGCCGCGGGCCTGGCCAGCGTCAGGCAAGTCTAACCTATGCAGGTTAGCGCTGCACACTGCCCGCTGGGACCATACATAGCGCCATTCGTTTCATCTTGCGTTGACTCGTTCCATCAGCAATGGATCATCACGCACAAGGTGTGCGACCAACCGCAGAAGACCGTTTTCAGTGTGGCGCTGCAAATGGGCATAGAAAAAGCCTGCATCATTCTGCGTGCAGGGATGCACTTCGCAAATAACAGCGCTATTATCAGCGTTCTACCCTGAACTTTATTCTCCCGCAGAGAGGTGATTCTGCGCTACAAATGGGAGAGTTCCGGGGGCTCTTTTCGAACCGATACCCACAACCGTTTCAACTGCAGGATCTCAACTCATGGCCGCCAAACGCAAAGCCGCTGTATCCATTGCCGATCTCGAAAAACAGATCGCCAAGATCACCACTCAACTCGACAAGGCTCGGGCCAAGGATGCGGCCGATGCCGAAAAAGCCCTCAAAAAAGCCACTACCGCAGCGAACAAGGCGCAGGCCCAGGTGAAGCAGGCCAAAGCTAAACTGGCGACTGCACGCACTGCGGCAGGCAAGGCAAAGACTCCCGCAGCGAAAACTTCAGCCAAGAAGAAGGTCGATGCAGCCAAGGCAGCCGTAGCCAAGGTTGAGAAAGTCGCCAAGGACACAGCCAAGACCTTAAGCGAATCCAAAGCGGCCGCCACCGCTGCCAAGCTCGCCGACAAGACCGCACAAACCATCAAGAAAGCGGGTGAGGCAGCGGCGAAGAAAATCCAGGCTGCAACCAAAAAGAAGAAGACCGCTGGCAAGAAGGTAACGGCAAAAAAATCGGCAACCAAGAAGACCGCCGCCAAAACCACCGCCGCCAAGCCCGCCGACAAGAAAAAGGCCGCAAGCAAAAAAGCCGCACCGAAGCAGAGCGCCGCAAAGAAAGCTACGACCAAGAAGGCCGCCATCAAGAAGGCACCCGCGAAAAAAGCGGCAGCTGACAAACCGGCCGCCAAGCCAGCGACCACAAAAAAGGCCACCGCTAAAAAGGCTGCCACCAAAAAATCGGCGCCCAAGAAAGCAGCCGCAAAAGATGTGAAGGCGGCGAAGGCCAACGGCAGCACGCCGGCCGCAGCACCCCAGCAGGAGCCGGCGAAAAAGCCTCAGGACAAGCCGGCAGCAGCACCAGCTTCTGCGAAAACGCCCGAACCCATCATGGGGAAAACCTCAGAGCCCAAGCCCCTGGTACCGGAATCAAGCCCGGCGGCAGTAACACCGGTAACGCCGACCATCACCCCAAGCACACCGGCCAAGAGCCTGTTTTCCACTGAGGAAAACCCGCATTACGGCCCGGAAGAGCACAAGCACAAGCACTGAGTCAGGGTGCCGCACCCGGCTCCGGTGAGCCACCCCGGGGATGCTCGCCGCTAGCGGCCGCACTTTCCAGCGCGGCTGCGCCCCCGGTACTGTAGGCATCGATCAGGCCCGCCCAGCGGGCCTGATCTTTTTGCAGCAACCCATATTGTTGTCCTGCCAGCTCCAGCGGGGATCGGGTTTCCGGCCAACTCTCGCTATTCAGCTTCCACAACGCCGCGATCTGCCGTTGCTCCATACGCAACTCGCACCGCTTGCACCAGGCATACAAGCCGGTGTGCTTTTTGATCCGGCCCAGTAGTCGGCGCAGGTGACGCACACTGGTGATCATCCGCCTGCGTGGCGCAAGGCCGCGATCCGCTACCCGCCAGCTTTCCTCGCTCAACTGTCGCCCGCACGCACTGGTATAGCTCGCCCACAGCAGCAGACAGACATCCGCACCGCGGGTGTCCTGACACTCCAGCAGGAAGTCCGCCACGTGCGGCTGCTGGTAGAACTCAAGGCTGAATTGCCACAGTGGATTTTGCAGCGGAGACGGCGGCGCTGATGGAGGTGCGGTTTCTGTCACGGTAGAATCCCGGCGGTTTGTTATAGCCGATAGCTTAGCAGGCTGCTAAATACCCCGGCGAACTCCAAGAGGTTTCCATTGATTAATCTGCAAGGCGTATCGCTGCAGGTGGGCGGACGGGATCTGCTCAACAACGCCAGCTGCCGCATCTTCCCCGGTCACAAGGTGGGCGTCATCGGCGCCAACGGCTGCGGCAAGTCCACCCTGTTCAAAATGCTACTGAAGCAACAGGAGAGTGACGCCGGCACCATCGAGGTGCCCGCAGGCTGGGAAGTGGCGCACATGGCCCAGGAAGTCTCCGCCACCGATCAGAGCGCGCTGGACTATGCACTGGACGGCGACCACCGCCTGCGCGACCTGCAACGGGCACTGGATGCCGCCGAAGCCGACGGTACCGACGGCAAGCGCATTGCCGAGCTGCACGAGCAGATGGCGGCGATCGATGGCTACAGTGGCCCGGCCCGTGCCGCGCAACTGCTGGACGGGCTCGGCTTCTCCCACACCGAGCAACAGCGCCCGGTAAAGAGTTTCTCCGGTGGCTGGCGTATTCGCCTCAATCTGGCGCGCGCACTGATGTGCCCCGCAGACCTGCTGCTGCTCGACGAACCCACCAACCACCTGGACCTCGATGCCACCCTGTGGCTGGAGCAGTGGCTGCAGCGCTTTCCCGGCACCCTGCTGATCATTTCCCACGACCGGGATTTTCTCGATGCGGTGGTAGACGGCATCATCAGTTTCGAGCAACAGGACCTGGTGCTCTACAGCGGCAACTACACCGCGTTCGAACGGGCCCGCGCAGAACGCCTGGCGCAACAGCAGGTGCAATACGAGAAACAGCAGGCGCAGCGGGCACACATGGAAGACTTTGTGCGTCGCTTCCGGGCCAAGGCCACCAAGGCCAAACAGGCCCAAAGTCGCCTCAAGGCACTGGACCGTATGGCGGAGATCGCGCCCGCCCACGTGGACTCCCCGTTCCGCTTTCGCCTGCCCTGCGCCGACAAGGTGTCCAACCCGTTGATCGACCTACGTGAGGCGGAGATCGGCTACCCCGGCAAAACCATTCTGCCGAACGTCGAGCTCGGCATTCAGCCCGGCCGCCGCATCGGCCTGCTGGGCCCCAACGGTGCCGGCAAGTCCTCGCTGATCAAGACCCTCGCCGGCGAGCTGCCGCTGCTGTCCGGGGTGCGCCAGTGCGGTGAGCACCTGAAAATCGGTTACTTTGCCCAGCACCAGCTCGAAGCGCTGGACACCAACGCGTCGCCGCTGCTGCATCTGCAGCGGCTCTCTCCCCTTGCCAGCGAACAGCAGCTGCGGGATTTCCTTGGCGGCTACGGCTTTTTTGGCGACCGGGTGTTCGAACCGGTAAAAGGCTTTTCCGGCGGTGAGAAGGCGCGGGTGGCGCTGGCACTGCTCGCCTGGGAGAAACCGAACCTGTTGCTGCTGGACGAACCAACCAACCACCTGGACCTGGAAATGCGGCATGCGCTCACCCTGGCGCTGGCGGAATTCCCCGGTGCCATGCTGCTGGTGTCCCACGATCGCCACCTGCTGGCGAATACCACCGACGAATTCATCCTCGTGGCCGACGGCCGTGCCGAGCCCTACGACGGCGATCTGGAGGATTACAAACAGTGGCTGCTGTCGTTCAAGCGCGACGAAAAGCGCCGCCAGGAAAGCGATTCCGATGCCGCACAGTCGGCCGACAAGCCCGTCGAAGACAAGAAGGCCCAGCGCCGTGCCGCGGCCGCTCTGCGGGAACAGCTGAAGCCGCTCACCAACAAGCTGAAAAGCATCGAGCAGAAAATGGCGAAGGCGGAACAGGAACTGGCCACCCTGGAAACCCGGCTGGCAGATGAGGACCTTTACGCGGGCGGGCAGCAGGATGAAATTGCGCGCCTGACCAAAGCCCAGGGCGAGGCGCGGGAATCACTGGAGGAGTTGGAGATGGCGTGGCTGGAGGTATCGGAACAATTGGAGCAGGCACGCGGCGACTGACTGGGGCCTGTCTCGCAGCTCACTTGGAGAAGTCACCGGGGTCGTAGTCCTCCAGCGGGCAGCCGTCTTCATTCACCGCCACGCCCATGGGTGTTCCCGGGCACTGGTCGAGGTAGTCCGGCACACCATCGCCGTCGCTGTCCACCGGGCAGCCGCGCATGTCCACATCAATACCCGGCGGTGTTTGCGGGCACTGGTCAATGTTGCTGTAAATACCGTCGCCATCCCAGTCACGCGGCACCACCTCGTCTTGCCACTGGTAGCCAATGGCGAAGCTCAAGAAGCCATCCATGCCACCTTCCTCGACCCCCTGGAAACCACGCAGATCCCCGCGCACCTGCCAGCGCGGTGCGAGCTGGTATTTGATACCGGCACCGAAGTTGACCATCGTCTGACGCTGGTGCCAGTTGTCCGGATAACTGAAAGAATCCTCGTCCACCCGCAATTCACCGGCACCGAACACCACATAGGGCTGCCACAGGTAATTGCCACAGAACTGCCCGCCAAACTGGTACATGAGGTCGAGGTGATAGTTCTGTACCGCAACGTCTTCGCGGACATCTTTCAGGTCAGCACTGAAGTAATCAAACACCCCCTCGATGGCCCAGCGGTCGGTGATGTTGTAGCCGAAACCAATACCGCCACCGGAACTGTCTTGCAGCTCCTCAAGAAAATACGGGGTGCCCGAGAGGCGCTCTTCATCGAACCAGTATTGGCCACCGTTGAGATGGAGGGTGAGGGTGCCTTCATTGTCGGCGAGAGCCGGGGCACTGATGAGCGCCAGGCAGCTGCCGAGCACCAGGTTACGCTGGCAGTGACGCCGAATACGGCTGCACAGGTGTTTCAGGGCGGGGGCGGGGCTTGTTGTCATTGTTGCTCCGGAGCATCCATTTACCGGTAGACAGAAGATAGCACAGTGGGCCGGGCGCCCCTGTTGGAGGCGCCCGGCCAAGGGGTGGTTTATTTGCGCTGGTACAGCAGGTCCCACACTCCGTGCCCCAGGCGTTCGCCGCGGCGTTCAAACTTGGTCTGCGGGCGGAAGGCCGGGCGCGGGGCATAATTGCCCTTGCCGGCGGTGTTTTCCAGCAGCTCTTCCGCTTCAAGCACTTCGAGCATCTGCTCGGCGTAGTTTTCCCAGTCCGTGGCCATGTGCATCAGGCCACCGGGTTTCAGTTTGCTGCACAGCAGTTTTACAAACTCTGGCTGCACGATGCGACGTTTGTTGTGTTTTTTCTTGTGCCAGGGATCGGGGAAATACAGCTGGAAGCGATCGAGGCTGGCATCTGGAATACAGTCGTTCAATACATCGATGGCATCGGCCATGTACACGCGCAGGTTTTTGACGTCGGCTTTACCGGCGTTGTTGATCAGTCGGCCAACACCGGGCGGGTGGACTTCGATGCCGATAAAGTCCTTATCCGTTTCGGCTTCGGTCATTTCCAGCAGGGAGTCGCCCATGCCAAAGCCGATTTCCAGTACCACTGGGGCTTCGCGGCCAAAAATTTCTTGCGGCTCGATGGCGCCATCGTACAGGGACAGGCCAAACGGGCCCCAGTAATTATCGAAAGCCTTGCGCTGACCTTCGGTCATGCGGCCGCCGCGAATCACGTAGCTGCGGATGGATTTCTTTTTGAATTCGGTGCGGTAGGGGAAGTCTTCTTCCTCGTTACCTGCCTCGTTGTTTGGTTCTTCTTGCATCTTAGCTTGGTTACCTCTTTGCCCCGGAGCACCGATCTTGTGTGCTTCGTAGCTCTTTCTGTGGCGGCCAATCACCGGGTGTCTGTTTTCGGAACCGCTGTAAACCCATCCCTGGGCGCTGCGGCGCAAACATCCTGTTTGCGACGCTTCCGAAAACAGACACCCGGCACTTGGCCTTCGATTCGTAGTTTTTTGCTTCGTAGTTGCCAGTGCTTACTTTGTATAGCCGAGTGCGCCGATAAACAGTGCGATCCAGCCGCCGATCAGCAGGGTGCCGCCCAGTGGTGTGATTGGCCCCAGAATTCTTGGGCCCCCAAACGTCAGACCGTAAAGGCTGCCGGAGAAAAACAGGATGCCGATGGCAAACAGGGCACCGCTTACCACCAGCGAGGTTTTTGCGCCGATCTGATGAATCAGCACAGCTACGGCGATCAGCGCCAGGGCGTGAATCATCTGGTAGTGCACACCGGTTTTGTAGGCTTCTAACAGGTTTTCTGCGACTTTATCGCGCAAACCATGCGCACCAAATGCCCCGAGAATAACGCCGGTACCACCAAAAAAAGTGGCGAGCAGCAAATACAATTTAGCCATATCTAATCCTTTCTAACTTGGCTTACGAAGCAGTTTGGTTCAATACGAAGGGGGAGCACTGGGTGCGGGTTTTCAGAAGCGTCGCAAACAGGAAGTTTGCGCCGCAACGCCCAGGGATGGGTTCACAGTGGTTCTGAAAACCCGTACCCAGTGATCCCCCGCCACCGGGCCAGCTTCAAAGCAAATACCACGGACCCAAAACCCCGCACCACATACGAAAAAACCGCGCCAGTAGCGCGGTTCTTGAATCCGGTCGGTGAGAGGGCTATCAGGCCTCCATCGCCACCCGGACTTTTTTCATGGCGTTCTTTTCAAGCTGGCGGATACGTTCCGCAGATACGCCGTATTTATCGGCCAGCTCGTGCAACGTCGCCTTGGACTCGCTCAACCAGCGCGCCTCGATGATATCGCGGCTGCGGTCATCCAGTTGCTCCATCGCCATGGTCAGATTATTAACGCTGGTTTCCTGCCAGTTATCGTTTTCCAGCATGGTGGCTGGATCGTAACGGCGATCTTCCAGGTAATGCGCCGGAGCCTGCCACGCGGAATCTTCGTCGTCGTCCACGCCGGCATCAAAGGCCGCATCGTGGGCCGAGAGACGGCCTTCCATATCGTGTACATGCTGCACATCCACGTTCAGCTCCGCGGCAACGCGCTTGGCTTCATCGCTGGTCAACCACGCCAGTTTCTTCTTCTGGCCACGCAGGTTGAAGAACAACTTGCGCTGCGCCTTGGTGGTGGCGATTTTGACGATACGCCAGTTGCGCAGGATGAACTCGTGAATCTCCGCCTTGATCCAGTGCACCGCGAAGGACACCAGACGCACACCCTTTTCCGGGTTGAAACGCTTCACCGCCTTCATCAGGCCAACGTTACCTTCCTGGATCAGGTCGCCCTGGTTCAGGCCGTAACCGGAGTAGGATTTGGCGATGTGCACAACAAAGCGCAGGTGAGACATGACCAGCTGGCGGGCTGCCTCAAGGTTTTCGTGATAGTAGAGGTCCTCCGCCAGCTTCTTTTCTTCCTCGGCGGAAAGTACCTCGAAGCCACTCACTGTCTGGATATAGGCGTTCAGGTTGGCGCCCGGCGACAGTGTATGGATCGGCTGTAAACTGGTTCCCATTCAGGATTCTCCTCGTAACTCGCTATTGCCCCGCTTGGCACTTGCTGCCCGGACTATTACTTACCGGGACCAGTAGTTTGCGGCGGCTTGTTCTTCCGGCCCTGGGCTGATCAGCCCTCAAGCGGCACCGGCAGAACAAAGTTGGCCACAGTGTAGCACCCGCAACAGGAAATGGAACCCCGTGCGAGGCGGGCCGGCAAACCGCGCCAGCCCTTGATTTCCGGGTGATTAGAGCAGTTATCCACAGGGGAAGTTCCGCGGTGGCGGGAGGGCTTTACCATTCTTGACTGACCATGAGGTCAGCGTGGCTGAATCGCCGAAATATGCCGTGCCACCGCCAGCCAGGCACCCGTAAGACCCAGCAGGGCAGCCCCGCCACCAAGCCCCACCAGATAAGGGAATCCCGGCCCTTCGAGCCGGAAGCCACTGCCGTAAAGATTCGCCAGCCCGCGCACCGGCCCCGCCAGCAACCAGACCCCGAAACTCACCAGCAGCCAGGCGATCAGGCCGCCCACCAGCCCGTACACCAGCCCGGTATACAGGAAGGGGCGGCGCACGAAGGCGTCCGTAGCACCGACCAGCTTCACCACCAGAATCTCGTCCCGCCGGTTTTCAATGTGCAGGCGAATGCTGTTCACCACCACCAACAGCACCCCCAGCGCCAGCAAAAACGCCAGCCCCAGGCTCATGCGCCGACCCAGCTCGGTCAGGTTCGCCAGCCGCTGCACCCAGGCCATATCCAGTACCACCGAGTCCGTCAGTGCACTCTCGCGCAACTGCGCGGCAAGCGACTCCAGTGACGCGCTATCGGAACCCTGCGGCCGCACCAGCAACACCGCCGGTAACGGATTACTGTCCATACCCAGCAGCGCATCCCCGAGCCCCGAGGACTGCTGGAACTCCGCCAGCGCCTGCTCCGGGGAAATGTACGTCACATCCGCCACCAGCGGATCACCGCGCAAATCGTCCGCAAAGGATGTCACCGCCTGCTCCTTGGCGCGCTTGTGCAGGAACACCGAAATCTGCGGCTGCCCATCCCAACCGGCCACCGCCTTCTGGAAGTTGTTCAGCCCCAGCTGCAACGCCGCCGGCAGCGCCAGCGCAATGGCGATCACCAGCGCGGTCATGAAACTGGACATGGGGGACGCGAAAAAGCGCACCCAGGACTCCCGCCACATCTCGCGGTGGTGATCCAGCCAGCTGCTGAAACGATCACCGGCACCGGTACGCGCGGCAACCGCGCCGGCCGAGCGCGTGCGCTCGACGGCTGGG
The DNA here is from genome assembly GCF_001639145.1 of Microbulbifer sp. Q7. Taxonomy (NCBI): domain Bacteria; kingdom Pseudomonadati; phylum Pseudomonadota; class Gammaproteobacteria; order Cellvibrionales; family Microbulbiferaceae; genus Microbulbifer; species Microbulbifer sp. Q7. Next base: position 598,477 of record NZ_LROY01000001.1, on the reverse strand, counting down.
GAGGCAGCGCGGGATGAAGAGGGCTTAGTACGCTGGTTCACGGCTCGGGTATCCATCGTAAATGAGTTGTCCCTGCTGCAGGGTCAGCACCCGCTGGCGCATGCGGGCAATCAGCTCCAGGTCATGGCTCGCGATCAACACCGTGGTACCCACGGCATTGAACTGGCGGAACAACCCCATAATTTCTTCCGACAGCTTCGGGTCCAGGTTACCGGTGGGCTCATCTGCCACCAGTAGCGCCGGCTTGTTCACCACCGCCCGCGCAATCCCCACCCGCTGCTGCTCACCACCGGAGAGCACCATCGGGTTCTGCTTCTCCTTGTGCAACAACCCCACCTTATCCAGCGCCGCCCGCACCCGCCGGCCCACCTCGCGCTTGCTGCAGCCCGACACCGACAAAGGCAGGGCCACGTTGTCGAAGACACTGCGGTCAAACAGCAGCTGATGGTTCTGGAAGACGATGCCGAGATTGCGGCGATAGTAGGGGATCTGGCTGTTGCGCAGCCGGTTGAGGTTCTGGCCACCGACAATGATGTTGCCGCGGGTCGGGCGCTCGATGGCGGTGAGCAGTTTGAGCAGGGTACTTTTGCCCGCGCCGGAATGGCCGGTGAGGAACACCATCTCCGCGCGGTCGATTTCCAGGCTGACACGCCCCAGCGCATCCTGGCCGGACTCGTAGCGTTTGTTGACGTTATCAAACTGGATCATGGGCGCATTTTTGTTGTTTTTAGTTTGTTCGAGAGCGCGTTTAGTGCACTTCGGTTTAATGCGAAGGCGCTGATAGCGGGTATAGCCTTGCAAGACCTTCCGCGAGAGGGACCTCGCGGAAGAGCCCCCTGGGATGGGTTTACGGCGCGTCTTGCAAGGCTATACCCGCTAGCAGCGCCGCCACCTAGTTTATTCCAGCGCTATCAACCCTGAGCGCGATTAAACAGCGCCGCCACAAAGTCCTTCGCCACAAACGGCTGCAAGTCCTCTGCCTGCTCCCCGACGCCAATAAAGCGTACCGGAATCCCCAGCTTCTGCGCCAGCGCGAAAATCACCCCGCCCTTGGCCGTGCCATCCAGCTTGGTCAGCACCAGCCCCGTCACGCCCGCGGAGTCGCGGAAGGTCTCCGCCTGTGACAGTGCATTCTGGCCGGTGCCTGCATCCAGCACCAGTAGCACCTCGTGGGGCGCCGAGCCGTCCAGCTTGCCCATCACCCGGCGCACCTTGGACAATTCTTCCATCAAGTTGGCCTTGTTGTGCAGGCGCCCGGCGGTATCCGCAATCACCACGTCCACACCGCGGGACTGCGCCGACTGAATCGCATCAAAAATCACCGAGGCGCTGTCCGCACCGGTGTGCTGCGCCACCACCGGCACATCGTGGCGCTGGCCCCACACCTGCAACTGCTCCACCGCCGCCGCGCGGAACGTATCCCCCGCCGCCAGCATCACCGACTTACCCTCATTCAGGAAGCGGTGCGCCAGCTTGCCAATAGTGGTGGTCTTGCCCACACCGTTGACCCCCACCACCAGAATGACAAACGGCTGCTTGGCCAGGTCGATCGCAAGTGGCGCTTCCACCTTGTCCAGCAACCCCGCCAGTTCTTCCTGCAGCGCCTTGTACAGCGCCTCACCATTGGACAGCTCGCGACGGGACACGCGGTCGGTCAGGCGGTCGATAATTTCGGTGGTGGCATCTAAGCCTACATCCGCCATCAGCAGCTGGGTCTCCAGCTCCTCCATCAACTCTTCATCAATCTCCTTGGCACCCAGGAACAGATTCCCCATGCCCTCGGCAAACTGGCTGCTGGTGCGGGAGAGGCCACGACGAATACGGGCAAAAAACCCTTCTTTCCTGGGTTTTTCCTGCGTCTCTGGCTGGAGGGCGGACTCCGCTGCCTCTTGGGTTTGCGGTGCTTTTGGTGCTTTTGGTGCTTTTGGTGCTTTTGGTGCTTCCGCCTCTGCGGCAACCGCTGCCGCCGGATCGAACCCGGATTCCGGAGCCTCTTCGACAGAGAGCGTTTCCTCCGCCGACGGGGATGCTTCCGGCGCAGCCGCATCCGCGTGTTCGGGACCGCTGTCGGCCCGCAGATTCTCCGGGATTACCAGTTCCGGCTCGTCAGCTGCCGGCGCAGGGGCCGCGTCCTCGCGCTCTTTGCTGGGTTCGTCCGCCTCGGGCTTGTTCTTACGCAGGAAATCAAAAATCATCGGGTGTGCGTTCTTTGACTGGAGAAACGGTAGATAAAGAGGTCACCGGCAGCGGCTGGCGGCCAGTGGCAGAAAGGCGCTAATCTTAGCACCGCTGACTGTTTCGCACACAGAGATGACCGCCTTAATTTCCCACCGACCGGATACCAAATGTCCAGAAACCGCCGCCCACGCACCGACCAGCGCGCCAAACCCGCCGCCACTTCGCACCTGCGTATCATTGGTGGACGCTGGCGCGGGCGCAAAGTCCCCTTTGCGCCCATCGAAGGCCTGCGCCCCACCGGTGACCGGCTGCGCGAGACCCTGTTCAACTGGCTGCAGTTTCACCTGCAAGGCGCCCGCTGCCTGGACCTGTTCGCAGGCTCCGGAGCCCTTGGCCTGGAGGCCCTGAGCCGGGGCGCTGCTGCGGTGGACTTTGTGGAAATGGACCGGGGCGCCGCCAGCATGTTGCGCCAGCAACTGGACCTGCTGCAGGCCGAGGGGGCGCAGGTACACAACTGTCCGGCGGGGGTGTTTCTGAGCCAACCGGCGACGGCCTACGACGTGATTTTCGTGGACCCACCGTTTGCCGGCGACCTGTGGCAGCAAACCCTCACTGGCCTGCTGGACGCGGGCTGCATCGGTGAACACACCCTGATCTATGTGGAATCGCCGCGCACTACGCCCATTACCGCACCCGCGGGCTGGCAACTGGAAAAGGAAAAACAGGCCGGACAGGTCTGTATGCGGCTATTTAGCGCCTGTTAGCGGCTGACTTGCCGCCTGAATGTACCGCCTGCCCCCCGGGAATTCAGCAGACTTTTTGAGGGCGAGGCCTAAATTGTTTAACATGCGCGTCCCTTCTGGCCCGCAAGGCGAATTGGCTTATGAAAAAAGTGGTTTACCCGGGTACCTTTGACCCCATCACCAATGGTCATATGGACCTCGTTGAACGGGCCTGCCGCCTGTTCGATCACGTGGTGGTCGCCGTTGCCGCCAGCACCCGCAAGAATCCCCTGTTCACCATGGAAGAGCGGGTGGAACTGGCCCAGCAGGAACTGTCACACCTGAAGAATATCGAGGTGATTGGCTTCGACATCCTGCTCGCCGACCTGGTGCGCCAGCTCGACGCCTACGGCGTAGTGCGCGGCCTGCGCGCCGTATCCGACTTCGAGTACGAGTTCCAGCTGGCCAACATGAACCGCCAGCTGGCGCCGCAGATGGAAAGCCTGTTCCTGACCCCGGCGGAGCACCTCTCGTACATCTCTTCTTCACTGGTGCGCGAGATCGCGTCCCTTGGTGGCGACGTCACCAAGTTCGTGCCCCCGGGCGTGCAGAAGGCCCTGAAAGAAAAATACAGCCAGTAAACGCTGCCCGCTGCTTCCCTCAGTGGCGGTCTGATACACTCGGGCGATCCTATTTACGCCGGATCGCCCAGTGAAACGATTGCCACTACTCCCCCTCGCCCTGTCGACCGCCCTGTGCGGACTGCTCACCGTCTCCGCCAGCGCGGCGCCGCCCTCGGCCGTGCGCGCGATGCAGGCCGCAGCGGAAGTGCAGCCGGAGATCACCACCGGGCGCACGGCAATCAAGTCCGCCACCGCGGAGCGTTACATGGCGGTAACCGCCAACCCACACGCCTCCGCAGCCGCAGCTCAAATGCTCGCCGACGGTGGCACTGCGGTGGACGCCGCTATCGCCGCGCAGCTGGTACTGGGCCTGGTGGAACCGCAATCCTCCGGTATTGGCGGCGGCGCTTTTATCCTGAGCTACCGCGCCGACGACAAGACACTCTATTCCTACGACGGCCGTGAAACGGCCCCCATGGCGGTGGACGAAAGCTACTTTGTCCGCGACGGCAAACCCCTCGGCTTCCTGCAGGCGGTGATCGGTGGCTACTCCGTGGGCGTGCCCGGCGTGATGCGCGTTATGGCGCTGGCCCACGAGCGCGATGGCAAACTGCCGTGGAAAGACCTGTTTCAGCCCGCCATCCAGTTAGCGGAAGACGGTTTCGCCATTTCTCCGCGGCTTTACCAGCTCGCGGACAAGCTGCCTCGCGTTGCCGCGCGCCCGGCCATCCGCGACTACCTGTTTGGGGACGACGGCAAGCCCTTACCCGTGGGCCATACCCTGAAAAATCCTGCCTACGCCGCCACCCTCAAACTGCTGGCAGATAAGGGCGCGGCACCGTTTTACGAGGGCGAAATCGCCGAGGCCATCGTCGATGCAGTGCGCAATGACCCGGTTAATCCCGGTGTAATGACCCTGCAGGATATGGCCAGCTATACGGCCAAGGTCCGCGAACCGGTGTGCAGTGAATTTTTCGAATATCAGGTGTGCGGCGCCGCGGCGCCGTCATCCGGCGGCACCACTGTGGGGGCGATTCTCGGTATGTTGCAACACCTGCCCACGCAACAGTTTGATGTGGGCAGCGCCGCACTCACCCACCTGTTTGTGGAAGCCTCCGAACTGGCCTTCGCCGACCGCAACACTTACGCCGGGGACAGCGATTTTGTCGAAGTGCCCACCGAAGCGCTGGTGGCCCCGCACTATCTGGCCCAGCGCGCCAAACTGATCAATCTGGAAAAAGCCCAGCCCGCACACTCCGGGGTACCGGGCGAATTTTCCGGCAAGCACATCGAAGCCAAGTCACCGGAAATGCCCAACACCAGTCACCTCTCCATCGTGGACCAGTACGGCAATGCGGTGAGCATGACCACCAGTATCGAAACCGGCTTCGGCTCGCGGCTGCTGGTGAAGGGCTTCCTGCTCAACAACCAGCTCACCGATTTTTCCTTTGTGCCGCGCAATGCCGACAAGGCACTGGTGGCCAACCGCGTACAGCCGGGCAAGCGCCCGCGCTCGTCCATGTCACCCACCATCGTTTTCAATCGCGATGGCAGCCTGCGGCTGGTGGTCGGCTCCCCCGGGGGCTCGCGCATTATCGATTACACCGCGCGCACGATTCTGTACCACCTGGCCAAAGGCATGCCCATCGCCGAGGCCATTCATGCCGGTAACATTGGCGCCATTGGCTATCGGGTGGAAGTGGAACCGGAAGTCCTTTCCGACAAGGAGCTGGATAAGCTCGAAGCCATGGGCCACAAGGTGGTGCGCAGGGAATTGAACAGCGGCATTCACGGCATCGCGCTGCGGGACGGAAAGCTCTACGGCGGCGCAGACACCCGCCGTGAAGGCAGTGCGGTGGGGCGCTAAGCAGGACAGAAAGAGAGACACATCAAAATGGCCAATCCCTGGCTGCTGTTACTAGTCGCCGGCCTGATTCCAACACGCCTCACGCTTCCATCACCTTCCGGGCAACCACTGGTAGCTGGTCGGATTATCCGGACAGGGACCAACCCCGCACTCCAACAGAGTGGCAATCACCGTAACCAGCACTATGGCGAGGAAGCTATACATCGCGAGCTTGCCAAGCCACCCCGGGCTGCGCGGCACATTGGCCGCCTCCTTCAGTTTCATCTGATCCAGCAGTAATAAACCGCCGATAAACAATCCCAGCAGAAAAAACGCAACCAGCGCCCAGGTATAAAAATGCATCCCGAAAAAAGGGGAGCCGTAACCCGGGTCTCCCGGTGCGATGTGCAGCAGCACCTGGCGCGCCGACGACACCATGCCGGCGAGTGTCGACAACAGTGCAATTCCGTAGTGAGCCGGGCGGCTGCCGAAACTGACGTTCAGCATCAATCCAATACCGACCATGGCAAACGCCACCCTCTGCAACAGGCACAGGGGGCACGGCAGTTCGTTGAGTACGATTTGCCAGGCAAAGGCAAACCACAGCACGCCACTGATGCCGAGCAGCGCCAGGGCGTTCAGGCAATCGGTCCAACGGCGCACGCCAAAAACAAAGTGAATCACTACGCAGCTTCCTCGGCCCGGGCTTGGGGCGGGCTTCACGGTGTGTGTTACAGGGAAATCTTCAGCGAGGAGGTCATGTGGTAGCAACACCAGGCCACATAAATAGCCGCGGTGACCGCCCACCAGAAGATGGCGGTGGTACGGTGGCCCCGCCAGGTAAACCAGGCGGAAATGAGTGCCGTGAGGAAGGGCAACATCATAATCATGGGTTCGCGTCCAACGGGAATATCGGACTCAAACCTAGTGTGAGGGCGGACAGATTCCCAATCAGCGCTGACAGCGGGGACAGAAGAAGGTGTTGCGCTGGCCGATAATCTGTTCGCGGATAGTACCGGGGCAGCGCGGGCAGGGCTGGCCTGCGCGGCCGTAAGCATTCAGTTGCTGGGCGAAGTAGCCGGGCTTGCCGTCGCCGCCAACAAAGTCCCGCAGGGTGGTGCCGCCCTGTTGAATGGCACTGCCGAGGACGGTTTTGATGGCTTCCACCAGTCGCTCGTAGCGCGGACGGGAGATTTTACCGGCGGGGGTCTGCGGGCGGATGCCGGCCATGAACAGGGCTTCGGAGGCATAGATATTGCCGACACCGACGACGATGCGGCCATCCATGATGAAGGTTTTTACCGGGGCCTTGCGCCCTCTGGATCGGCTGAACAGGTAGTCGGCATGGAAATCGTCGCCGAGGGGTTCGGGGCCGAGGTGGGCGATGAGTTCGTGCTCGTCGATCGGGTCGGTGGTCCACAGCAGGGCGCCGAAACGACGGGGATCGTGGAAGCGCAGGCGCTGGCCACTATCAAGCAGCCAGTCGATATGGTCGTGTTTTTTCGCAGGCTCTGCACCCTCGACGATGCGCAGGCTGCCAGACATACCCAGATGCCAGACGGCGAGACCTTGATCGGTTTCCACCAGCAGGTATTTGGCGCGGCGGTCGAGACGCTGGATGTGCGCCCCCTGAATCTTCTCAGCAAAATCCGCATCCACCGGCCAGCGCAGACTGTACTGGCGGATCTCACACCGCATTACCTTGCGGCCTTCCAGGTGGGGGGCCAGGCCGCGCTTGGTGGTTTCTACTTCTGGTAGTTCGGGCATCGATCAAGTTTCCGGGTGGCCACTAGTGGGGTTAAGTGGCGGCTCCGCTACCGATGATCTTTTGCCAGACACGCCGTACACCCATCCCTGGGGGCTCTGCAAAAACATCCATGTTTTTGAAGGTCTGGCAAAAGGTCATCGGTAGCGAAGCCTTCGCATCAAAGCTATTAGCTTCTATCGGACACAAAAAAGCCCGGAAAACCGGGCTTTTTCGCGAACTAGCAAGGCTATCAATTACTTGATTTTGCCTTCCTTGTACATAACGTGCTTGCGAACAACGGGATCGTATTTTTTGATCTCCATTTTCTCAGGCATGTTGCGCTTGTTCTTGTCAGTGGTGTAGAAGTGGCCGGTGCCGGCGCTGGAATTCAGGCGAATCTTGTCACGCATTGTTCTGTCTCCAATCTGCGGTTAAGCAGTAATTAAACTTTCTCGCCGCGCTTGCGCAGCTCTGCCAGTACGGTATCGATACCTTTCTTATCGATAATGCGCATACCTTTAGTAGAAACACGCAGTTTAACGAAGCGCTTCTCGGCTTCCACCCAGAAACGGTGGGACTGCAGGTTCGGCACGAAGCGACGCTTGGTGCGGTTTTTGGCGTGAGAAACGTTGTTTCCGGTTACCGGGCGCTTACCGGTTACCTGACATACCTTGGACATCTGATTGGCCTCTTAAAAACTCTCGTGCCCTCAGCGCAAGGCGGGGCAGTGCAAAATTCGTTATCCAGCGGACCGCGGGATCTGTACAGAATCTAGCCCGGCCGCAAAGAGCGGCGTTTTATACCAGAACACCCTGGGTGGGGCAAGTTTTGACCAGCTTTTTTGCTGTCTGGGCGGACACTTTAAGTCGCAGGCGGGGAATACCCCAATATGCTACGGAGTTCGACGCTTGATGAAAAGGTGTCGATACCGGGTACAGGCTTGCGAGACCTTCCGCGAGAGGGACCTCGCGGAAGAGCCCCCAAGGATGGGTTGAGGGGGGGCGCCTAGCTCGTGTCTCGCGAGCCTGTACCCGGTAGCGGCGCCGCCACTGGAGCCCCTACAGAGCGAACAGGAGAGGTCAAATCAACCCCCGCTCCGCAAAAGAACAACCTTCGCCCTCACCAACAATCAAGTGGTCCAGCACTCGGATATCCACCAGGGCCAGGGCATCCTTGAGCCGACCGGTAATATGAATGTCCGCCTGGCTGGGCTCGCTCACCCCGGACGGGTGGTTGTGGGCGAGGATCACCGCAGCCGCGCCTCGCGCCAGAGCCGCCTGCACCACTTCGCGGGGATAGACGCTGGCCGCGTTCAGGGTGCCCTCAAACAACTCATCATAGGCAATCACCCGGTGCTGACTGTCGAGGAACAGACAGCAGAAGACCTCGCGGGCGCGGTGCCGTAGCTGTGCGGCCAGATAGTCGCGCACCGCTTGCGGACTGGTCAGCGCATCCGAGCGCTTCAGATCCTCCGCCAGATGACGCCGGCCCATCTCCAGCATTGCCTGCAACTGCACAAACTTGGCATCTCCCAGCCCCTTGCCGGCACAGAACACCTTGCGCTCCGCCTGCAGCAAAGGCCGCAAACCACCAAAATCCGCCAATAACTGCCGCGCCAGATCCACCGCCGAAACACCCGGCAGGCCCGTGCGCAAAAAAATCGCCAGCAGTTCAGCATCCGACAGCGCCGCCGCACCTTTTGCCAGCAACTTCTCGCGCGGCCGCTCTTCCGCGGGCCAGTCCGTAATTGCCATCTCCCCCTCCCTGGACAAGACCAATCAGTCAAAGTAAACGCTCGCTTCCGCTGCAAGCCACCAAGCGCTCCCGATTGGCCATATTGCCACCGGCGCTAAGATGGTAATCTTACGCCCTCTCAGAGTTCCGGAACCACAGAATATGCCCTCTCTGGCCAACAAACGGATACTGCTTGGCGTTACCGGCGGTATCGCCGCCTATAAAAGCGCCGACCTGGTACGCAGGCTCCAGGATCATGGCGCCAACGTGCGCGTCGTGATGACCGCCGGCGCCCGCGAGTTTGTCCAGCCGCTCACGTTTCAGGCGCTCTCCGGCAATCCGGTGCATACCGACTTGCTGGACACCGCCGCCGAGGCCGCCATGGGGCACATTGAGCTGGCCAAGTGGGCCGACGTAATCCTGATCGCGCCCGCCAGCGCCAGTGTCATCGCGCGACTGGCCGCCGGCATGGCCGACGACCTGCTCACCACCCTGTGCCTCGCCAGCGAAGCACCACTGGTACTCGCGCCGGCGATGAACCAGGCCATGTGGCGGCACCCGGCCACACAAGCGAACACCCAGACCCTGCAAGGCCGCGGCGCAACCCTGTTGGGGCCGGGCGCCGGTAGCCAGGCCTGCGGCGATGTGGGCCCGGGACGCATGCTTGAGCCGATGGATATCGTCGACGGCCTGACCCGCACCATTGCCCCCGCGCAGGTACTGCAGGGCAAAAAAGTCACCATCACTGCCGGCCCCACCCGCGAGGCGCTGGATCCCGTGCGCTACCTGAGCAACCACAGCTCCGGGAAAATGGGCTTCGCCATCGCCGCCGCCGCCGCACGTGCCGGCGCCGAGGTCACCCTGATTGCCGGGCCGGTACGCCTGGCAACCCCAGCTGGGGTCACGCGGGTAGACGTGGTCAGTACCAACGACATGCTCGCGGCGGTAGAGCACGCCGCCGACGACTGCGATCTGTTTATTGCCGCCGCCGCCGTAGCCGATTTCCGTCCCGCCGTCGTCGCATCGCAGAAAATCAAGAAACAGGACGGGAATGACAGTGACGTACTGCGCCTGGTAAAAAACCCGGACATCGTCGCCACCATTGCCGCACGGCAAGTTAAGCGACCGTTTGTGGTCGGCTTCGCCGCGGAGACTGAGAAGGTGTCCGAACACGCCGCAGGCAAGTTGCAGCGCAAGAACCTGGATATGATCATCGCCAATGATGTCAGCGACCCGCAGTCGGGGTTTAACAGCGACCACAACCAGGTGACGATCATCGACAAAAATGGGGAATTGCCGCTGCCGGCAGCGCTGAAAACCGAACTGGCCGCAGAGCTGGTCACACGCATTGCGGAACGGGCATTTCCGGCAAACTGACAACAAAAACAAGCAGTATCGGCAATAACACACAAGATTCAGAAACACACAAGATTCAGATAGTTACTGAACCGGTCCGGGGGCTGGTCTGAGAAGACTGGGAGACAAGAGTTAGCTGTGGCTTCAAACATTCAAACAGAAAAAAAACCGCTGTGGCACAGTGGCATGAGCCTGCCTGCACTGCTCGCCGCTGCCCTGTGGCTGGGCGGCGCATACCTGCTGATGACGCATGTGGTCGATGGGCGCAACGCCAACAGCGTCCAGCGCGCGGCACAGCAGGTCGCCGAACAGCAGGCCGAACAGCTCGGCGGCTTCTTTGCGGCACAGCAGCGAAAGCTCGCCACTTTACAGCCGGCACAAACGTCCAGTACCGCCAGCGCCATCGGCCAGACGGCGCTGCAATCCTTCACCCCCGAACAACTGCACGTGGGCGCAGGTCGACCACCGCTCAACTTTGCCCTGGTCGACCTGTTGAAGCGCAGCATGGAGCAGCCACCTAAGCCGGAGTTTTTGCGCGACAGCAATAACCAGTGGCGCCTCTACCATGCGCGTACGCAAGGCGAGGGCGTACTCCTGGCGAGCCAGCCGTTCACCGCGTTCGAGCGTGCATTGTCGGAGCTCGACCAGCGCACCGGCCATATTCTGATTCAACAGCAGTTCCTTGATGGGCCGCCCCAGGACCTGTGGCGCTCACCGGTGCACCCCGCCGGCGGTGCGGCGGCCAGCGCGCCCGTTGCGGGAAGTTATCTCAAGGTATCTTTCACACCCTCAGCGGGATTCGCCGCAGATCACAGCATTTCAGCGAGCTGGATTTACGGCGCCGCCCTGATCGGCCTGCTGGCGAGCCTGTTCGGACTCTGGAAAACAATGCCCGCCGATGGTGGTGCTGCGCCCTGGGAAAAGTCTGCCCGCTCCGGCCGTGCGCCGGTGAAAAAAGGCCTGAGCAAAGACGACCTGGCCCCCAAGCCAAACCCCAGTGCGCCAGCCGTCGCGGAAGGGGCACCCACAACCGCCGCTGCCGCGCCCAAGCTAGAAGAAGCATCAAGTCGCGACCTGATGCGCACACCGAGCACCGACATTCCGCAACACGTATTCCGCGCGTACGATATTCGCGGTATCGCCGGGGAGGAAATCAACGAGCCCTTCGCCTATCAGCTGGGACGCGCACTGGGCACCATCGCCCTGCAAGCCGGCGAGAAGCTGCTGCTGATCGGGCGCGACGGCCGCAACAGCAGTGAACTGCTGCGGGACTGCCTGATCGAGGGCATTCTGGAAAGTGGCTGTGATGCCGTGGATCTGGGCCTGGTCCCCTCGCCGGTGCTCTACTTCGCCTGCGCCAAGGGTAAAAACACCAGCAGCGGCGTGATGGTGACCGCCAGCCACAACCCCGCCGATTACAACGGCTTTAAAATCGTCATGAACGGCCGGCCCTTGGCGGACGAGAAGCTCACCCAACTGCGGGCGCTGATGCAATCCGGCCAGTTTGCCAGCGGCGAGGCCAGCAACAGCCAGCAGGACGTACGTGAAGCGTATATCGACGAAATCTTTAATGACGTCGCCCTCGCCGGCCAGCCCCGCATTGTGATCGACGCGGGCAACGGGGCCACTTCCGAGCTCGCGCCGGAACTTTTCGAGCAACTTGGCTGTGCCGTGGACACACTGTACTGCGAAGTGGATGGCAACTTCCCCAACCACGCGCCGGATCCCTCGCGCCCGGAGAACCTGCAGGACCTGATCGCCCGGGTCACAGGCGAAGGGGCCGACCTGGGTATTGCACTGGATGGCGACGGCGACCGCGTTACCCTGGTGACCGCGAGCGGCCGCATCGTGTGGGCAGATCAGCTGGTGATGCTGCTGGCGCGGGATGTTCTCGCGCGCAACCCCGGCTCCGATATCGTGTTCGATGTGAAGAGCACCCGTGCACTGGCCAACCTGGTCACCCAGTACGGCGGTCGCCCGATCATGTGGAAAACCGGTCATGCGCCGATGAAAGAAAAAATGCTGGAGACCGGCGCACTGCTCGGTGGCGAGCTCTCCGGGCATATCTTTATCAAGGATCGCTGGTACGGCTTCGATGACGGTGTCTACGCTGCCGCGCGGATTCTTGAGATCATGGCCCTGCGGGAGCAAACCCTCGACGAGCTGCTGGAATCTCTGCCACACATGGTAAACACCCCGGAGATTTTGTTGCCGGTCGCCGAGCAGGACAAATTCGCACTGATCGACCGCTTGCGTGCCGAGGGCCAGTTTGAACAGGCCGACCTCAACACCATCGACGGCCTGCGTATCGAGTTTGCCGATGGCTGGGGGCTGGTACGCGCCTCCAACACCACCGCCGCACTGACCCTGCGCTTCGAGGCGGACGATGAAACCGCCCTGGCGCGCATTCGCGACCAGATCGCCCAGCAACTTCAAAAGATTGATCCGGCCCTGGTGCTGCCATAGCACCGGCGGGCCGAAGCCCACAGCAGTAAGGAAAACGCTATGTCCCTGGATCAGAAATCCGCCCTGCGCGTTGCGCAAGTTCTGAATGAAGCCCTGCCCTACATCCAGCGCTTCATCGGTAAGACCGTGGTGGTCAAGTTCGGCGGCAACGCCATGGTGGACGAAGCGCTGCAGAACAGCTTCGCCCGCGACGTGATCCTGATGAAACTGGTGGGCATGAACCCGGTGGTGGTGCACGGTGGTGGACCGCAAATCGGCGACCTGCTGAATAAGCTCAGTATCGAGTCGCGCTTTGTGGACGGCATGCGTGTCACCGACAGTGAAACCATGGACGTGGTGGAAATGGTGCTTGGCGGTACCGTGAACAAACAGATCGTCAACCTGATCAACAAAAATGGTGGCCGCGCGGTGGGCGTGACCGGCAAAGACGGCCTGCTGATCCGCGCGCGCAAGCTGCGCCGGCCGGAAGACAGCGCCGGCCTGCATGCGTCGGAGATCATCGACATCGGCCATGTGGGCGAGGTGGAGAGCGTGGACACCGGCGTGATCGACATGCTCATCAACAGCGACTTTATCCCGGTGATCGCCCCCATCGGGGTAGGCAACAATGGCGAGTCGTACAACATCAACGCCGATTTGGTCGCGGGCAAAATCGCGGAATACCTGAAAGCGGAAAAGCTGATGCTGCTCACCAATGTGGCGGGGCTGCAGGACAAGCAAGGGGAGGTGCTCACCGGGCTTTCCACCCTGGAAGTGGACGGGCTTATCGCCGACGGCACCATCTACGGCGGTATGCTGCCGAAAATCGCCTGCGCACTGGACGCCGTTAAAGCCGGTGTTACCTCCGCGCATATCATCGACGGCCGGGTACCCCATGCGGTACTGCTGGAAATCTTTACCGATACCGGCGTCGGCACCCTGATCAGCAATGCCGATTTCGACAGTAAAGTGGGCGAAGATTGATCGAGCGGTGGCGTGACACGGGTCACAGAACCGGTGTTAACGATCACTAACAATTGATGCCGCGGCGCCGAATCGTTAGGATTCTGGCGCCGGACGAGAAGCTTTTCGACGACCGCTTCCAGCAGCAAATTGCGGGCTTCTGACGCCCCAGCTCACACCTGCTGCACAGGTCGCACGACACACGCCAAACCGGCACAACAACAAAAGCAGATCCCGGCTGAATACCCGGGCAAAGGCAGTTCATGAGCAGCGAAAAAATAAACCGGCGCCAGCAGATTCTCCAGGCGCTCGCCCATATGCTGGAAGCCAGCCCCGGCGCCCGCATTACTACCGCCGCCCTGGCCAAAGAGGTGGGTTTCTCGGAAGCCGCCCTCTACCGCCACTTCCCCAGCAAATCCAAGATGTTCGAAGGCCTCATCGAGTTTATCGAAGAGACCATCTTCAGCCGCATCAAGATCATCATGCAGGATGAACCGAGCGCGCTCGCCCGCTGCCAGAAAATCCTGCACCTGCTGCTCGCATTTTGTGAGCGCAACCCGGGAATCACCCGCCTGCTCACCGGCGATGCGCTGACCGGTGAAACCGAGCGCCTGCACAGTCGCATTCTGCAATTGTTCGATCGCCTGGAAACCCAGCTCAAGCAAATCCTGCGGGAAGCGGAGCTGCGCGAGCAATTGCGCCCCGCCATTCCGTTGACCGCTGCGGCCAACCTGCTGCTGGCCAGCGCCGAAGGACGCATCGTGCAATACGTGCGCAGCGGTTTTAAACGAAAGCCCACCGAACACTGGACGGAGCAATGGCCGGTACTGGTTGCGGGGTTCTTCAGGGAGAGTGCGCTGACTGCGCAAAACTGAGCGGGGCCAGAACGGCCCCCCAGATAGAGGTAAAACCGGCTGGCTTACTTGCCGGCGATTTCCTGGTAACGGCTGGCCGCCTGATCAAACTCACTGTTGATCGCCACCGCTTCTTTCTCACGCAGTGACAGACGCTCGTTGACCACGTTGACTTCCTCGCGCAGGGCCTTGATGCGCTCCAACAGTTCCGCTGACACGGTACCGCCGTTGCGCTGGGTGCGCGCCGCCGCCGACTCCTCGCTCTGAACCTGACGATTCAGGGACGCAATATTGGAGCGCAGGATCGCTATATCCTGCCGCACGATGGCGAGCTTGCGCTTACGCGCGGATTCGATGTCGGCGATGCTGTTGTAACGCCGCAGAAGTTGCAGGTCGGCCTCCAGGCGCGCCTCGCGGCGCTTCTTCTCCGCCAGCTCTTTGCCAGTCAACTCCGGTGCCACCACTTCCAGGATGCGCCCGGAAGGGGTCAGCACTTCATAGCCACCGGCCACGTATCGGGGAGGCACCACATCATCCAGCACCTGAACGCCGTGTTCGTTGGTATAGCGGTACAGCTTCTTGCCATCCCACCCCTGGTCTGCAGCGCCGACATCCATTGTCAGTAGGGCACCGGCCAACGCCAGCGCTATTGCGGTCTTCACGCCTGCCTCTTTTCTATATCTTCCATAAAATGCTCAATATTTGACCTTTCACACCAGTCCTTTAGTGCCCGGCGGTAATGTAACGCACAAGCGGGCCTAGCCCTCAGTGCTTACGCCATAACGTTGCCGGTAGTCGATGATCTGCTGCACCAGCACATCGCTGGCAGCTTCCGCCTTAAGATAGGCAATAATATCGTCCAGTTCCACAATGCCGATCACAGGAATGCTGTATTCCTGCTCCACCAGCTGAATTGCGGACAGGTTGGTGTCCTCGCCGGCCTTTTCTTGCCGATTCAGCCCAATCACCACACCTGCCGGCGCCGCACCCTCGGCCTGAATGATCTGCATAACCTCGCGCACCGCCGTGCCCGCAGTAATCACATCATCAATAATCAAAACCTTGCCTTTGAGCGGCGCACCCACTAAGGTTCCGCCCTCGCCGTGGTCCTTGGCCTCCTTCCGGTTGTAACAGAAGGGCTTATCGATGCCTTTTTGCGCCAGTGCCACCGCGGTTACCGCTCCCAGCGGGATGCCTTTATAGGCCGGCCCGAAGATGACATCAAACTCCACTCCAGAGGCTATGATCGCCTCCGCATAGGCATTACCCAGAGCGGCGAGTGCCGCACCACTGTGGAATCGACCGGCATTAAAGAAATAGGGGCTCTGGCGCCCGGATTTCAGCGTAAAATCCCCGAAACAGAGCACATCGTGCTCCAGGGCCAGTTGGATAAAGTCGCGCTGGTACTGCTGCATGGCAATTTGATAACTATTGGCTAAGGTGAAGGAAGGTCCCCACGGAATGGGGAGCGGCAATCGAAAAATGTTCAGACGAATAACGACTGCAATTTTACACAGTCCGCTGGTAAGGGGCTAATAATGCGAATAGTGAGTTTGTCCGTTGATGGTGTGCACCAGGCTGCACAGCGCGGGCTCTACGATTGGTTGTCAGATCAGGACGCGGATATCATCTGTCTGCAGGATCTGCGCTCACTGGAACCGGAGCTGGATCACCCCATCTTCCATCCGGACGGCTACTACAGCTATTTCTTCGATTCAGGCACCCCCCACGAAAATGGCGTTGCCATCTATACCCGTGCCCAGCCGAAAGCGCTGATCTACGGTATGGGCTTCGCCAATGGTGTGGACATGTACGGCCGCTATTTGCAGGCGGACTTCGAGCGTCTGAGCGTTGGCTCGCTGCTGGCACCGGTGGCAACCGACGAGAGCTCCCTGGAAGTCAAGGTACAGTTTTTCGACGACATGCAGGCGCATCTGGCCAAGATCAGCCGCAAGCGCCGGGACTTCATTTTCTGCGGCAACTGGGGCATGGCCCACCGTCGCGCAGATGTCGAGAACTGGCAGGATCATCAGGATACCCCCGGCTTCATGCGCCACGAACAGCGCTGGCTCGACCAGCTGTTTAACGATATTGGCTATGTCGACGCGTTTCGCCGGGTGGTGAAAGATGCAGATGAATTTTCCTGGTGGCCCAGCGGTGAGGTAGGCCAGGGCGACGGCTGGCGCACGGACATGCAGATCGTCTCCCAGACCCTGAAGAACAAGATCGAGTACGGCGCCATCAACAAGAACGTGCGGTTTTCCAGCCATCTGCCGGTGATCATGGACTACGACCTGGAAGTTTGAGCTTCCGGCTTCCCGGAACGACCGCAATAAAAAGGCGCAGCGATTTTTCCGTCGCTGCGCCTTTTTTGTGTGCGATCGGGTGCCTGACCGCACTAGTGCATGCGGGAACTCGTTAATTTCACGTCCGCATCCCGCCAGGCGCGCTTAAAGCGCGCATCGATCAACGCCGCCTCCGCGTCTTTCCCCTGCGCGCGCATCGCCTTTGCCAGACCAAACAGTGCCCAGCCGTTGTCCGGGCGACGCTGCAGGTCCTGCCAGTAAACCGTTTCCGCTTCATCCGCGCGCCCCGCATCGAGCAAAACCGCGCCGAGTGCGAGCCGCGGCGGGTAATGCCACTCCGCCGGTTCCGTGTATACCAGCCCATCTTCCAGGCGCACGGCACGGCTCAGGTGCTTAATTGCGGTATCGTAGTCCTTGCGCGCAGCCGCCAGCTCGCCGGCGAGCACTTCCGGCGCAATGGTCAGGATACGCTTGGCGGTATTGGGGGAAAACAACGGATAATCCAGCGCCGGATCCGCCACGCTGTTCTGTAGCGCCTTGAGCTCGCCTTGCGCCTTGTCGAGCTGACCCTTGCTGATCAACCCGAGGCCGCGCACATAGTGCCAGGCAGCATTGAGGAACAGGTCCTGCGGCGGTTCCGGTAGTGCCAGCACCTCATCCCATTTCCCGAACCGCGCCAGCGTCCAGTAAGGCAGCACCCGGAAGCTTGCCAGCATCGGCATTGCCTGCAGGGTTTCATCGGAAATCTGGCTAGCGGTTTTGTTCGCCGCGTCGATGGCTTGGGCGCTACGCCCCATGGCCGTGTTGGCAAACCAGAGGAAGTGAATGTTGTGCGGGTAGTACGCCATCGGATACAGGCCCTGGGCGCGGCACTGGGATATATAGTCTTCATCCGCGACAATGGCGCGCTCATTCGCCATCACCGCATCATGGTAGCGACCCACACGCTGATAGATGTGTGCCGGCATGTGCACAATATGCCCAGCACCCGGCATCAGGTCTTTCAGGGTATCTGCGGCCTTCTCTGCGCGCGCCGGGTTGTTGGTGGGCTCGATAAGGTGAATGTACAAGTGCAGGGCGCCGGGATGCTTCGGGTTCCTGGCCATCACCTGCTCCAGCAGCGTGACGATTTCTTCGGTCCCGTCATAGGGTGTACCGTCGCGCATCCAGTAATTCCATGGGCGCAGGTCCATCATCGATTCTGCGTACAGTGTGGCGATGTCCAGGTCATCCGGATACTGTTTCGCCACACTGGCCATGGCAGCAGCGTATTTCTCATCAGCTGCCTCACGGTCTGACGGGTCGCCGGTATAGCGATGGGTCAGCGCTTCGATCAGCGCCCGCTCCCGCGCGTCACTCCCCTTTCCAAGGGATTTGGCCTTGAGCACCAGCTCGCGCGCTTTCGATTCGGCTTCCGGGTCCATGGGCGCGTTGATATTTGGACCCAGTACCAGGGCTTGCCCCCAGTACGCCATGGCGCACTCAGGATCCAGGCGCGCGGCCTCGCGGAATGAACGCCCGGCTTCCGCATGGTTGAAGGCATAGGTCAGATTGATGGCCTGGTTGATGTATTGCTGGCCTTTTTCCGAGGCGCAGCTGACAGGAAAGGTATGTTTGCCCAGGTTCTGCAAGCGCGGCGCAATATTGCCACTGGGCGAGGGCGTGTCGCCACCCTCCGGCTCCTCGTAATGCTTGTGTACGGTTCTTGATTCCTGCGGGCCCTGTGCGGGCTTTACACTGGCTTCTTGGCGGGTGTCAGTAATAACTTTGAGCGGGACGCCCTGTGCAAACACATGTGCTGAGCAAGCCAGCAACACAGCAACGGTGGAAACCAGGCAGGTTGTGTTCATCGGCTTTCTCGCAATCCTTGTTGGCGCGTATGAGAGCAGCCTAAAACAAAACCGGCAGGGCTCCAAAGGATCCGTGGCAACACCCGCCGGTTTCTCCGTTTGGTTATTCAGCCAGTGCCTTTTTCTGCAACTCGATCAGCTGTTTGATACCCGCCTTGCCCAGCGCCAGCATTTCGGCAAACTGATGCTCGGTAAAAGGAGCGCCTTCGGCCGTGCCCTGTACCTCGATCATGCCACCGTCCTCGGCCATCACCAGGTTCATATCGGTATCGGCGTTTGAGTCTTCCGGGTAATCCAGGTCCAGCACCGCAGCGCCGTCGTAAATACCCACCGAAATCGCCGCGACCATGTTGTTCAGCGGATCGGTGGTGATCATCTTCTCCCGCTGCATATAACGAATGGCATCCACCAGCGCCACACAGGCACCAGTAATGGAAGCCGTGCGGGTGCCGCCATCCGCCTGGATCACATCGCAGTCGAGGGTGATCTGGTGCTCACCCAGTGCCTTCAGGTCTACCGCGGCGCGCAGGGAGCGACCGATCAAGCGCTGAATTTCCACCGTGCGCCCGCCCTGTTTGCCACGCGCTGCTTCGCGACCCATGCGCGAGCCCGTGGAGCGGGGCAACATCCCGTACTCCGCCGTGATCCAGCCGCCGCCCTGGCCACGCAGAAAACGCGGCACTTCTGCCGCCACCGAGGCATTGCACAGCACCTTGGTGTCGCCGAACTCCACGAGAACCGAACCCTCTGCATGGCGGGTATAGTTGCGGGTAATGCGCACATCGCGCAGTTGCTCCGGTTTGCGGCCGCTGGGTCGCTGCATATTTGCACCTCTAGTCTGTGGGGGAATATAGGAAGAGTATGAACATTTACTTTCAAGGCCCGGCATTATAGCCATCAAAGCACACAATCACCCTGTGCTATGATTTGCCGCTCTTTTTTCACACCCCATTTGCACAACGAATCTTTCGGGAGCAGGGCATTATGGCCAACAACAAAGTGCGCAGCATGACCGCTTTCGGACGTGCCGAAGTCAACTACGCCACCGGCACCGCCGTGTGGGAGATGCGCTCCGTCAACCATCGCTACCTGGAGCCCCATTTCCGCCTGCCGGAAGCCGCCCGCCCACTAGAGCCGAAGTTGCGCGAGTTGCTGCGTAAAACCCTGAGCCGCGGCAAGGTGGAGATGACCCTTAACCTGAAGGCCAACAGTGGTGAAGTGGCGGCCATTGAAGTCAACCAGGCACTGGTGGAGCAACTCCTCAAGGCAGCAAAAAAGGTATCGCCGGGCATGGGCGGGCTGGACAGCCTGCCGCTGAACCCACTGGAAGTGCTGAAGTGGCCCGGTGTTATCGCCGAGCCAGAAACCGACGCGGAAGAGCAGGCCAGCGCCATACTCGACGGTTTCAAGCAGGCACTGGAACAGGTTGCGGATAACCGCCAACGGGAAGGCGCCGAACTCGCCGGCTTTATCGAGGCACGCCTTGCCGGCATTACCGAGCAGGTCACCACCGTACGTGCACTGCTGCCGCAAATTCTGCAAAACCAGCGCGAAAAACTGAAAAGCCGCCTGGAAGAATTGCTCGAGGAAATCGACAAGGACCGCATCGAACAGGAAATTGCCCTGCTGGCACAGAAAGCGGACGTGGATGAAGAACTCGACCGCCTCGACGCCCACATCACCGAAACCCGCCGCGTACTCAAAAACGGCGGCCCCATCGGCCGCCGCCTGGATTTCCTGATGCAGGAATTCAACCGCGAGGCCAATACCCTTTCTTCAAAAGCCGTGGTCACCGATACCACTCAGGCAGCGGTGGAATTGAAGGTGCTGATCGAACAGATGCGGGAGCAGGTGCAAAACATCGAGTAACCGGTGCGTAGCGCGGATACTGCTCCAAAAAAAGAAAGCACTTTTATTCATCGGCACTGCGGCAGCGCGCCTGCAGTGCGATAAATAATTGGCCGTTACCGGTAACGCGCTCAGGCCGACTGGGTGTTGGCCATTGCCATCTTGAGGAATTTTTCCGTCTGCCCCGCACCGGCAGGTAGCTCGGCCTGCGCGGACTGATCGCAGATCTTGTCCCAGTTCTCTAAGACACTCTCAGGGGTTTGTGCATCGGCAGGAATGAAGGTGCCAGCGGTTTCGAACAGGCGCGTGCTGGCATAACCGCCGGCACCGGCGCAGAGGATGAAGCGGGTGGGCGCATCCCGGTGGCACAGGGCAAGCGCACCGGCTGTGACCGCCTCCGGCGTGAGCATTGCCAGGAATTCTTGCGGCATCAGGTCCTCGGTCATGCGGGTGCCGGCAGTGGGCGACAGCGCGTTGACACGGATATCGTACTTGCCCCCTTCGAGTACCAGGGTATTCATCAGGCCCAGAACAGCCATTTTTGCCGCGCCATAATTCGACTGCCCGAAGTTACCGTACATGCCGCTGGAGGAAGTGGTCATGACGATGCGGCCGTAGTTCTGTTCCCGCATGATGTCCCAGACGGCCTTGGTGCAGTTCACGGAACCCATTACGTGCACGTCCATCACCAGCTGGAAATCCGCCAGCTCCATCTTGGCGAACGACTTATCGCGCAGGATGCCGGCATTGTTGATGAGGATATCAACGCGGCCCCACTTGGCCATGGCCTGCTGAACCATGTCCTGAACCTCGTCGAACTTGGCCACGTTGGCGCCGTGAGCAATAGCCTCCCCGCCGCTCGCCTCGATCTCACGCACCACTGCGAGCGCCGCGTCAGATGAGGCACCACTGCCATCGCGGGCGCCGCCCAAATCATTAACTACTACTTTTGCACCGCGTGCCGCCAGCGCCAGGGCATGGGATTTGCCCAGGCCGTTGCCGGCGCCGGTTACGATGGCCACCTGGCCTTCAAAACGTACCGTCATTACCTTTCTCACTTTTATTTATCGGAACTTGCCTTGTCGGGTATGCCCGGGCGCCTTCAGGCAACCATTTGCATGGTCAGCCACTCCGCCTTTAGGGCCGGCTTTTCCTCGCCCTCTATTTCGATGGCGACGTCAAATTTGAGCATGAACTGGCCGGGGTTTTTTTCTTCGCACGCAGAGAGCCTGGCTTGGGCGCGAATGCGACTGTCGACCTTTACCGGGGCAATAAACCGCACCCGGTCAAACCCGTAATTGATCCCCATGTAAGAACCCTCAATGGCAATGCCAAAGGTTTCCGCAAAATGGGACAGCATCGACAGGGATAAAAAACCATGGGCAATGGTGGAGCCGAAGGGTGTTTGCGCCGCGCGCTCGGGATCGACGTGAATGAACTGATGATCGAGGGTTACCTCGGCAAACAGGTCGATCTGTTGCTGGCGCACGCTGTGCCAATCGGTGGCTTTCAAGTCCATACCTACATAGTCCGGCAGGGATTCTTTGCTAACAGTGATCATGATGCTTCCTGATTCTTCGTTTGTGGCAGGTATTAAAACCAGTCGGTTTGCATATCGAAGCTGGTACTGTCGATATCGCGCACCAGCTTTGACCAGTGGTAAATTTTTGGCAGTTCAGAGCGAAAGAAATACTGCATCGTCTGCAGTTTTCCGCGATAAAAGTTTTCGTCTTCTATGTGCGGGTCACCCTGCAGTCCAGCGTCGGCGACGAGGCCCTGGCGCAGCCAGATCCAGGCGATGACGATATGCCCGAACATCTCCAGATAACTGACGGAATTCGCGAACACAAGGTCGGGATTTTTCTCCGCCATGGCACCCTGCACAGCGCTGGTGGTTTCCTCCAGCTCGCCCAGCGCCGCTTCCAGCTGTTCTGCGAACAGACTCACTTCGCTTTGACGCGCCTGTGCAATAGTGGCCCGTATTTCCGCGAGCATCGCGCGGTAACCAGAGAACTGGTTCATCGGCACTTTGCGCCCGAGAAGGTCCAGCGACTGGATGCCCGTAGTGCCCTCATGAATGGGGTTGAGACGGTTGTCGCGGTAGAACATTTCCACCGGGTGCTCATTGATATAACCGTGTCCGCCCATCACCTGAATGGCCAGATTATTCGCTTGCGGCCCATATTCTGAAGGCCAGGTTTTGATGATTGGGGTAAGGAAATCCAGCAGGGTATGTGCGTGGGCGCGAGCCTCTGCCGTGTCGGCGGTTTTCTCGTCGTCCGCCAGCTGGCTGCCGTACAGGCACAGGGCATAGGCGCCCTCCGCATAGGCCTTTTGCGCCAGCAGCATGCGGCGCACGTCCGGGTGCTCAATGATATTGATGGGTGCGGCATCCGGGTCTTTATTGGCGAGCAGGCGGCCCTGGGGGCGTTCGCGGGCATAGTCGAGGGAGTACTGATAGCCGGTGAGGGCGGTGAGGGCAGCACCGGTGCCCACCATGATGCGTGCCTCGTTCATCATGTGGAACATGTACATCAGGCCCCGGTTTTCTTCGCCTACCAGGTAGCCCACAGCACCATCTTTTTCACCGAAGCTGAGTGCGGTGGAGGTGTGTCCGCGCCCACCCATTTTGTGGAACAGGCCGGCCAGTGCCACGTCATTGCGCTCGCCGATGCTGCCGTCGTCGTTGAGCAGGAATTTGGGCACGATGAACAGCGAAATACCCTTCACACCTTTCGGCGCACCCTTTATCCGCGCGAGCACCAGGTGCACGATGTTTTCACTGAGTTCGTGGTCGCCGCCGGAAATAAAAATCTTGTTGCCGGTCAGTCGATAGCTGCCGTCGGCCTCGCGGGTAGCCGTGGTGGTGAGATCGGCCAGGCCCGAGCCGGCGCCGGGCTCGGTCATTGCCATGGTGCCCATAAAGCGGCCCTCGCGCATGGGGCCCACCCAGGTGGCAATCTGCTCCTCGGAACCGTGTGCCTCGATCAGGTTCGCATTGGCATTGGTCAGGGAGATATAGCCCAGTGTAGTGCTGGCGACCGCCGACAGATGCGCCTGAGCGACATTGGCGACGATCAGCGGCAGCTGCATACCGCCGACAGCAAAGTCACTCGCCGGTGCCGCCAGTCCCGCTTCGATCACCGCGTCCAGTGCCGGTTTTATTTCCGGCAGCAAATGTACCTTTTCACCGTCAAAGGTTGGCTCATTGGTGTCGACCTTCTGGCGGATCGGCAGAAAGTGCTTCAGCGCCACGGCCTTGCCTGTTTCAATGGCTGCGTCAAAAGTCTCACGGCTGTGCTCCGCATAGCGCGGGCGCGCGGTAAGCGACTCTGTATCGAACAGCTCATAGAGCATAAATGCCAGGTCGCGTTCACTGAGTATTTTTGCTGCCATAGGTCACCGGTTATCTGTAGCGCACTGGCGGTTGTCGGATGTGTGCCGCCTGTGCTGTTGGATGTTTGGGTATTGTCGACCCTGTTGTTAGACTCGGCCATGACGTGTCAGGTCAAGTTCGATCGGCCGGTGCAAATGTCGCGATGGTGGTTTTATACAGGCGGGGGATATGAGCGATTCGGCTTACCAGGCATTTGGTCACCTGTTGCGCTTCTGGCGCAAGGTGCGCGGCATTAGCCAGGAAGCATTGGCGCTGAACCTGCAATCCTCCACCCGGCATATCAGTTTTCTGGAAAACGGGAAGGCGCGCCCCAGTGAGTCGCTGGTGGAGGCGATCGGCGAGACGCTTAAGCTCGGCGAACGAGACACCAGTTACCTGCGCCTCGCGGCGGGTTATCTGGCACGCAGCCCTGCGGTCGATTTCGCGGCTCCGGAGTTCCGGTGGTTGCGCAAGGCCATGCTGCTTTCCCTCAAGGCGATGGATCCTTATCCCGCAGCATTGATAGACCGATACGGGCGTCTGTTGATGGTGAACCGCAGCTGGGTTGCCTTCTATCGAGACTCGGTCGGTGACGAGGCACTGGCCCGCATTGAGAACCACTTTGAATTCCTGTTTCGGCGGCCACCGGAGGGGGCTGCGCAGGAGCCCTGGCACCACATGCTGGCGATGGTCCTCATGTACACCCAGCAAGAGGCATTGCTTACCAACGACCCCATTTACCACGCTATGGTGCGCGAGCTGTCAGCCCATCCGGGCGTGCCAGAGGATTGGGCCGATATTGCCTCCGGCCTGGAGCCGATGGCGAGCTTCCGGGTGCAACAGAGCTACCAGGGTAAAGTCCGGCACTTTTTCAACGTCAGCCTCAATGTGGGTGCCGTGGGCCCGGCGTCCTATGTGTCGGAACCGCGACTGGCGATCAACACCCTGTATCCGGAAGGTGATGAACTCGATCTCGGCGAGGCGCTCACCAGCGACCTGTCACATCCGCTGCTGTTTTACTGACACCCGCAGTCGGGCCGATATCGGTTGCGTCGGTTCGGCGCCATCCCACTGACCGGGCACCGGCTTTAACTGGCATAATCCTGCAGATGTTATCCGATACCCCTGCAAACCGTGCCCTGCTGATTGCCAAGCAATGGCCTGAGCCCGCCTCCACCGCCGCCGGTCGGCGCACCCTGGATATTCTCGACCTGCTCAGTGACGCGGGTTACACCATTGAGATTGCCAGCCCGGCGCAACCCACACCCTTTCAGGCGCACACCGGTTACAGCGAACACCAGATTGAGGTGAATGACTCCAGCTTCGACGACTGGGTGCGCGCACTAGACCCCACGCTGGTGATTTACGACCGCTTTATGATGGAAGAGCAGTTCGGCTGGCGGGTGCGGGCGCAGTGCCCGCGCGCGGTAACGCTGCTGGATACCAGCGATTTTCACAGCCTGCGCGAGGCCCGCCACCTGGCGCTGAAAACAGGCCAGCCACTCAACCTCTTTCATCCGGTGGCCGAGCGCGAGATTGCCGCCATGGCGCGCTGCGATCTCACCATCATGATTTCCCGGGTTGAGATGGATCTGCTGAAAAACCATTTCGGCCTGCCCGACTGGCAATTGCACTATCTGCCGTTTCTGGTGCGGGAAATGCCGCAGCCGAATTTGCTGCCCGGTTTCGCGGAGCGTGAACATGTGGCGATGATCGGCGGTTTCAAGCACGCACCCAATCGGGATGCGGTGAGCTGGTTTGCCGAGGCGGTCTGGCCGCAGCTGCGCGCGTTGCTGCCCGGTGTGGAGTGCCATGTGTATGGCGCCTATGCGGACCACGCCATGCAGCGTTTCCACAACCCCAAAGCCGGCCTGCGCATCATCGGCCGCACCGACGACGCACTTGCGACGCTCGCACGCTACCGGCTGAACCTGGCACCGCTGCGCTTCGGCGCGGGGCAGAAGGGCAAAATTCTCGATGGCTGGCTTGCCGGTACGCCTACCATCACTACCCCGATCGGTGCCGAGTCGATGGCGGACGACGATGCCTGGGGATACCCGCTGACGGAAGAACCGGATCAGTTTGCCAAGATTGCCGCAGACATTTACCAGAACCAGGAGCGCTGGCAGACAGTGCAGGATGCGGGTACTCGCGCACTGGTCTCCGGTTTTTCCCATGCGCCCCATGCACGTGACTTGATCGAGCGCGTGGCGTCGGTGACGGCCGATCTCGACGCCCATCGCAATCGCAATATCTGGGGCCGCATTTTGCGGCGCACCGAACACCGCGCGGAAGAGTTCATGAGTCGCTGGATCGAGGCGAAAAACCAATTGCCGGGCAACGGGTAATTCCCGGCTCCCGCGCCCAGAACAGGCTTCGATTCCATGCGACTGTTTGGCCCCGTTACGCTGATTGCGCTCGCGCAGCTCTTCGGCACCTCCCTGTGGTTCAGTGCCAACGGTGCCGCCGATGATCTTGCCCTGCGCTGGCAGGTGACCGCTGCGGATATGGGTTGGCTGACGAATGCCGTGCAATGCGGATTTATTCTCGGCACCCTGACTCTCGCTCTTGGCGGTATCGCCGATCGTTTTCGTGCGAGTCGTATTTTTGCGGTGAGCGCCCTTGCAGGTGCCCTGTTCAACGGGTGCTTTGCCTGGTTGGCCGATGGGCTGGGCAGTGCGCTGGTATTCCGTTTTCTGGTCGGTATCTGCCTTGCCGGAATTTATCCCATGGGTATGAAGCTGGTGGTGAGCTGGGCGCCAGAGCGGGCCGGTGCGGCGCTGGCGCTACTGGTGGCAATGCTGACTCTGGGCACCGCGCTGCCCCACGGGCTGCGGGAAGTCGGCGCGACACTGCCGTGGCAGTGGGTTGTCAGTGTGTCCTCGCTACTTGCGCTACTCGCCGCGCTGTGGATTGCGCGACTGGGGGAGGGCCCGTATCTGCCACAGCCAGCGAGAACAATCCCAACACCGCACTCGCGACCAGGCTTTCATACGCCGGCGGTCTTACAGGCGTTTCGTATTCCCATGTTCCGCGCTGCCGCACTCGGTTATTTCGGGCATATGTGGGAGCTCTACGCCTTCTGGACAGTGGTGCCACTTGTGGTGTCCAGCACCTTATTAATTGAACAGTTTCCCGGCATGGGCGTTGCCGGCCTGTCATTCGGCATTATTGCGATCGGTGCGCTGGGCTGTGTGGTGGGCGGTGCCTTGTCCCGCAAAATTGGCAGCGCGCCGGTGGCGCTGGGCGCACTGGCCGCCTCTGGTTGCTGTGCGCTGATTTTTGCTCTGCTGTGGGATGCTTTACCGGCAATCTCGCTTGTGATTTTGCTGTTGATCTGGGGGGCCACGGTGATTGCGGATTCTCCCCAGTTTTCTGCGCTTGCTGCAGCCGCCTGTCCACGACAACTGGTGGGCGCTGCACTGGCCATTCAAAACGCGATCGGCTTCGCCATTTCTGTCATTTCAATCGCCGGGGTCAGTGCACTGTTTGAGCTGAGCGGGCCGGATGCCGTCTGGTTACTGCTGCCCGGGCCGGTGTTCGGCCTGCTGGGTTTTATTCTGTCACTGCGGCGGTCGCCCACAGTCACGGATCAGAACCGCTAAACGTTCGTCTGAAAACAAAATGGATGCCAGCGCGCGTGACCCCCGTCACGCTCGTCACCCAATGGGTTACAAGCGTACCAAGTACACCCTAAATTTGGCGCGAATTCCAAAGAGTTGTCCTGTTATACGATTGTGGCCGCAATCATTCTCCTCGTTAAACCAAGACCCAGCGAGATTAATCCGCAACACAATTGCGACATTTCTCGCGGGTTGCCGCTCAGGATTTCCGCGGTATTTAGCGGCGGCTCTATCCAGCTCCGTCGATAAAAATAATTATGGAGAAATTCGCAACAATGAAATTATCAGCATTACTTAGACCAGGGCCCGGCGCCGTGCTCGGCGCGGCCACGCTTTTGCTAACGACCACCTTCGGTGTCAGCTTTTCCGCCCAGGCGGTGGAACCGGAGTTATCGGCCATGTCCGTGGCGGCCGATGAAGTGATCACCGACCGCATTATCGTCAAATACAAAAATACGCTGCCCGGCGCCAATGCCATGTCTATGTCGCAGACCGCAATGGACCGGGTTGCCCAGACCGCCGGCCATCGCTTCAAGCATATGCGTCGTCTCGCCACCGGCGCCCAGTTGATGAAACTGGAAAAGCGCGCAAACAAGGCAGAATTGAACGCCATCATCGCCCGCCTGCAACAGGACCCGCAGGTGGAATATGCAGAACCCGACCGCCTGATGCAGCCTATGGCCACCCCCAACGATGCCAACTACAACCAGCAGTGGCATTACTTTGAAGCCACCGGCGGCCTCAACCTGCCAAGTGCCTGGGACGTCACCCAGGGTGAGGGCGTTGTGGTGGGTGTGATCGACACCGGCTATCGCCCGCACGCCGATCTGAACGCCAACCTGCTGCCCGGCTACGACATGATCTCCGACACGACTGTGGCGCAGGATGGCAATGGCCGCGACAGCGATGCCCGCGACCCGGGCGACTGGTCTCCCGCCGGCGCCTGTGGAGCCGGCCAGCCGGCGCGCAACAGCAGCTGGCATGGCACCCATGTGGCGGGCACCATCGCCGCCGTCACCAATAACGGCACCGGCGTCGCCGGCGTCGCCTACAAATCCAAAATCGTACCGATCCGCGTACTGGGCCGCTGCGGTGGTTACACCTCGGATATTGCCGACGGCATCATCTGGGGTGCCGGCGGCAACGTCAGTGGCGTGCCTGCCAACGCCAATCCGGCCCAGGTGCTGAACCTGAGCCTCGGCGGTGGCGGTGCCTGCGATACCACCACGCAAAATGCGATCAACACCGCGCGCAGCCTCGGCACCACGGTGGTGGTGGCCGCAGGTAACTCCAACGCCAACGCCGCCAACTACAGCCCGGCGAGCTGTAACGGGGTAATCTCCGTGGCCTCTACCAACCGCGCCGGCAGCCGTGCCTACTACTCCAACTACGGCAGCGTGGTGGACGTGGCCGCACCGGGCGGTGAGACGTCCACCAACTCCAACGGCGTACTTTCCACCCTCAACAGCGGCACCCAGGGTCCGGGTAGCGACAACTACGCGTTCTACCAGGGCACCAGCATGGCGGCCCCGCACGTGGCCGGCGCCGCAGCCCTGCTGTACGCGGTAGACAGTGGCATTACCCCCACGGAAGTGGAAACCATCCTGAAAAACACTGCGCGCAGCTTCCCCGGCAGCTGTAGCCAGTGCGGTACCGGTATTGTTGACGCGACTGCGGCGGTGAATGCGGCCAACGGTGGCGGCGGTGGTGATCCCACCCCGGGTGATGGTGAGCTGAGCAACGGCGTCGCCGAGACTGGCCTTGCCGCCTCCAGCGGCCAGGAACTGCAGTACACCCTCGAAGTACCTGCCGGTGCATCCAACCTGAGCTTCCAGATCTCTGGCGGCAGCGGCGATGCCGACCTGTATGTGCGCTTCGGCAGCCAGCCCACCACGTCGGCCTACGATTGCCGCCCCTACCTGAACGGCAACAGCGAAACCTGTTCCATCAATAATGTGCAGGCCGGCACCTACTACGTGATGGTGCGCGCCTACAGCAGCTTCTCTGGCGTGAGCCTGGTGGGCAGTTTCGACGAGGGCAGCAGCGGTGGCGGCGCTACCGGCTGGACCGAATCAAACCTGTCCGGCGCAAGCGGTAACTGGCAGCACTTCACCCTGGATGTGAACAGCGGTATGAGTTCGCTGGAAGTGCTAATGAGTGGCGGCAGTGGCGATGGCGACCTGTATGTGCGCTACGGCTCTCAGCCCACCACCAGCAGCTACAACTGCCGCCCCTATCGCTGGGGCAACGACGAGAGCTGCAGCATCAGCAACCCGCAGGCGGGCACCTGGTATATCAGCATCCGCGGCTACAGTGCCTATTCCGGGGTGACCTTGCAGGCAGAAGCGGCACCCTAGGGCACCGCACCACGAGCTCTCTTTGTATTGAGGTGTCGTAATACAAAGATCCCCACCTTGATTTGGCCGGCATTTGCCGGCCTTTTTTATCCCCGCCTATTTACCCGCCTCCAGCACGATCCGGTAACGCGCCTCGCCACTTTCCAGACGCGCGAACGCTTCATTGATTTTGCTCATGGGGAAGTGCTCCACTTTCGGCGCAATCTTGTGCCGGGCAGCAAACTCGAGCATATCGGCAATGGTGGCCGGGCTGCCCACCGGGGAACCGGAGACCTGGCGCTGGGACAGCAGCAGGTTAAATACATTGAGGTCCAGCGGCTCGGTGGTGGCGCCGACAAAATGCAGGCGTCCGCGGGGCTTGAGGATGGTGAGGTAGGTGTTCCAGTCCAGTTTCACGTTGACCGTGGAAATAATCAGGTCGAACTGACCGGCTGCGGCCGCAAGTGCTTCCGGGTCGCGGCTGTTGAGGGTGTGATGGGCACCCAATGCCAGCGCTTCTTCCCGCTTGCTGTCGCTGGAGGTGAAAGCGGTCACCTCGCAGCCCCAGGCGTTCAGGAATTGCAGCGCCAGGTGGCCAAGGCCGCCGATACCGATCACCGCCACACGGCTGTTGGGTTTGATGTCGAACTGTACCAGCGGGTTGTAGACGGTGATGCCCGCGCAAAACAGTGGGCCAACCACCTTCGGGTCCAACCCCTCCGGAATGGGCACCACGCTCTCGGCGCTGGCGCGCACCGTATCGGCAAAGCCGCCGTGGTGACCGATAATGGTGGGCTGGGCTTCGGCACACAGATTCTGGTTGCCGGTATCGCACTCGCCGCAGTGGCCACAGAAGCCGGCGTGCCAGCCCAGCCCCACGCGCTGACCTTTTTTCAGATGGGTAACGCCCTCGCCCAGCGCGGCGATCTTTCCGACCACCTCATGCCCCGGCACCACCGGGAACGCGGTCATGCCCCATTCGTCGTTCACCACGCTCAGGTCGCTGTGGCAAAGGCCGCAGTACTCAACCGCGATTTCCACCTGGTCCGATTTCAGCGCACCCGGTTCGTAGCTGAAGGGTTTGAGTTCGGCACCGGCGCTGTCGGCCGCATAGGCATTGATCATGATCACTCCCGATTGGTGTAGAAACTGGGTTCAATGGCTGTCATACGTTGCATTAAAGCGTACGGATTTCGGAATCCGGTCGCTCAGGACATTGCCCCCATCCCGGCCTGTGGCAACATGACTCTCTGATTCGGAACAACCATAACGATATAGACACATTCCGAGGTAACCGTGGGACTCATCACTGCCGCCATTCCATTTTTCCTGCTCGCCGTGCTGATCGAACTGACACTGGACCGCTGGCGCGGTTGGGGCCTCTACCGCCTGAACGACGCCATCGGCAGCCTCGGCGCGGGCATCCTGAGCCGCATTCTGGGGCTGGTGAAGGTCGGTATCCTGATGCTGCTGTACATACCCCTGTATCAGTGGCTGGAACCTACCTACCAGAGCCTCGGGATCCACTGGTCGCTGGAAAACCCCTGGCACATGGTCCTCGCCGTGATCGCCTACGACTTCTGCTACTACTGGAAGCACCGCATCAGCCACGAGATCAATATCTTCTGGGCGGAGCACCTGGTGCACCACCAGAGCGAGGACTACAACCTGACCACCGCGTTGCGTCAGTCCAGCGACCTGGTGCCGCTGGGGTGGATCTTTTACCTGCCCCTGCTATTGCTCGGCATGCCCCCCGAGGTTCTGATTACCGCCGGCGCCATCGACCTGATTTACCAGTTCTGGGTGCACACCCAGAAGTTTCCCAAGGTGCGCTGGATGGAATGGATTCTGGTCACCCCCTCCAACCACCGGGTGCACCACGCCCAGAACACGATCTACGTGGACCGCAACTACGGCGGCATATTGATTATCTGGGACCGTTTGTTCGGCACCTATCAGGAGGAACTGGACGACGAGCCCTGTATCTACGGCGTCCGCAAGCCACTGAACACCTTCGACCCGCTGGCGGCCAACCTGCAACACTTCAAGCGCATGTGGCTGGACGCGGTGTACACCAAGCGCTGGAAGGAAAAACTCACCCTGTGGTTCCGCGCCACCGGCTACCGCCCGACGGACGCGGAAGCGGCAATGCCCGTGCCCAGTGGCGACCTGAGCAACTTCCGCCGGTTTGACCCGCAAATCGACCGGGGACTGCGCTGGTACGCTTTGATTCAACACCTGATCTACTCGGGCGCCACCCTCGCGCTGCTGTCAAACGCGGGCGACTTTTCCTATGCATCGCTGGCGTTGATGGTGCTGATGCTAGTGATTGGCCTGGTGGTGAACGGGCGGGTACTCGATGGCGATGCACGCAGCCGTCACTGGGAGCTGGGGCGCCTGGCACTGCTGGCGGCGACCCTGCCGCTGCTGCCAGCAGGCACCTGGCCGGCGCTTATCGGCTACTGCCTCGCGAGCGCAATCGCCTGGTGGGTGTTGGTTTTTGTGCATAAAGACGATACAGTCACTTCCGTTCGCAATTAGCAACAGGAATCCGCAGTAGCCCGAGCCTTCCCCAAAGGCGAGCGGTTGAGATTCCGCAGGCACTCCCGGCCGGCTTCGGACTGCTCGCCTCCCCGTGGCACGCAGTCTGAAAAAGCCCAACACTTTGCCCCCAGCACCGGTCGGGGGACTGCCTGTCTTCCTTTCGCTATAATCCCCGCCCACCCAACCACTTTACCAACACAGCAGCAGGGTTCGCCGTGTCCACAGGTACTCTCTATACGGTCTCCGCGCCTTCCGGCGCCGGTAAAACCAGTCTTGTCAAAGCGCTGATCGAGGCAGACTCCCAGGTCACCGTATCCGTGTCCCACACCACCCGGGCCATGCGCCCCGGAGAGGTTGAGGGCATCAACTATCATTTTGTGGATCGCGACGAGTTCGTGGCGATGCTCGGCGAAAGCGCCTTTCTGGAGCACGCCCAGGTGTTCGACAATTTCTACGGCACCTCCAGAGCCTGGGTTGAAGAGACCCTGGCCAGCGGCCGTGACGTGATCCTGGAGATCGACTGGCAGGGTGCCGAACAGGTGCGCAAGCTGATGCCGGAAACGGTGGGGATTTTTATTCTGCCGCCGTCACAACAGGCACTGCTGGAGCGCCTGACCGGGCGCGGCCAGGATGATCAGGCGGTGATCGACAAACGTATGGCGCAGGCCATCGACGAGATGTCCCACTATGTGGAGACCGATTACCTGGTGATCAACGACGACTTCACCACCGCCCTCAACGAGCTGCGCTCGATTATGGTGGCGGAGCGCCAGCGCTTGGTGAGGCAGCAGGAGCGTCACTCCGGGCTGCTGCAGTCGTTGCTGCGGAGCCAGTAAGCTCGAATCTAGTTTTGTGGCGGCGGCGCTGCCGGGTATGGGTTTACCAGACACGCCGTGAACCCATCCATGGGGGCTCTTCTGCGAGGTCCCTCTCGCAGAAGGTCTGGCAAACCCATACCCGGCATCGCCACCTTCGCATCTTACTTTATGCGTCTTTAACCACTGTTCGATTTGCGTACACCGCGCGGTCCGGTAGAATAGTCAACCCCGTCCGCGCCGGCACTGACCGGGCAGACAACAGAATTCGTCAATTTTGCCCAGCCGGGCAAACTTACACACTGGAATAGAAGATTTATGGCACGTATTACCGTTGAAGATTGCCTCGACCACGTAGACAACCGCTTTGAGCTGGTGATTGTAGGCAGCAAGCGCGCCCGTCAGATCGCCACCGGCGGCCGCGACCCGATGGTACCGGAAGAAAACGACAAGCCCACCGTGATCGCCCTGCGCGAAATCGAAGAAGGCTTCGTTGACGCCAGCATTCTGGACGAGCCGGAAGAAGAGCCGGTACACCACGCCGCACCAGCGCCGGTGTTCCTGTCAGAGCAGGACATGTAATCTGAAGTTGACCGATTATTGACGCAGTAATGCAGGATTTGCTGGAAATTTAAGAGGCGAGCGCGGCTTTGCACACCATCGACAGTCTGGCCCATCGCCTCTCGTCCTACCTTTCCCCCGACCAGATCCAGTTCGTTCGCCGCGCCTACTTCTACGCGGAACAGGCACACGAGGGCCAGAAACGGCGCTCCGGTGAGCCTTACATC
Organism: Microbulbifer sp. Q7; assembly: GCF_001639145.1. Taxonomy (NCBI): domain Bacteria; kingdom Pseudomonadati; phylum Pseudomonadota; class Gammaproteobacteria; order Cellvibrionales; family Microbulbiferaceae; genus Microbulbifer; species Microbulbifer sp. Q7. Next base: position 564,523 of record NZ_LROY01000001.1, on the reverse strand, counting down.
ACACACCCCCTGGCGGTTGCCACCATTCTGGCCGGCATGCATATGGACGCCCAGAGTCTGGCGGCAGCCATGCTCCACGACGTCATTGAAGATACCGGTATCCCCAAGGCGGCGCTGGCGGAACAGTTTGGCGGAGAGATTGCCGACCTGGTGGACGGCGTCTCCAAGCTGACCCAGTTCGAAACCGACAGCCCGGCGGAAAAGCAAGCCGAGAACTTCCAGAAAATGGCCCTGGCCATGGCGCGGGATATCCGCGTGATTTTGGTCAAGCTCGCCGACCGCCTGCACAACATGCGCACCCTCGGTTCGCTGAAGCCGGAAAAGCGCGCACGCATCGCCCGCGAAACCCTTGAAATCTACGCACCCATCGCCAACCGCCTGGGCATGAACGATGTGCGGATCGAATTCGAAGACCGCGCCTTTTTTGCCATCTACCCGCTGCGCGCCAGCCGCTTGCGCGCCGCACTGGTCGCCGCGCGCGGCAACCGCAAGGAGCTGCTGGAAAAAATCCAGAATGCCATTGAGTTGCGCCTGGAGCGGGAGAAAATCGATGCGCTGGTGATCGGCCGCGAAAAGCACCTGTACAGCATTTACCAGAAGATGCGCTCGAAGAAGAAGTCGTTCAAGGAAATCATGGACGTCTACGCCTTCCGCATCATCGTTGACAGCGTGGACACCTGCTACCGAACCTTCGGGGTTATCCACAACCTGTACAAGCCGGTCATCAGCGAATTCAAAGACTATATTGCCATCCCCAAATCCAACGGCTACCAGTCGCTGCATACCGTATTGCTCGGGATGCACGGGGTGCCGATTGAGGTGCAGATTCGCACCAAAGAGATGGACGAGATGGCCAACAGCGGTATTGCCGCCCACTGGCTGTACAAATCGTCCGGGGATGAGGTGCTCAACACCGGTGGCACCAGCCAGGTGCGCGCGCGTCGCTGGGTACAGGGCCTGCTGGAAATGCAGCAGCGTGCCGGCGACTCACTGGAATTTATCGAAAACGTAAAAATCGACCTGTTTCCGGACGAGGTTTACGTGTTCACGCCCAAGGGCAAGATCATCGACCTGCCCGCCGGCGCCACCGCCGTGGATTTTGCCTACTCGGTGCACACGGATATCGGCAACTCCTGCGTGGCGGTGCGCATCAACCAGCGCCTGGCCCCCCTGTCGCAGCCACTGGAAAGCGGCCAGAAGGTGGAGATCCTCACCAGCAAGAATGTGCAGCCGAACCCCAACTGGCTCAACTTTGTGGTCACCGCCAAAGCGCGCAGTGCCATCCGCCACTACCTGAAGCACCAGCGCCATCACGACTCCATCGAACTGGGCCGCCGGCTGCTGGAAAAGGCACTGGTCAAATTCCGCCTGAAAATTTCAGATCTGGACGACGCGCAGATTCGGCGCGGGGTCAAGGAAGCCCGATGCGAGAGTTTCGACAATCTGCTTGAGGAAATCGGCCTCGGCAACCGCGCCGCCTTCTCCGCCGCCAAGCTGCTGATCCCCCCGGGCACCACCGAAACCGAGGCAAGCAATATTTCATCGCCTCTGACCATCGACGCCCAGGAGGGCATGATGATCAGTTTCGCGCGCTGCTGCCGGCCGATTCCCGGCGACACCATCATCGGCCATATCAGCTCGGGCAAGGGTGTGGTGGTCCACCGGGACACCTGCCGCAATGCGCTGGAGCTGCGTGAACATCCGGAAAACATCATGGCGGTGGCCTGGTCACCGGATGTGAAGGGGGATTTCCTCGGCGATGTGCGCGTGGAAGTGGAATCCGAGCGCGGCATCATCGCCCGCCTGGCCACCCGCATTACCGAAGAGGGCGCCAGCATCGAGCAGATCCATGTGGACGAGAAAGATGCCCAGCACAGTGTCATCGCCCTGACCCTGGAGGTCACCAACCGGGTGCACCTGGCACAGATCATGAAACGCCTACGCAACCTGCCGGCGGTAATCAAGATCGCGCGCCCCTGATATCCAAAGCGGTCACGCTGGCGGATATCTGTTGCGATCAGGCCGCAAAAGCGGGTGTGGTTTTGCGCGAAGACCGGTGCAATGTGGACAGGGCGCGCATATCGACAGCCCGCCGCCGGCATTACTCCCCAAACCCAAAAAACCGCGCTATATTTTCCCGCTTTATTTTTCAGCAAGCAGGCCCTGTCAGGCCCGGAGAAGTAACCTATGCCCAATCGTGCCGTGATAAAAACCGATAAGGCACCGGCCGCAATCGGCAGCTACTCGCAAGCGGTCAAAGTCGATAACACCATTTATCTTTCCGGCCAGATTCCACTGGTGCCCGAAACCATGGAGCTGATTTCCGACGACTTCAGGGAGCAGGCTGAGCAGGTGTTTAAAAACCTCAAGGCGGTGTGTGAGGCAGCCAACGGTTCCCTGGACTCGATCGTCAAGCTGAACCTGTACCTCACGGACCTCAGCAACTTCGCCACCGTCAATGCGGTAATGGAAGAGGTGTTTACCAAGCCGTTCCCCGCACGCGCCGCCGTCGGCGTCAGTGAGTTGCCCAAAGGCGCGCAGTTTGAAGCCGAAGCGGTGATGGTGATCTAACAGGGGATGTCAGGGTTGCTGCGCCGCCCGAAGCGGGTGGCGCGGTGTAGGTAGCTAGATTGGTAGCTAGATTGGTAGCCAGATAGCTCAGTCGTTTTCCAACAGGGTACTGTAGCCCGCACGATAATCCGGATACAGCATCGTATAGCCGCTCTCCAGCATGCGCTTGTTGCTCATTTTCTTCGAGCGACGCTCACTGGTCGCCACCTCTTCACGCAGGTGCGCGCTGGTGTACCCCATAGACTTCGCCAGCCAGCTCTGTAATTCATACATGGGTACCGGCGTACAGTCGGCGCCGATGTACAGCTTCTCCAGCGGCATTCCTTTCTTCTGGCCCTCGATCAGGTGCGCCAGGAATCCCACGGCATCATCCACATGAATCCGGTTACTGTACTGGGGTGGTGACGGCGGCGCACAGCGGCCGGCGCGTACCTGGGATAACAGACGGTCGCGGCCCGGACCGTAAATACCGGCAAAGCGCACCACACAGGTTTCCGTGCCGGAAGACTGCACGATTTTCTCTGCGGCGAGTAGCGCCTCACCCTGATAACTGCCCGGCAGGGGCTGGGAGCGCTCATCGAGCCACTGGTCACCACTCTGGCCGTACACGCGGGTGGACGATATCCACAGAAACAGACGGGGGGGCTTATCCATGGCCGCGAGGCTATCGCGCATGGCGGTGGCGGTTTCTACGTAGGCACGCTGGTAAGCCTGCGGCGTACTCGCGCCAGGGGTAAAGGTAGCAATCACAATATCGGCACCGTTGCTCAGGTGCCGCTGGATATCTTCCGGTTTGGTGGCATCGCCGCGACGCCAGTTGACCACATCGGCGCGGCGCTTGCGTGACAGCGCCTGCAGGGGATTGCGTCGCACTCCGAATACATCGTATGCATTGCGATCCAGCTTCAGTGCCAGACGAGTCCCCAGGTCACCACAACCGAAGATCCAGACGTTTTCCTTTGCCATAACCGCTCGTATCAACCCCCGGGGTACCGAACTTCAGTCCCCACAATACACGATGCCGCAGCGGAAACTGCGTCGCACCGAAATAGTTTTTATGAATTACCGCGAACATTCAGTCAGCAGCGCTATTTATAGCTTGTTTGCCAACCGCAATCTGTGAACCGGGCCCGCAGTATAACGCGGGCCCGGGTATTGAAAGCACTAGTGACGGGTCAACTGCGCGATTTCACCATGCGGTAAATGAAAAGTAGTACGATCGCACCAATTACCGCGGTAACAATGTCTCCCAGTGAGAAGCCGGTTACCGGGCCACCAATGCCCACCAGAGAGCCCAGCCAGCCACCAATAAAGGCGCCGACAATACCGATGACCATGGTGACAATCCAGCCACCGGGATCCGGGCCGGGCATGATCCACTTCGCCAGCGCGCCTGCGATCAGGCCCAAAATAATCCAAGACAATATACCCATAGAGCGTTTCTCCGCTTTGTGTGTTTTGAACACTTGCCCTTACACGTATAGCAAAAAAAGCGCCATGCCACCGGGTCCAGTGGCACCTTAATAGCAAATTTTACTAACTGAGTTTTTAATTAATAGCATTTTTTTCTAGATTGAGACATTCATACGCGGTAGCAGCAGATTTGCTGGCCGCCCAGGGGGGTTTATGAATAAACTCTATCGCCAAGATTTCTCTGATTGCGTTTACCATGACCCTCAACGAACTGCGCTATATCGTCACCCTGGCTCAGGAGCAGCACTTCGGGCGCGCTGCAGAACGCTGTTTTGTGAGCCAGCCCACCCTGTCCATTGCGGTTAAAAAGCTGGAAAAAGAGCTCGGCGTGGCGCTTTTCGAGCGCTCCAAGACCCGTGTGCAGGCCACGCCACTGGGCGAGCGTATCGTCGCGCAGGCGCAGCTGGTGCTGGAACAGTCCGCGGCCATCAAAGACATCGCCAGTGCCGGTAAGGATCAGCTGAGCAGCCCCCTCTCCGTTGGCGCAATCTTCACCATCGGCCCCTATCTGTTTCCGCACTTTATCCCGCAGCTCCAGCAGCGCGCGCCGCAGATGCCCCTGTTCGTGGAGGAGGGCTACACGTCCACCCTGCGCGGACGGCTGCGCAAAGGCGAGCTGGACGCGGTCATTCTGGCGCTGCCGTTTACCGAACCCGACGTGGTCACACAGCCGCTGTACGATGAGCCCTTCGTGGTGCTGATGCCTTCCGACCACCCGCTGGCCCAGTACGAGGCACTGACGCCGGAACAGCTGTGCGAAGACAATGTGCTGCTGTTGGGGGAGGGGCACTGTTTCCGCGACCAGGTACTCGAGGCCTGCCCGCAGTTGCAGCAGTCGATCGAAAAAGAAGCCGGTAGCGGCCATATCCGCACCGCCGCGGACGGCAGCTCCCTGGAAACCCTGCGCCACATGGTCGCCTCGCGCCTGGGCATCACCGTGCTGCCGCTATCGGCGGCGGCTGCGTCCCAGTACGCCACCGGGGTACTGGTCACTCGCCCGTTCGTGGCGCCGGCGCCCCAGCGCACCGTAGCGCTGGCGTGGCGCGCCAGTTTTCCACGTCACCGCGCCATCGATATGCTGCGCGACGCCATTAACCAGTGCCAACTACCGAGTCCGTGAAGCAAACGCACACACCGTCACCACAACCGCTGGCAGAAATTCCGGTGACCGCACTCAAGGGTGTCGGCGCCAAACTGGCGGAAACCCTCGCCAAACTGCACATCAGTTCCCTGCAGGACCTGCTGTTCCACCTGCCCGCCCGCTACCAGGACCGCACCCGCGTGGTTCCCCTGGCAGGGCTGCGCCCGGGTATGGACGCGGTCATCGAAGGCGAGGTGCGCGCCGCCGATGTGGTATTCGGCCGCCGCCGCAGCCTGGCGGTGCGCATTCAGGACACCACCGGCAGCGTCACCCTGCGTTTTTTCCATTTCACCGCGGCACAGAAAAATCGCCTGACACCTGGCTCCCGGGTGCGCTGCTACGGCGAGGCCCGGCGAGGCAGTGCCGGCATCGAGCTGTACCACCCGGAAACCGAAATTGTTGGCGAAGATGTTTCACCCACCGCGGAAACCCTGACGCCGGTTTACCCACTGACCGAAGGGCTGGGCCAGGGGCGCCTGCGCGCTCTGATCGGGCAGGGGCTCGACTGGTTGGCGGAGGGCAATGTCACCGAGCTGGTGCCCGCGACACTGCTGCCGCAGCGGCTGCAAATGCCGCTGACCGGGGCCCTGATGTACCTGCACCGACCGCCGGCAGATGCCGATATTGTCCAACTGGCCGAGGGCCAGCACCCCGCACAGCAGCGCCTCGCCCTGGAAGAGCTGCTGGCCCACCACCTGAGCTTGCTGGAGCTGCGCCGCAGCGCCTCCACAGTAGCGGCGCCCCCGTTGCAGCCGAACGCCGCGCTGGAACGGGATTTTCTCGCGCGCCTGCCGTTTGCACCCACCAATGCGCAACAACGGGTTGGGAGGGAAATCGCCAGGGATCTCGCCACGAGTACCCCAATGATGCGCCTGTTGCAGGGGGATGTGGGTGCCGGCAAAACCCTGGTCGCCGCCCGCGCCGCACTGCAGGCCATCGGCGCCGGTCACCAGTGCGCGGTCATGGCACCTACGGAAATTCTCGCGGAGCAGCACCGCATCAATTTCAGCGCCTGGCTCGAACCCTTGGGAATCACCGTTGCCTGGCTCACCGGCAGCATGAAAGCGGCCGAGCGTCGGGCGCAGTTGGCGGCCATCGCCAATGGCGACGCACAGCTGGTGGTGGGGACCCACGCCCTGTTTCAGGAGGGCGTCGAGTTTCACCGCCTGGCGCTGGTGATCATTGACGAGCAGCACCGCTTTGGCGTCGCCCAGCGTTTGCAACTGAGGGAAAAGGGCGCCCAAGACGGGCCCACACGCACCCAGCCCCACCAGCTGATCATGACCGCCACACCGATCCCCCGCACCCTGGCCATGTCCGCCTTTGCCGACCTGGACTGCTCGGTGATCGACGAGCTGCCTCCCGGGCGCCAGCCGATCAATACCGTGGCCATTTCCAACGAGCGCCGCTACGACGTGATGGCACGGGTGCAAAGCGCCGTACGCGAAGGGCGCCAGGCCTACTGGGTGTGCACCTTGATTGAGGAGTCGGAGACCTTGCAGGCGCAGGCCGCAGAGTCCACTGCCGAGGAGCTGGCCGACACTCTGGACGGCGTGCGGGTGGCGCTGGTACACGGGCGCATGAAGCCGGACGCCAAAGACCTGGTGATGAAAGCCTTCAAGGCCGGTGAAATCGACCTGCTGGTGGCCACCACGGTCATCGAGGTGGGTGTGGATGTGCCCAACGCCAGCCTGATGATTATCGAGAACCCCGAGCGTCTGGGGCTTGCCCAGCTGCACCAGCTAAGGGGGCGCGTGGGCCGGGGCAGCGTTGCCAGTCACTGCGTGCTGATGTACTCCACACCGCTGTCCGCCAATGGTCGCGCGCGCCTGCAGGCCCTGCGCGATCACGCGGACGGCTTTGCCATCGCCGAAGAGGACCTGCGCCTGCGCGGCCCGGGAGAAATTCTCGGCACCCGTCAGACCGGTGAAATACAGCACCGCATCGCCGACCTGCAGCGAGACGCCCACCTCTTGCCCCAAGTGCAGAAGATGGCGGCAGCGCCCCAGTTGAGTAGTGAGAACCGCGCCGCGCTGGTGCGACGCTGGTTGCACAATAAGCCGCGCTTTGCCGAAGCCTGACCTCCCGCTTCAATTACCCGTCGCACGCACTGCCCCCCGTTAGCCAGACGCGCTTCACAGCGCTCATTGGCGTACCCCCCTCAATCTATATGACCTATTGGTCATGTCCGGTCACCAATAATTTTGCACTCCCGTGTCAGTGGTGGCAGCCTGCATAGAAGCTAGAAAACGCCCGAAATCAGTGCGAGCCGGCTAGCCCGGCGCAGCCACGACAGCCTTTACCCTCAAAATGACTATCAACGGAAGATTCTCTTGAACATATCCATCAAGCACTCTGCCGTACTGATCAGCCTGTTATTTACCGCCCAGTGTTGGGCGCAGGGCCTGTTTGGCGGCAGCGATACACCAGCGCCGCACATCACCCTGGCGCACACCAAAATCGCCGCGGACATTCCCACCCCACTACAGGGTAACGATTTCGATGCGCTGCTGGCCCAGGCCACATCTGCCGAGGGTCTGAGCGCCACCCGCGAGAAAGCCATCACCGCGTTTAGTGACCAGCTGCGGACAAAGCTGGAGGCCGCGCTGCGCGAATTTTTCGTCGATGAAGAAGTGCCATTGGTCACGGACAACACCTCACTCACCCTGCAAAACAGCATCAATATCTCGATCGTTAAACAGCTGAGCGGCCTCAAGAACCGGAGCGGCTATGAAGTGGAGCGGGGCAACCTCAGCGCTTCCGGCGATTACCAGTTTCTGCTGAACGCCCCCAGTGGCGAGGTGCTGGCGGCAAAACGCCTGGATATCGCCGATCTGCGCCTCAAGGGCAACTATCAGATCAAGACACCTCTGGGGGCCGGGGAAGCCGAAGACAACACGGATGCGCAACTGGAAAAAATGATCGACACGCTGGTGGACCGCATCATCGACCGCATTGAGGACGACCTCGAAGCAGACAGCCTGCGGGATCTGGTGGGCCGCGGCTAATCCCCTCATCCGCCGAGCCCTTCAGGCGGGCGTACAGCGCGAAGGCCGCGCCTTGCGCGCTGTACACTTTTCCCTTGCAAGCACGCCAAGGCGCTGCCGCTCCGCCCCCTTCACAACGCAGACCCAGCCCGCCCCCTACAGAGCCATACCGCAAAGTAAAGCCCCACACTGCGACACAGCGCACATAACTGACCGCCGCCAAGCCGAAAGTCACGGAAATTTTTTGCGCTCGATCACAATAAATGGCAGCCTTTGTTTGTCATAAGAGCAAAACAGAGCGAATTCATTCGCCAGCTGCCAATGAAATCCCGTTATAAAAAAGAAAACAGGGAACGATGCATGAGAACTTTCAAGTTACGCGGCCTGATGTTCGCCGGCCTGCTGGGCATGAGTCTGTCCACCCAGGCGACGGCGCAGATGTGGGGGGGTGACGAGCATATCCCCAGCCTGGTCATTGCCCCGACCGAAATTGATATCGACGTGCCCATGCCCATTTCCAGTGGCAACCTGGAGCTGATGCTGGCCCAGGCCAGCCGCGGGGGCGGCCTCGCTGAACTGAAGCAGCAAGCCGTGCGCAGCTATACCCAGCACCTGCACAGCGAACTGGCGCGAGAGCTCCAGCAATATCTGGAAGACGAGGAGGTTCCGCTGGTCGCCCGTGACGGTGTCCTGAGCCTGCACAAGTCACTCAACCTGAAAGTGATCAAGCACTTGAGTGCCATGAAGCCGAAAGGCGATTACGATCTGGAGCAGGGCAATGTGCGGCTCACTGGCGAATTCCGCTATACCCTCAAAAACCAGCAAGGCACCGCGCTGCGCGAACAGGGTGTCAACATCGACGAGCTCAAGATCGAGCAGAAGTACCGGGTGCGCAGCTACCACGATGGCCGCGCCGCGAATGACAATACCGAAGAGGCCATCAGGGAGGCGCTCAGCGAACTGGTCGAGGAGCTGGTGGAAGCCATGGAAGACACCCTGGAGGCGGATGAGCTGCAGGAAATGGCGTCGCTCTGAGTTTGCCCGGGACAGGCAACCAGGGAAAGACGACCCGGGACAGGCAGACAAAAAAAGGGCGGGTCCTGCAGGACCCGCCCTTTTCATTGAAGACCACAGATTGAAGCGATCACGACGCCGCGCGCTGCTCCTCCCCGTTACTCACCACGCTGTTGTAGTTCGCATCGTTAAAGGTGTTCACGTTCAGCGCACCCTCACTTTTGGCCACGATCGTGCTCACCACGGAATCACCGGTGATGTTCACGGCCGTGCGCACCATATCCAGCAGTCGATCCACACCCATCACAATCGCGATGCCCTCCAGCGGCAGGCCCACCTGCTGCAGCACCATCGCCAGCATGATCAGCCCAACCCCGGGCACCCCAGCGGTACCGATGGAGGCGAGGGTTGCGGTCAGGATTACCGTCAGATAGCCCATCAGGCCAATCTCGATGCCGTACAGCTGGGAGATGAACACCGTCGCCACCCCCTGCATGATCGCTGTGCCGTCCATATTGATGGTGGCACCGAGGGGCACGGTGAACGAGGCCACTTTGTTGTCGACACCCAGGCGCTTTTCGACAGTCTGCAGGGTGACCGGGATGGTGGCGGCCGAAGAAGCCGTACTGAAGGCAAACACCATCGCCGGGCGCATTTTCTTCAGTAGCTGCCACGGATTCAGGCCGGATAGCAACTTGAGCAACAGCGAGTAGACCCCGAGTGCGTGCAGCAACAGCGCCCCCAGCACCACCAGGAAATATTTCAGCAACAGCAAAATAGTTTCGAAGCCGAGCTGCGCAATCTTGTTCGCCAGCAGTGCAAAGACACCGTAGGGGGCAAAGATCATCAGCACGCTGACCATGCGCAGGATCACGTCATTCAGGTCGTTGAAGAAGCCGGCGATACGCTGACCCGGCTTGCCGCTGCGGGAAATGGCGTAGCCCATCAGCAGGGCAAACACGATGATCTGCAGCATATTGCCCTTGGCCATCGCCTCCACCGGATTGGTGGGGAAGATATTGACCAAGACCTCGGACAGCGGCGGGGAGGGCTTTGGCTCGAAGCTCGCGTCACCGGCAATGCCCTCCATGCCCACGCCAGGCTGGAACACCGTGGCCAGTAGCAGCGCCAGGGAAATCGCGGCCGCGGTGGTTACCAGGTAGAGCAACAGCGTCTTGCCGGCCAGTACCCCCACCCGGCTGCCTTCCGACAGCGCACAGGAGCCGCAAATCAACGACACCAGCACCAGCGGCACTACCATCAGCTTCAGGGATGCAATGAAAATCCGCCCGACAATATCAAACAGGCCATTGGTCAGGTAATTATTGATAAAGCCGGTCACACCGGCCCCCAGCACCTGGCTGGTATTCAGCACATTGAAGAGCACGCCGACGGCGATCCCCACAACCATGGCCAGTACGATTTTTTTAGTAAGCCCCATGTTCCATCCTGTTAACACGCACTTTGCAGTGGCGAATCATTATTCTGGTGAAAAAACACTAACCCCGACAGGAAGGCGGCGCTGCCGCCAACCAACACGATCCAGCGAATGCGCCACTATATCGACCCCACTCCCGCGGGGCAAAGCGAGTTCCACTGCTGCCAGCGTCAGGTACAATGCGGTGAACTCAAACCCGCTTAACCCCGCGTGGAGTCTGCGTTGTACCACTCCCCCTTTGAAGCCATCGGCGACTGGCACCCACAACCGCTGGAAAGCCTGCACGGCCATGCCCCGCCGGAACATCTACTGCCCTGGCTGCAGCACCCGGGCTCCCTCACGGCGGCCCTCAAGCACCTGAGCAAGGGCCAGTTTAGCGTACAAATACTCCACCAGGGTTGGCATACCCCCCAGCTGGAGGAGCGCCGCGCGCTTAAACTGAAAGACCGAACCCGCGCGCTGATCCGCGAAGTCCTGCTGTATGGCAACAGCGAGCAGCCCTGGGTTTATGCGCGCAGTGTCCTGCCCGAGCGCACCCTCGCCGGCAAGTGCCGCTACCTGCGCAACCTCGACAATCGCCCCCTCGGCGAATTACTGTTCAGCCAGCCGGACATCCGCCGCGGTCCCATCGTCCTCAACCGCCTCGCGCGCAACCCGCGCTGCCAGAGGGCCGAGCTGGATACCATGGACAAGCAGGCCTGGGGCAGGCGCTCCACCTTCTGGCTGCAGGGCAAGCCGCTGCTGGTTGCCGAGACCTTTCTCAGCAGCTTCCAGCCGGGCAATCCGCCCCTGGCCTGAGTCGACACAGAGAGAAACCATGATCAGTCAACAGATCCAGCAACGCTGGCCCGCCGCACTTCCGTACTGGCAGCTCGCCCGGCTCGACCGGCCCATCGGCTCGTTACTGTTGCTGTGGCCCACCTGGTGGGCGCTGTGGATCGCCGCCGGTGGCTGGCCCGGGCTGCACCTGTTTGCGGTATTTACCCTCGGTGTCGTCCTGACCCGTGCCGCCGGCTGCGCCATCAACGATTTTGCCGACCGCAACATCGACGGCCACGTGAAACGCACCCAGCAGCGTCCCCTTGCCACCGGCGCGGCGACCCCGAAAGGCGCCCTGCGCCTGTTTGCCGGGTTGATGCTGCTCGCCTTCCTGCTGGTGCTCACCACCAACAAGCTCACCATTCTGCTCTCGCTGCCCGCGCTGGCACTGGCGTTTTGCTATCCCTTCGCCAAGCGCTACACGCATCTGCCACAGGTGGTGCTGGGGGCGGCCTTCAGCATGGGCATTCCGATGGCGTTTGCCGCCGTCACCAACGAGGTGCCAGCGGTGGCCTGGCTGATCTTCACCGCCAATCTGCTGTGGACCGTGGCCTACGATACCTTCTACGCCATGGTGGATCGCGACGATGACCTCAAGATCGGCGTCAAATCCACCGCCATCCTGTTTGGCGACATGGACCGTGTGATGACCGCCAGCCTGCAGGGCATGGTGATCCTGGCGCTACTGATGCTCGGCAGCCGCGCCGAACTGGGGGGCCTGTTTTACGCAGGGGTCACTGCCGCCGCGGCGCTGTTCGGCTACCAACAATGGCTGGTGCGAGACCGGCAACGGGAAAACTGCTTTAAGGCCTTCCTGAACAACAATTGGGTGGGTGCGGCGGTTTTTTGCGGGATATTTTTCCATTTTCTTGCCAACTGACCCAGGGGAAGCCCCTGCAGAGTCGTGACCACTGGCTGCGTGTCATATATTTGTCATTAAAGTGACGTTAAATGGCCAGTCTAGGAAGGTATCCGTCAATCGGTACGCACATCAGTTAGGGTAAGACAGGCAGATGCATAGCAAAACCATTCTCATTGTCGATGACGAGGCCCCGGTACGGGACATGTTACGCGTGGCCCTGGAGATGGCCGATTACCGCTGCCTTGAGGCGGAAAATGCCCAGACCGCACACGCGCTGGTGATTGACGAGAAGCCCGACCTGATCCTGCTGGACTGGATGCTGCCGGACGTGTCCGGTGTGGAGCTGGCGCGCCGCCTAAAGCGCGACGAGCTGACCGCCTCTTTGCCCATCATCATGCTCACGGCAAAGGGCGAAGAGGACAACAAAATCAAGGCGCTGGAAACCGGTGCCGACGACTACATCACCAAGCCGTTTTCCCCGCGCGAGCTGGTGGCTCGCCTCAAGGCGGTACTGCGCCGGGCCGGACCGAGCACCCCGGAAGAGCCTCTGACCGCGGGCGGTCTGGTGCTGGACCCTGTCTGCCACCGGGTAACCATCAACGGCAGCCCGGTAGAAATGGGCCCCACGGAATTTCGTCTGCTCACGTTTTTCCTGTCGCACCAGGAGCGCGCCTATACCCGCGCCCAGCTGCTGGATCATGTCTGGGGCGGCAACGTTTACGTTGAGGAGCGCACCGTGGACGTACACATCCGCCGCCTGCGCAAGGCGTTGACCGTGGATGGCCACGAGCGCTACATCCAGACCGTGCGCGGCACCGGCTATCGCTTCTCCGTGCAGACCGCAGAACGGGCATAGCCTCCGGGTCCGCATACCGCTGCGGGCCGGGGTGAGCGCCCACAGCGACAAAGCACCGGCAGAAGGGGTTCGGCCAGCGCTTCGAATCCGGTATATTTCCCGCAATCGGTTTCGCTCAACCACAAGATGGCCAAACCATCATGCTCGATCGCAGTATTGGCGAGTTCTCGCGTTTTATCGTCATCGCCCTCGGCACCACCATTCTTGGTTTTGTCACCAACCACTGGTGGCTGGCGCTCTGTGCCGGCCTCACCCTGTACCTCTTCTGGCTGCTGTACCAGCAAAAGCGCTTTGACCGCTGGCTGGCCAATGGCCGCCGCGGCCCGGCGCCGACGAACTTTGGCGTGTGGGGCGATATCTCCGACGATTTCTACCGGCTGCAGCGCCGGCACCGCAAGGAAAAACAGAAGCTGCATTCCATGCTGCGCCGGGTGCAGGACAGTACCAGTGCCCTGCGCGAGGGTATTGTCGCGCTGGAAGATGAAGGCAATCTGGCCTGGTGGAACCCGGCCGCGGAGGAGATGTTGCGCCTGCAGCCGGATGACGCAGGCCAGCCTCTGATCAACTTTGTCCGCGACCCGCGCTTTGTCGAGCATATGTACCAGCGCATGCTGGAGCAGAACAACAAGACCCAACACCCGATCACGCTGCCGGCACCCGGTGATGAATCGCGCACGCTGCAAGTGGAAGTAACCCGCTTCGGCCAGGATGAGGCGCTGGTGATCGTGCGGGATGTCACCCGATTGCATAATCTGGAGCAGATGCGGCGGGATTTTGTGGCGAACGTATCCCACGAATTGCGCACCCCGCTCACCGTGATTGCCGGCTATCTGGAAACCCTGCAGGCCAGCGGGCAGGCCCCGCGCAACTGGGAACGGCCACTGGGACAGATGAGTGAGCAGACGGTGCGCATGACCAGCCTGGTCAACGACCTGTTGCTGCTGGCCCGACTGGAGACGTCGGAGCGCGGCCGGGGGCGAGACAAAATTTCCGTGCGCTCACTGATGGAGCAGGTGGGCGAAGAAACGCGCTCCCTCAGTGGCGGGCGCCACCAGGTTTCGGTGCACTGTGCGGAGGATTGCACGATCACCGGGGATGCGGGCGAGCTACACAGCGCCTTCGCCAACCTGGCGTTCAACGCCGTGAAGTACAGCCCCGACGGCGGCCCCATCGAGCTGCACTGGCGAGTCGACGCCGCCGGCGGCCACTATTCGGTCAAGGATTCCGGTATCGGTATCGACCCGGTACATATTCCACGCCTGACGGAGCGCTTTTACCGGGTGGACGCCGGCCGCTCGCGGGAAAGTGGTGGCACCGGCCTCGGCCTGGCCATCGTCAAGCACGTGTTACTGCGCCACAGCGCCAATATGAGCGTGAGCAGTGTCCCCGGGCGCGGCAGTACCTTTACCCTCAATTTCCCCACACAAAAGCTGGCCCTGCCCAGCTCCGCCTGAGCCCGGATTGATTCAGCTCCGAATCAATCCAGCTCCTGCAGGGTGCGCGCTTCACCACCGGCCTGGAACTGCACGCTGCCGCTGTCGGCTACGGGTTCCGCCTGTTTCTTCAGCTTGATGTGCACCGGTTTGCGGGCACTGTTGCGAATCAGCACATGCTCGTAGCCCTCATCGTCGACGGGCAGCGTGCGCTCGCCAATCAAACCGTCGCGCAGCGCCCGCAGCTGCGGTACATCGCGGTAGCGATCCAGGTCCTTGGAAAGTTTGTGCTTCATGCGCTCGGACTCGTGCAGTGCCGCCGCCGTCTCGCGGTACTTGCCAAAGAAAAAGACCGCGGCGATGGCGGCGCCTATGGCGAGGGCGGTTTCAAACCATGGGGGCATAATGCGCTCCTGTTTTCCTGATTAGCGTTGCCACACCAGCAGCGGGTTGTTGGCGGGCAGGGATTTGTTTTCTATGCCGGCCTGGCTCTCGGCCAGTCGGTGCAGCCACTCCAGAGTACGGATGCGCTGCTCACGCCGGCTGTTCGTCGCGCAGGAACACCCAGTCGTTGCCTTTGGAGTGCTCCTCGCTGAAATAATAACCGGCGACGTCAAAGTCTTTCAGCTGCTCGGACTTCTTCACCCGGTTGTCGATGGCCCAGCGGCTCATCATGCCGCGGGCTTTTTTGGCAAAGAAGCTGATCATCTTGTACTGGCCGTTTTTCCAGTCCTTGAAGTGCGGCGTGATGATGTCGGCTTGCAGGTTTTTGGGCTGCACGGATTTGAAATACTCGTTGGAAGCGAGGTTCACCAGCTCCTTGCTTTTCAGCGCTGTAAGCTGCTCATTCAACGCCGCAGTGATCTTGCCGTCCCAAAACTCGTACAGGTTCTTGCCACCACTGTTGGCAAAACGGGTACCCATTTCCAGCCGATAGGGTTGCATCAGGTCCAGCGGGCGCAGCAAACCGTAGAGGCCGGACAGCATGCGCAGGTGTTTTTGCGCAAAGGCAAAATCCCGCTTGCCCATGGTTTCCGCCGCGAGCCCGGTGTAGACATCACCCTTGAACGCCAGCAGGGCGGGGCGGGCATTTTGGTCGCTGAAGGGACGCTTCCAGCTGTGGAAACGGTCGTAGTTGAGCACGCCCAGCTTGTCGGAGATTTTCATCAGGCTGGAGATATCCTGCGGACTCAGGGCCTTCAACTCCTTGATCAGGGCTGCGGATTCCTTGAGGAAATCCGGCTGGGTCGTTTCCAGCTGCGGAATCTCGCTCTCGTAGTCGAGGGTTTTTGCGGGGGAAATTACGATCAGCATACGGCAAACTCTATGTATATTTTTCTCGCTGCAGAGGACTCGGCAAGCGTGACGAGCATGTGACTGATGGCCGCCAGGCGCGCGCAGTCGCTTTATTCTGGTTTGAGGATGTCTTGCCACCAGTTCAGTGGCGTCTGACCATCCACCGGGTCGTATACGTTCCCGTAGTACCAGACACTGTTGGCGCCATCGCACGCGCTGTTCAGGATCTGCTCGATTTCGGCAAAACCGCAACTCACGTGAATGCTGTACACCAGCAGGCGCGGGCTCTCCAAGTCCAGTTCGCCACCGAGTTTTTCCAGTTGCGGCGTCAGCTGGTCGGAGAGTTTGGTGCTGTCGCTGCGGCAGAAAATCCGCACTGCCAGGTTGCCCGAGCGCTTGATCAGCTCGAAGGTGGGCTTGTCCGGATCTTCGCGATTGACCTTGATGGTATCACCGCTGGCAATGCCCTTGATAAACGCCGGCGAACGCACCAGCTGAACGCTGTCATCCTCGTTGACGCGAACCTGCATCCGCTCCACCACCGGCTCGCCATCTGGGTTGGTGCCGGCAAAGAGTTCGATAATCTGCAGTGCGGTCGTCATAACCTCGGTCTCCGGACTGTGTAAAATAACCGTTCGCTGCCGGCCGGGTGCAAGGTGCCTGCGCCGCAGCAATGAACCGAACATTATACAGGGAGTGATCTATGATTCCGCGCTCAATCTCTAACCGCCTGGGGGCCCTGGCCCTGACGGCTGCTGTGATCACCGGGCTGGCCGGCTGTGCCGTGAACCCGGTGACCGGCAAGAAAGAGCTGTCACTGATGTCCCAGAGCCAGGAAGTGGCGCTGGGCGAGCAGCAGTACCCCAAGGCGCAGCAGACCCAGGGCGGTGAGTACCTGATCGATCCCTCCCTGCAGCGCTATGTCAGCGACGTGGGCCAGAAGCTGGCCAGGGTCTCCGACCAGCCCAGCCTGCCCTACGAATTTGTGGTGCTCAACAACGGCACACCCAATGCCTGGGCACTGCCCGGTGGCAAAATCGCGATCAACCGCGGCCTGCTGGTGTTGCTGGAAGATGAAGCGGAGCTGGCGGCAGTGCTGGGGCACGAGATCGTCCACGCCGCGGCGCGCCATTCCGCGGCTGCCATGTCCCAGCAGCAGATTCTGGGTGCGGGCCTGGCGATTCTCGGCGCAACCACCCAGGACACTGCCTATGGCGACCTGATATCCCTCGGCAGCCAGTTCGGTGGCTCCGCGTATATCGCCAAGTACGGCCGTGACAACGAGCTGGAGTCAGACCGCTATGGCATGAAGTACATGGTGGCTGCGGGTTACGACCCCTATGGGGCGGTGCGCCTGCAGAAGAAATTTGTCGAGCTTTCCAAAGGCAAGCAGGCCGGTGGCCTGGAAGCGCTGTTCGCCAGTCACCCCCCGTCACAGGCACGGGTGGATGCGAATATCCAGCACGCCAAGAAGCTCGGCGGCGGTGTCACCAAGCGCAATGAATACCAGCGCGCCATCGCCCAACTCAAGAAAGATGCGGATGCCTACAAGAGTTACGACGAGGCCGTGGCTGCGGTACAGAAAAAGGAATACGACCGCGCCCTGACCCTGACCCGCCAGGCACAGAAGCAGCAGCCCAAGGAAGCGGCCTTCTTTGCGCTGGAAGGGGACCTGCTGGCACAGAAGGAACAGTACCAGGCAGCGCTGCAGTCCTACGAGACCGCGGTGCAGAAAAATCCGACGCTGTTTTCCAACTGGCTGATGCGTGGCCTGCTGAACGCGCAACTGAAAAACTACACCGCCGCGGAACGCGACCTGCAGCGCTCCACGCGCTATCTGGAGACGCCACACGCACACTATTACCTGGGGCAGGTGTATGAGGAGCAGGGCAACACCAAGGGTGCCCTCAGCCACTACCAGATCGCCGCCAAATCCTCTGGAGATATCGCCAGCAAGGCACAGGCGCGGGTGCAGGCGTTGAGCAACAAGGGCTAGCGGCGCACACAAAACTGGCAGACACAAAAAAAGCGGGTGAAGAACTTCACCCGCTTTTTTTATCTGCGTGATTCCGTCAGCAAATTACAGCTGCACGGTTACGCCAATACTGAACACATCCAGTTCGTCAAAATCGCGGTTGGAGGCATAGGCAACCTTGGCCGCCACGTTGCGATTGAAGAAGTGGGTGGCATCGAGGAAATAGGATTCATTCTCGGCGTACCCACCACCGACCGAGGTGTTTTCGTTGAAGTAAAACTCCACTGCACCTTCCCAGTACAAATCGGAATCATCCGTGTCGGTCAGGCCCAGTTGCGCCGTGAGGTACTGACCACCGGACAGAGCGGTGAAATATTTGCTAGAAACACTACGGTAATCGAAGTCGTCGTCAATTTCGGCAGTGAAGCCAATGTAGTCGGTGCCGCTCAGCTGGTGGTTGTACTGTCCGCGAACCAGCAGAACGGTATCCAAATCTTCTATTTTGCGCGCTTCAACTTCGGCAAGCAGGTTTGGAGTAAACAGGAAGCCCGCACCGGCGCGGTATGCGCTGGTGGAGTCAAAATCATTTAACTCACCGAACAACTTCCACTGACCGGTGTAGTATTCACCACCCAAAGTCAGTTCATCGGCATCATTGCCTTCCGCGTCGATGTAATCAAAGCCACCATAGATATTGGAAACCGGCAGGATGTAGTTGAACTCCTTGCGCGGGCCCAACGTCTCCAGTGCGCCGAAATAGTACTGAGAGTTAAAGCTCAGTGTGTCGACATCGAAGTTGCCGTAATCGGCAGCGGTATAATCGACATCGGTAAAAGAATTGTATTGATCCGCAGAAACCGCGGCAGAAGCCAGCATCAAAGGCAGTGCGGCAAACTTGAACTTCATGGAAGTATTCCCTGTTTAATTTACATCGGTACGCTGTGTACCCGTCCCAACCTGTCCCTGAGGCCGGCTGGCCCGAGGAACAAATTCGGCGCGGATTCTAAGCGCAGAAAAATGGATGTGCAATGAAAACACTGAGTTGTGACGGACGTGCCAAGTTCATCCGGGCGCGGCCGCTCAACCGACATTGCGGCGCGATTGTGCGGCAGGGCGAATGAACAGATCCTGAATGCCTACTGCCCCGGTTATTAACGGCGCGCACAAAAAAGGCCGCTTGCGCGGCCTTGTCTGCAGACACAACCTGGTGACTTCACGCTCATCCAGGCGATGCTTCTTCGGAGCTAATGTCAGCGCATGTTTTGTTGGTTACCGTGGCGGATGTCGGCACCTTTCACCAGATAGACCACCTGCTCGCAGATGTTCTTGGCGTGGTCACCGATGCGCTCCAGGGAACGCAGGGTCCACAGCACATTCATCACGCGGGAGATACTGCGTGGGTCTTCCATCATGTAAGTGACCATTTCGCGAATGGCGCTGCGGTAGTCCATGTCGACCTGCTCGTCTTCGGCGAGGGTTTCCATGGCCGATTTGACGTCGAACCGGGTGTACGCGTCGAGGGCGTCGTTCAGCATCTTGCGCACAGCGTTGGCGATGTGACGAATCTCGGTGTAGCCGCGCGGTGCGGTGCCCTCGTCGTTCAACGCGATGGCCATCTTGGCAATTTTGCTGGCTTCATCACCCACGCGCTCCAGGTCGCGGGCGATGCGGATTACCGACATCACCATGCGCAGGTCGGACGCCGCCGGCTGGCGCTTGGCGATGATCAGGGTCGCGTGCTCGTCCACTTCCATTTCGCAGCGGTCGATATCCTCTTCCACGCGCAAAACCTTTTCGGCCAGCTCGCTGTCGGCGTTGGCCAGGGCCTCGACGGCGTCGGCCACCTGACGGGCGACCAGGCCACCCATTTCCAGCATTTCCGTCTTGAGACTCTCAAGATCTTCGTTGAACTGGCGGGAGATGTGTTGATCGAAATGCATTTCCATAATCTTTTGCGGGCTCCCCCAACCTTAGCCGAAACGGCCGGTAATGTAGGCTTCGGTGAGAGCGTGTTCCGGGTTGGTAAACACGGTCTCGGTATCGTTCACTTCCACCAGCTTACCCAGGTGGAAGTAGGCGGTGCGCTGGCTGACCCGCGCGGCCTGCTGCATCGAGTGGGTCACGATGGCGATGGTGTAGTTCTCGCGCAGCTCGTCGATCAGCTCTTCGATGCGCGCGGTGGCGATGGGGTCGAGTGCCGAGCAGGGTTCGTCCATCAGGATTACTTCCGGGCTCACGGCGATGGCGCGGGCAATACACAGGCGCTGCTGCTGACCACCGGAAAGGCCGGTGCCAGGCTTGTCCAGGCGATCTTTCACCTCATTCCACAGGCCCGCGCGACGCAGGCTGTTTTCCACAATTTCGTCCAGTTCCGCGCGGCGGCTGGCGATACCGTGAATCTTGGGGCCGTAGGCGACGTTCTCGTAAATGGTTTTCGGGAAGGGGTTCGGCTTCTGGAACACCATGCCCACGCGCGCACGCAGGGGCACCACATCCACCTTGGGACCGTAGATGGCTTCGCCATCCAGGGTCAGGTCGCCTTCCACACGACAACCTTCGATGGTGTCGTTCATGCGGTTGAGGCAACGCAGGAAGGTGGATTTACCACAACCGGATGGGCCGATCATGGCCACCACCTGGTTGCGGCCGATGTCCAGGCTCACATCGTGAATGGCCTGGGCCTCGCCGTAAAACACATTCACATTGCGCATGCGCAGTTTGGCGTCGTCGCAGAAGGGGCTGCCGACGGTCTCGTTCACTTCGGCGCTGGGGCTCGCCTCTCTGTTTTTCACAGCATTCGACTCCGCAGCCGGATTGGCTTTGTCTTGCGCCGGTGTGGTTCCACCGGCGTTCAGGGTCATGGTTGTCATGGCTTACTCTCGATTCGCAATCTTAGCATTCACCGGTAACGCAACGCGCTACCAGCGGCGCTCAAGTTTTTTACGCAGCCACACTGCGCAGGTGTTCATGGTGATCAGGACTGCCAGCAGTACCATGATCGCGGCGGAGGTGCGCTCTACAAAGGCGCGCTCCGGGCTGTCGGCCCACAGGAAAATCTGCACCGGCAGAACCGTGGAGGGGTCGGTAATGCCGTGGGGCACATCGACGATAAACGCCACCATACCGATCATCAGCAGCGGGGCGGTTTCACCCAGGGCCTGTGCCATACCGATAATCGCGCCGGTGAGCATGCCCGGCATCGCCAGTGGCAACACGTGGTGCAACACCACCTGCATGCGCGAAGCGCCCATGCCCATGGCCGCTTCGCGGATGGACGGCGGCACCGACTTGAGCGACGCGCGGCTGGAAATAATGATCGTTGGCAGGGTCATCAGTGTCAGCACCAGACCGCCCACCAGCGGTGCCGAGCGCGGCAACTCGAAGAAGTTGATGAAAATCGCCAGGCCCAGCAAGCCGAACACGATAGATGGCACCGCTGCGAGGTTGTTGATGTTCACCTCGATCAGGTCGGTCCAGCGGTTTTTCGGCGCGAACTCCTCCAGGTAGATGGCCGCCGCCACACCGATGGGGAACGACAGGGTCAGCGTCACCAGCAGGGTGAACAGAGAGCCCATCAGGGCTGCGCGGATACCCGCCTGTTCCGGTTCACGGGAGTCGCCATTGGTAAAGAAGGTGGTGTTAAACCGCTTCTCCAGCTCGCCGCTGTCGTACAGGGTGCGAATCCACTGGGCCTTCTGCTCCGAGGTGCGCCCGAGGAAACCCTCTTCCGAATCGGACAGGCTTTTCACATAGGTGTCCACGTCGTCGTCGGCGTTGAACCACAGGGTTTCGGTTTTACCCAACAGCGACGGGTTGGCCTCCAGGCGCTCGCGCAGCTCGAACACCGCACCGGACGAAACCATCGAATAGAGCTCGCGCTTGTCGCGGCGGCCGCTGACATCCGGGAAGCGCTCGCTCAGCGCATTGCGGATGACGCCGTCGAAGTTGGCCCAGGCCAGGCTTTCCTCATCCACGGTTTCAATGCCGAGGATGGCCGGGTCGTAGGTTACCTGTAGCTGGATATCCGTCTGCACGAAGGCACTACTGCCCTTGCTGATGATATCGGTGAACAGGACCAGTACCGCCAGCACGCCAAAGGCAATACTCGCGATACCAAAGCCACGGAAGATCTTTTCCTTGCGGTGGCGATTGGCGAGCCGCGCTTCGATACGCTCGCGCACCTGGGTTTGAGTCAGATCAGTCATACTGTTCCCGGTATTTTTTCACTACATGCAGGGCGATAAAGTTCAGAATCAGGGTGCTGATGAACAGCATCAGGCCGAGGGCAAAGGCGGCGAGGGTTTTCGGGCTATCGAATTCCTGGTCGCCCACCAGCAGGGTCACAATCTGTACCGTGACGGTGGTCACCGACTCCAGCGGGTTGGCAGTCAGGTTGGCCGCGAGGCCCGCGGCCATCACCACAATCATGGTTTCACCGATCGCCCGCGACACCGCCAGCAGTACGCCACCCACGATGCCGGGCAGAGCCGCCGGGATCACCACCTTGCGCACGGTTTCCGAGCGGGTGGAACCGAGGCCCAGTGCGCCATCGCGCAGGGACTGCGGTACTGCGTTAATCACATCGTCGGACAGCGACGACACAAACGGAATAATCATCACCCCCATCACCAGGCCCGCCGCCAGCGCACTCTCACTGGAAGCCTCCAGCCCGACGGACTGGGCCAGGTCGCGGATAAACGGGGCCACGGTGAGCGCGGCGAAGAAGCCGTACACCACCGTGGGGACACCAGCGAGAATTTCCAGCAGTGGCTTGGCCACGGAGCGCACGCGCTTGCTGGCGTATTCGGCGAGATAAATCGCCGACATCAACCCCACCGGTACCGCCACGAACATGGCAATGGCGGAAACCATCAGGGTACCGGTGAACAGCGGCACCGCACCAAAGGCGCCACTGGAGCCAACCTGATCCGCGCGCAGTGCCATCTGCGGGCTCCATTGCAGACCGAACAGGAATTCGGTCACCGGTACCGACTGGAAGAAACGCAGGGATTCAAACAGCACCGACAGCAGGATACCGACGGTGGTGAAAATCGCCGCGCAGGCGCAGATCAACAAAATCGCGCGCAGTACTTTCTCGACGCGCTCACGCGCACGCATCTCCGGTGAGATACGCAGCATGGCGTAGGCACCGAGGCCGACCGCCAGAATCAGGATAATCGCCGTCTGCATCCAGAGACCGCTCGCGCGCAGACTGGTCAGACGTTCCGCCGCCGCTTGCAGTTGTGGCGAGGTCTCTCCCACCAGGTTGCCCGCCGCCAGATTCTGGATCTGCGCGTACAGCAGGTTCTGGCCGGAAATGGATTCCGGCTTGTCGGCAATCGCACCCATGACCATGGCGCGGATGATGGCGTCATCAAACGCCAGCCAGAAGCCGAGAATGATCAGCGCCGGCAGGCCGCACCAGAGTGCGGTGTGCACACCGTAGTAGCTGGGCAGGGAAGCCAGGCTGCGGACACCACCGCGACTGCGGGCGGCGGCGATGGCGCGGCTGAAGCCGGTGCCATAGGCCACCAGGATCATCAGTAGCAGCAGGGCGAAGAGAGTGGGAGTCTGCATCGATTCGCTCGGTTATCTCTTGAAACGGTGGGCCATTCTGGTGGGTTATGGCCCCGATTACACGACCTTTAAAAAAGGCGTTGTTTGCATACGTAAAAGGCCAAGCCCTTGCGGGCTTGGCCGGTAAATCCTTTTACCAGGGTTGGCTGCGTTTACTTGGCGGCCAGGTTCGTCAATGCGTTCAGTTTGCGCACGTTGGTGGCAACCTGCTGACGCTGCGGGGTCGGCAGGGGAATCATGCCTTTGTCGGACAGGTAACCTTCCTCACCCCAGGCGCGCTCGCTGGTGAACTCCGCCATGAACTGCTTGATACCCGGTACCACATTCACGTGGGCCTTTTTCAGGTAAACAAACA
Source organism: Microbulbifer sp. Q7 (assembly GCF_001639145.1). Lineage (NCBI taxonomy): Bacteria > Pseudomonadati > Pseudomonadota > Gammaproteobacteria > Cellvibrionales > Microbulbiferaceae > Microbulbifer > Microbulbifer sp. Q7. Next base: position 540,726 of record NZ_LROY01000001.1, on the reverse strand, counting down.
GCGGACGGGAAACCGGGTAGCTGTTGTCGGCGATGGATTCGAACGTCGGCTCCTGGCCTTCGATCAGGGAACCCTGCACCTTGTCGGCGTTCTGGTCGAGGAAGCTGAAGCCGAAGATGCCCAGCGCATTCGGGTTGGCGGCCAGCTTGTTCACGATCAGGTTGTCATTCTCACCCGCTTCCACGTAAGCGCCGTCTTCACGGATGTTGTGGCAGATGGATTTGTAGGCGTTCTTGTCAGAAGATTTCTTTGCTGCGATCCAGTCGTACTTCTTGCAGCCACCTTCCATTGCCAGCTCCACAAACGCATCGCGGGTACCGGAAGTGGGGGGCGGGCCCAGTACTTCGATTTTGTGTGCAGGCAGAGTCGGGTTCACGTCTTTCCAGGTTTTGTACGGGTTGGCAACCAGAGACTCGGAACCGTCCGGGTTCGGGACGTCTTTGGCCAGGGCCAGGAAGATGTCCTTGCGGGTCAGCGCAAATGGCTTGGCGGTCTTGGCATTGGCCAGCACGATACCGTCGTAGCCGATCTGAACTTCCACCACATCGACGCCGTTGCCGTTACACATTTCCAGCTCGGACTGCTTGATGCGGCGGGAAGCACCGGTGAGGTCCGCGGTATTTTCGCCAACACCCTGACAGAACAGCTTCATGCCGCCGCCGGTGCCGGTGGACTCCACAACCGGAGTCTTGAACTGGGTGGAGCGGCTGAAGCGCTCGGCAACCACGGTGGTGAACGGGTAAACGGTGGACGAGCCCACAATGCTGATGTGGTCACGGGCCGCCAGAGCGGCATTGGAGGCCGCGAAAGTGAGTGCTGCCAGGGCCGAAGCCAGGACTTTTTTGTTCGCAGAACGGTTGTTCATAACTATCTCCAGGGGATCAAATTTGCTGCACGCGGCGCATGTTATGTCCAGCTGGTGACGATTCTATGAATGGAAGGTTACAGAAAGATGACAGTGCGCCATTTCGCCCGGTATCACCTGTACCGCGGGGTCCGGCCAGCCACCCTTTCTCCCGGCACTGGCGCAATTTCTGACCAGCAGGTACGCTCTATCTTCTTGCTAGCACAACAATAATGATGACTTGAGAGACCCCCGATGCTGTTTCTGCTACGCACCGCCGGCACCCTGGACCGGTTTGCCAACCGCTGTGGACGCCTACTGGGATGGTTCACCCTGGCCATGGTCCTGATTCAAAGCCTGATCGTGGCCCTGCGCTATGGTTTCGATGGCGGCTCCCTGGCCATACAGGACGCCGTCACCTACCTGCACGGCGCGGCGTTTATGCTCGGCCTCGCCTATGCCCTGCAGGCCAATGCCCATGTGCGGGTGGACGTGTTCTATCGCACCCTGTCCGCGCGGGGTAAGGCCTGGGTGGATGCCAGCGGGTGTCTGATATTCCTGCTGCCGCTGTGCGCGTTTATCGGTTACGGCAGCTGGCAGTTTGCCGCCAGCAGCTGGGCGGTGACCGAGTCCAGCAACAGCGCCGACGGGCTCGGCGGCGTGTACCTGCTGAAAAGCCTGATTCCACTGGCCGCGGCCACCCTCATGCTGCAGGGCGTGAGCCAGCTGGCGCGCGCGCTGCATACACTGATGCAGGTAGAAAGCGGCGGCGAGGCCCGGGCAAGCGCCACCGACACCGCGACGGAACCCACAACCGATACCAAGCCCGAACCCCGCACGCTGGTGCGTGAAGTTGCCGGGGAGGCCAGCGCATGATGGAACTGATCCCCCTGCTGATGTTTCTCGCGGTGTGTGCCGCGCTGATGTTTGGCTACCCGGTGGCCTTTACCCTGGGCGGCACCGCGCTGCTGTTTGCCGGCTTCGGCATCGTCGGTGGCGTGTTCGATGCAGAACTGCTGCGCGCCTTCCCCGACCGTCTCTACGGCATCATGCAAAACGGCACCCTGATGGCAGTGCCGCTGTTTGTGCTGATGGGCGTGATGCTGGAGCGGGCGCGCATCGCCGAGGAGCTGCTGGTGAACCTGGCGCGGGTGTTTTCCGGAATTCCCGCGGGCATGGCGGTATCGGTGGTGGTGGTGGGCGCACTGCTGGCCGCCAGTACCGGTATCGTCGGCGCCACCGTGGTGACCATGGGCCTGATGTCCCTGCCCACCATGCTGAAGCGCGGCTATTCGCCCAAACTGGCCACCGGCACCATCTGCGCGACCGGCACCCTGGGGCAGATCATCCCGCCCTCTATCGCGCTGGTGCTGCTGGGGGACACCCTGTCCAACGCTTACCAGCAGGCACAGCTTTCCCAGGGAATCTTCAACCCCAAGCCGGTCAGTGTCGGCGACCTGTTTATGGGGGCGATCATTCCGGGGCTGCTGCTGGTGGCCGCGTATATCGTGTACCTGTTGTTTATCGCCCGTCGTGAACCGGCCATGCATCAAGCCGGCAAGGAAGAAGTGGATCTGCTGCAGACCCTGAAAAGCCTGGTCCCGCCGATTGCCCTGATGCTGCTGGTGCTGGGCTCCATCATCACCGGTGCCGCAACCCCCACCGAGGCAGCCGCGGTCGGCGCGCTGGGTGCGGGTATTCTGGCCTGGGGGCGTGGTGCGCTGAACTGGGCACGGGCCGGGGAAGTGGGGCAGAGCACCCTGCAGGTGACCGCGATGGTATTCGCGATTTTGATCGGCGCGTCGTTGTTCTCGTTGGTATTCCGAGGATTTGGCGGTGAGGAAGTGGTCACCCACTTCTTTGAGAGCCTGCCGGGCGGCGTGGTCGGCGCGACCCTGCTGGTGATGCTGGTGATCTTCCTGCTGGGCTTTATCCTCGACTTTATCGAGATCACCTTCGTGGTGGTGCCCATCGTCGGCCCGGTGCTGCTGGCCATGGGGCTGGACCCGGTGTGGCTGGGCGTAATGATCGCCCTCAACCTGCAAACCTCCTTCCTCACCCCACCGTTCGGTTTTGCGCTGTTTTACCTGCGCGGTGTGGCCCCGGCGGAAGTGGCCACCGGGGCGATTTACAGCGGGGTGGTGCCGTTTATTGCCATCCAGCTGCTGGTGATGTTATTGCTCGCCGTTTGGCCTTCGTTGGCGACCTGGTTGCCTGCGCTTCTGGCGGGGTGAGATTGCCCGCGTAAGCCGATCGCGTGGTGACAGGTCCCCCGCGGTTAGGTCGCGGGCACCGGAAAGACCGGGTCGTAGGGGCTTTCATCACCGTCAGGACGCGAGTGGAACCAGCGGAAGGTCCACAGATACTGTTCCGGAGCCTGTCGGATCAGCGACTCCATCGCGCTGCAAATGGCCTTTGCATCCGCCACGGGGTCGTCACCTTTGACCTCTGTCAGTGGTGGCGTGAAGGTGCCGTAATACTTGCCGGTGGCAGGATCAAGCCGCGTAGCGCAAACGGTAATGACTGCCCCGGTGGCTTTGGCGATGCGCCCTGGCGTCGTAAGCATCGCCCGGGGAACGCCAAAGAAAGGTACGTACACCACGTCTCCACCGCGGAATCCAAAATCTTCATCGGGCAACAGAATGCACTGCCGGCCCGACTTCAAACCTTTGATGAGCGGGCGAATTCCCGCCTCCCGGGGCACCAGATCCAGATCCGACATGTGGCCGCGTCCGCGGGCGATCACCCAGTTCAGCAACGGATTTTTCAGCAACTTCATCATCGACACCGATGACCCTGCCATGGTCATCAGCAGCCCGCACAACTCCATCGTGGTCAGGTGCCAGGTAATAGCCAGCACATTTTTCTCGGCCACCAGTTTTCGCTGCTCCTCAAACCCTTCCAGCTGGACGAGTTTTTTGAGGCGCTTTTCACTGCCCCACAGCGCCAGCCCCATATCCATCATGCAGCGTCCGTGCGTGTGGAAATGTTCGACCAGCAGCCGGTTTCTTTCCTCCGCTGTCAGCTCGGGAAAACACAGCTCAAAGTTGACCTCAGCGATACGCCTTCGCTTCCGGTTGCTGCGGCGGAAGTAATCACCGGCGCGCGCCCCCAAAAACATCACCCAGCGTCTAGGCAACACCATCATCAAGCGCAACAATCCCAGCAATAACCAGGTGCCCCAGAAGCGGGGAGCGAGGAAGGACAGCTGAAATTTAACCGGCACAGCACCGGAGCAGTTTTTATTTTTCATTGCAGGTCTTACAGCCAATCAACAGGGCATTCGACTCGCGAGCACCCGTTGCTTCGACGGGCGCCCAGCCAGGGGATGCTAGGTTGTGACGGCCAGACTGCGCCCTCTCCACAACCGGTACACTGCAGGCAATACCATCAGCGTCAACAGCATGGCGCTAACCATACCACCAACCATGGGTGCCGCAATCCGCTGCATCACTTCCGAGCCAACCCCCGAACCAATCATCACCGGCACCAGGCCGATAAACACCGTAGCGGTGGTCATCAACACCGGCCGCATGCGCTGGCCCGCACCGGCGCGGATCGCATTGCGCAGGTCATCCAGCACCGGTTTGCGGTCAGCGATGTCACAATCGGCCAGCGTCTGTTGCCAGGCCTGATTGAGATACACCAGCATGATCACCCCAATCTCCACCGCCACCCCGGCCAGTGCAATAAAGCCCACGCCCACCGCCACCGACAGGTTGTAACCCAGCCAGTACAGCAGCCACAGGCCGCCGATCAGTGCCAACGGCAGGGTGCCCATGATCACCAGTACCTCACCCCAGTGGCGGAAGCTGAAATACAGCAGCAGCACAATAATGCCGAGGGTGATCGGCAGCAGCAGGCCCAGGCGCTCGCGCGCGCGCTCCATGTATTCGTACTGCCCCGACCAGGCCAGGGAATAGCCCGGCGGCAGGTCCAGCTGCTCTGCCACCAGCTGCTGCGCCTCTGCCACCCAGGAACCGAGATCGCGATCGCGGATATCGATGTACACCCAGCCATTGGGGCGCGCGTTCTCCGTCTTGATCATCGGCGGGCCGCTTTGCACCTCAATGGTGGCCACATCCCCCAGGGTCAGGTGGGTACCGTTCGGGGCCACCAGCGGCAACCCCCGCAAACGCTCGGGGGAATCGCGCCAGGCCTGTGGATAACGCAGGTTGATGGGATAGCGCTCCAGCCCCTCCACGGTCTCGCCGACTTTTTTGCCGCCCACGGCGGTGTCGATCACCGTCTGCACATCCTGAATATTCAGGCCGTAGCGGGCGGCGGCGGTGCGGTCGATGTCGATATCGATATAGCGGCCGCCCTCCACCCGCTCGGCGAACACCGACGCGGTGCCAGGCACGGCCGGGAGCAGGGCTTCCAGGCGGGTACCGATCTGCTCGATCTGGTGCAGGTCGGCGCCGGCAATCTTGATACCCACCGGGGTCTTGATGCCGGTGGCCAGCATGTCGATGCGGGTCTTGATCGGCATCACCCAGGCATTGGTGACCCCCGGCAGCTGCACCGCCGCATCCAGCTCCGCGCGCAGTTTTTCCGGGGTCATGCCCTCGCGCCACTGGTCGCGGGGCTTGAAGCGGATGATGGTCTCCACCATGGTCAGCGGTGCCGGGTCGGTGGCGGTCTCGGCGCGGCCCATCTTGCCCCACACCTGCGCCACTTCCGGCACCTGCATGATCATCTTGTCGGTCTGCTGCAGCAGCTCGCGGGCCTTGCCGATGGAAATACCCGGATGGGTGCTGGGCATATACATCAGGTCGCCTTCGTCCAGCGGCGGCATGAATTCACTGCCGGTGCGGGACAGCGGATACAGGCTGCTGGCGAGCAGCAGCAGTGCTGCCGCGATGACCCAGCGCGGATGGCGGATCGCCAGTTCCAGCGCCGGGCGATAGGCGGCGGCGAAGGCGCGGTTGATGGGGTTGGCCTGTTCCGGCTTGACCCCGCCGCGCACCAGGTAGCCCATCAGCACCGGCACCAGGGTGATGGCAAGCCCGGCGGCCACCGCCATGGCGTAGGTCTTGGTGTAGGCCAGTGGCGCGAACAAGCGCCCCTCCTGGCCCTCAAGGGCAAACACCGGCAGAAAGCTGAGGGTGATGATCAACAAGCTGAAGAACAGCGGCGGGCCCACTTCGCTGGCAGCCTCGCCCACCACCTTCCAGCGCGCCTCCGGGGACAGTGTGTCGTAGCGCGGGTTGCGCTCCATATGCTTGTGCAGGTTCTCGATCATCACGATGGCACCATCCACCATCGCACCGATGGCGATGGCGATGCCGCCGAGGCTCATGATGTTGGCGTTAATGCCCTGCAGGTGCATCACCACAAAGGCACCGATGATCCCCAGCGGCAGGCTGATGGCGATTACCAGGGACGAGCGCAGGTGGAACAGGAACAGGGCGCACACCAGCGCCACCACGATGAATTCCTGCAGCAACTTGTGCCACAGGTTATCCACCGCGCTGTCGATCAGCTCGCTGCGGTCGTAGGTGGGCACGATTTCCACACCCTGCGGCAGGCTGCGCTGCAGCTCGTCCAGCCGCGTGCGCACGCGATCGATCACCGCGCGCGCATTCTCACCGAAGCGCATCACGATCACCCCACCCACGGCCTCGCCCTCGCCGTCGAGTTCCGACAGGCCGCGGCGCATTTGTGGCCCCAGGTGCACATCCGCCACATCCCGCAACAGCAGCGGCGTGCCGCTCTTGTTTACCATCAGCGGCAGCTGGCGCAGGTCCTCGACGCTCTGGATATAGCCGCTGGCGCGCACCATATACTCGGCTTCCGCCATTTCCACCACCGAGGCACCGGATTCCCGGTTGCCGCGCTCGATGGCCGCCTGCACCTGCGCCAGGGTCAGGTCGTAGGCACGCAGCCGCAGCGGGTCCACCTGTACCTGGTACTGGCGCACCATGCCGCCAACCGTGGCCACCTCGGAAACCCCGGGCAGGGTCTGCAGCTCGTACTTCAGGAACCAGTCCTGCAGCGAGCGCAGCTGCGCCAGATCGTGCTTGCCTCTGCGATCCACCAGGGTATAGCTGTAGACCCAGCCCACCCCGGTGGCGTCGGGCCCCAGTTCGGGGCTGGCGGCCGCGGGCAGGCGCGGCGCCACCTGGCTCAGGTATTCCAGAACACGGGATCTGGCCCAGTACAGGTCGACATCGTCGTCGAAAATGACGTAAACGTAGGAGTCGCCGAAAAACGAATAACCGCGCACCGTATGCGCCCCGGGCACGCTCAGCATGGCGGTGGTGAGCGGATAGGTGACCTGGTCCTCCACCACCTGCGGCGCCTGGCCGGGGTAGCTGGTTTTGACGATCACCTGCACATCCGACAGGTCCGGCAGCGCGTCTACCGGCGTGTGGCGCAGGCTGTAGAGGCCCGCTAACGTCAGGGCCAGTGCACCGATCAACACCAGCGCGCGGTTGTGCAGGGACCAGTGGATGATACGTGTGATCATTTCACCGGCTCCTGCTGCGGGTCATGGTTCATGTGGTCATGGTTCGACGACCCGTGATCCTTCTCCCCATGATCCATCTCGCCGTGATCGGTCGAGCCACCGGCCATGGCGCGAGTGGCGATTACTTCGAACTTGCCATCGGCGCGCTTGCGCAGCTGCACCATGATCGGCGCCCCGCTGGTCAGTGCTGCGCGCAGCCCCTGCTGCGCGGCTTCGGCCACATAAAACCCCATCACCATGCCGGGCCAGTCCCAGGCGGCCACCGGACCGTGCTCGAGGCGCGCGTAGTGGTTGTCGTCGGGCATACTCAACACCCGCGCCTCGGCCCAGGGGTTGTCTGAATTTTGTGTGGTTTCGCTTCTGTTCGTGCTGTTTTCACCGGCGATGCGCGTCAGGTCCGCGCTGATACTCGACTCCGAATCGAGCAGGAACTGGGCCGAGGTCACCACCCGGGTGCCCGGCTCGATACCGGCGAGGATTTCCACCCGGTCATCCAGCTCGCGTCCGGCACGCACCCGCACCGAGCGGTAGCGGCCTTCGCCCTCGGCAATCACCACGCGGTCCATGTCACCGGTGCGGATCAGTGCGCTGCGTGGCACCGTGAGGGTATCCACCTGCGGACCCTCCAGCTGCAGGCGCACGAACATGCCCGGGCGCAGGGATTTGTCCGGGTTATCCACCAGTACCCGCACCCGCAGGGTGCGGGTCTCGGGATCCAGGTCGGGCAATATGTGCACCAGCTCGCCGCGCCAGCTGCGACCCGGGGCAAATTCCCCCTGCACCGTGGCGGTGTCCCCCACCTGAACCTGGGTGCCCTGCTTGGGGAACAGCTCGCCCTCCACCCACACGGTCTCCAGCGGACCAATGCTCATCAGGGTAGTGGCGGGGGTGATGTACATGCCGTCGCGCGCGGCAAACTCATTCACGTAGCCATCGGCTGGAGCATATAGGGTGATGTTCTGGCTGACCCGGCGCGAGCGGCTTACCTCGCGCACCTGCTCCGCCGGTACCCCGAGGCTGTTCAGGCGCTCGCGGGTGGCCTCGATCAGGGTGGTGTTACCGCTCTCCAGCGCGGCGACCAGTTCACTCTGGGCCTTCACCAGCTCCGGCGAATAGATCTCCACCAGTGGCTGGCCTTTTTTCACGTGATCGCCCACCGCGGTTACCCAGCTTTTGTGAATCCAGCCGCTGAGCCGGGTGTGCACATGGTGCAGTTTGTCTTCATCCAGCTGCACCAGTCCCACGGTATCCACGCGGGTAGTGAGCGGGCCTTTTTCCGCCGGTGCGGTGCGCACGCCCAGGTTGTTCTCCACCCGCGGGGCAATGGACACCGTGCCCGGTGCAGAGGCATCTTGTTCTCCCTCGTAGACCGGTACCAGATCCATGCCCATGGGCGATTTTCCCGGGCCGTCGCGGCGGTAGTTGGGGTCCATGGGGGCCACCCAGTAAAGGATTTTCTTCTCCCCGGCGGCGCTGCCTGCGGACTCGTCTCCGGAGGTCAGACCGCGCCCGATCAACACACCCAGTACCAGCGCGAGTATGGCCAGGGCAGACATCATTACTTTGTTCATAAGGTTACGGACCGCTGTTTATTTGCTGTTGTCACGGGTTGCAGAGGCATGGCTTTCGATGGCGCGGAAGTAGCGAATACGGGCCACCGCGCGGAAATAACCGTAAGTGAGACGGGCGGCGCTGATCTGCGCCTCGATGGCATCCATACGCGCGGCGATCACCGCTTCCAGGTCAGCGGTATTGCTGGCGTAGCCCTTGAGCACCGCGTCGGCGGTGGCCTCGGCCTGAGCCAGTAATTCGCCCTGGTACTCGGCGCGACGGCGCTGCAGGGTCTGCGCCATGGCCACCGCACCGTTCAGCTGCGCGTGCATCTGCTGCAACAGGTTCTGGCGCTGCAGGATGCCCACACTCTCCCGCGCGCGGCTGGCAGCAACACGGCGATCCTGGCGGTTGTGGCGCAACAGGGGCAGGTCAAAGGTGACCATCACGCTGGCAAAGTCCGAGCCGTCACTCATCGGGGTGCGCTCTCGCTGGCCGTAGCTGACGTCGACCCCGAACTGGGGCTTGTAGGCTTCCTCCGCGAGCGCCACATTCACCCGCTCCGCCGCGACCTGCGCGCTGCTGGCGGCGATCAGGGGGTGCGGCTCGACGACGGCCAGTGGCACCGGCAGGGTCTGTGCCGCGAGCCAGTCGCGGGTGTCCCGCCAGGCCGGGGGCTCCGGGTTCAGGGGCTGCCACGCGGCATTGCCAATCCAGCGGCTGAGGTCACCGCGGGCGCGATTGATTTCCCCATCCACCTCGGCGATACGATCGTCCAGGCGCGCCAGCGCCAGCTGCGACTGCAGCAGCTGCTGGGACTGGATCTGGGCGCTGGCCAGGCGTGCGCGGTTATACCCCACCAGCTCCTGCATCCAGCGGCGGTTTTCCATGAGCAGTTCACGCACCCGCAGCTGCTCCGACAGGGTGAGAAACGCGAGGCCCACATCCCGCTCCAGCGCCAGCGCCATATCCGCAGCAGCGGCAAAGCCCGCCTCGGCGGCCAGGGCTCCGCGCTCACCGGCCAGTGCCGCGGAAGCGCCGCGGGGCAGTTTCTGGCGGATGCCGATGACTTTCTGGGTCATCGGCTGATCGTCGAAAGCGAAGGAGTCGGTGGGCAGGTTGGCGATGCCCAATTTCAGCTCGGGGTCGCCCCACTGGCTGTCGGCCACCGCGGTTTCCGCGGTCGCCTGCGCCGCGGCGATGGCCGCCGCGGTCTGCGGGTCCTGTTCCCGCGCGAGCTGGACCGCGCTTTCCAGGCTCAGCTGTGCCTGCGCGGGCAGGGCGAACGCACAAACCAGCAGCGCCGGGGCCAGAGGGCCCAGGGCGCGCAATGCATATCCCATGGAGTAATCCTGTCTGTCTGATACTGGGTCGATGGCTCGACCGTTGAATTCAACGCCAAGCGAGGCGTCGAGCGGGCAGCATCAGGCGCTTATGGGTGGGCGCAACAGGTTGCGCTGCGAGGCAGCGAGCGGGGAGGGGGAGATCGACTGGAACAGGGCGGCACTCGCCAATTCCGTGTGTTGCCATTCCTGCGAAAGCGGCACGGCAGCACCACAACCGCCAACGGCGCAGGTCAGCTGGCACAGCTCGGCCGAGGACATGTCGCCAGCTTCATCACAGCAGGGCATGTCGTGGTGGTCGTCGGCGTGCATGTCATGCGCGCCGTCAGTGGCCATCATGGCGGCGTGATCGCCGTGGCCATCGGCACCCGGATCACAGGCAGGCGCCAGCGCCAGAGCCAGGCTCTGGGCGGTAAAACACCACAGGATCAGGGTAAAAATCAGTGCACGCATGCAGCGCAGTCTAGGAGATGTTGGAAAATCAAACAAGATGGCGCAGATTATGCTGGGTTTTGGCCAGAGTTTCTTCATGAGAGTTTTTTCGCAAAACCTTCGCAAGAATTTACTCGACCAACGCTGGCTAATTAGTACCCAGTTTGTGCTAGAATGCGCCACCCGCCGGCGGCTCAGGCCTTGCCGACGGATCAATAAATCTAAGAATTTGTGAGCTTTTGCGATGTCCGCCATTGATGAAGAACCGCAACCCAGCGGTACCCTGACACTGCAGACCCAGTCCATGCCCCGGGACACCAACCCTCAGGGCGACGTCTTTGCCGGCTGGCTGATGTCGCAGATGGATGTGGCCGGCGCCATTCTCGCCCAGGGCATCGCCCGCGGCCGGGTAACCACCGTCGCCGTCGGCAGCATGGTGTTCCTGCGCCCGGTACCGGTAGGCTCCACCGTGAGCTGTTATGCCGAGGCCACCGAAGTGGGGCGCTCCTCCATCAAAACCATGGTGGAAGTGTGGCTGACCCGGGTGGATACCGGTGAGCAGGTGAAAGTCACCGAGGGCGAATTCGTATTCGTCGCCATAGACGACCGCGGGCGCACCCGGCCGCTGCCTTAAGCAACGCTAGATCACTTACAAAAGCGGGGCCGAGTGGCCCCGCTTTTGTTATCAATGAACGATTTCGCGTTTCTGGCGACACGCTACCTCAATGTCCCGATGACGAGGGACGAATAGCTGCACAAGTGCACCATTCATCCGCAGTCATGCATACCTCGTCCTGAGGGCACTCCAACAAAGCGCGGAGCTGATCAGTTATTCGTTTCGACAAATAGAGTATCGGGAATCAACAGCATCTCGCCGCGTCCCGCATTCTCGGCGATAACGCCGACTGCCCCAGAGTTACTCACAAACGCCAACTCACCTTGATACCACTGAGCATCCGTAGGAGCCTCGAAGACTCCGAGTCGATCCCCGGTGGAATATTGATACTTCACAATGGCGGCCGGCCGTCCGGAATAGCTGTTATACAGCAAATAAATCAGATCCCTTTCAACATCCACTAGCCGTCTGGCAGGATCTTCTTGCTGAAATGGTAGGTCCTGGAGAAGGGTATACACGACTGATCCATCCACTAGACTAACCAACTGACCACAACGACTAAGCATAAAACCGGGCGCCGCTAAGTCAGTCAAATCACAGAGCTCAGGGTAATCAAATGCCTGCACAAGATTGAGTTCATTACCCGTCAGCACATACTCATCGACACCCCTCAAGTGCCCGTTGTTGTTGTAGATGGCGCCTGCGGAATCGAATTGGAAAGTTTCAACATACATAGGGGAGGCAGCTGTGATTAACGTGTCTCCATCGATACCAATCGTTCCTCCTGTGGATACCATACCTACGTCACGGTCAAATAGCAGGAAATCATTATCGACAGGGGATAGTTTGAAATCCGTAACTTTGAGCCCATCGAGGCGGTCGCCAGAGAGCTCTGGCTGGAGAAGGATTGGCGACAATGCTTGCCAGCTTGCTGTGTCGATTCGGCCGATTGCGGTGGAGCGCTGATGGAAGTAGAGCGTACCGCTATCTGCAGATAAGCCCAGATTCTCTGGCATGCCGGGAACTGCGTGCTGGATAACCTGCATATCTGCCGCCGAAATCTCGATGATGTTTGCAATACCCTCGTCGTATTGCCCTACGCCGCCATCCGACAGCAGAAAAATCCTGTCTTCAATGCTGTCGTAGACCGCATCTTTTACCAAACAATCTGCGCGGTAGATCGTCTGCTGGTCAACGATCACTTGCTCCAGATCACATGGCGCTATCTCGGGCAAACCAAACTCGGAAACCTGAAAAATCTCCATGCGCGCAGGTGTCGTAACGAGTAAATCATCTCCGAGCACCGCAAGCTTGGCATTGTAGAAGCGATCGTAATCACCCGAGACGCTGGCGAAACAACGGTAGTACTCCAGGTCACAGACCTCGATCGCCCTACCTGCAAAAAACGCCAATCGGTGCTCTGATGAATGCGCAAATGGAGCGCCGTATACCCCATAAAATTTACCGACACGCGCTAACGTTACAGAATCGTAAACAGCTCCTCCAAGAAGGTATCGATCATCGAAAAATACCCCGTTTTGACCTATTGAAATATCGCTGTAGATGTCCAGCGATTCAACTCCCGAGTCTGTCACTGAATATACAGACAATCCGCCGTCACTAAGTATCAGACGCTCTCCGGACGGGTCGAACTGAAAAACCGACGCGATCTCGGTTCTGAAGTAAAGATCCACTCTGCCTGGACGTGCAATTCCTCCGTCTATAATAAGTAATTGTTTGTTGGCAATTTGCGCAGGTCCTGAGATAACCGCCAGCACATCTGAGGCGACTGTAGATGGCGCGAAATCGGAAACTGGCTCGGAAACTCGAATAGTCCCAATTTCAGCAAAAGTATCTGCGTTATAGCGAACGATTTCGCCACTTACAGGATTTAAGGCAAGCAGCTCGCTGCTATCCGCGTTTAGTGCAATGCGCGTGGGCAGGTAATTGATTGTGTATTGACGCTCTAGACCATTGGCAGTGGAGTAAGTGCTCCATACATACTGGTCAGCTTCGACATCCATAGCCTGGACGAGTAATACACGTTGTCGACTTACGTCTTGCAGGAGAAGCTCAGCACCCTCAAGCAGCACGCGGCTTGAGTATTGGAATTTGAGCGTGCTCGACTGGTAAAGTGGCCATGAATACATCGCACCCTCATACAGTGCCCCTTGTTCAAGGCTATATGTTCTCTTGAAGGCTTCTTCACCGACCAGCTTGATATCGACACCAGCACTAGCGGTTATCCTAACCTCACCAAAGGAACCGATGCACTGATAATCGGAAGCAGACATCGTACTCGTGGTAGGCCGCGAAAATTGCAGTCTTTCTGCCTCGCAAGAAATGGCTTCGTCTAACAGGGCGCTGTCGGCGGAAAGGCTCAGGCTAATGTCTACCGCACCATAATCGCGCGCTTCTCCATTCTCGATTTGCACGCTTCGGGCCAGGGTAAAGCTCGTGACCACTTCCGCTATGGATGCCGATTCCAGGGTGATTTGCGAAGTGCTCAATGAAAAGCGCTCCTCGCTCTCGGTCAATTGGTACTCCACTAGGAGCTCGCCAGAAATGCGGGTAACAATGTCTTCGCTCACTACAGAAAGCGGCGAATCTGGATCGAAAGTCATCGATACGCTGGCATTCACTGTACCGTCACCTGCTGCATCGACTTGGATAACATGCAAGCTGAAACTTCCGTTTACATCCGCTTCGAGGATAGAGTTTCGGCAGTATTCACCGACAACTTCAATACTGTCACCCGCTCCCAGGCGCTGGTCGTCATTTTCGTCATTGATAGAAAACTGATTACTTCCCGTGCATTGCGAGGCGGGATCGATAGACAGCCCAGAAAGTAGCAACTGCGTATCCACGGTATAACGCACTGCGGATTGAGCTAACTGAAGCAGGCTCTCTGATACCGATATACCGTACACGGCCGTATTCGCGGCTTGCTCCAGGCGGACCTCGTCGCGTGCTGGTGCGGGATCCGGCTGATTACCCGTTCCGCTGCCACCACTATCGCTGCCGCCACCGCCACACGCGGTCAAGAGGCCGGCCATTGAGAGTGCCCATAGCTTTTTGCGAATAAAGCTCATTTATTATCCCTTTCAGCACAAATCATTATTACGTTATTTTCTAGGAAAGATGACAGTTTGGCGAACACCCAAGCCAAGATGCCATTCAGCGTCATTCATTGTATCGCCCAACATGCGGCAGACACTACTTCGCAACAGCGACCGATCGAACAAAAACCACCAGTCAAACCTGCTTATGCGGTCATTCCGAAGCCGTGGAAGTATGGCTGACCCAGCTGGATACCAGCGTGCAGGTGCATGTCACCGAGGTAGGCGGCCTCAATGCATGCCGCCCACCTCAGGTAGCACCACACCCAGACCACGCAGCTGCGCCGCCAGCTGTGGATCCTTGGTTTCCCGCCAGCGCTGGAACAACTGCAGGATATCCGTGGCATCCATCTCCCGCCCGCGACCGCATACCTCAGCTACCAGCTCCAGCAAACGACCGAAGCGCTCGGCGAGTTCACTGAACACCTCGCGGTTGTGCCGCGCGTTTTCGCCGAGATAGTCGTAGGCGCCTCCACCCATACCGATAAAGTAATCCCGGCTGATGCCGCGGCGGCGGTAATTTTCCGGAAACAGCGCGCCCATAAATAGTGCCAGGTCGCCGAGCTGGCGCAGAATCAGGCAGCGGTGGTAGTGGTCGTCCACCTCCACCGCATCCCGGTACAGCAACGCCAGTGGGCGCACGGAGACTTCGCCCTGGTCATAGCTGAACACCTGGCCACTGTCACCGAAGCGCGCCAGCAGGCTGCCCAGATACCACAGGGTTTCTTCCTTGGGGCGGGGATCCAGATCATCGGCACCGGCCTGCAATCGCTCGCGGAAAAAATCTGCCAGAGTTCGCTCAAAGGTGGTTTGCGATACAGATGGCATCAGCTCCTCCTTCTTCTATCCTTCACTACAACTATAAATCTGCCTTTATCTCGCTTCTATTTTTTGACCCCGGTTTTTTATAAAAAATTTTTATAAAAAATTCGTTTTTGCCCCCCTTGAAAACCGTGCAACGGATCCTATTTTCGCGATTGTCGGGAGGAACCCAGATCCGGCCCCGGCACACCAACCTTTAACCATTGAAACATCCAAATGCTTATTGGGAGGAAATCCGATGAGTATCAAACCGCTCTACGACCGGGTGGTTGTGAAACGCCTTGCCGCCGAAACCACCACCAAAGGTGGCATCGTTATTCCGGACAAGGCCGCAGAAAAACCCACCCAGGGAGAAGTGATTGCCACCGGTAGTGGCGCCCAGCTGGACAACGGCGAGTTGCGCCCCCTGGCGGTCAAGGTGGGAGACCGGGTGCTGTTTGGTCAGTACGCCGGTACTGAAATCAAACACGACGGCGAGACCTATCTGATCGTGAAAGAGTCCGACATTCTCGCCGTGCTGGAAGAAGTGGCAGACAAACAACAGGAGAAAGCCGCATGAGTGCCAAGGTAGTCAAGTTTTCCGATGACGCCCGCGAACGCATGCTGGCGGGCGTGAACATTCTCGCCGACGCAGTGAAAGCCACCCTGGGCCCGAAGGGCCGCAACGTGGTACTGAGCAAAAGCTTTGGTGCACCGCGGGTCACCAAAGATGGCGTGTCCGTGGCCAAGGAAATTGAGCTGAAGGACAAGTTTCAGAATATGGGCGCGCAGATGGTGAAAGAGGTCGCGTCCAAAACCGCGGACTTGGCCGGCGACGGCACCACCACCGCGACTGTACTGGCCCAGGCGCTGGTGCGCGAAGGGCACAAGTCCATCGCCGCCGGCATGAACCCCATGGACCTGAAGCGCGGTATCGACACCGCGGTAAAAGCGGCGGTGGAAGAACTGGCGAAACTCGCCAAGCCCTGTGACGACACCAAGTCCATCGGCCAGGTGGGCACCGTGTCCGCCAACTGGAATGAAGACATCGGCCAGATCATCGCCGAGGCCATGGAAAAAGTCGGCCGCGATGGTGTGATTACCGTAGAGGAGGGCAAGTCCCTCAACAACGAACTGGAAGTCGTGGAAGGCATGCAGTTCGATCGCGGTTATCTGTCGCCCTACTTCGTTACCAATCAGGAGAAGATGCAGGCGGAACTGGACAACCCCTACATCCTGCTGTTCGACAAAAAGATCAGCAATATCCGCGACCTTGTGCCGGTACTCGAGTCCGTCGCCAAGGCCGGACGACCGCTGGTGCTGATCGCCGAGGACATTGAAGGGGAAGCCCTCGCCACCCTGGTGGTCAACAGCCTGCGCGGTACCATCAAGGTCGCCGCAGTGAAAGCGCCGGGCTTCGGCGACCGCCGCAAGGCCATGCTGGAAGATATCGCGACCCTCACCGGCGGCACCGTGATCTCCGAGGAAGTGGGTCTCACCCTGGAGAAGGTGGAACTGGAACAGCTGGGCAGCGCCAAGCGCGTGGTGATCAGCAAGGACAACACCGTGGTGGTGGACGGTGCCGGTGACAAGACCGCCATCGATGGCCGCGTCAAACAGATCCGCGCGGAAATCGAAAACTCCACGTCCGACTACGACAAGGAAAAACTGCAAGAGCGCGTGGCCAAGCTGGCCGGCGGTGTTGCAGTGATCAAGGTGGGCGCCGCCACCGAAGTGGAAATGAAAGAGAAGAAGGACCTGGTGGACGACGCCTTCCACGCGACCCGCGCGGCGGTGGAAGAAGGCATCGTTGCCGGTGGTGGTCTGACCCTGGTGCGGGTTGCCGACAGCCTACGTAAGAATGGCCTCAAAGGCGCCAACGACGATCAGCAGGTGGGTATCAATATCGCCCTGCGCGCGATGGAAGAACCTTTCCGCCAGATCGTCGCCAACGCTGGCGTCGAAGGCAGTGTGGTGCTGAACAAGGTGCGCTCGAGCGACAGCGCCAACTACGGCTACAACGCCCAGACCGGCGACTACGGCGATATGCTGGAATTCGGCATCATCGACCCCGCCAAGGTTACCCGCTCTGCACTGCAGAATGCCGGTTCCATCGCGGGCCTGATGCTCACCACCGAGGTAATGGTGGCAGACAAGCCCGAGGCGGAAAAATCAGAAGCGGCGGCCGCTGCCTACGACTACTGATTTTTTCACCAACCCATCCCCAGTGCTTTTCTTTCGGGGCCGCAAGGCCCCCTTTTTTATATAAAAATCGTCCTCCCGGATAATGCGGATTATATCTCCACCGCCGAGTCTGCACCCGCACTCAGACCTTCTCCGGAAACTACTTTTTCAGCCAGGTCACAATCTCCGTTTGCACGAGGCACAGACTTGATCCAGCCACGTAACGAGCGGAAAGTCATTCGATCACACTGTTCTGACAACACCACACCGCGCTCAAATTTCTTGTGCCCGCCGTGGATATAGCTCAAGGTTTTCTGTTCCGATTTACCCGCATGGCTACCTTGAAGCTCATCTTCGAGAATAAGAAGTGACGTAGTGAAGAGATCTGCGGTTGTAGCAGCTACCGCGTCGTGGGATAGAATTTCGCCTGACCCGTCAGCGATCGACACCACCTCAATAAGGTTCTGGTAAGCGGGAGCCTGCTCATTCCCGTTGGCAATCAGGGTAACCGCATTTTTCAACGTCAGGGTTCGTTGGTCCTGAGACATAAGGAAAACCGGCTTGACTACAACAGATAAGCTGCTGTCGGCAGTCTCTGTCCACGGCATAAACTTGTAGGCAGCAAAACTCGTATCGCGTAATGCACTTTCCACCAGGCCTGCTTCGGTCATCAACTCAATGACGGCGGCATAAGGTAAGAGCACCTGATTTGCTTCTTCCTGCGCCTTGGCCTTTTGACTGTCGTTCGCGGAGCCGGCGATTACTGCGTGCGCCAAAATGGATGCGGCAAAAACACCCGGGGTGTTTGCTACATACATCATCGACCCGTGATCGGCATTCACATTGTCGAGGTCAACCTCGCCATAAAACTCCAGTGGCGCGTCGCCTTCCAGTTTGACTAGCAACATTGAGCCAGGCGAAACATCAGATGTACGCTTGACATGCTCCACATAATTCTGATTTTTGGAACTGGCGCAGGCGGCAAGGGCCAGCGACAGCCCGATAGCAAGAAGTCTTTTCATGATTAATCTTAGATTTATTGTATATAGCGTTTAAATTGGACCAAAGAAACGCGCGCAATCCCAGGCGACACGTTTTAACGGGTCTATTTCCAAAAAAAAGGTACACCTGAGTAATCAGGTGTACCTTTTCGTCAAGAACACGGAACTTAGTTCTCTGCGGTTTTACTATCCAGCGAAGAAATTATGATTTCTTTGCCTTCGGCAATGGCCTGGTAGTAGGCGTTGGTCAATGCCGGGAAAGTAGGGGCTTCATCCCATTCCTCGGTCACTGCTTTGGTCACGGATACTGGCTTGTACCACTTGTAGGTATTGTCGTTCAGGTCCACGAGGTATCCCAGTGCACTGAAATACCCTTTCGGATCGCTGGTGGGTATATAGCTGGAATAGGGGCGGTGCATACCAACCGCATAGATGTCCAAAACCAGCAGGTGGCTGATATTGTAACGATTCTTGTAGGCGGTGAAGTCGCGCTTGGCGGTATTCGGCACTTCCGATTTGTATTTAGGGAGCTTGTTGACCACCAGCGGCTCGGCCACCTCAATGACCTCCACATTGTTGGATTCCAACAGTTGTTTCAGATCACTCTTCAAGGTTTTCGCATCGTCAACCGACAAAGACTCGGTGTGCTTGCTCAGAGAAGAGTTTGCAATCTCGGCGGCTGCCAGGCATAGCAAGCAGCTGGCGCCAGGCAAATATACGTCCGGACTAGGCACATCGGATACGACCACGCCGATACGCTTGCTAGGCTGTTGCCAGAAAACAGTATCCGGCGTAACCGGCATTTGCGGTGTACCCGCACAACCAGACAAAAACGCCACCCCCAAGGCCAGCATGGCCATCATCTTCAATTTCATTCTTTAACCCCAAGTTTCTTAGGTCACTATTG
Organism: Microbulbifer sp. Q7; assembly: GCF_001639145.1. Lineage (NCBI taxonomy): Bacteria > Pseudomonadati > Pseudomonadota > Gammaproteobacteria > Cellvibrionales > Microbulbiferaceae > Microbulbifer > Microbulbifer sp. Q7. Next base: position 521,456 of record NZ_LROY01000001.1, on the reverse strand, counting down.
TTTTATGGTTTTCCAGCTAATCGTACTGGAACGTCGATTATTAACCAGAAACTGCGCCCACAACACATGGGGCTTCAGAATAAATCACTAAACCATACCCCAAGAGATCAACAAGCAATCACCTCGGTCGATATTTGGTCAAGTTTCATGATGATAGCCTTGCAGTATTTCCAATACCGCCCTGGGGCAAACAATGAGCCGATGAAGTATTAAGGAATACGACTGACGCTGAGACTACTTTGACCTGGCAAGTTTGACCTGGCACGCGATTTCTTCCCCCTCAGGAGACACCGCAGGATTAGTTTATTTGCAGCTCTCGGGTGCGGTAATAGGCCTCTTCACTTATCCGATGATAAGGTATTACCTGTGATTCAAACGCCTGAAATGCCTTGTACACACGATTAAATTGCGGATCTTCAGCCGCAGTCTTTTGCATAAGGTCGTGATTGATTTTTTTCAGGTGCGCAATCACTTCGTCGGGCAGTTTTCTCAATTCCACGCCGTGCTCATCCACCAGTTCTTTCAGGGCGCGGTTGTTGCGCGCGGTATACTCGTCGAGCATGTCCTGATTGGCGTCACGTGCGGCGATACGGACGATGGCCTGCAGGTCTTCGGGAAGCTTCTGGAACGCTGTTTTGTTGATGATGATTTCGAGCACAGAACCGGGTTCGTGCCAGCCCGGGTAGTAATAGTATTTGGCAATCTGGTGGAAGCCAAAGGCGAGGTCATTGTAGGGACCCACCCATTCGGTCGCATCGATCACACCGGTTTGCAGTGCCGTGTAGAGTTCGCCACCGGGAATGGTGACAGCCGTGCCACCGGCACGGTTCAGCACTTCCCCACCGAGACCGGGGATGCGCATTTTGAGACCTCTCAGGTCATCGACAGAATTGATTTCCTTGTTGAACCAACCGGCCATCTGTACACCGGTGGAGCCCCCGGCCATGGGAAGCAAATCGAAGGGAGCGTAGATCTCTTCCCACAATTCCTGACCACCACCGTAGTGCAGCCAGCCATTCATCTCCTGGGCGTTCAACCCGAATGGCACCGCGGTAAAAAACTGCGCGGCGGGAATCTTGCCTTTCCAGTAATAGGCGGCACCGTGGCCCACCTGGGCGGCACCGCTGGACACGGCGCCGAACACACCCATCGCAGGCACCAGTTCGCCCGCCCCAAATACCTTGATCTTGAGTCGCCCGTTGGACATTTTCGCCACATTTTTGGCGAAACGTTCCGGCGCGCTACCGAGGCCGGGGAAATTCTTCGGCCAGGTGGTAACGAGCTTCCACTCAAAGGTCTGCTGACCCGAGTTTTTCAGGTGAGAGTCTTTTAGCGAGGTAACGGTCTGCACCTGATCAGAGCGGGAAACCACTAATGCGCCAAAGGTCAACACCAGCAGGGCGAGCAGGCCGAGGATAACGGGGGGATACCAGTTTATTTTTTTCATATCCGTTTGATTTTTTATTCTTCGGTTTTTTGTGTCATCCCTGACTTGAGCCGGGATGACGGAGTTTTGGGCTATGGATTGGTGGATAAGCGAAGCGCATCCACCATTTGCGGTTACAGAGGCTGTAGCTTGGCCATGGATACTACCAGCCATTTGCTGCCGGCGTCGTCGAAGTTGACCTGCACCCGTGCGCGTGGGCCATTGCCTTCGAACTGAATCACGGTGCCCTCACCGAATTTGGCGTGGTCCACGCGGCCGCCCAATGCCAGCGGCGGCAGGTCGTCGTCAAAGTCCGGGGCAGCGTCAGAGTATGGGTTGATGCCCCCACCGTACTTGCCGGCGTTCGGCTGGAACAGGGGTTTGGAAATTTCGGTTTTGAGCCGTACCTCGTGAATGTATTCCACCGGGATTTCACTGATAAACCGCGACGGCTTGTTGTAGGTCTCGCTGCCAAACAGGCGCCGGCTCTCGGCGTAGGTGATGTACAGTTTCTGCATGGCGCGGGTGATGCCCACATAGCAGAGGCGGCGCTCTTCCTCCATGCGCCCGGGTTCCTGGGCGGACATTTTGTGCGGGAAGAGGTTTTCTTCCACGCCGGCCATGAACACCAGCGGGAATTCGAGGCCTTTTGCGGAGTGCAGGGTCATCAGCTGCACCGCATCTTCAAACTCGTCTGCCTGCCCCTCGCCGGCGTCCAGCGCGGCGCTGTCGAGGAACTGGTTGATCAGCGGGATTTCTTCTTCGTCCACCGCTTCGCCATCCGCGTCCACGGTGGGCAAGCCGTCGAAGGCGCGACAGGCGCTGACCAGTTCCTGCAGGTTCTCCACCCGCGTCTGGCCCTTCTCGCCCTTTTCCTTACCGTGAAACTCGATCAGGCCGGTCTGCTCGATCGCCATCTCGGCGATGTGGTCGAGGGTCTTGTCGGTGCTCTCCTCATCCAGCGCGTCGATCAGGCTGAGGAAATTGCCCAGCGCATTGCCGGCGCGGGCGGCGAGCACCTTTTGCTGCAGCATCTTGGACGCAGCGTCCCACAGGGAGCAGCCGTGTTCACGAGCGAACTCGCGCACGGTATCCACGGTGCGCGCGCCGATGCCGCGGGTGGGGGTATTTACCACCCGCTCGAAGGAGGTGTCGTCGTGGCGGTTGGTGATCAGGCGCATGTACGACAGCGCATTCTTGATTTCCATGCGCTCGTAGAAGCGCTGGCCGCCGTAAATGCGGTAGGGCACCTGCTCGCGCAGCAGGCCTTCTTCCAGCACCCGCGACTGGGCGTTGGAGCGGTACAGGATGGCGATACTGTCGCGGCGGTTGCCGTCGCGCACCCAGTCCTGGATACGCTCGACGATAAAGCGCGCCTCGTCCTGTTCGTTGTAGGCGGAGTACAGCGAGATGGGTTCGCCCTTATCGCCCTCGGTCCACAGTTCCTTGCCGAGGCGGCCGGAGTTGTGTGCAATCACCGCGTTGGCGGCGTTCAGAATCGTGCTGGTGGAGCGGTAGTTCTGCTCCAGGCGTACCGTCTGCACGCCTTTCAGGTCCGCCTCGAAATGCTGGATATTCTCGATCTTGGCACCGCGCCAACCATAGATGGACTGGTCGTCGTCCCCCACTGCGGTGATCGCACACTGATCCCCGGCCAGCAGGCGCAGCCAGGCGTATTGAATAGTGTTGGTGTCCTGGAACTCGTCCACAAGGATATAGGGGAAGCGGCGGCGGTAATGGGCGAGGATACTGTCGTTATTAAGCAGCAGCTCGTGGGCGCGCAGCAGCAGTTCACCGAAGTCCACGACGCCGGCGCGCTGACAGGCTTCCTCGTAGGCACTGTAGATACGCACCATGGTCTGCAGCCAGGGGTCGCCGGTGAGCTGGATATACTGCGGGCGGATGCCCTCGTCTTTCTGGGCGCCGATCCACCACTGGGTCTCCCGCGGGGACCACTTTTTATCGTCCAGCCCCAGTTCGTTCTGCACCCGCTTGATCAGGCGCAGCTGGTCATCGCTGTCGAGGATCTGGAAATTTTGCGGTAGCTTCGCTTCGGCCCAGTGCGCACGCAGCAGGCGATGGGCGAGGCCGTGGAAGGTGCCCACCCACATGCCAAAGGTGTTTACCCCCAGCAGTTCCTCGATGCGCCCGCGCATCTCGCGCGCGGCCTTGTTGGTAAAGGTCACCGCCATAATGGAGTAGGGCGATGCCCCCTCCACCTGCATCAGCCAGGCGATACGGTGCACCAGCACACGGGTCTTGCCCGAGCCGGCGCCGGCCAGAACCAGTTGATGGCCCGGCGGCGCCGCGACGGCTTCGCGCTGGGGGTCGTTGAGGGGGTCTAAGAGTTCAGATACGTCCATGGGGGCGGATTGTATCAGGGGTTTTGGGATAACTGGGTATATAAACAGGGTTTTGTGGTGCGCCCGAATAAGGTTCGGTGGCGGGCCTGCTACCGGATATAGCTTTGCGGGACACGCCGTGCACCCATCCCTGGGGGCTCGGCTGCGGCCGTCCTGGCCGCAGACGGTCCCGCAAAGCTATATCCGGTATCAGTCCCTTAGCATTCGAGTCCTGTCTGACCCGCAAAATTTGTCCAAAACTCACAGACCCGAAGCGAAGGTGATGGTATCGGTGGGCCTATGCGGGACCTTCTGCGAGAGGGACCTCGCAGAAGAGCCCCCAGGGATGGGTGCACGGCGTGTCCCGCATAGGCCCACCGGTGCCAGCACCGCCCCAGGTCCAATATAAGCCAAGGCTCGCCAGCACCCCGCCATACCGCTAAACTGCACGGCTTGAACCATAGAAGGTAGAGTCGTGAAGCCAGCGGAAGTCACGCAGCGGATCAGCGAACAGCTGAGTTCCATGCGGAAATCGGAGCGCAAGGTCGCCGAATACATTCTCGCCAATCCGGGCGAAATCATCCATATGCGCATAGTGGATCTTGCCACCGAGGCCCAGGTGAGCGAGCCCACCGTGGTGCGTTTCTGCCGCGCCGTCGGCTGTTCCGGCTTTCAGGAATTCAAGCTCAACCTCGCGCAACAGCTCGCCTCCAGCCCCAGCTTTGGCCAGATCGCGGTTACCGAGACCGACACCATCGCCGAATACAAGCGCAAGGTCTTCGACTCCACCGTCGACACCTTGCTCAATGTGCGCGACAAGATCGACGGGCGCGCGCTGGAAGCCGCCGTGGCCGCCATTGCCGCCTCTAAACGCGTGGAATTCTTCGGCTTCGGCGCCTCCGGGGCGGTCGCCGCCGACGCCCAGCACAAATTCTTCCGCCTGCAGATGGCCACCGCCGCCCACTCCGACCACCACATGCAGAGCATGTCGGCGATGAGCATGGAGCCCGGGGACGTAGTGGTCGCCATCTCCCAGAGCGGTCGCACCTCCTCGCTGTTGCGCTCCATGGAAATGGCCAAGCAGCAGGGCGCCATCGTTATCGGCCTCGGCCCCAGCGGCTCCCCGATGACACGCCAGTCCAGCATTCCGCTGGAAGTGGATGTGGAGGAAGACATCGAGCTGTATACGCCGCTGTCCTCGCGCATTGCGCACCTGGTGGTCATCGACGTGCTGGCTATCGGCGTGGCCCAGCGCAAGGGGCCGCAATTGCAGGAACACCTGCTGAAGCTGAAAAAAGGCCTCTATAATTTGCGGGAAGAGAAGCACTAATACGACCGCAAAAGAGGCGAACAGGACGCGATATGCACGGAAGCAGCGACCAACAAGATAATACGCCCAACCAACCGCAGGATCTTGGCATCGCCGAAAAGCGCCTGATCCTGATCGCCGCCCTTCTTCAAGGCCTTGCCCTTTACGCACTCAAGTTCTTTGCCGCCGTCGAGCACTGGTCGCCAGTGTGGCAATTTCTCTGCTACACCCTGGTCATCACCCTGCCACCACTGATTATTGTCACGGTGGCGCCGCGTCTGGCGCGGGGGTACTGGTGGATCATCGCAGCGTACGCCGCACTGCTGGCTCTGCTGGCCAGCTACCGGGGCTATCAGTGCACGCCCGCCGATATGATCGATTGCAACTGGCCGTTTGCGTTCTGCGTTGCCGTGGTGGTTGCCACCTTTATTGTCGCTTTCCTGCTGCGGGCGGGCGCCACCGGCACGGCGCAGCTGCGCTGGCCGGGCTATTCCGCACAGTTCCACTATTCCTGGGACATGGCGCTGACCGTCGGCCTCACCCTGATTTTTACCGGGATTTTCTGGCTGATCCTGTTCCTGTGGCAGTCGCTGTTCAAGCTGGTGGGTGTGGGCTTTTTCAGGGAGCTGTTTGAGGAAGACTGGTTTTTCTACCCGGTGACCTGGTTGGTGACGGGCTGTGGCGCCATCCTGTTCCGCTCGCAACAAAGCTTTGTGCTCACCCTGAAGCGCCTGCTGCGCACCATGCTGGTGGCTCTGCTGCCACTGCTGGGGGTATTGACCGTGGTGTTCCTCGCCACCTTGCCGTTTACCGGACTGCAGCCGATCTGGGACACCGGCCACGGCAGCGCCCTGCTGTTGTGGCTGCTGGCACTGTTGCTGTTTTTCACCAACGGCGTGATCCAGGACGAGTTTCCCTTCGCCCGCTACCCCAAATGGGTCAATCGCCTGCTGTTGCTGGCCCTGGTGCTCGCGCCGATTTATGCCGGATTCGCCCTGTACGGCTTGTTCCTGCGGGTGCACCAGTACGGTTGGACCCCGGAGCGGCTGTGGGGTTTTGTGGTGGCGCTGACCCTGGCGCTGCTGGCCGTCAGCTACAGTGTCGCCATCCTGCGCCGGGGCGGGCACTGGGCCGACTGGTTGCCACGGCTAAATAGCGGGCTGGCGCTGTGGGTGCTGGCGGTATGCCTGATTACCCAGTCGCCACTGGCAAATTTCTGGCGCATCAGCGCCGACAGCCACGCGGCGCGGCTACAGGACGGGCGGGTGGCGCTGGCGGATTTTGATTTCTTTTTCCTGCGTCAGAAGCTCGGGCGACCTGGGCTGGAAGCGCTGCAAAGCCTGCAGGCACTGCCGGCAATCCAGCAGGACAAAGACATCGCCGAACATCTACAACAGTTGCTAGCACCAGAGATTGACGGGAACCTTCGGGAAAACCCGCTACAGATACACGCTCGCGCGCAGCGGGTGCGGGAGATTCCGGTGCTGCCCACAGGTGCGTCACCGCCACCGCAACACGCCGACCTCGGCGCCGCGGGTAGGGCCTGTGAGCAGGAGGGGCGCGCCTGCCTGTGGCTGGTGCAGGACCTCGACGGCGACGGAAAGCCCGAATACCTCCTGTTTGAACACCGGGATTCCAGCACGGATCAGCGCCACTGGCTGCGGATCACCGCCCACACCGCTGCAGACGATGGCTGGGCCGTGTTTGCCGACAGCAGCCGCACCACCACTGAATCCTTTGATCGGCTGAAGGAGCGGCTCGCCAGGGGTAACTTTGCGCTGCGCCCCTCCCGCTGGCAAAGCCTGTACCTGGAAGATGAACTGCTGTTCGACCCAACCCAGTAACCGTTTGACCCGGTATTCTCCCACTGTCATGGAAACCACCGCACGGGGCCGCTACCATGCCGGCCCCGCGGTTGCGTAATACCAAGCCCATCGACCGCCCGTGTTCGCCAACCAACTGTCGTACCCGATTTACTATGCCCCCGAATTTTTTCGACGCCCAAGGCAAGCCGCCGCGCTGGTTCGCCCCCTGTCTGGCTGCGCTGGTGGCGCTGACACCCTTTGCCATCGACACCTACCTGCCAGCCATCCCCAATATGGCCGCCGCCCTGGGTGTGGAAGTGGCGCAGGTGCAGCATTCGGTGTCCAGCTACCTGCTGGGTTTCGCGGTAGGGCAGATCTTTGGCGGGCCGCTGTCCGACCGCTTGGGGCGCATCCTTATCGGCACCATCGGCCTCAGCATTTTTATCGCCAGCACCATTCTGATCCTGTTTGCCAACACGGTGGAACTGCTGATTGCACTGCGCTTCCTGCAGGCGGTGGGCGGTGGCTTTGCCACGGTGATCTGCGGTGCCATCGTGCGCGACCTGTACCACGGCCGCGAGGCGGCACGCATCATGTCGATGATCGCCACCATGATGCTGATCGCGCCCATGGTGGCTCCGGTAATTGGCGCCACCCTGCTGAGCTTCGGCGACTGGCACACCATTTTTATTTTCCTGCTGGTGTACGGCCTGCTGATGATGTTGCTGGTGCGCGGCATCCTGCCGGAAACGGTATCGCGCTTTCGCCGCGCGCGTCGCCAGCGCCAGTCCCGACGTAGCATGCTGCAGGGCTACGGGCAGATTTTCCGCTGCCGGCGGGCGCTGGGCTTTCTATTCGGACAGGCGTTTGTCAGTGGCTGCATGTTTATCTATATCACCACCGCGCCGTTTGTCTTTATGGACCACTTTGGCGTCAGCTCGGAGCAATTTCCCCTGCTGTTTGGCAGCTGCGTGCTGGGCCTGGCAATTCTGGTGCAGCTGAATATCCGCCTGCTCAAGGTATTCGAGCCACGCCAGATTCTGGTGGTGGGCGTCGGTGCACTGCTGATGTCCTGTGCGCTACTGGTGGCCAGCACCTTGTATTTTGGTGACCGGCAGCCGCTGCTGGCGTGGATGGTCCCGCTGGTGATGGCGATGGGCTCCATTGGCATCATCGCGCCCAATTCCGCCGCCTGTTACCTGGAGTTTTTTCCCAATATCAGCGGCACCGCCAATGCGCTGTACGGTGCGTCGCTGTTTATTTTCGGGGGTGTGCTGGGCGGGACCGTGAATGCGGTACATACCGGCACCCTGGTGCCGATTGCCGTGGGCATGCTGTGCTGTGCGGCCGCCGCCGTGAGCCTCGCCCTGTTTGTGGCCAGGGCGCGGCAGCCGATCGGCGTCGAGGAAAGAGTGAAGTAGGCCCCGGAGCCGGGGCGATTACAGCAGGCCTTCTGCCTGCATCGCCTTCCTGACCCCTTCGCGCTGGGACATGCGCTCGGCAAAGGCCTTGAGCTTGGGCCAGCGGCCGGTATCCACCTCCACCTTGCTGCACCAGTTGTACACGGTAAACAGGTAGGCATCGGCGATGCAGAAGTCGTCACCCATCAGGTAATCACCGGCCATTTTTTCTTCCACATAGTGGAAGCGCTTGCCGAGTTTTTCCCTGGCCTCCGCCTTGTCCTCGTCACTCCCGCCCCAGAACAGCGGCACAAAGGATTTGTGCACTTCGGTGGAGATGTAGTTCAGCCACTCCAGTACCCGGTAGTGATCCAGGGAGCCGTATTCCGGGGCCAGTTTTTTCTCCGGCTTCTGCTCCGCCAGGAACTGCACAATGGCAGGACCTTCGGTGAGCACCTCACCGCCTTCCAGCTGCAGCGCGGGCACGTAGCCCTTGGGATTCACCTCGGTGAAATCACCGCCGCTTTCGGTCTGCTTGGTCTTCAGGTTGACCTTGCACAGATCCAGGTCAATACCCGCCTCGCAGGCAACGATATGCGGGGACAGGGAGCAGGCGCCCGGGGCATAGAACAGCTTCATGACACTTCCTCACAGAGTTTGATTGGTTCACATCGCAAAATCAGCCGCGACCGTGGGGCGCTGAATAATCCAGCTCCGGCCCCAGCGGCACAATCCCGGTGGGATTGATGTTTTTGTGGCTGGCGTAGTAGTGGGTTTTGATGTGGTGGAAGTCCACCGTCTCTGCCACACCAGGCCACTGGTACAACTCGCGCACATAACCCCACAGGTTGGGATAGTCCGCCAGCCGCTGCTTGTTGCACTTGAAATGGCCGTGGTACACGGCGTCGAACCGGATCAGTGTAGTAAACAACCGCCAGTCCGCCTCGGTGATGCGCTCACCGGTGAGGTAACGGTTATCTTGCAGCCGTTGTTCCAACTGCTCCACGACCTCGAACAGCCGGCGGTACGCCGTCTCGTAGGCCTCTTTACTGGTGGCAAACCCCGCACGGTACACACCATTGTTGATGTTGTCGTAGACCAGCGTGTTGGTGGCGTCGATGTCGCCACGCAAATCCTGTGGATAAAAATCCTGGGTATCGCCGGTAAGCCCATCAAACGCGGTATTGAACATGCGGATGATTTCCGAAGACTCGTTGCTGACGATGCATTGCTGCTGTTTGTCCCACAACACCGGCACCGTGACACGCCCGGAGTATTCGGGGCGGTTACGGGTGTACACCTGGTGCAGGAATTCGCTGCCGAACAGGTCATCGCCGGTACTGCCCTCGCTCTCATCGAAGGTCCAGCCGTTCTCCAACATGTAGGGGCTGACCACCGACACGCCGATGTAATCGGTGAGCCCCTTGAGCTTGCGGAAGATCAGGGTGCGGTGAGCCCAGGGGCAGGCCAGTGAGACATACAGGTGGTAGCGGTCTTTCTCCGCCGCGAAGCCACCTTCGCCGCTGGGGCCGGCACTGCCATCGGCCGTCACCCAGTTACGCAATTGCGCCGCCTCACGCTCGAAGGCACCACCACTTTTGTCGGTGTCATACCACTGATCTTTCCATTCGCCATTTACCAGTAATCCCATGGGTATCTCCTTAGCGCTTCTTCACGTTGGCCATGGCGTAATCAAAGCTGAATCGGCCGGCACCGGCGCAGGCCAACATCAGGAAGCCGCCGGCGATGGTGATGTTTTTCATAAACAGGATTTGCTGCATCTGGTCACCGGGCACATTGTGGAACAGCCACGCGCTCACCACACAGAAGGCGGCAAACGCCACCGCCACCCAGCGGGTAAAGAAGCCAAACAGAATGGCCAGGCCACCGCCCAGCTCCAGCAGAATGACCAGCGGCAGTAGAAAGCCGGGTACACCCGCCGATGCCATATATTCCTGCGTGCCCGCGTAGGCGCCGATCTTGCTGTAGCCGGCGACAATAAACATCACCGACATCAGAATGCGCGCCATCAGCTTGGAGAAATCAAACAGTACGCCGTTGTTCATAGCAGAGTCCTTAAGCGAGAGTTCTTTCAGAGAGAAAGTGTATGAAGAGACAACGCCGTTTAGTCTAATTCGGATTTTTAAAACGAAAATCGCATATATTCGCAGGGATACATCGAATTTATAGAAGTGAGCGCCAAACCTAGCGAAATCCCGCCAGAATCTGGTCCATCACCCGTGAGGCCTTGCCACCTTCGGCGGCAGATACCGGGTGCCGGCCTTCGCCGTTGAGGTGTTTGACCATATTGTCGATGTGGAAATACTGGATGTTTTCCGGGTGGGCGATTGCGACGGTTTCGGAATCGTCGCCGGCGTCGAGCACCAGCGGCTTGTCGGCAAACACGGAAAAACGGATGCTGCCCCTGCTGCCGTAGATCACTACCTCATCGCTGTAGTCACTGGCGGCAAAATTCCAGAAGCCCGCGCCGGTGGCACCACTGTCAAATGCCCAGCAGGCGGAAACCGCATCTTCCGCGTTATACAGGTCCTGCTGATTGACCGCGATCCCCTTGGCCTCGGTGATATCTCCGGCGAGATGGATAAACAGGTCGAGACCGTGACAGGCGAGATCGACAAAATGGCCGCCGCCGGACACCGCCGGGTCGGTGCGCCAATCGTATTCCGGTGACAGGTCCGCGGCGGAAGGCGCGCGCGCATAGCTCCAGTTGATATGGCGAATGGCACCGATTCTACCGCTGTCGATCCACTCTTTTACCTGATTGAAGCGGGGCAGGGAGCGGCGGTAGTAGGCGACAAACAGCTGTGCCTCCCGGCCTGCAAAAGCGGCGACAATGTCTTCGCACTCGCTGAAATCGAGCGCCATCGGTTTTTCCAGACAACAGTGTTTGTTAGCGCTCGCTATCTTCAGCGCGTACTCCCGATGGCTCCCCGGTGGCGTGGCCACATAAACGGCGTCGATTTCCGGGTCGTTGATCAGGTCGTCGGCGCTGGTATAGGTTTTCGGCACACGGTGGCGCGCGGCATAGTCCAGCAGCTTTTCCCGGTTGCGGCGCATGACCGCAACCAGCTTTGATCCCGCCACCTTGTTGAACGCCGGGCCGCTTTTCAGCTCGGTGACATTGCCGCAACCGATAATGCCCCAGCGGATTTCGTCACTGTCACGCACCATGACACGCTTCCTGTTTTAGATTGATTTGACCAGCGGGCAGAGGATACGGCGCCCCGATCACTCGATCGGTGGCAAGCCTTCACGCAGGGCGCGCAGCAGCAGGCAGGCGGCGGGGCCGGCACGGTCCTGATCCGCGTACACCAGATAGACAGTGACATCCCGCTCCCAGGGTTCTTCGGTGCGCAGCGGCAGCAGCCGGTCGGCCGACAGGGAGTCGCGGATGCGGGTCTGCGGCAGCCAGGCAAACCCCAGGCCGCGCTCGATCAATTCAATGGAGGTGTGCACGTTGGTGACGGTGATGCGCTGGTCGGAGCCGAGCCAACCCGCATCCTGGCGGTTTTTCAGCGCGGAATCGCGCATCACGATCTGCCGCGCCGCCTTGAGATCTTCCCGGTTCACCGGCCGCCCCAGATGATGCAGCGGGTGGTCCGGGTGTGCCACCGGCACAAATTTCACCCGCGCCACCGGCTCACCCACAAACCCCTGGGGTACGCGCGCGGACAGGATGAAATCCGCCTCCTGCTGCAACAGCAATTCCTCGGCACCGGACAATACGGTCTCGCGAATCTCCAGGCGGGTGTGGGGAAACTCGGCGGCAAAACGCTCCACCGCATTGAACAGGGCCTCGTAATCAAACAGCACATCCACCGCCAGGCGCAGTTGCGCCTCGGTGCCGGCGCCCAGGCTCGCGGCCACCGACTCCAGCGCTTCCGCCTCATCCAGCAGGCCGCCGGCGCGGTTCAGCAGTACCCGCCCCGCGTCGGTGAGTTCCGCCTTGCGCCCGCGCACTTCCAGCAGCGAAACCCCGAGGCTCTCCTGCAGTTTGTGCACCGCGTGATTAATCGAAGACTGGCTCTTGTGCACCGCTTCCGCGGCCTGGGAAAAACCGCCGTGTTCCACCACGGCCTGAAACATCCGCCACTGCTCCAGGGTTACCTTGGCCATTGACTGTCCTTTGTCTGATTTCGATCGGTGAAAAGAGTTACCGGCGCGACCTGTCGAGCCGTTCGAATATTAGCTGCGATTATTTGCCATTTTCTGGCGATTTAATCGGCCTATACTGCCGGAAATGGAGGAGCAGAACCATGCAAAACGTCACACCCAACAGCGAAAACAGCGTCAGCCTGCGGCCCGCCGCACGTGTAGTGGCGGGGCATCCGTCCGCCGATGGCGCCGGCGTGAAAATTCATCGGGTGGCTGGATTCCAGTCCGCGGACTTCAGCCCGTTCCTGATGGTCGATGAGATACGCTCGGAAAATCCCGACGATTACATTGCCGGTTTCCCGCCGCACCCGCACCGGGGGATCGAAACGCTGACCTACATGCTGAGTGGCGAGTTTGAGCACCAGGACCACCTGGGTAACCGCGGTGCCATTCGCGAGGGCGGTGCCCAGTGGATGCGCGCCGGGCGCGGCATCATCCACTCGGAGATGCCCTCCCAGGGCGAGGGCGGTATGCACGGCTTCCAGCTGTGGATCAATATGGCGGCGAAGGACAAGATGAGCACGCCGGACTGGCGCGACCTGCAGCCGGAACAGGTACAGGAACGCACGCTGGACGCGCATGGCTCAATGATTCGCCTGATTGCCGGCACCTGGCAAATTGCCGGTGAGTCCGTATCCGGCCCGCTGCTGGATGCGGCCAGTGCAGCCTCGGTGGCCGATGTGCGCCTGGCGCCGGGCGCCGACGTTTCCCTGCCACTGCCCAGGGAGCACACCGCACTGGCCTATATCTACCGGGGATCGCTGGCCACCGAGCGCGGCACCGTGACCCGGGGCAATCTGGTGTTGTTTGGTGCTGGTGAATCATTACAATTGCGCGCGCCCGCAGACGGCGCCGGAAAAGGTACCGGCTTGTTGCTGCTGCACGGCGCCCCACTCAACGAACCCGTTGCGCACTATGGCCCCTTTGTCATGAACACCCGCGAGCAGATTGAGCAGGCGGTGCGCGACTACAATAACGGCACGCTGACGGACTGAGCGCAGGCGCGCTGGCCGCAACGCCAGCGTGCAACCGACCCAACCGAGGCACCCCCCAGGGCATGGACGTCTATTACACCTTCTGTTTTCTCGCGGCTGTGTCCGTGTTCCTCGGTTTTATCAATCAATACGTACTGCGCACCCAGACCACCATTGCCATCACCGCGGGCTCACTGGCTCTGTCGCTGCTTGTTACCGGTCTCGGCAAGCTGGAAATAGTGGAGCTGCGGGATTGGGTGGCGCAGCTGCTCCCGGTGATGAACCTGGAAGACCTGCTGCTGAAAGGCATGCTGGGCTTTCTGCTGTTTGCCGGCTCCCTGCATATCGACCTGTTGATGCTGCGCAACCAGAAGGTGGAAATCACCCTGCTGGCCATCGTCGGCACCCTGATTTCCACTTTCGCGGTGGGCTACATGATGTATGCCCTGTTTGCGCTGATCGGTATGCCGGTGGACCTGGTGTACTGCCTGCTGTTTGGGGCGCTGATCTCGCCCACGGACCCCATTGCGGTGCTGGCCATTATCAAGAGCCTGAAGGCCCCGGAGCAGGTTTCGATTCAGGTCGAGGGGGAGTCGCTGTTCAATGACGGTTTCGGCATGGTGGTGTTTGCGGTGCTCTACGCGCTGGCGTTTCAGGGCACCGAACCGACGCTGCCGGCTATCAGCCACCTGTTTATGGTGGAGGCGCTCGGTGGCATCGCGCTCGGGCTCGCGATTGGCGGCCTGTTCCACTGGCTGATCTGCTCCACCAATGACCACAGCCTGGAACTGTTGCTGACCCTGGTGATTCCCACCGCCGGTTTTGCCGCCGCCAACCTGCTGCACGTGTCTGGCGCCCTGGCCATGGTGGTGTCCGGTATCATTATCGGCAACTTCACCCGCGAGCGCGGATTTTCGCGGGTGAGTCAGCACGAGCTGGACAACTTCTGGACCATTACCGAGGAGTTTCTCAACGGTATCCTGTTCCTGCTGGTGGGCCTGTTCCTGATCACCATCGACTTCTCGCCCATCGACTATGTGCTGATCGTCGCCGCGATCGTGATTGTGCTGCTGGGACGCGTGCTGGCGGTGGGTGTCCCGTTCCAGCTGCTCAAACGGCGCCGCAAATACCACCCCTACACCGAGCGGATTCTGATCTGGGGCGGGCTGCGGGGCGGACTGGCACTGGCGCTGGCGATGTCGATCCCGTCCGGCTACCTGATCGGCGATACCAGTAACGGCAGCACCCACGACTTGCGTCACCTGTGGGTAGTGATGACCTACGGCGTGGTACTCTTCTCCATTGTGGTGCAGGGATCTACCATCGCGCCGCTCATCCGCCGCAGCCGCGAAGCCGCCGATCCCGAGCGCGCCGCACCCACACCACAACCTGACTAACTGGCCGCCACGCGGCCCCGCGACAACCAGAAAGAGCGTTCATGCCGCACGACAATTTTTTACTTCAGACCGTCATATTTCTCGCCGCCGCCGTCTTCTCCGTGCCTCTGGCCAAACGCCTCGGGTTCGGCTCGGTGCTGGGTTACCTGGTGGCGGGGGTCCTGATTGGCCCCCACGCCTTCGGCCTGGTGGGTGATACCAGCGATGAGCTGCACTTCGCCGAGTTTGGTGTGGCGCTGATGCTGTTTTTGATTGGCCTGGAACTGCGGCCGAAGAAACTGTGGGCCCTTAGGGGGGCGATCTTCGGTACCGGTGGTGCCCAGGTGCTGCTTACCGCGGCGGCCGTGTGCGGGCTGGCGATGGCCATGTTCGGGCTGGACTGGCGCAGCGCCACCGCGGTGGGCCTGATTCTCGCGCTGTCGTCCACCGCCATCGTGCTGCAGTCGCTGTCGGAAAAGAACCTGCTCAAGACCGAGGGCGGGCGCAATGCCTTCAGCGTGCTGCTGTTCCAGGATATTGCGGTGATCCCCATTCTTGCGCTGCTGCCACTGCTGGCCACCGTGGAAGTGGCCACCGACCCCGACGCCCTGCAGGGCTGGACCTACGCGCTGGCGGTACTGGCGGCGATTACCGCGCTGGTGCTGGCCGGGCGCTACCTGCTGACCCCGCTGCTGCGGATGGTGGTGGGGTCGCGCACCCGCGAACTGTTTACCGCCTGCTCCCTGCTGATCGTGCTCAGCGCCGCCGCCATCATGAGCGGCCTCGGTCTGTCGCCGGCACTGGGGACGTTCCTCGCCGGCGTAGTACTGGCGGACAGTGAATTCCGTCACGAGCTGGAAGCCGATATCCAGCCGTTCAAGGGGCTGCTGCTGGGGCTCTTTTTCCTTGCGGTAGGCGCCAACCTCGACATCGCACTGGTGATGCAGCAACCACTGCTGTTGCTGGGACTGTTGCTGCTGTTGGTCACGGTCAAGTTCGTCATCCTGTTCGCGCTGGCGCGGGTGCGCGGCATGGCGCGGGGCGAGGACTGGCTGTTTGCCCTGTCCCTGGCGCAGGCGGGGGAATTCGGCTTCGTATTGCTGGCCTATGCCAGCCAGAACCAGGTGCTTCCGGCGGACGTCACCAGTGTGCTGATCGCCCTGATCGCGCTGTCCATGGCGGTGACGCCGCTGCTGTTGCTGGCCTATGAGCAGCTCATCCAGCCGCGGTTCTTCACTGGCCCACGCCTTCCAGATGTGCCCGACAGCGCCCCCAACGATGACGGTTCACCGGTGATCATCATCGGCTACGGCCGCTACGGCCAGATCTCCGGGCGCCTGCTGAACGCCTGCGGATTCGAGACCACGCTGCTGGAACACAACGCGGAACAGCTCGAACTGGTGCGCCGCTACGGTATCAAGGCCTACTACGGTGACGCCTCGCGGGAGGACCTGTTGCACGCCGCCGGCGCGGAAAACGCCAAGATCGTGATCCTCACCCTGAGCGACCAGGCGGCCTCGCTGGAGATTGTGAGCCGCATCCAGAATCACTTCCCGCACCTGACCATTCTGGCGCGGGCGCGCAACCGTATGCACCAGTACGCACTGATGGAAGCGGGGGTGAAATACATCTACCGGGAAACCGTCGACAGCGCCCTGGAAATCGGCGCCGGTGCCCTGCAGCTACTGGGGCTGTCGAAACACCAGGCCCAGCGCGCGGCGCGCAAGTTCAAGCAGCACGATCAGCGTATGCTGGAATCCCTGTTCCCCTACTGGCGGGATGAATCCCAGCACGTGGCAAAAACCAAAATCTACCGCGAGCAATTACTGCAGGCACTGCAGGAGGATCGCCGGGACCCGGACCTGCACCTGGATCACCACTGGGGCGATCACGAAGCCACCGCCGCAGAGAAGCAGCCGGCGCAGGGCCGCAAAGCGGTTCAGCCCGGCCTCTAGCCAACCGGGCCCGGTAGGATACCCGCGCGCGCCAACACATCCCGGTAGGGCTGCAGCTGCTCGGCAAACTGCTGCCAGCGGCCGCTGGAACGGGCGTGAATCGGTTCGCGCACCTGGGCCGCGCTGGCGGTTGCCGCGGCGCGTTCCGACCGGTGGAACTGCAGGCAACCGCTGGCGAAGGGCAGCCCCAGCCAGTCCAGCAGTGCGCGGGTCTGGCCTTCCGGGTCCGCCACCAGCTGGTCGTAGTCCAGGGTGTAAATTCGCTCCGGCATCAATTCCTGCCACTGCTGCATCAGCTGGTGATACTGCACGTAATACTCGCCCAGTTCCTGCAGATCGTAAGACCAGGGATACGCATCGGCGAACAATTGTTTGTAGATGGCAAAGCCGGCATCCATGGGATGGCGAGTAACGTGTACAAATCGCGCGCCGGGCAGGGCGCGGGCAATCAGTGGCAGGTAGAGAAAGTTGCCCGGCAGCTTGTCGGTAAACCAGCGCTGGTCGTTGCGCAGGTGCGCAATGCTCTGTAGGTAGCGCTGCCCCAGTGTGGCGGTAGAGCATCCGGCCACGGCGGCAATACTGTCGCGACTGATTAACGCCGCATCGCGACTGCCCGCGTGCTGCTTCACTGCCAGTGGCCACTGCACCAGTTCGCCCAGTGCCTGTACCTGCGGGTGGCTGCCAAGAATCTGCTCCACCAGGGTACTGCCGGTCCGCGGCAACCCCACAATAAACACCGGCGTTTCTCCATCGTCCCGGCCTGCGGCCTGATTCCGGTACCACTGATCTCCCAGGTGTTCGCGCACCGCGTCAAATATCCCGGTCTCCTCGTCACTGCGGTAATTCAATCGCTGCCGCTGCGCGCCGGCCCCGGCCTGGTAGTGCGCCCAGGCTGCTGGCCAGTCTGCGAGATCCTCACACAGCTTGCCCGCCGCATAGTGCACATAGGGCAGTGCCGCCGGCGACGCGCGTTCCGCGAGGGTGCGCAGGGTGCCCAGCTGGCCCCGGGTCTCATCGGGGTCCTCGGTGTGCCGGCATTTCGCCAGCAGCCAGTGACAGCGGTAGTGCTCCGGCGACCGCTGCAAGGCGCGCTGCAGAAGCTCGGCGGCTTCCGCGCGCTGTCCCAGAAATATCTGCACTGCCGCCGTATTGGCAAGAATACCCACGTCCTCGGGTGCGCAAACAAGCGCCTGCCGGTACAGCGCCAGTGCCTGTGGCTGGCGCCCCAGGTGGCTGTAGAGCGTGGCCAGGGTATCCAGTAACTGCGGGTCGCTGGTGATCTGCTCTTTGCACCTGTCGGCTTCGGATTCCGCCTCGGCAAACTGGCCGTTGGCCGCCAGTATCCGCGCAAGGTAGACCCGCGCTTCGCCAAACGAGGGATCCACCTTGAGGGCCGTGTTGAGCGCGCGCACGGCGATCTGCGCGTTGCCGCCCTCCAGCGCGGCGAGCCCCAGCAGGGTATGCGCTTCCGGCTGCCGCGGGTCGGTTTTCAGCACCGCGATACAGCGGGCGGACACGCTGCGCCAATCCCGGTTGGCGGCGGCCTTACGGGCGAAATCAAGCTGCTGGCGGATGGTGAGGTCAGACATAGCGGGCCATTCGGTATGGGTACACAGACACCGGTTGTAGCGGTTTTTTTCCTGCAGATCCAGAAACAAAAAAGGCGGGGCAAGCCCCGCCAAACGATCAACTCAGAGAAAGGATCAAAAGGATCAATCAGAACTCATACGCGAGGTTCACACCTACGGTACGCGGCTGGCCCACGTAGTAGAACTGGCCGCGCTCGCCGTAGCGCTTGGCACTGCGCACACCGTTGTAGTACAGCTCATTGGTGACGTTGTCCGCGAACAGGGATGCACGCCATTCATTCAGGCGGTAGTCCGCAGACAGGTTGAACAGGTGGTAGTCCTCGAGGGTTTCGTTATCGAAGTTACCGCCCTGACTATTAAGGCGCGTGTCCACCTGGTCCTTGTAGTAGAGGTTGCCGCGCAGGGTCAGCTCACCGGTGGGCACCGCCACGTTGTAGTCCATTGCCAGGTTGTACTGCAGGTTGGGCACACCCGGGAAGCTGTCGCCATCGAAACCACCGATTTCAGGCGCATCGCCATCCAGCGCGTGATCGTAGTAGGTCACCCAGCCGTTCAGCATCAGGTTGTCGGTGAGCGCGGCCTGGGTGGACAGTTCGAAACCGGTGATCTGGCCCTGGCTGGCGTTCTTGGTGATGTTGATCGCCGCTTCCTGGGACTTGGTGGGCACCTGCAGGTCGCTCCAGTCGATCATGAAGACCGCGCCGTTCAGGATGATGTTGCCACCGAGGGTAGTGTGCCAGCCCAGCTCGTAGTTCACCGCGGAATCGGAGCTGAAGGTCTGCTCGCTGTCCAGCAGCTGCGGGCCGGCATTGGTGCCGCCGCGGCGGAAGCCTTCGGCCACGGTCGCGTAGAACATGACTTCATCGGTGAAGTTGTAGGCGGCATTCAGCTTGAATACGGTGTCGTCGATCTCGCCATCACCATCGCGGCAATCCGCATCGGTGCCGGTGTAGAAGGGCAACATGGTGCAGTCGTAGGCGAATGCCTCTTCCTGCTGGAAGTAGCGGGCGCCCAAAGTGAACTGCAGCTGGTCGTTGGCGTGGAAGGTGGCCTCCCCGTACACCGCCTGCTCGGTGAAGGTACTATCCGCGTAGCGCCAGTATTCCAGGTCACCCAGACCGGTGGGGGACCAGTCCCATTCGTTCACCACAAAGTCGCCGAAGCCGGGAGCGTACTCACGGGCATCCAGCAGGGTGTCGGTTTCCTCGTAGTAGACACCGGCGATCCAGTCGAGCCACTCCGGGGAGTTCTCGTCGGTGGACAGGAAGCGGGTCTCATGCACCAGCGACTCGGACTGGTTGTCGTCCACGGTGTAGGCGGAGAACTGCGGGAAGTCGCAGTAGCCACTCCAGATGTCCACACACAGCAGGTCGGTCTGGTCGCGATTGCCGATACCTTCGTATTCCGCCACGGAGGTGGTGGAGAAAATTTCGATGGCGTCGCTGTTGTATCCCAGCTCCACGTTGAACAGGGAGTCCTTGTTCTCACGCACTTCGTTGTAACGCAGGGCGGAAGTGAAGTCGTCGCCGGTAAAGCCCGGGTTTACCGCCTGGCGGCCACCGGCCTTGGAATCCTGCAGGTAGTAGTTGGCCTGGGCGAAGAAGGTGTCGGTCGGCTCCCAACGCAGGGCGACACGGGCGGAAGTGGTTTCTTCGGTGTTGGCATCCTTGATCCGGCGCTCGTCATTGGAAACGCCCGGCTCAACCAGCACATTGTTGTAATCCACAAAACCTGCGTCGTCCACGCGCGTACCGGACACGCGCAGGGCCAGGGTGTCGGACAGCGGCAGGTTGAATACACCACTTACTTCACTGGAGAAACCGTCGCTCTCGCTGTTCTTGTACACCTCGGTGCGCACGGAACCCTCGGTAGCCTCGGTACTCGGCTTGTTGAGGATGTAGCGCAGGGTACCGGCCATGGCACCGCGGCCGTACAGGGTGCCCTGCGGGCCACGCAGGACTTCCACGCGCTCAATATCCACCAGCTTGAAATCGATCAGCAGCGGTGTGTCGTTGACGTAGCGGGAAATGATGTCCTTGCCGCCCTGGTTTTCTGAAGCCTCCAGGCCACCCACGTTCATGCCGCGCAGGGTCACCAGGCCGGTGCTGCGGGCGCCGGCATCGATCATCTGCATACCCGGAATGAACTGGGACATCTTGCTCAGGTCATCGGCGCCGATATCGTTGATGAACTCGCCGGTCACGGCGGTGATGTTGTAGGGAATATCCTGAATACTTTCGGCGCGGCGACTGGCGGTCACCACCACCTCTTCCAGCATTGCAGTCTTTTCTGTATCGCTCTGCGCCATTACGGCAGCAGGGGCGCAGTTGGCCATGGCAATAGCCAGGGCGAGCAGCTGTTTGTTGGACGGTTTCATCTCGGTACCCTCGGATGTGTCGTTGTTTTTGTAGAGTTTTTTTGTGTGTAAATTGCTGGTCTCTCCTCGACCGCTGGCGCGACGCACACGCGCGCGCGCCACCAAAACGAACTGGCCGAGAGAGGGAGCTGGAAAAATCAGGCAGGAAGGAGCCGCCCGCTACCAGAGCTGGTAACGGTCAACTAATTATCGAACCACTCACTGAGGTGGAAATCGCTGGCGCGCTTGCAGAGCGGGTCGCCCACAGCGCTTTGGAATCGCAACATAACGCCAAGTTTCTCAGGTTTACGCGTCGGTTCTACCGAATCGCGCAGGGAGACACAAGGCAAATCATATCGGCGGGATATTTTGTTAAAGTTTTTTGCCCGGAAGTAGCGGAATGTCAGGTTGTGCAGGTTCCGCCCACTATTGGAGTTGTGGAAAGACCGAGTAATCAATGCAGGACTTGCCGCACCAACTCGAATACCGATTGGTGCGCCTGGATAGATACATGGCGAATAACCCATGTGGTCATTTTTTTGCACCACTTGCTGTGAGTATTTCGCTGGCTTCCGTTTACTGGCTCTCTACCGACTTTCAATCTGATCCACGAAAATCAGCTCGCCCGTGTCGAACCCGAGTGCCGCGGCCCGGGACACAAAGCGCTGTTTGACAGCGTCCGGAACGGTGGGTGTACGCGAGAGTAACCAAAGGTAGGAGCGGTCGGGGCCGGAGATCATGGAATAGCGGTAATCGTCGTCCAGCTCGAAAATGATGTAGGAGCCGTAGAAGGGCCCAAAGAAGGAGACCTTGAGGTGGCCCACGTTCGGCGCGCCGACGAGATAGGCTTTGCCCTCGGCGTCTTGCCAGGTGCCTTTCTTCTCGTCATAGCCCCGGTTCACAACCCGAACCCCGCCATCGTCACGCACACTGTATTCCGCGGTCACCCGGCTCAGCCCGCGCTCAAACGAGTGGTCCAGACGCGCGATTTCATACCAGCGACCGAGGTAGCGCTGCAATTCAAAGTCATCGATGGGCTCCACGCCCTCTGGGATACCGGTGCAGGCCGTGAGCAGAGTGAGAAAGCACAGCAGCAGAATGTTCTGGATTCGATTGCGCACGGAGACCACCTTCGCCAAATTCATGTTTTCCACGGGTTGCTGCGATGGAAGGTCGCAACGTACAGGGCCTCGACCTTGTCCCGAGCCCAGGGAGTTTTACGCAGAAATTTCAAGCTGGATTTCACCGACGGGTCATTGATGAAGCAGTTGACCGGCACCCGCTCGGCGAGCCCGTCCCAGCCATAGTGCTGCTGCAGCTCCACTACGATGGCCTCCAGCTTGATGCCGTGCAGGGGATTGTTGGGTTGCTCATGGTGCATCTTCACGATTCCCAAGGAATAGGTGTCGGTTGTCCCGGGCAAACATGGCCAGGGTGCGCGGGGCTCTGCCGGTAACTTCCTGCACTGTTGCCGTCAGTGGCGGGGTGCCCTGTATACGCGGCAGGAAATGCAGCAGTGTGACGACCATCACCCAGGGGAGCTGTTCGCCACGCCGCAACCGGTCCAGAATGAAGGTCACTGGATTGCGGTTGGAATAGCGGATATCCGCTCCAACCGCACGGTTGATGGTCGCGGTTGCTTCAGCGAACCCGAGGCTTTCCGACCCGGTGACCTCGAGTACACGGCCGCGATATTCATCGAGCCGGCACATTGCACTGGCCGCCACTGCGCCGACATCTTCCACATCGACCCAGTTAAAGCGGGCATCTCCGGCGGGTAAACGGATATGCCGATTTACCAGCACATCGATTTTAAGGGTTGTTGTCAGGTTCTGCATGAAGTATCCAGGGCGGATTACGACATATGCCAATCCACTATGCGCTAGCAATCGCTCTATCTTGTGATGCGGTATCAGGCTGCTTTTTTCTGCTCCCTGAACCGATAGAAATACCACACCAGGTTTAGGCTCCAGACTGCAGCAGTAGTGGATCAGTGGGCGAAATATGCGATCGACATCCGAAATAGACGGTGGTCTCAACAGAAACAGACGATCACAGCCTGCAAGGGCCCGCGGCCAAGTGTGCTCACTTTCGAAGTCAAATGGTATCGTTTTCAGCCGGGTTGATCGCGGGAACTCCCAACGGACCGCTGCGGGATCGCGCACCCCGGCGACTACGGGAAAATCTCTCGATTGCGCACAAAGATGCCGCAGTAGCGAGCGGCCAACATTGCCGGTAGCACCGGTAACCAGGTATTTACCCATTCATCAAATATAGGCGGCGCTGTAAGCCTCTGCCTCGAGTGTTCACGGGTTAGTCGTGCTGTTGGTGATGGCACAAGCACCCGCTGGCTACTGCCTTACTCCCTTATTCGGTTGCCGCCTAAAAAGTGAAGTGGGTAGAACCGGCCGGCGACTCTACACTCCTCCCAAGCTCGGCACGGCCCACACTATCTCTTTTTTCACCGTGCATCGAGCGCAACCCTAGAGGTGACTCCATGACTTCGATGACATCTTTCTTCGCCCGCTTTCTTTCCGCCCCTCTACTGATTGCAGCCATGCTTGCCACGCCCCTTCAAGTGCACGCCGGTGATCATGGGAAAAAGACCATTGTCGAAACCGCTGTGGGTACTGAAGCCCTGTCGACGCTGGTAGCGGCGGTGAAGGCGGCAGAACTCGTCGACACGCTCAATGGCGATGGCCCTTTTACCGTATTTGCACCCACCAACGATGCCTTCGCGGCGCTGCCGGCCGGCACCGTGGACACACTGTTGAAACCTGAAAACAAAGCCAAACTGCAGAGCATTCTCACCTACCATGTGGTGCCGAGCAAAGCCACCGCGGAAGCGGTTGTCGGTCTGATCAAACAGGGCGGCGGCCACGCCAAGGTGAAAACTGTTCAGGGTGATGAACTGACCCTGCGTCTGGCGGGAGACAAGGTAACGGTGACTGATGCGAAGGGTAACACCGCAACCGTAGTAAAGGCCGACGTAATGACCTCCAACGGCGTGGTGCACGTGATTGATGGTGTGCTGATGCCCAGCAAGTAACCGCTGCACACCATCATGGTGTAGATGTGAGGTGTCGATACGAGTCGGCGGCCCGCTTGGGCCGCCGACTTTTCATTGGGGGTCTGCGGGTGCCTCAGGGGGCCAACCACCATTTCAGCAGCAACGAAAGACAACCCAGCACTGTCACACTCATCAGCCAGATCGCCAGCATCCAGCCCAACCGCTTCCAGGTCACCGCCGCTACCTTCATCAGTGGTACCCCTCGGTGCCGACTTTGCCGCGAAACACCCAGTAAGCCCAGCCGGTATAGCCCAGGATAACCGGGATGATAAACACCGCTCCCACCAGCAAAAACAGCTGGCTATCACGCGGGGCTGCAGCCTCCCAAAGCGTGACGGATGGGGGAATCATGTTAGGGAAAATACTGATGCACAGACCAATAAAGCCCAGCAGGAACAGTGCCAGCGCCATCAAGAATGGCAACAGTTCCCGACCTTGTTTCAGGCTCCAGAAAAGCACGCCGGTGCAGATAGCCACCAGTAATGGTACCTGGGCAGTCCACAGCACCTGGGGCATTTCAAACCAGCGTCGCCAATAATCATCTTTCAAAAATGGCGTTGCCGCACTTACCGCCACCAATGCCAGCACAGTGGCAATGGCCAGCCAATACGCCAGGCGATGGGCATGACGGTGGCATCCGCCCTCGGTTTTACGAATCAACCAGGTGGCACCCAGCAAGGCATAGCCGATCACCACCGCGACACCCGTAAGAACGCTGAACGGGCTTAGCCAGTCCAGCCAGCCACCCGCATAGGCGTTGTTCTCCACTTTGATGCCCTGAAGTATCGCGCCAATGGTGATGCCCTGGGCCAGGGCGGCCACAGTGGATCCCACGGTAATGATCAGATCCCAAAGCGGCTGATGGGCGGGATCCCGCCAGCGGAACTCGAACGCGGCACCACGAAATACCAGTCCCAGCAGCATCGCGATCATCAGCGGGTAAGTCGCCGGCAGGATGATCGCGTAGGCGAGGGGAAATACCGCCAGCAAGCCGCCGCCACCCATCACCAGCCAGGTCTCATTGCCGTCCCAGAATGGCGCGATGGAGTTGATCGCCTGATCCCGCTCGGTGCCCGGTTCCAGCACCGGAGAGAGAATACCCACGCCCAGGTCAAAACCGTCCAGCACCACGTAGGCGAATATCGCAAAGCAGATGAGTCCCGCCCAAATCAGCGGTAAATCAAGACTTTCCATGATCCCCCCCCTGCGGGTTCAGCGAGGTTGCTTGCAGGCTGGATGCGGGCGTAATACCCGCGGCATAGGTCGGAATGTTTGCCGGTTCCGGTTCGCCGGGATGGGGTGGACTCGCCATCATGCGCAGCAGGTAGTAAATACCCATGCCGAATATCGCCGAATAAACCACGACAAACGCGATCAGCGAGGCCGCTACCGCGGGCGCATCCAGCGGAGAGGCGGAATCCACCGTTTTCATCAGGCCATATACGGTATAAGGCTGTCGGCCCACCTCGGTAGTGATCCAGCCCGCGATAACGGCTACGAAACCTGCCGGCCCCATCAATACCGCCGCGCGGTGTAGCGCGCGCGACTTGTAAAGTCGCTTGCGGCGACGCGCAATCAGGCCGCATATTCCCAGTGCCAGCATGGCAAAACCGATCGCAACCATGATGCGGAACGACCAAAACACCACCGCCACCGGTGGCCACTCGTCCCGCGGAAAGTCCTTCAGGCCAGGCAGCGGTGCATTGAGATCATGTTTAAGAACCAGCGAGCCCAGCTTGGGAATGGCGACTTTATAGTGCACCTTTGCCGCCTCTTCGTCCGGAATACCGAACAGAATGAGCGGTGCTCCCTCTGGGCTCGGATCAAAATCCCCCTCCATCGCCAGCACCTTGACTGGTTGATGCTCCAGGGTATTCAAGCCATGCAAGTCGCCGACAAAAATCTGGATAGGTGTTACCAGCAACGCCATCCACATGGCCATGGAGAACATCTTGCGCGCCCCAAGATTGCTGCGGTCTTTCAACAAGTGCCAGGCGCCAACACCGCCCACCGCAAACGCGGTGGTGAGATAGGCCGCGGTCACTGTGTGTACCAGACGATAGGGGAAGCTCGGGTTGAAAATCACATCCCACCAGGAACCGTCGACAATAAACTGCCCCTGGTCATTCATGGCAAAGCCCGTCGGGGTTTGCATCCACGAGTTCACCGACAGGATCCAGAAGGCGGAAACAAAGGTACCCAGCGCCACCATACAGGTGGCAAAAAAGTGCAGGCGCTTGCCCACCTTGTTGATGCCAAACAGCATCACCCCGAGGAAGCCCGCCTCAAGAAAGAATGCTGTGATCACCTCATAGCCCATCAGCGGCCCGATCACCGGGCCCGCCTTGTGGGAAAACTCCGACCAGTTGGTGCCAAACTGGTACGACAGCACGATGCCGGAAACGACCCCCATGCCGAATCCCACGGCAAAAATCTTTAGCCAGTAGCGATACAGGTTGGCGTAGACGCCACGCCCGGTTTTCAGCCACAGCCCCTCGAGCACCATCAGGTAACTCGCAAGACCTATGGAGAAGGCGGGAAATATAAAATGAAACGACACGGTGAATGCAAATTGCACCCGTGCGAGGAAAACGGCGTCGAGATGTTCGAACAAAACCTGTGTACCCCGGTGACTGGTTTTATCTATCCTGATAAAAGTAGTCGCCAATGGGTCGCTGTACAGCACCGAAAGGTATGTTTTGTTTGACCAATGCTCAAACGCGGAAAATTATCGCTAAATTGCATTTTACCCACGAGCGCCGGCTAACGGAGGCTTAAGCTAGTTTGACCGCTTGTTTGATGATTGACGCTCGAAAAACTCCAGCATATCCCTTTCCACCGGCGCCTTGAAATCCAGTAGCCAGCTGAGAGAGCCGATCATGTCGATATGATCAACGCCCTCATAGATTTTTGCCTCTACTACACCACCGGATTTTTCAATTTTGTCTCTCAATCGATTCAGGTTGCGCTGAATCACATCGGTATCGTCGGCGCCATGCAGTAAAAGCATCGGCGGCTCGTTACCGCGGATATAGGTTGGCACCTGCATATTGGGATAATTGTCCGGCGGACCGAAAATGATTTTCAGATCCTCCGCCTGCGGTATGAAATCGTAGGGCCCGGCAAGACCGGCAAAGCCAGTGATAATGGAAAGCGGCTTGCCCTCGGCTTTCAGATAGTCGGGATTGGCGGAAACCAGCGCTCCCATATGCGCACCAGAAGAGTGGCCGGAAATATAGAATCGCGCGGTATCACCGCCATACTCGCCGATGTGATCGTGGGTCCAGGCGACCGCCTTGGCAGCATCTTCGACAAAAACCGGAAATTTTACCGCCGGATATTTGGAATAATCCGGCAAAACAACCACATAGCCCGCATCTGCAAATGTTTTTGCGACAAATGCGTACTGTTCTTTTTTACCAAAGGTCCAGCGGCCACCGTAGAAAAACACGAGCACCGGAGCCGGGGCGCTAGTTTCTTCCGGCAGGTAGATATCCAGTTTGTGCCAAGGCTCCGTGCCATAGCTGATATCCCGGTGCGTTTCGGGGCCTGCGAATTTCACCGGTAGGTTCGCCAGGAAAAACGCACCAGAGGAGCAGGCTGACAGCAACACCGTCGAAATACTAGCGATCAGTACTAATGTCAGTCTGCGTAACACCGATTTCCTCCTAACTGGAAAAGACGCCGTTACACATAACGACTTATTCAACGGTCACTGATTTGGCCAGATTCCGCGGCTGATCCACGTCGGTACCTTTCAACAAGGCCACGTGATAACTCAGCAATTGCAAAGGTACAGTGTAGAGAATCGGCTGCAGACTCTCCGGTGCATCCGGCACTTCAACCACCGTTAACCCGGACTCACTCTTGAATCCCGCTTCCGGGCTGGCGAACACGAAAAGTTCGCCGCCGCGCGCGCGCACCTCCTGCAGGTTCGACTTCAGCTTTTCCAGCAATTCATCGTTCGGCGCAACGACGATCACCGGCATATCCGCGTCTACCAGTGCCAGCGGGCCGTGTTTAAGCTCACCTGCGGGATAGGCTTCGGCGTGGATGTAGGATATTTCCTTCAGCTTCAGCGCACCTTCCAGCGCAATCGGGTATTCAACACCGCGGCCCAAAAACAGCGCGTGATGTTTTTCGGCGAAGGCCTCACTGGTGGTTTTTACCAGGGTGTCGAGGCCAGTGAATTTTTCCATCAGTGTAGGCAGCTGGTGCAGGGCGGTGATGAGCTCCGCCTCGCGCTCGCCGCTCATGCCGTTGGCCTTGGCCAGGGCGATGGAGAAGATCTGCAGGGCGACCAGCTGGGTGGTGAAGGCTTTGGTGGAGGCAACGCCGATTTCCGGGCCGGCTTCGGTCATCAGGTGCAGTTCGGATTCGCGTACCAGGGAGCTGTTGGGCACGTTGCAGATGGTCATGGAGGCGAGGTAACCGAGCTCCTTGGCCTGACGCAGTGCCGCCAGGGTGTCGGCGGTTTCACCGGACTGGGAGATGGTGACAAATAAAGTGCCCGGACGCACGGCGGTTTTGCGGTAGCGAATTTCGCTGGCGACTTCGACGGAGCAGGGGACACCGGCCCAGTCTTCAATCCAGTAGCGCGCGACCAGGCCGGCGTGATAGCTGGTACCGCAGGCGACGATCTGCACCTGTTTTACCTTCGGCAGGATTTCGTTGGCAGCGGTACCCAGTGCCTGGGACAGCACAGAGTGTTCTCCGATGCGGCCAGCCATGGTGGCTTCGACCACTTTGGGCTGCTCGAAAATTTCTTTCTGCATGTAGTGGCGGTAGCGGCCTTTGTCGGCGGCGTCGTGGCCGCCCTGCAGTTTGTGTACCGGCCGGCTCACTTCTTCGCCGGTTTTATCCCATACAGCAATACTGTCGCGGGTGACTTCGGCGAGGTCGCCTTCCTCGAGGAAGATAAAGCGGTCGGTAACCTGTTGCAGGGCCATGGGGTCTGAGGCGATGAAGTTTTCTTCGATGCCGACGCCGATCACCAGCGGGCTGCCAAGGCGGGCGCACACCAGGCGCTCGGGTTCGGTGGAGCAGACGACGCCGAGGGCGTAGGCACCGTGCAGTTTTTGGGTGGCGGCGGAGACGGCCTGCAGTAGGTCGCGGTTGTCTTTGGCGAGGTCGTGGATCAGGTGGACGACGACTTCGGTGTCGGTTTCGGACTGGAATTCGTAGCCCTTGGCGATCAGGTCGTCGCGCAGTTCCTGGTAGTTTTCGATGATGCCGTTGTGTACCAGGGCGAAGTTGCCGGAGGCGTGCGGGTGGGAGTTTTTGTCCGAGGGTACGCCGTGGGTGGCCCAGCGGGTATGGGCGATGCCCAGTTGGCCGGCGGTGGGGCTGTCGTCGAGAACGGATTCCAGATCGGCGACTTTACCCTGGGTTTTGCGCAGTTGCAGTTTGCCATCGCCATTGACGAGACACACACCGGCGGAGTCATAACCGCGGTATTCCAGTCGGCGCAGGCCTTCCAGCAGGATTCCAGTGACATTGCGTTGGGCCAGGGCGCCTACGATTCCACACATTTTCTTTAACCTCGTTTGTTAGTGCCTCCGGATCTTTTTGTCCGGTGGCGGTGACGCTACCGGATAAACCTTTGTGAGACACGCCGTAAACCACCATCTGACCGCCATGGATGGCGGAAATGCAGATTTTGCAGGAGCAAAAATCTGCCCTGGGGGCTCGGCTGCGGCCGTCCTGGCCGCAGACGGTCTCACAAAGGTTTACCCGGTATCGCCACCTTCTCGTCAAATTTCAGAGTGTTTGTTGCAATCCGTTTTAGCTTTAATTCACTTCTGCGCAGATGACGCGAAGCCCACGGCTTTCCAGTTGCGCACAAACCTTGTCGTCGATACCGCTATCGGTCACCAGCGTGCCGAACATTTCCCAGCTCAGTTCCAGATTCGGAATTCGTCGCCCAACCTTGCTGGATTCCGCCATTACCACCACTTCGCGGGCCACGTCGGCCATCACGCGGGACAAACCGATCTGTTCATTGAAGGTGCATGTGCCGCGCTCGAGGTCGATGCCATCAGCGCCGATAAACGCCTGGTCGAAGTCGTAGCCGCGTAACACCTGTTCGGCGACCTGGCCCTGGAAGGCTTCGAAGTGGGGGTCCCAAGTGCCTCCGGTCATGAGCAGGGTGGGTTCGTTTTCCAGTTCCCGCAGCTGGTTGGCGACGTGCAGGGAGTTGGTCATGACCACGAGGCCGCGCTTGCGGTTGAGCTCGGGGATGAGGCCGGTGGTGGTGCGGCCGTAGTCGATGACGATGCGGTTGTGGTCGCGAATGAGTTCGGCGGCGGCGCGGCCGATGGCGCGCTTGGTCTGGGACAGGGGGTCTTCGGCGACCAGTTCCCGGGGCAGGGGGATGGCGCCACCGTGGCGGCGCAGCAGCAGGCCGTTGTTTTCCATTGCCGCCAGATCCTTTCGGATCGTAACTTCGGAGGTTTCGAACTGCCGCGCCAGTTCTTCGACGCTGGCTTCACCGGCTTCGTTGATCTGGCTGAGTATCTGGTGACGGCGCTGCTGGGTGTTACGTTTCGACATAGTGAGTTAAGTTTCGATTCGAAAGTTAAGCATAGCAAAACGAAACGCGAGATCACACCCATGAATCAGGCGAGGTCCTCTTTAAGGGCTTTGAGGAATCGCGCCAGTTCGCCACCGGTGACGGCGCGGTGATCGGCGGTGATGGACAGGGGGAGCAGTTTGCGCACCCGGGCCTTGCCCTTGTGCGGCAATACGGCCTTGTGGGCCCGGCCGGCACCGACGATGCACACCAGTGGCGGGACAACCACCGGGGTGGCGAAGCGGCCGGCGAGACTGCCGAAGTTGGACAGGTGAATGGTGGCGCCCTGGAGATCTTTCTGGGGGATGGCACCTTCGCTGGCCTGTTGTTTAAAGCGGGTAATGCTGTCCAGCAGCGCGGTCTCGGTCTGGGCGCCCACGTCGCGCAGCACCGGCACGAACAGGCCCTTGGCGGTGTCCACTGCCAAACCCACGTTCACCGGGGTTTTCGGTTCCAGCACTTCGTTGTCGAAATGGGCGTTAAGGTTCGGTTCTTCGATCGCGGCGCGGGCAATGGCTCGCAACAGACGCAGGGTAGCGCTGGTGCCTTTGGGCCAGCCCGAGATATCCACCTCGTCGCACAGGGTCATGGGGCAGACCTGATCGCGGGCCCGGTTCATGGCGATGGTCATGGCCCGGCGCGCGGGGGCCATATCGCTTGCTACTGGGCCAGTTATCGACGATTCGTGTTTTTTTTCTCGATTTTCGTCGCCTATTTTCGATTTTTCGCTCCATCTCGGCAGGTTCTCGCCGCGGGCGGCGGCGCGGACTTCGGCTTCGCTGAAGCGGGCACCGGACGGGTGCAGGCTGTCGAGGTCGACACCGAGACGGCGGGCGAGTGCGCGGATGGCGGGAGTGGCGCTGCGGGGGCGGCTGCTTACGGGCCGCTGCTCCACGGCGAGAGCCTCACTGCCCTGTTCGATCTTGCCGACCACGGTGCCACTGTCGCCGGCGGCGTCTGTAGAGAGCGCCTTATGCGCAGGCTTCGGTCCCTCATCCGCGTCTTCATTCACCGCTTCATCGGCTTGCGCATCCGTGAACCCGATCAGCGGCTGCCCGGTTTCCAGGGTCTCACCCTCGGCGGCGAACAGGGTTTGCACGGTGCCGGCAAAGGGCGCGGGCACTTCCACCAGTGCCTTGGCGGTCTCCACGGTAACCAGCGTCTGGTCGGCTTTGACGCTGTCACCCTCCTGCACGTGCCACTGGCGGATGACCGCGTCCGGCAATCCCTCACCCAGGTCCGGCAGTTTGAAGACTTTCATTGGCCGCCCTCCTGCCCGCTTTGCCGCACATAATCCAGCGCCGCGCGCGCCCCGGCGAGGATTCGCTCAACCCCGGGCAGGTAGGCATTTTCCAGCTGGTAGTAGGGCATCACCGCGTCGTAGCCGGTCACCCGCTGCACTGGCGCATCCAGTAGATCAAACGCATATTCCTGGATCTGCGCGGCGATCTCCGCGCCGAGGCCACCAAAGCGCGCGGCTTCGTGCACGATCACACAGCGGCGGGTTTTCTCCAGGGAGTCGATGATGGTGTGGATATCCAGCGGTTTGAGGGTAGCGGGGTCGATGACATCGGCCTCGATACCTTCACGGGACAACTGCTCGGCGGCGGCGAGGGTTTCCTTGACGCTGGCACCCCAGGCAACCAGGGTCAGATCGCTGCCCTCGCGCAACACAAAGGCGCGGTCGAGTGGCAGGGCTTCGCCATCATCCGGCACCGGTTGTTTGGCGGCGCGATAGATACGCTTGGGTTCCAGAAACAGTACCGGATCCGGGTCGCGGATCGCCGCCAGCAACAGGCCGTAGGCGCGGGCCGGGGACGAGGGCACTACTACCCGCAGACCGGGGATATGCGCAAACATCGCCTCGGTGCTCTCACTGTGGTGTTCCGGCGCGTGGATGCCACCGCCGTACGGCGCGCGGTAAACAATGGGGCAACTGAGTCGACCGCGGGTGCGGTTGCGCATGCGCGCGGCGTGACTGAGGATATGGTCGAGGCCGGGGTAGATGAAGCCCATAAACTGGAACTCCGCCACCGGCCTCAAGCCCTGGGTGGCCATGCCCACGGCGATACCGGCGATCATGGTTTCCGCCAGTGGCGTGTCCAGCACCCGGTCGGCACCGTAAATTTTCTGCAAACCGTCGGTTGCCCGGAATACGCCGCCGTTCGCACCAATATCCTGACCGAACACCACCACTTGGGGATCGTTCTTCAGTTCAAACGCCAGTGCCTGGGTGACGGCTTCGACCAGCGTGATGCCGTTATCCTGCGCCGCCATCTATTCCGCCACTCCCTGCTGTTCGTCGCGCAACTGGTCGTACTGTTCATAGAGCCCCTCCGGCAGCCGCGCATAGAGATGGTCGAACATCGCGGTGACCGGCTCCGGAGCGCGGGACTCCCAGTTGTTCAGCGCCGCCGCCATCACCTGCGCCAGCTCCCGGTCCAGGTCCTGCTGCTTCGCGTCACTCCACAGGCCCTGTGCACGCAGATAGTTATCCAGCCGCTTTATCGGCTCCCACTGCCAGGCCTGCTCCAGCTCGGATGCGCTGCGATAGCGACTCGCATCGTCGGCGGTGGTGTGGTCGCACAGGCGGTAACTCATCGCCTCGACCAGCGCCGCGCCCTCACCCCGCCGCGCCCGCTCCATCGCATCGCGTACCGCCCAGGCCACGGCCACCACATCGTTGCCATCCACCTGCAATGCAGGAATGCCCGCGGCGATCGCTTTCTGGGCGATGGTCTGAGTGGCAGTCTGGGCGTTTCTGGGTACGGAAATGGCCCATTGATTGTTGTTCACCACAAACACCATCGGCAGCTTCCACACCCCGGCCAGGTTCATCGCTTCGTAGAAATCCCCTTTGGAGGTGGCCCCCTCACCGGAACTGGCGACCGCCACCTGCAGGGGCTGGTTGTTCTGCTGGTGGCGATATTTCAATGCAAAGGCAACGCCGGCGCCGTGCAGCATCTGGGTGGCGATAGGCACGCAGATAGGCAGATCGTTCGGCGCGTGCTGAAAATTCTGCCCGCGCTCGTCGCCGCCCCAGATAGCGAGGATTTCTTCAATCTCGACACCGCGCTCCAACAGGGCGCCGGTTTCGCGGTAGTAGGGGCAGTAGACGTCTTCGGCCATCAGCGCATTGCCGGCGGCGACGCCGATGGCTTCCTGGCCGAGGGTGGAGGGGTAGGTGCCGAGGCGGCCGGTGCGCTGCAGTTTGACCGCGCGATCGTCCACCAGCCGGGCCAGTTGCATCTGACGATGGCAGTGGCTGAGCCAGTCTGGGGTGGCGAAGTCGGGCAGGGGCTGGGTGGCCTGACCCTGTTTGTCCAGATACTGGAGGTAGGCGATATCGAAGGAAGCCTGAAGCTGCAGGCGGGGTTTGTGCATCGGCTGGGTTCCTTGGATTCCGATGCTTTTAGTGTAGTTGGGGGTTTTGGGGGTCTTTGGGTTGTGGGGTTCGTTTTATCTTGGTTCCGTGGCGGTAAATCACCGGGTGTGGGGTTTCGGAACCGCTGTAAATACATCCCTGTACGCTGCGTCAGCGACGTCCCTGTCGCTGACGCTTCCGAAACCCCACACCCGGCGCTTTACCTTCGCTTTAAAGATTGGGACTTTGTTAGCGGATCAGGAAAGTTTTTACGAAGTGGTTTAGGTTCGACTGAAGGTGGAGTGCCGGGTAAAGGTTTTCAGGAGCGTCGCAAACAGGATGTTTGCGCCGCAGCGCCCAGGGATGGGTTCACAGCGGTCCTGAAAACCTTTACCCGGTGCTCCACCGCCACCCAACCAAATTCAAAGTACCCAGGACCACAGGACTCAAGACTTTTTGCGAGGCCGCTGCCAGCCACTGATATTGCGCTGCTTACCACGAGCCACCGCCAGTTCGTCAGCACTTACTTCGCGAGTAATGGTGGAGCCCGCGCCAATGGTGGCGCCGGCGCCAATTTCTACCGGAGCCACCAGCGCAGAGTTGGAACCAATAAAGGCCCCATCGCCGATCACGGTTTTGGATTTGTTCACGCCATCGTAATTGCAGGTGATAGTACCCGCGCCAATATTGACGCCTTCGCCCACTTCGGCATCGCCAATATAGGACAGGTGATTCACCTTGCTGCCGAGGCCGATTTTGGTCTTTTTGGTTTCGACGAAGTTGCCCACCTTGGCGCCATTGGCCAGTTCGGTGCCCGGACGCAGGCGCGCAAAAGGACCGATGGCACAGGCTTCGCCCACCACAGCGTCTTCGATAATCGAGTTGGCTTCCACCACCGTGCCTGCAGCCAGCTGGCAGTTTTTCAGCAGGCAGTTGGGGCCGATTTTCACGTTATCGCCGAGGGTGACGTCACCTTCGAAGATGCAGTTGATGTCGATGGAGACGTCGGAACCACAATTAAGGGAGCCGCGGACATCAATGCGCGCCGGGTCCAGCAGAGTGACGCCGGCCGCCATCAGCGCACTGGCGTTGTCCGCCTGCAGCGCCCGCTCCAGTTCCGCCTGTTGCGCACGGCTGTTTACCCCAGCCACTTCGTTGGGATCGTCGGCGATCACGCCGGTAACGGCGATGTTTTCACGCACTGAACGCGCGATCACATCGGTCAGGTAGTACTCACCCTGGGCGTTGTCGCTGGAGAGTTCCGGCAGCCACTGGGCCAGCAAGTTAGCGGGCGCGGCGAGAATGCCGGTGTTGATTTCGGTGATTTTGAGGGTCTCAGCGTCGGCGTCTTTCTGCTCGACGATAGCCTGTACCTGTCCCTCCTCGTCACGCACTATGCGACCGTAACCCGCCGGATCCTCCATCACCACCGACAACAGGGCCGGGCCGGTTTCAGATGCGTTCAGCAGGTTCTGCAGGGTGGCGGTTTTCACCAGCGGTACATCGCCGTAGAGCACCAGCACCGTGGCGCCTTCGCGGAAGTTCGGAATCGCCTGTGCCACCGCGTGGCCAGTGCCCAGCTGCTCGGTCTGCTCCACAAACTGTACGCCGCTATCGGCAAAGCGCTCGCGCACCAGCTCCGCGCCGTGGCCGATCACCACAGTGATACCCACTTCGCCAAGACCTTTCGCCGCCTCAATGACTCGCCCCAGCATGGGTACCCCACCGATAGGGTGCAGGACTTTGGGCAGGTCGGAGCGCATGCGGGTGCCTTTACCGGCGGCGAGGATAACTACATCGATGGTCATGGGGTTCCCTGATGAGGTGCTATTGGTTTAGGTGCTATTAGTTTTTGATCGGAGCGGATTGTCACGAGTTGAGACGGTAACCGCAACCCGGAATGATGTCCCGACCCGCCCCCAATTCCCTCAATGGCTATGGCGGATGGAGCTGTATTTTACCCGCCCGACGAATATCGAGCCGCCGATGATATTGCCCGTGGTGGCAATGGCGAGGAACTGGAGTACATCCAATAGCCCGACGGTGGTGTTTTTGGCAAACCAGGCGCAGAACATGCCCACCGCGCCCGCAATACAGTGCGGCAGGCCACCAAGACCGATGACAAAGGTGATGATCGCGACCACGGTGATACGGCTGATGGTTTCCGCAGATGAGGTCACCATCCACGCCAATTGCCCCATCAGCCAGCCGGCGAAAATGGCACCTAGAAATTGTCCACCAACGCCGTCAGCGAGCATTTTCTCACCGTAGTAAGTAAACACTGACGCATCGAATCGGTCGGTCATATCCACAAACTGGACAAACAGGGCACTGAATACAATGGCCCCCAGCATGTTGCCCGAGTAGATAAAGCCCCATACCCGCAATAACTGTGGAAAGGATTTTCGACCATCCAGCACCGGCAGGATCGCCAGCGTCGTGTGCTCGGTAAACAGGTCCGAACGGCCGATGATCACCAGCATAAAGCCGACGGGATAGCTCAGTGCAGCCAGCAGGTACATCAGTTGGTGAGAGATACTGGCATGGAAATGACTGTAAAACGCCGCGATCAGGAACACGCTGAAGCCAATCTCCATGCCCGCCGCCATCGACGAGAGCAGCAGCGAACGGTTGTTGCGATTGTATTCCCGCAGGCTTTCGTCCATCTGCTCCGAAAGAATCTGGCGATCACTCTTGGGCCTGTCCTGATCCTTGTGGTGAGTCATTGCTGGTCTGTCCTGGATGGGATGCGCCCCGCGGCACCCCTTACCCCAGTCTAGTCACGCTGTTTGGCGGAAGGGCGCAAGCTGGGGCACCTTTTCACAGGCAAAAATCCGGTCACCTCGGGATATCCCGAGTTTTCCCCCGTTCGGCGTAGATGCGTTGAGTTTTGCCGGGAATCCAGTAATTTGTCACGATAGTCATTTTTCAAATAGCGGTGCCTTACCGGGGCGGCCGCGACTTCCAAGACCACTCCAGTAACCCAGGAGCCCT
This sequence comes from Microbulbifer sp. Q7, assembly GCF_001639145.1. Lineage (NCBI taxonomy): Bacteria > Pseudomonadati > Pseudomonadota > Gammaproteobacteria > Cellvibrionales > Microbulbiferaceae > Microbulbifer > Microbulbifer sp. Q7. The sequence continues at coordinate 484,749 of NZ_LROY01000001.1, read as the reverse complement.
GAATGATCCATTCCAAAGTCAGCAAGCTGGCACGCCTGATCGGCGGCGCCGGCCTAGCCCTGACCCTGCCGCTGGCCGCCGCCGCAGAAGCGGGCAAACAAGAGGCGGACAAGTGGGACGTGAACAAGCCGCCCTACGAGTTCAAGTCCATCCCGCTGGATACCCGCGAAACCACCTGGAGCAACCTGGATATCAGCCCAGACGGTAAAACCATCGTCTTCGATATGCTGGGTGACATCTATGAAATGCCGGTCAGCGGTGGTGAGGCGAAGGCCATCACCAATGAGATTGCGTGGAATATCCAGCCGCGCTTCAGCCCGGACGGCAAGTCCATCGTGTTTGTGAGCGACCGCGACGGCGCCGACAACATCTGGATCATGGATCGCAACGGCGACAACCTGCGCCAGCTGACCACCGAGCGAGAGAACCTGGTGCATGCTCCCAGCTTCAGCCCCGATGGCCAGTACCTGGTGGCGCGTAAAGGCTTTATGAGTGGCCGCAGTATTCCCGCCGGTGAAATCTGGATGTACCACCACGGGGGTGGCGAGGGCCGCCAGATCAAGGCGCGCCTGGGCGGCGATATCGCACAGAAGAACATCTCCGATGCAGTGTTCTCGCCGGATGGCCGCTACATCTATTACACCATCGACACCACCCCAGGCACCGTGTGGGAGTACAACAAGAACTCCACCCAGCAGATTTTTGCCATCAACCGCTACGACCTGAACGATGGCAAGGACGAGACCTTCGTCTCTGGCCCCGGCGGCTCCATTGCGCCCATGCCCTCACCGGACGGTAAGAAGCTGGCGTTTGTTCGCCGCCAGGACTTCAACACGTCCCTGTTCGTCAAAGACCTGTCCACTGGTCTCGAAACACCGATTTACTCCGAGCTGGAGCGCGACCTGCAGGAAACCTTTGGTTCCCACGGCAACTACGTGCACTACGACTGGATGCCCGATGGCAAATCCCTGATCGTGTGGAGCAAGGGTAAGTTCCTGCGCATCGCCGCCGATGGCAGCAGCATCGATAACGGCCCGCGGGAAATCGTGGCGCACATCAAGACCGAGAAGAAAGTCGCCGACGCGGTGCGCTTCCCGGTGGATGTGGCACCGGAGCAGTTCGATGTGAAGATGATCCGCTGGGCACAGAAGTCCCCGGACGGCAAGCAGATCGCCTTCCAGGCGCTGGGTAAAATCTACGTTCAGGACGTGAAAAGTGGTGAACGCCGCCGATTGACCCGTCAGGATGAGCATTTCGAGTTCTATCCGAGCTGGTCCCGCGACGGCAAAAGCATCACTTACGTCACCTGGAACGACGAAAAACTCGGCCAGGTGCGCGTGGTTTCCGCCCGCAACGGCCGCGGCAAGAACATCACCAAGGAGCCCGGCCTGTACGTGGAGCCGAGCTTCTCCCCAGATGGCGAACTGGTGACCTTCCGTCGCTTTACCGGCGGTTACCTGTTGAGCCCGGAGTACTCTCTGGAGCCGGGTATTTACCTGGCAGATGCCGACGGTGACTGGCAGCGCCGTATTGCCAAGTCCGGTTACGAGCCGCACTTCGGTGCCGACAGCGACCGCATCTACTTCTCCGAGTTTGTCTACGGTAACGGCGGCAAGCGAGTGTTCAAGAGTGTGGACGCCAACGGCAAGGACGAGCGGGAGCATCTGCACGGTGCGGAAATCACTTCCTTCCGCCTGTCGCCCGATAGCCGCTGGGTCGCCTTTACCCAGGACTTCAAGGCATTTGCCGCCCCGTTCATGCACACTGGCAAATCCGAGTCCATTGGCCCCAAGGCGACCGCGGTCAAGGTGACCCAGGTCTCCAAGCGCGCCGGTGAAAACCTGCACTGGTCCGCCGACAGCGCGACCCTGGGTTGGGCCCACGGCCCCAAACTGTACGAGCGCGAACTCAAGGACGCGTTTGATTTTGTCGCCGGTGCCCCGGAGCAACTGCCGGAACCAGTGAGCGAGGGCATCGATCTCAGCTTCAAGCAGAAGTTCGCCAACTCCGACAAGCTGGTGGCGCTCACCGGCGGTACTGTGGTGACCATGCGCGATGCCGACCAGGCACAGGAAATCATCGAAAACGGCATCGTGCTGTTCCGCGGCAACCGTATCGTCGCGGTGGGCACCAGCAGTGAAGTGGAAATTCCTGTGGGCACACAGCGTATCGATGTCACCGGCAAAACGGTGCTGCCCGGCCTGATCGATGCCCACGCCCACGGCGCCCAGGGCCGCGAGGAGATCATCCCGCAGCAAAACTGGAACCTGTATTCCAGCCTGGCATTCGGTGTGACCACCATTCACGACCCGTCCAACGACAGCAGTGAGATCTTCTCTGCGTCAGAGATGCAAAAGGCGGGTGTGATCAACGGTCCGCGCATCTATTCCACCGGCACCATTCTTTACGGCGCCAAGGGCCCCGGCTACAAAGCCAAGATCAACAGCCTGGAAGATGCCGAGTTCCATGTGGGCCGCCTGAAGGAAATGGGCGCGATTTCCGTGAAAAGCTACAACCAGCCCCGCCGCGAACAGCGTCAGCAGGTGCTGGAGGCGGCGCGCAAGCACGGCATCATGGTGATGCCGGAAGGTGGCGGTAAGTACCAGCACAACATGAACATGATTGTGGACGGTCATACCGGCGTCGAGCACTCCCTGCCCATCGCCAATATCTACTCCGATGTGGAGCAACTGTGGGGCCAGACCCAGGTAGGTTACACACCGACCTTCGTGGTCGCCTACGGCGGTCTTACCGGTGAGTACTACTGGTACGATCACACCGAGGTGTGGAAGAACGAGCGCCTGACTCGCTTTACTCCGGACTTTATCGTCAACCCGCGTTCCATTCGTCGCGAGCGTGCGCCGGATCACCACTACAACCACTTCAATGTGGCTGAGCATGCAAAAACCCTGCGTGACAAGGGTGTCACCGTGCACATCGGTGCCCACGGCCAGCGCGAAGGTCTCGGCGCACACTGGGAACTGTGGATGATGGGGCAGGGCGGCTTCACCCCGTGGGAAGCCTTCCGCGCCGGCACCATCGACGGTGCGCGCTATCTGGGAATGGATAAAGACCTGGGCAGCCTGGAGCCCGGCAAGCTGGCGGACATCATCGTGGTGGACGGCAACCCGCTGGAAAACCTGCGCCTGTCCGAGAACATCAAATACACCGTGATCAACGGCAAGGTATTTGATGCGGCCACCATGAACGAGGTGGACGGCGACGAGCGCCTGGCATTCTTCCATGAGCGCCTGCCGGTCAGCGCCATGCCGACACCGACGGCAGAAGCCATTCAAGAGAAGCAGGAGCGCCACCACTGGGTGCACTGATTCCAAGTCAGCCAGCTACAAACAAAAGACCCGCGATTGTTCGCGGGTTTTTTGTTTCTGCTCACAACGCATGACCAGCGATGCTGTTGGTTTCTACTGCTATAACAATATTGGCAAATTCCAAAATTGATTTAAGAGCAGGGGGGACACTATGGGCAATAACAACAAACTGACTTTGGCAGCAACCGCGTTGGGCTCCGCCATCTCTCTTGCAGCTGTCCCCGCTTTTGCCGATGACTGGGCGTTTAGTGTCGCCCCTTTGTACCTTTGGGCCAAGAGTGTGGAGGGCACATCGAGCGCAGGCGGTATCGAAGCGCCACTGGATCTGGACTTTCAGGACGATATTTTGGAGAACCTCGAAGCAGCCTTCTCGATCCACGCTGAGGCTACCAATGGCACCATTACATTCTTCGCTGAGTATAACTACGCCAAGCTGAAGCCAAGTAACCGAACCGAAGTAGGGCCGGTGGAGGTACGCTCAGACATCGACTTCAGGGACGTAATGATCGAGGGCGGCCTTGGCTGGACGCTCGTAAGCTCGGACAGTGGCACCTGGGAACTGCTGGGTGGCTTGCGCTATATCGAGCAGGATATGACGGTAAAGTTTAGCAATTCTCTGCCCGGCGACTCTTCCCTGTTTGACCGGCTCGAGTTAGGCGACAGCTGGACACACCCTTTCGCGGGTGTTCGCTATACCAGTGTCATCAACAAGTGCTGGCGTTTTCGGGTGCGCGGCGACTTCGGCTACGGAGGGTCAGATAACAGAGCATTCCATGCTATCGGCCTGTTCGACTATCAGTTCCGCGACTGGGGCTCGGCCTTTGCCGGCTACCGCTACCTGAGCACTTACTTCGCCAACGGTAAAGACGGCCTGAGCCAATATGGCTTCGACGGCGACCAGCAGGGCCCGGTGCTGGGCGTAAACTTCTACTTCTAATTCCTAAAGCTAGCTAGTTTTACCGGTAATAAAAATTCGGATACCGGGACCACCTTAAGTGAAGAAGAACTCAAACCAACAGGAGCTTTTCATGTCCACTCGACAACCTGAAGCACTATCCCGGCTAGTAGCGAGGAGCCTCGTCGTGCTAGGTGCGATACTGTTCAGCTCCACCGCGCTCGCGGGCAAACCCATCGTCCATGACGCCGAGTTCTATGTTCTGCAGCAACAGAACGGGGAACGCTGGGCGGAGGAAGACAAGGTGCTGGACCAACGGCTGGCTGAGTTCAAGCGCAGCAATGGTGGCAAGCCGCCGAATATTATCTACATCCTGATCGACGACATTGGATTCGGCGATCTGGGTAGCCGTACCCTGAACATGATCCGTGGCTACGAGACACCCTCGATCAACAAAGTGGCCCGTGAGGGTATGCGCATGGTGCGCATGTACACGGAGCCCTCCTGCACCCCGACCCGGGTGGCGATGATGACTGGACGCCAGCCTCATCGTAATGGAATGGGAAACACCGCAGTGGACATCTCTGGCTTTGGTCTCGCGGGCAAGGAGGTCACACTGGCAGAGATTCTCTCAGCGAATGGTTACAACACTACCCACATCGGTAAATGGCACATGGGGGACATCAAGGAGGCCTGGCCGAATTTTCAGGGCTTTGATTACGCTGCCTTCCCAATTCACCAGCAAGGTCAGCTGACGATCTTTCACGACGATGCAGCTAACGAGGAAGTGTCTGTCGGTATCGGCGACAACAATTACGACGACCGCTATACAATGGACCGCTGGCTGCGCACGGATGCCTCGGCAATGGCGCTGGGCGTCGAGGGAACCCGCGGCCAACCGGTAAAGGAAGTCGGCATTAAACCCGGCGAACGCTGGACCGAGAAAAAATACGAGGAGATGAACTACCGCTACCAGGCTCAAGCTATGGAGCAGCTGCGCAAGCTGGCGAAGGAGGACAAGCCATTCTTCCTTAACTACTGGCCACTTTACCCACTGACAGGTCCACGTGCTTCCTACGATGAATACACCACCCCAAACGGCGGCAACTACGTGGAAAAAATGAAACTGGTGGACCAGTGGATTGGCGACATGATGAGAGAAGTGGAAGCGCTGGGCATTGTCGACAACACCATCGTAATCATCATGGGGGACAACGGTCACTTCACAAAATATTCGCCGAAGTCAGGCTACTCGCCGATGATTTTTCGCGGGGGCAAGGGAGCCACCACCGAGGGCGGTGTGCGGGTAGATGCGTTTGTCCGCTGGCCCGGCATGATCGAGGCGGACTCGGTTACTGGCGATATCGTGCATGTTACAGACCTGTTCACCACCCTCGCTCGTATCGGTGGCGCCCATGACGAAATACCACGAGATCGTATTATCGATGGTCTCGACCAGACTGCACTTTGGCTAAACGGTGACACGCATGGGCGTCGCGATTACGTCTTCCTGTACAACATTAACGCGCTAGAGGCGGTGATAAAGGAACAGTACAAGCTGGCTATACCCGGCGGAAAAATTGAGAATGCGATTCTCGCGGATTTCTATGACCTGTTCCGCGACACCCGCGAAGAGAAGCCAGTGTCAACCGAGATCGGAGCGTGGGGCGGCGCCAAGTTTGTGCGAATGCTGCAGAGACACATGGCGCGCAAGCAAAAGTACCCTAGCGAGGGACCCGCCACAGGTATGCCGTATGAAGGCATCACCAATCTTCGGCCGGAGACAAAGAGCGCTGTTCAGCAATTCCTGTTCATGATGAAAACCCCCACCATGTAATAGTTAGCGACATGGGAAAGCACTTGGGCCCGAGGACCGACTGGAAGACAACGTAAGCGCGTTGATTTATTCAGGCTCCACTTTCCGGTGTAAATCCTGCGCCAAGTCCAAGGAGGGCGGGCTCGCACTGGGTGTCCAGGCCGGCCTGCAATGACTTACCAGCGTACTCGAAAGCGCCGATTTTTCACCCGTGCGGGGAACGCCCCACAGCTGGGCAGCATCATCCTTGTGAGCAAACGCTGACCGTGTAAGGTCCATCAGCTGCCACTGCGCAAAAGGGCCTGCGCTCGCTGGCGTTGTTCCGCGGAGTGGCTCCACGCCACCACCCGCTCCAGGTATTCCCGCGCCAAAGCGTGTTTACCCAAGTGGGCAAGGTAAAACCCCAGCGCGATATTCAGGTTCAGGTGGTTCGGTTCCTGCTGGTAGGCGCTGAGCATAATCTGCAGGGCTTCTTCGCTTTTTCCCTTTAGTTGATAGGTGGTCCACAGCGTCCGGTATCCGGGCAGGTAGTCCGGCCCCATCTGCACAGCGATCTTGCCGTACTTCACGGCGGATTCATACAAATCGTCATCCCACTCGCGGGTCAGGGTCAGCGCCTGCAAACGCAGTAAATAATATTGCGCGAGATTGGCGGCGGTGAGGTGGCTGATCTGGCCGTACTCACCGATCTCCTCCACCACTTTTTCGCCGGGTTTGTAGTTCTTGTTTTCCGCTTCGAGCACCGCCAGGGCGGCTCGATTTTCCTGCCAGCCGAGGGCCAGCGGCTCACTCTGCTGCAAATACTGCATGGCCAGTGGGGGCCTGCCAAAGTCCACGGCGGTGCTGGCGAGCAGGAATAAGCGCGCGTTTTCGCTCAGTTCGCGGCGGGGAATGGAGTAGGTGTATTCGGGGATATCCAGCTTGTGGCGGTGAATATCGGTGCGCATATAGGCGAGCATTTCCCGCTGCATTTCTGCGATGGTTTTTCCGAAATGCTCCCGAAAAATTTCCCGCGGGTTGTCACCGGCGGCCACGGCTTTCAGGTATTGCGCGGCGGCTGTGCGGTAGTCCGGATGGCCGGCGTTGTAGCCCAGCTGCAGATAGTGGGTGAGCAGCCAGGCACTGGCGTAGTAATTGTTCCAGTAACGACTGTTGTCTTCACCCTTTTGCGAGACGAGTGGGGGCGGGGACAGCAACTGCGCGATACTGAGCGGCTCATCCTCAGCCCAGGCGCTCAGTCGCCACTCCGGTAACCCGCCCACTAGCACGGTTTTTTTGCGCAGCTCCGCACTGGCCAGGAGCTCGGCGAAGCCCTCGGAGTACCAGCGCGGGTAGGTCATGCCGCTGCGCTCGCGCATCAGGTGATGTACGTATTCGTGGAAGATGAGCCCGGAGCCAGTAATGCCGTGATCACCGTCGCGAGAAAAAATGATGGGTCCTTGCCAGGTTTCCCGGTACAGCCCGGCAATCTTGCGGTCGCCGGTAAACTGTTCAAATTCGATGGAATCGCGGAAGTGGAAGACCCGCAGATTACGATTTTCCGGGGTTTCTTCCTGACCGGTAAAGGAAAGGGCGGTGCGACGGAATCGCTCCAGGTCGCGCACCAGTGCGTTGACCCGGCGCTCCGGCACATCGGAATAAACGGTAAAGTTTTCCGAACGATATTCGTGCCACTCGGCCGCACCGGCGCTGAGAATGAACAGTGTGCTTAACCAGAGGCCGCTGAGAGAGAAAAGACGCCACATAGTGCCTCCCGGCCAACCAATCAGCCAGCGGCCACCGTATCTTCGATCCAGGTGCGCAGCCGGCGCGCTTCCACCTCGCCCGCGTCGATCGCCTCGGAGGCGCGGGAAAATTCCATACCGCCGATATCTGCGACCTTGGGCATGACCAATACATCCGGAGGTGAGCCCATCATGCGGGTGCGCTTGTGGCGGCGCTCGAGAATCGCCATCGCCTGATGCATGGTATCGAACATACCGGGCGGGGTAATTTTGGGCCGTTTGCGCAGTTCGCGGAACTGGGTCAACTGCTCCTTGCCTTGCTCCAGCAGGCGCGCCAGGCCATTCGTCGCACTCCCGTTTTCCGAGTCCGGTGCTTCCTCATCGTCGGCGGTCTCCGGTAGCGCGATCTCTGCGCGTTCCCGCTGCAAGGTCTGGATATCCTCTTCGGTGGGTTGCGCACTGACCACGCTGGTGACTTCATCATTATCACGGGTCAGCAGTGGCGCGCCATCCTCCATCACGTCAATCGCAATCACCCGTGTGGCGCCCATCGCCCGACACACATCCACCGGCACCGGATTGACTACCGCACCGTCAACCAGCCAGCGGCCCGACAGCGCCTTTGGCGACAGAAGGCCAGGAATGGAACAGGAGGCACTCACGGCATCTTGAAGATTGCCCTGTTGCAGCCAGATCTCCTGGCCACTGTGCAGGTCCGTCGCTACCGCCGTGAACGGCAACGCCAGGTCTTCAATGTCTTTGAACTCAAAGTCCTCGAAAAACGTGCGAAAGGGTTTTTTTCCGCCGATCACGCCGCCGCTCAGGGTCCAGTTAATGTCCAGCAGAGAAAACACTTTCCAGTTGTCCAGCTGGCGCACCCACTCTTCCAGTTTATCGAGCTGGCCGGCGGCATACGCCGCACCGACAAAGGCGCCCATGGAGGTGCCGGCGATGACATGGGGCTGGATGCCCATTTCATTCAGTACTTTGAGCACGCCGATATGGGCGAACCCCTTGGCGGCACCACTGCCGAGGGCTAGACCGATACAAGGTCCATCCGTTTTGACTGTTTCCACCTTTTCCTTTTCCTAAACCGGATTTACAGCAACCCATGATGGCGCGGCTGCGTTTGAAAGGGAATGACGGGCACAAAAAAAGCAGCCGAAGCTGCTTTCTTTGACCGGCGCTAAGCCAATGGCTCACCGCATTACTTGCCGGCGGCCTTGCGAATGGCCTGCATGGTACGCAGGCGCGCTTCGGCCTCGGCCAGTTGCGCGGAGATGCGGGCGTAGTCGATATCCGCCGGGGCACTGCGCAGGGCGTGTTCCGCCTCCTCGCGCGCCTTTTGGGCGGCATCTTCGTCGATTTCGCGCTCGGCGAGATCGGCGAGGATGGTCACCATATTCGGCTGGATTTCCGCATAGCCACCGCTCAGGAACAGCACCTCTTCATCACCATTGTCTTTGATGATGCGTACCGGGCCCGGCTTGAGGTGAGTGAGCAGCTGCGCGTGACCGTAGGAGATACCGAGTTCCCCTTCGACGCCGCTGACAATCACCATCTTCACCAGACCCGAGAAGAGGGATTCCTCTGCGCTAACAATGTCGCAATGTACTGTCATAGCCATAAGGCTACCTCAATCTCATTTGTTTGCCTTGTGGCATCGCACAAAATCTACTGCGCGTCTGGCTGACGGCGTCCGGCGGTGCTCGGCTGCTCATGTATGAGAATACACTCCGCTGCCTGCGCTCCGGCGGCCACCGCCAGCCAGCCGCTCGCTACGATTTTGAGCGAGCCATGATCCCCAAATACTTGGGGATCTATGTGCGTACCTTACTTCTTGTTGGCTTTCTCGACGGCTTCGTCGATGGTGCCGACCATGTAGAAGGCCTGCTCTGGCAGGTGGTCGTAATCGCCGTTCAGGATGCCCTGGAAGCCACGGATGGTTTCTTTCAGGGATACGTATTTGCCCGGTGCACCGGTAAATACTTCCGCTACGTGGAACGGCTGAGACAGGAAACGCTCGATCTTACGCGCGCGGGCAACGATCTGCTTGTCTTCTTCAGACAGTTCGTCCATACCCAGAATCGCGATGATGTCCTTCAGCTCTTTATAGCGCTGCAGTACGGACTGAACGCCGCGGGCAGTGTCGTAGTGCTCCTGACCGATCACCAGTGGATCCAGCTGACGGGAAGTGGAATCCAGTGGGTCAACCGCTGGGTAAATACCCTTGGCGGCGATGTCTCGGCTCAGTACTACGGTGGAGTCCAGGTGCGCGAAGGTGGTGGCTGGAGACGGGTCGGTCAAGTCATCCGCCGGTACGTATACCGCCTGGATGGAGGTGATGGAGCCAGTCTTGGTGGAGGTAATACGCTCCTGCAGCACGCCCATCTCTTCCGCCAGAGTCGGCTGGTAACCTACCGCAGACGGCATACGGCCGAGCAGTGCGGATACTTCGGTACCGGCCAGGGTGTAACGGTAGATGTTGTCGACGAACAGCAGTACGTCACGACCTTCATCACGGAACTTCTCGGCCATGGTCAGGCCGGTCAGGGCTACACGCAGACGGTTACCGGGCGGCTCATTCATCTGGCCGTAAACCATCGCTACCTTGGACTTGGCAAACTCTTCGACGTTAACAACGCCGGCTTCCTGCATCTCGTGGTAGAAGTCGTTACCTTCACGAGTACGCTCACCGACACCGGCGAACACGGACAGACCGCTGTGCTCGGTGGCGATGTTGTTGATGAGCTCCATCATGTTTACGGTTTTACCTACACCGGCACCACCGAACAGGCCAACCTTACCACCCTTGGCGAATGGACATACCAGGTCGATTACCTTGATGCCGGTTTCCAGCAGGTCGGTGGAGCTGGACTGCTCTTCGTAGGTCGGCGCCGCGCGGTGGATAGAGGAGCGCTCTTTCTCACCGATCGGACCACATTCGTCGATTGGGTTGCCCAGTACATCCATGATGCGGCCCAGGGTCTCGGTACCTACCGGTACGGAAACTGGTGCACCGGTGTTCTTTACCGGCAGACCGCGGGAGATACCCTCGGAAGAACCCATGGCGATAGCACGTACAATGCCGTCGCCCAGCTGCTGCTGCACTTCCATGGTGAGGTCTTTGGCCTCAACCACGAGTGCATCGTATACATTCGGTACGGCGTCGCGCGGGAATTCCACGTCGATGACCGCGCCGATAACTTGCACAATTTGCCCGTTACTCATTTCCCGATCCTCAAATTTCAAATCTTTACTCGGCGCGTTAAACCGCCGCAGCGCCGCTCACAATCTCAGACAGCTCTTGGGTAATTGCCGCCTGGCGCGCCTTGTTGTAAACCAGCTGCAGCGCATCAATGAGGTCACCGGCATTATCGGTGGCACTCTTCATTGCGATCATGCGCGCTGCCTGTTCACAGGCCTTGTTCTCGACGACTGCCTGATACACCTGAGACTCGATGTAGCGCGTCAGCAGACCGTCGAGAAGCTCGACCGGCTCTGGCTCGTACAGGTAGTCCCATTCGTGCTGCAGTTGCTCGTCTTCGTCTTTCTTCAACGGAAGCAGCTGCTCAACCTGCGGCTTCTGGGTCATGGTGTTCACGAATTCGTTGGACACCAGGAAAAGACGGTCGATTTCGCCATCGGCGAACTTGTCGAGCATGACCTTGACGGAGCCGATCAGCTGCTTGGCCTGAGGCTGATCGCCCAGGTCGCGCACTGCGGCTACGACGTTGCCGCCGATGTTGTTGAAAAAGCTGGCCGCCTTGTTGCCGACTGCACAGATATCCACGCCTACACCCTGCTTATCCCAGGAGTGCATTTCGCGGATGGCTGCCTTGAACACGTTGATGTTCAGGCCGCCGCAGAGACCGCGATCGGTCGATACCAGGATGTAGCCCACACGCTTCACTTCGCGTTCCTGCATGTAGGTGTGCTGGTATTCCGCGTTGGCGTTGGCCACGTGACCAATCACCGCGCGAATGCGGCTTGCGTAAGGGCGCCCCAGTGCCATGCGATCCTGAGCCTTGCGCATCTTGCTCGCCGCAACCATTTCCATGGCCGAGGTGATTTTCTGCGTGCTCTTGATGCTGGCAATTTTTGTGCGTACTTCTTTTCCGCCTGCCATAGTCAGTTACCTTTTTGCCGGAAGTTAACCTGCAGGAGCGAGTGCTTGCACAGGCTCCTGCACATGGGTACTTACCAGCTACCGGTAGCGACGAACTTCTCGATCGCAGCCTTGAAGGCGCTGTCGATTTCGTCGTTGTAGTTACCGGTGCTGTTTACTTGCTCCATCAGCTCTGCATGTTCGCTGTTCATGAAAGCGAGCAGGGCGGATTCGAAGTCCAGCACTTTGTTAACTTCTACGTCGTTCAGGTAACCCTTGTCCGCGGCGTAAACGGAAACAGCCATGTCCGCGATAGACAGCGGAGAGTACTGCTTCTGCTTCATCAGCTCGGTTACGCGCTCACCATGGTCCAGCTGGGCCTTGGTGGCTTCGTCCAGGTCGGAGGCGAACTGGGAGAAAGCCGCGAGCTCGCGGTACTGGGCCAGAGCGGTACGGATACCACCGGACAGCTTCTTGATGATCTTGGTCTGGGCAGAACCACCAACACGGGATACGGAGATACCCGGGTTGATCGCCGGACGAACACCGGCGTTGAACAGGTCGGTTTCCAGGAAGATCTGACCATCGGTAATCGAGATCACGTTGGTCGGTACGAACGCGGAAACGTCACCGGCCTGGGTCTCGATGATCGGCAGTGCGGTCAGGGAGCCGGTTTTGCCTTTCACTTCACCGTTGGTGAATTTCTCTACGTACTCGGCGTTTACACGCGCGGCGCGCTCCAGCAGACGGGAGTGCAAGTAGAAAACGTCACCGGGGTAAGCTTCACGGCCCGGGGGACGCTTCAGCAGCAGGGAGATCTGACGGTAGGCCCAGGCCTGCTTGGTCAGGTCATCATAAATGATCAGGGCGTCTTCACCGCGGTCGCGGAAGTACTCGCCCATGGTGCAGCCAACATACGGGGCCAGGAACTGCATCGCAGCCGGGTCGGCAGCGCCGGCGGCAACCACGATGGTGTGGTCCATGGCGCCGTGCTCTTCGAGCTTGCGTACCACGTTGGCAATAGAAGACTGCTTCTGGCCTACGGCTACGTAGACACACTTAATGCCGGTGCCTTTCTGGTTGATGATCGCATCGATCGCAACCGCGGTCTTACCGATCTGACGGTCGCCGATGATCAGCTCACGCTGGCCACGACCGATCGGGATCATGGTGTCGACCGCTTTCAGACCGGTCTGAACCGGCTGATCAACGGACTGACGGGCGATTACGCCGGGGGCTACTTTCTCAACCGCATCGGTCAGCTTGTTGTTCAGCGGACCTTTTCCGTCGATCGGGTTGCCCAGTGCGTCGACCACGCGGCCCAGCAGTTCCGGACCAACCGGCGCTTCCAGGATGCGGCCGGTGCAACGGCACTTCTGGCCTTCGGCCAGGGATTTGTAGTCACCGAGTACGATGGCACCAACGGAGTCGCGCTCCAGGTTCAGTGCCATACCGGTAACACCGCCTTCGAACTCGATCATCTCACCGTACATTACGTCGGCCAGGCCGTGGATGCGGATGATACCGTCGGAAACGGAAACAATGGTGCCCTCGTTCTGGGCCTCGGTGCTCACATCGAGATTGTCGATGCGGCTCTTGATAATTTCACTGATCTCAGAGGGATTCAGTTGCTGCATGCTCTGTTCCTCGATTTCCCGGCAGGCTCTGCCCACCGGGAAGGTAATTTAGGAGTTCATCGCCTCGGCGAGTTTGGCCAGTCGACCGCGCACGGTGCCGTCGATCACCGTATCACCAGCGCGAATGATCGCGCCGCCCAGCAAATTTTCGTCGACCGCACTGTGCAGATGCACTTCACGGGCAAACTTCTTGCTGAGAGCCTGGGTGAGGCGCTGGGACTGTTCGTCGCTGAGCGGGCGGGCAGAAATGACTTCCACTTCGAGAGTGGCTTCTGCCTGGGCCTTCAGGTCTTCGAACAGTTCGGAAATTTCCGGCAGCAGCGGCAGGCGGTGGTTTTCCGCCAGCAGCTTGATGAAGTTCTGTTGTGACGGGTTGAAATCGCCACATACAGACAGGAATTTTTCCGCGCGCACTTCACTGGTCAGCTGGGGGTTATCCAACAGCTCGCCAACTTTTTCGTTCTGGCTGACCACCGCTGCGGTTGCCAACGCCACACTCCAACCATTCAGGTCGGAAGCTTGCTGGGCGTGGGCAAAGGCCGCTTTTGCGTAGGGCCGAGCCAGAGTGCTGAGTTCCGCCATGGGTTCCTCGCTTACAGCTCGGCTGCCAGTTTCTCGATCATGTCATCGTGTGCCTTGGCATCGATGTTGACCGAGAGAATTTTCTCGGCGCCGGCAACAGACAGGGCAGCGATACGCGAGCGAAGCTGTTCTTTCGCACGGTTTACTTCCTGTTCAATTTCCGCCTGGGCGGCAGCTTTCAGGCGATCGCCTTCACTGCGCGCGGCTTCTTTGGCTTCGTCAACGATCTGATTGGCGCGCTTGTTGGCACCATCGATGATTTCCGCAGCCTGAGCCTTGGCTTCTTTCAGTTGCTCGGCAGCTTTGCGCTGCGCCAGTTCGAGATCTTTTCCCGCGCGCTCGGCTTCTTGCAGACCGGTAGCAATTTTCTGCTCACGCTCTTGCATAACACCCAGCAGGGCCGGCCAGACATACTTCCAGCAGAACCATACAAAGGCGAGAAAGGTGATCGACTGGCCGATCAGAGTCAGGTTGATATTCACACCGACACCTCTTGCTCTTTCAAAAATGGGTTAAAGGGCAATTGGAACGGGGAATTATCCAGCCAGACCAGGAGCTACCGCGAAAATCAGGTACATAGCGATACCAACACCGATCATCGGTACGGCGTCAAGCAGACCAGCCATCAGGAACATTTTGCCCTGCAGTGCAGGAGCCTGTTCCGGCTGACGCGCAGAACCTTCCAGCAGTTTGCCACCCAGGGTGCCGAAACCGATAGCAGTACCCAGTGCGCCCAGACCGATCAGCAGTGCAGCAGCTACGTATACCAGACCTAATGCTTCCATTGTTTTCTCCAAAAGTAAGTTGAGAGTTGTTGAAGTTGAAAGTGAATGAAAAACGTTAAATAACGAACGAAATTCTGTTTACCCTGAGACGGGCACGACCTTACTGGTCGTGCGCGTGCTCATCTTCCCGGTCGTGGGCCATGGCCATGTACACAGTAGTCAGTACCATGAATACGAAGGCCTGCAGGGTGATGACCAGGATGTGGAAAATGGCCCAGCCCATCTGCAACAGACCGGCGCCGATAAAGCCCAGTACGCCGACGCCGAATACGATGGCGATCAGGATGAAGATCATTTCACCGGCGTAGAGGTTTCCGAACAGTCGCAGACCGAGAGAAACCGGCTTGGCGATCAGGGAAACCGCTTCCAGCAGGAAGTTGAACGGAATCAGGAAGATATCGATGTACCACTTGCCGGAGTGGAAGGGGTGCAGGGTCAGCTCTTTCACGAAGCCCATCAGGCCCTTCTCGCGCACGCTGAAGAAAATCATCAGCGCGAACACCGCCAGCGCCATACCCAGGGTGGCGTTCAGATCAGTGGTGGGTACAACCTTGAAGTAGACGTGGTGCGGGTCGGCGCCGGTGAGGGCAGACACGCCCTGGGCGTAGGCCATAGGCAGCCAGTCAACGGGTACCAGGTCCATCAGGTTCATCAGGAAGACCCACACAAAGATGGTCAGCGCCATGGGGGCGACCATGCTGTTGCGGTGGGGGAAGGTGTCTTTCACGGTCTTGTCGATGAAGTCGACAATCACTTCCACAAAGCTCTGGAAGCCAGTGGGCACACCAGCGGTGGCTTTTTTCGCGGCGCGCGCGAACAGGAAGCAGAAGAGCATACCGAGACCAATGGACCACCCGAGGGTGTCTAGGTGCACGGCCCAGAAGCCCATATCGGCGGCTTCCTGGCTGCTGTGCGCAATGGTCCAGGTGGATTCGGGGAGCACGGTTCCGTCGGCACGGGTGTAACCCGCGGGAAGTTTACCGTACGCCAGATTTTGCAGGTGGTGCTGGATATACCCCGTCGCGGTTTGTTCGGCAGCCATAATTCCTCAACACGTTCTAAGATAAAAAATCTGCTTCGTGGAATCCCTCACTGCGCAGCCGTCTTTGTTTCGGCATCACTCTGTCGGCGCAGTCACTGTTGAGGCATCCCGGCCCCCGCAACTATTTGGGCTGCAGTCGGGCCACGAGAATCCATTGCAAAATCACGCACAAGCCGTAGCTGATAAACAGCACCGCGGGGTTCAGCGTTTTCACGCTGGCGAACACCGTCGCGAACCCCACCAGGGTCATCACGAACTTGCCGGTTTCGGCGCGGTAGAAACTCCCTACCGCTCGCTGGCTTGCGCGCGCACCGCGAATCTTGCCGCGGTTGGGGCCCAGTAGCTCGAAGGCGCGCAGGCCGAAATACAGATTGGGCAGCACACTCAGGATGCCACCGAGCAGGGCGGAAAGTGCGATCACCCGCCCCAGGGTCAGTTCGAGCGCCAGCACAGCAAGCACCAAAACTGCCAGCTGGATCAGCGAAATCTTGACTACCGGGGGATTACGCATAGGCGGGAACGGGCCGGCCAAAAATATACTTTTCCGCCCAAAAATTGGGCGTGCGAATTATGTATGAAGCAGGCTGCCGGTTCAACTGGCAAATCTAGTCTGTTGGCGTGGTGTTCGCGTTCTTTCACAACACGATAGGGTGATAGTAAACACTCACAATCATCGGTGAAACGACACCCTGTGAAACAAAAAGTGCGCCAAAACACCGCACTGTTTTGGCGCACTTTTCACGGAAACGTTGCAACCGTAACGGTTTCAGCGGGGGAGGTTCAGTCTTCGCTGTACCCCAAATGGGCGAGAATGCCGTCGAGCTCGTCCAGGCTGGTGTACTTGAGCACCAGCTTGCCGGCTCCTTTGTCACCGTGATCGATGGTAACGGGCACACCGATTTTTTCTGCCAGACGCTCACTCAGGCGTCGAATGTTCGGGTCGATTTCCGGCTTTTTCGGTTTTGGCTTACCCGCCTGCTCCTGAATCGAGCGCACCAGGGCTTCCGCCTGACGCACGGTCAGTCCGCGATCAACGACCTGGCGGGCGGCTTCGCGCTGGCTGTCGCCGGACAGACCCAGCAGGGCCTTGGCGTGGCCGGTTTCGATATCGCCGCGCTCGAGGAAGGTGCGCACTTCATCGGTGAGACTCAGCAGGCGCAACAGGTTGGTCACGGCGGTGCGGGATTTGCCCACGGCTTCCGCCACCTGCTGCTGGGTCAGCTCAAACTCGTCCTGCAGGCGCTTGAGGGCGTTGGCCTCTTCCACCGGATTGAGGTCTTCCCGCTGGATGTTCTCGATCAGCGCCATGGCAATGGCCGCTTCGTCCGGCACCTCACGGATCAGTGCCGGTACCTTGTCGAGCTCCGCCAACTGCGCGGCGCGCCAGCGCCGTTCACCGGCAATAATCTCGTATTTGCGCTCCCCCACCGGACGCACCACGATCGGCTGCATGATGCCCTGGGCACGGATGGAGTCGGCCAGCTCCTGCAGGGATTCCTGCGGGAAATCCCGGCGCGGCTGGTATCGGCCGCGCTGCAGGAATTCAATGGGGAGATCTCTCAGTTCGCCGTCGACGCGCGCAACGATATCGCCATTGCGCTCACCGGAAGCCACCGCTATGGCTTCACTGGCATTGTTGCTAATCAGGTGGGAAAGCCCTTTCCCGAGGCCTTTGCGTTTCCCGGCCATACGTGTACTACCTCAGTATTAAACCGCTTCCGCGACGGCGCGGGGGCCACTGTTTGAATTGCTGCTGTTCTGGTGGGCGGCGGCATGACGACGGGTGATTTCACCGGCCAGCGCGAGGTAGGCAATGGCACCCTTGGAGCTGCGGTCGTACTCCAGCGCGGGCTTGCCGAAACTGGGCGCTTCCGCCAGGCGCACGTTGCGCGGGATACAGGTGCGGTAGACGCGGTCGCCGAAGTACTCGTTGAGCTGGTCCGACACGTCACTGGTCAGGCTGTTGCGCGGGTCGTACATGGTGCGCAGGATGCCCTCGATCTTGAGATTCGGGTTCGCCGCCTGCTGCACCTGGTTGATGGTGTCGATGAGGGATGAAAGTCCCTCGAGGGCGTAGTACTCGCACTGCATCGGGATCAGTACGCCGCCCGCAGCACACAGGGCATTCACCGTGAGCATGTTGAGGGAGGGCGGGCAGTCGATGATGATGTAATCGTAATCGTCACTGATCTGCTCGAGCGCCTGGCGCAAACGGGACTCGCGGCCGTCCATTTCAAGCAGTTCGACTTCAGCGGCAGACAGGTCAATATTCGCCGGCATCAGGTCGTAGCCACTGGTTGTGGGCACGATGGCCTTGCGTGGTGGCAGCAGACTGGCGAGCACGTCGTAGCTGGAGAGCTGTAGTTCGCTCTTGTCGACACCGCTACCCATGGTGGCGTTCCCCTGGGGATCCAGGTCGATCAGCAGCACCCGTCGCTTGTTGGCAACGAGAGACGCGGACAGGTTGACGCAGGTCGTGGTTTTGCCGACCCCACCCTTCTGGTTGGCTACCGCAAAAATTTTGCTCAAGGTTCTGGTCCTGTTATTCCCGGCGGCACGTTTTCCTGCGGCCTGCCGGGCTCGCCGCTAGGCCGGATTCACCGGAAGGCGCGGCAGCAAAAGCGCACTCGCGAACATCGGCCCGGTGCGCTGGTGTCAATTTTCAATTCAGTAATGGTCGCGCCAGATGGTGCGCGCGACAGGCCACCCTGCCAGTGAGGGGCTTAACCCTCGCGCGCGAGGACGATCAGATGGCGCTCGGCATCACAGCCCGGCACTTGCAGGGTGTGTAGCTGTTCGACCTTAATCCCTTTTGGCAATGCACTCAACTCATCTTCCGGAATCTTGCCCTTCATCGCATAAAATCGGCCGCCCGGCGATAGTAAATGCTCACTCCCGGAAACCATATCCTGCAACGAGGCAAACGCTCTGGATACCACACCGGCGTAGAGACTATCCGGTCGATAGGCCTCGACTCTCTGGTTCACCACGTTGATATTGCCGAGCTTGAGCTGGCTGGCCACCTGGAACTGGAAACGGGACTTCTTGCCGTTACTGTCGAGCAGGCTCACCGGGCGCTCGGGGTGGACGATGGCGAGGGGAATCCCCGGCAAGCCACCACCGGAGCCCACATCGATCAGGGGCGACTGGTCGCTGGAGCTGGTGCCGCACAGGTTCACCACGCTCAGGCTGTCGATGATATGCCGCTCGAGCATCTCGGACGGGTCGCGTACCGCCGAGAGGTTGTAGGCCGCATTCCAGCGGGCGAACAGGTCCAGGTACGCCAGCAGCTTGTCCTGCTGCGCGCCGGCAAGCGTCAATCCCATCTGCGCGGCCGCTTGCTGCAGGCGCGGGCGATACTGCTCCATCACCGTCACACCACCTTTTTGCGGCTTAACAGGCCGCGCTTTTTCAGCTGGATCAGCAGCAGGGATACCGCGGCGGGGGTCACCCCGGGCACGCGGCCGGCGCGGGCGAGGGTATCTGGTCGGGCATCACTCAATTTCTGGATGACTTCGTTGGACAGACCGGAGACCGCAGAGTAGTCAAAGTCCACCGGCAGCGGCGTGTCCTCGTAGGCTAGCAGCCGCTCGATATCGTCCCGCTGGCGGTCGATATAACCGGCGTACTTGGCCGAGATTTCTACCTGTTCCGCCACCCGCTCATCGGCAACCGCGTCGCCGACGAGGCCGGCCACATCCGGGTAGGCGAGCTCCGGACGCTTCAGCAGGTCCTGCAGGCTGTACTCGCGGGCAAGGGGTTGCGGCAGCTTTTGCTCGACCCGTTGTGCCGCGTCGCTTCCCGGCTGCACCCAAGTTTCTTTCAGGCGCTGCTGTTCGCGCTCGATGGCTTCGCGCTTCTCGCAGAAGGCCTGCCAGCGGACGTCGTCCACCAACCCCAACTCCCGGCCTTTCTCGGTCAGGCGCAGGTCCGCGTTGTCTTCCCGCAGCAGCAGGCGGTATTCCGCGCGGCTGGTGAACATGCGGTAGGGCTCTTTGGTGCCGCTGGTGATCAGGTCGTCTACCAGCACGCCCAGGTAGGCCTCGTCGCGACGGGGCGCCCAGGCGTCTTTGTCTTGCGCCTGCAGCGCTGCGTTGGCGCCGGCCAGCAATCCCTGCGCGGCGGCCTCTTCGTAGCCCGTGGTGCCGTTGATCTGGCCAGCAAAGAACAGGCCGGCAATAAATTTAGTTTGCAGCGACGGCAGCAGGTCGCGGGGGTCGAAGAAGTCGTACTCGATGGCGTAGCCGGGGCGAGTGATATGCGCGTTTTCGAAGCCCTTGATCGAGCGCACCAGGCTCATCTGCACGTCAAACGGCAGACTGGTGGAAATGCCGTTGGGGTACAGCTCGTTGGTGGTCAACCCTTCAGGTTCCACGAAAATCTGGTGGCTGTTCTTGTCCGCGAAGCGGTGCACCTTGTCCTCGATAGACGGGCAGTAACGCGGGCCAATGCCTTCGATCACACCGGAATACATGGGCGAGCGATCGAGGCCGCCGCGAATGATGTCGTGGGTGTTTTCGTTGGTGTGGGTGATCCAGCAGCACACCTGGCGGGGATGCTGCTCGCGGGACCCCAGATACGACATCACCGGCAGCGGCTGGTCGCCCCACTGCTCTTCCAGCCCGGAAAAGTCTACCGAGCGCGCATCGATGCGCGGCGGGGTGCCGGTTTTCAGGCGCTCCACGCGAAACGGGAGTGCGCGCAGGCGTTCGGCGAGGGCAATCGAAGGCGGATCCCCGGCGCGGCCGCCGGCGTGATTGTCGAGGCCGATATGGATGCGACCACCAAGGAATGTGCCCGCAGTAATTACCACGGTCTTGCCGCGGAAGCGCAAGCCGGCATTGGTGACAACGCCAGTGACCCGGTCACTTTCGACGATCAGGTCATCGGCGGCCTGCTGGAAAATATCCAGATTGGGCTGGTTTTCCAGGATGTTGCGGATGGCTGCCTTGTACAGGGCGCGGTCCGCCTGGGCGCGGGTGGCGCGCACGGCCGGGCCTTTGCGCGCATTGAGCACGCGAAACTGAATGCCCCCCAGATCCGTGGCCGTCGCCATCGCGCCCCCCAGTGCATCAACTTCCTTGACCAGGTGGCTCTTGCCGATGCCGCCGATGGCGGGGTTACAGGACATCTGGCCCAGGGTTTCGATGTTGTGGGTCAACAGCAGGGTACGGCTGCCCATGCGCGCCGCCGCCAGGCACGCCTCGGTGCCAGCGTGTCCGCCGCCAATCACGATCACATCGTACTGTGTGGGGTAATCCATAGGGTCCAGCTCTGGTGCCAGCTCGTCGGGATACGGGCCTGGCTTGGTTAGTCAGTCAGGTAAACAACGGGCCATGGGAAAATTCGGCCGCACATTATAGGGGTCTTGAGCTGTGCAAAAAAGCGGCATTTAGAAATTTCGTTTTCCGCTTTCTTCTTTCTAAATAAATAAAGTTATACATACCTTACGTATAAGTACGTGTTTGTATTTAATGTTGTTATATAGGGGGGGTGTTTTTATGTATATCTGGAAAAATCTTTTGTAAAACAATGGCTTACGTTGATGATAAGTACCCTATAAACCCCTGCTTTTGCGGGGGTACAACCCCGGTAGAGCACTGTGGACAGACGGGATAACTTTGGCTGTTTCCGGCCGACGCCTCACTTGTCCCCGGTTTCGTACCGGTTTTTGAGGCCCTTTTCCCCGTGCGTTGTCCACATTGGGGAATTTCCACACCTTGAACGGGGCCTCTGTGCATAAGTCTGTGTGTTTTCGGGATAATTTGTTGTGTGCGGACCTTGGATGAGGGGTCTATCTGGATAACCTTGTGGATTTCTGTGAGCAACTCCTGTGTTTTGCTTGGGGAGCGGTTGCCTGGGCTTCCCGCGTTCACACAATTTTCACGCCCTTTTGACGCGCTTCTGATGTGGTGCCGGCCAGTATCGTGGCACTACACAACAGGAGAGCCTCATGAAAACTTCAAATTCACGGATCGTTTCGAAGCTGGCAGTGGCACTTCCACTGGCGGCATTTATCGCTGGTTGCTCGGATGACGGCAATGACAACGTACTGCAGTTCCCGCCGGCAGTAGAGGAGCCAGCAGCCAGTGGCTTCATCCAGGTCGTGCACGCTTCACCGGATGCGCCTGCCGTAAATGTGTTGCTCAACGGCAGCGTGGCAATCGAGGGGTTGGACTACGCCGAGACCAGCGGTTTCGCCGAACTGGATGCGGGCAGTTACGACATCGCCGTCGAAGGGATTGCCCCGGGCGGCAACCTCAGCGTGATTGAGGTGGCAGGCTTCAGTCTAGAAGAGAACGCTCGTCCCACTGTGATCGCTGTGGGCAATGTTGCAGAGATTGCGCCTCTCGTCGTCACTGAATCGGCGACAGATCCCGCAGATAACGAGGTTGCACTTACCGTGACCCACGCAGCGCCCGATGCGCCGCGGGTGGATGTTTACCTCAGTGCGCCGGAAGATGATTTCGCCAGCCTCTCAGCGGCTTTCGCCTTTGAGTTCGGCGAGTCGATTGATGCCGGCGTGGTGACCGCGGAGCCGGTGCGCATTCGGGTGGGTGTTGAAGATGAGGTGGTGTACGACTCCGGCACGGTGGATCTCACCGGTTTCGCTGGCCAAAAGCTGCTGGTGACCGCTATTGCCGCGGAAAACAGTACAGAGGCCGCAGCATCACCGGTGAAATTACTGGTGACCACCGAACAGGGCGAATCTGTTGAATTGATCGACGTCGACACCAATGCGGGCGTGCGCGTGCTGCACTTGTCGCCGGATGCCAATGCCGCGGTCATGTCTGCAGGTGTTGCCAGCGGTAATGTTGAGGTTTTTGCCACCAGTGAAGTACTGGGTATGGATCCCGTCGAGTTGATCCCCGGTTTCAATTACCTGGACCAGTTCCCCGGTGAGAGCGCCTATACCGGTGTGCCAGCGGCCAGCTACGTGTTTGATGTCGCGCCTGACACCGATATGTTGGGCGACAGCGTATTTACCTCGGGTGAGATTGCAGTCGAAGCGGGTACCGAGTACACCGTAATTGCAGCCGGCCGTGTACTCGGCTCCCCGGCCTTTGGCCTGCTTGCCACCGCCGACGCCAACCGCTCAGTGGCGACCGAAGCCTCCGTCAAAGTGATCCATGGTGCCCCGGCAGCCGGTGCGGTCGATGTGTTTGTGACCCCTGCTGGCGAGTTTACCGTCATGGATGTGGAAGGTGGCCTCGCCGGTGCACCTTTGCTGGATGACTTCGCGTTTGGTGAGATCACGGAGTATGTGACCGTCGCGCCCGGTGCCTACGATATTCGTGTGGTCGCCGGCGGGATGGCGGCGATCAACGTAGAGAACTTCGAGCTCGGCGGTGGAGTGGTTGCCAATGTTCTGGCATACGGCCCCAGCGAGCAGGGTGGCGACGTAGCAGACTTTGGTGTCGTAGTACTCACCAACTAATTTTCGTAGTATTTTCGAGCATTGCGCGCGGGCCTGTGATGGGCCCGCTTTTTCGTTTTTGGCAATCTTGCGGGGGCAGCGGTGATGCACACAACTGGCACGGTTTTGCTCATAGAGGACCATCGCGATATTGCGGAAATGATCGCGTCGTACCTTGAAGGACGGGGCTTTGTGGTGGATTACGCCGCGGACGGCGTCACCGGTCTGCACTTGGCAACCACCAAGCCGGTGGACCTGATTGTGCTGGATCTATCGCTGCCCGGTATCGACGGGCTGGATATTTGTCGGGCAATCCGCGAGCAGGCCAAACTCGACACACCCATCATAATGTTGACCGCCCGCGATACGCTGGATGAGAAAATTGCCGGGCTCAACGCAGGCGCCGATGATTATTTGGTCAAACCGTTCGCCATACGCGAACTGGCGGCACGGGTGAATGCGCAGTTACGTCGCAACCGCTCTGAAGTGACGCGGGAAAAACTGGTGGTGGGAGATCTGGTGCTCGACAAGAGCACCCTGCAGGTGCAGCGGGAGGGGCGAGATATCCGGCTGCCTCCCACCGGGCTGCGCTTGCTCGAAGTGCTGATGCGCAGCTCCCCTGCAGTGATGAGCCGCGCGGAGCTGGAGCGCAAGGTTTGGGGGGATGTCCTGCCAGACAGTGACACCCTGCGCAGCCATATGTACAGCCTGCGCAAGAAGGTCGACAAACCCTTTTCCCGTAGCATGATCCTGAACCACCCCGGCAGTGGTTATCAGCTGGTGGTGTGCGATGAGCAATAATCGCCTGCAGGACAAGATTCTGCGCACCTTTGTGCTGCAGGGGCTGTTAATCGGCGTTGCCGTCATACTCGGCATCCTGCTGACCAACTGGCTGCTGTCGCATTTCCTGGTGCAGGAAGCCCTGGAGCGGGAAACCGCGCATTACTGGCAGCTGGTTGAGGAAGACCCCTCGGTGCAGCTCTCCAACTCTCTTAATCTCCGCGGCTACCTGTTTCCCCGCGACCAGGCGAAGTTCCCCTGGCAAATGGAAGCGGGCATTGCGGATGGCTACCACGAAGTACACGCGGATGTTTTCAACTCCCTGTATGTGAGCTCCCGTGGCGACCAGCGCATGTTTCTGTTTTTCAACCGTTCCGGGGTTGAGAGCCTGATTTCGCTGTACGGGCTGGTTCCGCTGGCGGTGGTGTTGTCGCTGCTGTACCTGGTGTTGTGGTTCAGCTACCTGCGCGCGCGGCGCGCGGTCTCCCCGACCATCGAATTGGCGCGCATCATGAAGACGCTGCCGGAGGAAAAGGGCGCGTCGGACCTGACGGATCTGCTGCCGCCGAGCCTGGATACCGAGGTGGCCATGCTGGTGGATGCCATAGAGCATTACCGCAGCCGGATTGCACGCTTTGTCGACCGGGAGCGGGCCTTCACCCGCGACGCCAGCCATGAATTGCGCACACCGATCACAGTGATTGCCATGTCGGCAGAACTGCTTGCGGCGAAGGAGGAGCTCTCGGACCAGGACAGCAAACTGGTCGATCGCATCCAGCGCGCCTGCCACGATATGCAGGAGTTGATCGACGCGTTCCTGGCGCTCTCCCGCGAGCAGGATGGCGGCCTGCGGACAGAACCGGTGGATATCTGTGATTTGGCGGCGCGGGAGCTGGAGGGGATTACGTCGTTGGCCGAGCAAAAGGGCATTGCTGTAGAGCTGGAGTGTGGCACCTGCCCGTCGGTACACGCGAACAAGCGCGTGGTCTCGATCCTGGTGGGCAACTTGATTCGCAACGCGGTGAACTATACCGATCGCGGCCAAGTGTCTGTGAAGATCGGCGAGACCCGGGTACAGGTGATCGACAGTGGCCGTGGCATCAGCGAGGAAAAACTGGCCAGTATCTACGAGCCACACGTGCGCGGTGGTGAGCATTCGCGCGCCGGGTACGGAGTCGGCCTGGCGATTGTGAAGCGCCTGTGTGAACAAAATGGCTGGCGGATATCGCTGGCCAGTGAGGAGGGCACGGGCACAACCGCGACCCTCAGTTTTGCCTGAGACCGCTTTTACCGTTGGTGGCCCTTCCCACCGTGCACGATATGCCGCTTTAGCGGAGTCTTATTTGCCGATACAGAAGCTGCCAAAAATTTTGCCCAGCAGTTCGTCGGCGGTCATGGCGCCGGTGATTTCCCCCAGCGCCTGCTGCGCCTGACGCAGGTCTTCCGCCAGTAATTCCCCCGCGCCGCTGGCATTCAGCTGCGCCTGCCCCGCCACGATGAACGCTCGCGCACGGGCCAGGGCATCCAGATGGCGTCGTCGGGCGCTGAAGGTGCCTTCGTTGCCGGCGTGGTAGCCCATGCACTGCTTCAGGTGCTGCTTCAGATCGTTGATGCCGGCGCCTGTTTTGGCGCTGATGGCGACCACCGGAACCCCATCACTGTGTGCCTGCAACCCGGCGGTGTATTCGGTTAGGTCGATCTTGTTGACCACCAGGGTCAGCTTTTCCGGGTCGGGCAGCTGCCGGGTGAAGTCCGGCCAGGCGCGGTCCGGATCCAGATCCTGGAGTTCGGCGGCATCGACCACCAGCAGCACCCGGTCCGCGTGGCGGATTTCGTCCCAGGCCCGCTGCATGCCGATCTGCTCTACCTGATCCGGGGATTCCCGCAGGCCGGCGGTGTCGGCAACGTGCAATGGCATGCCATCGATATGGATGTGCTCCCGCAGAACGTCCCGGGTGGTACCGGCGATGTCGGTCACAATCGCGGTGTCCTTGCCGGCCAGTGCATTCAGCAGGCTCGACTTGCCCGCATTCGGTTTGCCGGCGATGGCCACCTGCATACCCTCGCGCAGGATGGTTCCCTGGCGTGCCTGGGTTTCCACGACGTCCAGCTGGGCCAGCAGCGCTTCCACATCCGCCGCCACCTTGCCGTCGGCAAGAAAATCGATTTCTTCTTCCGGAAAATCGATCGATGCTTCGACGTAGATACGCAAATGGGTCAGTTTGGTCGCCAAATCTTCGATTTTTTCGGAGAAAACCCCCTGCAGCGATCGCAGGGCATTCTGTGCGGCCTGGGCACTGCCGGCGTCGATCAGGTCGGCAATGGCCTCCGCTTGCGCCAAATCCATCTTGTCATTGAGAAAGGCGCGCTCGGAAAACTCGCCCGGCCGCGCCTGGCGTGCGCCCAGATCGAGCAGTGCGGACATCAGTGTGTCGAGGATAACCGGGCCACCGTGACCCTGTAGTTCCACCACGTCTTCACCGGTGAAGGAGTTTGGGCCGGGGAAAAACAGTGCCAGACCCTGGTCGAGCAGCTGTTCCTCGTGGGTGAAATTGCAGTAGTGGGCAAACCGGGGTTTGAAGGTTTTGCCAGCCAGCTGTTCACCAATCTCAAGTGCCCTTGGTCCGGATAGACGGATCACGCCGATACCACCACGGCCCGGTGGGGTGGCGACGGCGGCAATTGTGTCTTTGCTGAGGCTTTGCTGGGACATGTTTTGAGTCTATCCGGGTTTCAGGGGTTTCGTTGACATAAAAGAAGGGCCGCTTGCTGCGGCCCATGTTTCGAATCGAAGTACAGAAGTGAGTGCGAAGGCGAGGCGCCGGGTGGAAGGTTTTGAAAGCGTCGGCGACAGGGACGTCGCCGACGCAGCGTACAGGGATGTATTTACAGCGGTTTCAAAACCTTCCACCCGGTGGCTCGCCGCCCGTTAGCGGGTTTGATGCCTAACTATTTACTCGCCGCCTCGACCTGTTTGTTGATAAACCAGGTTTGGGCGATTGAGATCAGGTTGTTCGCAATCCAGTACAGAACCAGGCCGGCCGGGAACCACAGGAAGAAGAAAGTCATCATGATTGGCATCAGCTGCATGATCTTCGCCTGGGTCGGATCCGTGGGCTGGGGCTGCAGTTTTTGCATCAGCCACATGGAGGCGCCCATGACCACTGGCAGGAGGAAGTAGGGGTCTTTTACCGACAGGTCATGAATCCAGCCGATCCAGGGCGCGTGGCGCAGCTCGACGGTTTCCATCAGCATCCAGTAGAGGCCGATAAAGACCGGCATCTGCAGCAGGATCGGCAGGCAGCCCCCCACCGGATTGATTTTCTCCCGGCGGTACAGCTTCATGGTTTCTTCCGCCAGCTTCTGGCGGTTGTCTTTGTACTGCTCCTGCAGCTTTTTCATCTGCGGGGCAAACTTGCGCATCCGCGCCATGGATTTCAGGCCCGCCGCCGAAAGCGGATACAGCAGTGCCTTGATAAATACCGTGAGCAGAATGATGGACCAGCCCCAGTTATCCACGATGTGTTCGTGGATCCAGTTCAGTACGCGGAACATGGGCTTGGCGAGCCACCAGAGCCAGCCGTAGTCGACGGTCAGGTCCAGGTAGGGAGAGATCTCTTCCAGGCGATAGACGTCTTTCGGCCCTGCGTAGAAGGAGGTGGCAACCGTGCCCTGCTGGCCCGGCTCGATGCGCAGCTGCGGGCTGGTGAAGCCCATGCTGTACAGGCCGTTACCGATCGGCTGCAGGGTAAAGGTATTGCGCTCTTCCTGGTTGGGTACCCAGGCGCTGAGGAAGTAGTGCTGCACCATCGCTACCCAGCCACCGGTGATGGATTCGGTGGTCGGTTTCTTGGCGATGTCCTCGAAGTCCTGCTTGTAATAATTTTCATCACTGGTGTGCAGCGCGGCACCGAGGAACGGGGCCATACCGATGCCCACATCGACCGGGGGCTCCAGGCTGTCGCGCACAATCTCGCCACAGATACCGGCGAGCAGCGGCTTGCTGCGACCGTTATCCACCAGGTAGGCGATATCGATCAGGTATTCGCTGCGGGTGAAAGTGAAACGCTTGGTGAAGCCGATCCCGTTCTGGGTCTGCTTGAGGTCGACGATGAGTGAGTCTTTCCCTTCCTGCAGGGCATATTCGCTGGCGTCGCTGGAGAAGGCGGGGCGGCCGGCAGAGCAATTACCTTGCCCGCCTACCAGACCACTTTTGGCAACATAGGTGTGGCTGCGGGTCTGGTTGAGAAGAATCAGCGGGCGGTCCGGCGTATCGATTTTTTCGTAATAGTCGCGCAGGGCTACCTTGACGATGTCGCCGCCATTCGGGTCGATCAGCAGGCTCAGGGTATCGGTATCGACGCGGATCAGCTTGGGCTGGGCAGGGGCGCCCACCTCGGGCACTGCGCCTTCCGGCAGGTCGCCGGTTGTCGCGCTGGCTTGGACCTCGCTGCTGGGCAGAGTTGCGGAATCGGTAGCCTGCTGGTGCACCACGGTTTTTTGATCGAGGGCAGGGGCGTGCTGCTCCTTGAAAGCATTCCACTGGTAGACCAGTGCCAGGAGTACCGCGGCGATGCCGCCGACCAACGTATAGCGTTGCCAATCCATTATTTCGATAGCCTTATTGCGGTGGCGGGTTTTCGTCGGCCGCCGGAGTTTTCGATTGTGCAGGGGCGGGGGGGACGTGGTCCAGGCCGCCGGGATGCCAAGGATGGCATTTTATAAGGCGGCGCAGGGTTAAATAACCCCCCTTGCAGAATCCATGTGTTTTTAATGCATCTTCCGCATAACGGGAGCAGGTCGGATAGAACCGGCACTGGTTGCCAACCCAGGGGCTGGCGACCAGCCGGTAGAGATGAATCAGCTTGATGGCCAGCCAGTTCACTGCTGCTTCCCTGGCCCCGGGGCCTTTTGTGGGCGGCTTCCCGTGCTGCGCTTCTTCTTCCCGCGCTGGGGGCGGGTCCCGCCGTTGTCGGGCTGGGGGTTGCGCGCACGCTGATCCAGTTTTCGCCACAGCTTGTCAAAAATTTTCGCCAGTGCGGCGTTGTCGAGTTCTCCGGCGCCGGCGCGCGCGAGTACCACCGCATCCAGAGGAAACAGTGTGTGTTGTCGCAGGCGAAAGGTCTCGCGGGCAATGCGTTTGATCCGATTGCGGTCGGTAGCGTTGCGGACGTGTTTTTTGGCGATGACAAGACCGAGCCGAGGATGGCCTAGGTCGTTGGGGCGGGCGAGGATCAGAAACTGGGGTTGCGCGGCGCGAACCGGCGCGGAATCAAAAACGGCGCGATACTGCGCCGCATTGAGCAGCCGCAGCGGCTTGGCGAATGCGAAGTCGCTGCGTGGGCACTGCATAACGATTCAGTGGCAAGTATAAGGTTGCTCGCAGAGCGGCAATCTTAGGCGCACAGAACCTTACGGCCTTTGGCGCGACGACGAGCCAGAATTTTGCGGCCGTTCTTGGTGGCCATACGGGCACGGAAGCCGTGGTTGCGCTTGCGCTTCAAGTTGCTGGGCTGAAATGTACGTTTCATGGTTTTACTACCTGGAGTTATGTCCCGGAGTTGTGTCCTGGAGTTTGCGTAATTCTTTACCGCTTGCGGCAATAGCCCGTTGCGGCGTGCCCTTGTGGGCATACTTCGGAGCAGGCTATGCGCTGCGAAGGCGGCGGATTGTATAGAAAGAAACCAGCCAACGCAACGGGGCGCGTGCATTCCGTCCGGTTAATTGTTGTCGGTGGCGACGGTTGGCGGGATGCCGGCCCGAGTGCGCTCTTGCTTCTCTTTATAGGGTGGTTTCTCGTGATGTTGTCCTTCCCGGGTGCTAGTGAAACCGTTCGCCTCTAACGAGGTTATTCACGCCATTTCTTCAAGTCCTTGTATTGTCAGGGCTATCGGAGAGAGTGCACCGGTTTACCCCAAGGTATCCACAGGTTGCTGTGGATAAGTTGCAGATTTGCTGACCCGTTGTTCGGTTAATTTATGCTCAAGTGGTTGATATTACACGGCTTTCCTTGGAAAAAGTTGTCCCCAATCAAGGTGTATTTGTGGATAACCTGCGGGGCAGGGGATATACTGTCGCCCTTCTTTTAAGGTGCAGCCCGGTGTTTTGGGGGCAGCAATTTGCTGACACACTTTTGGGCGTAGTCGCACCTTGATCCGTCTTTTAGGGGGTTCCTTGTCTGATTCCGTTTGGAAGCAGTGCGCCGCTTGTTTGCAGGATGAGCTGCCACCGCAGCAGTTCAGCACCTGGATTAGGCCGCTGCGCGTCAGTGACGACAGTTCTGAAAATGAGCTGCGTCTGGTGGCGCCCAACCGCTTTATTCTCAATTGGGTAAGCGACAAGTTTCTCGATCGTATTCGTGAGCTGGTGCAACAGTTTGCCGGGCGCTCTGTGCCCGTTGAGGTGGTTGCACTGGATCGCCGTACTTCACGTTTTCGCCGCAACCTGGGCGCTGGGGAATCCGCGCCGCAGTACACGGGGTACCAGCGCCCTTCTGCGGCGGCAGCGCAGCGCACGGCCGGTTCTGCCGGTGCTGGTGGTGGCTTTGGGGGCGGCCCTGTTGCGTCCACGCATCCCGGTGATTCTTCGATGTCGGCGCATGGCGGCGGATTTGGCGGCACGGCAAATGTTGCGCCGCGTCCCCACGGTGCCGCCAATGCGCGGACCTCGCCGGAGGCGCACAATCTCGCTGCTGAGGAGGCGGGCGTTGACGCGTTGACGCCGGCGGAGCGGTTACCGGCGGATCTGCATTCCAACCGGGAGATGATCGCTCCCAGCGCGCAGAGTAATGGTCCAGGGGTGCAACGCAAGGTCGAGGTAGAGGGTGCGATCAAGCACGGTAGTGCCCTCAACCGGGGCTTTACCTTTGCGTCGTTCGTGGAGGGTAAGTCCAACCAGCTGGGGCTTGCAGCAGCGCAGCAAATTGCAGATAACCCCGGTGGCGCCTATAACCCGTTGTTTATTTATGGCGGTGTGGGGCTGGGTAAAACGCACTTGATGCACGCTGTGGGTAACGCGCTGGTCGATCGCAACCCCAATGCGAAGGTTGTGTATCTGCATTCAGAGCGCTTCGTTGCCGATATGGTGAAGGCGCTGCAGCTGAATGCGATCAGTGATTTCAAGCGCTATTACCGTTCGGTGGATGCGTTGCTGATTGATGATATCCAGTTTTTTGCCGGTAAAGAGCGCTCCCAGGAAGAGTTTTTCCATACCTTTAACGCACTGTTGGAAGGTGGTCAGCAGATCATCCTTACCTGTGACCGCTATCCCAAGGAAATCGACGGTCTGGAAGAGCGGCTCAAGTCGCGCTTCGGCTGGGGGCTAACGGTGGCGGTAGAGCCGCCGGAGCTGGAAACCCGCGTCGCCATTCTGATGAAGAAGGCGGAGCAGGTCGGAGTCGATCTGCCCCATGATTCGGCCTTCTTTATCGCCCAGCGTATTCGCTCGAACGTACGCGAGCTGGAAGGCGCGCTGCGCCGTGTCATCGCGAACGCACAGTTCACCGGTCGCCCCATTGACGATATTCTGGTGCGCGAGGCGCTGAAGGATTTGCTGGCGCTGCAGGATCGTCTGGTGAGCGTGGATAATATCCAGCGCGTGGTAGCGGAGTACTACAAGATCAAGGTGGCGGACCTGCTTTCCAAGCGTCGCAGCCGTTCGGTGGCGCGCCCACGGCAGGTGGCCATGTCGCTGGCGAAAGAGCTGACCAATCACAGCCTGCCCGAAATTGGCGATGCGTTTGGTGGGCGTGATCATACGACGGTGTTGCATGCCTGTCGGAAGATCAAGGAGTTGCAGGAGTCGGACGGGGATATCCGCGAGGATGTGCGCCTGCTGACCCGCTCGCTGACCACCTGAAGTCGTTGATATTAAAAGAATTTTTGCTGCATTTGGGTTTCCCTGTGCCGCGTAGAACAAGAATGACCTAACTGAGATCAAGGCAATAATTATGAAATTCAGCGTAAGTCGCGATGCCCTGGTAAAACCGCTGCAACTGGTGGCGGGCGTGGTAGAGAAGCGCCAGACATTGCCCGTACTGGCAAATGTTCTGATGCAGCTGCAGGGGCAGGAGCTTTCCCTGACCGGTACCGATCTCGAGGTAGAGATTGTCGGCCGCCTGCAGCTTGAGCAGCCCGCCGAGCTCGAAGGCGAGGTTACAGTGCCCGCGCGCAAGCTACTGGATATCTGTCGTTCCCTGCCAGACGGCGCCGAGCTGAAGTTCGAGCGCGATGGCGAGCGCCTGGTGCTGCGCAGTGGTCGCAGCCGCTTTCAGCTGTCGACGCTGCCGGCCAGTGATTTCCCCAACCAGGAGGAAACCACCGCGCAGAGTCGCTTCACAATTTCCCAGCGTGAAATTCGCCGCCTGATCGAGGCCACCGGGTTTGCCATGGCCCAGCAGGACGTGCGCTACTATCTGAACGGTCTGCTGCTGGAGTGTCGGCCGCAGCAGCTTCGCGCCGTGGCCACCGATGGCCACCGCCTGGCACTGTGTGACCGCGACGCGCCCGGCCTGAACGTTGAGAGCCCGGTTCAGGCGATTGTGCCGCGCAAGGGTGTGCTGGAGTTGGGTCGCCTGCTGGAAGATACCGACGCGAGTGCGGAAGTGGTGCTTGGCAATAACCATATTCGGGTAAACAGCGGTCCTTTTACGTTCACCTCCAAGCTCGTAGATGGCAAGTTCCCGGATTATGAGCGCGTGCTGCCGCGTGGCGCAGGCAATGAGGTGTTTGCCGATCGTCTCGCCCTGCGTCAGGCGTTCCAGCGCGCGGCGATTCTGTCCAATGAGAAGTACCGCGGTGTACGGTTGCAGCTGTCTGAGGGGCTGTTGCAGATCGTGGCGAACAACCCAGAGCAGGAAGAAGCGGAAGAGCAGTTGGTGGTGGATTATCACGGAGACCCCCTGGAGATCGGGTTTAACGTGGGCTACCTGCTGGACGTGACTGCGGCCATTCACAGTGATCAGATTCGTATCGGTCTTGGTGACGCTAACAGCAGTGCCTTGCTGCAGCAGCCGGAAGAGGGCGATTCCGTGTATGTCATTATGCCGATGCGTCTGTAATCGGCAGCCCCCAGAATCACTCGGTTGTTCGGTGCTGAGGCTTTGAATTCACCTCTCTTTGGCTTTTCGCGATTGGTTGAGACCGTCATCCCGCTGGGGTGGCGGTCTTTTCGTATGGGCGGTTTGCCCGTGGCGGGGTGGCTGTTTTGGCTTTGACCCGGGTGGCGCTCAAGAGCTTTCGCAATATTACGGAGGCGGACCTCGCGCTTGGGGCGGCGGTGGTGCTGTTTTGCGGCGCTAACGGTAGCGGTAAAACGTCGTTGCTGGAGGCGGTACACATGCTGGGTACCGGTCGATCTTTTCGCTCGCGGCAAAGTCAGGGGGTTATCCAATACCATTCGGACTCCCTTGCGGTTTTCGGCCGGTTGGAAGGTGGC
The DNA here is from genome assembly GCF_001639145.1 of Microbulbifer sp. Q7. Taxonomy (NCBI): domain Bacteria; kingdom Pseudomonadati; phylum Pseudomonadota; class Gammaproteobacteria; order Cellvibrionales; family Microbulbiferaceae; genus Microbulbifer; species Microbulbifer sp. Q7. The sequence goes on along the minus strand of NZ_LROY01000001.1, from coordinate 451,199 downwards.
AGCACCCTCGGGGTTGAGAAGCGTCGTGATGGTCAGGGGCGCATTCGCGTAAATCAGGCCGCTGCGGAGAGCAGCTCCCAGCTGGCGGCTTCCTTGCCGCTGCAGGTAATTGATAGTGAGAGCTTCGCCGCTCTGGATGGGGGCCCTGGGGTTCGCAGGCAGCTACTGGACTGGACAGTGTTCCACGTGGAACATTCGTTCGCGGGGCACTGGAAGGCTTATCAAAGCGCCCTAAAGCAGCGCAATGCATTGCTTCGTCGTGGTAAAATCGACCACAACTTGCTGGCCCCCTGGGAGCTCCAGCTGGTCCGAAGTGGTGAGATAGTAGACGCAATGCGTAGAGCGGTTTTTGAGACGCTGTACGGCCTGTTCAGGGAGCGTCTGGAGGATCTACCGGTTGCAGTATTCGGTGATCTGGATATCCAGTATCGAAGCGGCTGGAAGAAGGATTTGTCGCTGCGCAAAGCGCTGGATCACGCGCTGGAGGGGGATATATCGCAGGTCTTTACCCGTGCGGGCCCGCACCGTGCAGATATCCGCTTTGTTATCCACGGACAGCCGGCCCATTCAGTTCTTTCCCGGGGGCAACAAAAGATGGCGGTGTGCGCGCTGCGAACCGCAATGGCGGCGGCCGTTGGCGGTGCACAGCGGCCAGTGTTCCTGGTGGACGATCTTCCGTCGGAGCTTGATGCAGGGAATCAGGCGCTTTTTGCTCGCTGGATTAGCGAATGTGCCAGTCAGGTGCTTGTTACCGGGATCGATCACTCGGTCACGGCACAGCCGTGGCTCAAGCTGCCTGCACCGTGGTGCGAACCAAAGATGTTCCACGTGGAACATGGCAGTGTGAGCGAAGCTGGGATTGAGCTTTGACAACTTGGCTCGCGGTCCTACAAAAAATTGATACTCAGAAGAGAAGGCCTGGCGGTCAGCGCCGGCGTTAATGGAGCAACAGAATGTCGCAAGAGAATAATTACGATTCCAGTAGCATCAAGGTACTGAAAGGCCTGGATGCGGTGCGCAAGCGCCCCGGAATGTATATCGGCGATACGGATGACGGTACGGGCCTGCACCACATGGTTTTTGAGGTGGTGGATAACTCGATTGACGAGGCATTGGCGGGCCATTGCGACGAAATCCGCGTGACCATTCATCCGGATGAGTCGGTCAGTGTTTCCGATAATGGCCGCGGCATTCCCACTGAAATACATGAAGAAGAGGGCGTATCCGCTGCCGAAGTCATCATGACCGTACTCCACGCCGGGGGTAAGTTCGATGACAATACCTACAAAGTCTCCGGTGGCCTCCACGGCGTTGGTGTTTCCGTGGTGAATGCTCTGTCTGAAGAGTTGAAGCTCACCATCCGCCGCGGTGGCAAGATTCACGAGCAGATCTACCGCCACGGCGTACCGGATGCTCCACTGGCCATCGTTGGTGACACCGAAACCAGCGGCACCGCAGTGCACTTCAAGCCATCCGCCGATACTTTTACCAATATCGAGTTTCATTTCGAGCAGCTCGCCAAGCGCCTGCGGGAACTGTCGTTCCTGAATTCCGGCGTACGGATCGTGCTGCGTGACGAGCGCTCCGGTAAGGAAGAAGTGTACGAGTACGAAGGTGGCCTGCGAGCGTTTGTTGAATTTCTGAACCAGAACAAGACGCCGATCAACAAGGTTCTGCACTTCCAGAACCAGCGTGAAGACGGCATCGCCGTCGAGGTCGCCCTGCAGTGGAACGACTCCTTCCAGGAGAATATTTACTGCTACACCAACAATATTCCCCAGCGCGACGGCGGTACCCACCTGGCCGGCTTCCGCGCGGCGCTAACCCGAGGCCTCAATAACTACATTGAAAAAGAGGGCGTTGGCAAAAAAGACAAGGTCAGCACCACTGGTGACGACGCGCGCGAAGGCCTGACCGCGATTATTTCTGTCAAAGTCCCGGACCCGAAGTTTTCCTCCCAGACCAAGGACAAGCTCGTTTCCTCCGAAGTGAAGCCGGCGGTCGAGCAGGAAATGGGCCACTCTTTCAATGACTACCTGCTGGAAAATCCCCAGGAAGCCAAAGCGGTGGTCGGCAAGATGATCGACGCGGCACGGGCTCGGGAAGCGGCACGCAAGGCCCGTGAGATGACCCGCCGTAAGGGCGCACTGGATATCGCCGGCCTGCCGGGCAAACTGGCGGACTGCCAGCAAAAAGACCCGGCATTGTCTGAAATCTACCTGGTGGAGGGTGACTCGGCCGGTGGCTCTGCGAAACAGGGCCGTGACCGTCGTACCCAGGCAATCCTGCCGCTGAAGGGCAAGATCCTTAACGTAGAGAAAGCGCGCTTCGACAAGATGCTGTCCAGTGCGGAAGTCGGTACCCTGATTACCGCCCTCGGCTGCGGCATTGGCAAAAGCGAATTCAATCCGGATAAGCTGCGTTATCACTCCATCATCATCATGACGGACGCCGACGTGGATGGTGCGCACATTCGTACCCTGTTGCTCACCTTCTTCTTCCGTCAAATGCCAGAGCTGATCGAGCGCGGACACATCTTTATCGCCCAGCCGCCACTGTACAAAATCGGCAAGGGTAAGCAGGAGCAATACCTCAAAGACGAGGCGGCACTGACCCAGTTCCTCACCAACGCCGCGCTGGAGAGTGCAACCCTGTATGTGAATCCGGAAGCGCCGGGCCTGTCCGGTACCGCATTAGAATCCCTGGTGAAAGAGTACCGGTCGGTCATGGCAACCATTGACCGTCTGTCGCGCCTGTACCCGAAAGAAGTCCTGCAGAGCATGGTGTACCTACCGAGCTTGCAGCGCGAAGACCTTCAGTCAAAAGAGACTGTGACTGATTGGGCCCAGAAGCTGCACACATTGCTCGAGGAGCAGGGTGAGGGTGGTGGCCGCCGCCATGTGGTGACAGCTTCCGAAGACAGTGAGCGCAACCTGTTCCTGCCGACCATTGATATCGTCGCGCACGGTGTGAGCAGTCGCTATACCGTCAGCCATGAATTCTTTGATTCTGCTGAATATCGCGCCATCTGCCATTTGGGCGAGAAAATGCAGGACCTTCTCGAGGAAGGTGCGTACATTCAGCGGGGAGAGAAGCAGCAGCCGGTAAGCAGTTTCCCGGAGGCGCTTGCCTGGTTGATGAATGAAAGTCGCCGCGGCTACAGCATCCAGCGCTACAAGGGTCTGGGTGAAATGAACCCGGAGCAGCTTTGGGATACCACCATGAACCCGGAAACCCGCCGCATGTTGCAGGTAACCGTGGAAGATGCGATTGCTGCCGACCAGATCTTTACCACATTGATGGGTGACCAGGTGGAGCCACGCCGGGAGTTTATCGAGAGCAACGCGCTCTCGGTGGAAAACCTCGACGTTTAAGCGATTCCGCCAACCACAAAGCCCGCCCGGTTTGTATCGAGCGGGCTTTTTTTGTGTGGCCCCGTGTGTGAAATTTCAGCCCACCGCCGCAGCGGTGGTCAGGCAACACGGCAGTGCATGGTGATCTCCTCCTGACCGGCGACCGCATTGAATATGCGCTCTGCCTCCTGAAAGCCGTGTTGCTGCAGAAAGTAGCGGCCGTGCAGATTCTCTTCCAGTACCAGGGTTTCCAGTTGAATGCGGCCAAACTTGGCCTGTGCCATCAACTCGCTACCGACGCCGTGCCCCTGTTCCCCCGGTGACACAAAGATCGTGTCCACCCGCCGGTTCTCGGTGATGGTGACCAGCCCCTCGGACGTATCGGATCCGGCCCGGGTGTAAACCCAGTGAGTACTCACTCCGAGATCCCGTTGCCCGTCTGGCCTGCACTGCGCGTTCAGTCGCCGCCGCATGGCGCGTCCCGGCTCAGACCAGTAGCGCACCGGCAAGCTCGGGTGATTGGTGCATGCCACATGGAGCCATAGCTGCAGCAAACGCTCGATATCCGATTCCTGTATCGGTCTCAACATAGTTACTCCGAGTTCCGACGGATGTAACAGCCCATAGTAGGCTCCGACGACTGCTGTGCAAAACCAGCACCGAGCCGCCGTGGACGAAGAAAAAATCACAAAATTTCACCGGAAAAACCGCCGCGCCTGCTGACAAGGATCAACAGGCAAACTATAATCATTCTCATTACAAATACCGATGTCACTTATGGTCAAGGAGACCCAATGACCCGCTTTCTTCTCACCCCGCTTTCCGTTGCCATGCTCGCTGGATTCGGTGTCTACGCCGTTGCCGCGGAAAATCAGGAGCCGCTGGAGACAATTTCTGTACTGGGGAACAGTGAAGCACTGCATAAACTGCCCGGCTCTGCGCACCTGGTGAGTGCCGAAGAACTGGAGCAGTTCGAGTTCGTGGATATCAACCGCATGATGCGCGCGGTGCCGGGCGTCTATCTGCGCGAAGAAGACGGTTACGGCCTGCGCCCGAACATCGGCATTCGCGGTGCCGATGGCGGGCGCTCGGGCAAGATTTCCCTGATGGAAGACGGCGTACTGGTTGCACCTGCACCGTATTCCGCACCGGAAGCCTACTACTTCCCGACCGCGGGCAGGCTGCACAGCATTGAAGTGCTCAAAGGTCCCGGCACCCTGAAATACGGCCCGTTTACCGTAGGCGGTGCGGTGAATATGATCAGTACACCCATACCGGACGAGACCACCGGCAAGGTGCAGCTTGAAGCCGGCCAGTATGGCGAGAACCGTCTGCACACCTATTTCGGTGGCAGCACCGATACCAGTGGTTGGCTGGTGGAAACCCACCAGCAGCAGGCGGATGGCTTCCGTGAAATCGATCGCGCCGATAGCGCCGATATCGCGAAAGAAGACTACCTGCTGAAAGGTCGTTTGAACTCTGCCGAGGGTGCGGCCTTCGCACAACAGCTGGATGTGAAGCTGCAGTACTCGGAAGAAGAGTCCGGTATGAGCTACCTCGGGCTCACCGATGCTGATTTTGCCGCGGACCCCAATCGCCGTTACGGCATCAGCGCACTGGATGAAATGCGCAATCGTCACAGCACCCTGCAGCTCAACCACAGCATCGCTCTGAGTGACGACTTCAGCCTCAACACCCAGGCCTACTACAACAAGTTCAAGCGCGACTGGTTCAAGGTCAGCCTTGGCGGACTGATTGCCGATGCCAACATGGGGGATGCCGATGCGCAGGCCATTCTCGATGGTGAACTGGATACGGAATTCGGCATCAAGCACAATAACCGCAGCTATGTGTCGCGGGGCGTGCAAGTGAGTGCTAACTGGCAGCTGCAAACCGGTACCGTGCAACATGATCTGGAGATTGGTGTGCGTCGCCACTGGGACGAAGTGGATCGCTTCCAGCCGACGGAAAACTACCGTCAGATTAACGGCGAGCTGGTGTACCAGGACACGACAGATCCCAGCTCCAGCAACAACCGCGTAGAGGATGCCACGGCTAACTCCCTGTTCGTTTACGACCAGGTCCAGCTGGGGGAAAAATTGGCACTCACCGCCAGCCTCCGTTACGAGGATGTGGAAACCGCACAGCAGCGCTATAACGACGTGGATCGCCTCGAAAAGGGCAGCAGCCGCAGCAACAGCGTAAACGAATGGTTGCCCGGCCTGGGTGCCACCTACGCGGTGAGCAATGCGGTGACCCTGTTAGCCGGTGTGCACCGCGGTTTTGCACCCCCCGGGGGCGGCTCCGCTGAGGGTGAGGCCGGGGATCTGTCCACCAACTATGAGTGGGGCGCACGTTTTGACAACGGCGACCTGCGTGCGGAGCTTATTGCGTTCTACAGCGATTACGAAAATGCGGTGCAGAACTGCTCTGTTGCCGTACCCTGTGCCAATGGCGACGACAGCGGTAACTACGCCCTGGGCGAATCCGACATTCGCGGTGTGGAAGCGCTTGTTGCCACCGAGTGGTCCATGGCCAATGGCTGGCTGATTCCACTGAGTGCCAGCTACACCTGGACCGAAGCCGAAATCTCTCGCAGCAACCTCGACGGCTCTCTGCAGAAGGGCGACAACTTTGCCTACCTGCCGGAAAACGTCTTCGCCATCACCACCGGTATCGACAGCGGCGCCGCGTGGCGTATCAACCTGACCGCCGCCTACCAGGATGAGATGTGTGTGAACAACCTGTGTAATCGCGGTACCAGCGACAAGTACGATGTTACCGAGTCTCAGTGGGTGATGGATGCTGCCGCGCATTACGAGTTCAGTGACGATCTGGCCGGCTATCTGAAGGTGGATAACCTGCTGGATGACCAGGCGATCATCAACCGCGCTCCGGATGGTGCCCGCGCCAACCGCCCGCGCACCGCTTCTGTGGGCATTACCTATCAGTTCTGATTTCGCGGAAACTGCCTAGCAAAAAACCCGGCTTTAATTGCCGGGTTTTTTTATGCATGACGATTGTTGCTGCAGCGACAAAAGAGGGGCGCTACTGTTGGGTTCCGGACAGGTGCACAAAGTGTGCTTTCAGGTAGCGGGTTTCCGGAATAGCGGGATGCACCGGATGGTCTGCACCCTGACCGCCGCTGCTGATAATACTGATGGACTTGTCCAGGTGACGGCCGGCACCGCGCAGGATCTCCAGCAGCGTGTCCGACTCCAGGTGCATGGAGCAGGAAGCACTCACCAGTAAGCCGTTTTTTTCCAGCAGGCGCAGCGCCAGCTCGTTGATGTGTCGATACGCCGATTCCCCCGCCTTCTGATCCTTGCGCCGTTTGATAAACGCCGGTGGATCCAGAACGACGGCATCGTAGCGATGACCCTCCGCGATCAACTCTTTCATGGCGTCCACCGCTTTACCCTGGATGGTGATCAGGTCGTCCTGTCGACGATTCAGGGCCGCATTTTCCTCACACCAGTCCAGCGCCTGACCCGATGCATCCACGCAGGTGACCTCACTGGCACCGTGAGCGAGCGCTTGCACACCCCAGCCGCCGGCGTAGGAAAACAGGTCCAGAACCTTGCGCCCCTTCACCCACTGGTTCAGGCGCGCGCGATTGTCCCGGTGATCGTAGAACCACCCGGTTTTCTGTCCGGCATAAACCGGCGCCAGCAGCGGTACACCGTTCTCCTCGAATGGTGCCATCTCGGGCACCTCACCGTGCACCACCTCGCTCACAGCCGGCAGCTCTTCTACCTTGCGGCCCTGATGATCGTTGCGCAACAGAATCCCCGCTGGCTTGAGCAACGAGATCAGGCCGTCGACGATGTCCTGTAGCAGGTTCTCCATTCCCCAGCTGCTGACCTGGACTACCAGGTAATCCCCAAAACGATCCACCACCAGGCCGGGCAGCCCGTCGGAATCGCCATACACCATGCGGTAGCTCGGGTGCGGAAAATAGCGCTCGCGCAGGGCGAGTGCGGATTCCAGCCGTCGCTTGAGAAGCTTGGCAGTGAGGGGACCCTTGCGCGAAACCAGTCGTCCGCAAATCAACTGGTTCGGGTTGACCAGGGCATAGCCCAGGCTTTTGCCTTTGCTATCCAGAATTTCACACTGGCTGCCGGGCGCCATTCCTTTCAGGGGGCTGCGGCCGGTATCCACTTCATTGCTGTAAATCCACAGGTGGCCGAGTTTCAGGCGCCGTTCGGCACGGGGGTTCAAAATCAGTTGTTGCACGGTTGGGCTCCGGGAATGAGTGGGTGCGCCCTGCACAGCCGCATACAGCGTGCGGCGCCAGGGAATAGCAACCAAAGGAAAGCGATACAGTTATTGCAGCACAAAGTCCGCAAATTGAGCGAGGTCCGCAAACACCGCGGTCGCGGCCAGTTGCGGCTCGGGGTTTGAGAGCAGTGAGGCAAGGGTGTGCTGGCCTCTCCCGGTTTGTACCAGAATCGGCTTGCAGCCCTTGGCGATGGCACATTCGAGATCTTTGCGCTGGTCGCCGACGAAATAACAGTCGTGCAGGCTGGTATCAAATTCGGCCTCAATGGCATCCAGCAGGCCGGTCTTCGGTTTGCGGCAGCGGCAGTTGTCCTCATCGCGGTGGGGGCAGTAGAAAATGCCGGCCACTTCGCCGCCGGCATCTTCCACCAGTGCGCGCAATTTTGCGTGCATGGCTTCGAGGTCATCCAGATCAAACAGGCCGCGGGCAAGGCCGCTCTGGTTGGTGGCGATCACCAATTGGTGGCCCGCCTGACTGAGGCGCGCCATGGCCTCGATCGTCCCTGGCAGGGGGATCCACTGGTCAACGCTGGTCACAGGATCATCGGGCTGATGATTGATGACCCCGTCGCGGTCGAGAACAATGATGGCCATGGCGCTTGCTCGTTACTTGGCGGGCGCCAGCAGGGAAATATCTGCCGCTTCGAGAAACAGTGCGCGCAACTGGCCCAGCAGGGCCAGGCGGTTGTTGCGCAGCTGCTCGTCATCGGCCATTACCATCACACCGTCGAAGAAATTGTCCACGGTTTCGCGCAGGCCAGACAGGCCCGCCAGACCTTCTTCGAATCGCGCCGCAGCATACAGCGGTGCCACGTGCTCTTCCGCATCGCGAATGGCCAGATACAGCGCTTTTTCGGCGTCTTCCTGCAGCAGCGACTGGTTGACTTCGCTCGGTGCCGGGCCTTCCAGTTTGGCGAGGATATTGGATACCCGTTTATTGGCCGCCGCCAGCGCTTCCGCTTCCGGCAGCTGGCTGAAGCTGTGCACGGCTTTTACCCGATTATCGATATCCAGCGGGCGCGACAGCTTGCGCGCGGACACGGCCAGGAACACTTCGGCCTTGATACCGGCGTCTTCGTAGCGCGCGCGGAAACGCTCGATCATATACGCCAATGTCTGGTCGACCACGGTGTCGTGCTCGGCCAGTGCGGTGCGCGGGTAGCCATCGCGCGCCAGAGTCAGCAGCTCACGCAGGTCCAGGTCGATATTCTTTTCCACCAGGATGCGCAGCACACCGAGACTGGCGCGACGCAGTGCGAAGGGATCGCGGGAGCCGCTGGGCGGTTGGCCGATACCGAAAATACCCACCAAAGTATCGATGCGATCGGCGAGCGCGATGATGGTGCCGGTTTCACTCACCGGCAGCGCATCGCCGGCAAACTTTGGCATGTACTGTTCGTACATGGCCTTGGCCACGTCCAATGGTTCGCCATCATTTTCTGCGTAGTAGTAACCGGCAATGCCCTGCATGTCCGCAAACTCGAACACCATTTCGGTGACCAGGTCGGATTTGCACAGCTGTGCCGCGCGCTGCGCCAGCGCCGCGTCGCCGTTGATCTTCTCGGCGATGGCGGCCGCCAGCTTGGCGAGACGCTCGGTCTTGTCGTACACAGTGCCCAGCTTTTGCTGGAATACGATGGACTTGAGTTTTTCCCGGCGTGCTTCGAGACTGGTTTTTTTGTCGGTCTCGAAGAAGAAGGCGGCATCGGAAAGGCGCGGGCGAATCACTCGCTCGTTGCCCTCGATCACCTGCTTGGCGTCTTTGCTTTCGATATTGGAAACGGTAATGAAAAACGGCATCAGCTTGCCGTCGGCGTCTACCACGTGGAAATACTTCTGGTGCTCCTTCATCGAAGAGATGAGGGCCTCGGCCGGCACTTCCAGAAACCGCTTTTCAAAGCGGCCAGTGAGTGCCACCGGCCACTCCACCAGCGCGGTGACTTCATTCAGCAGGTCGTCATCAATAACGGCTTCGCCATTGACGTTGTTGGCTTCCGCCTGCACCTGCTCGCGAATCATTTCGCGGCGCTCGGCAAAGTCCACAACCACATAACCCGGGTCACGCAGTTGCTGCACATAGTCGTTGGGCGAGGCTACGGTCAGTGTGCGATTGCAGTGAAAGCGGTGTCCGCGTGTGGCATTGCCGGCTGTTAGTCCGAGCACTTGTGCATCGACCACAGCGTTGCCAAACAGCATGACCAGCCAGTGTACCGGGCGCACGAATTCTTCCTTGCGTGCGCCCCAGCGCATACGCTTGGGAATGGGCAGCTGCGCCAGTGCGCGCGCGACGATATCGCCCAGCAGATTGCGGGTCGCTTCCCCTTTCTGCTCGCTGATAAATGCCAGACGCTCGCCCTTGTCGGTCTGTACCCGCGCCAGCTCGTCGACGCTGACCCCGGCACCGCGGGCGAAGCCCTGTGCTGCCTTGGTGGGGTTGCCGTCTTTATCATACGCAGCGGCAACCGCCGGGCCGTGCTTTTCGACCTGTTTGTCCTGTTGTTGCTCGGCCAAATCGCTCACCGCAACCGCGAGGCGCCGCGGGCTGGCATAGGCTTTTACCGAGCCGTAGGCCAGTTCCGCATCCTTGAGGCCCTGTTCAATACCGTCCGCGAAGGCCTGCATCAACGTATGCAGTGCTTTGGGGGGCAGCTCTTCGGTGCCCAGCTCAACCAGAAAATCCTGAGCCATTACTTCTTCTCCTTCTTCGCTTTGGCCTTGTTATCGGCCTTCTCTGCCTGTGCCAGGACTTCGTTGCGGACTTGCTCGTCGGCCATCGGGAAGCCGAGCGCTTTGCGTGCGTCGAAATAGGCCTGGGCCACGGCGCGCGCCAGAGTGCGCACGCGCAGAATAAAGCGCTGTCGCTCGGTGACGGAGATCGCGTGGCGGGCGTCCAGCAGATTGAACGCGTGCGAGGCCTTCATCACTTGCTCGTAAGCTGGCAGTGGCAGGCCGAGATCGATCAGGCGCTGGCTGTCGCGCTCGCAGTGATCGAAGGTGGCGAACAGGAATTCCACATCCGCGTGTTCGAAGTTGTAGTGCGACATCTCCACCTCGTTCTGGTGGAATACATCGCCGTAGGTGACCGGTGTGCCGTCCGCATTGCGAGTCCACACCAGGTCATAAATGGATTCGACCCCCTGCAGGTACATGGCGATACGCTCGATACCGTAGGTGATCTCGCCGGTGACCGGGTAGCATTCGATACCGCCAACTTGCTGGAAGTAGGTGAACTGGGTGACCTCCATGCCGTTCAGCCACACTTCCCAGCCCAAGCCCCAGGCACCCAGGGTGGGGGATTCCCAGTTGTCTTCCACAAAGCGGATATCGTGCACCGCCGGATCAATGCCGAGGGCGCGCAGGCTATCCAGGTAGAGTTCCTGGATATTGCTCGGTGATGGCTTCATCACCACCTGATACTGATAGTAGTGCTGCAGGCGATTGGGGTTTTCCCCGTAGCGGCCATCCGTAGGGCGGCGGCAGGGCTGAACATAGGCCGCGTTCCAGGTTTCCGGGCCGATGGCGCGCAGGAAGGTGGCGGGGTGGAAGGTGCCGGCGCCCACTTCCATATCCAGAGGCTGTAGAATGACGCACCCTTGGCGCGCCCAGTATTCCTGCAGGGTAAAAATCAGTCCCTGGAAGGTGCTCAGGTCCTGCGCGGGGGCAGAACCGCTGGTTTGTTGCTCGGACACCACAATCTCCGGTTTCAGCTGGGTCGAATAGACAAGGGGCGCAATTATAGCGGCCTGCGGTGGTGCGCTAAACAGCGGGCAGAGAATTGATGCCCACAAAAGGGCCATACTCTAACAATTTGGACCTGCGGGGCGCCCCGGCGGGCTCCATTGGCGTTTTGAACAGGTAAGATCGGAGCCATGGCTCCGCGAATAAGGATGTAACGGGTTGGATATCAAAGGGCATTTGTCAGCGGGTGCACTGAAGCTGATTGGCAGTCTGCCGCTTAATTGGTCGCGGCGCCTGGGGAAATGGGTGGGACACGCCGCGGCAACGGCACACGGCGACGGTCTGCGTATCAGCAAGATCAATCTGGCGCGCTGCTTTCCTGAGATGGCGGAAAAGGAGCGCAACCGGCTGGCGCGCCGCAGTGTGGTCAATACGGTAACCACCGGGTTCGAAATGGCCACCCTCTGGCGCCAGCCCTGGAATCTGGCGGAAGACCGGATTATCCGTGTCCGCAACCAGCAGCTGCTCACCGGTGGCGTGGATGCGGGGCGCGGTGTGCTGGTGCTGGCGCCGCACATCGGCAACTGGGAGATTTTTGGCCAGTACCTGGCCACCGTCGGCCCCACCACCAGCCTGTACGCCCCCCCCAAAATTGCCGCGCTGGACCCCCTGATTCGTGAAGGGCGCGAGAAGACCGGCGCCCAGCTGGTGCCCACCAACATGCGCGGTGTGCGTGCACTGCTGAAAGCGCTGAAGGATGGCGGCATCGTTGGCGTATTGCCCGACCAGGAGCCGGATCTGTCCGGGGGCGAGTTTGCGCCATTTTATGGCCACCCGACCCTTACCATGACACTGGCCTACAACCTGATCCAGCGCACCGGCTGCAAGGTGGTGTTCGGCTTTGCCAAGCGCGTGGCCGACGGCTTCGAGCTGGTCCTACTGCCGGCGGAACAGGCCATTTACAGCGAAGAGGTCACGGTCTCCCTGGCCGCCCTCAACCGCGGCGTTGAAGCCTGTATTGCCGAGGCGCCGGAGCAATACCAGTGGGAATACAAGCGCTTCCGCCGTATTCCCGGTGGCAAGAGCGGGATTTACCGCAAGCGTTGAAACCCCGGGCGCCGGCACCGGATCGGCGAACGGGCGTCGTCATACGGCGCGCAATACCACAGAAAATTGTCCGTGCTGGCCAGTGGCTGTGGATAGACTATGTTTGTAGCGCGGTTATCTTTTTGACCCGCACAGCCAGCAACTTTCAGCGCGCCCGCACCATGAACATCAACCCAACCCCCGAGGAGAGCAAGGAAGAACCCCTGTCGGGCTCTCGCTGGCGCCACCTGCCCAACCTGCTATCGGTGAGCCGCATCCTGCTGGTGCCGCTTATCGTATGGCTCTCGCTGAATCAGGAACACCTCTGGGCGCTGGTATTGTTCGGTGTTGCTGCTGCCACCGATTTTCTCGATGGTTACCTGGCCAGTCGGTTTGGCTGGAAGACTTACCTTGGCTCAATCCTCGACCCGGTTGCCGACCGGGTTTTCGTGCTGTGCCTGATTCCGCTGCTGTGGTACTTCGATGCCATAGGTCCGCTGTACACCGTGCTGATTGTATTTCGCTACCTGGTGCAGCTGAGTGTTCTGCCGGTGTTTTTGTTGTGGCTGAAAAGGCCAATTAATGTGGTGCCGGATGGCGCGACAAAATTTGCCGCGCTGATCGTATTTCTGGTGCTGGGAATGGGCTTCGTCGACCTGTGGGTAATCGAGCTGTTGGATGAGAGCACAGGCGCCGATGAAATTTTTGAGCGCACGCTGGGGGCATTGACGTTTATCGGCTGCCTGTCGGAATTGTGGGTGCTATATAAATTCTTACCGCGCTACTGGAAAGTGATTCGGCGGGAATACGATCGCTTCCATTGATGCCGGTATTCAATGCCGCCAGAACGCCGGCGTCAGCAGCACCAGCAGGGTAAAGATTTCCAGGCGTCCCATCAGCATCGCCAGAATCAAAAAGCATTTCGCAATTTCATTCACTTCACCGTAATGCGCTGCCGCATCGCCCAGGGCCGGGCCGATATTACTCAGGCACGAGGCGACGGTGGAAAAGGAGGTAACGAAATTTTCCCCGGTTGCCATCACGATAATGGTGAGCACGAAGAACGACAGAATATAAATGGCAAAAAATCCCCACACCGCATCGGTAACTCGCGACGGGACGATTTTGCGGTTTACCTTGATCGGCACCACCGCGTTCGGATGCACCAGCCGGTTCAGTTCCCGCAATCCGGACTTCACAATCAGCATCACGCGTACGGACTTGATGCCGCCCGATGTGGAACCGGCGCAGGCACCCATAATGCCGAGCAGTAACAGAATATACGGAAGGAACGCCGGCCACAGGGCAAAACTCTCGGAAGCAAACCCCGCGGTGGTGCCGATGGAGACCACCTGAAACACCCCGTGCAGCATACTGCTCTGCATATCAAAGGTGCCGGATGCATACAGGTAGCCGACGATAATGCCGCATGCGCCGATGGTGACCATTACATAAAAACGGAACTCGGAATCTTTCCAGTAGTGGCTCAGGGTCCTGTTGCTCAGCGCAACAAAATGCAGGCCGAAGTTAATGGCCGCGGTGAGCATAAAAATAATTGCGATCGCCATAATGGCGTGGTTGTGGGCGTAAAACCCCATGCTCGCATCGTGGGTGGAGAAGCCACCGTTGGCCACCGTGGAAAAGGCGTGGCCCACCGCATCAAACACCGTCATCCCGGCCCACCAGTAGCCGATACCGCACAGGATGGTCAGCACAATATAAATCACGAACAGCGCGCGTGCGGTTTCCGCGATACGCGGCGTTAACTTGGTGTCTTTCACCGGCCCCGGCATTTCCGCCTTGTACAGCTGCATACCACCAATGCCGAGCATTGGCAGGATCGCCAGAGCGATAACAATTACCCCGATACCACCGACCCATTGCAGTTGCTGCCGATAGTACAAAATGGCCGGGGGCAGGGTGTCGAGACCGGTGATGGTGGTGGCGCCGGTGGTGGTCAGGCCCGAGATGGACTCGAAAATGGAGTCGACCACACTGAGATCCGGCTGTGGGCTGATAATCAGCGGCAGCGAGCCGAAGCTGCCCAGAATCAGCCAGAACAGGGAGGTCACCACAAAGCCGTCGCGGGTGCGCAGATCCTGTTTCAGGTCGTGTACCGGCAGCCACATAAACAGGCCGGTGAGCAGGGTGATGGCGAAGGCAATGGTGAATGCGATGTGGGTGCCATCTTCGTACCACAGGGAGACGCCGATCGGCGGCAGCAACGTGAGGCTGAATACCGTCAGCAAAATGCCAAATACACGCGCTATGACTGCAAATCGCATGGCTCGGGTTCCCGCCGTCAGAAGAAGCTGAAGCCGACCTGGAACAATTGCTCCACGTGGCGGGTATGGCGGCGGTCAACGAGGAACACGATCACGTGATCGTCGGTTTCCACGATGATGTTGTCGTGGGCAATCAGTACCTGGCTGTCACCGTCCCGCTCACGCACGATCGCACCGATGCTGGCGCCTTCCGGCAAGTCGATATCCTCGATTTTGCGACCCACGACCTTGGAGGTGCGCTTGTCACCGTGGGCAATGACCTCAATGGCTTCGGCGGCACCGCGGCGCAGGGAATGCACATTGACCATGTCTCCGCGACGCACATGGGTGAGCAGACTGCCGATGGTGTTTTGTTGAGGTGAAATGGCAATATCGATTTCGCCACCCTGTACCAGGTCCACATAGGCGCGGTTGTTGATCAGTGCCATGACCTTGCGTGTGCCGAGACGTTTGGCGAGCAGGGACGACATGATGTTGGCCTCATCGTCGTTGGTGAGGGCGAGGAACACATCGGTGTCTTCGATATTTTCTTCCAGCAGCAGGTCCTGGTCGGAGGCGCTGCCGTGCAACACGATGCTGTTGCTCAGTTCTTCGGAAAGGAAGATACAGCGATCGTGGTCCTGCTCGATGATTTTGACCGAGTAGCGGTTTTCCAGTTTGTGCGCGAGGCGCAACCCGATATTGCCGCCGCCGGCGATGGTGATGCGTTTGTAGCCCTGTTCCAGTCGGCGCAGTTCGCTCATGACGGCACGAATGTCTTGCCGGGCGGCGATGAAGAAGACTTCGTCGCCGGCTTCGATGACGGTGCTGCCCTGGGGGATGATGGGGCTGTTGCGGCGGTAGATGGCGGCAACCCGGGTGTCGACTTTGGGCATGTGTTCGCGCAGGTAGCGCAGCTGGTGGCCGACCAGTGGGCCGCCCTGTACGGCGCGCACGGCGACGAGCTGGACGCGGCCGTTGGCGAAGTCGAGTACCTGCAGGGCACCGGGGTGTTCGATCAGCCGGGATATGTATTCGGACACGATCTGTTCGGGGCTGATGAGGACATCGATGGGGATGGATTCGGTGGAGAACAGTTCGGGATATTGCAGGTAGGCGGAGGCGCGCACGCGGGCGATTTTGGTGGTGACCCGGAACAGGGAGTGGGCGATCTGGCAGGCGGCCATGTTGGTTTCGTCGTTGTTGGTGACGGCTACCAGTATGTCGGCGTCTTCGATGCCGGCTTCCTGCAGGATATCCGGATGCGAGGCGTGGCCGACGACCACGCCAATGTCGATGCGATCGCGCAGCTCGCGCAAAGTTTTCTCGTCGCTGTCTACCAGAACAATGTCGTTACGTTCCGAGGCGAGACTTTCTGCCAGTGATCCACCGACCTGGCCGGCGCCGAGAATAATGATTTTCATAGTTGTTTTTGGGCCTGGTCCGCTGGCGCTTTGTTGCTATCGCGGTGGCGCCGGCGCACCGGGTGGAGGTTTTCAGGACCGCTGTAGACCCATCCCTGGGCGCTTCGGCGCAAACATCCTGTTTGCGACGATCCTGAAAACCTCCACCCGGCACCCCGACTTCGATTCTTACTCTTGTACTGCGTATGTGCGGGTGAACCATTCCGTAGGGTGGATAAGCGTAAGCGCATCCACCATTCTCCTACCGGGCTCCCCGACAAACGGTAGATGCGCTGCGCTTATCTACCCTACAGGTGCATAGTTACTTTTTGGCCTTTTCAAGCTTCGCGTAATAAAACCCATCACCCGCATGGATGCCAGGCAGCAGCTGCATACCCGCCTCCTGCGGCAACCCCCAGGGCTGCTCATTCAGCAATTGCGGCGTATTGTCCCTCGCATCCGGCGTCTCCGCAATGAAGCGCGCCACTTGAGCGCTGTTTTCCTCGGGGAGCATGGAACAGGTGGCGTAGAGCAGGATGCCGCCCGGTTTTAACAGGCGCCACATGGCACGCAGGATTTTGCCCTGTAGCTCGGCCAGTTCGGGGATGTCGTCGGCGCGGCGCAGGAGTTTGATATCCGGGTTGCGGCGGATGACGCCGGTGGCGGAGCAGGGGGCATCGAGCAGGATGCGGTCGAAGGGTTCGCCGTCCCACCAGTGTTCCGGCTCGGCGGCGTCGGCGCAGATGATCTGGGCGCCAACGCCGAGTCGTTCGAGATTTTCGATGACGCGGTCGAGGCGTTCTTCTTCGATATCCAGGGCGCTGAGGTCGAGGTCGGGCTGAAGTTCCAGCAGGTGGCAGGTTTTACCCCCGGGAGCGGCGCAGGCGTCGAGGATTTTTTCCCCGGGCTGCGGGTCGAGCAGCGGTGCGGCGAGTTGTGCCGACTGGTCCTGAACACTGACGAGGCCGTCGTCGAAGCCGGGCAGGCGGGTGACGGCAACGGGGTTTTCCAGCACCAGTCCCGCCGCGGAAAATTCGCACGCCTGGGCCGGGATGCCGGCTTGCTGTAGTTGTTCGAGGTATTCGTCGCGGCTGGTTTTCGACAGGTTCACCCGCAGGGTCATGGGCGGGTTGGCGTTATTGGCGGTGAATATGGCGCGCGCCTCTGTTCCCCAGGCGGCCTTGATGGCCTGCTGCAGCCACTCGGGGTGGGCGGAGCTGAACTGGGGGTTGCCGGAGAGTTTGCGAGTGAGCACTTCCTTATTACGCAGCGCATTGCGCAGAACGCCATTGACCACACCGGTGGCATGTCCAAGCTTGAGCGCGCGCGCCGCTTCCACCGTGGCACCAATGGCGGCGTGGTCGGGGATACGGGTGTATTCCAGCTGGTACAGGCCAACCAGCATCAGCGCGGCCAGCTCTTCATCTTTGATGGTTTTTTTCGACAGTTTGCCGAGGATCAGCTCCAATCGCGGCGCGAAGCGGGCGGTGCCGTAGCAGAGCTCGCGCAGCAGGGAGCGGTCTTTATCTTCTACCTGCTTTTCCGCCCAGGGCAGCAGCCGCTGCAGCGAACCGCGGTCCTGAATCAGGCGGGCGACAACGCGGGCCGCCAGAGCGCGGGGATCATTCATGGTCAGTACCCAGTGTGGTGCCAGCGGTGAACAGGTCGCGGTAGCCTTTCAAGATCTCCGCCAACGGCAGCGCCTTCTTGCCCGGCAATTGTAGCTGCGTCAGGCGCAGAGCCTCGCGCCCACAGGCCACCAGAATACCCTCATCATCGGCACTGAGAATCGTGCCCGGCGCGTCGGTATGACAGCCCTGTTCGTGTTTTGCCTGGTATATCCGCAGGCGCTGGGTCTTGCCCTTGCCGTCCTGATACTCGGTCCAGCACACGGGAAACGGGTTAAATGCCCGGATCAGGCGCGCCAGCTCTGCCGCCGGGCGCTGCCAGTCGATGCGCGCCTCCTCCTTGGAAATCTTGCCGGCGTAATTGGCCAGCGTATCGTCCTGTACCTGCGGTTTCGCCGTGCCGCTCTCCAGCAGCTGCAGCGCCTCCAGCAGCGCCGGCCCGCCGAGACGCGCCAGCTTGTCGTGCAGGCTGCCACCGGTCTCATGGGCGGCAATGGGTGTACGGGCCTCGACTAACACCGGCCCGGTATCCAGCCCCGCCTCCATCTGCATGATCGCCACACCACTTTCTGCGTCGCCGGCCTCCACCGCCCGCTGAATCGGCGCCGCCCCGCGCCAGCGCGGCAATAAGGAAGCATGTACATTCACGCACCCGAGACGGGGCGTATCCAGCACCACCTGCGGCAGAATCAGCCCGTAGGCCACCACCACCATCAGGTCAGCATTCAGCGCCGCCAGTTCTTGCTGCGCGTTTTCGTCCCGCAGGGACAGTGGCTGATACACCGGAATGTCGTGCTCCAGCGCCAGCTGTTTCACCGGGCTGGACAGCAGCTTCTTGCCGCGCCCCGCGGGTCTATCCGGCTGGCTGTAGACCGCGATCACTTTGTGTTCGCTGTCGAGCAGGGTTTGCAGGTGAATCGCGGCAAAGTCGGGGGTGCCGGCAAAGATGATATTCAGGCTCATGAACGTACTTTCAGGTAGGAGGAAGCGGACTTGGATGCGAAGTCCAGGAATCAGATGCGAAGTCGGGGTGCCGGGTGTGGGTTTTCAGGATCGTCGCAAACAGGATGTTTGCGCCGAAGCGCCCAGGGATGGGTCTACAGCGGTCCTGAAAACCCACACCCGGTGCCCCGACGCTACCGAGCTGTAAAAAGAACTTACGCTCTCTGGCGATGCGCCTTTTCCAGCTTGGAGCGAATACGATTGCGCTTGAGCGGCGAGATGTAATCCACAAACAGCTTGCCATCGAGATGGTCGATCTCATGCTGGATGCACACCGCCAGTAGCCCCTCGGCCTCCAGGGCGTAGGCCTCGCCATTGCGATCCAGCGCCTTCAGGCGGATCTTGCGCGGGCGCTGCACCGTCTCGTAGAACCCGGGCACCGACAGGCAACCCTCATCGTACTTGTGGATCTCCGCATCCAGCACCTCAACCTCCGGGTTGATCAGCACCAGCGGCTCACTCTGATCCTCCGACACATCGATCACCACAATGCGCTCGTGCACATTGATCTGCGTCGCCGCCAGGCCCACGCCCGGCGCCTCATACATCGTCTCGAACATATCATCGATCAGCGTACGATGGTCGTCTGTCACCTCAGCAACAGGCTCCGCCACCTTGCGCAAGCGGGGATCGGGGAATTCAAGGATTTCCAGTTTGGCCATAACACCTGTGACAAACTTCTAGTCTTAGTGGAACTTGCGCTGATAACATAATGATCGCGCTTGAAATTTACTGAATCGGGAGCTGTCGTCGCGCACCGGCCATTGGGCCAGGTGGCGTTTATTTGCTCCCCTCCCGGCGACGTCAGCCGCCACCGGTCCAGCGCTGAGAGATTATAGCGATATAAAACCCCAGTGATAGCCGTATAAAGATTCAGCAGACAATTTCCGCGAACGACAAGGCCTCAGCGCTAGCGACAAAAAAGCATAGGAATGCTTCCATGAAAAAAATAATTCTGGCCGCCGCCGCCACCCTGCTGGCGACCTTTGGCCTGCAGGCGCAAGATTCGCGCCTCAACCCCGATCACCCGGACACCTACGTGGTGCAGAAAGGTGACACCCTGTGGGATATCTCGGGCGCCTTCCTGTCCCAGCCCTGGTACTGGCCGGAAATCTGGCAGGCCAACCCGCAGGTGGAAAACCCCCACCTGATCTACCCCGGTGACCGTCTCAACCTGGTCTATATCGACGGCCAGCCGCGCCTCGAGCTGGAGCGCGCGCCCACCGCCTACAAGCTAAGCCCGAACAGCAACAACCGCCTGGGCCCGTCCGTGCGCCGCGAGCCCATTGGCAGTGCCATCCCGGCCATTCCGCTGGATGCCATCAACGCCTTCCTGTCGCGCACCCGCATTGTCGGCCCCAACGCGTTCCAGGGCGTGCCCTACGTTATATCCGGGCAGGACCAGCGCATTCTGATGGGTGCCGGCGAAAAGATTTACGCCCGCGGCGACTTCCGCGAGCCCCTCGGCTCTTACGGCATCTACCGCCCCGGCCCGGTTTACGCGGACCCCTTTACCGGTGAAGAGCTTGGCCAGCAGGCCCTGGATGTGGGTTCTGTGGACCTGCGCCAGCTGGACGTCGACAACGCCAATACCGATTTTGCCGTGGCCACCCTTGATGTGACCCGTACCAGCCGTGATATCCGCCTGCAGGATCGCCTGTTACCGGTTGAGGAGCGCGCCATTGCCGCCCTGTTCCAGCCCGGTGCACCGTCCGTTCCCGTCGACGGCATCATTCTCGGTGTCGAAGAGGGCGTTACCCAGGTTGCCAAATACGATGTGGTTGCCCTCAACCGCGGTCTGCGCGAGGGTCTGGAGCCCGGCCACGTACTCGCCATCTACAAGCGCGGCGCCACCGTACGCGACCAGCTGGCCCGGCAAAATGTGAAACTGCCGGACGAGCGCGCCGGTGTGCTGATGGTGTTCCGCAGCTTTGAAAAAATGAGCCTCGGCCTGGTGCTGGAGGCTGACAAGCCGCTAGCAGTAATGGACTTGGTGCGTAACCCGTAATTTAAACGGTTCAAGGGTGCCTTAAAAAATTAGGATTTTTGTGCGAGCGCAAGGAGGTACCGCGCGCAAAACCGGAGCGTACAGACAGTACGTGAGGATTTGAGCACGGAGCCAACGCGGCTATCGTGCAAAAAGACAATTTTTGGAGGTACCCGACGCATGGATGCGTTGACCGCGACTCTCTCCCTGCTTCGTCTCGAAGGCATCGGCCCCGGCCTCTACTGGCAGTTGGTGGAGCGCTTCGGCTCTGCCCAGATGGCGCTGCAACAAGCTCCCGCCCAACTTCCCCGCAAACTCCCCGATCGCGCCCGCGTCCAGCTGGCTGAATTCCAGCGCCTGGCACTGGACAGCGAACTGGGCCAGTGGGCGCTGGCGGAGCGGCAGCGCTGCGCCGAGTCGTGTATCTATTTGATTCATCGCGACGACGACAGCTACCCGGCACTGCTGAGAGAAATACCGCGGCCACCGCCGGTACTGTACCTGCGCGGTAACCCGAATAGCCTGTCGCTGCCACAGATCGCAGTGGTGGGCGCCCGTCGTGCGACCCGCGCGGGGCTCGATAATGCACAGGCTTTTTCTGCGGATCTCGCCGCGGCGGGCTTTGCGATCACTTCCGGGCTGGCCCTGGGGGTCGACGCCGCTGCCCACAAGGGCGCGCTGCAGGGGGGAGGAAAAACCATCGCGGTACTCGGAACCGGCGTTGACCAGATCTACCCGCGCCGCAACAGCCCGCTTGCCGAGCAGATTCTCGAGGGCAATGGTGCCATCATCAGCGAGCTCCCCCTGGGTACCGCCCCGGAAGCGGGCAACTTTCCCCGTCGCAACCGCATTATTGCCGGGCTCAGTCTAGGCACATTACTGGTGGAGGCCGCGGTGCGTTCCGGTTCGCTGATCACCGCGCGCCTGGCGCTGGAGCAGAATCGCGAAGTGTTCGCCATACCCGGCTCCATCCATAACCCCATGGCGCGGGGGTGTCACCATATGATCAAACATGGCGCCCAGCTGACGGAAACCAGTGCGGACATTGTCCAGGAGCTCGGCGGGCTCTTGTCCGGCCTGGCGCCGCAACCGGGTTTGTTCGACGCACCCCCGGCATCCGCTGAATTTGCAGATTTGCCCGAAGCGCAGCGCCAGGTGATGCGCGCGCTGGGCGCGGATCCGCGCAGCATCGAACAGCTGGCGCGGGACACCGATACCGATGCGGGTGCGTTGATGGCCTGTCTGCTGCAGCTGGAACTCGCGGGCCTGGTGGAGCAGCTGCCCGGCGGTTACCAGCTCACCGGCCCCGGCAATATGGCCTTGCAGGCACTGGTGGAAGAGCCAAAAAGCCGTTACGGTCACGCCTGAAAATATCCGGGAGTCGAAATCATGGGTCTGTTCATCAATCGCTCTGGCAAGCGCGCGCTACGCTATTCGTTTGCCGCAGCCAGCACGGCATTGACACTGGCGTTCGCCAGTGTGGCGCACGCGGCCAAGGGCGATATCTACCTCGACAAGCTGAACCTGCCGCAAGGCTTCAAGATCGAGGTCTACGCCAAGGACATTCCCAATGCACGCCATATGGTGCGCAGCGACAAGGGCACCCTGTTTGTCGGCTCCATGGGCGAGGGCAAGGTCTATGCGGTACTGGACAAAGACGGCGATCAGAAAGCCGATGAGGTGAAAGTGATCGCCGAGGGCCTCAAGCGCCCCACTGGCGTGGCGCTGAAAGATGGCGACCTGTATGTCAGCGCCATCACCAGCATCCTGCGCTTCGATGACATCGAGACGAATCTCGACAACCCGCCGGAGCCGGTGATCATCACCGATCAGTTCCCGGAGAAGCACCACGGCTGGAAGTACATCGCGTTTGGCCCGGATGGCTGGCTGTATGTACCGGTCGGCGCGCCGTGCAATATCTGTGAGGAAAAGGACTACGCCAACATCCAGCGCCTGAAGATTGAAGGCGACAAAGTGGTGAAAACCGAGACCTGGGCCGAGGGGGTTCGCAACACGGTCGGCTTTACCTGGCACCCGCAGACCAAGCACCTGTGGTTTACCGACAATGGCCGCGACATGCTGGGTGACGATATTCCCCCCTGTGAGCTGAACACGGCACCGGTTGCCGGCCTGCACTTTGGATATCCCTATTGCCACGGCAATGACATCCTCGACCCCGAATTTGGCAATAAAGGGAGCGGCGAGGGCAAGCAGTGCAGCGCCTATGTACCGCCGGTACAGGAACTGGGGCCGCATGTGGCACCACTGGGCGTGAAGTTCTATACCGGCGACCAGTTTCCAGCCGCCTACAAAAATCAGGTGCTGATCGCCGAACACGGCTCCTGGAACCGCAGCAAGAAGATCGGCTACCGGGTAACGCTGGTGACTCTGGACGAGCGGGGCGAGGCCACCTCCTACGAGCCGTTTATTGATGGCTGGTTGCAAGGGGAGGAGAACTGGGGGCGTCCGGTGGATGTGCTGGTGATGCCCGATGGCGCGTTGCTGGTATCGGATGATTATGCCGGCGCCATCTACCGGGTCAGTTATCAGAAATAACCGACCGGCGCGGTCCGATCCATCCCGGGAGTGCCCGCCCGTACGGGCGCTCCCTATACTCCCCCTCATATAGAACACCGACAGAGCAGCACCCCATGCCACACCGCAAGGCAAAACCCAGCAAGGAAGAAGAATCCGTCGGCAAGACACTGCGCCGACTGCGCAAAGAGCGCCAGATGACCCTGGGGGAGCTGTCCGACAAAAGTGGCATATCCGTATCCTCGCTTTCGCGCATCGAAAATACGCAGTTATCGCTGAATGTCGAAAAAATTCACGCCCTGGCCAAGGTGTTGGCGGTGCCGCCGGAGGCGTTTTTACAGTCTCAGGGCGCAGAATCTGCACGTGCCCCAGCCAGCCATCCTGCGCGGGCACGGATGGCAATAAACCGCGCGCGCGGGCGCGAAACCACCCGCGAACTCGAGGTCAGCCTGCAATACATGTTCACTGACCTGGAGCCCCGCAGCATGAATTGCATTTATGCGGAGGTGGATCCTATCCCGATCTGGGCATCAGAATTTGTGCGGCACCCGGGTGAGAAGGTGATCATTATCCAGGAAGGGGAGCTGATGGCCTTTGTACAGGGGCAGGCCCCGGCACTGCTCGAAACCGGCGACGTGCTGTACATGGATGGCAACGTGTGGCACTCGGTGGTGGCCGCCAACGGCCGTATCGCTCGTGTCATGGCGGTGCTGAACACCGGTGACGCCGCGGCCCGGGGAGATTTTGAGTCGCGCTTCTTCACCGCGGATGAGTGGAACGCGCTAAATGAGTAGCCGCGTGCGGTTCGCCACCTGGTCTAGTAGCCGCCAGCCGATTTACCGCGCTCCGTCGCGGCCGCTCCTGTCCCTCTCCTATCCCCTCTGATATCCCCTCTGATATCCCCTCTGATATCCCCTCTGATATCCCCTCTGATATCCCCTCTGATATCCCCTCTGATATCCCCTCTGATATCCCCTCTGATATCCGCGATGGGGTTTCGGTCGGGTGTCAATCACGCTCCGTTTGGGGGGCTCCCATCCCAAATCGTACCGTGCTGCGCGCGACCCTGCGGTATTGCAATGTCGGATCCGGCGCCACCTTTCACTCCTTTTCGCAAAAACTGCATAAAAACTGTCCCTTTTCTTACACTTTTAGCAAAAAAACAATAAATCCCTAACGGGAAGCACGTCTGCAAGACGATTGCACCACTCAGTTGTGTATACAAGCAAATAATTAGCGTTTTATTGCGCTTTATGTGGGATTGAGGAGTGATTGACTGCACGATCCAGCGCCGCCGCCGCCATTTACAAAATACTGAATCCTCCCGCCAGTAGAGACAAAAACACTAACTGACCAATAGGTCGATTTGCTTCAATCGCAAAGAATGCCCCGGATTTACGGGGCTCTTGTGAATTGTGTCGCGCCAAGAGGCCCATATTGGTGCGCTTTTGGCAGAATTAATGCCCTTTTGTCCTTTCTCGTCCTTGACTGTCCCGAAAAGTGATCCGGTTTAGAACTGGTTGTTTTGCATATATGCAAATTCTTAATATCGGGCTTCCGGTATTTCGGCTGGGTTTTGTGCAAATTCTGGCCGGCTGCCAAAAACGAAAATAACAGGCTCCAGTGTGGCCCCGGTCTCGGGAATCTGCGCAGGGCCAAACTATTCGACGTAGGGCAACTTCATGAGAATAAAAACCCTGGCCAGCGCGATTGCCGCCGGCCTTTACGCCACGGGCGCGGTGCATGCCATCGCCCAGGCGGGTCCGGCACCCGCGGCGCCGACCAAGGCCATCGAGCTACAGGCGATGGAATTCACGCCAGAGCAGCTGGATCGTTTCCGCAAGCGCGCCGCCGCCGGCTCCCAGCACTCTGTGCTGCAGAACGACGGCCTCAATGTGCAGGTACGCCGCCAGACTGAGAAGTTCATCGAGGAGCGCGGCATTACCGGCGAGCACGTGTACCTGGTGCGCCTGCGCGATGAACCTGTCGCGACCTACCGCGGTGGCAAGGCGGGCTTTGCACCCACCCACGCCACGCTAATGAAGCAGGGCCGCAAAACCACCCTGAACAAACCGTTCAAGGCCGGCCAGCCACAAGCCCCCGCGGTGGAAAAATACCGCAGCCACCTGCTCGAGAAGCAGGCGGTGGTGCTGAACAAGGTGCAGCAGCGGGTTGGCAGCAAGGCGGTACGCCGCCAGTTCACCAACGCGGTGAACGGCTTCTCCATGAAGATGACCCAGGACGAAGCGCGCCGCATCGCACAAATGCCGGACGTCGCTTTTGTCGAGCGTTCGAAAATCTACGAGTTGCACTCGGATGAAGGCCCGAAACTGATCGGCGCCGACCAGCTGTGGACCGGTAGCGCGAATGCCACCGCCGGCGTTCCCCACAAGGGTGAAGGCATTATCGTTGGCATCATCGATACCGGTGTGAACACGGATCACCGCTCCTTCGCTGACGTCGCCGATGACGGTTACGACCACAACAACCCCTGGGGCCAGGGCGTGTACGTGGGTGACTGTACCGTGTCCGGTCAGGAATCCATGTGTAACGACAAGCTGATCGGTGTGCGCAGCTACCCGGTCATCACCGACTACTACGACCTGTTCAATGCGGAGCTGGGTACCAGCATTGCCAAGAACGGTGAAGACTACGACGGCCACGGCTCCCACACCGCCTCCACCACCGCGGGCAACGTCCTGTTGAACGTGGATTACGTGGTGCCCGCCGGTGCCAAAGAGAGCGACGGTATTCTGGTCGCAGAAAATCTGGTTCCGCAGATGTCCGGTGTGGCACCGCGCGCGAACATCGTTTCCTACCAGGCGTGTTTCCCGAACAACGATTTCGATGTGGGCGGCTGCCCCGGTGAATCCATCGTTGCCAGTATCGAAGATGCCATCGCCGATGGCGTCGACGTGATCAACTTCTCCATCGGCGGCCAGGACAGTTTCCCGTGGGAAAGCGCCATGGAGCTCGCGTTCCTGGCGGCCCGTGAAGCGGGTATCAGTGTGTCCGCCTCTGCCGGTAACGCCGGTCAACTGTGTGGCGAAGAGTGCTTCAGCGCCATTGACCACGCCTCCCCCTGGCTGCTCAACGTGGCTGCCTCGACTCACGGTCGTTCCTTCAACGTGGACACGCCCATCAGTCATGCAGGTGCCATCGACACCGGCAACGTGACCAAAACTCCGAGCTGGGAAACCACTGGTCTGGTTGGCGGCTCCATCAACGGCACCGAAATCACCGGTGTGGTGGTGCAGGCGAAGGACTACCCGAATATCAGTGGCGGTTACGACCAGTACTGTGGCGAGCCCTACGAGGCGGGTACCTTTGACAACTACCCGAGCCAGCAGAACGGTGGCGCACCTATCCTCGATAGCATGGGCCAGCGCCCGAATGTGATCGTGGTCTGTGCCCGTAACGACCTGAATGACCCGAACGGTATCGCCCGTTCCGCCAAGGCGGATAACGTCAAGGCAGGCGGCGCCGATGGTTTCGTGCTGTACAACTTCTCCAATGGCGATCCCTTATCCATTGCGTCCTACTCCCTGCCTTCTGCGCATATCACCAGTGAAACCTGGTGGGGCCAGTGGCCGGAGGACGGCCTGGCCTCCTGGTTGAACAACTGGGGCGACTACGGCCACATGATCACCATCGGCAGCACCCAGGTGGATCGCACCGTGAACCAGGAAGACGCCGACTGGCTGGCGCCCTTCTCGTCGCGCGGCCCCAGCTGGACCACGCCGGAGAGCCTGATCCCCATGGTGGCAGCACCGGGTGTGGACATCTACGCGGCCTACGCCGACCAGCACCCCTTCTCCTCTCTGGCGGGTTCCGGCGACTTTGCCGCCCTCAGCGGTACCTCCATGGCCGCGCCGCACGCCGCGGGTGCCCTGGCGCTGATTCGCGAGGCGCATCCCGACTGGACGGCAACCGAAGTGCAGTCCGCACTGATGCTGACCGCGGAAAAAGTGGTCAAGTACAAGCGCCTCAACCGTGAAAACGGCCAGGAAGCCATCGCGGATACCTACCGCGCCGGTGCCGGCCGCATCAATGTGGCGCGCGCGGTTCAGGCCGGTCTGGTGATGGACGAAACCGCTGATAACTTCCTGTTGGCCAACCCCAACAATGGTGGTCTGGTGCACCGTCTGAATATCCCCCAGCTGGTGGATATGAGCTGTGCCCCCAACTGCCAGTGGATGCGTACCTTCAAGGCTACCGAAGACGGTACCTGGAAAGTCTCCGCCGGGGATGTGGTCAACTGGAATCCCGAGTTGCTGTATCAGTCGGAACAGAACGGCGTGACCATCACCGCCATCCCGAGTGAGTTCTCCCTGAAAAAAGGGGAAACCCAGACGGTGGTGATCAACGCCTCCATCATGACCACCTCCGATGCCTTTGGCGGCTCGGAAACGGAACTGCACAGCGACCTGACCCTGACCCCAGCCAATGGCGGTCCGGAGCTGCGTCTGCCGATGGCGTTCAAGTACGACAACCGCGGTATGCCGGAGACCCTGACGGCCACGGCCCACCGCAACGATGGTGATTTCCAGTTCAACGGCATCAACC
Organism: Microbulbifer sp. Q7; assembly: GCF_001639145.1. Classification (NCBI taxonomy): domain Bacteria; kingdom Pseudomonadati; phylum Pseudomonadota; class Gammaproteobacteria; order Cellvibrionales; family Microbulbiferaceae; genus Microbulbifer; species Microbulbifer sp. Q7. The sequence continues at coordinate 423,416 of NZ_LROY01000001.1, read as the reverse complement.
TGGTTGAAGCGGCCAGCCCGGTAGGGCGTGTGTTCGCACCGGTGAAGGCCGAGGTCAAGCAGGTCAGCCTGCCCAAGGACGACGAGACGGCCTTCCCCTGGGACAGCTATCGCGATGAGTCCGTAGCCATCGAAATGCGCCTGGACGAGGCCACCCACATTGAGTGGATCAATGTCCCGGCCAATGCCAAGCGCGTGGTGGTGGAATCCCACGGTACTGTCGACTCCAATGTGCCGGACGCCTTCGATATCGGTAACGCGGTTCTCTACCTCGGTAAGGACTACAACAACGATGGCAAGGTCGATCCGCTCGACGAAATCCTGTGTGCGTCTCTGCATCTTGCAGCCAACAACTTCTGTAACGTGGAAGATCCGGAGCCCGGCAACTACTGGGTGATCATCTACAACCCACCGGTTCTGCTGGATAACGATCCGATTCATCCGGATGCGCTGGAAACCTTCAGCTACTCCACCGCGGTGATCACCGATACCGAAGCCAGCAACCTGTCTGTGGAAGTCCCTGCAAGCACTGGCAAAGAGCCGGTCAGCGTTACGCTGAACTGGGATATGCCAGACATGCAGACCGGCGACATCTACTACTCCATGATGGACTTTGGCAGTAGCGCGGTGAACCCGGGCAACCTGGGTATGGTTTCCCTGAAACTGGTGCGCGGTAAAGATGACGTCACTTTGGAAGTGCCGCAGGATACGGCGCGCCCCGGCGATGAAATCCCGTTCACCTTCTCGGTACTGCCGAACAACAGTGGCCGCGATCGCAACTTCACCCTCACCGCAGAAATGCCCGAAGGCCTGAACTTCAGTGCCGACGACATCTATGCGTCCAACAGTGAAATTGTCAGCGACGTCACCGTTGATGGCCGCACCATCGTGATCAGCGGTATGCAGCCGGATACCGGCTCGGTACAGCCTGACTACGTGTTGACTACCAACAACGAAGATGCGGCCAACTACTCCCAAGCGTGCATGATGCCGGACTTCGGTCAGAGCGACCGCAGTGGCTACATGGACCTGCTGGGTGAGTTTGGTATGACCCCGGACTTCGGCGGCATGCGCCCGCTGGTCACCGACGACAACGGCTACCCGATTTACGACCCTGAAACCGGCTACACCTACGACGGTGGTATCGATTTCATGAGTGGCGTCAGCATTCCGGTATCGTCCCTGTTCCGCGGCTGGAGAGATAATTTCCATCTGTATAACAACGGCGAGCAAATGAACTTTGGCAAGCAAAACGAACTGTCCATCAAGGCCAACGGCCTGATTGCAATCGATGCGCTGCCGGTGTTCTGGCCGTTCAACAACCCGCTGCCGGACTACTCGATTCCCAATGAGAAGCTCGCTCCGCTGTGGCGTGGTTCCATGGGCTTCTTTGGCCCGCAGCAGGTGCTGTCCACCGAGTACAACCCGAACCCCTGGTGGCCGGAAGAAAACTCCGGTGTGACGCTTGCCGCCGCGGGTGAAGCTGGCTGGGGCATCATCGAGTTCGATAATGCCAAGGACTACCACAGTGAGCAGGACTGGTTCACCGGCATCATCAACAACACGCCGCTGGATAACAGCTTCGACTTCCAGGTGGTGTTCAACACCGACGTCCGTCACGGCGAAGGTGAGCACGAGCTGTACTTTGCCTACGACAACATCAACTTCGGCAGCTTGAACGACCATGGCACCATTGGTCTGCAGGGTTACCGCGGTGCGATGACGCCGTTCGGTCCACTGGAAGGTTATCTGGGTGAGTCCTACGTGGCCAAGACCGCGTTCGATGTCGAGCCGACCACTGGTCTGCGCGACACCATCCACGACAACCTGCTGCTGTGCTGGGACTACCGCGGTCCGGAATCCAGCCAGTTCGACGTCACCGTACCCACCCGGGTAGCGGGCAACGCAGCGGGTATGGAGTTGGCGGTTGAGGCTTTGAGCCAGGTGGATGAATTGGGTGATAAAACCCTGAACCACACCATCCTGGTGCAGAGCAACCTGACCATCAGCGCCATTGCCGACCAGCAAGTGGACGAAGATGGCAGCCTTGACATCACCGTGTTCTACGCCGATGAAACCGCCGGTCGCAACGAGATCCTCGTTTCCGGTGACAACGTTAGCGGTGTAGCGGACGGCTGGGAGCCCGGCTCCAGCGTAACCATCACCCCGGCAGCCGATTTCCACGGTGAGACCAAAGTGACCGTTACCGTGGCCGATCTGGAAAACCCGGCAGACGCGGCATCCACCACCTTTATGCTCACTGTGAATGGTGTAAATGACGCGCCCATGGCCGCGGTTACCGGCGATGTGACCATCACCGAAGGGGAAAGTGCCACTCTGGATGCGAGCGGGAGCTCGGACCCTGACGGCGACATGCTGACCTTCAGCTGGGCGGGCAATGGAACCATTGCGGATGCCACCCAGGCGACCACCACCGTGAGTGACCTTGGTGCGGGTGAGCATATTTTCACCGTGACCGTCAGCGATGGTGCGCTGAGTGCCGAGGCGAGCCTCACTGTCACCGTTGAGTCTGCGGTTGAAGACGAAGTGGAAGTCACCGAGAAACCGAAGAAAAAACGCGGTGGTTCCGTGTACTACCTGTTGGGCCTGCTGGCTCTGGCGGGACTGGTACGTCGCCGCAAGAACCCTGTTGTAGCGTAACGCTGTAACGCCCCGAAGGGTGGAGTAGCCCCCGCGGCTCCACCCTTCTTCCATCCTCACAGGATGACGGCCAGCCTTGTGCTGGCCTTTTTTATGTCTGGGGTTTGGCAAGGCACCAACCCGTGCGCGCCTTGTCTAGGCTGGTAGTATTCGCTAAATTGCTGCGCTTCCCGCCAGCATGGCCCGAAAGAGTCTCAGCCTTTGTCAGAGAAAGCCAAACCCGTCGCCGTGGGCGACCAGACCTCCTTGCATTCCCTTCCGCCCAGTGTCGGTTTCAGCCTGGCCAGCGCCGCGCGCATACTCGCCGCCGGCGGTGTGATCGCCCATCCCACCGAATCCGTGTGGGGGCTCGCCTGCGACCCGAATAACCGGGACGCGGTGGCACGCCTGTTGCGGCTCAAGAACCGTCCCATGGAAAAGGGCTTGATCCTCGTGTCGGGCAATGCCGGGCACTTCTCCGGCCTGCTGCACAACCTTTCCGGCGACCAGCGCGCGCGGATTGACGCCACCTGGCCGGGGCCCGTTACCTGGCTGGTGCCGCACTTCGACCAGGTGCCTTCATGGATCAGTGGCGTGCACCACAGCGTGGCGCTGCGCCACACCAATCACCCGTTTACCGCGGCGCTGTCGCGGGCCTTTGGTGGCCCTATCGTGTCCACCTCTGCCAACCCCGGCGGCTGCCAGCCGGCGCGGCACAAATTTCAGGTGCTGCGCTATTTTGGCAATGCGCTGGATTTCGTCGGCGGCGGCAACACCGGTGGGCGCGCCTCACCCAGTGAAATCCGCGATGCCGCCAGTGGCCGGGTGCTGCGTGCGGGCTGAGTGCCTCGGCCCTTTTTCCTGCTGCTGTTACCGCGACTGTTCCCGCGAACCTAATTCGAGAAGTTACTATGAGTACGATTGATATCCAGGCCGTCAAAGACTATCTGCTAGGTCTGCAGGATCGCATTTGCGCCGATCTGGTGGCGGTGGACGGCACAGCGTTTTTTGAAGACGCCTGGCAGCGCGAGGCGGGCGGCGGTGGTCGTACCCGTGTGATGGAAAACGGCAATGTGATTGAAAAGGGCGGGGTCAATTTTTCCCACGTGTATGGCGACAAACTGCCGCCCTCTGCCACCGCGGCGCGCCCGGAGCTCGCCGGCCGTTCGTTTGAGGCGATGGGTGTGAGCCTGGTAATCCACCCGCGCAATCCATACGCGCCCACCAGTCACGCCAACGTACGATTGTTTGTGGCGCAGAAAGAGGGCGCCGAGCCGGTGTGGTGGTTTGGTGGTGGCTATGACCTCACCCCTTATTACGGCTTTGAGGAAGACGTGGTGCACTGGCACCAGACCGCCAAAGACGCCTGTGCGCCCTTCGGCGACGATATTTATCCGCGCTTCAAAAAGTGGTGCGATGAATATTTCTATCTGAAACATCGGGACGAGGCGCGCGGCGTGGGCGGACTTTTCTTCGATGATTTCAATGAAGGTGGTTTCGATAACGCCTTTGGCCTGTTGCGGGCGGTGGGTGATTCCTATACCGACGCCTATTTGCCGATCCTGAAAAAGCGCAAGGACACCGAATACGGTGAGCGCGAGCGGGATTTCCAGCTGTACCGCCGCGGCCGTTACGTGGAATTCAATCTGGTGTTCGATCGCGGCACCCTGTTTGGCTTACAAAGCGGTGGCCGCACCGAATCCATCCTGATGTCACTGCCACCGGAAGTGCGCTGGCGCTACAACTGGCAGCCGGAAGCGGGCAGCGCGGAAGAAAAACTCTACGCGGACTTTTTGCCGCACCGGGAGTGGATCTAAAGCACCTTACTGAAAGGTCGTAAAAAGGAAAACGCCATGCACAAGGCTCGTCTGGAAGACATCAACCAACTGTTCCTCGAATACCGCCGCTTATTTGAGGCGCGGGATGCGGAGCAGATTGCAGACTTTTATCGTTTCCCGATCCACTACTATTTTTCCAATGGAAAAAAATCCGATCTCAGCCGTGAGTACTTTGTTGGGCGGGTAAAAAAGCTGTTAGCGCTGTACCAGAAGCTGGGGGTCACCCAGATCGTCGGTGCGGTTACCGATGTGATCGAGCTGAATGAAAATACCAGCCTCGCCACGCTCAACTGGGTGCTGCTGGATGCGAGCGGTGAAAAACCGAAGCAGATCTACAGCGCGATTACGCGCTATATGGTGTGCGAGCTCAATGGAAAACTGAAGATCGACGGATTGATCGGTGTTGATGAAACTTCTCGTATTCGCGAGGCATTGAGAAAATCCGAATGAAAATAATAATTTCGCTATTCATTGTTCTGGCAGTAAGCGGTTGTGCGCGCATTGCCAATAATCTGCAGCTGTACAAGCTGGAAGCGAATTCTGTCGATAAGACCCTTACCGAAGGGAGTAAGACCGTGGAGCTGGAGTACCACGGAGAGAAAGGGGAATCCGTATCTTCTGCCGTGTCGCGTTGGATGAATCAGGCGGAAGCCATTTGTGATTCCGCGGATTTTACTATTTACTCGCCTAGCTTCAGTCGCATCATGTTTGAGGTAGGCGATGTCCGCAGCTATGGCGATCTGACGGTGGTCTTTCCTGAAAGAGGAAAAGAACACTGGCCTCAGGTACTCGGGCAGATTGATTGCCCCTGCTTCCGGGAGCTGCCCTCTTCGGATGATTTGAGCTTCCTTTTTCCTGAAGATGTTCGAGACCAGTACAATTGTTTTAAGGAAGAGATCTGACCCAACATGGAACTGGATCAATACGCAGTAATTGGCAATCCCATTAAACAATCCCTGTCTCCGGTGATCCATACTGCGTTTGCCAGGGAGACTCATCAAGCGCTGGAATACGGCAAGCTGTTTGCGGAAGTAGACGGCTTTAAGGCGGTGGTGGATGCATTTTTTTCTGCCGGCGCCAAGGGGCTGAATGTCACCGCGCCGTTCAAGCTGGATGCATTTGAATACGCCGATGAACTTACCGAGCGGGCACGATTGGCCGGTGCGGTGAATACTCTGGCGCGACAGCCCGATGGCACTTTACTGGGCGACAATACCGATGGACCGGGGCTGGTGTCGGATATCCGCGACCACCTGGGCTGGGTCATCGAGGGCAAGAAGGTACTGGTGTTGGGCGCCGGTGGCGCGACGCGCGGTACCTTGCTGCCACTGCTGAAGCAAAACCCGGCGCAGCTGCATATCGCCAATCGTACCGCGTCCAAGGCCGAGCGGCTGGCCGAGGACTTTGCGGCCTACGGCGCGCTGAGCGCCAGTGGCCTCGACACCATTCCCGCGGGCTTTGATCTGATTATCAATGCCAGTGCCGCCGGCCTGTCCGGCGAGCGGCCGCAGATCGACCCGTCGGTGATCGGCCCGGATTGCTCCGCCTACGACATGGTGTACGGCGCCGAGCCCACCGCTTTTATGCGCTGGGCGGAACCACTGGGTGCACGCACCGCGGATGGTCTGGGCATGCTGGTGGGGCAGGCGGCCGAAGCGTTTGCCCTGTGGCGCGGCGTGCGGCCGTCGGTGGAACCGGTACTGGCGATGCTGCGGGAGACGCTGCGCGCAAAGGGCCGGGCACACGAGCGCTGATTTCGCCACCGCCCCAATCCTTCCCCATAGAACGATTCTCCGTTTTACGGTCACCAAAAGGTGTTCTGACCGCCACGCCACACTATGGTTAAAGCCGGGAATTGCCGCCCGGTCCGGGATTTTTTCACCGCCGGGGCCGCGATTCCCCCGGCAATACGCCAAAGTGCCAGAGAAATCCGCTGAAACTGGCCGGAAAACGCCGCACAGCGTACTTTTCCGGCCGAGTTTTGGTATCCTCTCGCCCCTAATTTTTTGGGCTCGACCGCGTTTGCTGCTAGGCGAGATTGGCGCGGCCCTGTGTTCCCTGGCTTTTCCCTGTGTCACTGGCGACTTTCACCCTGCGGCATCGGCGAACTCTGGAGTTATCCACAAGTGAAACAGCTTCCCTTCGAGAAAGTCACCATCGTCATGGGCTCCCAGTCCGACTGGCCAACCATGGAAATGGCGACCAAGCCGCTGACCGATCTGGGCGTGCCTTTTGCCACCGCCGTGGTCTCTGCCCATCGCACCCCGCAGCGCATGGTGGAATTTGCCACCACGGCGCACGAGCGTGGCACCCAGGTGATCATCGCCGGTGCCGGCGGTTCCGCGCATTTGCCGGGTATGATCGCGGCCATGACCCCGCTGCCGGTGATCGGTGTGCCGGTGGCCAGCAAATTCATGACCGGCATGGACAGCCTGCTGTCCATCGTGCAGATGCCGAAGGGCGTGGCGGTGGCCACCCAGGCAGTGGGCGCTTCCGGTGCATTCAATGCGGGCCTGATGGCGGCACAGATGCTGTCCCTGACCGACCCGGAGCTGCAAAAGCGCCTGATCGCCTGGCGCGAACAGCAGAGCGCCGGCGTGCCATTCGAAGTGGAATGATTGTCCGTAGAGATTTCTGAACGTTTACGAGGTGTAGCGCAAATGACCGTCAGACGCGTAGGTATTGTCGGCTGTGGCCAGCTGGCCCAGATGATGGCCCAGGAGGCTCGCCCGCTGGGTATCGAGTTCAGTTTCCTCGCCGAGGGTGGGGAAAACACCACCTGCGTGGAAGGGCTCGGCACGATTGTGGATGCCGGTGATGGCGCCGACGTCGAGGCGCTGTACGAGGCCATGGGCAGCCCCGAAGTCATCACCGCCGAGCGCGAGGGTGTGGATGTCGGCCTGCTGCGCGCGTTGGAAAAATTCTGCCCGGTCTACCCGCGCCCGGATGCCTTCGAAAAAACCCAGCATCGGGTGCGCGAAAAGACCGCGATCACCGACGCGGGCCTGCCGGTGGCACCCTTCCGCCCGGCCAACAATTACGCCGAGATCTGCGAGGCCGTGAAGGCGTTGGGTTACCCGTCATTTATCAAAAGCTGTGAAAACGGCTATGACGGCAAGAACCAGTGGCGGGTGAACAGCGACGAGGATCTCGCGGCCATCGCCAACGACGTGCCCGAGTCCGAGTATGTGGTGGAAAAGGGCATCCACTTTTCCCGCGAAGTCTCCCTGATCGGTGCGCGCACCGCTGACGGCAAGGTAGTCACCTATCCGCTGGCGGAAAACGACCACTACAACGGCACCCTGCTGGTTTCCACGGCACCGGCCCCCCATGTGGACGAAAAGCTGCAGACCACCGCCGAAGAATACCTGTCCACCCTGATGAACGCCTGGGATTACGTGGGCGTGCTCGCAATGGAGTGCTTCGTGACCGAAGACGGCCTGCTGATCAACGAGCTGGCGCCGCGGGTGCACAACAGTGGCCACTGGACTTTGGCCGGCGCCAAAACCAGTCAGTTTGCCAACCATGTGCGCGCGATACTGGGTATGGAGCTTGGCGCCACCGATGCGGCGCGTCCGGCAGTGATGATCAATATGCTGGGTGTGGACAAGAAACCGGCACTGGCCAACGAAGGTGTCTGGTCCTACGGCAAGGCACTGCGCCCGGGCCGTAAGATGGGCCATGTAATCCTGCTGGACGATACACAGGATGCGCTGGCTACCCGCATCGACAGCATGTTGGAAGAACTGTACGGTCCCAGCAAGCGCCCCGCCTGATTATTCCGGCGGCGGTGGCACTGCCGCTGCCGGGTATCGTTCGGTTTTCCCAATCCGGTGAAACCCGAACTCTGCACCACTCCTTTTCAGTGGATCTGGCATACTGACCCCCGTTGACCCCGCCAGGTTTTTCCTGGCGGTACCATTGACCGGGGGTTGCTGTATGCGTGAATTCATTAAAAATCTTTCCATCTGTTTTGCCGCCGGCGGCATCGCCGGGCTCGCCTATGCCCTGGGCCTGTGGGCCATGGGGCACTACGGGTTTACCCGCTTTCTGCACGTGGATATCGCGCCCTATCTCTCCAATGCCTATATTTACCAACGGGTAGTCTGGGGTGGCATCTGCGGCCTGATATTCCTGTTGCCCTGGCGCAAGAGCTGGGTCAGTCGCGGCTTTCTGCTATCCCTGATTCCCGCGGGTATTTTGCTGCTGGTGCTGCTGCCCATGCGCGGCCTTGGGGTCGGCGCACTGGCACTGGGTACGCTTGCGCCGCTGGTGATTATCCTGGCCTGTGCGGCCGGGGGTATTGCGGGTTCCGGCTGGTTGAGAGCCCAGGGAAAATAAACGGTGTTACAAACAGGGTGCATACAATGAAACGGAAACTATCGATCGCTCTGCTGATGGCGGCGATGTCTCTGGGCGCAACTGCGTCGGAGCAGGACACGCGGGATTTGATCGCGCTGGGCGCACTGACCTTTGCGGATAATTGCAGAAAGTGTCACCAGCTGGACGGTTACGGTGAGGAGGCGCTCTACCCATCGTTGCACGATCCCAAGCTGCTGGCGAACAAGTCGCTGTTGATCGACACGCTGCTGCATGGGCGCTCGGCACCGCGTCGCAACGGTGGTGAAGAAGATCTGATGCCGCCGCTGGAATTTCTGACCGATCGCGAGATTGCAGCGATTATTGCGTTTATTTCCAATACCTGGGGTGACGGGGTCTTGCTGGTGAGCGAAGAAGAGATTAAAGCGGCGCGCTGAGTGAACGCGGCACTGAAGAGAGATTAATAAAAAAGGTCGGCAATTGCCGACCTTTTTTATTGCGATGCACCTTACGCAGGCTTTCTTGCCAGCGGCTGGCACATGCAGTGCACACCGCCGCCGCCGGCAGTGATCATGGAGATGTCCGGGTCGATCACGTCGAGGCCGTGGGCGCGGCACTTTTCTTTCAGTTCGGTGTTGTCGGACGGCAGCATGACGCGGTCGTTGCCCAGCGCGACAACGTTGACGCCCAGCTCCATCACCTGTGGGTAGGAGATGTCGATGATGTCGAAGTTACGGGACTTGAACCACTGCACCAGTTCCGGCTCTACGGCGTCGACACACACGGCGACGAGCTTTTCCGCCAGCGCGGCGACGAGTACGTCGATGTGCAGGAAGTAGGGGTCGAACTCGTAGCCTTTCACTTCCCAGCCTTCTTTTTCAATCCAGCTTTTCATCTGGTTGAAGCCCTGGGGTGAGGTGCGTTCGCCGCTGTAGCCACACAGGATGACACCGGGTTCGAGCACCATGAAGTCACCGCCTTCCAAACTGCCGGCGGTGATGATGTCGTAAATGGGGATGTCGAGTTTCTGGTAGGTCTTCACCACATCGACCCATTCGCCGCGGCGCCAGGGGGAGTACATCTGGGTGACGATGGGTCCCCAGGGGGTCATGACGCTGCTGTCGCGGGCGTAGAGCTGGTAGGGGAGGTTGGCGTCGGCGGGCAGCAGGTGAGTGGTGACGCCGGCGTGCTTGTAGGCGTCGAGCATTTCCTGGTGCTGGCGTTTGGCGACGGCGGCGTCGAACTGACGGCCGAGGCGCACGGAGCGGCGGCTGGCGGCGTTGCCCATCTGCCAGGTGTAGTTGTCGATGGGGCCGACGAGCAGGTCGGTGAGCACGCCGTATTCGGAGTCGATGCCCCAGTTTTTCAGCGGCGCGGTGTTGCCGTCTTCGTTGCGGTGTTTGTAAGTAAATTCAGTCATCTTAAAAACTCGATTGGGTTGCTCGGGTTTTGTGGAGCCGGTTAGCTGGTTCCGGGGCGCCGCCACTGGCGGCTTCAATTCAAATATCTTCGTTCTATTCAGCCATGTGGTTCGCGCGCCCCAGTCCGTAGGGTGGATAAGCGCAGCGCATCCACCAATCCGCTCAGCCGGGGTTTGCCATCTTCAGCATCGCGTGCAGCAGCACATTCGCCCCCGCTTCCAGATCCTTCGGTTCCGCATTTTCCGCTTCGTTGTGGCTCAACCCTTTTTCACAGGGCACAAAGATCATGCTGGTAGGGGCAACGCGGGAGATGTATACGGAGTCGTGCCCGGCGCCGGAAACCATTTCCTTGTTGCTGTAACCCAGCCCGGCCACTGAACTGCGCACGGCTTCCACGCACTGGTCATCAAACTTGACCGCGGGGGAGCGCCATTCGTCGCGGATCTGGTGTTCGAGGCCGGTATCGTCGGCCACGCGGGCGGCGATTTCGCGGAAGCGCTGGTCCATGCTGTCGAGGATGTTCTGGTCCGGGTGGCGCAGGTCGACGGCGAGGACGAGTTTTTCCGGCACGGTGTTGCGGCTGCCGGGTTCGACGCGGATGTCGCCGAAGGTGGCGCGAGCCCAGGGGGCGTGCTCTGCGGCGAGTTTGTATAGTTCGTCGAGGATCCGATGCAAGCCCATAAACGGATCGCGACGGGTTTCCATGGGGCTGGGGCCGGCGTGGCAGGGTTGGCCGATGAGGGTGAGGTCGTACCAGTGCATGCCCTGCACGCCGCTCAGCACGCCGATGGTTTTTTCTTCCGCTTCTAAAATGGGGCCCTGTTCGATGTGGACTTCAAACGCGGCGGCGAGGGGGCGCGGCTTGGCGGGGGTGTCGCCTTTGTAGCCGATGCGCGCGAGTTCTTCGCCGAAGGATTTGCCTTCCTTGTCCTCGCGGGCGTAGGCGTAGTCGAGGTCGAATTCACCCGCCCACACGCCGGAGCCGATCATGGCGGGGGAGAAACGGGCACCTTCTTCGTTGGTCCACACCGCCACCTCCAGCGGGGCTTCGGTTTCGATGCCGGCGTCATTCAGTGCACGCACGACCTCGAGGCCGGCGAGGACGCCGTAAACGCCGTCGAACTTGCCACCGGTGGGCTGGGTGTCGAGGTGGGAGCCGGTGAGTACCGGCGGCAGATCCGGGTTTTTACCCGGGCGTTGCGCGAAGATATTGCCCACTTCATCGAAAGTGACGTTACAGCCGGCTTCTTTGCACCACTTCACGAACAGGTCGCGGCCCTGCTTGTCGAGGTCCGTGAGCGCCTGGCGGTTGCAACCGCCCTTGTGGGTAGCGCCGATCTGCGCCATTTCCATCAGGGTATTCCACAGGCGCTGGCCATTCACGCGCAGCTCGCTGGTGTCCATCATTCTATGGTCTCGCTGGTTATTGGTTTATGCGCAATCAGGAATTTTCTGGGCCTTCAGATTCTAGGCCCAAATGAGGAGGTATTTTGACCGAGGGTGGCGTGCTCTTTTGCGGATTTGGTTTGGTGAGGCCATGGATTGTGCGGTGGCGCCGCTTTTGAGGTGCATAAAATTCCGCCTTCGGCGGAAGCCCGTCTGGCGAAGCCGTTAAATTACGCGTCAAAAAAGTGTTACGCTTTCGCTGATTCACAACAATAAATTTAGGGGGATAGTCGATGAAAAGGATGTTTCTCGGGATCTTTTTGAGTCTCGTAGGCGCTGCCCTGCCGGTGGAGGCCAGTTTCGAAAAGGCCATGGAGGACTACACCGCGGGCAACTTCACCGAAGCCTATCGCAGCTTTGACGCTCTGGCTGCGATTGGTGACTACAGCGCGGCGTTCAATATCGGTGTTATGTACTACCGGGGTCAGCATGTAGAGCACGATCCCGTGGAAGCGTGGGCTTGGATGCAGCTGGCGGCTTCCCAGTCTGGCGTCGAATCTTTGTCGCAGACCGCGCAGAAGGTTCTTGCCAACCTCAACCAGCAACAGCAGAACGAGGCCTCTGCGCGCCTGGAAACCCTGTTGCAGAGTTACAGCCAGGAAGTGCTCGCAGAGGCGCTGGCGCCCGTGCCGATGTCCGACGAGGAGTGCGATGTGGACCGCATCTCGATCGCGAAGAAGCAACCCCGTTATCCAACGAAAGAACTGCGGCGGGGCAATTTCGGTCGCGTCGTGGTGGAATATTCGGTGATGCCCACCGGGCATGTGCGCGATGTATCGGTAGTGCAGTCTAATAGTGACGACTTTTCCCGAGCGGCCGCTGACTCCGCGCTCTATTACCGCTATGAGCCGTTGCCTCAGAGAGAGCCCACTACCGGCGTGAAAACGTTGATTTCCTTTTCGATGGAAGGAGGGATCGCCAATCGCGACGAACTGGTGGCCGAGCTGGATGAGTGGCGAGAAAAGGCCGAAGCCGGCGATGGGGTGGCGCAATACGTGTATGCATACCGACTAAATGTGTTCCGCTCCTTCAAAAAATATATGGACGATGTTGACCTGGAATACCAGACCGCTAACCAGTGGTATATGGAGTCCGCGAAGAATGGTATCCCTCAAGCCCAATATCAGATGGGCCGCAACATGATCGCCGGTCGTGGGTGTGAGGCGGATGTTGAAACGGGGATGAAGTGGATCAGTGCGGCGGCCGTGTCTGGTCTGCCGGAGGCGCAGCAGTACCTCGCCAGTAACGCCCGCGGTATGCCCGAGGAGCAGCGTCGTGTGCATGCCCTGCGCTGGCTGAAAAACGCCGCCGCCGGTGGCCATTACCTTTCCGGCCTGTTGCTGGCGTGGGAGCTGGTTTCCGGCCCGGACGCGGCAAGTGCCGAAGACCTGGCGCTGGCGGAACGGCTAGTTGACGCAGATCCCGAGCGCTACTTCGATGAGGTGCGAATTCTCGAAACGCAAGCGGCGGTGGCCGCAGCACAGGAGAACTTCCGGAAGGCTCAGCGTCTGCAGAAGAAAGCAGTCAAAATTGCCGACCGCCTCGGGTGGGATCTGCGAGATGCGAATCACCGACAGGCTGCCTATCTGCGGGGCGAAAAATGGAGCGGTCCCTACTACTTCGATATTGAGCTGGAGCCAGACTCGGTTCAGGTCGCTGCAGAGTAAAGACTCGGCGGCGACCGCGGACTACCCGCCGTTACAAATTATTCAGCGAGCTACTCGTTGGTGAGTTTCTCTGAGACGTTTTCCGGCCGAGCGTGGTGTCCCGTGCCAATCCCAAGCTAGAAGTTGCGCTATTGACTAAGGTTGCTGGGTCAATATCGCTTTTTGGGAATGCACCATGTCGGTCAAAACGAACGTGTTGGGTTTGGTTGTGCTGGTGGCGCTCTTCACCGGTTGCTCCAAATCCACGGATGGCACCTCAGGGCCGGATACAGGGGGTAGCGTGATCCCCAGTGCGCAGGCACAACAGGCGACGGAGCAGCCCTCTGCCCAGTCGGACTACGCGTTTACAACGGAGCAGAAGGATGCTTCGGAATACACCCTAAAGCTGAACGAGGCGGTCTACAGCGAGCTGGATTTCGACGACAAGACAGCGCAGGAAAACGTCGAGCGCGGGTTTATTGCACCGCTGCTGAACAATGGCGATATCGAGGGAGTTTACCCGGCCACCAAGCTGAATTTCATGCAGGGAAAAAAAGCCCCGCCCGAGGTAAACCCGAGCCTGTGGCGGCACGCGCAGCTGGTGAATCGCGGTGGCCTGTTCAAGGTGATCGACCGCGTCTATCAGGTGCGCGGTCAGGCACTGGTAAACCTCACCATTATCGAGGGTGACACCGGCATCATTCTGTACGATGTGGAATACACACCGGCGACGCTGGTTAAATCGATTGAGCTGTACCAGCAAGAGCGCGGCAAGAAGCCGCTGAAAGGCGTCATTATCTCCCACAGTCACGCGGACCATTTTGGTGGCTTCAACGGCATTATCGATGCTGGGCTGGCGACCAAGGAAGATTTTACCAGCGGCAAGATTCCGCTGATTGCGCCAGCAGGGTTTGTTGAAGAGTCTGTCAGTGAAAACGTGATGGGCGGTAATATCATGGCGCGCCGCGCCGGTTACCAGTACGGCAATGTGTTACCCGCCGGCCCGAAGGGCAAAATTACCGCAGCGCTGGGTGCTGCCGTTGCCGATGGCCAGTCCGGGTTGCCGATACCGAACAAGACAATTTCCAAAGATGGTGAAAAAGTTACCATCGACGGTGTCGAGTTCGAGTTCTATGTCACGCCTCACGCCGAAGCACCCTCGGAAATGGTGTTTTACATTCCCCAGTGGAAGGCCATGTCGATGGCGGAGGAACTCAATCATCTGCAGCACAACATCTACACCTTGCGCGGAGCCAAGATCCGCGATGCCAGCCTTTGGGCCAGCTATCTCGCCGAAGCCGTGGCCCGCTGGGGTGATGAAGTAGAGGTCAATTTTGGCCCGCACACCTGGCCCGTATGGGGGAACGAGAATGTGGTGCGCTATCTGAAGGCGCAGCGCGATCTGTACCAGTCGATTTACAACACCGCCCTGCGCTATGCCAATTATGGCTACCGGCCGGACGACATTGCGGAATACGCGGCGCTACCGGATTCGGTATTCAAGCAGTGGTACAACCGCCCTTACTACGGCCACACCAAGAACAATCTGAAATCAACTTATGTGCGCAATTTCGGCTGGTTTAACGGTAACCCGACCGAGTTGGCGAAATATCCGGATGCGGAGCGCGGCAAGCGTTATGTGAAGGCGATCGGTGGCGAAGAGCGTGTGCTGGCTCTCGCACTGGAGAGCTTCAAAGCCGGCGATTACCGTTTCACGGTGGATATTTTGAATAATGTGGTCGCGTACAATGGCAAGAATACCAACGTCAATCTGCTGATGGCGGATGCGTTTGAGCAGCTTGGCTATCAGGAAGAAAACACCTTATATCGCAACCTGTATTTATCTGGCGCATCTGAGCTGCGCGCCGGCGGCAATATCCCCAATAAACTTGGGACGGCTTCACCGGAAGTGCTGGGAGCGCTACCGCCCAGCTTGATGCTGACCTATCTGTCCATGCTGGTGGACCAGAAAAAGGCAGAGGGTGCCGGAAACTTCACCATCAATCTCAAGTTGAAAGGTGAAGGTAATTACGCATTGGACATGAACAACGGGGTATTGACCAGTGTTGCCGATCACCAGACAAAAAACGCCGATGTAACGTTGGAAATTGCCAAGCTGGATCTGCTGGCGGCCATGTCGGGCAAGGCAAAACTGAAAGATTTACTGAGTGCCGACAAGGCGAGTATTACTGGCAACCAGGAGGTGCTCAGCAAGCTCACCAGCGTGATGGGCAGCAAGATGCGGAATGATATGAACCTGGTGCTACCGCTGCAGGATGCCAATAAAATCCAATAACCGATGAGGCCGCGGGCGCATCGCTCGCAGCCTCATCGGTGGCCATGGCCGGAATGGCTACTGCCCGAGATACTCGTCTTTCAACTTTACATAGTTGCCGGCGGTGTAGGTGAAGAATTTTCGCTCCTTCTCTGTCAGTGGGCGCGCCTGCTTTGCCGGCGAGCCCACGTACAGGTAGCCACTCTCCAGTCGCTTTCCCGGTGGCACCAGCGCGCCGGCGGCGAGCACCACTTCGTCCTCGATCACCGCCCCATCCAGCACAATAGCGCCAATCCCGATCAATACCCGGCTGCCCACGGTACAGCCGTGCAGGCAGGCCTTGTGACCGATGGTCACGTCGTCGCCAATGGTCAGCGGCCAGCCGCCCTCATTGAAGTCGCTGGCGTGGGTGATGTGCAGCACTGAGCCGTCCTGCACGCTGGTGCGGGCTCCGATACGCACCCGGTGCATATCGCCGCGGATCACGGTCATGGGCCACACGGAACAGTCGTCCCCCAGTTCCACATCGCCGATCACCGTGCTCTGGGGGTCGATATAGACCCGCTCACCGAGTTGTGGGCGGCGGCCGCGATGTTCGCGCAGGGTGTGCTGGGGTAATTCGGACATGGGTAGGGCTGACCTCCGGGCGTTCGAGCAAGGTGTTAGTGTGCAACGAGCGAGTGCAATCCACTAGAATAGTGGGCATATGTTAACCCGTCTTTGCGATCATCGCCCCGGTGCTGTTCGCCTCTCGACAAGGAATTCCGATGTCTGAACCCGCTTCCGCCAACCCGCTGTTGCGCGCTCCGCTGCTGCCCCCGTTCGATACGGTTAAACCGGCACACGCCGAACCGGCAATCAGCAAACTTATCGCCAACTGTCGCGAACAGCTGGATTCTTGCCTGAAAAATGCGGGCAAAGAACCTACCTGGGAAGAGACGATGGCACCGTTGGAAGAGGCTCAGGACCAGTTGAGCAAGGCATTCTCACCGGTCTCGCACCTGAACAGCGTATTGAGCGGCGACTGGCGGGCGCCCTATGAGGCGTGTCTGGCCCAGGTGACTGAATACTGGACCGAGCTGGGCCAGAACCCGGAGCTGTATGCGGTGTACCGGGCGCTGGCCAAGTCGCCGGACTTCGCCAGCTGGCCCCAGGCGCGGCAGCAGGCGGTACGCCACGGGCTGCGGGATATGCACCTGGGTGGCGTTAGCCTCGAGGGCGAGAAGCGCGAGCGATACGCCGCCATCAGCAAGCGTCTGGCGGAACTGAAGAGCACCTTTGCCAACAACGTGCTCGATGCAACCAATGCCTGGAGCCTCAACGTTACCAACGAAGCCGAGCTGCAGGGGATCCCGGAATCCGCGTTGGCTACTGCCAGGGCTCTGGCGGATGCCAGGGGCAAGGAAGGCTGGCTGCTCTCGCTCGACGGCCCCTGCTTTCTGGCGGTGATGACCCACGCGGAAAACCGCGAGCTGCGCCACAAAATGCACTATGCGTTTATCACCCGCGCCTCCAATATCGGCCCCAATGCGGGCGAGTTCGACAACGCCAATGTGATGGCGGAGATTCTGTCCCTGCGCGCGGAGCAGGCCCATTTGCTGGGAATGAAAAATTACGCCGAGCGTTCCCTGGCCAGCAAGATGGCGGAATCCCCCGAGCATGTGGAGCGTTTCCTGCGGGATCTGGCCAAGCGCGCCAAGCCCGCTGCGGTACAGGAATTCGCGGAGTTGCAGGCCTTTGCCACCGATGAGCTGGGGCTCGATCAGCTGCAGCCGTGGGATGTGACCTGGGCAGCGGAGAAACTGAAGCAGGCGCGCTATGCGGTCAGTCAGGAAGAGCTGCGCCCGTATTTTCCGTACCCGAAGGTGCTGTCGGGCCTTTTCGCGGTGGCAGAGAAACTGTTCGGCGTGACCGCTGAGCTGGATAGCTCGGTTCCCACCTATCACCCGGACGTCCACTTCTACTGGCTGAAACGCGCCGGCGAGCCGATAGCCGGCTTCTATCTCGATCCTTACGCGCGCGAAAACAAGCGTGGCGGTGCCTGGATGGATGACGCGCGGGTGCGCCGCCAGACCAGCGCGGGCCTGCAGCTGCCGGTGGCCTATCTGGTGTGTAATTTTTCGAGTCCAAGCAAAGATACACCGGCACTGTTGACCCATTACGAAGTCACCACGCTGTTCCACGAATTTGGCCACGGCCTGCACCATATGCTGACCCAGGTGGATGTGGCCGCGGTCTCTGGCATTAACGGTGTGGCGTGGGATGCGGTAGAGTTGCCCAGCCAGTTTCTGGAAAACTGGTGCTGGGAGCCGGAAGCGCTGGCGATGATTGCCGGTCACTACGAGACGGGCGAGCCCCTACCGCAGGCATTGCTGGAAAAAATGCTCGCGGCAAAAAACTTCCAGTCCGCCATGTTTACCATGCGCCAGCTGGAATTTGCCCTGTTTGATTTCCTGCTGCACTCACGCCCGGAGGGCGCCAACGCGGACGAGATCCAGCGCCTGATCAACGAGGTGCGGGCGCAGGTGTCGGTCGTGCCGGTGTCCCCGGACAACCGCTTCCAGAACAGTTTCAGCCACATCTTTGCTGGCGGTTACGCGGCTGGATACTACAGCTACAAATGGGCCGAAGTATTGAGTGCTGATGCGTTTTCGCTGTTTGAGGAGACGGGAATTTTTGATCCGTCCACCGGTAACCGCTTTCTCACCGCAGTGCTGGAGCAGGGGGGAAGCCGCGACGCGCAGGATCTGTTTGCAGAATTCCGCGGTCGCGCGCCCAGAATTGACGCGCTGCTGCGGCACTCGGGCATTGAATAGTCCGCTTCTTAACGAGGTATATCTTGAGCGAAGAATTTGAAAAGCCCGTCAAGCGCCGATTTATTGCCGGCGCGGTTTGTCCACGCTGCAGCGAAATGGACAAGATCGTCAATTACAAAATGGGCGATAAAAATTATCGTGAATGCGTTGCCTGTGGGTTTAAAGATGAAATTCGCCTGCAGGCGACCGCGCGGGAACTGGATACCCGTGTGAACAAGACAAAAGACAGGGAAGTGGAAGAAACCGCGGTAAAAATACTGCAGCCGCCGGGCGATAAAAATTAACCTGTAAAATCGTGCTCCCTTGAAAAAAATTTATCCACTGGTCGCGCTGGCGATCGTCCTCACTATCGCTGCTTTTTACGGCCTGGATCACTATCGCGAAGTACGTGAAAAGCAGCACGCTCTTACCGCGCATCTGATCACGCGCTGTGCCAACCAGGGGTTGTTGTCTCTGTTTGCCTTGCAGGCCAATGACTGGACGAAAAACCCTCGGCAGTTAGTGGTCGAGGTAGAGCGCCTGGGGCAGCGGGTGGCGGCCCTGCCGGATGCCGTGTATGAGGGTAAATCCTTTGCGGACTGGCACGCTGCTCTGGAGGTATGCGATCGCCTGACGGTAAATTCCAACCGCCAGCATAAAACGATTTTCCGCCCCCTGGCGGAAATGGCCAAGAAGGAACTCTGGAGCCTGGACACCGCCAAAAGTGAACCGTTTCAGCAGCGGCGCAAGAGGGCCATCTATCGCACCAAAGAGGCTGCAGAGGCAGCCGACAGGTACCTTGATGACCTGCGCGCAGACATAAATCGCTTGCTGGACGTGAGCAGGATTTCGCCACAGGCACGCGCGCTCACCGAGCAGAATTTGCAGGCGGCGATCTTTCAGAGGTACCGCAAGGGCAGATTCAGTAAGCGGCGCGTGCTCCAGTACCTGGAGCGGCAAGAGGCTTTTTATCAACTTCTTACTGACAATCCCAAGGGTTTTACCCTGCGCGGTGGCAGCCTGTATTTTTACAATAAAAAAATACACCGCAAGGCGGACGACCTGAATCGCCTGCTGTTACAGGGGGAGGTGGATTTTTTTGCTAACTGGCGGCAGATCGTCGAGCAGTAAGTGGCCGCCCAACCTCAGTGCGAAAGGTCCATATGGTGTGGCAGGGAGGGCGCACGCAAATCAATTTGCATGTGACGTGCGAAGTCCGGCCACTCTCCCGGCGCATCGTCATAACGCTGCTTGTGTAAAATCATCGAGACCAGTCGCTTCGGGTCCAGTTCGGTGGGCTCAAAGCGCTGCAGTAAAACGTCCGCCAGGTTGTCGAGCTGGCAAGCCAGTGCTTCTCCCAGCAGCTCCCGCACCACCAGATTGGCCACCATCGGATCCATCGGCAGCAGCGGTGTACCGCACACCGGGTGCAGCACATCATTGATTTCTTCCATGGTGCGGTGGGCCAGGTACGCCTCATCCAGAATCGAACCCAGGCCGTGTTCGTGCGGCTGTCGCTCGGGGATCTCACTAAAGCTGTGCAGGATGAGCTCGCGCACGGGAACGAAGTTCAGGCCGCCCGCCTGGCACAGTTCATCCAGACGCTTCAGCCACGACGGAATGGCCTGGATATACCGAATGACAAAACAGGTGATGTGCAGCGGGGCATCCCGTTGCGGCAAATGAATACTGCGGTGAAGGCTTGGCAGGGTGTCGTGCAGGGAACGTCGAAAACGGCCACGGGCCTGTTCGGCGGTGACGGCGCGATCAATGCACTGCTGGATCAGTTGATAATGGTCAGGCATACATCAAAACAAAAACGACGAAACCGCCTCCCCGTTTCTTTGTCTGCGGGCCCCCCGCTGGCTCCTGTGCGGAACTCTGCTCAAGAGAGAAGACAAGACTGCTTAACGTTGGAAGAGGATTCGCTAGCGTAGCTCCAATGACATCCAATGGTTGTTCTTAGTGTAGTTATAAAAGTAGACCATCAATCCGCAAGAACGTGCGCCAAACCACAAAAATAAGCTAAACCAGATGCCATCGTTGCCCCAGTGGCGGGTAAACCACCAGCATGGTAAAAACACCATCACAGTGGCGATGATCATCGTGTCCCGCATTTGTCGGCTCTTGCCCGCGCCGATGAAAACCCCGTCCAGCTGATAGCTCCAAACCGCCACCAGAGGCAACGCGCACAGCCAGGTGTAGTACTCCAGAGATGCGGACAAAACCGCGGGAATATTGGTGAACAGCGGCAATATCCAGTGTTCTCCCGCGATCAGCAGCAACGTGATCAGCACCGCGGATGTCAGCGCCCAGGTGCCTGCCGCCGCGTTGGTGCGCAGAAATTGCGTCATCGACTTGCGGGCAACGGCACGCCCTACCAGAGACTCGGTGGCATGGGCAAAACCATCCAGTGCGTAGGAGGTCATCATCAGTAATTGCAGCAGTATGGCGTTGGCCGCCAGCACCGTATCTCCCTGAGCAGCCCCCTGTGCAGTGAAAAATGTCAGCGTGAACAGCAGCAGGCAGGTGCGCACAAACAAATCCGCGTTGATGTGCAGCAGTTCTCGCCACGGCGCCCCATTGCGCCACGGCCAGAAATCTGATTCGAGCAGCACTCGCCGAATCTGCATGACCGCTGGCTGATGGCGTTTGCCCATTAGCCACAGACCCATGCCGAAGCCGCAGACATCCGCGCACACCGAGGCCCAGGCCGCGCCCCGCGCGCCCATTCCCAGGCCAAGGATCAGCAACAGGTCGAGAACGATGTTCAGCAGGTTCGCCGTTACCAGAATCGCCAGGGGAGCACGGCTGTCCTGACGGCCGATGAAAAAGCCCAGCAAAGCGAAATTGGCCAGCGCCAGTGGCGCACTCAGCAGGCGGATTTGCAGGTAATCGCGAGCGTGCGGGCTGGCTTCGGCGCTGGCATTCATCCACTGCACGATTGCGGGCAACAGGGGGGAGGCGAGCACCAGCAGCAGGGAACCCAGCAAGCCGGCAAGACACAGCGCGCGCAACAGCCAGGCCGCCCCGTCGGCATCGTCAGTGGCGCGCGCCACCAGTCCCGTGGTGCCCATGCGCAGAAAGCCGAAGGCCCACAGCAGCATGGAAACCACACTGGCGCCGATGGCAACGCCGGAAAGATATTCCGGGCTTGGCAAGTGGCCGAGCACAGCAGTATCCACTGCACCCAGCAGAGGCACGGTGATGTTGCTCAGAATCATGGGCCACGCCAGTTGCCACACCCGCATATACGGGGCGCGAAAGCGGCGGGAAATGGCACCAGGGCGCGCCTGTGAATTTTTCATGTAAGTAGGCGATTTAATTGACTTTCTTCTGGCAATGTGTTTCTTTTGAAAACGCTAGATGCGACAAAAGACACAGGTTGTTGGTTGTACCTTCCGGGCGACGACATCTGAAGTAAAAAATAACAAGTTGCACTGTCAGCAGTATCGCGCAGTCGAGGTCCTCGCCCGGTGTGCGAACAGTGTATGTAGTCTTGGTTTACTACAGCATGTCCACATCATGATGTGTGGAACATAACCCGATCCCAGGATCGGGGCAGACTCCAGTCCTCCGAACAGCCAGCCGCTGTTACAGGGTTTCGCTAGTTTGTGGTTTGCAGCGCCGCGACCGCCCACGGGTTTTTCCTGTGTGGGTGGCAGCAGCCATGCGACCGCGGAAAAGCGGCCCGCGAGAATAACAAACATGGAGATCTGCAGGCGATGTTGATGGGCTTAAAACGGCTGTTCGCCTTCCTGACCCTCACGGCTCTCGCTCCCGGTGCGCTCGCTCAAGAAGCGGCAGAAAAAGCACAGGAGGGCGTTCAGCGTTGGGGGGTCAATATGACCCAGGGGGTTACCGAAGTTTCCCGTACCACTTACGACTTGCACATGCTGATTTTCTGGATCTGCGTGGCAATCGGCGTGGTGGTGTTTAGCGTGATGTTCTACAGCATGTGGCGTCACCGCAAAAGCAAGGGTTACAAGGCTGCACAGTTTCACGAAAGTACGCTGGTGGAACTGGCGTGGACCATAGTGCCCACCCTGATTCTGGTGGGTATGGCGATACCCGCCACCAAAACCCTGTACGATATCTACGACACCAAGGACGCCGATCTCGATATTATGATCACCGGCTACCAGTGGAAGTGGAAATACGACTACCTGGGTTCCGATGTCTCCTTCTTTTCCAATCTCGCCACCCCCGCCTCACAAATTAATAACCAGCAACCCAAGAACGAAAACTACCTGCTGGAAGTTGACGAGCCGATGGTGGTGCCGATCAATAAAAAAATTCGCTTCCTGATTACCGCCAATGACGTGATCCATGCGTGGTGGGTGCCGGATCTGGCAGTAAAAAAAGATGCGATTCCGGGGTTCGTGAACGAATCGTGGACGCGTATCGACGAGCCCGGTATCTACCGTGGTCAATGCGCGGAGCTGTGCGGCAAGGATCACGGCTTTATGCCGATCGTGGTCAAGGCTGTGCCGGAAGATGAATATCACTCCTGGTTGAGCAAGCGCGCCGAGCAGGCCGCCCTGATCAAGGAGTTGACCAATAAGACCTTCACCTTTGACGAGCTCTACGAGCGCGGCAAAAACGTGTACAACCGCGCATGTGCGGCCTGTCACCTCCCCGGCGGTCAGGGTGTGCCCGGTACCTTCCCGGCCATTGCCGGGTCCAAAGTCGCCACCGGCGGCATGGATGGTCACTTGAGTATGGTGGTGAATGGCTCGCCCAAAAACCCCGCCATGCAGGCCTTCGGTGCACAGTTGAATGAAGTGGATCTCGCTGCGGTTATTACCTACCAGCGCAATGCCTTCGGCAACAATATGGGCGACACCGTGCAGCCCATCGACATTCTCAATTTCAAGAATAAGTAAGCAGGAGCCGAGAGGAGTTTAGATATGGCACACGGTCCCAAACCCGGTTTTACCCGCTGGCTCTACACGACTAACCACAAGGACATCGGCTCGATGTACCTGTGGTTCAGTTTTGCGATGTTCCTGCTTGGCGGTTGTATGGCGCTGGTTATTCGCGCCGAATTGTTCCAGCCCGGCCTGCAGATTGTGCAGCCCGCCTTCTTCAACCAGATGACCACCATGCACGGCCTGATCATGGTGTTCGGTGCGGTGATGCCCGCCTTTGTGGGGCTCGCCAACTGGATGGTACCGATGATGATCGGTGCCCCGGACATGGCTCTGCCGCGCATGAACAACTGGAGCTTCTGGATTCTGCCATTCGCGTTCGCGATGCTGACATCCACCCTGTTCATGGAAGGTGGTGCACCGGACTTCGGGTGGACCTTCTACGCACCGCTCTCCACAGAATATGCGCCGCCCAGCGTAACCTTCTTTATCTTCGCCGTGCATATCATGGGTGCGTCTTCCATCATGGGCGCCATCAACATCGTGGCGACCATTTTGAATATGCGTGCTCCCGGCATGACGCTGATGAAGATGCCGCTGTTCGTATGGACCTGGTTGATCACCGCATACCTGCTGATTGCGGTAATGCCGGTGCTCGCGGGCGTGGTCACCATGATGTTGATGGATATTCACTTCGGCACCAGCTTCTTCAGCGCTGCCGGTGGTGGTGACCCGGTCCTGTTCCAGCACGTGTTCTGGTTCTTCGGTCACCCCGAGGTATACATCATGATCCTGCCGGCCTTCGGTATTGTGTCGGCGATCATTCCCACCTTCGCGCGCAAGCCGCTGTTCGGTTACAGCTCCATGGTGTACGCCACCGCGTCGATCGCCTTCCTCAGCTTTATCGTGTGGGCGCACCACATGTTTACTGTGGGTATGCCGATTGCCGGTGAGCTGTTCTTCATGTACGCCACCATGCTGATCGCGGTACCCACCGGGGTGAAGGTGTTCAACTGGGTAACCACCATGTTCCGCGGGTCGATGACCTTCGAAACGCCCATGCTGTTCTCGATCGCGTTTGTAATACTGTTTACCCTGGGCGGTTTCTCCGGCCTGATGCTCGCCATCGCACCGGCGGACTTCCAGTATCACGATACCTACTTTGTGGTGGCGCACTTCCACTACGTGCTGGTGCCTGGAGCCATCTTCTCGATCACCGCGGGTGTGTATTACTGGCTGCCGAAGTGGACCGGCAACATGTACAACGAGACCATGGGTAAAGTGCATTTCTGGATGGCGTTTGTCGGCCTGAATGTGACCTTCTTCCCCATGCATTTCGTCGGCCTTGCCGGCATGCCGCGCCGCATTCCGGACTACGCGCTGCAATTTGCCGACTTCAACCAGATCGCCAGTATGGGAGCCTTCCTGTTCGGCGCGGCACAGATCGTGTTCCTGTTCAACGTGATCCGCACCGTGAAGGGTGGCAAAAAGGCCACCGACGAGGTCTGGGAAAACCCGGAAGGGCTGGAGTGGAGCGTGCCGTCACCGGCGCCGTACCATACCTTCAGCACGCCACCGGTCGTACGCTGATTGCGTGAGCAGGTAATACCCATGTCCATGAGTGCAAACGCAAAAACCACCGTCAAGATGCTGACCCTCGCGGTCAGCATGCTCGGCTTTGCGCTGTTCATCATGCCGCCGCTCTACGACGCCTTCTGTGAAGTCACCGGGCTCAACGGGAAAACCGGCGGCCGCTATGAGGCGGTGCCGGCGGCGGTGGACACGGAGCGCAGGGTAAAAGTGCAGTTTGTTGCCAGCAACAATGAAAACATGCCCTGGGAATTCAAGCCCGATACGGTGGAAATCTATGTGCATCCCGGTGAGGCGGTAGACACCGTATTCCATGCGCGCAACCCCACCGACGCCGACATGATCGGCCAGGCCATTCCCAGTGTGGTGCCATTCAAGGCGGCGAGCTATTTCCACAAGACCGAGTGTTTCTGCTTTAACCAGCAGGCGCTCGCTGCCGGAGAAACGGCCGAACTGGGGCTGCGCTTTATTGTCGACCCGGATCTGCCTGCCGGTGTAAACACCATTACGCTTTCCTACACGCTGTTTGATGTCACGGAAAGAATTGCCAAACAAGCGAACAACAAAAATACCGACTCCGAGCGAGAGGGATAAAAAACTATGGCCACCGAAAGCAGCTACTATGTTCCCGAGCAGTCCCGGCTGCCTATCTTCGCCACCATCGGCATCTTCCTGACGGCCTTCGGTGCCGCCAATTGGATCAATGGCGGTAGCTCCTATATTTTCTTTGCCGGCGCACTATCCATGGCCACGGTGCTGTGGTTCTGGTTTGCGGCGGTGATCCAGGAAAACATGCAGGGGCTCAACAGCGACCAGCTTAAGCGCTCTTATGTGTGGGGTATGGGCTGGTTTATTTTTTCTGAAGTGATGTTCTTCGCGGCATTCTTTGGTGCGCTGTATTACATTCGCACCTTTACCCTGCCCTGGTTGGGCGGTGAGGGCGACCGCGGCTCCTCTAACATGTTATGGGAGGGCTTTCAGAATACCTGGCCATTGATGGTGACCCCGGAGCAGGCGGTGGCCGGCGATGCGGCCAAAGTGGTTGGTCCCAAGGGTATTATTGATCCCTGGCACCTGCCGCTGTTGAACACGGTGCTGCTGCTTGCCTCCAGTGTCACCGTGCATGTCGCGCATGTGTATCTGAAGAAGGGCAAGCGCCAGGGGTTCAATCTGTGGCTGGGTGCCACCGTTATACTGGGTTTTACCTTCCTGTTTTTCCAGGTAGAGGAATATCTCGAAGCCTATCAGCAGCTGGGATTGACACTCGAATCCGGCATCTACGGCACCACCTTCTTTATGCTGACCGGTTTCCATGGCGCGCATGTAACGCTGGGAACCATCATGCTGCTGATCATGTTGCTGCGCTCGGTCATCGCCCATCATTTCAAGCCGGACGACCACTTTGGTTTTGAGGCGGCGAGCTGGTACTGGCACTTTGTCGATGTGGTTTGGGTAGGCCTGTTTATCTTTGTTTACGTGCTGGGTGCGTAAACCCGCAAGCAAATGGTGGATGGGAGGTCGCCCATCCACCATGACGGTTGCTCAGTATCGATTGGCCCAGGGCGCGGTGTTGGAAAGCACTCCACTGTGGAAGCCATACCAGATGGCCACAAGGAGAAGCGCGGCAAGGGAAATGCGAACCCCGAGAGCATAGAGTGTACGCTTGGATTCGGGCGCACCCATATCACGCAGTAAGAAGAGCAGGGCGCTGGTCAGGCTCGCCAGCACGGCGAGAAACAGCAACACGATTATTGCTTTTAGCCACATAATTAACCGCCATTTATAGAAGTATTGTTGGCATGACTGTTCCGAATGAATCGTCACATAAAGACGATAACGCAGTATCCACCGGGACCGGAATACTCTCCACGGAAGCGGGCGACCCACCGCGCGTTGCCAGTGTAGCATTTATCCGCAGCTGGACTCTCAGCGCCCTGTGCCTTTTCTTTTTTCCCCTGTTGGTCGGGCTCGGCAACTGGCAATTGCACCGTGCCGAAGAAAAGCAGCAGATTCTCCAGCAACTAAACACTCGTCTCTCCTCTCAGCCGGTATCGGTGTCCGGGCTTGAATCCCTGGAAATCTTTACCCCGGTCCGCTTGCTCGGTGTCTACACCGACGAATACCTGTACCTCGACAACCGGACGCGCAACGGTCGCGTGGGCTATGAGGTGTTACAGGTATTTGAGGTCAGCGCGAATGTCGGCCACGCCAAGACCGGGAAAAAGTCGCGCTGGCTGATCAATCGCGGTTGGCTTGCTGCCGGCCCGGATCGTGGCCAACTACCGGAAGTGCGTTACCCACTGGCCGCCAAGGTGGTGACCGGATTTCTGTATCCGAGCGCGGAGAGCGATCAAGAGGGTCCACGCCCTTCCACAGCTGTAGCCGACGGGCACGGGCGCATTCAGTCGATGGATGCGGGGCTGGGCAGGCGGCTGGGGCTGCAGCATCCCCAGTGGCACGTGCGGCTCGGTGCGGACTCGGATACGGCACTGGTGACCGACTGGCAATTGATCACCACAAATCCACAAAAGCATCGTGGCTACGCCGTGCAATGGTTCTTGATGGCCGCTGCACTGCTGGTCATGTGGTTGCTGGCCGCGACCAGAACGCGGGAAATTGTGCGAGAAAAGTGGTTTAAAAATTCGCCAGAACAGACATAATCAACGAATAACAATAACGAGCCATCCCATCTCGGTATCCCGGCAAGCCTGGCGGGAAACCGGGCACACGGCGGCGCAGTAGTGAGGTCAGATCGTGGCAGAGAATACTCAAATCGAACACTCCATCAGCGGTGACGACGGCGGCAATCAACGCCCGTCAACCGGTCCCAGCCGCCTTGCCGGTTTTACCGTATTTGCATCGGTAGCGCTGCCGATCCTGGCCGCCTATGTGGTGTTTTACACCGGTATCGGTATACCTTCCGATACCGTCAATCAGGGTGAGCTGCTGAAACCGGCCCAGCAGGTGGCCGAGCTTGACCTGATCGAGCGCGATGGCCAGCGGATCAATCTGTCCGATGAAGAGCCCAAGTGGCGCTACCTGATTGTTGCCGATGAGAAGTGTGCAGGCGAATGCGAGAAGCTGCTGTATACCACCCGCCAGGTCCACATCCGCCTCGCCGAAAAGGCCCCTCGCGTAGAGCGCCTGTTGGTGACCGGCGAGCCCCTCACTGAACTGCGCCACCAGGATCTGGCCAGCCAGCACCCTCTGTTGCGTTTTTCCATGGCGGACTCGCAGCAGGTCGAGCGCTGGCTCGCGGACAGCGACCACGCGCAATTGGCGCGGCCAAGCGTACTGCTGGTGGATCAGAATGGTTTCGCGATGATGGTTTACAACAACCGGCATACCGGCAACCAGATACTCAAAGATATCAAACGACTGCTGAAGTACTCCTACGAAAAATAGAGGCCGCGATCGCGGTAGCTGGCCTGCTCAACGCGGTAGCTATCCAGATCAACAAGGCCCCCTGTGAATCAAGCCTCAGGAGAGAGCAAAATGGATGTGGAATCCGACATCACCGAACTGAGAAAAAATTACAAAAAAGACTGGCGCTTCCGCCTGGCGTTGATCGGCACCGGACTGGCACTGGTGGTCATCGTGCTTGGCGCGTTCACCCGCCTGACGCATGCGGGCCTGGGGTGTCCCGACTGGCCCGGTTGCTACGGGCACCTGCTGTGGCCGAATGAGGGCCACGAAATTGCCGCGGCGAATCAGGCATTTCCGGATACTCCCGTAGAAACCGATAAAACCTGGCCGGAAATGGTGCACCGGTATTTTGCCGGCATGCTGCTGCTACTGGTTGCCGGCCTCACGGTGATGTTCTGGCGCCGTCGCGGGCATCGCGGATTTATTCAGAGCCACATTTTACTGGGATTAATCGTACTGCAGGCTGCGTTTGGTATGTGGACGGTAACCCTGAAACTTTGGCCGCAAGTCGTGACCGCGCATTTACTGGGTGGCATGGCCACTGTCTCGTTACTGTGGATGCTGGTTGAGCGACTGCGTTATCGAAAACGCGTGATCCCGCCCCAGGAGTTCACCGCGTTGCAAAAGTTACGTCCGCTCGCGGTGGCGGCGGTCGTCGCAGTGGCCCTACAGATTACCCTCGGTGGTTGGACCAGTGCCAATTACGCCGCACTCGCCTGTCCGGATTTCCCTACCTGTCACAACCAGTGGTGGCCAGAAACGGACTTCGCCCAGGGATTCAATATCGCACAACAGATCGGGCCGAACTATCTGGGTGGCGCACTGGAGGGCGATGCGCGCACGGCTATTCATATGACCCATCGTATCGGCGCAATCATCGTCACGCTCCTGGTAAGCCTGCTTTGCCTGCTCGCCTGGCGTGCAGGATCCCGTCGCTGGGCGCAGGGGTTGTTCGCTGTTTTGTGCTTGCAAGTAGGGCTCGGAATTGCGAACGTGGTGATGTCGTTACCGCTGTCGATTGCGGTGGCGCACAATGCGGGCGCGGCACTGTTGCTGTTAAGCCTGCTGACCTTCTGTTATCGCATTAATACCGTGCAGGCAGCGAACAGGAGCTTTGCATAACGAACAAATTGTCTTTGCAAGAGGATCGAGTCGTACCTCTGGTTAAATACAAGGGAGCACGCCGGGTCACACCAAGTGACCGGCCTCGCAGAAAGGCCAAGGGAATGGGCCAACTATAAAAATGCTATCGAGGTGGTAACCATGAGTATCCAGGCAGTTAATGTTCAGCGCGCCGGCTGGCGCGATTACTACGAACTCACCAAACCGCGGGTGGTGATGTTGATGATCCTCACCTCCGTGATCGGTATGCTGCTGGCCGTACCGGGGATGGTGCCACTGGATATTCTGATACTGGGGAACATCGGCATTGCCTTGTGTGCTGGCGGTGCCGCCGCGGTCAACCATCTGGTGGATCGTCATGTCGACATCAAAATGGCGCGTACCACCAACCGACCGGTGGCGAGGGGTCGGGTCGAGCCGCAAAAAGCGTTGGTATTCGCCCTCGTTCTCGGGTGCAGCGGAATGGCGATCCTGCTGGCTTTTGTGAACCCGCTGACCGCATGGCTGACCTTGCTGTCGCTGCTGGGCTATGCCGTTGTCTACACCATGTTTCTGAAGCGTGCGACACCGCAGAATATCGTGATTGGTGGTCTCGCCGGTGCGGCGCCGCCTCTGCTGGGTTGGGTGGCGGTGACCGGCGAGATGCACGGTCACGGGTTACTGCTTGCGTTGATCATTTTTGCCTGGACGCCGCCCCATTTCTGGGCGCTGGCGGTGCACCGCCGTGATGATTACGCCAAGGCAGAAATTCCCATGCTGCCCATCACCCACGGTGTGCGTTACACCAAAGTCCATATTCTTCTCTACACCATCATCCTGTTTGCGGTGAGCCTGCTTCCGTTTGCAACGGCCATGCTTGGCTGGATGTATTTGTTGGGCGCAGTCGTACTGGGGATCGGGTTCCTCTACTGGGCCATTGAAATGCTGCGGGATAAAAACCCCAAAGCGGGAATGGAAACCTTCAAGTACTCCATCATCTACCTGATGGCACTGTTCTGTATCATGCTGCTGGATCACTACCTGGTGGCGTTGCCGACGAGTGGAGCCTGAACATGAGCGAGAATGTCCAACAAACCCGGGAGCAGAAGCGGGGAATTTATCTCACCGTCGTAGTCATGGTGGTGTTCATGGTGGCGGTGTTGCTCGGCTTTTTGAATAAATTGAATCAGCCGCGGGTGATTACCGAGGCGGAGTTGCGTGCCAATGGTGCGATCAAGCTGGAGCGGCCGCGCATACTCGACGAATTCGAGCTGCTTGCGGATACCGGGGATGCCTTCAAAACCACGGATCTGGCGGGGCGCTGGACCCTGGTGTTTTTCGGCTTTACCCATTGTCCGGACGTTTGTCCCACCACGCTTGCGACGCTGAATAATTTCTACCAGACACTGGATGAGGACACGCAGGAAGATACGGATATTTTACTGGTTTCTGTCGACCCCCAACGGGATAAACCCGAGCAGCTGCACAGCTATGTTCGCTACTTTAATCCCGACTTCTACGGGGTTACTGGCGAATTCCTTAACCTGAAACGCTTTGCCAACCAGCTGAATGTTCCGTTCAACAAGGTGCCCCTGGAAGACGGAAATTACACCGTGGATCACGGATCCCAGGTTGTGCTGATCAATCCGCGCGGACACTATCACGGTTTCTTCAAGGCGCCGCTGGACCCGGCAAAAATGAAGCTCACCTATCGATCCATGCGGGCCACGTATAACGGATAGCGGGAATTTCTTCACTGAAATGGATTGCAGCAGGCGCTAAGATGGCGCCTGCTCTCGTTTGACGAAACCGAAAATGGATTTTCTATGTTTTCACTTAATGTTCATGACGGCGCGCCAGTGATTCGCGCTGCCACACCCTTCGACACCAAATCGCTTTGGCTGCCGGCGTCGCTTCTGTGTTTACTGGCCATACCGTTCGGCTGGATCGGCACCTTTGCGCCGGCGATCTGGCTCGGGCTGGTTGCCATGGAAAATGCCAGGCGCTGGAAACGCGCGTTGAGTTTTGTGATCACCGGGGCACTGATGCTGGTGGTCAACAGTGGCCTGATACCCGGCAATGACCACATCACCGTGTTGCCGCCCTACACCGATGCCGAAGGCAATGTGATCTATGCCAGTTTGCGACCAGCCAAGGCGATCATCGCGCTGACAGTAGTGATCTTCATGTTATATCGGCCGCAGCCCCTGAAGCGTTCGGACCTGCCGGTAATCGCCGCAGCAGTCGCGGTACCGGTGCTACTGGGTGCGCTTCTGCTCGGTGTTTCTCCCAAGCTGAATGCCACCATCGCTATCGCCGCACTGATTAACCTGCTGGTGGTGTGCATTGCGGAAGAAGGATTCTTTCGTTGGGTGATGCAGCGGGGCCTGGGGGAATGGCTCACCGGTAAATGGCGTTGGCTTCCCACTCTCTTCGTCGCGACCGTGTTTACCACCCTGCACACCGGCTGGGCGGCAACGCCAGCGCTTATGGCGTTGGTTGGTGTGGCCGGGCTGGGTTATGCACTGGTGTGGCAGCTGCGCGGCAGCTTCTGGGCCTGTGTGTTTGCCCACTGGGGGGTAAACCTGCTGCATATGACGTTGTTGCGATACCCCGCCTAAAGGTCCCAAACACCTCGACTGAACCATCCCGGGGCGGCTCTTTCATTGTCGCCCTCGCTCCTCCCCTCTCCAATTCCCCGCTTTTTCACTTCTGCACCAATGAAGCCGCGCTGGTATACGCCGCCGCGGGCTAGTCGGACAGCCTTGAGCTAGGCTGAAAATAGGCGGAATCACGCTGAAGGTGTTTCATGAGTTTGAAGGTGCAAGCTGCGATACAAGCGGATGGGCATGGGCGTTAAGCGACGCTGGCTGGGCTATCTTGGGCTCGCCCTGGTTCTGCCGTGGGTTGTCTGGTTCCTGCTTGGGCTGCTGGGTGTGGTGCCCTCACTGGTTTCGGTGTTCGGTATCCCCGGTTTGCGTATTCCAGCGTCTGTCGCCATCGCCGGCCTGATGATAGCCGCTCTCGGCTTCTACCACGATTAACCACTCCACGGACACGGAGGCGCCAATGTTCCAGCTCTCGGACTTGTTTATCTTTCTCGCCGTTGCGATTGCCTTTGCGCTGTCGGGTTACCTCTGGTTCAACGGCTATCGCGAGCAGGGTGTGTTCACCGCCATCTGGGTACCGTCCATTTTGTGCTTCGGTATCTACGCCAAGGTTTCCGCACTACTGGCTAAGCGGCAGTGACATGTCAGACACTCTGATTCTTTATGTTGGGATTGCCGTATTCACACTCATGCTGATTGGCATCGGGCTCACCGTGTACGGGTTTCACCGGGCCGGCAGTGAGCGGGTGCGCCCGCCGCGCCACAGCGGGCGGAAGCGGGAGTAACCGGCGGGCGGGTGGCTCAGGTGGTTGCCGGGCGCAGCTGGCAAAGCAAGAATAACCCACCGGCCGCCAGCACAATGGAAGGTCCTGCGGGGCTGTTCCAGAGCACCGATGCGGCAAGCCCGAGCAGTACGGCGATACACCCGATTAACGAAGCGAAGCCCGCCATCTGTTCCGGGGTCGTGGAAATGCGCCGCGCCGCGGCGGCGGGAATGATCAACAGTGCGGTGATCAACAGTACACCCACCACCTTCATGGCAATGGCGATCAGCAGCGCCAGCATCAGCATCAGCGCCAGCCGGATCCACTCCACCCGCACGCCCTCCACCGCGGCCAGTTCCTCGTGCAGGGTGAACGCGAGCAGTTTGGGCCACAGCAGCAGCAGCAACATCCCGATCACCAGTGCCGCCAATGCCATCAGCACCAGGTCCTGGGCGGATACCGCCAGCAGGTCACCCAGCAGCAGTGACAACAAATCGACGTTGATTTCCAGCAGGCTGACGGTGACGATCCCCAGCGCCAGCATGGAATGCGACAGGATACCCAGCAGGGTGTCGACAGAAAGATTCTGGCGCCGCTGAAAATACACCAGCAGCAGCGCCAGCAGGCAGCTGCTCACGCCCACGGCGAGTGTCGGCTGAATATGCAGGACGAAGCCGAGGGTAACCCCCAGCAGCGCCGAGTGGGCGAGGGTATCGCCAAAGTACGCCATCCGTCGCCATACGGCGAAGCAGCCCAGGGGGCCGCTGACCACCGCGACCAGCAAACCCGCAGCGAGGGCGTACCAGAGGAAGGTGCTGTGTAGAAGCTGGGACAAATCGTTCACTGGTGGTTACCGCTGCCGGGCGTGTTTGAGCTGGACGGGGGTGGGGTGACCGCATGGGCGTGGTCGTGCGTGCAGTGCTCGTCCACCACCTCGCCACTGAGATCGTGGTGGTGGTTGTGGTGATGGGTATACAGGGCGAGCTTGTCCCCGAACATTTCCAGATAGACCGGGTCCTTGCTGACCTGTTCCGGGTGACCGTGACAACAGATGTGCTGATTCAGGCACAACACCCGGTCGGTCGCGGCCATCACCAGGTGCAGGTCGTGGGACACCAGCAACACGCCGCAGCGAAGCTCGTCACGCAACTGCGCGATGAGCTGGTAAACCTCACTCTGGCCCCCGACATCGACACCCTGGGTGGGCTCATCCAGCACCAGCAGTTGCGGCCGGCGCGCCGCTGCCCGTGCCAGAAGTACCCGCTGCATCTCGCCACCGGATAAATCCGCGAGCCGCGCGGATGCAAGATGGGGTGCCGCCACCCGCGCCAGTGCATCCTCCACCGATACGCCTTCGATACCCAGCTGCAGGAAACGCCCCACCGTCATCGGCATGGTGGCATCAATTTGCAGGCGCTGGGGCATATAGCCAAGACGAAGGCCGGGGATTCGCTCCACTGTGCCACTGGTGGGCTTGCTGAGCCCGAGCAGCAGGCGCAGCAGGGTCGTCTTGCCGGCGCCATTGGGGCCGATCACGGTGACGATTTCGGCTGGCTGCAATGCCAGCGAAATATCGTGCAGCAGCTGCCGGCCCGCGATTTCCAGACCGAGGTTGTGGGCGCGGATGAGCGGGGCAGAAGAGCTCAGGAGATACTCCAAATCGGCTGACAGATGGGTTGCAATGGGCGGATACGGCTGGCGAGTGTAAGCCGGGTGTGATTATATCGCACCCCCTTTCCCACGTTGCGGTGTGTCATTGTGTTGCAATGACCACGACCCCGAAATTGAGGCGGGGATTTTGCGCGCCATTTTGTACCGGCCAGGCCTTCTTTACATGTTCAAACCATCATTCCCAACCGTATGTTTCCTGATTATCGCTGCTCTCGCCGCCTTGGTTGCCGGCTGTGGTAACGAAACCCCGGCTCGCACGGAGCCGCCGGTGTTGCTGGCCAGCATTGCGCCGGTGGCAATGATTGCCCGGGAGGTCGCCGCGGATGACATCGAGGTCAGGGAGCTGATCCGCGGCGGTGACCCCCATCACTACGCCCCCAAGGTTGCCGACCGGCTGGCGATGGAGTCGGCGCAGCTGGTGGTGTGGCTGGGCCCGGAAATGGAATCGGTACTGGCGCGGCAGATGTCGCTGTTGCCGGCGGATCGACAGCTGGGCTTGCTCGCCGCGGGTGGCTATGAGTTCGAAGGTGCCGACGCGGATGACCCGCATCTGTGGTTGCGCCCGCGCAATGCGGCGGTGATGGCCGCGCACATCGCCAACCGGCTCGCACACCTGAACCCGCAGCGGGCAGAGGCGTTCCGCACCCGGGCACGTGATTTTTCCCGCGCCATGGCCAACCTGCAGAAAGTGCAGGACCGCGCGCTCTGGGCCTACCGCGATGTTCCCATCGTCTCCACCCACAAAGCTTACAGCCAGTTTTTCGGGCCCGCGGGTGTCGTCACGGAAAGTCTTGGCGCCACTGCCGGCCACCAGCACGGTGCGCGCACTATGTTGGACAAGCAGCAAAAGCGGGGAGCAGGGCCGGTGCACGGCTGTCTGTTCGGTGAGGTGCCAGCCAATGACCGCGATCGGCAGACGGCGGCGCACCTGAATCTCGACTATGTGGCGTTGGACCCGCTGGGCACGGCGCTGCCAGAGAATGCCGATTATGCGGATCTCATGGCCCGGCTACTGGCGGATGCGCGCCAGTGCCTGGGGGCCATTCCGGACCGGGATCACTGACGCCCCGGGGATTGCGCGCAGGCATTGCCGCCAACGTTAACTGGGTTCCTGGGCTGCCTCTTCTGCCTGTTGCGTCTCCTGCGCGGGCTCGATGGCCGTCGCCTCTTCCTCGCCATCCGCAACCGGTTCGATGGTCAGCGCCGCCGGTTGCTGCAGGTTCAGCGGTTCCTGAACCACTTGCTCCGATGGTTGCTGTGTGGGCGCGGTCTTCACCACTTCCGCGGTTTCTTCCTCGCTGCCCTGGCCTTCGCCGGCGGTGCGG
Source organism: Microbulbifer sp. Q7 (assembly GCF_001639145.1). NCBI lineage: Bacteria > Pseudomonadati > Pseudomonadota > Gammaproteobacteria > Cellvibrionales > Microbulbiferaceae > Microbulbifer > Microbulbifer sp. Q7. Next base: position 387,679 of record NZ_LROY01000001.1, on the reverse strand, counting down.
AAGGCTTCCAGCTGTTGCTGCTGGATATTGTGCACGCTGTCCATGAGTGCGCGGCGGTTGTGCTCGCGCAGCAGCTCCTGCCGGGACTGCTCACGGAACTGCTCCGCCACCAGGCGCCGGTCGGTCTCGTCGGCATCCTGCGTGATCGCGGGCACCGGGTAGCCCACGGCCTCCACGTGCTCCATGATCTCGGGCGCCTTGTCGGCCGTGGCCGGCTGGGCATCGGTTTCTTCCGTGGCAAAGGCTGCGCAGGACAGGGCGCAGGCCAGCAGACCCGACAGTAAGTAGCGGGGTTCCATCTCGATCACCTCTCGGTAAATTTCCTATACCAAGCCTAGAAGGTGTGAGAGAGAGGCGGGCGACAGTGCGATGACTGGCGCGGCGTTGACGATGGACGGAAAAAGCCGCTGTCGGTGCAGGAGTGGAGCGCGAGGAGGGGAGCGAAAAGAACCGATCGCAGGTATCCTGTGCCCCAACATAAAGACCTGCAAACCCAACTCCGGCTTTCCATCTGTATATGAGCAATGACAAGAAACCTTCCGCGCCATTGATTCTGGTTGACGGCTCCTCCTACCTGTACCGCGCCTTTCACGCCCTGCCGCCCCTGGCCACCAGCCAGGGCCAGCCTACCGGCGCCGTGCGGGGCGTGATCTCCATGCTGCGCAAGCACCTCAAGGAGCACCCGGACAGCCCGGTAGTCGTGGTTTTCGACGCCAAGGGCAAGACCTTCCGCGATGAGCTGTTTGAAGAATACAAATCGCACCGCCCCCCCATGCCCGACGACCTGCGCGCGCAGATCCAGCCGATCCACGACATCATCGACGCCATGGGCCTGCCGCGGCTGGTGATCGACGGCGTGGAAGCGGACGATGTGATCGGTACGCTGGCGGTGCAAGCGCAGCAGAAAGGCATCGACGTCATCATCTCCACCGGCGACAAGGACATGGCCCAGCTGGTGCGCCCCGGTGTGACCCTGGTAAACACCATGTCCAACACCGTGCTGGATGAAGAGGGGGTGAAGGAAAAGTTTGGCGTAGGCCCGGACCTGATCATCGACTTCCTCGCCTTGATGGGCGACAAGGCCGACAACATTCCCGGGGTTCCGGGTGTGGGGGAAAAAACCGCGCTGGCACTGCTGCAGGGTCTGGGCAGCCTGAAAGACATCTACGCCAATCTCGACGCCATCGCGCCGCTGGGGTTCCGCGGCTCCAAGACCCTGGCCAAGAAAATGGCGGAGCACAAAGACGCCGCGGATATGTCGTACCTGCTCGCCACCATCAAAACCGATGTCGAGATGGATTGTGCGCCGGAGTCCCTGGCCAATGGCGAGCCGGATACGGAAAAGCTGCGGGCGATGTTTAGCGAGCTGGAGTTCCGCAGCTGGGTCGATGAGCTGGGCGGTGACGACGAGCCGGAATCCGCCGCCGAGGCGCTGGCGGTCGAGCGCAACTACAGCATTATTCTCGATGAGAAAACCCTGGACGCCTGGCTGGAGCGACTGAAAAACGCCGAGGTGTTCGCCTTTGATACGGAAACCACCAGCCTCAACTATATGCAGGCCAAACTGGTGGGGGTGAGCTTCGCGGTGGAGCCCGGTGAGGCCGCTTACCTGCCCCTTGCCCACGACTACATGGGTGCGCCCGCGCAGGTGGACTTCGACGTGGCACTGGGCAAACTGAAGCCGATTCTTGAAGATGAGCGCTATAAAAAAGTCGGCCAGAACCTCAAATACGACAGCCATATTCTGGCCAATTACGCCATCCAGCTGCGCGGCATCGCACGCGACACCATGCTGGAATCCTACGTGCTGAACAGCACCGCCAGCCGGCACGATATGGACAGCCTCGCGCAAAAATATCTCGGCGAATCAACGGTCAAGTTCGAGGATATTGCCGGCAAGGGCGCCAAGCAGCTGACCTTCAACCAGATCGAACTGGACAAGGCCGGGCCCTACGCCGCGGAAGACGCCGATATTACCCTGCGCCTGCACCGGGAGCTGAGTGGTCGCCTGGCCAAGGAGCCGAGCCTGGAAAAAGTGCTCGACGAAATCGAGATGCCGCTGGTACCCGTGCTGGTGCATATCGAGCGCAATGGTGCCTACATCGATGCGGCCATGCTGAAGAAGCAGTCCGGCGAGCTGGAACAGAAAATGCGCGAGCTCGAACAGCGCGCCTACGACGAGGCGGGCGAGGAATTCAATCTCGGCTCCACCAAGCAGCTGGGCGCTATCCTGTTTGAAAAACTCCAGATCCCGGTGATCAAGAAGACCCCCAAGGGGGCGCCGTCCACCGCGGAGCCGGTACTACAGGAGCTGGCCCTTTCCCACAAACTGCCGGCGTTGATCATGCAGTACCGGGGCATGGCCAAACTGAAAAATACATACACCGACAAGCTGCCGCAAATGATCGACCCGACCAGCGGCCGTGTGCACACCTCGTATCACCAGGCGGTGGCGGCTACCGGGCGCCTGTCTTCGAGCGACCCCAATCTGCAGAATATCCCGATTCGCACCGAAGAGGGCCGCCGCATTCGCCAGGCCTTCGTCGCCGATCCGCGCATCAATGGGGGCAGCCTGATCGTGGCTGCGGACTACTCGCAGATCGAGCTGCGCATCATGGCGCACCTGTCGGGAGATAAAGGCCTGTTGGATGCCTTTGCCGAGGGCGCCGACATTCACCGTGCGACCGCCGCCGAGGTGTTCGAGGTGCCCGCCGCTGAGGTGTCCGATGAGCAGCGTCGCCGAGCGAAAGCCATCAACTTCGGGCTGATCTACGGGATGAGTGCTTTCGGCCTCGCCAAGCAGCTGGATATCCCGCGCGCGGATGCCCAGACCTATATCGACCGTTATTTCCAGCGCTACCCCGGTGTCCTCGCTTACATGGAGAACACCCGCAAGCAGGCCGCGGACAAGGGCTACGTGGAAACCCTGTTCGGCCGCCGCCTGTACCTGCCGGAAATCAATTCCCGCAATGGCATGCAGCGTCAGGCCGCCGAGCGCACCGCGATCAATGCGCCGATGCAGGGCACCGCAGCGGACATTATCAAGCGCGCGATGATTGCGGTGGATGCCTGGTTGCGCGAGGAAGCGCTGCAGTCGCGCCTGATCATGCAGGTGCACGATGAACTGGTGCTGGAAGTGCCCGCGAACGAGCGGGGTTTGATCGTAAAGCGTATTCCCGAGTTGATGCAGGCCGCCGCAGAACTGGATGTGCCGTTAATCGCGGATCTCGGTGAAGGCGTCAACTGGGATGAGGCGCACTGAGTCATCGGGTTTACATTTTTTTAAATTTTTTTCGAACCTGCGGAACTCCCGCAATCAGGGGGCCTCTAACTAAGCAAGATCGTTGGATTGCATCATCATCCCCCAAAGCTTAGTCAGAAGCCCCTCGCCCCGAAGCTACCCCCCTCGGGGCTTTTTTTTGCCTGGCGTTTGCGTCTGGGTACGCTGTAACTGCCTGCCGCTCTGGTCAAGCAATGATCTGCATCGGCGAAAAATTGCGCATGAAGGAAGTTAATTGGGTTCAGAGCGGGAAGAATGTCTCAACAACAGAATATTTTGCCCCCGGCGAATCAGATTGTGGGATACAGTTCCCGAATCCGAACTGCGGAACGCAGCGCGAAGAAAAAGAGTGGGGAACCTTAGCGGCCCAGCTTAGTCTTTGTAGTGAAGGGAATGCATCGGATGCAGTGGAATTTGGGTGAGAACCCAAGAGCGCGCCCGTCCCCCTGGGCGTGTTCCCCAAGGTGCCCATCCCCAAGGGCACTGACCCCTAGCCGGCAGCTGCAATCTGCCGGCTTTTTTTTGCCCGTCACTTTTCTTCGCCCGACTCTGTGCCCCATATCGCGGGCCGCGTCCGGTTACCGCAATGAACGACACCGGGTGCCAGTGCATGGCCGTGCGGTGGGGTGTCACCGACAAATTCACCGGGCTCACCTTCAGTTTAGTCGAAATCTGGCGGGCCATTTCACCATTGCCCGCACAGCCGATACTGGCTCCAGATACGGGCTTATGGTGCACCGGTGATCGCTGGTCAGGCTAGGCGGGAGTTGTGTTGTCGTCGTCCTGTGCCTCTGGTGGCGCCAGCGACAGCCACTGATTCAGGCGCGCCTCCAGCTTTCCCAACCCCTTGCGCTTGGGAGAGGAAAAGATCTGTACGCTGACGTTGTTGTCCAGTTCCAGTGCCTTCAGTTCCTTTTCCACCGCGAAGCGCACATTGTTGGCGGGCCCGTTCTTCAGCTTGTCGGCCTTGGTCAGCAGAATATGTGCCGGTAGCCCGGCGTTGACTGCCCAGGAGAGCATCTGCAGGTCGAACTCCTTGAGCGGCTGGCGGATGTCCATCAGCAGCACCAGGCCCTTGAGGCACTGGCGCTGTTCCAGGTAAAACGCGAGATGTCGTTGCCACTCGTCTTTCATGGAGCGGGCCACCTTGGCGTAGCCATAGCCCGGCAGATCCACCAGCCGCTGCTGCTCGCTCAGGCGAAAGAAGTTGATCAGCTGGGTGCGTCCCGGTGTCTTGGAGGTGCGCGCCAGCTTGCCGTTGTCGGTCAGGGCGTTGATGGCGCTGGATTTGCCGGCATTGGAGCGTCCCGCGAACGCGACCTCGGCGCCGGTATCCTCCGGGCACTCCGCCAGGGTGGGCGCACTGATTAAAAATTCCGCACGGCGGAAGTTGATTCGTTCTACATTGGATTCAGACATGTGTCTTCCCGGTACACTCAGATGGCGCGCAAGTATATAATGCCGCGGTTTCAACGTCGCTGATGGCTGCCGGGCGTACGGATAAGCCGCCAGCGACGTTAATCGGGTGCTCAATATTCAGCGCGCAACAGGACGACGTATGAACAGCATTATAAAGAAGGCCGCTTTGGCTTTGGGAATGGTAGCGTTCGCTCAGGCAGGTTACGCCGCCGGTGACGCCACTGCGGGGCAAGCGAAGGCGGCGATGTGTGTCGCCTGTCACGGTGCAGATGGCAACAGCCCGGCGCCGACCTTTCCGAAAATCGCCGGTCTTGGTGAAAAGTACCTGCTCAAGCAGCTGCACGATGTCAAAAACGGAGATCGTGCCGTGCCGGAAATGACCGGTATGCTGGACAATATGAACGATCAGGACCTGCAGGACATTGCCGCGTTCTTCGCTTCGCAGAATATCCAGATTTCCGGCTCCGAGGCCTTCTCGGTCATGCTGAACAACGGCGACAACGTGGATGGCCTGGCCCTGGGCCGCGAGATCTACCGCGCCGGCAACCCCTCCAGCGGTGTTCCCGCCTGCATGGGCTGTCATTCGCCCACCGGTCTGGGCAACGCCCCGGCGGGCTACCCGCGCCTGTCCGGCCAGTATGCAGAGTATGTGGAGAAGCAGCTGAAAGCCTTCCGCGCTGGCACCCGCGCCAATGATGGCGACACCCGCGTTATGCGCACCGTGGCCCGCCAGCTGACCGATGCTGAAATCAAGGCTGTGGCGAACTATGTGGCCGGCCTGACCGAGTAAACTCTGTCCCGCCCGCCATCCGCAACGGGCACTGGGTCACAAGGGCCGGTCACTGACCGGCCTTTTTGTGTCCTGCTGCCGCACCCGGGTTGCACCGGAGCCCGGGAACTTCAATAATTTCCGCGGTCTATATTCAGCCGGGCGCCAGCAAGCAACCGTCATACTGCGCCCGTCACCCAGAATAAAAGTTTGGAGTAAGTCCCTATGAGAGCTGTTGTTGCCCTGTTTACCATGCTGCTGAGCCTTGCAGCCTGCGCCCAGGATTCGCCGGGTAAGTTCAAAGCAGGCCAGCACTATGAAGTGCTGCCACAGGCTGTCGCCCAGGACGACGATAGCAAGATCGAAGTGACCGAGCTGTTCTGGTACGGCTGTGGACACTGCTACCACTTCGAGGCGCCGCTGAAAAAATGGCAGGAAACCATGCCCGCCGACGTCGCCCTGAAGAAGATTCCGGCCATCTGGCAGCCGGTGATGGAAGTGCACGCCCGCATGTTCTACGTGGCCGACGCCATGGGTGCACTGGACAAGGTGCACGGCCCGGTTTTCAATGCCATCGCCCAGCAGCGCAAAATGTTCGCCGACCGCGACGGTCGCAACTGGAATCCGGACAACGCCGCTATTGCCGCGATCTTTGCCGACAATGGTGCCGATGGTGAAAAGGCGGTGAAACTGCTGAATTCCTTCGCCATCAACAGCAAGGTCAAGCAGGGTCAGGCCAAGCAGCGCGCCTACAACCTGAGCGGTACTCCGGAAATGGTCGTGGCCGGCAAGTACCGTGTCAGCACCTCGCTGCCCGGGCTGAAAGGAAAATCCAACGGCCAGCAGCTGATGCTGGAAGTGGTGGACTTCCTGATCGAGAAAGAACGCGCCGAAAAAGGCTGATTGAGCCCGGCTAAAAAACCCCGCACCTGCGGGGTTTTTTTATGTCTGCCGTTCCGGCAGCACTTTGTATGCTCCGTGTTGCTGCTAGGCTAGAACGGGATACCAAAAAATTTCCGCCAGTCACAACATGCCCAGACTACATCCACGCCAGCGCTACCTGCCCGTGCTCGCACTCTGCCTCGTGTGGGGATGGGCCTGGGCACAGCCCGCGGTCGACCAGCAGAACCGCAGTACCGCCGCGCGCGCGGTGAACCTGCTGTCATTTGTGGCGGTAGATTACCCCGAGGCGGTGGTGGGTGGCGCAATCCGCGACCGCAGCCTGTATCGCCAGCTACAGGGGAATGTGGCGGTGGCCACGTCACTGCTGCAGACGTTGCCGGACAAGCCCGGTCGCGCCCAGTTGCTGGAGAACCTGCGCGCGCTGGCGCAGGCGGTGGAGAAGCGCGCTCCGGTGGCCGAAGTACGCCAGCGCGCCAATACCGCCGCCGATCGTTTTGCCGCGCTCTACCAGTTACCCCGCTCGCCGGCTGAGCCGCTGCCCCCCGCGGGCGAAGCGCTGGCGTTGTACCAGGACCGCTGCCAGCACTGTCATGGGGTGCGCGGTGATGCGCCCCAGGCGGAGCGCAAGTTGAATGATCCGGCGCGCATGGCCAACCTCAGCCTGTACGATTTCTACAACGTGCTCGAGCCCACCCGCAACGACGCCCACGATGCCGACGTCGATGGCGATCTCAGCCATCGCGAGCGCTGGGCACTGGCGGTGATGGTGGCCGGGTTCGCGGCCCCCGAGTCGGCCCCGGCCCTCGAACGCGCCAGAGAATACCCCGCACTGGTGGGATTGCCCGGTGCGGCGATCTTGCGCCCCGCAGAGTTGCCACCCCAGGCCCGCGATGCCCTGATGTGGTGGCGAGCCCATCCGCAGGAAACCGCCCATCTTCAGCACCCCCTGGCGCGGGCGGCGGGGCTTTTGTACCTGGCGCAGAGCGCCTATCGCGGTGGCGATACCGCCAGTGCCTATCACCAGGTGATGCTTGGTTTGCGTGAAGGCTATGCCCAGGCCCGGCCACAACTGGTGGCGCGCAACCCCGCGCTCGCGGCACAGCTCGATCAGCAGTGGCAGGAACTGCGGCAATCGATCCTCGACCGCGCCCCCAGCAATAAGGTGATTGATAAATTCCAGCGCCTGCTGGGCAATGTGGTGCGCGCGCGGGAGCAGATGCAGCCATCTTCTGGCAGCGCAATATATGCGTGGGCCGCGATATTGTTTGTCGCTGCACTCGGCTTGGGGGCTCTGCTGTGGTACCGGCTTCGCCGCCGGCGACGGTGACGAGCGCTGAATGCGCACGCTGCGCGGCAGGGTATGGCCGATCTAGGGTGGCGTGGCGCGGAATCAAAGAATTTTGTCGCATTCGCTGCCACAGTTGAGATTTACGACTAGGCTTTTATTTAGGTTGTTCAAATAACCGCCAGTCGTAGAATCCAACAGAGAAGAGTGCCGCATGAAGTTGTTGCGTCAGTTGTCCTTCCGTCCCGTTCTCCTATCCCTACTGCAGGCCTATTTACTGGTGCTTGTAGTGTTCCTTCTGGTCCCGATGATCGCGACCGCTCAGTCCAAAACGCCCGATCAGGCCAACGCCCACCAGTGGGCGGGCAACTGGCTGGTGGTGGGGCAGGGCGACGAGCAGCTGGTATGGCAGCTCAAGTCGGATGGTACCGGGTTTGCCCATGGCTTCCGCAAAGACGGGCAGCTCACGCACGGGTTTGCCATTTCCTGGCGGATCGAGGGCGATACCGTGCGCATTCGCACCGGCGGCACCCTGCACTGCAACAGCGGCATGGTCTATGCGCAATTTACCGGTTGGAGCCCCGTCACCCTAGACTTCAACGTGATCGACGGTCGTCACTGGCGGCAACACAATGGCGGCATTCTGGCGTTTCAACGCCGCCTGCCCAACTGGGAAACGCCCAATCACGGTGCCGAGTGCCCGAACCTGTACGAAGGTCAGCGCAAGGACCCCCAGCAGACCGCCTCTACGGGTAATTGAGCCCCGGGCGCGGAAGCAGGAATGTGACGGTGCATCTTGCGGTGCCCAGCCGCCGGCCCGGTCAGGAGCGACCCCTCGGCGGCCCCATCCATTCGCCAGACACTCAGGGACGGGTAAAGCGCAAGCGGAGACCGGCTGTGACACAGCAACGCTTTAGCTCCTCGCAGCGCGCAATGGCCGCGCGAATTTTGCGCCCGCTCGTTTGGGCAGCGGCGGTGGCGATTACCGGCTACGGCCTGCATTCCCAAGCCGAGGAAAGCGCGCAGCAGGGTGCCGATGCCGAGAGTTCCGAGAATCGGGTGGAAGAGGCCCAATATCCCGGCTGGAATACCGAGTCCCGCCTGCAAGCCTCACAGTGGGTCGGCAACTGGTTAATCTCCCGCGATGGCGAAGCGCAGCATGTTTGGAGCCTGAACAAGGACGGCACCGGTCGTTCCTATGCGTTCAGCCGTCACGGCGACAAAATGAAGTTCGCTTACGGCTACGATATTCGCTGGTATTTCGATCCGTTCACCCAAATGGCCAATATCAAAACCGAGCGCAGGATCGTGTGTCGCGGTGGCCGCCTGTATCCCTATTTCCTCACCCTGAAATCCTACGAAAGCGATTACGCGGTCAAGGGCAAGTATGCCTGGCAGACCACCTGGACCGAGGCCAGCATCGGGCGCAACTACCTGCATAAATCCCTGGTGGTATTTGTGGCACCGCTATCCGGTTGGCACAACCCCGAAAAAGACGCGCCCTGTCCCACATTTCCGCGCATGGATATCGAGAAAGATATCGATACCGCCCTCGACCGCTGGGAGACGGAGGCGGTAACCGCGGAGCTGGTTGACACCACACCCGCCGAGGGCGAGCCGGAATTTGAGGGTGAAACCTTTGGCGGCGAAGAAGCCGCCCCCGCCGTGGCATCGCCACAGAAGCGCAAAAACACCGCAAAAGCGCGTGTGAAAGACAAGTCCGCAAAACCGAAAAATCGCCGGCCGGACTGACCGGGTACCGATTATCAGACTGGAGACACAAGTATCATGAATGCCCAGGTACAAATCGACCAGCTACTACAACGCATGACCCCGATCCTGAACCGCACACCGCTGGTGATGTGCACCCTCGATGACGCCCAGTTGCAGCAACTGTTGCATGAGTGCCTGTGTGTGTTTCGCGAGCGCGAGGGTGTCTGTGCGCTGCTGCCAAAAGAAATAGCCGAGCGCGAAGCCATCCCGGAAGATGGCGGCTACCGCCAGATTACCCTGCAATACTCCGCGTGCCTGCAGGTGCCTGGGCTTACCGGCATTATTGTGGGCGAGCTCGCCGACGCCGGTATTCAGGCCAATATCGTGTCTGCCCGCTTTCACGAGCATCTGCTGGTGAGCGAGCGCGATGCGGCGCAGGCCATGCAGATCCTGTACGGCATCAGCAACCGATTGCAGTACAGCTAGCGCTGCACACCTGACGTCGGCAGACAAGATCGATATCCGGCAGGGAGCGCCGCTGAGGAGCTTCCCGAGACCATGCATATCGCCTACCCCGCACCACTGCCACACGGCCACATCCATCAGGTGTTGCCGGATTTTTTTGTGGTGCGCGGTACGGCCCGCATCGCACCCCGGGTAGTGGTGAACCGCAATATGGGTATCCTGCGCTCCGGCGATGACCTGCTGCTGGTGAACCCCGTGCGGCTTCGCCGCCTGGAAGAGGAGCGCTTGTGCGAGCTCGGTCGTGTGCGCCAGGCCGTGCGGCTCGGCTACTACCACGGCTGCGATGATCTCTATTATCGCGACCGCTTCAATGTATTTTTCTGGCGTCAGGCCCACTCCGACCACTACCCGTTACCGCCCGCCGATCAGTTTCTTACCGACGGCGGCACCTGCCCGGTTACCGGTGGGCGGGTGTTCGAGTTCAGCAACAGCAAAGTGCCCGAGGCGGCCCTGTATATTCCGCAGGCCGGTGGCCTGCTGCTCACCTGCGATGCGCTGCAATACTGGGACGGCTGGACCGGCTGCAGTTGGGCCGGCAAATGGATGCTGCGCTTGAGTGGCGTGCACCGGGGGATGCAGGTGGCCCCGGGCTGGCGCCGCCGTGCCACGCCGGACCACGAAAACAGCCAGCGCTGGCTCGCCGCGGATTTCCAGCGCCTGTTGAACCTGCCGTTTTACCACCTGCTCGGCGCTCACGGCGATTTCTGTGCAGACCGGGCCCACGAACTGGCTGAAAACGCCGTCGCCAGCAGTTTTATGAGACTTGCACCTCGCCACTGATGTCCGCCAATCGCCGGTCTGGATACCGGTGTCCGTGTTAAGCTCGCCCGCAAGATTCCCAAAAAACATTCGGTCACCAGGTTCGTAGTCGCGTTCGCTCACAAACGATACTTGCAAGACCGATGCTGACGAGCTTCCCATGACAATAAACCGTATCGCTGGTCGCATTGCTGTAGCGGCCACCCTCTCCGTACTGCTGGGGGTGGGCATGGGTGCCTGCACCCGCCTCTCGGGCCAGCCCCCCATCCCAACCGCCGACAGCGACAAGATGCGTGCAGATGTGGAATACCTTGCCGCCGACACGCTCGCCGGGCGTCAGACCGGCAGTGCCGGTTACCGGCAGGCCGCGCAGTATGTCGCCGACCGTTTTGCGGCACTTGGCCTGCAGTTGATCACCGGCGACGACTACTTTCAGTCGGTGCCATTTCGCGAGGCCCACTGGGGGGATGAGCGGGCCACCCTGGTGCTGCACGGACGCGAGGGGGATATTACCTTTCAGCTGGGAGAAGATTTTCTCGCATCCCCCCCGACCATCAGTGAAGACACGGTAGCTTCTGCGGGATTGGTGTTTGTCGGTTACGGTATCGAGGCGCCAGACTACGGTCTCGACGATTACGCCGGGCTGGATGTGCAGGGCAAAATCGTGGTGATGCTGGATGGGCGGCCGGCGAAACTGCCCAGTGAAGTGGGTGCCCACTACGCCTCCGGGCGCAACAAGCGGGATACTGCCGCGCGGCATGGCGCGGTGGGCTCGATCACCCTGAACACCCCGGCGCGGGAAGCGCGCAGGCCGTTTGTCCGCTCCGTCGAGCACGTGAACGACCCCAGTTTTGACTGGGTGCGCGCGGACGACATTCCCGGTAACGCCATTCCCGGTTTGCACCCGGGGCTGATTCTGGACATGCCCGCGGCCAAGCAGTTGTTCATGGGCGCATTGCGCAGTCTCGATACCGTGTACACCGAGATGGAAAACGGTGTGGTACCCAAGGGGTTCCCACTGCCTTACAGCGCGACCGTCCGCAGCAGCGCCGCACACCGCAAGCTCATCAGTCCCAACGTGGTCGGCCTGTTACCCGGCAGCGACCCGGTGCTGAAACATGAATATGTCGTCTTCTCCGCGCATCTCGACCATATTGGTGCCGCCGCCCATGGGTGGGACGCGGACGCTGAATCCGGGCACGACACCATTCACAATGGTGCCCAGGACAATGCGGCCGGTATTGCAGTGATGCTGGAAGTGGCGCGACTGTTTGCGGAGTCCGCACAGGCCCCGCGGCGCTCGATTCTGTTTGTGGCGGTGACCGCAGAAGAAGAGGGGTTGCTCGGCTCCGACTATTTCGCCCAGCACCCGCCGGTTGCGCCGCGAGCCATGGTGGCCAACATCAACCTGGATATGCCGATGCTGTTGTATCCGTTCCAGGATGTGATCGCCTTCGGCGCCGAACACTCAAGCCTCGGCAAAACTGCGGCGCGTGCCGCCCAGCGGGCCAACCTCAAGCTCAGCCCCGACCCGATGCCAGAGCAGGTCATTTTTGTGCGCAGCGACCACTACAGCTTCGTGCGCCAGGGCGTACCGGCCATCTACCTGATCACCGGGCGCGAAGCCATCGACAAAAAGATTAATGGCACCGCCGCGCAAATAGAATTTCTCCAGTCGCGCTACCACCGCCCCAGTGATGAGGCGGATGAGCAGGTCAACTATATCGCCGCACAACAGTTTGCCGAAGTGAACTACGCCATCGCACGGGAAGTCACGGACGCCGAGCAAAAGCCGCACTGGTACCGGGGGGATTTCTTTGGGGATCTGTTTCGCAAAGCTCAGTGAGCCAACTATTAACGTCAGGCCTGACGCACTACCACAGCGGTGCGTAAGCGCTCACTCCCGAATAGCGACATCAATGCGAAATCTTCCCGCGCGATAGGTAGATATTGGCTGTCGAGCGGGTTGTCTTCATCGTCTACATCCGGGTCGTGCACATAAAAGCATTGGTCGTCCATACCGGTTAGTGTGACCCAGTGCGGCACCTTCTTTCCGTCCAGTCGGTAGGTGCTGATCAGTAGTAAAACCAGCGCGCCCTGTTCTAACCATTGCTGGCACTGTTCCTGGGTGAAGTCCTGTGCAATGACCGGCAAACCGGCCAAATCCGCCTGCGATCTGTAATCGGCATCGACCTGCTGGATAACGCGTTTTTTTTCCTCACTGCGTACACCCTGAATAAACAGTGGCGCCTGCAGGTTCAGATAAACCTCACAGGCAAAGCCTCGTTTCTGCATCGCCAGTGCCAGCCCGATGGGATGGCAGCCGCCGTGGCCGGAGGTCATAAAAATAGTGGTCGCTTCCCGCCACAGGGTTAATTCGTCACTGGCATTGGGCGTATAGCCCGGATCAAGGCCGGCCATGGCCATCATTGCGGCGGCGGGGCCGCAGGTAAATTCCGTGCGCTGTCCGTACCAGGGCACCTCGGCGGTCTGCAGGTTTTCCGGGCGGTAGCGAATGCGTTTCTGCATGCGCAGGGCGTTGCCGGCATCCTCATAGTAATTGCTGTAGCTGCCGAAGGTGCGGTACCCCAGCTGCTGGTAGAGCGCGATGGCGGCCGTGTTGTGCTCGGCCACTTCCAGCCGCATGTACAGGCGGCCGCTGCGGCTACTGGCGTCTTCGGCCGCGGAGAGCAGGGCTTTGCCAATGCCCTTGCCGCGACCGGCGGGCGCAACTGCCAGGGAGTAGAGTCGCGCAAGCCGGGTACCCCGACGCAGCAGTACCAGTGCGTAGCCCAGCAGACAGCCAGCCTGTTCTGCCACCAGAAATACCCGATTGTCGGTTTTCAGCCAGTGGCGAAAACGTCGACGGCTCAGGCGGTCGCCACGGAAACTGGCTTCCTCCAGGGTGCACAATGGATCCAGATCGGTATCGACGGCGGGGCGGATGGATAGGTCAGGGCTTGGGAATTGGGTCATGAAGGACAGCTGATGGGGCCGGGGTTGGCCCGCAAGGTGGTAGAAGGACTGCGATTAAAGCGCTGGTTGCGCTTGCGGGCAATATCCGTACAGAAATATTTCTTGGCAGCGCTGGCCCGCACGACCGGCGAACCTAGTAGGCGTAGCCGGTGTGACTGTTCTCCAGGGCGTAGAAGGTGGCCTGAACGTAGTCAGTGTCATCGCCAGTATTGTTCTGGTTGTACACGCCGGCCTTGAAGTAGTGGTACTGATCTGCGCTGTCGTAGCCGCTATTACGCATGTCGACCACCTGTACCACATCGTCTTTGCCCTCGCGGGTGATGGTGACGGTCAAGGTGTTGCCTTCCACCTTGATTTCGTAGCCGAAGGTTTCATCCAGGGCGATACCGTCAACCGGGTTGGATGCGCTACTGGAGCGGCTGCCGATCAGTTCGTACCAGGTATCCTCACCCCCTTTGATTTCGTGGGCGATATAGATGCTGCCATTGCTGTTGCCCGGCAGTTTCCGGTAGTAGAGGCGCAGGGGCTCATCATCGTTGGCGTGGATCTGGCCGACGATCACCCGGCCTACCTGGCCGTTGTCGCCGGTGGTGGTGACGTGGTTGACCGCAAGGGTTGCTCGCAGAATGCCATCGACGCCTGCGGCCGCTTCGCGGGCGGCGCTAGGGGCTGAGCCGAAGACCCAGTTGTTCTTATTGACGCCCTGGGTATCGATACTGGTATCGCCGCGGCGCAACATTTCCCGCAGCTCGGTACGGGTGTAAGACGTATTGGTCGAGGTTTTGTAACCAGCCACGGGGCAACGAAATACCATGCCGCCATCGTTGCCGGTAAAGAAATAGCCGCTGTTTCCGTAGCCACTGTTCAACTCGTTTTCCTTGATCGAGTCGGCTTTGCCATTGCCGTCGTCATCGGTGGGCACGCTGAGGTACCAGTCCGATAGATCAAAATTACTGGAGGGTGGTAACAGGGGATCAAGACCGGACCCAGATCCGTTGTCGGTACCGCTGCTGCTGGAGCTGCTGGATCCACCGCCAGAGCTACTGCTCGAACTTGATGAACTCGAGGATGAACTTGAAGAGGAGCTGGAGGATGAGCTCGAGGATGAGCTCGAAGTTGGCGCTTCAGGATCAGCCTGTTCTGCAGGGCCGGATTCACCACTGCAACCGGCGATCATGACCGTGAGGGTACCTGCGAAAAAAAACCGACGAAGGATTGGCTTCGATACTGCGTGAAGATTCCAGAAAGTCACGGGACAGGTTCCTGTTGATGTAAATGGGTAGGTAAAACATCGCGTAAAAACCAAAAAAACCGGAGTGGCGAAGATGAACCGACACCGCTCCGGGAAGCTTCTGCTGGGCGACCCCTTCAGACAAACGATTTCTTGGGGGTGAGGCCGCCCGCATCACGCGCTGGCGAGAGATTAAATGGAAGGTTAATCGTGCGACTGCTCCAGGGCGTAGAAGGTCACCTGGACATAGTCACTGGCATTGCCGGTGTTGTTCTGGTTGTACACCCCGGCCTTGAAGTACTGGTACTGGTCGGCGACGTCGTAACCGCTGTTGCCCATATCCACAACCTGTACCACATCGTCTTTACCAGCACGGAAGATGGTCACGGTGAGGGTGTTACCGACAACCTTGACCTCGTAGCTCCAGACTTCATCCAGTGCGATACCGTCGGACGGGTCCGAGGCGCTGCTGGAACGGCTGCCAATCATGTCGTACCAGCTGTCGCTGCCGCCGTTTGGCTCATGGGCGATATACACAGAACCTTTGCTGTGGCCCGGTAACTTGCGGTAGTAAAGACGCAGCGGTTCGTCGTTGTTGGCGTGAATCTGTCCAACAATCACCCGTCCAACCTGGCCGCTATCTCCGGTAGTGGTGACATGGTTTACCGCGAGGGTTGCGCGTAAAACACCGTCGACACCGCCGGCTGCTTCACGTGCCGAAGCGGGTGCGGAGCCGAATACCCAGTTGTTTCCATTGACCCCCTGGGTGGCAATGCTGGTGTCGCCACGACGTAGCATCTCGCGCAGCTCGGTGCGGGTATAGGACGTGTTGGTCGATGTTTTATAGCCATCGATCGGGCAGCGGAACACCATGCCGCCATCGGCAGCAGTATAGAAGTAGGTGCCATCTGCATAGCCTGCATTCAGGTCATTTTCCTTGATGGAGTCGGCCTTGCCATCGCCATTGTTGTCGGTAGGCACGCTCAGGTACCAGGCGCTCAGGTCGAAGTTGCTGGACGGGGGCAGGTTCGGATCGAGGCTTCCGCCCGAGCTGGAACCGCCAGAGCCACCGCTGGAGCTGCCACCTGAACTGCTGCTGGAACTACTGGAACCGGAAGAGGATCCGCCAGAGCTGGAACCGCTGCCGCTCTCCGTGCAGCCGATTACATCCATTTCCAGAATGCTGTTCCAGTTGTTGGCGGTGTTGCCACTGCCGGTGACGCGAACATAGCGAGCGCTGGTGTCCGCGAGATCATAGCGTTCAAAATCCGCTGTGGTACCGCTCGACTGCCCGCCAGATAGGACCACGGTCCAGTTGCTATTGTCGGCCGAAGTCTCGACCTCAAAGAAGCTGGCTCGCTGGTTGCCCTTGTACCATGCGATATCAATGGCCTGCACGGTTTGGGGGACACCGAGATCTAGCGTGATCCATTTGATGCCCTGAGAGGACCAGCGAGATTGTGCCGCGAAGCTGCCGTCGAGTACATTTGCCGGGCCGTTACCGTCGTTAGTGCCATCATCCGTTGCGGCAATAATGGTAAGGCTGCTACCTGAAGTGCAGCTGTCGCCGCCGGAACTGGAGGAGCTGCTGGAGGAACTGCTGGATGAGCTGGACCCGGTACCGAGGCTCTCCAGGGCGAAATCATCGAAGCGACCTTCGCCACCGTTATAACTACCGAAGATGGTAATGCTGCTGGCACTACCGGAATTGAACTCCACTGACACCGGTTGCCAGTCGGAATGACTTGCGCTGCTATCGAACGTAGATCCGCCCACCTGTGCACCGACGGTGCCGGCCCCACGCACGTAAGCGGTCAAACGATAATTGGTGTTTGAACTGACGGGAACTTCCTGTTCGACGCGACCACCGCTACCGGAAACTTTTGCGGACTTGCTGCCACTGTTAGCAACGCCGGAAAGGGCAGAAGGATCGGTGTCGACCCAGTTGTCAAAGCTGCTTTCAAAGCCAGGGTTAAGAATGGATGCGTTGGCACTGGCAATACAAGCAGACAGTACGACAGCGCAACTTACTTTCATCGCTAGAGATGTTGATTTCATGGGACCCTCTTTATGTATTTATGTAGGGTTTTCTAATTGGCAGCAATTAAAACCTGCTGCGTCGTTTACCGAGTTTTCAAACCACGGCAGTGCCACCGGTAGTATCCGGTTCTCTCAACTCTGCATGGGATATAACGAAAAAGAGCGGCAAATCTGGTCAGGGAATACAGCCGGCGGTGTGAAACCGCCGGCTGTACTTCATTGCTGGAGGTCAGCAATAAGCTTGAGTGCAACGAGAGGATCAGAACTTCGCGCGCACACCCAGTACGTAGCGACGGTCAGTTTCCATGATCTGGAACGCTGTGCCGTTGGCACCGGTGTTGATAGTGGGCTCTGCGGTCAGGTTAGTAACGTTTGCGATCACCGTAATGTCTTCGGTCACGTCATAGCTGGCAGAGAGGTCCAATTGCGAGAGGTCTTCGCGGTAATCGTTGCCCAGTGTTGGATCATCCGAACCTGCGCCCAGTACGAGCTCACCCAGCGGCAGTACGCGTTTGGTTTGCGCGCTATCCAGGAAGCGGTCGCGATAGGTGTAGGCGAGGCGAATACCCAGGCCTTCGTACTCGTAGTAAAACTGCGTGTTGAAGGTATTTTTAGAAATATCTTCCAGCGCAACGCCATTCGGGTCTTCACTGTCCGCGTAGGTGTAGTTGGCGCTGATGCCCAGGCCAGACCAGCGACCAGGCAGGAAGTCGAAGGCTTGCTGGTAACCCAGCTCCAGCCCTTGAATCTTGCCGTTCTCACCGTTGGTGATGAAGTCGGTGAGAATACCCATTTCAGAAATTGGCGTGTTCGCATTCGCGTACTGAATGCCATTCGCCTGCCACAGACAGATTTTGTCGAAGTCCGAGGTATTGGTCAGGGTACTGACCACTTCCGGCTGGTTTTCACATTCAAAGGTCTGGGTCAGGAAGGATTCAACATCCTTGTAGAACAAGGTGGCAGACACCATGTTGCTGTCCCAGTAGTGCTCGGCAGCAATGTCATACTGGGTCGCGCGATAGGGCTCCAAATCCGGGTTGCCCCGGCTGGCGGCGATGTAGGCATCACGATAGTTGTAGGCGGGGCTCAGCTCATTGAAGTCGGCGCGGCGCATGACCTTGGCCGCAGCAAAACGCAATTGCGTATCTTCGTTGAGGCTCCAGGTGACGTTAACGCTCGGCAGGAAATCGTCGTAGCTGGCACCGTCGGAGACGATGTCGCCATCTTGGTATGCCCTGGAGGTGACGTCTGTGGAGACGTAACGACCACCTACAACAGCGCGCACATCGCCAAAGTCCAGATTGGCCTGGACGTAGGCGGCAGACGTTTCTTCATTCACTTCCGAGTAGCTGCCTTCCTGGTACGCAAGGTTGTCCGCAAGGCTGCCACTGATCTCCATATTCGTTCCGGCCAGCAGCTGCTGAACGATATCGAAGGTTGCCTGCTGGTTTTGCAGAAGGCCCACATCGTACGCGGTTACTTTAGCCAGGTCGTAAGCGCCACTCCTGCCGGTGTGTTCAAACGCATCCCCGCTAAAATCGTAGTCCTTGATCGCATTCGGGAACTGTGCGGCGATATCTTCCATCCAGATGATGTCCGGATTACCGTCCGCGTCCTCCAAGTTTTTGAAGATATTGGTAATGCGGAACTGGTAGCGGTTCTGTTCGAAATCCCGCGATGTCGCGCGCACACCGGTTTTGACGGAAGATACCCACTCAAGGCCGAACGGCTCAGCATACTCAACGTCGAACTTGAACGCGCTTTCTGCATTATCGATGTAGGTACGGGTATCTTCGTAGCGGCGGAACGCCTGATTTTGCTGATCGGTAAATACATAGCCGTCGGCAAAGTCGATGGTCGGTGCGCTGTTGTTGCTGTTCTCGAAGGTCACCGGAATCAGCCATTTGTTCTCACCATCCGCGCCCTGGCCTTCCAGCTCGCGATCGATGCCGCGGAAACGGAATTCAGAGAAAGGCGTGTAGCTATCGGACTCTGCGTAGGAAAATTCCCCACTCACGGTCAGCTTCTCGGTGAAATCCCATGCGCCACCAAACGCGTGGCTGAAGGAGTCGCTGTTGCGGAAGCTGGAGCCGGCAGTCTGTAGTGGCTGAACTTCGTCGTACATGAAGTTTTGCAGCTGGCCATTTTCGTCTTCGTAGGTTTGTCCTGGAATCACCGTCGGTGAGTCGAGGATGTGCAGCAGTGAGAACGTCTCCTGGCTGCCCGCGCGCTCTACGGAGTTCAGGTCCAGATAGAATTGACCCTGCTCTGACGCCGGCGCCCACTGGAATGCGAGGTTGATCGCGGTGCGCTCACGCACTTCGGTGCGCGGGTTAAAGGTATGCTCGCGGCCATATACGTAATTGCCGCTGGGGGTATTCTGTGCGGGGGGCATTCCCTCGACCTCACCGACCTGCAGCTGCACCAGGGATTCGTCGCGACGCAGTTCGCGGTCCTGGTAGGCCAAAGACGCAATCACGCCAAAGGTGCCGGCATCACCCAGATCCCAGGTGTTGCCCACGCCGGAGTTGATGATAGGGGCCCAGTTATCGGCCTTGTCGGCGTACTCGCCCTGCACAGATACAGCGGCCAGAGGTCCGTTGAGATCCAGCGGACGGGCCATTTTCAGGCTGATGGTGCCGCCGAGCGCGCCTTCGGTCATTTCCGGGGTAGGCGACTTGATCACTTCCACTTTTTCAAGGAACGCGGCGGGGAAGTCCTGGAAGTCGATGCCGCTGCGGGTATCACCCAGTACGGAGCGGCCGTTTACTTCCACGCGGTTTTGCTTAAGGCCACGAATGGAGACCTCGGAGCCCACACCGAAGTCGCGGTTGATGGAAACCCCGGTCACTCGCTGCAGTGCTTCGGCGATGTTGTTGTCCGGGAGTTTACCGATATCTTCCGCAACAACTGCGTCAACCACTCGGGCGTCGTCGCGCTTTGCGTCAGCGGCTGCCTCCAGGCTGGCACGAATACCGGTCACGCTCACTTCTTCGAGCGCAGCGGCGTCGTCCGTTTGGGCGGCAACCATTGGGGTAAATGCCATAGCAGAGGCGGAGAGCATCAGCACACTCAGATCCTTCAGTGCACTCTGCTTATCGAACTTCTTAAACGTTTTATTGTTATCCATGTAACGGTTTCCTCTCATTGTAAGAACACTTATGTTTTTATTAGCTCTCAGAGTGGCGAGTTAAACGCGAACCGAAAAACCTGTCAACAACATTGGTTAGCAGTATTGGTAAGATAGGTTGCTGTGAAAACCCTGTAAATTATTGTTTTGTATCCATTTTTAGTGATTTTTCTGGTCGGCAACTGATTTAAAAAAATTTTTAATTTGGCCGTTTATAAAATAAATCCCCAAGAGGTAAAACCAATCGTTATGACAGATATTGTCCGGGGGGACCTCCGGTGACGAAATGGACGACAACGGCGCGAAAAGACACGCAATAAAAAAGCGGCCAACTGGCCGCTTTGCATGATTCCGCTTACCGTGGTTATCAGGCCGTCTCGGTACCTTCTGGCATGGCGCTTCGCGCAATGACGGCACCGCGATGTTGGATAACCGTGCTCGCCAAGCGGTGTCCGTTTGCGGCTGCTTTCTCAGCACTGTCACCAGCGAGACGGCTGGCGAGGTAACCCGCATTGAACGAATCACCGGCCGCGGTGGTATCTACGGGTACCACTTTATTTGTCGGTACCAGTCGCGGGTCCCGGTTTCGCTGTACCACCAGACACCCATCTCCGCCCAGTTTCAGCACGATTTCATCCACTCCCCACGCCTGCAAGCGCGCCAGCGCGGCATCGGTATCTGTGTCATGAAACAGCATCTGCTCGTCTTCGAATGTCGGCAATGCGATATCCGTGAGCCGCAGCATCTGTTCGTAGGCTTTGCGGGTTAGTGTCTCGTTGCCCCACAGTCGCGGTCGATAATTCCCGTCGAAAATCACCTGACCGCCACCCTGGCGAAAATCCGCAAGGAAATCGAACAGGCACTCGCGCCCATAGGGCGACAGGATGGCGAGGGAGATCCCAGAGAGGTAAATCGCATCAAACCGCTTCAACTGGGCAAACAACTGGGTTGCCGCTTGCGCACTGTCCAACAGCCGTTTGGCCGGTGCGCGGTCTCGCCAGTAGTGGAAAGTGCGCTCGCCGGTGCTATCGGTCTCGATCAGGTAAAGCCCGGGCGTTGCATTCGCCTCGCGCTTTACCAGATCGCAACCGATACCTTCTGCCTGCCATTGGCGAATCATCCAATCACTTAAATGATCATCCCCCAGCGCAGTGACATAATCGACACTGGCGCCGAGACGGGACATATACAACGCAGTGTTTAATGTGTCGCCGCCGAACGAGAGACCCGCCTGTAAGCGGGGCTCGCTATGGTAGCTGCGACAATCGCCGTCCAGGTTCATTTCCAGCATACATTCGCCGATGACTGCTATGCGCTTGTGCATCACTATTTCGCCCAAGAGTTACGCCTGTTTACCTCAAGTACCATTTCGCCATTCTTCCCCAAATCAGGAGAAGAACAGTCCACCGTTGATGTCGATGTTGGTGCCGGTGATGAAAGAGGCTTCATCGGACGCCAGGTAGGCAACCGCGTCTGCGACTTCCGGAGCTTTACCCTCGCGCTTCAGCGGAGTGGCGTTCGCAACATTTTCACGCACCGCATCTTTGGTGAAGGTATCGTGGAAAGTGGTACTGATCATGCCCGGGCACAGGGAGTTCACACGAATGTTTTTTGGTCCCAGCTCTTTCGCCATGGCGCGGGTAAAGGTCATCACCGCACCCTTGGAGGTCGCGTACGCAGAAGCACCGGGGCCACCACCATCACGGCCAGCCTGGGAAGCCAGGTTTACGATAGCGCCGCCATCCATGTGCGGAACAACGGCTTTGGTCAGCAGGAAGGTGCTGTTCAGGTTCAATGCGATAACTTTGTTGAAGAACTCTTCGTCCATCTCTTCGATGGTTTTGCGTTCTACCAGGCCGCCGGCAACATTCACCAGGACGTCGATGGTTTTGCCGTAGGCTTCCTGTGCCGCAGCGACAACGCTCGCCACGTCCGCCTGCTTGGTCATGTCGCCCTTGGCGATGATGGCTTCGCCGCCCGCTGCCTTGATCTCGGCCAGCGTTTCTTCTGCAGTCTGTGCATTGCTAAAGTAGTTCACCACTACCTTTGCGCCTTCTGCTGCCAGCTTCAGGGAAACCGCTTTACCGATGTCCCGTGCCCCACCGCTGACGATGGCTACTTTACCTTGAAGTTTCATAGTGACTCCTGACTGTAATTTTGATTTCCGATGTCGAATCGAAGATTTTCTTGTGTTTGAGCTAGCTCGCTGCGTCAGCGAGTTGCTTCTTTTCGTGTTTGCTACGTACTGGTGTGATACGTCCCCCAACAAACAGAACAGAGATCAACATCAGCGGCACCAGAGAAGCACCGAGAATGAAGAAGGGCGGATAGTAGGTGCCATCGTTGGTAATGAATGGAACCAACTGAATGGCGGTAATGACACTGATCACACCGACGGCGCCGCTGATACCGGCAAGGCTGGCAACGCTTTTTCCGGAGAAGTAGTCGCTGGGCAGTGTCTGGATATTATTAATCGCAGCCTGGAAGCCAAACAGGATTACGGTGATCAGCGCGAGTGCTGCCGCGGGCGTTGCAGCAACTGTGGTGGCGAGCAGGGCGGGCAACATACAGCAGCCACCAAACAGTACGGCAAATTTGCGGGACTTATTCACGCTCCAGCCGCTGCTCATCAGCTTGCCAGACAACCAGCCCCCAAACAGGGCGCCGGCTGCGGCGCCGCAGTATGGAATCCACGCAGAGGCACCAATGGCTTTTACGTCAAAACCGAATTTGTCGTTCAGATACAGCGGCAACCAGGCCACAAACAACCACCAGATCGGCTCAATGAAGAAGCGGGCGGAGATGACACTCCAGCTCTGGCGGTGCGACAGCAGCTCGCGTAGATTCGGAACATACTCGTCTTCGTCTTTCTCCGCTGTAATCTGCCCGGACAGGATCAGCTCGCGTTCTTCCTGGGTAATCCAGGGGTGCGCATCGGGTCCACTTTTGTAGATGATCAGCCAGGGCACGAGCCAGATAAAGCCGAGAAGTGCCACGACTACGAAGGTGGCCTGCCAGCCGAGGAAGGCATAAAGAAAGGCAACCAGCGGCGGTGCAATAATGCTTCCCGCAGACGCGCCAGCGCCAAAAATGCCCTGGGCAAGTGCGCGCTCCTTGGCCGGGAACCACTCGGCGTTCGCTTTGGTAGCGCCGGGCCAGTTACCCGCTTCACCGAAGCCTAGCAGGATGCGGAAAAGACTGAACGATGCCACGGACGTGGCCAATGCGTGCAGCGCGATGGAGATCGACCACACCACAATAGAAAGCATGAAACCAAGACGAGTACCGATTGCATCAAATACCCGGCCAAACACCGCCTGACCGATGGCGTAGGCAATCAGGAACACACTCATGATATTGGCGTAGTCGTGACTGTCCATGCCGAGGTCATCGGCAATGCCCGGCCACATCACCGAAAGCGCGGTACGGTCGATATAGTTGATGATGGTAGCCAGGGCTACCAGGGACACAATAGTCCAGCGTAAGTTCTTCATTATTATTTTCCTGATTCGTTTTCCAGAAAGTCTTCCCGGTAGGGGCTGAAGGTATCGAGTAGCACTCCGGCCTTTTTGCACACGGCACCATGTTCCAAATGTGGTGCTATGTAAAAACTGTCGCCGGCTTTCAAAAGTTTTTTACGTCCATCGACCTGCACTTCAAACTCCCCGCTCTCCACATAGCTCACCTGGGTGTGTGGGTGTTTGTGCACATAGCCGATACTCCCTTCCTCAAACCAGACTCTGACAATCATCAGGTTGTCGTCGTGGCCGAGGATCTGCCGTTTTATTCCGCCGCCCAGGTCTTCGACTTCGACATCCTGCGCTTGTACAAATGCATCAGTTGCGGGCATTCATTCCTCCGCCATTATTAATTGTTGAATTGAAAAAGTTTGGCGCGACCGGTAAAGCTGTACTCACTGCCGCCGAATTTGAAGGTGTGCCTGGCATCGGCCGCGATACCCTTGCTGCGGTGGTACGCCAGCAACTGGGTCACACCATCTTTGGTTCCGATTGTGATCAGCTCCAGATCACCAACGCGCTGGTGATCCAGTGCGTTCACCTGGCTTTCTGCCTCGAGGGTAAATTCCTTGGACGGATTGTATTGGCCGTGCGGCTCCAGAACGCTCACGAAGGTGTGCGACTTGACGCCGTCACGGCGCGCAATGAAGCCCTTTTCCGAACGCAGGTTGAAATTGGGATCGTTGGCTCCAAGCTCGGTAAACAGCAGTTCGGTAGCGCCATCCATCAGGCTCGACTGGGTATAAAAACGGCCGTTGTCGTTCAGCCAGGTTACCTGTGCGAGGCCGGACTCTGGCTTGCCACGGGCTTTCAGCCACAGGTGCTGGTAACCATGATTGGTGCCCAGTGCCTTAAGATTGTCGGTGAAGCCCTGAAGCCTGAAGCTGGTGTCGACCAGCTGACCGTTGTAATGCAGTGGCAGATCCAGCTGATGTTCCTTGCTGGACGCCACATCGAATACGTCGATGGCAAAGGTCTTACCATTTTCCGGGCTGTTCACCAGTGCCATGGTGCGCTTCAGGCGCACACCCGGGTAGGCGGAATCAATTTCTGCCGCGCTGATCTTGACCTGGTCGTCCGCATGGAAGAACAGCAGATCCGGGTGATTCTGGTTGGCAACTTTCAGGTTGTTATCGAAGTGAGAGGTCTCATCCACCACAACCGTGTTGTGAGCGACCGTCTGCTTGGCCCAGGTTTCGTTCTCTTCCAGGTAGCGACCGCCATTCTTGGCTTCCACATTCAGAAAGCGAGCGGCGCCGTAGTCGGTAACAATCTCTTCCCCGCGATCGTAGAACTGCCAGGTGAGCTTGTCGAAGTGGCCGTGGCCCATACCTTGTGCGGCGGGCTTGAACACCAGCGCCTGGTCACCGTCAGTTTGCTGGCGCAGGACAACCAGTGCCCCTTCATCGCCGTCTTTACCGTCGCGGAAAGCGAAAGATTTGAAGGTGTAGGGCTGTTGCTGACCTGCATCCAGAGCATTCGCAACCTTAAGCCCATCGCCAGACAGCAGGATCTGATCCTGCTTGGCCGCGATATCCAGCAGCTGTGGGTCGCCGGAATGGCCATAGGCGATGGTGACACCCAGTACCAGCTCCGATGTATCGATACCCTTGCTTTTGATGGCATCGTTGATCGGGAAAAACAGGTTGTCGTAGCTGAGCTGGATAGTGGTATCGATGGCTTTCATCACGATACCGTCGCGGTATTCAAAAATACCCCGCTCTGGCTCATTGTTTTCGATCGCCTTGGCAAAGGTTACGAATGGCATCAGCGCGTAGCGCTGATAGTAGGGGCCTTCGTTATAGTAGCCATCTGGCGAGAAGAGTGTGCTCAGCTGGCGAAGGAAGCCGCCTTTGCCAGATTTGTCCAAGTCCAGTAGTGCCTGTTCCACCCACTCCGGCTCGTCGAGCACATAACCGGCCATACCCACACCGGCGGTTAGCCAGGTGCCGTGGTTGTGTACCTTGTTGAAGGTCTTCGGCGAATCGATAGATAGGAACTTGGCCACCGGCCGAATGGCTCCCTGCTCAATCTTTTTTGCTTCCGCATCGGTTAGAGATGGGAGAATCAGATCGTATGCCTGGATGGTGTAAACCAGCCACACCGCCTCGTTAAGGCTCTGCCAGAACAGTTTGCCGGGGTTATCCGCTCCCGAGCGACGCTTTGGGTGTAACGGCAGTGTGGGATACAGCTCTGCGTAGGCGAGCAGCATATCGCGCACGCGCTCAGCGTACTTGGGATCCTGCGTGATCTGATACAGCACCCCGGCGTTATACATCAGCTGGTAGTTTTTCTTGTGCTGCTCATGGGTGTAGCCACCGCCGGCATCGGCGGGCATGGGTATAGCCAGTGGTGCTTGCAGTGCGCGATCGACGGCAGACTGCGTGGCAAGAAAGGCATTACGAAAACGGCCGGGCTGTTTGATTGCCCCCTGCATGGCATCGACATCCGCCGCACTGATAACCAGGTTGGGGTGGTCGGCGGCATAGGCGGCCAGAGGACTCAAGACCAGCATTGCGGCAGTCATGCCCGCGGCCAGTGTGATGCCGGCAGCGAGGGTTTTGCGCGTGTGAAAAGCTGAATTCGCCAACATGGTTTTACTTCTTTTTTTAGATCAGTTCTTGACTTCGTTATTGGCGAGGATCGCAGTGTGCGGCCCTTTTGCCACCAGCTCAGTCACTTCCGGCAGCGGCGCGCCGAAGAACTGATTGTTGGCAATATGGGTGACCGGCTCACCGACGGTGTGCTCGACTACGATGCCAGCACTGTTCTCGATCCGGTTGTCGCGAATATCCGCCACTTGCGTGCCATGGAGTTTGATCAGTGCCTGTGTCTTGTTGCGCTTGCCTTTACCGGATTCGGCGACCGTGTTGTTGCTGAAGTCGATATGGGGGCCGAAGGTACTTTCATCGGTACCGCCGCGATAAAGATCCACCATGGCACCTTGCACGTTTTCGAAGGTGTTGCCGGTAACAATCACATACTCCGCGTTGTAAATACCCAGATCGTCCGTCTCCTTATTCAGTTTGAGCAGATCCCCGGTGATATTTTCAAAGTGATTGTTGTGCAGGGTGATGGTGTCAGCAAACGCGCGCAGACCGGAATCAAAGAAGTGATAGGAGTGGTTGATATCCAGGTTTTCCACCCGGCTGTTGGTCATGGAAAAGCGATAATTTTTCAGCATGCCCCAAACCGAGGTTCGGATCAGGATATTGCCGGCATTGTCCGGGCTGTTGGCTCCGGAAATCACCAGACCGTCCAGCGACAGACTGCCGCCGTCCTGGATTTCAAACATCACCGGACGCTCGCTGGTCAGGGTAACCTTGCCCTGCTTCTTCGCCTTGATCGTCAGGGTCTTGTCGATATCCAGGCGCTTGCTTGCGCTGTACACACCGCTTTCCAGCAGCAGAGTGTCACCGTCGGCGGCGCTAACAATGGCATTGAACAGGGCATTCTCACCGGGCCGCACGCTGATGGTCTTGCCACTACCAAACGGGGTGACTGGTTCGGACTTCGGATACCAGGGAGCGCCGGTCATTTCTTTGGTGGTGACCACCAGATCTTTGCTTGCGCCTTTTTGCGCCGCTGAGTCGCTGACCGGATAGAGCAGGCCGTTGTCGGCGCGCTTCAGTTTGTCCACGACCTTATCAATTCCCTCGTGGATTTTCTTGTCCACAAAGCCATTGGAGATATTGTTGGCGAAGGTAATGCCGGAGATATCGTCGAAGACAGAGAAGGGAGACTTGCCGCTTTCGCTGTAGAAGATGTTGTCGGCAATAGAGGAATCTTGCGGCACCGCGCTGCGCTCGGGGTCGCTGCCCGCGGCCAGGTGGATATGCTCTACGTTGATAAAGCTGTTGTTCTCGATCTTCGCGTTCACCACCTGGTGGTAGCGGTTGATGGGAGAGTTGGGAACACCGTTCATCACGGTGAACCCACTCCCGAATCGATAGCCTGTGAGACCTTCGAGATAATTGTTGCGAATCATCTGGTCCGCATTGATTACGCGGATACCGCCGGTGTGGTCCACCCCATTGCCCAGGAACACGTTGCCTTCAATCAGGTTGCCGTTGCCGTGACGCATGGTCAGGGTGCCGCGGGACTCGAAAAAGGTGTTGTTACGCAGAATGTTCTTGCCGGATTTGACGGAGATGATTTCCACCTCGCCGTCACAGCGGTCGAAGAAATTGTTTTCGACTACGGTGAGAGAATCGGTCAGAGAATAGTGGCTGGTACCGATGCGCAGGGTTTCGCCGCCGTTGGAACCCAGTACCGGGCGCGGGCCGAAATAGTTGTGATCGATACGATGGCGGTTTTCCTGGCTGGCTTTGCTGTTCAGGCGCACCGCCATGGTGACACCCTTGTTGCGCTTGCCCGCCAGTTGGCTGTGGTCGAAGCGGTTGTTTTTGCCGTAGACGCCCACCCAGTAATCGGAGTCCATACGCTCCGGTTTGCTGAAGTCTTCGATGACAATCTCGGTCACGCGAGAATGGTTCGCCAGGTGATCTTTGTTGCGGCGAAACGCGATGACTTCACTGCTCGGCGTGTAACCGTTCTTGAACACCAGGCCGGAAACCACCAGATGTTCACCGGCAAGGCGTAGATTGGACTGCCCGCTGAGCACAACCTTCCCCTTTTCTTCGGCAGTTAGCGTAATCGGTTTTCCTTTCTTCCCTTTGCCAGTGAACAGAATTTCAAAATCTTTCCAGACGCCATTCGCCAGCATCACGGTGTCGCCCGCTTCCAGGCTTTTCACCACCCGGGCGTATTCCTTCTGATTGTGTACCAGGTATTCCTCGGCGGAGGCGTGGACACAGAACAGAGAGGCCTGGCCCGCGGTCAGCAGCGCGGCGGCGAGTAATGGTTTCAATCTGGAAGCGCTCATGATCACCTGATTTATTTTTCTGCGTTTGCGTTATCACGTCTGCCCGCAGCGCCAGATCCAACCCTGTTTAAATGCACCATATCAGTGCGCCAGGTGGCGTTGTGGACTTATTATGGGGCCAGACTAAATTGGTCAAAAATAATTGTCAACCAATCGGGTTAACCAGTTCCCACCAAAATTTTGTGCCGAATTGGTGCATCAGGGAAAATTTTCCACAAAAATGCACAAAAACTGTTCAGGGGTCAGTCCAAAATGTGATTTTTTTCAGGAAATTGGTTGACTGTGTTGTAAGCGGGTGACAATTTGATCGGGCCCAGCCGCGGGCAGCCCGCCAGAATTAGGTTGTAACTGGTCTGAAGGCTGACATAAAAAACCGCGGCACAGGCGATGAATAGGGCGCCAGGAGAGCGCGCCCTTGTTACTATCAACCAGCGCAGACATCCTTGGGGGTTAGCATGCGTGATAATAATAAAGACGCGAGAGAAAACATGGCGAACGAGAAAAATTTTAAGAAGTCACTCCTGGTAAGCGCAATCGCTGCAGTGACTTATGTAGGTTACGCCGGTGCCGTTCATGGTCAGGAAGCACAAGCGGACCAGGCTCTGGAAGAAGTAGTGGTTACCGGTTCCCGTGCCACCATCCAGTCCACTATTGATATCAAGCGCAACTCTGTAACCATCGTCGACGGCCTGTCGGCGAGCGAGATTGGTGAACTGCCGGCGCTGTCGATCGGCGAAGCACTCGAGTCCGTAACCGGCGCGTCTTCGCACCGTGAAAACGGCG
Source organism: Microbulbifer sp. Q7 (assembly GCF_001639145.1). NCBI lineage: Bacteria > Pseudomonadati > Pseudomonadota > Gammaproteobacteria > Cellvibrionales > Microbulbiferaceae > Microbulbifer > Microbulbifer sp. Q7. The sequence goes on along the minus strand of NZ_LROY01000001.1, from coordinate 358,463 downwards.
GCGCTACCGAGATTTCCATCCGTGGTATGGGGCCTTACCTGAGCGCAACGACTTTTAATGGACGTATGGCCACCAATGGTAGTGGTGACCGCTCGGTGAACTTTTCCCAGTTCCCCTCCGAATTGATGAACAAGGTTGCTATTCGCAAGACTCAGGATGCGAGCCTGATCGAGGGCGGTGTGGCCGGCCTGATCGAGCTGGAAACTCTGAAGCCGCTGGAATACGGCAAGCAGCGTATCCAGTTTGATGCCAAAGCGAATATCAATCCGAACCAGTCCAATATCGACGACCCGATGGCCGGTGATCTCGGTTTCCGCGGAACCGCGAGCTATGTAGACCAGTTCGAGTTCGATAACGGCATGGCATTTGGCGTGTCCCTCGGGTATCAGCGCAGCGATATTTCCCAGCCTGAATCCGAAATGCGCTCTTCCAGCCCGACCGGTTCGTCCCGTTACGCCTGCCTTAACGATCCCAGCGTAACCAACGAAGGTTTTTACCGCGAAAGCTCTGGTGACTGTGAAGACCAGATTGGTGGCTCTTCCAACCAGGGATACAACACCAGTGTTGATCCCGAAACCGGCAAAGCGGTCAGCGATGGGATTGCCTATGCGTTCGCGCCCAGTTCCAATGGCTATCGCCAGAACGATACAAGAGATGAGCGCGATTCCGTATTTGTTGCGCTGCAGTTCCAGCCGAACGACAAGACCGATATCAACTTTGACCTGCAGCAGTCTGAGCGGATTCAGTCCGAACTGCGGCATGATCTGAACTTTGCCAACATGAAGCGGGTAACCCCGGGTGTTACCGCTGAGTCGCTGGTTGTGACCGATAGCGGTACCGTTTTGAACTGGGCCGGTGAAACGGCGATTGAGTCCAATAGCGAAACGTATGAGCGCGCAGAAGACTATCTCGGTTACGGTCTGAACGTGTCCTATGCATTTACCGATAATCTGACGGTTTCCGCGGACTACTCCTTCTCCGAGACTACTCGTACCGAAAATCAAATCCTGTTGCGCACCCAGTCCGACAGCCGCGATGTCTTCGGTGACTCCACGGCAGCGGGATACCGTCCCCTGGTTGCGTGGGACATGGATTCCGAGATCCGCCAGTACACCGTCACCGATTTCGATGTCACCGACCACACCCTGTTCTCGGACGAATACCGTATTCGTGTAGACAACGATGTGGATCGCCGCAACACCAACGAAGCGTTCCGTGCTGACTTCGACCTGGTTCTGGATAATGAGGTTGTGACGGCGGTCCGTGGCGGCCTGCGTTTCTCCGAGCTCGAGTATGTCGATCTGGGTAGCGCCCGCGACACCTATGAAATTGACCGTGGCGACGATGAGAGTGAAGCGGCTCTGCTGGCAATCAACGAGGCTTGCGCTATCGCTTTCCCGGAAAGCGACTTCCTGGGTGCCGAGAGTGACGGCAGCCTCATCACGATGGTCGATGAGAATGGCAACGTAACCGGAAGCGCGAACGAGTGGGCGACTTTCGATACCCAGTGTGTTGCGGACATGGTGCTGTCTCACTTGGGCGAAACGTTTGCCTACCCTGAGCTGGAAGAAAAAAGTGCGAATGTTACCGATGTGACTGAAACCACTACCGCCGCCTATGTCATGGCTGATTTCAGCAGTGCTCTCGCCGGTACGCCGATTAACGGTAACGTCGGTGTGCGCGTGGTGCAGACCGACGTTGAGTCCGTGGGTTACCGCACGCCATACACCATCATCACCAACGCCGATGGCACCTATGCCATGCAGGAAGTCGAGGGTGCCGATCTGGAGCGTGTGGTTGCTGGAGGTGATTACACCGAAGTACTACCAAGCTTGAACCTGGTTGCGGAACTCACCGAAGAAGTACTGTTGCGCGGTGCGGTATACCGTGGCCTGTCCCGCCCGGATCCGTCTGACCTCGGTTACCGGCGCTCGTTCGATACCAACGGCGCGGACGACATTGTCGACATCGCTGACCTGCTGGACGGGGTAGATGGTGACGGCAACCCCAACATGCAGCCGCTGACTTCATGGAATTTCGATACCGCCATCGAGTGGTACCCGAACGACGACACCATGTTGGCCTTTGGTATTTATCACAAACGCTTCCAGGGTGGCTTTGAAACCGCACAGATCGTCGAGACGTTCGAAGTTGATGGCGAGATTATTCCGGCGGATTTCAATATCACCCGCACCGATGACGACACAAGCTCTCTCACAGGTTTTGAGATGACCGCGACGCATCGCTTCTCGTATCTGCCCGGTTACCTGAGCGGTCTCGGTGTCAAGGCGAGCTACAACTACGCGGATTCCAACTTCGAGTTTGAAGACAGCAATTACGGTGACTCCGTGGTGTTGGACCAGGATGGCAATACGGTTTCCGAGAACATCGGCATTATCGCCCCGGGTAATATCCCCGGCTTCTCCGAGAACGTGTTCTCCGGCCAGGTGTACTACCAGATCGGCGATTTCGATACCAGCTTGATCTACAAGTACCGCAGCGAGTACTTCCAGCCCTATACCAGCAATGGCACGCGACTGCGTTTCGTCGGTGACGTAGGTGTGTGGGAGGCGAAAGCGTCTTATCAGCTGACCGACAACGTGAAGCTGAGCCTGGAAGCGATCAACCTGTTTGACGAGCCCAAGAAGCAGTACTTCTACACCCGCGATAACCTGGGTGAGATGAACAGCTATGGACCGCGTGTATTCCTTGGCCTGAAAGCCAAGTTCTAAGTGCTATCCCGGGTCCGTTATGCGGGCCCGGGGCCTTTGGCATAGGGGGAGCTGTAGCCCAATCTTGCGGAGCGGGTTGCAGGTTCTTCGGTTTGTTTGATTGGTTGTCTCTTCTCCATCCGATAAGGTGCCGCCTTTCGGAGACTATTCGCCCGCTTTATGCGGGCTTTTTTGTGTCTGCTTTCCTGCCCTGGAATAGGTGGCTTAATTCGCGGGCACAAAAAAGGGCCATACCCTTTGTGGTATGGCCCCGAGAGTTTGCGATCCAGGTCGAAAAAATCAGATCCCGGTGGTCTCGCCCAGCCGGTCGATGGAAAAGCGCTTGCGGCGTTCGGATACTTCCCGGCGTACAACTTCAACCGCCTTTGCTTCGGAGGCATCGTGCAAGGCGTTCAATGAGCGATTGAAGTGCAGGCGCATCGCCTTGCGTGCAGCGCACGGATCGCGGTTTTCCAGCGCCTGCAGAATCGCCTTGTGCTCGGCGAGGCGTTTTTGCCCATCCTTTTTACACACATTCTTGTGCACCGTTTGGATGTCCGGTGAGTGCCCCTGGATATCCCACAACTTATCGATGGTGCTCATCAATACCCGGTTGTTGGTGGCGCGCGAAATGACCTCGTGGAACTTCCGGTCGGCGCGCTCGGAGGTCAGGTTACCCTCTTCGTTCTCGCGTACCATATCCCGATAGGCGAGGCGCAGGTCTTCCAGTTGCTCTTCGGTAATCATGGTGGCTGCCAGGGCCGCCAGCTCGCCTTCGATCAGCACGCGCGCTTCGGTGAGCTCAAACGGGCTGAAGTCCTTGGTATCGGTGAAGGAATTCACCGGTTCGATCACATAAACCCCGGAGCCGGTGCGCACTGCTACCCGGCCCATGACCTCCAGGGCGATAATGGCTTCGCGAATACTTGGCCGGCTGACATCGAACATCTCCGACAGCTCGCGCTCCGAAGGCAGTCGCACGCCGGGCGGGTACTCCCCACTATCGAGCAAGGCCAACATTTTTTCTACCACCTGCTGATATATACGGCGGCCACTTCCAACATAATCGCTTTTCATAGCACTGAATTCTATCGTTGTTATACGAACCTGCCCCAAATAGCGCGTCGACGCCGGGAGCCGAAAGTCACCCTTGAGTCTACCATAATTGGTCTTACAGGCAATGTTTATTGGTATGATGGCTGGTCGTGACAGATTGTGCAGCCTCTCATCGAAGCCACTGATCTGGCGAGAAAATTTGCGCAAAAAGTATTAGGCAGAAACGGAGATTTCTTCTATCTTTCGCACGTTCAGCGAGGCCGTTCTGACTCGCTATCCAGGCCCCCCTGAGATCACGCATTACCGACTCCCAGTGCCGCCCACCTATTTATAGAGGCAGACCGCCAAACAATGTCCCAGATCCTGATTGTGATCGACCAGCCCGACGATTGGGCCCCCTACTACCCGAGCGAGCGGGTGATTACCTTTGCCGACTACCTGGCGTTGCCGGCCCGCTCGCAGCGGGTGCGGGTCATCAACCTGTGCGCGGATTACGACTACCGCAGCGAGGGCTATTACTGCTCCCTGCTGGCGGAGGCGCGGAGCCACAATGTATTGCCCAGCGTACGCACGCTGAACGATCTGGCCTTGCCGCAGCTGTACAAGCTGCAGCTATCCCAGGCGATTCCGGCACTGGCGAAGCTGCCACTGCCGGCACCGGGTACCGAGCGCGTGGTGAAGTCCTATTTTGGTCGCTGTGCAGATTCGTCCCTGCAACCATTGGCGCGTGCATTGTTTGACCGCTTTGCCTGCCCGGTGCTGGAGATTCACCTGCAGGCCAATCCCCAGTGGGAGATTGTGGAGTTAAAGGTCTGTTCCCATCGGGATCTGAGCGAGGGAGAAGAAACCGAGTTTGCCGAGGCCTTGGATAACTTCAGTAACAAGGTATGGCGTCAGCACAAGAAGCCCAGCAACAGCCGCTATGACCTGGCCATTCTGGTAAACCCGGAAGAACCGTTGCCGCCGTCCGATGGCGCCGCGATTAAAAAATTCGTTAGCGCCGGGCGCGAGCTCGGCCTATCGGTGGAATTGATCGGCCCCGGGGACTACATGCGCCTGTCGGAATTTGACGGCCTGTTTATCCGCGAGACCACCGCGATTGATCACCACACCTACCGGTTTGCGAAAAAAGCCGAGGCAGAGGGTCTGGTAGTGTTGGACGATCCCACCAGCATCCTGCGCTGTACCAACAAGATATATCTCGCGGATCTGTTCACCAATCACAAGGTGCCGGCACCGCGCACCTGCATCCTGCGTCGCGGTGACGAGGAAAGCCTGAGGAAGGCGCTGGAAGAAATCGGCTTGCCGATGGTGGTGAAAATCCCCGACGGCTCTTTCTCCCGGGGCGTGGTAAAGGTTCATTCGGAAGACGAATTGCACAGCAAACTCGAAGAGCTGTTTGCGGAGTCGAGCCTTCTACTGGCACAGGAGTTTTTGTATACAGAATTCGACTGGCGCATTGGCGTACTCGATAACAAGCCCCTGTACGCCTGCCGTTATTACATGGCCAAGAATCACTGGCAGATATACAACCACGGCAGCAAGAAAACCGTGAGCGGAGGGTTTACCACCCTGCCGACGTTTGAGGTGCCCAAGCCGGTACTGCAGGCGGCGTTGAAGGCAACCAAGCCCATTGGTCGCGGTTTCTATGGCGTGGATGTAAAAGAGTCAGCGGGCAAGGGCTATGTGATCGAGGTGAACGACAATCCTTCCATCGATAGTGGCGTGGAAGATAAGTATCTGGGTAAGGAACTTTATCGCTTAATACTGCAGGAATTTCTTCGCCGTCTGGATGCGCGCAAAGCGGGTCAGGAATAGGGAGTTTTGAAACAGCACCGCCTAGGGGCCTGGCTTCAGCCCCTCTGGCTGGCGTTCATGTCAAGCCTGCTGCCGGCACAGTTCCAGCCAGCGCTCGATTCCCGTGCTGCGATACTTTTGCCGATGTAGCACAAAATAAAACTCGCGGCTGAAATCCCTTTGCGGTACCGGCAGCTCAATCAGTGCGCCGCGACGAAAGGCATCTGTCAATGATACGCGCGAGAGGCAGCTGATCCCCAGGCCTGCTTCCACTGCGCGCTTGATCGCTTCAGTATGCTGCAGCTCCAGGCGGATATTCAGTTCCGGTAGTAGCCCCGCCAGCGCGCGTTCGAAGGTCTGCCGGGTACCAGAGCCAGTTTCCCGCAGAATCCAGGTAGCTTTGCGCAGGTCTTCATCGCTCAGTTGCGCGCGTTTCGCCAGGGGGTGATCCGGTGCGCAGAACACCACCTGCTCATCGTCCCGCCAGCGGATCATTTCCAGATCGGGATGATTCAGCTCCCCCTCGATCAGTCCAAGGTCGAGTTCGAAATTCAGTACCCTTTGGGAGATGGCCGCGGTATTGGCCACTTCCAGCTCCACCCGCGCGCCAGGTTGCTCTTCCATGTAACGAGCCATGATATCGGCGGCCAGGTAATTGCCGATGGTTAACGTGGCCCCGATCTTCAATCGCCCGAGGTCACCGTGCGCCTGCAGGCTAACTTCCAACTCCCTTGCACGCTCCAGTAGTTCCTCCGCCCTCGGCCAAAGCTGCCGCCCCAGCTCATTCAGGCGCAGACGTTTACCTGTCCGCTCGAAAAGTCGCAGGTCGAATTGTTGCTCAAACTCTTTGAGCGCGGTGGAAGCCGCAGACTGTGACATGTTGAGGCTTTCCGCAGCTCGACTCACGTTCTGGTAGTGCGCGCAGGCGAGAAAAACTTCTAATTGACGCAAGGAGTAGCGCATGGAGATGCTCGAATCGATGTTAACCACAGACTAGGCGCTGCGTTTTTGGCATTTTCCATTGAATACAGCGCTACAGCAAATACGGGTGTCTGTATATCGACCATAGGACCTGCAGTGAACAAATTTCGATCACGGGGCGATTGGACTTCAGCCAGAAAACGGGTGCTGGCAAAATCTAGCGCTAGCAGCGCCGGATTCTTCATATTCCTGTAATAGGGAGCGATCTGCAGCATGTCATGGGCTCGTTTCGGGCACACTTTGTGCAATAGATAGAAAGAAAAACGACACCGCCACAAGAATGGAATCTTTGTCCTTTGGGATGATCCTGGCGCCATAGCGGGGATCACAGATCAATCTTTTATTTTGTCAGCGTATCTTGCTAGAGTGTGATCCCCATCCAATTGGCGCCGTATTGTTAAATTTGGATGTTTTACCGGGTTTCGGTATGTCTCTATGAGTCCGTGTCTGTAGCCAAGGCAACACTGGACGCCACCGCTCATCATGGCCGCAAGGCTCAATGGGCAAAGTAAATGGATTTACTAAACAAGGTCCACCAGTAACTGGAGGACACTTTGTGAGAGAGCAGGGATATGTCTCACCAGCCCAGACAAGATTTTGAGCAACAAGCGAGCCTCGCCCTCGAAGCGCCGGTATTTGTTATTGGCCCACTGCGCTCCGGATCCACACTTCTCCGATTACTCTTGGATCACCACCCCAAGATACATATGTTTGGGGAGTTTGAGGGCGCTGTTTCCCAGGCCCGCGGTGATCGATGGCCCGACCTCGAAGACTATTGGCGCTTTGTTAAAATCGATCGGCAGACCAGTGCAATGAACCTGGCGATTGACCCTGAACTGGATTATCCAGCATTAGTTAAAGACTTTCTCCGGCAACTTTACCTCCGCAATCCCCAACCAGTCGTTGGCGCGTCGATCCACTCGCGTGTAGACCTGTTACCCAGGCTTTGGCCCAACGCCCGGTACATACATCTCTACCGAGATCCCAGAGATGTTGCCCGCTCTTGCATCGGGATGGGCTGGGTGGGAAATGTCTATGAAGGCGCAAAAATATGGTGCGATTTCGAAAAGCGACGTGAGCTTTTGAGAACACAGGAGCAGCCTGGTCAAGCAATCGAGGTTTTCTATGAACAGCTCGTTGAGAACCCCGTAAAGGAATTGTCGCGCCTCTGTGAATTCCTCTCTCTCAAGTTCGACCCGGAAATGCTCAAGTTGGATCGAGACACCACTTACAGCTGCCCTTCAAAGCAATACGCTGAGCAGTGGAAGTCCAAATCATCGGCTCGAGAAATCCGCTGGATCGAATTACTGACGAGCGAGCAAATGATGAAACAGGGGTATCAGCCCTTCTCCCGTGATACATGCGCGCTCACGATACAAGAAAAACTCGCGCTGAAGGTTCAAAACCGTGTCTATCGCATGCGTTACAACATCAGAAAATGGGGCCTCGTTCTTTGGCTGCAGCATGTCCTTGCGCGACGTACCGGAATTCGTCAATGGGTCGAATACGTAAAACACAGAACGAATGCGATTGATCGTTCATTGCTGAAATAGCTATGCGTAACGCCTCCCCGTGTATTCCAGACAGAACCTGCTAGCTGGGTTGTTCGCTGGTGTATCGAGTGAAGTTGGGAGCGCACGAGTCAGTAGAGGGCGCTCCCACCAGCACCTCAGCACCTCCGAATACGGCAACCAGCCGCGCTTCAAGCTGATCCACGCGGGCAACTAGAATACCGAGTCTATATCTATTAAATAGATAGCTGGTATCAAAATATCCCACTGTCCAGATATCGCATGTGGCGCTAAAATTCGGCCCACAAGCATTTCTGGATTAAGCGGTTATATTTTTATGTCAAACCTGAATACGGAAACGGTGCTGGAAGTCCACCACTGGAATGACACGCTGTTTAGCTTTAAAACAAGCCGTGACCCGGGGTTCCGATTTGAAAACGGTCACTTCACTATGATCGGTTTGGCGCAGCCAAATGGCCGACCACTGTTGCGTGCCTATTCGATAGCCAGTGCCAATTATGAAGATGAGCTGGAATTTTTCAGTATCAAGGTGCCGGATGGTCCGCTCACTTCCCAGCTGCAGAAAATCAAACCTGGAGATGAAATCTTCGTCAGTCGCAAGCCAACGGGAACCCTGGTCGCCGATCATTTGTTGCCGGGCAAGCGCCTGTGGCTCCTTTCGACCGGTACAGGGCTAGCGCCGTTTATGAGTATCATCAAAGACCCGAGTGTCTACGAGCGCTTCGACCAGATAATCCTTACCCATGGTGTGCGATACAAGTCAGAGCTTGCCTATCAGCACTACATTGAACACGAGCTTCCAGAGCATGAGTACTTTGGTGAGATGGTAAGGGAAGGACTTATGTATTACCCGACAGTGACTCGTGAATCTTACCGCAATAATGGACGCCTCACTGATCTGATGCTTTCGGGCAAACTTTTCAATGATCTGAACTTACCTAAACCAAATACAGATGAAGATCGATTTATGCTTTGCGGCTCGCCGGCCATGCTAAAGGATCTAACGTCAATCCTCGACAGTTGGGGTTTCAAGGAAACCCGCGCTGGTGTCCCGCGGGAGTATGTGATTGAGCGCGCATTTGTTGAGAAGTAACCGGCAACCTCAACAGCTGGTACCTCTTTTTCATGGATTGGAGTGCCGCACATAATGGACAAACAAACAATAGGGGCGTCAACTATTGGCGCCTCTCTCTTCCTTCATATCTTTTTCTTTTGAATTATCAGGAATAGTTGATAAAGTGAGTTGCGCGTCTCGCTTCGGACGTCTATTTCAACTGGAACCTGGATTTCCGGTAGTGGCCCGAGCGATCCCGCTGCTGATCAGCGCAACAGAGCCTCCCGCTTTACGCGATAAATGGATGCAGCAATTTCAATGCGCCTCGGATAGTGCGCAATAAACCGGATACCGCAATAAAGTTTGGCACGTAAGTTGCGAACATAGCGGTGAACGAAGGTTGCAACATTTAAATGGATTTTCCCGCATTTCCCCCTGAAATGGCGGCAATAAAGAAGCAGACAATGGAAGGTCGCGCCCCCCTCAAGCTTGCAGTAGTGATTGTTAATTACTGTACTCCGGATCTCGTTCAGGATTGCCTAAAGAGCTTGGTCCCGCAGCTATCTGGCCTGAATGCGCAAGCCGTCGTTGTGGATAATGCTTCCGGTGATCATTCAATCGAACTTCTCGAGCATTGGTTAAAAAGCTGCCCAGCAGCCTTCAGCACGAAAATCCGGTTGTGTGCATCTTCAGTAAATGGCGGCTTTTCTGCGGGCAACAACTTCGGAATGTCGCAGGTAGAAGCTGAGTATTATCTCCTGCTGAATAGCGACACGATTGTCCGCCCGGGTGCGATTTCAGTGCTCCTCTCCAGAATGGAGGGCGACCGAACTATCGGGGCCCTCGGTCCACGTCTCGAATACCTTGATGGACAGCAGCAAGTAAGTCGCTTTCGCCGCAGGGGTGTGACCAGTGAGTTAATTCGCGGTGCCCAGATTGAGTTAGTAACAAAGCTGCTCAAGTATAAGAACACGCCAATAGAGCTCAATGAGCCAGACCAGGAATTGGACTGGGTTAGTTTCGCTTGCGTGCTGCTGCGCTCGGATATCGTCACGCAAATTGGCCGCATGGATGAATCGTTCTTCATGTATTTTGAGGATATCGAGTATTGCTTGCGGATAAAGCGTGCAGGTTACAGCATCAAGCAAGAATTAGATGCCCGCGTAGTACATTTGCGTGGGGGAACCTCCAGCGTCAAGAAGAATGGCAATGCGAGAAAGCGCGTCCCCGCCTATTTCTATCGATCCAGATCGCGTTACTTTCTCCTGCTAGGCGGTAGACGAAAGCTATTTGCTGCAAATCTCGCCTGGTGTGCTGGCCGAATCTTGCGACTCTCAAAGTGCCTGCTCGGGCGTGCTCCCGGCCCATCAATTTCGGGTGAGTGGCGGGATCTTTGGCTCGGTTTTCTATCCGGGGAAAAGGGCACCAATAAAAGAGTTTCTGCATACGGTAATCAGGTGGCCCAGTCATGAATATATTGAAACCCGGAAAGCGACCGGACTTTATAATTATTGGCGCAATGAAGTCAGCTACTACAACGATTTACGAGCAATTGCGTTTGCTCGATGGCGTGTATATGCCGGATCTAAAGGAGCCAAACTTCTTCAGTGATGATTCTCAGTATGCGCGTGGTGCAAGCTGGTATGAAAGACTTTTCGAAGCCGCAAAGGCAGATGACATCCTCGGAGAGGCCAGCACCCATTACACGAAAATTCCAACGTACCCGCAGTGCTTTGCAAGGCTTTCCGATGCATTACCTGACGTAAAACTTATTTACATCATGCGAGACCCGATAGATCGCTTGGTATCACAATATATACATGAATGGAGCTGCAACAATATCCGGGTCGATATTAATCACGCAATTGATTTGCACCCGGAACTCGTAAAATATAGTTGCTATGCAACCCAGTTATCTCCATACCTTGCTCACTACGGGAAAGAAAATATTCTTCCAGTATTCTTCGAGAGAATCAAACGTAATCCCGCACAAGAACTCTCACGGATTGCAAAATTTATAGGTTATAAGCAAGAGGTTGCGTGGATCGACTCGCATGCAAAAACAAATGTTTCATCTGCCCGCCTGAGAACGAATGCATTTACTAATTTCCTGATTCGTAATCCGCTCTTGACGATCATAAGGCGCACCCTTGTCCCTGCCACATTTCGCAATTCGATTAAGTCAAGAATGCAAATGTCAAAGAGGCCAAATCTATCAGCCGCCAGTATACGAAAATTGGAAGCTACATTTGATGAAGAGCTAAAAATGCTGGGTACGTTATTTAATACTAATCTTGATTGCGAAAGCTATAAGAAAGTCGTGTTGGGGAAACCGATGGAATGGAGTAAGCCAACCGATAAAGTAGATCTGGCGAGAATTCATAAATATGCGTGAAGCGCACCTTAGGGCAGAAAAGATGCTAGCTCTTGGCTTTGTCGTTATCGGAAGAAATGAAGGGGAACGACTTCGCCGCTGTCTGGAATCTATTCTTGAGCAGTCAATTGCCCTGCGACGAGAGATGCTTGTTGGCGAAAGCGCCAGTGACGAATCAGTCTCCGACTTGATATTAACTCCGATAGTCTATGTCGATTCAGGTTCCGTCGATGGTAGTGTTGATTCTGCAAAAAATCTCGGATGCGACGTGGTGCAGCTCGAAGCCACGCGACCTTTCACGGCGGCACGAGCTAGAAACGCAGGCCTGGAGCGCCTGATCGAAATAAGTCCGGTGGTCGAATTTATTCAATTTATCGACGGTGATTGTTCATTGCAACCCGGGTGGCTATCGAAGGCAATAGCATTTTCTTCAGTGAACCCAGAGGCTGCCATCGTGTGCGGCCGAAGAAGAGAGGTATATCCGCAGAAAACCGTATACAACGCACTGTGTGACATTGAGTGGGATACACCTATCGGAGAATCCAAAGCATGTGGCGGAGATTTTCTTGCTCGTAGAACCGCTTTAGAAAGTGTCCAGGCTTTTAACTCTGACATGATTGCTGGAGAGGAGCCTGAAATGTGCTTCAGATTGCGAAAAGAGAACTGGCGCGTCTGGAGAATAGATAGCGAGATGACATCGCACGATGCTGCGATGACGAGCTTCAGGCAATTCTGGCTCAGAAATGTACGGGCTGGATTCGCATACGCAGAGCGCTGCGCAATGCATGCTACGAAAAAACGGCCGTATTGTGTGAGGGAAATTTCAAGCATTTTTTTCTGGGCATTTTTTATACCAGTGGCCGCGCTAACTCTTGCGCCAGCATTTGCGCCGATATCAATTTTAATCCTGATGGCTTATCCAGCCATCGCGATCAGAATATTTCTACGGCGAATAAAGCTTCGAAATTCAATTCGTCGATCCCTCGTTTATAGCATGTTTACAATACTGGCAAAATTTCCGCAGTTTCTTGGTGCTACGAAATATTTTCTCACGCAACTAGCAGGTAGAAAATCCTCAATTATTGAGTATAAGTAAAAAAATTATGCAGCCCAAAGTTGAATCGCTAAATTTAGGTCTATGTAGAATTGACATGGCCTGTATGGATCGCGTCTTGTCGGAAATTAGATTCATGCGATGCAATAACAAAAAGGGATACATAATAACTCCCAACATCGATCATCTTGCGCGACTTGCTGAGGTGCCCTCTGGCCGTAAGCTGAGGGATTTATATTTCTCAGCAACCCTCTCATTATGCGATAGCCGAATCCTGGAGTTCATACTGAAGGCACACGGATGCCGGCTACCTGGCGTAGTTACGGGGAGTGACCTCACCGCTAGGCTATTCCGAGACGAAATAAAGAAAGAAGATAAGGTATACATTTTGGGCGGAGACGCAGAGACACTAGAAAAGATTAGCAGTAGATTTCCATACATTGACATCGCCCATCATAATCCTTCTATGGGATTTATAAATAAAACAGAAGAGGTCAAAGATGTCGTCGCCAACATTGTCGATTCCCACTCAAACTATGTTTTCCTAGCTGTCGGTTCACCTCAGCAAGAAATAATAGCCAGCAAACTCATGTCCGAAGAACGATTCGATGGTCTCGCATTTTGTATTGGTGCATCGATGCTCTTTCTCGCGGGGTCGGAAAAGCGCGCACCGCACTGGATGCAGAGATTACGATTGGAGTGGCTCTACCGACTGATGCAAAATCCCAAGCGCATGGCCATGCGGTATTTTAATAACGCCCTAAAATTGCCGTTTATAAACCGACAAATTGCAATACATCTCAGGCAGAACGCCGAATCTTAATTATGCGAATTGCAAGGAAGCTACGTTGAAAAGTAGAGATTACCTGATCATATCGCCTTGTCGCGACGAAGCGGAGTATATGGAGCGCACACTGGATAGTGTGGTATCGCAGTCGGTGGTGCCGAAATTATGGATTATCGTTGATGATGGATCCACAGACAGATCACCTATCATTCTTGAACGATACGCTGATCGATATCCATTCATTAAGGTCGTGAAGCGGGAGAACCGGGGATTTCGTAACGTAGGGCCTGGTGTCGTCGACGCATTTTACGCTGGTTTGCGACAAGCCAATATCGCGGACTACCAGTATATATGCAAATTAGACCTAGATCTTGAATTACCCGAAAAGTACTTTGAAACACTGATTGAAAAAATGGAAGCTGATCCCCGTTTGGGCACTTGTAGTGGAAAACCATATAACGAGCATGAAGGTAGACTGGTTAGTGAACGGCGTGGCGATGAAATGTCCGCTGGAATGACAAAATTCTACAGAGTCACATGTTTCCAGCAAATTGGTGGCTTCGTAAGGGAGGTAATGTGGGATGCAATTGATTGCCACAAGTGTAGAAAGCTCGGATGGAAGGCCAGAAGCTGGGACCATCCGAACTTAAACTTTCTTCATCTCCGGATTATGGGCTCAAGTCAACACGGAGTCCTAACCGGCCGTATGCGACATGGGTATGGGCAATATTTCATGGGCACCGGAGTTGTCTACATGTTTGCAACCTGCCTGTTTCGGGCAGTTGAATACCCATTGTTGATCGGCGGATCCGCAATGTTTTGGGGGTACCTGCGTTCCTTGTTACAACGAAAAGAGCGATATTCAGATCCGGACATTATTAAGGAAATACGACAATTTCAATGGCGGGCACTTTTTGTTGGAAAACGGAAGGCAACAAGTTATATGGAAGCTAAAAGCTTTCCGAACTGGAAGCCAGACGGCGGGTGTGCAAGATCACTTGAATTTATGGATAACAAGCAGTTAAACACGGAATCCTAAAAAATGTTAACTGCACAGCGTCCACAAATTGCATATTTGGCCCCAGAAATACCAGGGCGTTCAAGCACGTTTGTATACAACGAGATACTAGAACTTGAAAAATTAGGTATAAATGTAGTTCCTTTCTCTTTGCATTCAGTAAAAAATATCAGTAAATCAGAACAAGTTGCACGTATCAGCAGCATTTGCACATATTTGTATGAAACCGGGGTGTTCGAGCTTTTAGCTGCTCAAATTTTATGTTTCTGGAGAAGGCCGAGTGGATACTTAACCGTATTAGGCGTACTAACATCTGATGTGCTGAAGCTCGTTAAGCAGCCGCGGCGCGCTCTGGGGATGATCTATAGATTTTTAATGGCTGCGAAATTCGCAAATAAATTGGCTGCCCAAAAAATAGCAGATATACATTGCCATTTTTGTCATATTGCTGCCGATGTTGCTATGTATGCGTCTGCAATGAATGGCGGAAACTTCAGCATTACAGCGCATGCTAACGATCTATTTGAGCATGGCTATCTTTTACGAGAAAAATCTGAAAGGGCAAGTTTTATTGCAACGATTTCTGAATATAATGTAAAGCTTCTTCAAAAATCTGGTATCCAGCCTGATAAAATAAGGCTGGTTCGGTGTGGAGTAGATGATAAAGCCTTTGAGCCTCGTCCGTTCAGGCCTTTGGCGACTGTTCTACGAATAGGCTGCTTGGCACGGCTTGTTGAAAAGAAGGGTATCGATCTACTAATCAGCGCGGCTAGTATACTCAAAAAAAACGGCATTCCATTCGAATTGGTTATCGCCGGTTCTGGTCCACTTGAGACAGCGTTAAAAGAAATGGCCAAAAGTAGTGGTATTTGGCCGAATACAAAGTTTTTGGGGGAAATATCTCATGACCAGGTAGCGAGCTGGTATGGCAGTATTGATGTTTTTGTCTTACCGGCGAAGAAGGACTCTAATGGTGACATGGATGGAATTCCTGTGGTACTTATGGAAGCTATGATGCGCCGAGTTCCTGTTATTTCAACCAATATATCTGGCATTCCAGAGTTGGTCCGTGACAAAAAAACAGGTCTGATTGCTCGCCCCGAAGCGCACTCAATTGCGGCTACGATTATTGCGTTCATTAAAGATACTGAAAGAACTATTGTGAATCGGCTGGATGAAGCTGAAGCCCTTGTAAGGTCTGAATTTAAATTAAGTGACAATGCCTTGAGGTTGGCAAAGTTCAAGAGCCTAATATTCATTCCCTGCGAAACAGCGAAAGTGAACACTCCGTGCCAAATATCGTTGCACAGCTAAGTCTGGTCATTTGGCCACTTGTCGCAATCCTTCTATTCAAACGGCTTAGCCCTCTCGTTGCGAGCTTTTGGACGATTGTAGGTGGGTATCTATTCCTTCCGGTAAAGGTCAGCTTTGAACTTCCCCTAATTCCTAGCCTTAACAAAGAGTCTATATCAGTTATCAGTGCGCTTGTAGGGTGTGTGCTGCTTGGAAAGGTCCGGCTAAGTCAATTACCCCAGAGCAAATGGGCAAAAGTAATGATTATCGCCGGACTTTTGTTTCCTGTCGCCACAGTTCTTACAAACAGAGAGCCTGCGTTTAATGGCGAATTCTATATTCAGGCAATGCCACTAAAAGAGGCGATTACACTGATATTAAATCGCTACATATTGCTTATACCGTTTTTGCTTGGTGCGTTGCTGGTCAGAAGTCTTGATGATGGCATTACCGTGCTCAGACATCTCGTATTGGCCGGTGTCATCTATTCGCCGTTTATTATTGTCGAGGTTCTCCTGAGCCCGCAATTACATACTTGGATATATGGCTTTTTCCCGCATTCATTTGCACAGCAAATACGATTTGGCGGATATAGGCCTGTCGTTTTTATGGGGCATGGTCTCCTCGTCGCGAACTTTGCCGCAATCGTTTTTGTTGCGGCGGTTGGACTCTGGAAGGCAAGGCAGAAGATACTCTATATACCAAGCATATTTTTCGTGATCTATTTGGCGCTTATCTTGGTTGTCTGTAAAACTGTCGGTGCTTGGATCCTCGGAGTTCTGGGTGCTGTAATAATGATATTCACAAGTGCAAAAATGGGAGTGAAAATAGTATCGGCAATTGCAATATTCATATTCCTGTATCCGATTATGTCAATTTTTGGTTTTGTGCCTAGAGATTGGCTCGTTGAAGTTATCGGTGAAGTTTGGCCTGATCGGGCGCTGAGTCTCGCATTCAGATTTCATCATGAGCAGATGATGCTAGAACACAGCCTAGAGAAGTTTATGTTCGGCTGGGGAGGTTGGAACCGAAATCGAGTATTTGGCTCGGTGACAGACGGCTATTGGATTATAGTGCTAAGCAAATACGGACTAGCTAGCTACGCAGTATTGTTCGGTCTCCCAATGTTGGCGGTCTTATCTGGATATCGAGTAGTCTGCAAAATAGGTAGCAGAGTTGGTCAGCGAGTAACCGCCGTATATTGCGTAATTATTTGTCTTATGATGATCGATCAGATTCCGAATGCTTCTCAGGATAGCTGGGTTTTGTTCATCTATGGCTGCGCAATCGGGTTATTTGTGCCAATAAAATCAGCCGTCAAAAATAATGCAAGAGTAAAGTTTGCTAGACCGCAGAGAATCGAGGTTGGGTGATGTTTAATTCAGTAAACACACATCCAAAGCGATTCAACGAAACCCCACGTGAAGCCGTCGAGTAGACTTATCCCAGGCGACTCGTATTGGTCGGGTGATCTTTCCTTACAGTATCAAAGGCCCAGTCGTCATTGTTGATTGAGGTAATGCGCTTTTACTTCCAGCGCTTGCGATGGAAATTGTGATCACACTCGGATGTCTATTTGACTGACCAATCGGTACTGGTCGAGACCACTTGTCAAATGGATGGAAGACCCTGAGTCGGATAGTTGGAATATCTCGTTTCAGCTATTGGGTGATCTATCAATATAGACTTAAGTTATCGTTATCGAAAATATGAATTGCTTCCTGATATTGACCTCCAATCAGTGTATTTTTTACACACCTTAAGTGAACTGGCATAAAACATGCCGGTTAATTTCTTTCGGAAACCGCAATGTTGTGAAGTTGTGATGAAGCGGATAAAGCACCTAGGTTACGCGTACTAGGTCACACACTCAGTGTTTAGTCCTCTTATCCCTCACGGTGGGCTTGCCCGTGTATCAAACTGAACGTGCGCCGCGGCATTGCGTGACTTTTATTCTGTATCTAGTCAATTATTCAGCGGGCTCTGCTACAACAAAAGTGTGGCGTCGCGATCGAAAGCAATACGATTAGGCAAATTCAGGAATTCCTGTAAACCAGTTTGCGCCAATAAGCCAAACAGATGCGCAGCACCGAGTTACCCGAGGTAGAGGTAAAACCATGTTACGAAGGCTCCGAAATTTAGCGCTCTTTTTTTTGATTTTCATTGTGGCTACAGGCTGTGGAGGCGGTAGTGGAAAAGACAAAGGTGAGAAAAACACTCCACCCACAATCTCTCTAGCAGGAGCCTCTGAAGTTTCATTAAAAGTTGGTTCCAACTTTTTTGAACCTGGTTTTACAGCGTCTGATAAAGAAGATGGTGTTTTGACAGATCAGGTGGTTACCGAAAGTGATTTAGACACAGGTAAAGCGGGTAGCTATACACTCACCTATCGAGTCACGGACTCAGGTGGTCTCTCTGCTCAAGTAACGCGGACTGTTCGCGTGGTCGAAGAGTCAGATTCCGGCGAACCTGATCCTGAAAATAACGGCCCCGCTATTAAAAGCCTGTCCGTGGTCGCATTTTCTGACGCTGGTTATAGTGAGTTTGTTCCTCTGGCGGAAGGTGCGGTAGTTGACCTTTCCAAAGCCCCGACAAATCAGCTGAATGTCATAGCGACATCCAATGATGCGTCAAAAACAGGCAGTGTCCACTTCTTATTAGATGGCCCCGTATCTATCGATCGTCACGAAAATGTGGCCATCTATACAATGGCTATCGAAAGCGACAACCTTCATATCGACAAAGGAGAGCTTCCTACTGGTGAATACAGTCTCACCGTGACTCCTTATGCGGGTCCGGATAAAACTGGTGAAAAAGGAAATAGCAAAATTGTCCGGTTTAGTGTTATCGATGGAGACGATGGTGGTCCCCAGTCAACAGTGCCTGCGATTGCCGCGATTGATTTCGTGACCGTTGACAGTGAGGACAATATTTTAGTGTTTGAATCAAGGCTTTCGAGTGGTGAAACGATTGATTTGAATACACTTTCCACAGACCTTTTTAATTTTGTGGCCGAGCCAGTCAATGATGAGCTAACGAGCAGCGTCGCGTTTACTTTGCGGGCCAAAGACTCGAATGAATACATCATTGATCGCTATGAAAATACGCCTGCATATACGGCAGCACACGGTGCTGACCACTTAAGTGTCCAGTCCTCAGTTCTTCCTTCCGGCGATTACGTGCTCACAGTTACACCTTACTCTGAAAATAACAAGGAAGGTGACGCCGGAAAGCAGTTTGTACTCGAATTTAGCGTCATCGGTTACAGCGAATCAGCCGTGTTTGCTGCTAACGACTTCTATCAAATGGAAATCGGCGGTACGCTTGAGACGTCAGAGAGCAATGCTGTTTTCAACAACGACACTGTTGATAGAGATAAAGCGACATTCGCAATGTCGGTAGAACCTAAATCCGGGAGCTTGGAAATGGATGTCACAGGCATGTTCTTGTATCAGCCTGACCCTGATTTTACAGGGACGGATCAATTCGTTTACGAAATCCGACAAGATTCGGAGGTGTCGAAAGCGACGGTCTCAATTGAAGTCACTGATCCAAGCAGTGGTGGCAATCTTCCGCAATACACCAATGAAGGCTTCACCCTGATTATGCCCTCCAATGATTCAAGGGTGATCTATGTCAGTAATTCGGCCGGTAGTAATACAAATGGCTGTCTTTCCGAGAGTTCACCTTGTAAAACTATTCAGGCTGGTATCGAGAAAATGCGTGTGGGTTACCCGGACCATATTTATCTGAAGCGAGGAGATAGTTGGGAAACCGGAAATATCAAAATACCCAGCGGTAAGTCTGTGTCTGAACCTTCGGTGATGGCATTTTATGGTTCAGGACCGCGCCCCAAGATCGTATCTTCAGGTAACCACCTGCGTCATATCCATGGTGACTCGAAATACATCAGTTACATTGGCCTGCATTTCTACGCTTATAAAAAAGACAGGTCAAATCCAGGCTTCGACCCTGTGGATGACGATACGCTGTCATTTATGGGGCCCAATCATGATATTTTGATCGAAGACTGTCTGATCGACCACGCTGAATTGGTAATACAGGAGTGGGAGGGCAGTAAGGTCGGTACATTTACGGTAAGGCGCAATATCTTCACTGGTGCTTACGTTTCCGGAACCAGCACCAGTAGATCTCATCGCCCATCGAATGTTTTTGCGAAAGGTGTAGAACAACTCACGCTTGAAGAAAATGTCTTTGACTACGGCGGTTGGCACCCAGACGTCGCAGGCGCCGGCGCCAATATGTTTAACCACAACGTCTACCTCCAAGCGGGCTCAAATGGGAACAAGCTTCTTTTTAAAGAAAATATTTCTGTTAGAGCGTCTAGTCATGGTGTACAGATGCGTTCTGGAGGGCTTGCTGATAATAATTTCTTTGCACGCAATGCGATCGGCTTGCTTATTGGGTATAACGTTATAGATATTCCTGCGGGTACCCGCGCATACGCATATGACAATGTGGTGTCTGAAGGACAAAGTATGCACAAGGGGATAGACGGGTGCTCTGCTGACAATCTTTGCACGGGGGCTCTATACGGAATCAACCTGGGCGGTGACCTCGCCGATTTCATTGCTCAAGATAATATCGTATCAAAGCGCAGTCCCGACGAAACTCAAGATTATTCAACTCTGAACATTAAGGGATTTGCGGTAAGCAGCAATGTTCAGATGTCCGGAAATATTGAGTACAAGTTTGAAAGTGAGGACGATATTGGTGCAAGCTATAGAGATCCCGAGCGTACACTGGCTGACTACAACGCTTACCTAGGTGGTGATAGAAGCTTCGATGCCTTTATGGATGTGGTGAAGCAGCGCCCCTTACAGTCATGGGATACCCGATATTCTGCGCCAGCCATAAATGACTATATACGAGAAGGCTTCCTTATCGACTAGCATTATCAGAGCCCCGAAACACAATCGGGGCTCTGACTTTACTCCTTCGAATTTCCTCGCAAGATCCCTCGCTTTTAACCAAGACGGAAAATGATATTTGCGCAAATTCTGGCCAGCCAACATCGTCGATGTTGCCCTCCCGTTAATGTTAGAATGTGATTCTAATATCGGTGCCTAATTTCACCTTCCACTCAAGCTATCAGGGAAAGATAAAATGATGAGTTGGTCTTTGGCCTTGGCAACCTATGAGCGAAGGGATGTACTTGAACAATGTATCCACTGCATACTTGCTCAGTCCTACCGGCCCAAGGAGATAGTAGTAGTCGACGGCAGTCGTTCTTGGCGGGAAAATAAAGCAGCGGTGGAGGCGCTACTTCAGGACGAGCATGGTATAACGCTTATTTATGAGGAAGCGTTAGTTCGCTCAGCTGCAGCACAACGGAATCAGGCAGCCGAAATTTGTAGTGGAGATGTATTGTTTTTCATCGATGACGATACATTGATGTATCCAGAATGTGCTGAACGCATAATGGAGATCTACACAGCCGATAAAAATTGCCAGATTGCAGCTGTTGCAGGTGCAAATGTAGGGCAAAATCCATTAAATTGCTCAAATTCAAAAGAAGCAAGCTTGTTGTCCTCCAGTCCAGGGGGCGGTGTAGTAAAAAAAGCTGTGCGTTTCATTTTAAATGCAAACAGTCGCTTTTTGCCCTACGAAGACAGTTTCCCCTCCCACGATGCGCCTGAATTTTTAAAAGATTTCAAGGTCGCTTTTTGCAATACATTGCCTGGCTTTTCACTGACTATGCGTTCGGAAATTGCCAAGAAAGAGAAATTCGATAATAGGCTGCTCAGATACTCGGCAGAAGAAGATAGCGATATCACGTATAGAGCTTCTAGATCTGGATTACTAATAAAGTCTCTAGATGCCAAACTCCATCATATAGGATCGCCAGGTGGTCGCCTGAGCACATATACAACAACAGCTCTCACGGCAATAAACCTTGTATTTCTACATAGAATAAACAGCCCTGATTTAAAAAGTTCAAAGTTCAGGCTCTGGAAATTTTTGTTGCGTCGCTCAGTGATCGAAGCTGCAAAAGATGTCTATTACAGAGACCCATTATTCCCAAGATTCAGAGGAATTATTCGTGGGATACACTCCATAGGGTCTCTGTTGAATACAAACATGCAAAGTAGTATCGAAAAGTTTTGTTCAATTCAGGAAAAGCTGGTTCTGGATAAATAGTCAATTCTTGGCAGAAATACATATGGACGTGAAAAAATACAAAGTACTGGTATTAGCTGAAGCGGCAAATCCGGAGTGGACGAGTGTACCTTTGATCGGCTGGTCTTATGCCGAAGCGTTAGGGCGTTTATGCGATATTCACCTAGTAACACAAATAAGGAATAAGGCAGCCATTGAACGGCAAGGATGGGTCGAAGGTAAAGAGTTCACAGCATTAGATACAGAGCTAATTGCAAAGCCGATAAATCTTATTTCACGCATTGTTCGTGGAGGAGATAAGCTTGCCTGGACTGTTGCTACGGCCTTTCAATCATTTATATATCCTTATTTTGAGTATAAATGCTGGAGACTATTCTCGCAGAGATTGAAAGACGGTGAATTCGATGTGGTGCATCGAATTACACCGGTCAGCCCGACCGCACCGAGCTACCTTGCTAAAAAACTGAAATCGATCGGTATCCCATTTGTGGTCGGGCCGATGAACGGCGGAGTTGAGTGGCCAGACCAGTTCAGTGATCGAAGGCGTCAGGAAAAAGAATGGCTTACCAAGTTTCGGAAAATGTACAAACTGTTGCCAGGCTATAAATCAATGCGTAAGACGAGCTCGGCAATTTTAGCCGGATCTAGAGCAGTACAACAGCAATTGCCAAAGTACGCTAATGATAAAGTAATCTATATGCCCGAAAACGGAATAGATACAAAAAGATTCACGGTCACTGGTAGAGAATCATTAGGTAAGCCACTACTGAGAGCAGTATTTATAGGGCGCCTGGTCCCCTACAAGGGAGTGGATATGGCAATCAATGCGATTCAACACGTGGCTTCACTTGGTAGGATCCGGTATGACGTTTTTGGTGCAGGGCCAGAAATGGAAAAATTGCAAAGCCAGATTAATTCTTTGGGCCTCGAAAAGAGTATAAAACTACACGGGAATGTCGCACATTCTGAGTTAAGTGCTCATCTAAAGGACGCCGATATACTAATTTTTCCAAGTATCAGAGAATTCGGCGGAGGAGTAGTTTTGGAGGCTATGGCTTGCGGAATTGTCCCGGTGGTCGTTGATTACGCTGGTCCTTCCGAACTGGTGGACGAAAGCTGTGGCTATCTGGTAGAACTCGGTAATCAACGGCAGATCGAATGTCGACTGACCTCTTTGATCGAACGGATTATAGAGAATCCGAGCGAATTGATTGAAAAAAGCAAAAACGGGATGTCGAAAATCAAAGATAAATATACCTGGCACACAAAAGCAGAAAATACCCTGCGCATCTATTCGTGGGTGCTAGGTGAATCTGAAAAGCCTCAGCTTCCCTATTAATCTTCGGAATGCTAACTGGCAACCGTATCCTCAAAACGCTTAATCGAATTTTCCCAAGATACGTCCTTGACGGAGTCGATACAATGAGCGCGCATAGTGAGCCTCTCGGGGTGTGCCATATCGGCGATCTTTTGAATCGCAGTTGATTGGTTCAACATGTCATCTATCTCCGAAAGGTATCCGTTTTTACCGGGTTGGATGTAATCTACAGCGCATCCAGCCTTGGTGGCGATTACAGGGCAACCACAAGCGAGAGCCTCAAGAATCGGAAGGCCAAATCCTTCAGTGCGACTGCTAAAGACATAGCCATCTGATAACGCGTAAGTTTCTCGTATTTGAGATTGACTAGGATTCTCCAGTACTGTTACCCCTTCAATAGATGTATGCCGTGCTATATCTTCACGACCAAATATGATCAGCTGTATATCCGGTCGAGTCTTCTTAGCATGCAGGAATGCTGAAATCGTGACATCGAAGCCTTTAAACCTTCTTTTCGAGTACATTGTGCAAAAGACCGTAGACCTGGGATCCGGCTTCTTCTCCGGGTAAAACATAGACTTATCTACTGCATTCGGTACAAGATGAACATTAGCATCTCCATATTTTTTTGCCATGACGTTAGCTAACCAATTTGCTATTACGATTTTTGTTAACGGGTAACGATAGCTGGCTTCGACTTTCTCTCTTGGAAAATGCGGATGGGTTTCATGGTGCTGGACGAAATAAAATTTCTTTCCCTTGCGTTTGCTGAAACCGTATGCCCAGTCCGCCGTCTTCCACCAGGTAGCGATAACGACGTCTGCATCTGGGACATGTCTGTCTCTCAATCGATCATTACCCGGCAACAGCTTGACACGAACCTTCTCTAGGTTGGAAAAATGTGAATTCTCAACGTAATCCTTCCTCTCTCGCCTCCGAAGAATGCCGCTCAGCCACTTTATTGGATTTTTGGTCTTAGGTTCGCCGAACCCACAAACGATGGACACTTCATGGCCGAGAGCGGCAAGCCCTTCCGCATATATCGCGACAACTCGACAGCCTCCAGAATAATTAGGCTTAGGGTGCAGAAAACAGATTCTCAATGTCGAAGCTCCAGGCTGTATCCTTACAAATCTAAGCTGCTGCACGGATCTAGGATAACGTCATTGGGCGACCTTCCCTTAAAGGGGCATTACCGCTGATGAACAACGCCAGAATCCGAAGAATATTTTATTGGCTTATGAAATGTAGATGATTTAAGGGTTTGAACAGATATTAACCGCAACAAAGGTTCTTAGCCAGAGTAAGATGTTTCGCGCTACCCCGCTATTCTCGTGCCGGTAAAAAATTGAAAAGGATCTGGTGTGACACTTTGGTTAAATATATTCAGACCAACACAAAACGGGTATATCCTGCGTCTTCGGATCTAGTGGAAAAATGCGCCAATAAAGACGATTAATTGACTCGGTTTTTATCGGTTTCTGTAAAATGGAATGTATCTGGCTGATACTCGTTCGGCCATTAACTCCAGGGCCAATCTCTGAGCTGGAACTGCCCCGCTCTTGGTCGCGCCTCTCATTTGTTGTAGGGATGCTACTTCAGTCGGAGCGAATACTGCAGTACCCTCACATATTGAGTGAACTTTTCTTCTATAAACCGCATCAGGTAGCTCCAATTCGGTGTGATGTGAGGCGCCACCCAAAGGTCTTCCGTTGATTTCACTCAAACTAGTCCGCTGCGTCTCAAGAGCTATTTATCAATAAAGAGAGAATACGTTCTCGGAAACAGCCCTTAAATACTAATCTAATGTTGATCTAGGATAATTATGAAAATTTTTGGTGTCGGTCTCTCCAAGACTGGAACAAGCAGTTTGACGAAGGCTTTGAAGATACTTGGGTATAAAAATTCGATACACAACCCCTCAGAATGGCTGCATCTTGACGACCAAAAAGAACTAATCTTCGATTTTGATCAGCTTGATGGCATGGATTCAGCGACAGATATCGAAATCGCCTACTACTTTAAAGAGCTGGACAAACGTTATCCCGGGTCGAAGTTCATATTGACAACAAGGGGCATCGATGGATGGTTGAGATCCTGCGAAAACCATTTTAATGACCAATTAAGTAGTTCGGACGCCGAAAGGGTTTTACATAAGGCACTTTACGGTAGCTCGGTTTTTAATACAAAGATTTTCAGGTCGGCTTATACCAATCATGTAAATGAAGTTGCATCATACTTCCGCGGAAGAGAAGATGACCTTCTTGTTCTTCCTATCGAATCAGAGAAAAAAATGGCATTGCTGGCTGACTTTTTGGGTATTGACGGCAATATCCATCGGTACCCAATTGCGAACCGGGCGTTTCCGTTGCCCATATGGCTAAAATCTCGGCTACGAAGGTACCCAGTACTTATGAAGCTGCGAAACCAGTTTCGTTAGCTGTTGCTTTGAAATCATCGTTGTAGCGGTTGTAGCGGTTGTAGCGCTTTCTTCGTACCATTTGACACTTCCGATTTAGTTAGATGGAGGTGTGTGCAAAAGCGGGTTAGGTTCCTTTTGGGGTCAATAGAATAGCTATCTGCGATAGAATGATCGCTTTCTATGACCAAAGACATTCATTGCGGCCGCCATGACAAAAATAGCTTCAGATTCTGCGTCACCTGTTTTTATCGTCGGACCACCGAGATCAGGAACTTCGCTTCTGTCAGCCATACTTGGCAGTCACAGCCGGATTGCATGTGGTCCTGAAACGGATCTATTCAGAGCAATACCGCTAGAGACCGCCGTTCAGATAGTTCGTGAGAAGGATTGGCGCCAGCTGGCCGTCCTGCAACTTAAAAGCATTCTATATCCGGATGGAAAGAGTATGCTGAGCCATTTTGGACTGACAGAACAATCGATTAATAAATACCTGTGCACTCAAGAGCCTACCGCGTCGGCAATTTATTCAGCAATTCCAGCCGCATTCGCCTATAGACATGGAAAAGTACGATGGGCAGAAAAAACTCCCCGGCACATAATGTATGCAGACACCATTAGACTGCTCTATCCCGATGCAAAAATAATCCGCATAATTCGAGATCCTCGCGACTCTATTCCATCAGTAGTAAAAAACATTGGCTTGTCCAAATCATTTGTCGGCGAGTTCTATCGCTGGATGTCAGTGTATGAACAAAGTGAACCGTTTTTTCGTGATGATTCAGGCTCGGTCACCGTTCGTTATGAAGATCTGGTGGTAAACCCGTCAAAAGAAGTCGGCGCGATTTGCAAGTTTATCGGTGAAGATTTTGAGCCTGAAATGCTTGAAAGGTCTGGAGCAGATCTTGTACGTGTCGAGACCGAGACATGGAAAGGAGACATTGATAAGCGGATTGACGCTGACTGCATATACGACTGGAAGAGAAAATTAAACCATCGTGTGGCGAAAGCAGGATCGATAATCTGCTACGAAGCGCTGGAAGTATTTCGATACCCGGAAGGGATAAAGCCCAATCGGGATATTAAGGTATTCCCTTTGGGAGAGAATTTCGGTGTCGTAAACGAATCCTTCATCATCGACAGCGCCCAAAATGGCATCAGATATTCTACAGCCGGCAAGTCTTATCCTACATCGATATCTGAAGCATTTGTCTGCCATCAGGATGTTTTAATTGGCGACTTGCCGCTTGGGAAGGGTGCGATGGAGAGAGTTTGGAATAGCATGAACGCCATTTTAAGAATCATATCGCGATTCGTGCGCGGTACGCCCGTCAAGGTCGATCCTAATATCCAGCTTGGAGTCGGAACTCTTAGTCGAGTAGTGACAGCGGTTGCATTACGATTTGGACACAAAATGCGGATAGGTTAGCTCACTAATACCTGGCTGCATCGTAGGAGCAATATCCGTCCATTCGGCCAGCGAGATCCCTCACCGTCAGACGGGTCCTGTGTGCGACCCCCGTTTCGTTTAAATGATACTCAGTATCAAAAAAATATGAATCAGGGAGAAGATAGGCTACAGGCCTACCTGCGAAAGCGACACCTTCCGCCCGATAGAAATCGACTATTTCATCAAAAAAATCGAGAAATCTTTCCGAATCATATTCCTCAAAGTACATTAGGTTAGGTGGCGCTCCGACTATGCAAATGTTGTTCTCTCTCGCCCAGGAGAAATATTGACGAAGCACTGATTTCGAGTATTCAGAAATCTTTCCGTTGCCTATGTCCTTAGGCTGCAAACCCTTCAGTCGTGCTGTATAACTCATAGCCTGCTCGAGGCTATTTCTTATCTGGTCCCCAGAGGGACTTACGTTGCCAACATTGTATACCTTGGCCGAACGACCCTGATAGCGATCACTGCCTCCGCTAAGCCCTTCGAATATCCGTCCGAACGAGACGGTGGCATAACCAAGTATCTGATGCGCAATAGGTAGCGAGTGAAAATACTCAGGATCTCTGGCTAAAAGAAAGTCCATCAATTGTGACGATGGCGCAGCGTCTTGCTGATAGAGCGCATACTCAATCGGTAGATAAACAATATCGCCTGGGATCAAGGATCCTTTGCTCCGCTCAAGTATATAGCTAAGTCCAAGACCAGCATGTACACCGAAATTCGTCGTTGGCCGATGTAATTTCTCCTCTAGCTCCGTGGCTGAGATCCCAAAGAGGCTATTTGATCCGGCGACGATCAAGAGTTTATTTGAATGGGCAGCTCTGGCATGTTCTTCTTTGACATGATACAGGTCGTGAGCCCATTTGGAGCTGGATGTGGGCACGCCTTCTTGCAGTTGAATAAGAAGGACAAGCATGGCTAAGCCTAGGAATACACCAAACGAAAAAGCGATGTAATTGCGCATAGTATCTAGAAGTTAAAGTACAGGAACTCGCTATTCGGCGAGGATGCGATTATTTTTAATGAAAGGGCAAAAAGCACCCCCGCAATGACCATCACTCCAGTAGTTTGTATTGTATCTATGCGACCTTTGCTTGGGAGGCTAGTGGTCTCAGAAAACCACCGAATAATTTGATTGGAGTTGGGTAAAAAGAACACAATGAACATTGCAGCGAAGATAAATCCAAAGCCCTTGACGTGGGGAAATGCACCAATGGAAAGTCCGGGGGTTGGGTCGGCGAATATCGAAAATATGTACGGGGCGATAGAGAAAATCTGCTGAGGAACATTAATTCCATTAAGCCCAAAAGCTCCCCGAAGGATGGACAATGCCCCATCCAGTGACTCTGCTCGAAAAAACGACCAAGTCAAGGATACGAGCAAAAATGTAGTGAAAATACCGAACCCACGATAAACAGAAGGGTAAGGAAAAAGGCGATAACCAGAGGGCTTCTCTGATATTGGCGGAACGGTCCGCGGTGAATGACCGTGGCTGTTGGAGCTCAAACCTACAGAAAGTACCTGCCCTGAAGTTGACGTGTCGGCTGTAAAATTCAGCAGCGACTTAGCTTGAGCCCACCAGTGATTTACGATCAAGTAAGTGCCATGCAATCCACCCCAAATGACGAAGTTCCATCCTGCACCGTGCCACAATCCGCCAAGTAGCATAGTCACAAATAGGTTTAACGATCTTGATCCCCTCTTGCTACCGCCTAATGTTATATAGAGATAGTCGCGTAAAAAATGCGATAAAGTGATATGCCACCGGCGCCAGAACTCAACGATATTTGCCGACTTATATGGGGAGTCAAAGTTGATCGGCAAATTGATACCGAACATTTTCGCTAAGCCAACCGCCATATCTGCGTAACCACTAAAATCAAAATATAGCTGCAACGCATAAGCTAGAAGCCCACCCCAGGCATCGAGTAAGGCGGGTGCTCCACCACTATCAGCGGTAGAAAAAACTGGAGTCGCATAATGGGAAAGCTGGTCGGCAATAATGACTTTCTTCGCAAGCCCGATGACAAAGAGTAATAACCCAGAGGATATTTGCTCATGCCTTATTGGTGTGTATGGCAGAGCTGAAAACTGTGGGGCAACGTCTTTGTGATGAACGATGGGGCCCGCAATAAGCTGGGGGAAAAATGATACGAAAAGTAGATATTGGTCGAATTTTTTTTCAGCGCCCGCTCCGCGGTAAACATCGACAAGGTATGCAATCTGCTGAAAAGTAAAGAATGAAATGGCGAGAGGTAATAGCAGCTCGGGGGTGGTGACCTGAAGGTCGGAAACTCCTGAAATAATCGTCGAGAAAAAACCAAGATATTTGTAGAAACCAATAGCTGCAAGATTTCCAATAATGCCAATGATCAGGAATAGCTTGGGCCTATCACTGCAAGTGATTATTTTTCCAAGCATGAAATTAAGCACGATAGAAGATAATAGCAGCGCTAAATATAGGGGGTTCCACCATGCATAGAAGAATAGCGAAGCTAGCGAAAGCCATGCGAGCGCAAAGCGGAAGAGAGTCACATGGCGCAGAATATAGTAGCCGACCAAAACGGACGGCAGGAATATCAAGATGAAAGTAATAGAATTAAAGAGCACGTCGATTCCATGCCAGCATATTTATTTGTGAATTTTCGCTCTGTAAGCGCTGCTAAATATGTAGCTCCAGATATCGCGCAACATGCTCCGCCTGTCCTGGCATTAGAAGAGATCGATGATTGCCGGGCGCTTCGTAGGTAATCAGGTTTTCACAATATTTATTCCATCCTAGATCCTTAGATGGTTTCTCGCCATATAGGTGTATTCGGTCACGGGCCTTAATCAGTACTACCGGCCGTTGAATAGGGGACAGGCGAGTTGTGAAAATTGCATTCTTCCGTACTTGATGTCTTACGCGAATATTTATCGACTCTTCGTTACAATCATGTGCGACAGAGCTGGGTAAAGCGTTCCTGTGGGTAGTACGTGAACGTCTGCTGTTAACCCGCTCCAACAAGTATCTCGGACCTTGCTTGAAAATATTCTTGATGTGCTGCGTTACTCGGAAATGGAATCTCTGGTGGGCGGTAAATGCCTCTGGTGTTACCGTATCAAGCAACCCTGTGAACGCTACCTCGTGCCCGAGCTTTTCGAGCTCTCGAGCGACCTCAATGGCAATAATCCCGCCAAAGGACTTCCCGGCCAGGTAATAAGGTCCCTTTGGTTGCAGGCTGGTAATTACGGTTAGATATAGCTCGGTAATTCCAGCTATGGAATCTGTTGTAGTGGCCGCAGTAGACGCGGCGCCTTTAATGATTAGATCCATCTCCTCGGGAAGGTATATGGCGTAGACTGATCGATCCGTTGATAAGGTCTTTGCTAACTCGAGATATTCGACAACTCCATTGATCAAGAGCAGGGGCGAAATATCGTTGCGCCCCGATTTTAATTGCAGGTACCCTGGATCGTGGGTGAGGCTTACTGAATCAGTGATATCCTGGTTTGACTGTCGTTGTTCAATCAGGGCTGATTGTTGACGCACGGTGGTATTGCTAACAATATCAGCGATAGAGAGATTGACAAGACACTCTGTAGATATTTTGGTAATAAGACGGACTGCCGAAATCGAGTCCCCGCCCAACTCGAAGAATTGACTGTTTGCATGAACTGAATTTGCACCCAAAAGTTCACGCCAGATATTCGCCACCTTGATTTCAATATTATTACTAAGCGGCAACTCTTCATTCGACTGAAGTACTCGACAGTCGCTCGGTGCCGGTAACTTGGCTCTGTCAACTTTACCATTGTGATTGGTCGGTACTGACTCAATTTCAAGATACAGTGAGGGCACCATATACTCTGGGAGAAGGCCCCTAGCGATGGCCTTTATATCGCTGACCGTGGCGCCTACGGATCCATCGGGCAAAATATAGGCCACTAATGCCGCTGAATTGGACTCCTCATTGAGGCATTTTGCTGCGACAACGCAGTCTTTTATTCCTGGTATCCCTTTGAGCGTGCGCTCTACCTCAAGGAGCTCGATCCGATTTCCATTCAGCTGAATCTGGAAATCTTCCCGGCCGAGCATCTCATAGTTTCCTGCCTCATCGACGCGCGTCATGTCTCCCGTCGCAAAGTATCGGCGGCCGTCTATCTCGCGAAATTTCTGTTGATTCAGGTCTTCGCGGTTTAAGTACCCAGCAATGACTCCTGGACTCGAGACAAACAACTCCCCACTCTGGTCCTTGCCTACCTCCTTGCCATTCTTATCGAGAACCAGCAGCCTCACATTTTTCTGCGGCCTTCCGATTTTTGTTTTGAGTGGAGCTAGCTCTGCTACGGGCCAGTAGGTAACCATACAGCTTGTCTCGCTCGCCCCGTAGTTCACATAGAGATGCACCCACGGAAGCAGGCTTCGGATCTTGCATAGGAGGTCGGGGGGAACGTTGTCTCCACCCGTAAGGATGCGTTGGAGGTTTTTAAGGCGTACGGCCCTGCTCGGCTCCGCTTCCACGAATTCTATGAGTCTGGCAAGTAGCGTAGGCACAAAGTGCCATACAGATACCTGGCAGGCTGTGGAGAAAAGGGCATCTAGTTGAAGGATATCGTCGCGTTCAGCAATCATGATCGAGCCGCCAACCGCAAGAAGTGATAGGAGTTCAAAAGTGCTGATGCTAAAGGACGAGCCAGCGACAGAAAGTATGCTATGCGAACTGTCAAGCTCGAAGCAGTGTGCCGATGACGACATTCCGTGAGCGAGATTCAGCTGTGAAGAAACTGCGCCCTTCGGCCGTCCTGTAGTCCCGGAAGTGAAGAATATGTGAGACTCGTCGCTTAGAGTCACCGGATATGCTTGAAACGAATTTGCTTGATGCGCTCCAAGGATTGATAAATGATCGTACGTGTGAAGCTGCGAAGAAAAACATCCAGTTATTGTCTCTTGTATCGCACATCCATCTACATCCAAATATACGATTGCGGCGGGCTGTATATCCTCCAAAATCATTCTGATTCTTGCTACGGGGAAGCTCGGATCAACAGGCACATAAGTTGCCCCAAGCAGGTGTGTGGCGAGCAGGCCAATAACCAATTGCGGACAAGGATGCATTAATAGCGATACCCGAGAGCATTTGGTAACGCCTGCGCACTGTAGTCCGGCAGCAAGCTGGCGTGCGGCAGCCATCAAGTCGGAGTAGGACAGCTTATTGTTCTTATGTATGAGTGCAATCTTGCCCGGGAAGCCTTCCGAATTGCGTTCTATCTGTCGAATCACCGGAACGTCGAAGCCGTATGATAATCGCATTGTGGCGTCGGAAGAGTCGGGTGTTACCCGAATTTGGTATGCGCCGGCTATGGATCTACTTTCCACGCTGTATTCGTCCGTATCTATTCCTAAGCGTATCTACGCAATTTACAGGATGAAATTAACCTTCTGAAGGTCGCCTGCCAATCGCCGACACTAATTGGTTTGGGTGCGTAGTGACGGCCGCAGGAGAGTCCCGACGCTTAAGCCTGGACGGTTGCTTCGTGTTCTTTAGAGCGTGTGGATATTGGAGCTGACGGTGCTTGCGGGGCGCCCGGAGTCCAGTCGGAAGGCATAAGGGCGAAGTCGATCAATGTCGATGTATCACCAGTGTTCCTCGCGTGTTCGATGCGCTGGTAGAAGTTCTTACCGGTATTTTGTGGAACGCTTGTGCTCATCTGTACGCCCTGCTTGGGGCGCTCTACGTATTCAGGAAAGGACATTTCTGCGGCGTTCTGCTTGGCATATCCCTTGCCGAAAAGCTGTTTCAGATCCCCGAACCCATCATTGCTTACGAGCTGTTGCCCGCGAAGGTTGACACCTTTAGCGATGGCGCGCGAAACAAATTGCTCGAGGTTTTCAGTGTCGAAAGCGATATGTTGTACGCTATGGTCGCCATGGCACTCAGCGAAGGCTGTGACTTGACTCTTTTTCTTGCGATCGATCCCCTCTACCAGTACGACCCCGAAGGATTCAAAGTCGATACACCAGAGCTTCATGCTGCTATCCGGATCGTCGGGACGAACGTCATCTACCCGTTTGGTGAGCTTCCCGCCTTCCACTTCGATGTGGTACCAAGCCCATTTTTCGATCATTCCTTCTGCAACCGCATATGCGATATGGTCAACTCTGCTGACTCTAGACATTCCATGTCCCCCCGAAATTGCACTTTTTGCCACGAAAACTGTGGCTAGCGGACGCCAATATGGCATTGCTGAAAATAATGTCAACTGAAAAATACTGAGAACACGCGCACAAAAATGATTCACCGGTGGAGGCTTAATTCAAAATTTGTGCGAAATGCACGCTTGCATCCATGGAAGATCGAGTTCCCATTTGCAGATGTGGCGCGTATTTCAGTGTTCGGAGCGCACAGGCCATGCACTTAGGTTTTTATTCGCGCCAATATTCACTTTTTTGGTGCTTGGCGCGCTATGTGTTCGAAAATTAGTTGAGTCCCATCACACTTTGGTCCGATAATCCTACGCCACTGGCGCATACTCACAGCAAAAAACAGCTGGGATAAAAAAATTTTGGTAGCAAGGAAAATCGGCCCGGTATATGCATTGGTGTATACGGCACCGTCGCTGCTGATATCTCATTTTTGGCGATTAATGTGTTTTGCAATATGTCAGTGTCTTCAGCCTAATCGCAGAAGAGCTTAAAAACAGGGAATAGTTGGGGGCGTTAAGCCTCTCCTAATAGAGGGAGTGCTTGTGGAACAGGGATGGGTCCGCAGTCGTCGAAGTGGCATTACAGCGCTTTATCGACTGTTTGATGTGCTGCTAATTCAGGGGGTACTTTATGCAAGTCTTGCGTACTTTGAGGTCACACCCGGGAAAGACTGGCTGATTGCAGGCCTGCTGGCCGCGGTATCTTTTGCCTTTATATCAGAGTCTGTTGAACTGTACCGATCCTGGCGCGGTGAATCATACAAAAGAATTCTCGGTGCGGTGACTGTGGCTTGGGTTGCGGTATGTGCCTTTCTTATCCTCCTCGCTTATTCGTTCAATGCATTTGGCGCTGACTATATGCGGCCAGCCGTCGCGGCATGGATGATATTTACTTTCTTCGGCCTGGCCTTCTGGCGCTACTGTTTGCGTCAGTTTCTCTTTGCCATTCGTATGAATGGCGGCAATTCTCGCCGGGCAGTGATCATTGGCTGCACCGACGCTGGCTATAAACTCGCCAAGGATCTTGCCGAAAACCCCCAGTTGGGCATTCATGTCAATGGTTTCTATGAGGTGCCTGGATTTCAAGAACACGTCCGCTGCCTTGGCGACGAAGCAAGATTCCCTGTACTTGGGACCGTAGATGAGGCCTTAGAAAAAGGGCGGGCGGGTGAGCTGGATTTGGTATTTATCGCGCTACCCATGCGGGCAGAGCAGATAATCAGCGAAACGTTGGATAAATTCTCAGACACGACGGCAACCGTACATATTCTTCCCAACTTCTTTGTCGCTAAGATGTTGCATGCGCGTTGGCATCAGGTGGGAAGTAGTAGCCTTCTGAGCGTGTTCGATACGCCGATTCAGGGATTTGATGGATGGTTGAAACGATTGGAAGACCTCGTTCTGGCATCAATGATCCTTGCGCTAATTTCACCGATTCTGTTGGTGGTCGCGGCGGCCGTAAAGTGTACCTCACCTGGCCCAGTTATCTTTAAGCAGCGACGCTATGGGCTGGATGGCCGCACAATTTACGTGTGGAAGTTCCGCAGTATGACGGCTATGGACGATGGCGAAAAAGTAGAGCAAGCGAAGGAGGGGGATCAACGTATTACGCCAGTGGGTAGGATACTACGCCGAACGTCCCTTGATGAGTTACCCCAATTTTTTAATGTGTTACAGGGAACGATGTCGATCGTGGGGCCCAGGCCGCACGCGGTAGCGCATAACGAAGAATATCGGAGCCAAGTCAATGGCTATATGCTCCGGCACAAGGTGAAGCCTGGTATTACAGGGTTGGCGCAAATAAAAGGCTTCAGGGGAGAAACGGATACTCTGTACAAGATGAGTCGGCGTGTCGAGTATGACCTCGAGTATATTCGCCGCTGGTCAATCCTGCTTGATCTTCGAATTATATTCCTGACCATTTATCGCGGTTTTTACCACAAGAATGCCTATTAGCCGTCAATCCCGGTCGTGCGGATCGGTGGATGAGAGCGGGATACTGATATGAAGCGAAGATTCAACAGCGGTAAGGTGGCCGGCCATTGGAAGGGTAAAAAAATAACCTTGCACTGCGGTGCTGTATTTTTGGGGCTTGCGGGTATCGCCGCGACGGCGCAAGCGGTCACCGTCGACCTGCCGGCGAATTTCGAGCTGATCGGCTCGGCCGGGTTAGAAGTACAGTATGACGACAATGTCTCATTAACCACACAAAATCGCCAGGACGACTGGATTACACGTGTATCTCCGTCTTTGGAGCTATCACGTGAGGGGCAGCGTACAAATCTGAGTACTAGCTTTACGGTCACCCGTGGCCACTACCTAAATGGCGCACGAGAAAATTTTACAGATTATGCAGCAGATATTGCTTGGCAATGGCGTGTGGGTTCTCTGATTGAGGTGCGTTCGACAGCAAGTTATGCGGATGTCGCTCAGTCGGTTACAGGTACTTTGGATGGTGGGCTGGCGCCGATATTGGTCGAGGCTGAGCGAACACGGCGTCCGAGCGGAGAAGTTAGTATTGCCTTTGGTCGCCAGGGTGGCAGGCTACAGAGCCTAATCCGTCATGGCATACGGAAAAGTGAGTTTGACGACGCTGCCCGGGATTCCACAGCGGTATATTCAGGAGCGACTGGAAGCTTCGAATTGAATAGTATGCTTCTGGTGGGAATAGAGGCGGTTCAAACCAACCTGGACTATGTGGAACTAACCCAGATTCCGAGGCGGGACAGTAATGAAGTTCTTGTGATGGCCACCACAGAGGTACGGTTACCAAAAACAACTATTCAATTGCGGGGCGGAAGACTTCACAGAGATTTTACCCTGGATACGAGGCCGGATTTTGAGGGGCCACGCTGGGACGGACGAATTTCCTGGAGCCCAAAAACGTACAGTACTATCTCGTTCGCTATAGGGGAGAATGTGCAGGAGTCCCTAGGGTTCGCGAGCTTTGTTGACGTCAAGAGCTCCGTTTTTTCCTGGACTCACCAGTGGGGCGAGACGCTAAGTAGTACCTTTTCTCACAGTGAGACCGCGGGGGAATTCGTTGGTACTGAACGTTCCGATCGGGTGACGCGGTCAAGTCTTTCAGTAGGATATTTGCCTCTCGACTGGCTAAGCGTGCGGCTTGGTATGTCCAGTCTTGACAGCAGCACTTCGATAAACGCTCTGGGCCTGGAAAATAATCGATATTTTCTGGGGCTAGAGGCGCCGCTTTAATAGGCAGGATCAGGACAGGAATTTCGAATGCGTGCCTTGAAGCTAACATCGCTGGCTTTGACAATCTTGGTCAATGTTTTGCTTTCGCTGACACATGCGGCGGCCGCGACCGTTGAATACAGGATGAATGCCGGTGACAGAATTTCTATTCGGGTCTATGGCGAGAATGACCTGAACATCGACGCCATGTTGGGAGAGTCTGGAAATATCAATTATCCGTTTCTCGGTGAGATCAAAGTTGTCGGCCTTACACCTGAAGAGCTTGAGGCGATCATTGTAAAAGGTCTCAAGGGTGACTATCTGATTGACCCCAGTGTGACCGTATCTATAACCCAATATCGCCCGGTGTTCATCTACGGGGAAGTGCAGGCGCCGGGAGGATATAGCTATCAACCGGGTTTAACTGTCGGCAAGGCTACAGCGCTCGCACAGGGAATCACCGAGCGAGGATCGGAAAATAGAATATTTCTCACTAGAGAGGGTGATTCAGAAGAGGAGAGGGAGCGCGTAGAGATGTCTACCAAGCTCCGGCCTGGTGACGTGGTGACTATCGAGCAGGGGTTTTTCTGACATAAGTATGGAGACTAATACACGTATCGAGGAGGAGATGGATTCCTCGCCTCTGGGTAATATTGATATCATTGCGCTGATTTTTGCCGTTTATGAAAAAAAATGGTACATCGCAGCATTTGCACTGATGGTCACCATTGCGGCGTATTTTTCTGTACAAAGCATACGCGACAGATATCAGGCGACCGCGACCCTATTGCTATCGCCAAGCCAGACCAATCTGGTTTCAATCAGGGATGTGTACGAGGCTGGCGCGCAGCGTCGTGAATTTCTTATGACCCAGGTCGAGATGTTGCGTTCTCGGGCGATCGCAGAGAGGGTAGTGGATGCGATTGGCCTGGAAAATCATGAGGAGTTCAATCGGCCACCGAAACCCTCCCTCTCGTCAAAATTAAAGCAGTGGGTTGGCATTGAGTCTGAACCTGCATCAATGGACCCAGAGGCTTTGTCGCGTCGCAAACGCGAGCAGATCGTGAATCACATTGTCGACAAAATAAATGTGAGGCCGGTCAGGAATACCCAGCTGATCAAGCTGTCCTATGAAAGCTACTCGCCTCGGTTGGCCGCGGACATACCAAATGCAATTGCCCAAGCCTATATAGCGGAGCAGCAGAGTGTCCGTACAGATGTGACAGAAAAAGCCACTAGCTGGCTGAGTGAGAGATTAGAAGGCCTTCGTGAAAAACTGGAGGCTTCCGAGCATGCTCTCAATGCGTTTCAGCAGCGTGAAGATCTGGTTGACCTACAAGGGGTGCGCGGGCTTGCGTCTCAGGAACTGAACGAGACAATGAATCAGTTGCTGGAGGCAAAGCGGGAACTCAAAGATGTCGAGGCAATCTACCGCCAGGTCAGGAGGAAAGATGTTGCTGCAGAGTCGTTGCTAAGTCAGCCAGAGGTTCTTAATAATCCTCTGATTCAGGCCGCGCGCCAGGCAGAAAATTCTGCCCAGCTGGGTGTCACCGAGCTTGCGCGCCGTTATGGGCCCAAACACCCAGCTATGCAGGCGGCGCACGACGAGCTAGACAGTGCCCGTGCGAACCTCCGAGGTGAGATAGTGAATCTCGTCGCGAGCATCGAAATCGACTTCGAGCAAGCAAGGGAAAAAGTGCGTGCGCTAGAGAAGGAGCTGGCGATAGCCAAATCTGATTTGCAGACCGTAGCTCAAAAAGAGGTGCGCTACGATGAGCTAAGGCGCGAAGTGGAGATCAACAGCCAGCTTTATAATACCTTCCTGACAAGGTTCAAGGAAACTCGTGAAGTTTCCGGGTTTGAGACTGCTGCAGCTCGTCTCGCAGATCCTGCGATAACACCAAGGCGACCTCTTGCGTCCAAGAAGAGGCTTCTTATCTTGTTCGCATTCGTTGCGAGTACCGGATTCGGAGTGGCGCTTGTGGTTTTAATGGATCTCCTAAAAAATGGAATTCGAGACCCACAGGATGTAAGTAGAAAGCTAGGCCTGCCATTGATGGGCATGGTTCCCAGAGTGCCCTCAAAAGATGGAGATGGGCTCGCTCTGTATAACTATTTTGATGGAGAAGATAGACAGTTTTCAGAAGCCATACGATCGTTGCGTACCGGTGTCGTGCTCTCACGATTGGACGATAGAGCCGAAGTAATATGTGTAACTTCGTCTGCGCCAGAGGAAGGCAAGACTTCTATGTCAATCAACCTTTCGTTTTCCTTGGGACAGCTTGAAAAAGTGCTGTTGATAGATGCCGATATGCGCCGTCCCTCTATCGCTAGGAAATTTGATATTTCGCCAAACCGACCTGGTCTCGCCGATCTTTTGTCTGGCCGCTTTTCCACTGATGAGTGTATTGTTCGAGATGAAAAAAGCGGGGTAGACCTGATGCCCTCGGGCATTCGTCCAGAAGATCCTCAGCGCTTGTTGGGGTCGGTTCAATTCCAGAACAGGTTGAAAGAGCTCAGGGGAAAATACGATCGTATTATTATCGATACGCCACCAGTGCAGGCTGTAAGTGATGTGATGGTTATCGCCAAGTTAGCCAACTCCTTGCTTTACGTCGTTCGCGCAGAAGAGACAAGGGTAGGCGTCGTCCGAGCGGCAATTTCACGTCTGGCGAGTATCGGAATCAGGCCTGAGGGCGTGATACTGAATTACGTTTCCATGGAGAAACGGGGCGCTTATTCAGATCAACATTATGGTTATTATCCGGAATACTCATAGTAAAATCAGGGCTTCAAAAAAATTGTCTATTAGCAGCATGAGCCTAAGCGCATTGATGGCATATAGTCGACGGCGGGTAAACGCGCCATAAATGCGATAATATACGTCAATGATTGATCTCCACTGCCATATTTTACCGGGCGTTGACGATGGCCCGCAGACATTAGAGCAAAGCTTGGCGCTAATCCGGGCAGCTGCATCTAATGGCATCACGCATATGGTGGCAACGCCGCATATTCATCCCGGGCGTTATCCGAATACTGCAAGTTCAATCGCCCAGGCATTTCGAGGTTTCCTTGATTCGCTGCCCGTCCGCGAGGATCTTGGAGTTCAGTTTGCGCTGGCCGCAGAGGTGCGGGTTTCAGACGAACTGATTTATCTTGCTTCTGCGAATAAGCTACCCGCCCTCGGATACTGGGAGGGGGACCTCCTCGTATTGTTGGAAATGCCCCATAGCCACATTCCGGCGGGCCTGACCAAGCTGCTCGACTGGCTTACCCGTCAGAATGTCCGGCCGCTGATAGCGCACCCAGAGAGAAATAAAGACATTATTCGCGATTTCGACCAGATAAAACCGCTCGTCAAGGCGGGCTGTCTTTTTCAGGTTACCGCAGGTGCTCTGGTGGGGCAGTTCGGGGAGCCTGCACGGGCACGCGCCGAGCAGATCGTAAAGCGGGGCCTGGCAACAGTCCTGGCGACTGATACCCATCACATACAACGACGCCCCCCGAATTTGGCGGAAGGGCGACGTGCGGCCGAAACGTTAATCGGAGAGACATCGGCCTGGGCACTGGTCAAAGATAATCCCGCGAAAATCGTGGGTGATCGTGTGTTTATCGGTGCCTGATCATCTAGATTTCGAGTTCCTGAACGCCCTTGCCTAGTGGTTTCTCGGGGTGCAGCGACGCTGGCCACACTGCTAGCCCGTCTTCCCAGTCAGTTCTTTCACCTCTCTTCAGCTTCCGCGTCCCGGTGGTCCCTTAAATGTGAGATACAGAACGTAATGTTTGGTCACTGATTTTCCACCGGAAACCGTAGTCTGGACCTATCACTTCAAGAGCCGTCATTCGCGACCCTTGACATTGGTTACACGCGTAACTAAATTCGTTGCACCTGAAACCACCCGACCCGACGGCCACGAGCCGCGCTGCTGGTCGCGATAACGAATCCTATAAAAGGAGGATCACATGGCTGATTTATTTGAGAACCCGATGGGCCTGGACGGCTTTGAATTCGTGGAATTCACCGCCCCGGAGAAAGGCATTCTGGAGACCGTTTTTGACGCCATGGGCTTCACCAAGGTAGCGCGCCACCGCACCAAAGACGTTGAGCTGTGGCGCCAGGGTGACATCAACTTTATCACCAACTATGAGAAAGGCAGTCACGCGGACTACTACGCTCGCGAGCACGGCGCCTCGGCCTGTGGCCTGGCGTTTCGCGTAAAAGACGCGACCTTCGCCTACAACGCGGCGATCGAGAAGGGCGCGCAGCCGGTTGAAGTGAAGACTGGTCCGATGGAACTGCGTCTGCCGGCGATCAAGGGCATTGGCGGCGCTACCCTGTACCTGATCGACCGCTACAAAGAAGGCGAAAGCATCTACGACATCGACTTCCACTGGCTGGAAGGGGTCGACCAGCATCCACAGGGCTGTGGCTTTCACACCCTGGATCACCTGACCCACAACGTGTATCGCGGTCGCATGGACTACTGGGCCAAGTATTACGAAGATCTGTTCAATTTCCGCGAGATTCGTTACTTCGATATCAAGGGCGAGTACACCGGTCTGCTGTCCAAGGCGATGACTGCACCGGACGGCAAAATCCGCATCCCGCTGAATGAAGAAGCGGCCGGCGGTGGCGGTCAGATCGAAGAGTACCTGATGAAATACAACGGCGAAGGCATCCAGCACATTGCCTTTGCCTGTGACGACCTGGTGGCCTGTTGGGACCGTCTCAAAGAGCGCGGCATGCAGTTCATGACGCCGCCGCCGGATACTTACTACGATATGCTGGAAGAGCGCTTGCCGGGTCACGGCGAACCCACCGAAGAATTCAAGAAGCGCGGTATTCTGCTCGACGGCACCACCGAGGGTGGCCAGCCGCGCCTGCTGCTGCAGATTTTCTCAGCCAACATGCTGGGCCCGGTATTCTTTGAGTTTATCCAGCGCAAGGAAGACGAAGGTTTTGGCGAGGGCAACTTCAAGGCCCTGTTTGAATCCATCGAACGCGATCAGTTGCAGCGCGGTGTGATTGGCAAAAAAGGCGAGGAAGACGCGGCCTGATCGGCCGCGCCTTTTTAAACCAGCCGGGAGGCCAACCATGGCAATACAACGTATCCATCATGTGGCGTATCGCTGCCGCGATGCCAAGGAGACCGTGGAGTTTTACCGCGATCTTCTGGGCATGGATTTCCAGCTCGCCATCGCCGAAGACAAGGTGCCCTCAACCGGGGCGCCAGACCCGTACATGCACATCTTTCTCGATGCGGGGCAGGGCAATGTACTGGCATTCTTTGAACTGCCCAACTCGCCCGACATGGGCCGTGATGAAAACACCCCGCAGTGGGTACAACATATTGCGCTGGAAGTGGAGAGCATGGACGAGCTGCTGGCGATGAAGCAGAAGCTCGAAGATGCGGGTATCGATGTGCTCGGCCCCACCGATCATACGATCTTCAAATCCATTTACTTCTTTGATCCGAATGGCCACCGCATCGAGCTGGCTGCCAATACCGCCAAGCCCGGTATGCACAAAGAGCTGAAGCGCGTGGCCGAGGATATGCTGGAAGAGTGGTCGCGCACCAAAAAGGCACCGCGTCATGCGGCGTGGATGCACGGTGACGAAGAGTTCAAAGCACTCGATCCGTAAACCCAAAATACTATTTTTTAGAGGAAGGCACAGTGAAGTTAGCCAGCCTGAAGTCCGGCCGCGACGGTCAGCTTGTGGTGGTCAGTGATGACCTGACCCGCATGGCGTCCGCGGTGGAAATTGCTCCTACCCTGCAAAGCGCACTGGACGACTGGGCGGAAAAATCCGTGCAGCTCGAAGCGCTACAGGAAAAACTCAACCGCGGTGAAATCGAAGGCGAAGCCTTTGACCAGGCCCAGTGTCACTCGCCGCTGCCACGGGCCTACCACTGGGCCGACGGCTCCGCGTATGTCAATCACGTGGAACTGGTGCGCAAGGCGCGCAACGCGGAGATGCCGGAAAGCTTTTGGACCGACCCGCTGATGTACCAGGGCGGTTCCGATACCTTCTTGGCACCGCGCGAGCCGGTCAAGATGCCGCAGAGCGAAGGCTTCGGTATCGATTTTGAAGCGGAAATCGCGGTCATTACCGACGATGTGCCCATGGGTGTGTCTCCCGAGGATGCGCTCAAGCACATCAAGCTGGTAATGCTGGTGAACGATGTGTCCCTGCGCGGGCTGATTCCGAACGAGTTGTCCAAAGGCTTCGGTTTCTACCAGTCCAAACCCTCCAGTGCGTTTTCCCCGGTGTGCGTCACGCCCGCGCAGCTGGGTGGCAACTGGAAGGACGGCAAGCTGCACCTGCCGCTGGTCTCCGAGTTGAACGGCGAAAAGTTTGGCGAACCGAACGCGGGTGTCGATATGACCTTCCACTTCGGTCAGTTGATTGCCCACGCCGCAAAAACCCGCCCGCTGGGTGCGGGCACCATCATTGGTTCGGGGACGGTATCCAACAAACTCGACGGCGGCCCCGGCAAGCCGGTAAAAGAGGGTGGTGTTGGTTACAGCTGCATCGCCGAGATCCGTATGATCGAAACCATTCAGGATGGAAAACCGACCACGGCGTTTATGCAGTTTGGTGATCGCATTGCCATTGAAATGCTGGATGATCAGGGCCGTTCCATTTTCGGCCGTATTGAGCAGACGGTAGAGCAAGCCTGAGTGCGTGCTGTTGCCACAGAGGCCACCTTCGGGTGGCCTTTTTTTTGGCTGTCTTTTTTACGGGATTCTGCGCATGGACAGAAGCGGCATACGCTGTCTTACCTTGGCGAGTGTGGCGGCACTCAACTGGGCGGTGATCACTGCCTCTCCCTCCTCCGCCTGCGCGAGAATGGTGCCCCAGGGATCGATGATCATGGAGTGGCCCCAGGTTCGTCGTTTTTCCGAATGCTGGCCGCCCTGACCAGCGGCAATTACAAAACTGCCGTTCTCGATCGCGCGCGCTCGCAGCAGGGTTTCCCAATGGGCCTTGCCGGTGGTGTGAGTAAAGGCCGCCGGCACCACAAAGACTTCGGCACCCGCCGAGGCCAGCTTCCGATACAACTCGGGAAAACGCAGATCGAAGCAGATACTGAGGCCGATTTCCGCCCAGGGTGACGAGGCTACGCGTATTTCGTCGCCGGGCTCGATACTGGCGGATTCCCGGTAGCTGCCCGCGGCGTCTTCCACCTCCACATCAAACAGATGCATCTTGTCGTAGCGCGCGCGCAGCACGCCGCGGTCGTCGTAGAGCAGGCAGGCCGAGCGGCTGCGCTTGCCCTCGGCATAAGCGCCGTCGGGTCTTTCCAGCAGGGGCACGGCGCCGGCAAGAATCCACAGATTGAGTTCGGCGGACCAGGACTGCAGCGCGTGCTGGATCGGGTGCAATTCCGGGCTGGCATTTCCATTCTGGGGAAAGGTTTCCGCTACGGCATAGCTGCCCTGATCTGACAGGTGCGCAAAGTATTCCGGCAGCAACGCCAGCTGTGCTCCCGCCGCGGCCGCTTCTTTCAGCAGGGCGTGGGCGCGGGCCAGGTTATCGGCAACAGAGTCACTGCTGACCATCTGTACCGCGGCGACACAAACATCTTTCATGGCAGGGTGTTCCTGATGCGGATTCCGTGACGGGTGAGACACACAGGCTACCGCCAGCCAGTCAGTGTGCGCAAGCCAGGGGCACCGGTTGCTGTTGTGCCGATGCCAACACCGCTAGCGGAGGCTGCTGCGCTCCCGCCACCAGGTCAGCGTCAGCAGCGCAAGCAGTGCCAGTGCCAGCCAGGGGAGAGGAATCGGCTGTCGGACTGACTGGCTCTCGGTTTCCGGCCCAAGGCGTGCGCGCGCCATCTGTGCGGATTCCTGCCGTGTCATGCCGGCCTGCCATTCGCGCCAGGTATCTGTGGCAGACACGTACACGGAGAAGTCCGTGTCGCCCAGTTGATACCAGCCCGGCGCTGGCGGCCAGTAACTGTAGCAGCGGCCGTGGGCGTCGGCACCGGCGGGCACGCCGCGCCCCCAGTCTGCGTCGCTGGCGCTTTGCGGGCTGTGCAGTGGCAGGGGTATGTCGCCGAAGCCGCTGCTGCATAGGGTGAGCCGCTGCAGCGCGCGGGGGATTTCGGTACGCACATGGATGGGGGCGTCACCGCCCTGGTAGGTCAGTTGCCGGTCGACAAGCTGTTTCCACAGCTGGGCCAGTTCGCGGGCGAATCCCGCGGTTTGCCACTGATAGCTGTTGCGGAAAAACACGAAGCCCAGGGACTGCCGGGGTTCTACCCGTGCCCAGTAGAGTGTGTGTCCGTCCTCGGTGATCTGCGCGTCGCGATCGAGTATTTCCACAGGCTGCAAAGCGGCAAGCTGCAGCGGCGGTGGTGTCGGCTCGGCGTTGGCGACAGAGGGGGTGGAAATGACGGCTGTCATGTAGCTGGCGGTGGCGGGCTTGGTTGCCCGCAGCGGCATATTTTGCGCGCGGGCGTAATCCACAAACCCCGCCGGGCTATCGCTGTCGACCAGCCACAGCAGCGACTTGGACGCGGGCAGACGGGTGAGCCGGCGTTGCTGCGCTGCATCCAGTTGCGACCACAGGCGGCTGTCGAGC
The DNA here is from genome assembly GCF_001639145.1 of Microbulbifer sp. Q7. Classification (NCBI taxonomy): domain Bacteria; kingdom Pseudomonadati; phylum Pseudomonadota; class Gammaproteobacteria; order Cellvibrionales; family Microbulbiferaceae; genus Microbulbifer; species Microbulbifer sp. Q7. The sequence continues at coordinate 313,498 of NZ_LROY01000001.1, read as the reverse complement.
ACCAGCAGGTCAAAGGGACTGTCCGCGCCGAGTAGTTCTGCGTCGTGCAATGGCTGGCCATTGAAGGTTTCGCGCCGTTGCATGCCCGGTGCCAGCTGGGTGACCACCTGCGCCGGGGTGCCCGACTGGCGCAACCAGCGCGCCAGCGCCGCGGTTTCAAATCCCGGGCGCGACAGCCACAGCAGCACCCGGGGGTTTTGTGCCTCGCGCACGGTGACCGGCAGCAGCTCGCTGCGCCCGGACTCGGAGTGAATACCTACTTCGCCTGCGGAAGCCGGGTCTTCTGAGTTGCTCTCAATACGCAACCGGTACAGCCAGTTGCCTGCCATTTTGGGCTGCGCCCGCAGCGTCGCCCGCGGGCGGTCCGCGCTTAGTGGCGCGCTGTGGATGTCGTGCCCGAAAGGATCTTGCAGGGTGAGTGTGACCGGGGGCTGTTCGCCGTCTTGCAGGGCAACGCTCAGTATCAGTGGTTCACCCAGCGTCATTGTGCGCGACCACGCCATCTGCCATGCGGGGCTGGGGCTGGCGGCGAGGGGTTGCAGGCGCACCGGCGGCAGGTCGCGCAGGGCGTCGCGGCTCAGGCCATCAGTGGCCATCTTGGGCGCGTCGGCTGTGGCGAAGGGTTCGGTGGGCGGCAGCACAGACGGTGGCTGCAGCAGCGACCACACCAGCAGCCAGATGACGGACTGCAATAGCGCAGCGCCGGATCGTCGCAACAGCGGGGCGTTGCGTTGTCGCAGCGTCAGCCACAGGGAGACGGCCAGCCCGATGAGACACAGCGCGGTAAACAGACTCATAGCGCTGTACCCTCCGCGGATTGCCGCAACCAGTCCATGTAGCTACCCGATGGGGCGGGGTTCTGCGGCAGCGCGGGCGCGGCCGTGGGTGGCGGCAGTAAGGCATAGAGGAATGCCGACAGTTGTTGACGGCAGTCGCTGCAGTCTGGCTGCTGGCGATAGCGACGCAGGTGCTTGGCCAGGGTGATCTGCAGGGTGCTGTCGTCGCGCAGTGAGGGCAGTTGCCGCAGCCCTTCTGCGGTGTCTTCCTCCAGTTGCCGGCCTGCTTGTACCTGCGCCAGCACCGCCAGTATGTGGTCCCGTTCGGGCTGCTGGCGATCGCGCTGCACCTGCGGCGGCGTTACCGGCTCGTGCTCACCAGATAGACGCCGGGTCTCATCCAGCGGCGGCGCTTCAAAGCCCACCCGCTGCAGGTAAATGCGCGAGGCCTGCTGCACCTGTTTGATGTAGCGCAGTGCTTCGTGCTGGTGGGGAAGGGAAGCGCGGGGCTCGGTAATCGAGAGACTCCGCCACGCGCTCCACATGGCATTGAGCGCACTGCGCAGCAGCTCTTTGGTTTCCGGGTCGAACAGCGTGGCGTGTTCCGAGGTATCGTGGGCGTGCCCGGCGGCGGCGATCACACCGGTGGCATCGCCGAAGGCGCGGGTGCTTGCACCGCCCTCGGCGTGCTCGTCGTGATGCGCGTGCGCGTCGTTTTTCTCGTGCTGTTGGTGATCGTGATGCGGCTCGTCGTGGTCATCAGCACCGTGTGCTTGTTCCGGCGTTTTATGGGTGTCATCGCTGTGTTCCATGGCCGAGTCCTCTTCGCCGAGAAAGCGGCCGTAGCGCATGCGCAGCAGGTTCTGTTCGTAGGCCAGGGACCCGGAGCGCGCGCGAAATTCCTGTGGCGGGATTGTGTCCTGTTCGGCTAGCAGCGCCTCGGTATCGATAATCAGCTGGCGCTGACTGCGGAAATACTCCGGCAGTATCTTGATCGCCATACCCTCGGCATCGCTCACGCCAAAAATTTCCTCCTGGGGCCAGCGCAGGATGAAGTGCTGGCTTTTGGCGACGTTCGCGCTGGGTGCGCGGTTGTCGCGGGCTTCCAGGTGCCAGTAGAGCTCGTCGCCGGGTTCAATCTGGTAGCGGTCCACGGGAATGGCAAACCGGTAGTGCTTGCGTGTGCCGCTGCCACTGTGCGGCTCCAAGGCTATGCGCTCGTTGCGAAACCGCACGTTTTCACCGCTGCCGCTGGCCAGGGTGAGCAGCAGGTGGGTTTCCCCGACCTGAAAATCATCCGTCACCGACACACGCACGTTCAGCAGCGGGGAGCCGCTGGCCTGCGCGACATTGATGAGGGTGACATTGTCCCGGGGTGCATCAAAGGTGAACGCCGGGGCGCGGTCTGCGGTGATATCGATGTTGTACAGCTCGGGCAGCACCGTGGGTTCAGCGCGCGTTCTGGCGGTGCCGGCGGGAGTGACCGCCAGCTGATAGAAATCCGATTGCGCCATGGTGCGGGTCAATTGCCAGTGGCGGCTCGGCAGGTCGTCGCGGGGTATAAAGGCCAGCGTCTGTTCCGCGGCGAGCATAGCCAGCCCCACAGCGGGTGTATTGAGGGAGATCTGCCAGGTAATGCGTGAGTTTTCTGCGGCGGTCAATTCCAGCGAGTCCTGCCGTGGCGCCAGCCCGGTGTAGGCCGGGGGCTGGATCTGGGTGACCGCGCTGTGAATAAGCGCGGTCTCAGTTTGCGACGAGGTAACGGCGTGTGCGGCATCGCCACGGTGATCGGTATGGGCGGCGCGGTGATACCGGTGTTCCATCGCGAAGAAAACCAGCAGCCCGAGCACTGCGCCGGCGGCGCTCACTAGTGGGCTGCGCAGCGGCTGCGGGCCGAAACCGCGGAGCGCACCGTCGGCCGCCAGTTGGTGCAGGGTAGTTTCTACGCGCTGTTGCTGCAGTTGCGCCACCGCGCCCAGATGTGTGGTAGGTGCCAGCAGCAAATGACTGCTGTCTTCCAGTGCCGGATAGCGGGCATCCAGTTTGCGGCAGAGTTCCGTGCGCGATGGCCGCCAGTGGCGATCTCCAACCCATGCCAAGGTCACCGCGGCGAGGCTGGTGGGCAGGGCCCAGGACGGCAGCGACCAGTAGTGCTGTGCCAGCGCAACCAGTAGTGCGCTCGCGCAGGCCAGCAACCCGTAGGGCCAGCTGCCGGCGAGGTACCAGCGGAGCATCGCCCGCTTCAGTGCGGTCGGGGTGCGGTGCGCGCTTGTGTCAGTCACGGGCACCTCCCTTGTGCAACAGGGTGGGGCGCGAGAGTGCGACGGCGCGCTCCAGCAGCAGTAGCAGTGCAAACGCCAGCAGCAGGGGGTAGTGCAGCGGTTGCGAAAATTCGCGGCTCACCGCGGCATCTTCTACCGGTACGCCGGGCGGCTGGGTGACAGTCCAGTGGCCACGCGAGCGGTGCAGCCACGGCCAGTCCTGTGCAGACCAGTGGGCCCACAGCTGTTGCGGCAGCGCATTGTTGTGAAAAAAGCTTTCACTCTGCCAGTCGCCCCGGTAGCGCAGCCAGCTGCCGCGGCCGATAGCAACGGCCTCAAGGCCGCTGTCCGAATAACCACTATCCGCAAGGCCACTCTCAATAAAGTCACTGCCCCCATCCACTTCCGAAAAACCGAGCGTGTCTTCCGCGGTAACTCGCGCATCGGTCACCAGCATGCCGCCGTCGCGCACAAACACGCGCAGGGGCTCCGGTAGCGCACCGGGTACGGCGTAAATCACCCAGTCTGCATCCTCTAACGCCGTCAGCGCCGAGGCAGGGCGCTGTTGCAGGGTCAGTCCCGGCAGCGGGCCTTCCTGCAGTTGCCCCATGGCCGGTGCGAGCCACGCGGGCTCCGCACCCAGCTGCACGATTTTTGGCAGTGTCGGGTCGGCTTTGGCACCGCTGGTTTCCACCGCGTGCCACTGCCAGTGCGGGCTGACACGCAGCGCGCGATGCCCGTCGGGATTCTCCGCCTGGTTCAGCAGAATATGCGCGTGGCGGAAGCGAGGGTTGTGGGCGAGCTGCGACAGTGCCGGCCACAGTGCCACCGATGGCGACGGGGCTTGGTGCAGCGGCTCGGGATTGGGGTGCAGCCAGAAGCGGTCGATGAGCTGGGGGTGCTGCGCCAGAAACTGCGCGAGGGCCTGCGGCGGCACTGCCGGGTCCACCAGCAGGGTGTTGTCGGAGGGCGGTGCCTTGCGCAACAAAAGCGGTTGTACCAGCAGCAGGGCCAGCAACAGGATCAGCAGCAGTCGCAGCAACAGCAACCACCGGTCGCGTAGAATCCATTTATTCCAGCGCCGCGCCGGTTTTTGTTGCAGCCAGCGCACCGCGGCAAAGGTAATTTCCCGGGGCTGGCTGCGGCGCAGCAGGTGGACCAGCAGCGGGATCGCGAGCGCGCTGGCGAGCCACAGCCAGGCGGGCGACTCCATCAGTAAAGCCGGGGGCCAGGGCATCTCAGCCAACCCTCTGGTGGGCGCGAATAAAGGCACGCAGGGAATGTTCGATGGGGGTTTCCACGGTCGTGGTGGTGAGCGGGCATGCCCGCGCGGCAAAATCCGCGGCCAGTGTTTTTTGCGCGGCGGTAAACGCAGACAGATATGCCGCGCGCTGTTGGCGGGCGCCGAGCTCGGTGATGCCCGGTGCTTCCGGATCGCGGATTTTCAGCTCGCCGTCAAAGGGAAAGGTCTGCTCCGCCTCCACCAGAATCTGCAGCGGCAGGCAGGGGCGACCGGCGGCGGACAGGCGCGCGGCAAACTGACGCAGCTCTCCCGACTCGTGGCGCTCGAAGAAATCGCTCACCAGCACCACCTGACAGGGCTGTTCGAAGTGCACCCACACCGGTGCCAGCTGTTCGCGGTCCGGCCACTGGCCTGCCGCCTGCAGCGCGTCCAGCGCCAGCGCCACGCGCCGGTGATGGCCCTCGCCCTGCCCTTCGGGGACATGGCGGTTACCCCGGTCGTTCAGTGCCAGCAGGGAAAAGCGATCCCCCTGGTTGTGCAGCAGCCAGCACAGGGTGGCCAGCCAGCACTTGGCGTACTGCAGTTTGCTCAGCGTCGGGTGGGTAAAACTCGGCTGTGCCATGGACGCACTGGTGTCGAGCACAATGCACACGTGCATCTGGCTTTCCTGCTCGGCCTCGCGCACAAAGTAGCGGTCGGAACGGGCAAACAGCTTCCAGTCGATATGCCGGATGGCGTCGCCGGGTTCGTAGCTGCGGTACTGCTGGAACTCGATGCCGGCGCCGCGACGCTGGCTGTGCTGCATACCCAGCAGCATGCCCTCGGCAATGTGCCGGGACAGCCAGGCGAGGTCGCGGGTACTGGCCAGCGTGAGCGGATCAATCAATTGCACAAGCCGGGCCCCGTCAGTCGCTGCCGGGTTCCGGCACGGTGCGCAGCAATTCCTGCAGCACCTGCTCTACGCCGATGCCATCGGCCTGGGCGTGGAAGCTCAGCAACACCCGGTGGCGCAATACGGGCAGCAGCAGCGCCTGAATATCGGCGCGGGTCACTGCCAGTCGTCGCTGCAGGAAGGCGCGCGCCTTGGCGGCAAGAATCAACGCCTGCCCGGCGCGGGGGCCGGCGCCCCACTTGATCCACTGGGCCAGTTTGCCCTCCCCGTGATCGGGGCGGGTAGCGCGCACCAGCTGTGCCACGTAGTGATAGAGCCCGTCACTGACGGACACTTCCCGCACCAGGTCCTGCATGGCCAGCAGCTGCTCGGCATCGAGGCAGGACTGCGGTTGCTCGCCGGCGGCACCGGTGGTGGCGCGCAGGATGGCGACCTCTTCGGATTCCGCCGGGTAGTCGATATGGATATTCAGCAGGAAGCGATCCAGCTGTGCCTCGGGCAGGGGATAGGTGCCCGCCTGCTCGATGGGATTCTGGGTGGCCAGCACGAAATACGGCCGCGGCAGGGCCATGGTGTCACCGGCAACGGTGACGGCGTACTCCTGCATGGACTCCAGCAGTGCGGCCTGGGTCTTGGGTGGTGTGCGGTTGATTTCGTCCGCCAGCAGAATATTGGTAAAGATCGGGCCGGGCTGGAATTTGAAAAAGCGTTTACCGGTGGTGTGGTCTTCCTCCAGGATCTCGCTGCCGAGAATATCGCCGGGCATTAGGTCCGGCGTGAACTGCACGCGCTTGAATGTGAGGCTGGACGCGTCCGCCAGAGTTTTCACCAGCAGGGTTTTACCCAGGCCGGGCACGCCTTCGAGCAATGCATGGCCGCGGGCCAACAGGCACACCAGCATCTGTTCCACCACCGCCTGCTGGCCGACGATGACCTTGCCGATTTCGCCGCGCAGGGTATCCAGTGCCGCGTGTTGTTGTTCGATCATGTGCGCAATCTTGTCTGGAGAGGTGGTATGCATGGTGTTTCAGCTTGTGAGTGCATAAATAACAATGTTGACCGCGAAGCGGGTGTTGTCGATGGCCAGCCAGCGTTTGTTGCGGTAGTCATAATCCCACTCGCAACCAAAATCCTTGTTGCTGTACAGTACTGCGATGCGACCGTTGACCACGATGGCCTTGAGGTAATCGTGCACCAGGTCATCGCCCCAGCCGTTCAGTTCAAAGCTGGTCACCGGCAGTTCGTCGAAGTGGAAAAAGCAGCGATACAGTTCGTGGTCGTCGGGCAACTTCTGCAGGCAGTCCTCGCCAAACAGCTTGACCATCTGTGCCTCAAAGGATTTGGCAAACAGCCCGTCGATATCGTGGTTGCAGTCGTCCACAAAAATGAATCCGCCGCGATTGACGTAGTCGCGAAAATTGCGCGCTTCCGCCGGAGTGAACTCCACCAGCTTGTGTCCCGCCAGATAACAGAAGGGGGCCAGCAGCATTTCCGGGTCTGCCAGGGGTACGATGCGTTCGTTGGGGTCGACCTTGAGCGTGGTGTACTCAATCAGGGAGTTGAGCACATTGGAAGGCATGCGCTGATCCACATCCCAGTCACCGGATTCGTACATCAGGCGGGTGAAATAGAAATCGTATTGCGGCGCAGCGTCACCCTGCGCGCGCACAGCGGCGGGCAGTGCAAAACTGCCACCGGCCAGCAACAGCTGTTGCAGGAATTGTTTGCGGGTAAGTGACACGGATACCGCTCTGAAACTTCGTGTGGGCTTGGCGGGTCTTGGCAGTCGCCCCGCCGGTATCGGCAGGGCGACTGCGGCACCCGGGGTTAACCGAGTTTACGCTTGGTGTTGATCACGTTGACACCGTCAAAGCGCGTGGTGGAACTGCCGTGGGAGACCGCGCTCACCTGGCTCGGCTGGCCCTTGCCATCGAAGAAGGAACCGCCCAGGCGGTAGTCACTCTTGTCGCAGATTTGCGAGCAGGAATTCCAGAACTCCTGGGTGTTCGACTGGTAGGCGACATCTTCCAGCATCCCGGTAATCTTGCCGTCCTCGATTTCATAGAACAGCTGACCGCCGAACTGGAAGTTATAGCGCTGCTGGTCGATGGAGAAGGAACCGTCGCCCACGATATAGATGCCTTTTTCCACATCCTTGATCATGTCGTCCACGCTCAACTTCTCTTCCCCGGGCAACAGGGAGACGTTGGCCATGCGCTGGAACTGCACGCTGGACCAGCTGTCCGCGTAGCAGCAACCCTGGGATTCTTTCTGCCCCAGCATATGCACCTGATCGCGAATGGCCTGGTAGTTGGTCAGTACCCCGTCTTTCACCAGGTCCCAGCTACCGGTTTTCACACCTTCGTCGTCGTAGCCGACCGCGCCCAGCGAGCCCGGCTGCACCTTGTCGGCAAACAGGTTTACCTTGTCGCTGCCGTACTGGAATTTACCGCTCTCCCATTTGTCGAGGGTGGCGAAGGAAGTGCCGGCAAAGTTGGCCTCGTAACCCAGCACGCGGTCGAGCTCTAGCGGGTGCCCCACGGATTCGTGGATGGTGAGCCACAGGTGCGACGGGTCCAGTACCAGATCGTATTTGCCCGGCTTGACGGACTTGGCGGTGAGCTTTTCCTGGGCCTGCTGTGCGGCCAGTTTCGCGTCCTCGACCATGTCGTAGGAGTCACCGTAGAGCACCGTCTGCGACTGTACCTTGTGCTCGGCGCGACCGTCGAGATACTCGAAGCCGCGGCCCACCGGCATACCCAGGCCGTCGCGGGTGCGGAACCCGCCATCTTTCTTGTCAACCGCAGTGACACTGAACGGCGACCACAGGCGGTGTACATCCTGATCGATGTAGGAACCGTCGGTAGAGGCAAAGTACTTCTGCTCGTTCACCAGGAACAGCATGGAGTTGATAAAGCTGGCCCCGGCATCCAGTGCCGACTTGTTGACTTCCATCAGCAGGTCGACCTTTTCTGCCAGTGGAATAGTCATGGCATTTTTCTGGATCGGGGTTTTCCAGCTGACTTCGCCGTGACCTTTTACCGGGGCCAGTTGCACCGGCTCCTGCTGGTATCGGGCATTGGCCTTGGCGGTAGCAACTGCCTGCGCGGTGGCGCGGGCAATGCCGTCGCTGGTCAAATCGTTGGTGGCGGCGAAGCCCCAGGTACCGTTGGCGATCACGCGCACACCGGTGCCGATGGACTCGGTATTCACCACGTTCTGCACATTCATCTCACGGGTGATGACGTACTGGTTGAGGTAACGGCCGATACGCACATCCGCGTAAGAGGCGCCCAGTTTGGTGGCAGTATTCAGGGCGGCATCGGCGAGTTCTTTTTTAACCGCGATATCCAGTCCGCTCTGGGTCAGCTGGCTTTCGGCAATCACATTGCCAGACAGTGGCAGCATGGACACACCGAGACCGGCGCCGCCCAACTGCAGAAATTTTCTTCGATCCATTGTTCGCTCCTATTATTTTTCTGCAGTAGTGATTAAACGGCGTCGGACAGACTGCTGAAGGTGAAATCGCGCACTTTCAGCGCGGGAATCATGGCCGGGCCACCCCACATGCTGACGCGCTCCGGGCGGCCCATGTCTTCGATGTTGTTGAGCATGATGACGGGGCTTTCGTTGAACCGGAAATTCTTGATCGGGTATTTGATTTTGCCGTTCTCGATATAGAAGGTGCCGTCGCGGGTTAACCCGGTCAGCAACAGGGACTGTGGGTCGACCATGCGGATATACCAGGTGCGGGTGACCAGCACGCCACGGCGGGTTTTCTTGATCAGTTCGTCGGTGGACTTGTCGCCACCCACCATGATCAGGTTGTTCGGGCCGGGCATCGCGGTGCCCTTGGATTTCTCCGCCCAGTAGCGGCTGCACGGCAGGTTTTGCACCACGCCATCTTTGATCCAGTCTACCCGCTGCATCGCCATATAGTCTTCATCGGACCAGGGCTGCACCGGCACGTTCTGGTCAGCGGGGTCGGAATACAGGTGCACGCGCTTGTCGAACATCTTCTCGCCAATGCGGTTGCCGCCACCTTTCTTGCTCATAAAGCTGCGGCCTTCGTCGGCGCTGCGCGCATCGAAGTTGCCCATCATGTAAGCCACGAGGCCGGATACCGCGCTGGGCTCCAGAATTACGGTGTACTTGCCTGGCTCCAGTGCGCGCGCTTCCTGGGAAAGAACGGCCTTGTCGATGGCCACTTCCGAGCTGGAGGCGGTATTCATATTGCCGAAGTCCGTCACATCGCTCTGCGCCCAGCCGGAGCCGAGGCCGTTTTCGGTGCGCATGGTGACGGTGAAATTGGCCGAGGTGGAGGCGTGGTAGCCGAACAAGCCTTTGGTGTTGGCTACGGCGGCAAAGGCGCGGGCGTCTTCCAGGTAGCCTGCGGCAACCACGTCCTTTTTCATCGCCGCCTTGATGGAATCGGCTGCGGCCTTGGCGCGCTGGTCCGGCGTGATATTGGCGGTGGACTTGGCGAAGCCGTCAACGGCCATGTATTTCTGTTCGCCCAGAAGTGGCATGGCTTCGGGGTTATCCGGAGAAAGCTTGGCCAGCTCTTCGGCGCGGCGCATGACTTTTTCCAGCGATGCATCGCTGAACTCGTTGATGGTGGCAATGCCGGATTTCTTACCGAAGCGCGCTTCCACCGCCAGCTCGATATCGTTGACGATACCGCTGGTGGACACACTGTTGCGCGCATAGCGGATATTGCCGGTCTCAGCGCCGGAAAGCTGCGCACTGGCCCCTTCCGCCTTGCTGTATTTCAGTACCTTGTCGAGAATTTTTTTGGCTTCACTTCTGGATAAAATGGCCATCTTGTTTGCTCCAAAAATTTATTGTTGTCCGTTTAGCCGATCTTACGTTTGGTATTGATCACGTTAATGTTGTCGAAGCGCGTGGTCGCGCACCCGTGGGAAACAGCACTGACCTGGCTGGGCTGGCCCTTGCCATCGAAGAAGGTACCGCCGAGGCGGTAATCGCTGCTGTCACAGATCGCGCTACAGGAATTCCAGAATTCCTGTGTGTTCGACTGGTAGGCAACATCTTCTACCTGGCCGACAATTTCCCCGTTCTTGATCTCGTAAAACAGCTGCCCGCCAAACTGGAAGTTGTAGCGCTGCTGGTCGATGGAGTAAGAACCGCGCCCCACGATATAAATGCCTTTTTCAACGTCACCGATCATGTCTTTCACCGAGTACTTTTCCTTACCCGGTGCCAGGGAGACGTTGGGCATGCGCTGGAACTGCACACTGGACCAGCTATCGGCGTAGGAGCAGCCGTGGGATTCCTTCTGGTCGATCATATGCACCTGGTCGCGGGTGGCCTGGTAGTTCACCAGCACGCCGTCCTTGATCAGGTCCCAGCGCTTCGCCTTGACCCCTTCGTCGTCGTAGCCCACGGCGCCCAGTGAGCCCGGTTGCGTGCGGTCGGCGAAGAAGTTGACTCTGTCGCTGCCGTACTGAAACTTGCCGGTGCGCCATTTGTCGAGGGTAGCGAAGGAGGTGCCCGCGTAATTGGCCTCGTAGCCCAGTACCCGGTCGAGCTCCAGCGGATGGCCCACGGATTCGTGGATGGTCAGGCGCAGGTGCATCGGCTCCAGTACCAGGTCGTACTTGCCGGGGTCGATGGATTTGGCCGACAGCTTGACCTTGGCCTGTTCCGCCGCCAGTACCGCATCCTCCGCCATATCGTAAGAGTCTTTGTACAGGGTGGTGGGGCCGGCGATCTTGTCGGCTGCGCGGCCGTCGAGGTACTCGTAACCCATGCCCACCGGCGTGCTCAGCCCGTCGCGGGTCTTGAACTGGCCACTGTCCTTGTCCACCACCGTGACCTGCATCGGCGCCCACAGGCGGTGGATATCCTGGTCGATGTAGGAGCCGTCACTGGAGGCGAAGTATTTCTGCTCGTTCACGAGGTAGAGGGCAGAATTGATAAAGCTGGCACCGGCGTTCAGCGCGCTCTGGTTCACGTCCATCAGGAAGTCCACCTTTTCGCGGATGGGCACCTCGATGGCGTTCTTCATGATGGGAGTCTGCCAGGAAACCTCGCCCACGCCCTTCACCGGCGCCAGTTGCACCGGCTCGGTCTGGTAGCGGGCATTGGCCTTGGCCACTGCCACGGCCTGGCGCGCGGCACGGGCCAGCCCGTCCTCGGTGAGATCATTGGTGGCGGCGAAGCCCCAGGTGCCCTGGGCAATCACCCGGATGCCGGCGCCGAACGACTCGGTATTGACGATGTTTTCGACGTTGGCTTCGCGGGTGAGCAGGAACTGGTTGAGGTAGCGGCCGATGCGCACATCGGTATAGCTGGCGCCGGCCTTGCGCGCGGCATTCAGAACGATGTCGGAGAGGGCTTTCTTTCTGCCCACGTCCATACCGCCATTGATCAGCTGCTCGGCGGAAACCTGCGCGCCATAGAGGGGCAGCGCAATTCCACCCGCACCGACGCCGGCGAGTTTGATGAAGCGTCTTCTATCCATTGTCCTCCCCGCATACCTGCGCCAGCTGTGCCGCCGGGATACGGGGGCTGCGGCGGGATGCCTGCTTATTGTTATCGGGTTATTACCGCTGGATCACAGTGGTTTAGCCGGATAGGTAATCGCGTTGGCGCGGGTTTGTAAAGTAATAAGTCGGTGAAAGGAGGGCTGGCAGGGCTGAGTGGTTGCGCTGGGCGGCAGTGCACGGCGCTGGTGCGCGGGGGCAAAAAGGGCGCAGGCAGTACCCGGGTTGCAGCGCTGAGTCTACGCTCAGTAGTGGGGCCGCCGGCCGGCGCAGCCCCGCTAACACAGGTCGTCACCGACGGTGCGATACACGGTTCAGCAACAGGGAAGGAAGTGCAATGGATCTGCAGCTTGATGGCAAACTGGTATTTATCAGCGGTTCCACCAAAGGCATCGGGCGGGCCATTGCCGAAGCGCTGCTGCCAGAGGGCGCCCGGGTAATCATCAACGGACGCTCGGGCACCGCGGAGGTGGCGCAGGAGCTGGCGGGCCTCGGCGAGGTGATCGCCATCGACGGCGACCTCGCCGACGCCGAAGACAGCGCACGGGTGTGCGGTGAAATCGAACAGCACGGCCCATTGCACGTACTGGTGAACAATATGGGGATCTTCAATCCCCAGCCATTTGCCGAGATTTCTGACGAAGAGTGGCGTCGCTTCCTCGACATCAATGTGCTGAGTACCGTGCGCCTCAGCCGGCACTTTTTCCCCAAAATGCTGGAGCAGGATTTTGCCCGCATTATCAATATCGCCAGTGAGGCCGGCATGCGCGGGCTGGAAAGCATGGTGCACTATTCGGTGACCAAGGGCGCGCAGATCGTGATGGGGCGGGGGTTGGCGAACCTGACCCGGGGCTGCGGCAACAATGTCACGGTCAATTCGGTACTGCCCGGGCCGACACGCACCGAGGGGGTCAGCCAGTGGCTGAAGGAGAGTGCCGCGGGGCAGGGAAAATCCGAGGATGAGTTTGTGGGGGAATTCTTCCGGGAGACGGAGCCGGATTCACTGCTACAGCGCTTTATCGAGCCGGACGAAATCGCCGCGGTGGTCGCCTTCCTGGCGTCGCCGCTGAGTGCTGCGGTGAATGGCGCGAGCGTCAGGGCCGAGGGTGGCCTGATCAAGAGTATCGGCTAACACCGAAACCAGCACTGGCCCGGTTTTGTGCCGGGCCAACCCGCGATTCACAGGATATTTCTCTACGCGCCACCGGTTGGTCGAGCGCAGCCGTCGTTTAGCCCCGGGGCGCTTCCGCGGGGCCTCTCTATCACGTGTGGCCGTGGTACAGTCGTGCGCAAAATCACTACGCTCGATTGTGCATTTCGGAGAGATACATCATGTTCCGACGGTTCCTGACACAGCCTGTGCGGCTGTGGTCTTTTTTCCTGCTTGTGACCGCACTGGTCGCGCCTGCCGCACACGCCGCCACGGCGTCGGCACAGCTGCAGGCCATTATTGACGACCACTGGCAATACAGCCTGCGGGAAGACCCCATCACCGCCAGCCGCATGGGCGAGAAAGGGTACAGCGACCGCCTGCCCGGTGTGGCACCGGCGGACCGCAGCCGCCGCCTGCAGGCGGAAGAGGCGTTTGTTGCGCGCCTCAACAAGGTGGACAGCCGCCAGCTGAATGCGGCCGAGCGGGTCAACAAGGACCTGCTCACCTGGGTACTGAAAAATTCCATCGAGTCGAACAAGCTGTATCTCGAGCGCATCCCGGTCAATACCTTCTACAGCTTCTGGAGTTCGGCGCTGGACGCCAGCAGCGGCCTGAATATGCCGCAGGTGTCCGACTACGAGGACTACATCAAGCGCATTCAGGATTTCGGCCGCTACTTCGACGAGAACCTGGCGAATATGCGCGCGGGCATTGCCGACGGCTTCGTACTGCCCAGAATTGTGGTGCAGGGCATTGCCCCTACGGTGCGTGCCCAGGTGTATGCCGACCCCACAGAAAGCAGCCTGTACGAGCCCTTCACCGACCTGCCGGATAACTTCCCGGCCAGCGAAAAACAGCGCCTGCAGAAGGCCGCTGCCGCGGCTATTCGGGAGCATGCCATTCCCGCGTTTGACCGCGTGGCAACCTTTCTCGAAGGTGACTACATGAATGCGGCCAGCGAGTCCCTGGCCGCAGAAGACCTGCCCGGTGGCGAAGATTACTACCGCCACGCAATCCGCACTTATGTCACTCTCGACATGGCGCCCGCGGACATCCACAAAATCGGCCTCGCGGAAGTGAAGCGTATCCGTGAGGAAATGAACCAGCTGATCGCGGAGTCCGGCTTTGATGGCGGCTTTGACGAATTCACCGAATTCCTGCGCACCGATCCGCAGTTCTACGCCGAGACCCCCCGGGAGTTGCTGAAAGAGGCCTCCTATATCGCCAAGCGCATCGACTACCGCCTGCCCGAATTTTTCGGCAAGCTGCCGCGCCTGCCCTACGGTGTGGTGCCGGTGCCGGACGAGATCGCCCCCAACTACACCACCGCCTCGTACAACCCGGCGGCCATCGGAGGCACCCGCGGCGGCGCCTACTGGTTGAATACCCACGCGCTGGACCAGCGCCCCATGTACGAACTGGTGGCGCTCACCCTGCACGAGGCCGCGCCCGGCCACCATCTGCAGGGCGCCCTGTCGCAGGAACTGGAAAATGTGCCGGACTTCCGCCGCGGCCTGTACCTGAGTGCCTACGGTGAGGGCTGGGCGCTGTACACCGAGCGTCTCGGCGTAGAGATGGGGGTTTACGAAAATGCCTATCAGCAGTTCGGTCGCCTGAGCTATGAAATGTGGCGCGCCGCGCGCCTGGTGATCGACACCGGCATCCACTCCCAGGGCTGGACCCGCCAGCAGGCGCTGGACTTCCTTGCGGACAACACCTCGCTGTCCAAGGCGAATGTGCGTGCGGAAGTGGACCGTTACATCTCCTGGCCGGGACAGGCGCTGTCGTACAAGATGGGCGAAATCAAGATTCGCGAACTGCGTGCGAAAGCGGAAAAGGCACTGGGTGATCGCTTTGACCTGCGCGCCTTCCACGATGCCGTACTGGCCAACGGCGCACTGCCGATGGAAATGCTGGAAGTGCAGATGGATCGGTTTATCGCCGCCAAGCAGTAACGCCAACCAGTAACACCAAACCGCAACCGGTTGGTGTGGCCCCGGCGGATACCGTCGGGGCCGTTTGCCTGCCTTCCGTGCCACAGCACAGCAGCACAACTGCGTAACAGCCCGCCCGGGCACGCCCTCCCTAAATCGAACGATTTATCCCAATAAATTCAATTTATCCCCGGTGTCTGCCTTCGTATAGTGACGCCATGTCAGTCAAACGGGCCATTCACAACGGGCCCAACATAGGGAGGACGGCAAGATGCTTTACCTACGACGTGCCGACGAGCGCGGCAAGGCGAATTTCGGTTGGCTGGACTCACGCCACAGTTTTTCCTTCGGTCACTACTACGACCCGAAGCACATGGGCATTTCCGCGCTGCGGGTGATCAACGACGATACCGTCGCGCCGGGTGCGGGTTTTGACACCCACGGCCATCGGGATATGGAAATTATTTCCTACGTGCTGGCAGGGGCGATCGAACATAAAGACAGTATGGGCAATCGCTTTGTGGTGCCTGCCGGCGAAGTGCAGCGCATGACCGCAGGCACCGGGCTCACCCATTCCGAGTTCAATCATTCGACCAGCGAACCGCTGAAGTTCCTGCAGATCTGGATTATCCCCAACCAGCGGGACCTGACTCCCGGCTATGAACAGAAAGCGATTGCGCAGAACGGGGCACTGACCCCGCTGGTGACCCCGGACGGGGCAAACGGATCACTGACGGTTCACCAGGATGCGGCGATCTCCCGCCTGCAACTGGCGCCTGGCGAAACCATCGATCTCACCGCCGACAAGGGCGTGGGCTACCTGCACCTGATTGACGGCGGTGTCGGTGTGAACGATGGCGAGCTCGCCGCCGGTGACGGACTGGGGGTGATGGAAGAAACCCTGCAACTGACAGCGGACGCAGAAGGTGTCAGCGCCCTCTGGTTCGACCTGCCGCGCACGCCGGGCTAGACCATGCTGGACAGCCAATGACCGTCATCAGTAGCAGCCCCCTGTTCTGGGGGCTTGCCCTGTTGGGCGTGGTGCTCACCGGCATTTCCAAATCCGGCTTTGCCGGCGGCGCCGGCGTGGTCGCGGTGCCGCTGTTGGCGCTGGTGCTGCCGGTGGAAACCGCAGTGGCGTTAATGCTGCCGATCCTGCTGATCATGGATGGACGCACCATTGCCTATTACTGGCAGCACCGTAATGCCCAGGAACTGAAAAAACTGCTGCCCGCGGCGGTGCTCGGCATTGCGCTGGGTGGCTGGCTGCTGGCCTGGGTATCGCCGTTTGCGCTCACCCTGTCACTGGGGGTGTTGAGCCTGTTGTTCGCCTTCTGGCAGAAGCTGGCACCGCTGGCCGCGCGACTGCCCGGCAGTGCCTGGCTGTGGGGCTCTACAGCGGGGCTTACCAGTACCCTGATTCACGCCGGCGGCCCGCCGCTGAATATGTACCTGATCGGGCGCGGGTTGCCCAAGCTCACCTGGCTGGCCACGGCGGGGGTGGTATTCGGGGTGATGAACCTGGTCAAACTGGTGCCCTACACCCTCGCGGGTTTGTGGAGCCGGGAATTGCTGGTGACCGCGCTGGTGCTATCGCCGGTGGCCTACCTTGGTGTTTACCTCGGCTATCGTGTGCAGCGACTCCTTGATGAACGCGCGTTCCTGCGCATCTGCCGCTGGCTGCTGGCGTTATCCGGTGCGGCGCTGCTGTTCAAGGCGCTGGCCTAACCCAAGTCCAATCCCAACTCCCGGCAGCGGTTGCATTGTCACACCGGCTGCCCATGCAGGGCGCGCCCGAGCAAATCAAAGTACCGGCGAAATGCCCCGTTGATCCGTGCCCGGTGCGCACCGCTGGGGTAGAGCCCCAGCTTGGCCTCCTCTGTAGCCTTGGTGCCCGCCACCAGAAAGTTATTCGCAATACTCGCATCCTGTACAAATGCCTCGAAGGCGCGCGCGCACATTTCGGCGGGCTCCGCGTAGTAGAGGCAACCGTTGGCCGCATCTGCGGCTTTGGATGCGCGAAACAGGTCGCTGGGGTTTTCCCCGCTTTCATCCAGCATGATCGCGCGGAAGCAGGCGAACAGTGCATCGTTGATGGGGTGCGGCACCGGGGTGGCATCGCGCAACCAGGCCTCGGAGGCAAAGCGCTTGCCGGATGCATCACTGAAGGCCTTGTCCGCGAGGTAATGGTCCAGTGCGTGAAACCACTCGTGGGCGATGGAACCGGGGCCGGCATTCTTGGCCAGGGCAAAGGTGCGCGTCGCCGGCTCGTAATGGGCGGAGACACCGGGGCGGCCGCCGGTGCCGTACTGGAAAGCGAGGGTACCGCGCAGGGAGACCAGCAACTCCGGCCCCTGCAGTATCGTCATCAGGTCGACCAGCGCATCGTAAAACAGGCCCGCCGCGCGCGCTTTTTCCGCTTCGGTCACCCAGCGGCCGATGGCAATGGAGCGAAAATCAAAACGCTTGCGCACATCGTTGAAGGTGACGTTTTGCTGCGGTCGCTGTTGCGGGCTGCGGCGGTAAAAGGTGCGGTCTAAACCCATGGCGTTTGCGATTTACCCATTCCAGAAATGATCGAGGGCGGCGGAAAGTGCGTGGCCATTATTGCAGGTCTGCGGGTGCCAGTGCTGCGGATACAGCGCGCGGTAAAACGGATCGGCAAAACGGTTGTCGGCCAGGATGACCACGCCGCGGTCGCTCTCGCTGCGGATTACCCGGCCGGCGGTTTGCAGCACGCGGGTCAGGCCCGGGTAGCGGTAGGCCGCATCGAAACCGTTTTCGCCCCGCTGTTCGCAGGCCGCGCGCAGCAGTTCCTGTTCTTCGTTGACCTGCGGCAGGCCCACACCCACCACAATGGTGCCCACCAGCTGTTCGCCCACGTAATCCACGCCCTCGCCGAACACGCCTCCCATGATGGCAAATCCCAGACTGCGGCGGCCACTCTGGAAGTTGTCCAGAAAAGCGCTGCGCTGCGAATCGGAACTGCCGGAAGCCTGCTGCACCAGCGGAATTTCCGGGTACTGCGCGGCAAAGCGCTCGGCCACCTGCTGTAAAAAGCGGTAGGAGGGGAAGAACACCAGGTAGTTGCCCGGGCGGCTGCGATAGGTGCGCGCAATCATTTCCACCAGGGTGTCACTGGCCCGTTGGCGGGCGCGGTAGCGGGTGTCTACAAACGGGCACACAAACAGCCCCAGTTGCTCGGCCGCAAACGGCGAGGGCAGGGCGAGATACGGCGCCTCCGCCTGCAGCCCCAGTTGCCGAACCACATGGCCCGGCGGGCGCAGGGTGGCAGAGAACGCGATGACGCTGTGAAACAGCGCGTAGGCCTGTTGCAGGTAGTCGGCGGCACTCAGGCACAGCAGTTCAATTTCCTGCTCCCGCCAGCGGCTGTCGCGATTTGGCAGGTGTTGCGCACGGGTAATACAGCGGTGGTGCTCTGCCGCCAGCTGCTCCACAGTCTGGTAGCGGAACAGGGCCCGCAGCCAGTCGACAATGGCTTCCGGTGGTGCCTGCGACTGCTCCCACAACTGGCTCACCACCAGCAATACCTTGTGCACCGCCGCGCTCACCTTGTGGGGCGCGCCATCGGCGAGCGCGGTGATCCACAGTTCGGTTGTTTTTCCGTTTTCTCTTGCGACTCTTTTCTCGTCTACTTTTTCAATCTTTTCTGGCTTGCCCGGCGGCGCGGCCTGCTGCCCCGATTCCCGCCGCTGCTCTACCCAGCTATCCAGTGCGCGCACCAACGACTGAATAGCGCGCTGCAGCGCGGGGTGGGAACCCTTGCAGGCGGCGGCAGCACGGCGGCTATCCGCGCGGCTGAGTTTCGCGCTGAACATGGCCCGCGCGCGGTCGCTGAGGTTGTGCGCTTCGTCGATCAGCAGCGCGCGTTGCAGGCGCGCGTCGCGCAGGCCGTGCATTTGCACCAGCGGATCGAACACGTAGTTGAAGTCGCACACCACCAGGTCTGCCCAAGGCAACATCTGCAGCGACAGCGCAAACGGGCACAGCTGCAGGCGGTCCGCCTCTTCGGCAATCACCTCCGGCGTCAGCAGCGGGCGCCCCAGCAGGGCGCGGCGCGCTTCCGGCAACCGGTCGAAGAAGCCGCGGGTACGCGGGCAGATACCCGCATCGTCGCGGCTGCACAGGCCAAGATTGCAGGCACAGGTTTTGTCCCGCGCCTGCAGTTCCAGTACCGACAGGGTCAGCCCGCCGGCGTGCAGCCGCGCGGCGGTTTCCCGTACCACCTGGCGGCCGGAATTTTTCGCGGTGAGATACATCAGCTGGTCGAGGGTTGTTTCCCCCACGGCCTTGATCGCCGGGAACAGGGTGCTGATGGTTTTGCCGATACCGGTGGGAGCCTCCACCAGCAGTTCACCGCCATCGCGCAGGCAGCGGTAGGCCGCCACCGCCAGTGCGCGCTGGCCCGCCCGGTATTCCGCAAACGGAAAGGCCAGTGCGCGCGCGGAGGCGCGCACCGCCTGTCGGTGGGCCTGCCAGCGCCGGTGCCACTGCAGGTAGGTGGAAAGCGCGGTTCGGGCGAAGGTTTCCAGCTCGTGCCAGCGGAACTCGCGGGATTCGGGGTAGGTCTTTTTTTCCTTCAGGTTGTGCCACAGCATCTGCAGCGCCAGCGGCGTGTCGGCGGAGAACTGCTGTTGCAGCCCGTAGCAGAAACCGTAAATTTTCAGCTGTGCCCAGTGCAGGTCGCGGGCGGATTCCGCCAGTTTGTGCGGCGGCACATAGGTGGTTTTTATCTCGTCCAGCTGCGCCGCGCGGTGCAGGTCCGGCTGGGGGTGCAGGATATCCACCCGGCCGCTGAGTACCACGGTTTGGCCGTCCTGCTCCACGGTTTCCTGCAGGCGGTATTCCGCTTCACTGCCCGCGGGGCGTTTTTTCTGCAGTCGCTGGTGCGCGCGTATCCCCTCTTGTGCGGTGGGCCCGCCGGAGGGCTCGCCCACCAGGTCCCCGCTGCGGCAGGCGAAGGCCACCAGCTCGCCCACGGAAAGTTGCAGCGTGGTGTCGAGCGCGGTTTGTTCTTGTGCTTCTGCTGGAGACTCACTCACGGCGTTGCCCACTCCACATGCAAAACCCGGTGTGGGATCTGGTGCGTGGCAAAGTAGGCCAGCCAGCGCTGCTGGTTTTGCTGCAGGCGATCACCGGGGCCTTTGACTTCCACCAGTTCGTAGCTGCCCGCCGCGGGGAACCGGATCAGGTCCGGCAGGCCGTTGCGGTGATGGGCGATATCACCCAGCAGGCGGCGGAACAGCGCCAGCCAGTGTTCCGTGGGTATACGCTCCAGCGCCAGCGTCAGCAGGGATTCTGGCAAGGCTTCCCAGGCCACCAGCGGATTGGCAATGCCGTGCTTTTCGTGAAAGTGCTGCCAAACCCAGCGGTTCAGGTTTCCCCGCGCCAGTTCTGCCAGGCGGCCCTCAAGTGCGGCGCTGCGCTGTGGATAAAAATCGGGGGTGCGGAAGTCGCTCGGCGCTACCTGAAAGGGATTGAAGAAAGCCCCCGGCACCGGCGCGAACAGAATGTCCCAGATCGCGAGACCCAGTACCCCGTTAAACAGGGTGTTTTCCACGTAGAAGCAGTGATCGTCCGAGGCGCTTGGCGCAAGGTGTTCCGCGGCGAGCAGTTCTACCCGCGCCCCGGTAGGGGGCAGCGCGACGGTGTCCGTTGGCGGTTTGTGTCGGCGCGGTGCCGGCCAGGTATCACCGTCGCCGATTTTCTTCGCGGTGCGGTGCCCGAAATTCCGTGCAAACGCGCGTTCCGCCTCGTTGTGCGGGTTGGCGATGATCTCCGCACACAGGGCCAGCGCGGCCGCGGGTTCACCACGGGCCACCGCGATCCGCGCTTGCCGCTCCCGCGCCGGCGGGCGGCTACACAGGCGGTACAGCGCATCGGCGTCATCCAGTGCATCGAGCCGCTCCAGTTGTCGCGCCAGGGTCAGGCGTAGCCGGTCCAGGCGTCGGTGCAGGGTGCGGTCGCCGTCGATACCGGCGGGGAGCTGCGCCGCCAGTGCATTGATCGCGGGCGCATCGGCGGCCAGCGCGCACTCGGCTTCTGCCAGGCAGTCGTAATAACGCAGGTGCTGTTCGATCTGCGCGCGGTCCTTAAACGGCAGCTGTTCCCGCTCGAGCGGGTAGCGTTCATAGCGGAACAGTCCCAGGTCCCGCAGCACATAGTCGGTCAGGTCCTGGTTCAGGTTGCCAAAAAACAGCAGCTTGAAGGTTTCGAAGTGCGCCGCCGCCTGCACCGCCACCAGCGGTTCGTCCACTGTCAGGGCGTTTTGAATGGGCGCCGCCTGCTGCGCGAGCAGCGCCTGTTCCACGGCCGGGCGTTTCAGGGTTTTGGGCAGCGGCTCGGGGCTGCTGGCGAGCAGTTCGTGCTTGGTAAACAGCGGCAGGATTTCGGCCAGTGCCAGCGACGGGTTGCGCTGCAACAGGCCGCTGATCACCAGTTCTTCCACCGCCGCGGGCAGATCGCTGATCTCCCCGTAAGCCAGCTTGTGTTGCCGGAACAGCGCGCCGGCGGAGGAGGGCACGCCCTTGCGCGATAGCAGGCGCACGTAAAGACGCTGGCTGTTGGTCGTCAGCGCCCGGAACTGACGGTAGAACTGCCGTTCGTCGTCGCTCAGCAGCGCTTCATAACGCGCCACCACAAAGTCCACCAGCGCGTGGAAGTTGCTGAGGTAGTAGTCCGGTGCCAGTTCGACGGGATCGGCCATGGGGGAATTCAGATATCTGGGAGTGTGCTCAAGCGGTGGGCGGCATTATCGCCCAGTGCTGTATGGTTATACAGCACTCGCGCAACGTGAACAAACCGGCGACCGACCGGCGGGACATATCCGGTCCGCTGGTGTTGGGTGCCCCGCTACCGTTACCCTGCAAAAAACACAGTACATCTGGAAGGAAGTCTTCATGCAGCAAACCCGGCAAGTCTGGCGCACGCAAAAGGCGGGCGCTATCAGTAACCTGAAGCTGGTCGATGAGCCGCTCGGGCCGCTGTCCGGTGCGCATATTCGTGTGGCGGTAAAGTCCGTGGGATTGAACTTCGCGGATATCTTCGCGCTCACCGGACTCTACTCCGCAACCCCGCAGGGCAGTTTTATTCCCGGGCTGGAATTTGCCGGTGTAGTCACCGCTCTCGGCGAAGGTGCCGTTACCGATTTGCAGGTGGGGGATCGGGTCTACGGCTGCACCCGTTTCGGCGGTTATGCCACGGTGGTGGATGTGCCGCCGCAACACTGCCGGAAAATCCCCGCACACTGGGGCTTCGCCGAAGGCGCCGCCTTTCCCGCGCAGAGCCTCACCGCTTACTACGCCCTTGCCACACTTGGGGCGGTAAAGCCCGGGCAGGTGGTGCTGATCCAGAGCGCCGCCGGCGGCGTCGGCTTGCAGGCCATGCGTATGGCCGCGCAGATGGGGGCCATCCCCATCGGCACCGTCAGCGCCCAAAGCAAGCGCGCGTTTCTCGCCGAGCAGGGGTTTTCCGAAGTCATCCTACGTGGCAACGATTTTGCCGAACAACTACACACACAACTGAACGGGCGACCGCTACACGCGGTACTCGATGGCATCGGCGGCGCAATCCAGAAGCAGTCCTTCGCCGCCCTGGCACCCACCGGGCGGCTGGTGGTATTCGGTGCGGCCGAATTCACTCCCGGCGACAAACCCAACTGGCTCAAGGCGGCCTGGCTGTACCTAAAACGCCCACGTTACGACGTGATGGACATGATCAGCAGCAATAAATCCGTGCTCGCCTTCAACCTCATCTGGCTGTGGCAGGAGCAGGCCCTGTTCGAGGAATTACTGGATGGCTGCGCTGGGCTGGGCCTGCCGGCTCCGCATGTGGGGTGTGAGTTTCCGTTTGCCCGCGCCCACGAGGCCATCGAACATCTGCGCAGTGGTGCTTCAGTGGGCAAGGTGGTGCTGACGATCGAGCACTGAGCCAGTTCACCAGCGGCAGGTCGCCCTCTGGATCTTGCCGCGTCTGCTGCCGCAAATTTAACCGCCACAGCCATGTCGACGGCACCACTGGCCCGCTGCGGGATATCCAGTAGATATGCACAGGTCTATCCCGCGAAACTGTGGGGAACCTGGTTGTGGATAACTGTATGCACAGGTTTTCGTTTTCTTGGTGGCAAGGCGCAGGCCGCTGGCCGGGAAATTCTGGCGCTTAAGCGGACACCGGCACCGGCGAGTGGCGCCATAGTGAGCTGTCAAAGGCTAGCGCAAGGTGCGGCTGCATCCGCGCAGCCATCTGCAATTGGCCTAAACAAATAACACGCATTGATCGCTCAGCAAAAGGATTCGGACCATGACGGAAAGCACAACACAGTCGCGCGGCCAGTGCCCGGTTGCCCACGGTGCCCTCACGAACAGCGGCGCATCGGTAATGGGCTGGTGGCCGAAGGCACTGAATCTGGACATATTGCACCAGCACGACCGCAAGCCGAATCCGATGGGCGCCGACTTCAATTACCGGGAAGCGGTCAAAACGCTGGATTACGCGGCACTCAAAAAAGACCTGCACGCGCTGATGACCGACAGCCAGGCGTGGTGGCCGGCGGATTGGGGCCACTATGGCGGCCTGATGATTCGGATGACCTGGCATGCGGCCGGGTCCTATCGCATTGCCGATGGGCGTGGTGGCGCGGGAACCGGCAACCTGCGTTTCGCGCCACTGAATTCCTGGCCCGACAATGGCAACCTGGACAAGGCCCGCCGGCTGCTGTGGCCGATCAAGAAAAAATATGGCAACAAGTTGAGCTGGGCAGACCTGATAGCCTATGCCGGCACCATCGCCTACGAATCCATGGGTCTGAAAACCTTCGGCTTTGGCTTTGGACGGGAGGATATCTGGCACCCGGAAATCGACACCTACTGGGGTTCGGAAAAAGAGTGGCTGGCGCCTACTGGTAGTGAGGGCAGCCGCTATTCCGGCGAGCGCGACCTGGAAAACCCGCTGGCGGCGGTAATGATGGGGCTGATCTACGTGAACCCGGAGGGCGTGGACGGCAACCCGGACCCAATCAAGACCGCCCACGATGTGCGTGTCACATTCTCCCGCATGGCCATGGACGATGAAGAAACCGTGGCTCTCACTGCCGGCGGCCACACCGTGGGCAAAACCCACGGCAATGGTGATGCTGCGCTGCTCGGCCCGGAACCGGAAGCGGGTGAGCTGGAAGACCAGGGCTTTGGCTGGCTCAACAAGAGCAAGCGCGGTGTCGGGCGCGATGCGGTCACCAGTGGCCTGGAAGGTGCCTGGACCACCCATCCCACGCAGTGGGATAACGGCTACTTCGAGATGCTGCTCAACCACGAGTGGGAGCCGAAGAAAAGCCCGGCCGGTGCCTGGCAGTGGGAGCCGGTGGACATCCGGGAGGAAGACAAGCCGGTAGACGTCGAAGACCCCTCGATACGCACCACGCCGATCATGACCGACGCCGATATGGCGATGAAGATGGACCCGGAATACCGCAAAATTTCCGAGAAATTCTACAAAGACCCGGCCGCGCTCGCAGACGCCTTTGCCCGCGCCTGGTTCAAACTCACCCATCGCGACATGGGCCCGAAAGCGCGCTATATCGGCCCGGATGTGCCTCAGGAAGACCTGATCTGGCAGGACCCGGTACCCGCCGGCAGTACCGGCTATGACGTCGATGCGGTAAAAGCCAAGATCGCCGCCAGTGGCCTGAGCATTGCGGAAATGGTGGCCACCGCCTGGGACAGTGCGCGCACTTATCGCGGCTCGGACAAGCGCGGCGGTGCAAATGGTGCGCGCATTCGCCTGGCGCCGCAAAAAGACTGGCTTGGCAACGAGCCGGAGCGCCTTTCTAAAGTCTTGTCAGTGCTGGAACCCATCGCTGCGGAAAGTGGTGCGAGTTTGGCGGATACCATCGTGCTGGCCGGCAACCTCGGGGTAGAGCAGGCAGCCAGGGCGGCAGGTGTTGCGATCACCGTGCCTTTCTCCCCCGGCCGCGGCGATGCCACCGACGCGATGACCGACGCGGAGGCCTTTGAGGTGCTGGAGCCACTGCACGATGGCTATCGCAACTGGCTGAAGAAAGACTATGTGGTTCAAGCGGAAGAAATGTTGCTGGATCGCACCCAGCTACTGGGCCTTACCGCACCGGAAATGACCGTACTGGTGGGCGGCATGCGCGTGCTCGACACCAATTACGGCGGCACCGCCCACGGTGTCTTCACGGACCGCAAGGGCCAGCTGACCAATGATTTCTTTGTGAACCTGACAGACATGGGGAATACCTGGAAGCCGGTTGGCAAAAACCTTTACGAAATTCGCGACCGCAACACGGATCAGGTGAAGTGGACCGCAACGCGGGTGGATCTGGTATTTGGCTCCAACTCCATACTTCGCGCTTATGCCGAGGTATATGCACAGGACGACAGCCGGGAAAAATTCGTAGAGGATTTTGTGGCAGCCTGGGCGAAGGTCATGGATGCGGACCGGTTTGACCTGCGTGCATGAGATGGTGGGTGAAACGGACCGAGTCTATGGATGAATTCTGCAAAAAACAGGGAATGTAAGATGCGGACCAGTAAAGTGCGTTGCGACTGTCACGCGGTGGAAGTCACCATCACGGGCGACCCGAAAGTACATGCTTTCTGCCACTGTGAGGATTGCCGCGAGTTGTTACAGGTACCTTACCACTCGATTATTGCTTGGGAGCCTGAGAAGGTTGAGATCGCGCAGGGGCAGGAAAATGTGGTCGAGTACCAGCATCCCAGCAAGAGAATGAAGCGGGTATTTTGCAAACGCTGCGGTGATGTGCTGTACAACACCAATGCCATGGGGTGGAAGTTGGTGTCGCAATTGTTATTTCGGAAATGTAATCCCGGTGAGTTGCCTACGGCATTTCAATCCAATGCACATTTTTTCTATGATCGGCGTATTGTGGAAATCGATGATGAACTTCCCAAGAGGGAATAGCGGCAAAAATGACCCTGTGCTATGGCAAGTTTTTCCGGGTAGCCTCTCTACTGTCCGCAATACGTTCTGCGTGACTACCTGAATGGCCAGGACTCACGCAGAACCTATTTGGCATTGCCAGTACTGTTATGCAGCGCTATCGCGTTTAGTGTTGCTGGTAGCGGTATTGAGTCCGGAGGCTCGGGTGTCTGCAATATAGCTGTCGACAATCTTTTCCAGAATATCCAGCGGCACCGCACCATTTTTCAGTACAACATCGTGAAAATCCCGGAGGTCAAACTGCTCACCGAGTGCTTGCTTGGCCTTCCCGCGGAGTTCCAGGATTTTGAGCATGCCGATCTTGTACGCAGTCGCCTGACCTGGCATGACGATATAACGCTCGATTTCCGCAGTCACGTCACTCTCCGCCATACCGGTATTGATCAGCATGTATTCGATTGCCTGTTCTCGGGTCCAGCGCTTGTGGTGAATCCCGGTATCTACGACCAAACGTACAGCGCGGAAAAGCTCGGCACCGAGGCGGCCGATGTTATCGAACGGATCGTCTTGGAAGCCCAGCTCCCAGGCCACCTGCTCGGCATACAGCGCCCAGCCCTCGGTGTAAGCGGTAAATGGGGCCATACGGCGTATCAGCGGCATACCTTCCAGCTCCATTGCCACCGCGATCTGGAAGTGGTGCCCGGGAATGCCCTCGTGATAGGCGAGTGTGCGCATGCCAAATTTCGGTGTCGCCTTGATGTCGTGTAGGTTGGCAAAGAAACGCCCGGGGCGACTGCCGTCAATGGCCGGTTGCTGGTAGTAGGCACCGGGCGCAGTCTTTTCCTTGAATTCCGGAATTCTTACCACTTCCATACCCGCTTCCGGGCGTACACGGAAGGCGTCGTCGAGCCCCGCGTTGATCTCGTCCAGAATCTTTTGGTAATCCTCCAGAATTTGCGCGCGGCCAGCATCGCTGTCTTCGTAGTAGAACTCTGGACGCGATGACAGGTCGGCCATCGCCGCAGTAAAGCCCTCATCGGTATTAATGCCTTGGCTGGCGAGAATATCCAGCATTTCGCCCTGGATGCGCTCCACTTCCGACAGGCCAAGGTTATGGATTTCATCGGCGGTGTAATCGGTAGTCGTAAACATTTTCAGTGCAAGCTGGTAGGCCTCACTCCCGTTCGGCAGGTGCCAGTAGCCATCTTGTGAGCCTGCGCGATCGGAAAGATTATCAAAGTATCCAATCAGGTCCTGGTAGGCCGGGTAGACATAATCCTGAATACGAATTTCGGCTTTCGCCAGGGCGGCAGCGCGATCTTCGGCGGGGATAGCCTCCGCTTCATCAAGCTTTTTTTGCAGAGATACGTAGAGAATGTTTTCCTTCGGCGGGGTTTCCACGAATCCGCGCATTTCATCGAGCACCCGTTGGATTACAAAGCGCGGAGGAACGATACCGCGCTCCTCGCGCACACGGAGATCGTCAAGCAACTGTGCGAATTTCAATTCTACAGCCTGCAAACGGGACAGATAATTTTCTGCATCCTCAAGCACGTGTACCTGATGCTGGGCTTCCATGAAGCTCGGATATCCGTTCTGTACGCCAAATAGCTGATTGACTGGGTAGGTGTGGTACCGGAAAGGTTCCGCATCAATGATCATGTCAGCCAGATAGGCGGCAACCTCTCTACTCAGCTCCTGGCTTTCATTCAAACCCTCATACGTATCGAGGGTTTGCCGGAACACCTTGACGTCCGCGAACATCGCATCGGTTTTTTCCGGGCTGATCTCATCCAGTTTTGCATTGTGGCCTCTGATACCCAGGGATTCGAGAAAACCGAGTGAGGTCAGCATCTCCGGACTGTCGATGGCGACCTTGACCAGTTGCCTGTCGAGTAGCACGCGGAAAAAGAACGGTTTCTCAGCGTACCACTCGTGGGCGACGAGCGCGCCGCTGGCCATGACCATACCGAACAGTCCGATGCCGGTGCGTTTTAGAATTTTCTTCACAGCAGTTTTCCTTTTATTGTTAAAGCGACATCGATATAGAAATTTTTAGTGGGTCACTTTGATGGTTACCCGGTAGGGGAAATAGCGTTCACCTTGGCTGGATTTTTTTGGCTGGGGCGCTATCAGTTCCTATTCATTGACGTACCAATGGAGGAATGACTCAATTCCAATATCGCGGATTGCCTTAAATTGCTGGTACTAATACAAAGTATCCATCACGAAGTATCCATATTGGTGCGGTGCTCGCTAAAGAAGCGCTCTTGTCATACACTCGAGCAGATTGGTTGATTTGCTTGCCGATAATAAGTAACGCACGTTTCACAAGACTCTCAAGGGGGTTCTATGTTTCGAAGTACTACTTTGGCGATATTCCTGCTGTTTGCCTCTTCCCTCGCGCTGGCGGATAACAATGAAATCGCCGAGAGTCTGCATGATGCCGTAGAAATCCCAGCCAGTATAAATATCTATTCACACTTTTTCCGCGATGCCCTGAAGGGCGCTGATGTGGTGGCCTATTTCAGCCTCGCGCCGGGTGAAAAAGCGGTGAAAGGTTCACCTGACATCACTTACGAGTGGGGCGAGGTTACCTGGCGCTTCGCAAGTGAAGAAAATCGCAAGCTGTTTGCCGCTCATCCGGAGAAGTACATCCCGGCCTATGGTGGGCACTGCTCGTACGCCATGGCGAGGGGTTTTGAGGCGCCTCCGCGCCCGGATAGTTGGGTGATTATTGATGGTCGTCTTTACCTGAACAACAACAAGAAATCGTTCGAGATTTGGGAGAGAGACGTCGAGGTCAATATTGGCAAGGCCGATGAGAACTGGATAGCGATCAATAGCGAAAATTGAGAGTGGGAGTTGGGCGAAGCCCTCGGGCTTGGGGTGGTATAAGAGAGATGGCTGCCCGAGAGGATGAGCTCCCTTCGGTCGCTGGTCTCCGGCGCTTTGCGCCTCCGGCTCGAACCTGGGAGTTGGGCGAAGCCCTCGGGCTTGGGGTGGTATATGAGAGATGGCTGCCCGAGAGGATGAGCTCCCTTCGGTCGCTGGTCTCCGGCGCTTTGCGCCTCCGGCTCGAACCTGGGAGTTGGGCGAAGCCCTCGGGCTTGGGGTGGTATATGAGAGATGGCTGCCCGAGAGGATGAGCTCCCTTCGGTCGCTGGTCTCCGGCGCTTTGCGCCTCCGGCTCGAACCTGGGAGTTGGGCGAAGCCCTCGGGCTTGGGACGGTATAAAAGAAAAGGCCACCCGTTGGGTGGCCTTTTCTTTTATATGGCCCGCCCGAGAGGATTCGAACCTCTGACCTTCGCCTCCGGAGGGCGACGCTCTATCCAGCTGAGCTACGGGCGGTTGTTACGCGCCACGGCGATGCCGGCGCGGAGGCGGATTATACAGAAGCACCCGGATGGGGCAAAGCGGCGATTGGGGTTTTGTGCAGGTGCTGGCCAGTGGATGTGTACAACGCTGGCGCCCCGATTTGGGCGGTAGGCACCAAATTGGTGCTTTAGCGGGCGCCGACGGGTTTTCGGGGGCTTTGGCGCCGGGACTGACGGTTCCTGGGCAAAAGTACTCCGCCGGCTTATGTGCCCGAAACATGACGAATATCAGTGGGTAGGTCGGGTTTCGGGCGCGAATGGCCGGGCGTGGGCGACGGTGGCGCAAGTGGCACGTTCGTTGCTCTTGTGAGTGTGACCCTGAGCGGCCGCGCGGTATCGCAGCGGCGCCAGTGCATATCAAGAGCACACGATAACGAGAACCGAGGATTCCGGGTGAGTAGCCCCGGGATCCTGCAAAGGAACCGACCCAATGAGCAAGGCTATCACCCCGACTCTCCTCGCCACGGCCATCGCCGCAACCCTGCCGCACGCGGCGTTTGCCGCCGCAAGCGACGATACCGCCGCGGCGAAACGCAAACCGGCGATGCTGGAAGAGGTCACGGTCACCGCACAGAAGCGCGCGGAAGGTTTGCAGGAAGTGCCGATTTCGGTCGCGGCGCTGTCCGGTGAGCGCTTTGACAGTGTGTTTGCCGCCGGCGACGACATTCTCGCCCTGGCGGCCCGGGTGCCGAACCTCTACGCCGAGTCCTCCAATGGCCGCGCCGCGCCGCGCTTTTATATTCGCGGGCTGGGCAATTCGGATTTCGACCTCGCCGCGTCACAGCCGGTGTCCATCATCTTCGACGATGTGGTGCAGGAAAACGTGGTGCTGAAAAGCTTCCCGGTCTTTGACGTGGAGCAGGTGGAAGTGGTGCGCGGCCCCCAGGGCACGCTGTTCGGGCGCAACACTACCGCCGGGGTGATCAAGTTTGATAGCCGCAAGCCCACTATGGAAAACACCGGCTACATGAAGGTCGGTGCCGGCGAGCTGGGTACCGCGAATGTAGAAGGCGCGTTTGGCGGCGCGCTGGTGGATGGCGAACTGGCCGGTCGCGTGTCCGTCCTGCGACAGGAGCGCGGTGACTGGATCGACAACACCTATAGCGGTGAAGAGGATGCTCTGGGCGGCTTTACCGAACTGGCGGTGCGTGGGCAGTTGCTGTGGACCCCTTCGGAAGATTTCTCCGCGTTGCTCAATGTGCATCAGCGCGACCTCGATGGCACCGCCAGTGTGTTCCGCGCGAATATCTACGAGCAGGGTGAACAGGGGGAGCTCAACCCGACGTTTGACCGCGACTCGGTGTATTTCGATGATGGCGACAACAACCCGCAGATGTACGAGAGTGCCGGCTCGTCCCTGAAGCTCGAATGGGATCTGGGTGACGTGGTGTTGACCAGCATTTCCGCCTACGAAGGCGCCGAGGGCTCCAGTAAGGGCGACATCGACGGCGGTGTCGCCGGCGACGGCCCGGGCTTTATTCCGTTTGGCGCGGTTACCGAAGACCAGGCGGACGTGTCCCAGGTCACCCAGGAAATTCGCCTGGCCAGCGACACACCGGATCCCCTGCAGTGGCAGCTGGGTGGCTTCTACTACGACGCCGATCTCGATGTCACCAGTATCGATGGCTTCTTCGGCGCAACCACCGTCAGCCACGGCAATACTTCCTGGGCCCTGTTTGGTCAGACTTCCTATGACTTCAGCGACGCGCTGACCGGCACCGTGGGCGTGCGTTACACCTATGATGAAAAGTCGCTGGTAGTGGGCGAGCAGAATGTGGATGGCTTTGCGCTGGTGATCGGCGCTGCCGCGATACAGGATTATGCTCCGGTAGAGATCGACGATGACCAGCTCAGCTGGGAGGCCAGCCTCAATTACGCGCTGGATGACGACGCCAGCGTCTATGCGCGCCTGTCGGAGGGCTTCCGCGCGCAGTCTATCCAGGCCCGCGATGTGGCCTTCGAGGGCAGCCCCTCGGTGGCGGACTCGGAAACCATCACGTCATTTGAACTGGGCTACAAGGCCGACCTGTTACAGGACACCCTGCGCCTGAACACCGCCGTATTCTATTACGAGATTGACGACATCCAGCTCACCGCGGTGGGTGGCGGTGGCAACTTCAACCGCCTGCTGAATGCGGACAAAGGCGTGGGCAAGGGCTTTGAAGTGGACCTGGAGTGGGTAGCCAGTGAAAACCTACTGATTACCGCCGGTGCCGGCCTTGCCGATACCGACATTCAGGATGCGGACCTCAGCACCGCGCCCTGTGGCTCGGGCCAGTGCACCGTGACCGACCCGCTGACCAGCGATGGCCTGGCGCTGATCGACGGCAACCCCTTCCAGTCTGCACCGGAAACGGTATTCAACTTCACGTTGCGCTACAGCCTGCCCATTGGCAACGATGGCGAGGCCTTCTTCTACACCGACTGGGCCTATCAGGGGGAAACCCACCTGGCCCTGTATAGCGCGCAGGAATACACCATCGATAGTCAGTTTGAAGGCGGGCTGCGCGCCGGTTACACCAGCTTCTCCGGTGATTACGAGCTGGCCTTCTTCGGCCGCAACATCACCGATGAAGAAAATATCAAGGGCCAGATCGACTTCAACAACCTCACCGGGTTCGTCAATGACCCGCGTATTCTCGGCGTGGAGTTCCGCAAGAACTTCTAAAGTGTGCGCATATCTCGCGAACCGGATACCGCGCAAAACCGTTGCAGGTGTTTGCGCCGGTGAATCTGGGATCGTGGTTTAGCCCGGTAAAGTCTCGCCAGTTGAGGCTTTCACCGGGTTCGTTGTTTGGCCTGATGCCGGAGATTGATTGTGAGAAACACCCGGGGGCGCCGCTCCGTATTTCTTTCTGTGATTCCTGTGATTCCTGCGATCGGTTGCCTGTTCGCGCTGCTGGGGTTTGCGGCAGATGCCGCCGCCGGTGTCCGGGAACACTGGTTTGAAACGTTCAAGCGTTCCGCGGACGACCGCGATCTCTACCGCTTTCTGTACGCGCTTCCCAAGGGAGGCGACCTGCACAACCACCTGACCGGTTCCAATTTCAGTGAGTGGTGGTATGAGCTGGCCACGGATAAAACTCTGAATCGCGGCTACGAATATTACACCCGCGTACGCATCGATAACTGTGCGGGTTACGGCCAGGACATGTTCGGCTTCGCGCCTTACCTGCTGTACTTTCGCAATCTACAGGCATCCTCTTATAAGAAGCTTTCTGATTGTGAGCAGGGCGAATACAAAAAAATCAGCGCACTGAATGCCGCGGAGAAAACCGCCTGGATGGACAGTCTGCGGCTGGATAAACAGCACGAGGGCCGCGAGGAATTTTTCCAGACCCACTGGCAGCGTCTCAACGAGCTTGGCCGCAACCCGTATATCAATGCGGAAATGCTGGTGAAAAACATGCAGGCCTTCGCCCGCGAGGGGCTGACGTATCTCGAGACCATGGAGGGAACCCGCTTTTATACCCGACCGGACGGCAGCACCTTTGCCCCGGACGAAGTGGCAGATATTTTTCGCCAGCGTCTGGCGGAACCCGACGCGGTGGCCACCGGAGTGACCGCGCGCATGCAGTATTACCTGCTGCGCTTTATCGACAATGCGGAAGAGGACCTGGAGTGGATCTACCGTTTTGTGGATGCCAACCGGGACCTGTTTGTGGGCATCAACATGGTTGGCCGCGAGGACAACGACAAGGGCCACCCGCGACGTTTTCTGCCGACCCTGCGCAAACTGCGTCGGGACATTCCCGGCGTTCCGCTGGCGATTCATGCCGGTGAAGTGGATGAGCCCAATTACCATGTGCGCGACACCCTGTTGCTGGGCGCCACCCGTATCGGCCACGGCGTTAACCTGATCGACGATCCGGATACGCTGTTGCTGATGCGCAACAGCGACTACCTGGTGGAAATCAACCTGATCAGCAACCTGTTGCTGGAGTATGTGGATGATTACCGGGAGCATCCATTCCCGGAATACCTGCGCATGGGTATTCCCGTTGCGCTGTCGACCGATGATCGCGGCATGTGGGATTCCAACATGACCGATGAATATTTTGTCGCGGTCAAAGAGTTCAACCTGTCATGGGAGGAACTCACCTCTCTCGCCCGCAATTCCCTCAAGCACAGTTTTGTCGGCGACGAAACCAAACAGGAATTGCTGCAGGATTATGCGCGTCGTCTGGAACGCTTTCAGAAGCGTTTTCAGCGCTCGGGTATGCAGGGGCTCAGCGACGTGGTGCCGCGCAGTCACGGCTTTATCTGCCAGAAATATGCGCTGTGTGACTTTTCCACACCGGTGATGGCCGCTCACTAATTTGTTTGAAAAACCAAGAGAAAAATGATGTTTAAAAAAGCTCTCTGTCAATCGCATCTTTCCCGCGCTTTACTTGTATTGCTTGCGCTGCTAACGGTGACAGGCTGCGGAAAAGACGCAGCCGGCCCGGTAACCGAGCCCATCCCGATTAAAGTCGTGGTGGTGAATATGTTCGAAATCGGCGAGGACGAGGGGGATACCGCCGGTGAATTCCAGCTGTGGAAAGAGCGTCAGCAGCTGAGCCAGCGCTTTGCCTTTCCGCAGTCCCATCACGATTTGTTTCTGAATCCCGAGACCGGGGTGCTGGGCATGGTGACCGGCATGGGCACCAACAAATCCGCCTCCGCGGTGATGGCGCTGGGGCTGGATCCGCGCTTCGATCTCAGCAAGGCCTACTGGCTGGTGGCCGGCATCTCCGGGTTCGACCCGGCCGATGCGTCCATTGGTTCCGCGGCCTGGGCGGAGTGGCTGGTGGACGGCGACCTGATGCACGAGATCGACAGCCGCGAATTGCCGGAAGACTGGTCGACGGGCATTTTCCCGCTGTTCAGCAAGGGGCCCTATCCGGAAAAACGTCCGCCGAACCTGGGCGAAGTATTCCGTATCAATGGCGACCTCACCGAGTGGGCCTACCAACTGACCAAGGATACCGAGCTCGGCGACGATGCGACCATCGCCGAAAACCGCAAGGCATTCACCGATTTCCCTAATGCGCAGCGCAAGCCGTTTGTGTTGAAGGGGGACAACCTGGCCGGCATGACCTTCTGGCACGGGGACTACCTGAACCGCTGGGCCAACCGCTGGGTGGATTACTGGACCGAGGGGCAGGGCCGTTTTGTCTCCTCGGCGATGGAAGACACCGGCACCGCCCAGTCCCTGTTCTATCTCGACCGCGCGGGGCGGGCAGACTACGACCGCCTGATGGTGCTGCGCACGGCGAGCAATTTTACCGTGCCGCACCCGGGCATGACCGCGGCGGAAAGCCTGCTCAGCGAGGGTGAGGATTACGCCGGGCTGCAGCTATCGCTGGAGAGCGCCTACCGGGTAGGCAGCCGCGTAGTGGATACGCTAGTGGAGGGCTGGGAAACCTATCGCGACCAGATGCCCTACGCGGTGGAGGCCGTGCAGGGCGAATAGCCGCGGGCCGGTTACGGCTGTGTCGTCACTGCCACTGGTAGGCAAATTTGAACCACACATAGTCCCCTTCCGGGCTGTTGCGGGTATCGGTCTGCGGCAGCCAGCTCAGTTCCAGCAGGATATTGTCGGTGCCCATGGGCAGCATGTAGCCGATCACCGGGCCGATACCGGATGAGCGCATTTTGAATTCATCGATGAAAATCCCCGGGCCCGGGTTGCGGTCCGGGCTGAATTGCTGTGCCCAGAATCCGTTGAGGCCGAGGGTGACAAACCCGGAACCGGCCTTGATCATCTGCTGCACACTTGCATCCAGGTGAAAGGTGCGGCCGCTGCGGTAGTCCGTATCCGGGTTTTCATCATTGAACATCACCCCGGTAAACACCGAAGCGTTGAAACCGGCTTCCAGATTGCTGTAGGCGATACCCACCACCGGGTCGATCGCCCAGTAATTCAGCCCCTCGTTGGCCAGTCGCCCCACCTCATAGTCCCCGGTAGGTGCATGTACCGACAGGGCAAAGTTGTACTGCCAGCAGCCTTCCTGCCAGGCCATGAGAGCCGGTATCAAGGTTGTGTCGCCTAGCCCGGAGACGGAATCGCGACGGCTAAAGTTGCCGAGGCTGCTCTCCACGGTGCCGGTAACAGTCACGTCCACCCAGGAGGCGAAGGCGCCGATGGTGTAGTCGGCACCGAGTACTTTGTTGTCGAAGGTGTAGGTGAGCCCAGGCACCACGGCATCGACTTCTACATCCAGTCCCAGTGCCACCACACCGGCCACGGGGGTCTCGGAGGCGGTGCCAAAATCGCCCTCGTAGTGCATGTACTGGGGCTTGAACACCCAGCCTTGTTGCACCGGTGCGCGGTCGATCAGGGTGGCCATGGCGCCCGGCACATAGTAGCCGATACCACCTTCGGTGGCGCTGGCTGGCGCTGGCAGCGCAGCCAGGAAAACCAGAACCGCTAATGACGGGATCAGGGAGAGGCTGGGCACGATGCCTTGGGTCCGGTGCATGGGGAGTACCATCCTTAGTCTTACTCGATAGTCTTACACGATGTATTTCCAGCAATCCCAATCAGTGTAGCTACCCGCTGGGGCCCGGTTCGGATCCGAGAATCCGCGGGTCGCGGGTCGCTCTGGGAGTGTCGGGCACGGGGCTTGTAATCCAGTGCCGCAGGACGGTGCAGCGAGAGATGTCGGCGCAGGCCTTCGCAGAATGCGGCGCTATGCTTATAATGCGCGGCTGGTAGAAGTATGTGGCACCTCAGCCGGAATACGTCAGGCCGCGAAAACAGGCCTTCAGGGGGATTTGATGAGAGTTGTACTGAATTTTGTAGCGGCGCTGGCCGTGGTGGCCGGCGCGGCAGTCGCGGTGGCCCAGTCTGTGGATGAGCAGATCGCTGAGCGTATCGCACCGTCCGGCAAAACCTGTATGAAAGGCGAAGCCTGTGCAGCTGCCGCCCCGGCGGCCAGTGCTTCCACCGGTGGCGCGCGCAGTGGTGACGACGTATACAGCGCGCATTGCGCGGCCTGTCACGCCACGGGTGCAGCCGGCGCCCCGAAACTGGGTGATGTCGCTGCCTGGAGCCCGCGTATCGCTCAGGGCATGGATACCCTCTACACCCACGCCATCCAGGGCTTTAACGCCATGCCGGCCAAGGGCCTGTGTATGACCTGCTCGGATGACGAAGTAAAAGCCGCTGTTGACCACCTGGTGGATGGCAGCAAGTAAGCAACCACTTACTCAGCTTCAAAAAAAGCCGCTCATTGAGCGGCTTTTTTTGTGCCTGTAACAAAGCTGGTTTGGTGTGCCCGAATGGCGCGCGCCTGACCGATCGCGTCCCCAATCCCCCCTCGTCCGCCAATTTCCCCGGCCAATTTTACTATTGCGCACAAAATAAATTGTGTTAGGCTTATTTTGCTTTTGCGCACAAGAATAAATTTAACACGCTATCTAGGGGAAACGTACCATGCACGCCTCAAAGAAATTGCTCGCGCTGGCCATCGCCGCGGCCACCAGTCACAGCACCCTGCTTTACGCACAGGACAATGCTCAGGACGACCAGTGGGAAGGCGATGCCGCCCTCGAAGAAGTGGTGGTCACTGGCTCGCGTATTCAGCGCTCCACCTTTGACACACCTTCGCCCACCTCGGTGATCGGCAAGGAAGCGATCAAGATGAGCGGTGAGCTGAACCTGAACGAAGTGCTGTCCACCATGCCGCAGTTCGGTGCCGGCTTTGACGCCACCAGTGGCAGCTACTCCTTCGGCAACTCGGGCCTGAATGCGCTCGACCTGCGCGACCTGGGTGTCAAGCGCACCCTGACTCTGGTCAATGGCCACCGCCCGGTGCAGGTCACCGCCGACGACAACACCATGGTGAGTGAAATTGGCATGATCCCCAGCGAGCTGGTGGAACGGGTGGAAGTGCTCACCGGCGGTGCCTCCGCGGTGTATGGTGCCGATGCCGTGGCCGGGGTGGTGAACTTTATTCTGAGAGACGACTACGAGGGCATTTCCCTGCGCAGCCAGGTGGGTGAGTCGGAGGCCGGTGGCGGTGCCAACCAGTCCATCACCCTGACGCTTGGGGAAAACTTTGCCGACGGCCGCGGCAACTTCGCCGCCTCGGTGGATTATTTCAAGGAAAAGCCGCTCGCCTACCGCGACCGCAAATCCGCTGCCGGGCGCACCCGTTACCTGCCCAACCCGGGCGACACCGGCCCCAACGACGGCATCAAGGATTACATCATCCACAACAACATCACCTATCCAGATTTCAACATCGACGGCAATGCGTTTGCGGTGTGGAATGCGGCGGCGGGTGATGTGGACTGGTTCCAGCTGGATGGCAGCGAAGCCAGCCTGCGCACGCCGGCCACCAGTATCGTCAACGGCTGGATGGTCACCGATGGCAGCGGCTACGACCCCAATGCGTACAACTTTGCCCGCGGCCCCTACGAGCGCCTGAACACCTACTTCCGCGGCCACTACGACATCAGCGACAGCACCCGCATCATCGCCGACCTGACCTATTCCAAAACCGAGTCTTACGATGAGATCGACCCGGATTTCATCTGGGCTGACTGGCACCAGGTCAGCGACCTGGAGGCCAACGGCATCGCCATTCCCGAGGGCGTGCAGCAGGTGCTCGCCGACTACGGTGACAGCTGGCTGAAGATTCCCTACACCTTCGACGAGGCCGGCCCCCGCTGGCACACCAATGACCGGGAGTACGTCGCCGCCACCGTGAACCTCACCGGCGAATTCGATAATGGCTGGAACTGGGACACCTATCTGGCCACCGGTTTCACCTCGGCGGATCTGGAACAGGGCAACAAGCTGCGCTATGACCGCATCGACACCGGTACCTTCCAGCTGATTGGCCCCTGTGAGGAAACCAGCAGCTGTGCCAGCTTCTCGCCGTTTGCGCCGGCCTCGCAGGAAGTGCTGGATTACGTGATGACCCGTCACACCACCACTACCGATGTTGAGCAGCACACCTTTGCGGCCAACCTGAGCGGTGACCTGTTCGCCTTGCCTGCCGGCTCGGTCATGTTCAGCACCGGCCTGGAAACCCGTTACGAAAGCCTCGACTACCAGCCCTCGGAGCTGTGGCAGTCCGGCGTTTTGTCTTCACAGCAGACCTCCATCGACAACGCCAGCCGCAACGTGCATGAAGTCTATGCGGAACTGCTGGTGCCGCTGCTGCGCGAGGCGCCGCTGGCACAAAGCGTCGAGTTCGAGGCGGCGGTGCGCGGTGCCGAGTACTCCACCGAGTCCGCCAACTTCACCAGCTGGAAAACCGGCCTGAACTGGGCGTTTAACGACAGCGTGCGGTTCCGCACGGTACTGTCAAAAGCGGTGCGCGCGCCGCAGCTGGGTGAAATGTTCCTCGGCACCAGCATTGGCTACAGCGATCTGACCGACCCCTGTGATGTATTGGAAATCGACGGTGGCCCGGACGACGGGCGCCGCAAGGCCAACTGTCAGGCACTGGGTATTGAGGACGGTTGGGATTCCAACCTGAAGGGACGCCGGGGGCGCGTGATTTCCGAGGGCAACGACCAGCTCAAGGAAGAGGAGGCCACCACCTTCACCGCGGGCCTGGTCTTCACCCCGACGTTTGTAGAGGGCCTGAATGTATCGGTGGATTATTTCGACATCGACATGATGGACATGATCGTGCGCTTCGGCGCGGGCACCAACCTGGCCATGTGTGTTGACTCGGAAACCATCAACAACGACTTCTGCGCGCAGGTCGTGCGCGAGGACAATGGCGATGTGTATTCCGTGCGCGATACCTACGTCAACGCAGACGCCGCCCGCCGCCGCGGTGTGGACCTCGAGCTGGATTACAGCTTCAGCCTTGAAGACACCCTGGGCCTGCCGGGTGACCTGCGCCTCAACCTGTTGGGCACGCGCCTGATCGAAAGTTCCTACACCAACACGGTGGCCGGGGAATCCAGCACCACCGACTATGTGGGCCAGTACCGCACCCCGGAATGGAAAGCGGATTTTGCCACCACCTATTCCGTGGCCGACCTGACCATGCGCCTGACCACCAAATTCACCGAAGGTGGCCCGATTGACCTGGACGGCAACCCCGAGCGCTATGAAAACCATGTGATCCGGGATTCGCTGTATTACAACCTGTGGACCGGCTACCAGTTCACCGAGAGTACCGAAGGCTACTTCGGGGTGAACAACCTGACCGACGAGAGCTGGCGTGACCACCCGTATACCTCATACGGGTCCGCCAACTACTCGCTGCTGGGGCGTTACTTCTACGCCGGTGTCACCGTGACCTTCTAAACCCATCCTCCCTTGTGCTCACAGGACCAGGTCCCCGCCCGTAACTCTGCGGGGGCCATTTGAGCTCTCTGCTTACGCGCCGCTTTGCGGCGCTTTTTTTTGTCGGGCTTGTGGGTTCACCCTAATCAAACATGCTCAGCAGTGAGCCCAGCGTCTCGGCGCCCTTGGCCTGGTTCTGTTCTGGCGTTGCCTTGCCGAAGCCCTCAAAAATGCAGTCTTCCTCTGGCAGCTCTTCCAGAAAACGGCTGGGGGTGGTGTCCTGGTTTTCGCCGAACATCTTGCGTTTGCCCGCCAGGGTCATGGTCAGGGTTTTCTGTGCGCGGGTAATGCCCACGTAGGTGAGGCGGCGCTCTTCCTCGATGTTGTCGTCTTCGATGCTGTTGCGGTGGGGCAGCAGGTTTTCTTCCATGCCGATCATGAACACATGGGGGTATTCCAAACCCTTCGACGCGTGCAGGGTCATCAGGCTCACCTTGTCGGTGGCCTCTTCCTCTTCCTGGCGGTCGAGCATATCCCGCAGGATCAATTTGGAGATGGCCTGTTCCAGGCGCACGTCCTGTTCCAGTTCGTCATCGGTGCCCTCCATGGTTTTCATCAGGCTGTCCAAAAGCCAGTAGACGTTCTCCATACGTTTCTCGGCGACCTTTTCGCTGCTGGCGTTTTGCGACAGCCAGCCGGCGTAGTCGATATCGTCGAGCATCTCGCGCAGCGCGGATTCCGGGCTGTTGTCGCGGCAGTTGCGGGCCACCCCTTCGAGCCAGTGGGCGAACCGATTCAGGCGCTCGTAGCCCGCTTCGGTGATGTGCTCCTTGAAACCGATTTCGCTGCACGCACTGAGCATGGAAATCTCGCGGCCCTTGGCATAGTTGCCCAGGGCTTCGAGACTGCTGGTGCCGATCTGCCGGCGCGGCGTGTTGATGATGCGCAGGAAGGCGTTGTCATCGTCCGGATTGACCAGCAGGCGCAGGTAAGACATCACATCCTTGATCTCGGCGCGGGCAAAAAAGCTGGTGCCGCCCGACAGCTGGTAGGGAATCTGGTTCTCCTGCAGCTTCATCTCGATCAGGCGCGCCTGGTGGTTGCCCCGGTAGAGCACCGCGAAGTCCTTGAAGTGGCAGCCGCGGCGCGCCTTCTGCAGGAAGATCTCATTGGCGACCCGCTCCGCTTCCTCGTTCTCGTTGGCCACCTTGAGTACGCGGATCTCGTCGCCGAGCCCGCGGTCGGACCACAGCGCCTTGTCGAACTCGTGCGGGTTGTGGGCAATCAGGTGGTTGGCCACCTTGAGGATACGGCTGGTGGAGCGGTAGTTCTGCTCCAGCTTGATCAGGCGCAGGTTGGGGTAGTCCTGCTTCAGCTGGCTCATGTTCTCCGGGCGTGCACCGCGCCAGGCATAGATCGACTGGTCGTCGTCGCCCACCACGGTGAGGCCGCCGCGGCTGCCCACCAGCAGCTTCACCAGCAGATACTGGGAGCTGTTGGTGTCCTGATATTCGTCCACCAGCAGGTAGCGGATCTTGCGACGCCAGCGCTGCAGCAGTTCCGGGTCACTGTCGAACAGCTGAACCGGCAGCATGATCAGGTCGTCGAAGTCCACCGAGTTGTACGCCTTGAGGGCGTCACAGTAGCGGCCATAGGCCACCGCCATGGCCTGCTCGCCCGGGCTCTGGGCCAGCTCCAGCGCCTTGCGCGGGGGCAGCATGTCGTTCTTCCAGTTGGAAATCTGGTTCTGCACCCGGTCCAGCAGGTCCGTGTCCAGGTCGCCATCGCGCAGCATCAGTTCCTTGATCAGACTGCGGGCGTCATCCGAGTCAAAAATGGAAAAGCCGGGTTTGAAACCGGCAACCCGGTATTCCTTGCGCAGGATATTCAGGCCCAGGTTGTGGAAGGTGGACACGGTGAGGCCGTGGGAGGCCTTGGACTTCTTGCCATCGGGGCCGGTAAGCAGCTTGCCGACCCGCTCCTTCATCTCCCGCGCGGCCTTGTTGGTAAACGTCAGGGCAGCGATGTTTCGTGCCTGATAGCCGCATTGTTCGATCAGATAAGCGATTTTCCGTGTAATTACACTGGTTTTTCCTGAGCCGGCACCGGCCAGCACCAGACAGGGACCGTCGATGTACTTCACGGCTTCCGCCTGGCGTGGATTGAGCTTGGTCATAGGTGAATCTGGGTCGTGATACAGCGGATTTGGGGCCACAAGATGCGGCGATTCTACCAGCGTGCGCCGCGGATGGCTTTGCCTTAGGTGGTTTTCCTCTGACCGGCGAGCCGCGGCTTTCGCCGCAAGCGGGATTTGTCTATAAAGAGCGGCTGAATAGCCTGGGGAACGGCATGCAACAGCCAATAGTCGGATATCACCGCGATGATGAGCGCCACTGGGTAGCGCAACTGGCCTGCGGTCATAACCAGCACGTGCGCCACGATCCACCCTGGCAAAACCGCCCCTGGGTGACCACCCGCGAGGGCCGGCAGCGTAAGCTGGGGCTCAAACTGGCGTGCAAAAAATGCGATGCGGGTGCCCCCGCCGACCAACAACCGCGAGAATCTGATTAATGCCGAAAATCTGGGTCGATGCCGATGCCTGCCCCACGGTGATCAAGGACATCCTGTTCCGTGCCGCCGAGCGCACGCAGACGGAAATGACGCTGGTGGCCAACCAGCATGTGCGGGTACCGCCATCGCAATACATACGTTCGGTGCAGGTCACTGCGGGCTTTGATGTGGCCGACAATGAAATTGTCCGCCAGTGTGCCGCCGGCGATCTGGTGATTACCGCGGATATCCCGCTGGCCTCGGAAGTGATCGACAAGGATGCCACCGCGCTGAATCCCCGCGGCGAAAAATATTCCAAGGCCAATATCCGCGCACGCCTGAACATGCGTGACTTTATGGAAACCCTGCGCTCCAGTGGTGTGCACACCGGTGGCCCACCGCCACTGGGTCAGCAGGAACGCAAGGCATTTGCGGATCA
Organism: Microbulbifer sp. Q7; assembly: GCF_001639145.1. NCBI lineage: Bacteria > Pseudomonadati > Pseudomonadota > Gammaproteobacteria > Cellvibrionales > Microbulbiferaceae > Microbulbifer > Microbulbifer sp. Q7. Next base: position 271,185 of record NZ_LROY01000001.1, on the reverse strand, counting down.
GCTGGATCGCTGGCTGGTACAGGCTCGCAACAAGTAGCCCGGGCAATCGCCTAAGCGGGCATTACCGTTTTACGATCCAGATTGCGATACGCCAGCGCCTCGGCAATCTGGGCGCTGCCGATATCCTTCTGCCCACCCAAATCCGCGAGCGTGCGCGCTACCTTCAACACCCGGTGGTAACTGCGTGCCGACAGGCCGAGTTTTTCCACCGAGGCGCGCAACAATGCGCTTTCTGCTTTGCCCAGCGGGCAGTAAGCATCCAGTTCATTGCCTTGTAATTCACCGTTTATCTTGCCCTGCCGCTGCAGCTGGATGTCCCGCGCAGTGCGCACCCGCTCGCGCACCGTCGCTGATGATTCACCCACCGGCGCATCCTGTAACTGCCCCGCGCTCATGCTCGCCACTTCTACCTGCATATCAATCCGGTCCAATAATGGCCCGGACAATTTATTGCGGTAGCGGTCGATCTGGTCCGGGGTACAGCGGCAGCGGGGCTCGCCGAGATAGCCGCAGGGACAGGGGTTCATCGCCGCTACCAGCTGGAAATCGGCGGGGAAGGTGACCTGGGCGCGAGCACGGGAAATACGCACTTCGCCGTTTTCCAGCGGCTCGCGCAGTATCTCCAGTGCGGAACGGGGGAATTCCGGCATTTCATCCAGGAACAGGACGCCGCGATGGGCCAGGCTGATCTCACCGGGGCGGGGTGTGCTGCCGCCGCCGACCAGAGCGGTGGGCGAGGCGGAATGGTGTGGGGCGCGAAACGGTCGCTGACGCACCCGCTCCAGTCCCGCACTGGAGTAGAGCGCGGCCACTTCAATCAGTTCGTCCTCCGCCAGCGGCGGCAGGATGCCGGGCAGGCGGCTGGCGAGCATGGTCTTGCCGGTGCCTGGCGGGCCGTAAAACAGCAGGTTATGGGACCCCGCGGCAGCCACTTCCAGCGCGCGCCGGGCCTTGAGTTGCCCGCGCACGTCGGCCAGGTCCGCGCAGATCACTGCCTCCTGTTCGGTGTCCTGCACCGCATCGGGCAACGGCTCGCGGCCGTGCAGCTGGGCACACACCTGCAACAGGGTGCTGGCGGATTTGATCGGGGTGGCGATCAGAGCCGCTTCGCGGGCGGAGTCGGTGTCGGTGACCAGGGTGCGGCTGCTGTCGCGACAGGCCATGGCCGCGGGCAGGGCACCGGGAATGGGGCGCAGGCTGCCCGACAGCGCCAGCTCGCCGATAAATTCATAATGCTCTAGGGTTTCGCCGGGCACCTGCCCGGAAGCGGCGAGGATGCCTAGGGCAATGGCGAGGTCGTAGCGCCCGCCGGCCTTTGGCAGGTCTGCCGGGGCCAGGTTGACGGTAATACGCCGCTGGGGGAATTCGAAGTGGCTGTTGATGATGGCACTGCGCACCCGGTCGCGGCTTTCGCGCACCGCGGCCTCGGGCAGGCCGACAATGTTGAATGCCGGGAGTCCGTTGGCGAGATGGGTCTCCACTGTCACCAGGGGGGCCTGCACGCCCAGCTGCGCACGGGCATAGGTAATCGATAGGCTCATTTTCTTCCCTGAAAAATTGGCTGCCTTGGAGCGCTTACACTGTGTGAAGCGAGCGGTTTAGTCGTCGAGCTTACCTGCCACGCTGCTTTCCAGCGCGCGTACCTGCGCCTCCAGCTCGGCGAGTTTTTCCTCGGCGCGGGCGAGCTTGGCTGCCTGAATGTCGAATTCGCGCTGGCTTACCAGCGGCAGTTTGCCCATCGCCACTTCCAGCGCATCGCGCAGGTCACTGCTGATCACTGCCCCCTGTTGTTGCAGCTCACTTAACAACTGTTGCAATTTGTCCCGTGCCACGCGCAATTCTCCACTAAGAAACCGTCTTAAAACGAAGCGAAATATTACCGCAGCGGTGTTTTACCACCAAGCGGCGATTGCGGTGCGCCGGGATGGTTCACGCCCTGCAGCCTGCACTGCCGCGATGCCCGACGGTGGTGCGCGTGTCATTTTGGTGCGCACCGTTTTTGCGCAGTTTTTGTGACCGCCTCGTTTTCGATGTCCGCGAAACGCCGAAAAATTCACTTAACCCGCTGATTTCCCGACAACTTTTTAAAGTTGGCACTAAGTCTGCAAGTACCCCTGTGCAAATCGCCCTGGTAACGAAGGCAGGGGATAGGTCTTCAGTGAAGTGCCTGGGCGAGTGCGGCCAGTGCCTTTTCCCGGGCGACGTCAGTGCCGCAAACATAAAAATACCAAAACGAGCATTTCACACAGAGATCAAGGAGAACCAAAAAGTGGGAATCAAATTCAATAACAAGGTTGCAGCTATCGTATCCGGCAGCGTTCTGGCCATGGCCGTTTCCAGTGCCGCAACCGCAGAAGATTCTGGTCCCAGCTTCAGCGCCAATGTTGGTGTTGTCAGCGACTACCGCTTCCGCGGTATTTCCCAGAATGACCGCAATCCGGCGATCCAGGCCGGTGTTGACCTGGACCTGGGTAACGGCGTTTATCTCGGCACCTGGGCTTCCCAGGTCGATTTCGCCTACGGCATGGACGAAACCAAGTTCGAGCAGGACTTCTACGGCGGCTACGCCGGTGAAACCGCCGGTGGTGTGGGCTACGACGTAGGTTACATCTACTACGCCTACCACGGCAGTGACTGGGACGAAGATTACCAGGAAGTGTACGGCAGCCTGAGCTTCGGTGACGCGTCTGTGGGCTTCGCCTACTCCGACGACTACTGGCTGCAGAGCGGTGCTTTCTATTACCTGAGCGCCGGCTACTCCTTCAGCCTGGCCAACGACATTTCCCTGGACCTGAGCGCCGGCCTGAACCTGTTTGATGAAGAAATCTTCCTGGACGGAGCCGACTCTTACATCGACTACTCCGTATCCGTAGGCAAAGAATTCGGTGGCCTGGCCCTGAGCGCTTCTCTGGTAGGTACCGACGTGAGCGACCAGGAATGCTTCTTCACCGATTGGTGTGAGCCGACCGTACTGGCTGGTGCTTCTTACAGCTGGTAATCGACAACCGCGACATGAGCCCGCTCGTTGAGTGGGCTCTTTTCTCAGGGGGAGACCATGAAACTGGTAACCGCAATCATCAAACCATTCAAGCTCGACGCAGTGCGCGACGCCCTGGCAGAAGCCGGTGTCAGTGGCATTACCGTGAGTGAAGTAAAGGGTTTTGGGCGGCAGAAAGGACATACCGAGCTCTATCGTGGAGCCGAGTATGTGGTGGATTTTCTGCCCAAAACCATGTTGCAGATCGCCGTAGAAGACAGCCAGGTTGACGCCGTGCTGGAAGCCATCGGTACTGCGGCGCAAAGCGGCAAGATCGGCGACGGCAAGATCTTTGTTGCAAACCTTGAGCAGGCAATCCGCATTCGGACCGGTGAAACCGGCGCGGAAGCGATCTAATTAGTAGAACAGATTGCCTACAACGATTCTTTGATCAATAGACAACAACGACCGGGGCGACTCGGGATAGTTTGGGTTAAACGGAGCGAAAAATGGAAAATCAAATTTTTCAGTTGCAGTACGCAATTGATACATTTTATTTCCTCGTGTGTGGTGCACTGGTCATGTGGATGGCGGCGGGCTTCGCCATGCTGGAAGCCGGCCTGGTGCGTTCTAAAAACACGACTGAAATTCTTACCAAGAACGTGGCACTGTTCGCGATTGCGAGCACCATGTACCTGATCAGTGGTTACGCCATCATGTACGACGGCGGCTGGCTGCTGAATGGCATTGAGGCCTTCAGCCTCGACGAAGTGCTCGCTGCATCTGCTGAGAACGGATTCGAAGGCGATTCCGTGTACTCCGGTGCTTCCGACTTCTTCTTCCAGGTTGTGTTCGTTGCCACCGCAATGTCCATCGTATCTGGTGCGGTTGCCGAGCGCATGAAGCTGTGGAGCTTCCTGATCTTCGCGGTTGCGCTGACCGGTTTCATCTACCCGCTGGAAGGTTACTGGACCTGGGGCGGAGGTGAAGTGTTCGGCCTGTACAACCTGGGCGACCTGGGCTTCTCCGACTTCGCCGGTTCCGGCATCGTACACATGGCGGGTGCCGCTGCTGCCCTGGCTGGCGTACTGCTGCTGGGTGCTCGTAAAGGTAAATACGGCCCGAACGGCGAAATCTACGCGATTCCCGGTGCCAACCTGCCGCTGGCGACCCTGGGTACCTTCATCCTGTGGATGGGCTGGTTCGGCTTCAACGGCGGTTCCGTACTGAAGCTGGGCGATGCCGCCAACGCGCACTCTGTAGCCCTGGTGTTCCTGAACACCAACGCTGCCGCTGCGGGTGGTGCTGTTGCTGCGCTGATCACCGGTCGCATCCTGTTCGGCAAGGCCGACCTGACCATGCTGCTGAACGGCGCACTGGCTGGCCTGGTAGCGATCACCGCTGAACCTTCCACCCCGACTCCGCTGCAGGCAACCCTGTTCGGCGCCCTGGGTGGCATCCTGGTGGTCTTCTCCATCATTACCCTGGACAAGCTGAAGATCGACGATCCTGTTGGCGCCATCTCCGTGCACGGTGTGGTTGGTCTGCTGGGGCTGCTGCTGGTACCGGTTACCAACGACGGCTCCTCTTTCAGCGGTCAGCTGATCGGTGCTGCCACCATCTTTGGCTGGGTATTCTCTGCCTCCTTCGCGGTCTGGTTCGTCCTGAAGCTCATCACCGGTATCCGTGTTACCGAAGACGAAGAGCAGCAAGGTGTTGACTTGGCCGAGTGCGGAATGGAAGCTTATCCGGAATTTATGAGCAAGTAAGCGCTCGTAAGATGGCCGCCGGTGCCAGGGAACACTCCCCACCGGCGGCAAAATAATCTTCCGGCACCGGTTTTCGGGCCGGTGCCCGCAAGACAGATAATCAGGGGATAAGCGAATGAAATTGATTACGGCTGTGGTTAAGCCATTCAAACTGGACGATGTGCGCACTGCGCTGTCTGAAGTTGGCGTGCAGGGCATGACCGTGACAGAAGTGAAAGGCTTCGGTCGCCAGAAGGGTCACACCGAACTGTACCGTGGCGCCGAATACGTGGTGGACTTTCTGCCCAAGGTAAAACTGGAACTGGCGGTGGACGACAGCATGGTCGACAGCGCCGTTGAAGCCATTACCAAAGCCGCGCAGACCGGCAAAATCGGTGACGGCAAAATCTTTATCACTGCGCTCGAAGAAGTTATCCGTATTCGTACCGGCGAAACCGGCAGCGAAGCGGTCTGATCAAAGAATCGGACACAGTGTTTTATGAGCCCCGCATTGCGGGGCTTTTTTATGCCTGAAATACGGCAAACAGGGCACAGCGGTGGTGTGGCAGAAAATCCCTTGTGCCTGTGTGCGTGACGTCTAAATCCTGACGCCTGAAATTGCATAACCAAGCGCGATAAATCGGGCAAAAATCGCACAAAAAAACTCTACTAAAATCGGGAACCTTTTCTGGCAGGCTGGTTAGACACTATCTATAAATATTTCGCCGCAGGAAAGTTTCCGGTGGACGGATCTGGTTTGCAGTTTCGCTTTGGCACTGTCGCCGATGTGAGTCTGAAGAGCAGATCTGCGCAACCGGGTGGAGCAATCCACACAGGGTCTGCGGCAGCAGGGGCATTCCCTCTGTAACAAGGGGTATCAAGTTACAGGGTATATTGACATGAAAGACGACCAAGCCAGTGCTCGAGCGAAAGACACCGAGGATTTTGCAGAAGAGCGCACCCTATCTTCCCGTCACCGGGCCCGCAGCCAACTGACTGCCGAGGTCGAGGCATTCCTCGCCCGCGGCGGTGCTATCGATGAGGTAGCGCCGGATGTCACTGCGGATCCACCACGCAAGCCGCAGCCGAAGTACGGCAGTCGGCCCATCTGACGCCGGCGGACCGTTCGCGGGCAGATAGTTGAAGCCGGTGCACACCGGCTCGTCGCCCCCCCGATTCCTCCGCGGGGGCGATGGCGTTGGCTGGCAGGCCGCTGGGCGTAGGTTTTCAGCGGCCTGCTAGACTCCTTCCGTACCTACCCAAATCCCATCCTGTTCGCCCTCTTCCAGTGGGGTAGTGCTTCTGTGTACTCCCTTTGGGTATTTACGGTGGGCGGGTGCGGGACAGCACGGAGGCTGAAAACCATGACCCGCACGATACGAGTGCTAGCGGTAATCACCCTGTTGATTAGCTCTGGCGCGCCCCTGGCCCAGGATGCCCCGCAGGCCGCGCCGAAGCCTGAAACCCGGTATGCACCTTACCCGAGCCACAACTTCCCCAACCGGGTGTTCTTCGGCGACACCCATGTGCACACCAGTTACTCCACCGATGCCGGTATGTTCGGCAACAGCCTTGGGCCAGATGCCGCTTACCGCTTTGCCAAAGGTGAAGTGGTTACCTCGAGTACCGGCGTCAAGGCGCGCCTGAAGCGCCCGCTGGACTTTCTGGTGATTGCCGATCACGCGGAAAACCTCGGTCTCTCACCGATGATTGAGGAGTCGGACCAGCGGCTGCTGTCTTCGCCCTGGGGCAAGCAGGTGCACGACCTCACCAAGGCGGGCAAGAGTGACGAGGCGTACGCCATGTGGGGGGAGAAGGTGACCGCGCAAGAGGACCCCCTCAAGGGGATTGAAGGCTTGCTGGCGTCCATGTGGCAGCGGCTGACCAAGGCCGCGGATGCGCACAATACGCCGGGTCTGTTTACCGCACTGATTGGTTACGAGTGGACCTCCAGCCCCGATGGCAGCAACTTGCACCGCAACGTGGTTTTCCGGGACGACAAGTCCAAAGCCGACCAGGTGGTGCCGATGTCCGCCTACGACTCGGAAGACCCGGAAGACCTGTGGCGCTGGATGGCCAACTATGAAAAGAAAACCGGCGGGCGTGTGCTGGCAATACCCCACAACGGCAACCTGTCGAATGGCCTGATGTTCGATGACGTCACCCTCACCGCGCGCAAACCGCTGGATCGGGACTACGCCGAGCGACGCAGCAAGTGGGAGCCACTGTATGAGGTCACCCAGATCAAGGGCGATGGCGAGACACATCCGCTACTCTCGCCCGACGACGAGTTTGCCGATTTCGAGACCTGGGACCGGGGCAGTTTTGCCGCGGCCAAGGAGCCCGACATGCTGCCAAGGGAGTACGCCCGCGAAGCACTGAAGCGGGGGATGGTGTACGAGAAAAAACTCGGCGCCAGTCCGTTCCGCTTTGGCATGATCGGCAGCTCGGATACGCACACTTCCCTTGCCACCACCGATGAAGACAATTTCTTTGGCAAGGCCACGGCCCTGGAACCCACCGCCGACCCGATCCGGTTCGAGGAAAAAATTACCGGCTATCTACCGGACCCAAAAGGCCGCGACTATGCGATACGCCACTACGAGGCAAGTGCCTCCGGGCTGGCAGCGGTGTGGGCGCGGGAGAATACCCGTGAAGCGATCTGGGATGCGATGGCGCGCAAGGAGGTGTATGCCACCACCGGCACCCGGATGCTGGTGCGCGTGTTCGCCGGTTTTGGCTTTTCGGCGGACGACCTGAGTCGCCATGATTTTCCCCGCTACGGCTATGCCGAGGGGGTGCCCATGGGGGGGAGCCTCAAGCCCTCGGACAAGGCGCCAGGCTTTCTCATCCGCGCTATGCGCGATGCCGACGGTGCCAACCTCGAACGTATCCAGGTCATCAAGGGGTGGCTCGATGCCGATGGCAAACCACGGGAGCGGGTCTACGATGTTGCCGTATCCGGGGGGCGCAAGATCGGCAGTGACGGGCGCGCTGGCAAGGCCATTGGCAATACCGTGGACGTGGCCAACGCCACCTATGACAACAGCATCGGTGAGCCCATTCTGCAGGCGTTCTGGAAAGACCCGGATTTCGAGTCCGACCAGCACGCCTTCTACTATGTGCGGGTGCTGGAAATACCGACGCCGCGCTGGACCACCTACGATGCCAAATACTTTGGTGTGAAAGCGCCGGAGGATGTGCCGGCTACTATTCAGGAGCGCGCCTATACCTCACCGATCTGGTACACGCCCTGAGCGCGCCCCATCGACGGTGTACGTCAGTCCTCGTCGTGCTGGGCGCGCGGGTGCGCCTTGTCGTAGACCCGGCTCAGATGCTGGAAATCCAGATGGGTATAGATCTGGGTGGTGCTGATATCCGCGTGCCCGAGCAGTTCCTGTACCGCGCGCAGATCGCCGCTGGATTCGAGCATATGGCTGGCGAAGGAGTGGCGCAGCATATGCGGGTGTACGCGCTGTTCTGCGCCGCCGGCACGGGCCCAGTGGGCCAGGCGCTGTTGAATCGCACGGTTGCCGAGCCGCCGGCCCCTGGCACTGGTGAACACCGGACTGGTGCCCCGCGCGTCGCCAATACAGGCCGGGGCGTTGCGGCGCCAGTCGGCCAGCGCACGGCACGCGTGCCGCCCCACCGGTAGCAGGCGGGTCTTGTTGCCCTTGCCCGTCACCCGCACCTCGCCCCCCTTCAGGTCGATATCCTCCCAGTTGAGCCCGGTCAGTTCCGACAGGCGCAGGCCACTGCTGTAAAACAGTTCGAGGATGGCGCTATCGCGCAGGGCCAGCAGGTCATCGCCGGTGCCGGTATCGGTCTTGGTGTTGGTGTTGGTATCGGTGTTGGTGTCGAGCGGGCTCTGCACATACTGCGCGGCGGCGTCCACATCGAGGAGTTTGGGCAGGGTACGCGCGGCCTTGGGGGCGCGCAGCCCTTCCGCCACATTGGCGCTCAGCCAGCCCTCGCGCACGCAAAAGCGCAACAGGGTGCGCACTGCCGAGAGCCAGCGCTGCAGGGTTTTGGGGGAAAGTCCGCCGCGGTGCAGCTGTGCCAGCCAGCTGCGCAGGCGCATCTCGTCGAGGGTGCGCACATCCGTAAGCAGCTCGGCGTCCGCCAGTTGCTGCAGCTTGTCGAGATCGCGGCGGTAACCCGCGAGGGTATTGGGGGAGAGGTTCTTGTGTTGCAGGTGCTGCAGGAAAGCGTCGCTCGCCGCTGCCAGCTGCATCGCATTCAGCTCCGCGCCAGCAGGTCGGGCAGCAGCCGCTCGAGAATCTCCCCGATGTACGACAGGAACAGGGTGTCGAGGCTGGAACGGTAGTGGTTGGGGTCACTGGAGCCAACGGCGAGCACACCCAGCTGTCCGGCGAGGGGCACCACCGCTGCGGAGGCGACGCGGTCGGCGTGCTTGCCGAACAGGTAGGCGGTTTCCGAGGGCCGCAGGGTGCCGCACACGGTGCGCCCGTTGCGCAGGATGGAGCCAATGGCGGCCTCGGCACTGGTGCGGGCGCTGCTGCGCACATCGCCCAGTTGCTGTCCCGAACCGGGCAGGGGGGCGAACAGGGTCAGGGTGGTGAACTCTACCTTGAAGTCATTTTTGAAGCTGCCCAGCAGCGCGCTGCCGGCCTCGGCCACGGTGCGCGCTTCCAGCAGCGCCAGTACCAGCCGGCGGCTGTGCAGGAACAGCTGGTCGTTGTCCCGGGCATTCTGCAGCAGCTGGTCGAGCCGCTGGCGCATCTCGATGTTGCGCTCCCGCAGCAGGTTGGTCTGGTGCGTCATCAGCGAAACCGTCTTGCCGGATTCCTTGGGCAGCTGGATGCTTTCCAGCAGGTCCATGTGTTCAGCAAAGAAGGTGGGGTTCTGCATCAGGTAGCGGGCCACCTGGCGCGCAAGCAGTTTTTTGCTGCGCTGGCTCTCGCTGTCGGCGGCTTCCTGTCGGTCCAGGCTGGCTTCGACATCGCTGTCGAGCAGTGGGGCATCGCTGTGATCGGTCATGTCGGGTTCGCTGTGATCGGTCGTGGCCGGTATCGCCGATACCGGGCCGTGTTCAGAGTACTATCTGTCCGTGATATACCGCCGCGGTGGGCCCGGTCATGGTAACCGGCTCGCCCGGCCCGGGCCAGTGGATCGTCAGGGTACCGCCAGGCAGGGTGATCTGGACTTCTTCGTCCACCAGGCCGCGCAGGCGCGCGGAGACCATTGCAGCGCAGGCGCCGGTGCCACAGGCGCGGGTCTCGCCCACACCGCGCTCGAAGACCCGCAGCCGCGCCCGGTCGCGCGCCTCGATCTGCAGGAAGCCAACATTCACCCGGGCGGGAAAGCGCGGGTGGCACTCGATGGCGGCTCCCAGGGATTCCACTGGCGCCTTCAGCACGTCGTCCACCAGCAGCACCGCGTGGGGGTTGCCCATGGACACCGCGCCCACGTTGTACACCTCGCCGTCCACTTCCAGCGGGTAGGTTTCTGCTTGGATATCCGCCTGAAAGGGGATGGCTCCCGGTTCCAGCACCGGTTCGCCCATATCCACGCTGACCTGCTCCTTCTCCTGCACCTTCAACTGGAGAATGCCGGCGGCGGTCTCCACCAGGATCTGGTCCTTGCTGGTCAGGCGGCGGTCGCGCACAAAGCGCGCGAAACAGCGGGCGCCGTTGCCGCAGTTTTCCACTTCGCTGCCGTCGGCATTGTAAATGCGGTAGCGGAAATCGACGTCAGGGTTGCGCGGTGCTTCCACCAGCAACAGCTGATCGCACCCGATGCCGGTGTGGCGGTCGGCGATCTGGCGGACTTTTTCCGGTGACAGCTTCACCCGCTGGGTGATGCCGTCGACCATGACAAAGTCATTGCCGAGGCCGTGCATTTTGGTGAATTTAAGCCGCATTCTGATTCTCTTGACGGTGGATGCGCATGCGCTTATCCACCCTACATTCTATCTACAGTCATCCCGTAGGGTGGATAAGCAAAGCGCATCCACCACCCGGGCTCAATCCCTGGCCGGTACCGTCGTCTCACCGCGCACCAGATCCGCGAGGGTTTCCCGCGCCCGTACCAGGTAGGTTTTGTCGCCGTCCACAAGAACTTCTGCGGCGCGAGCGCGGGAGTTGTAGTTGGAGCTCATGGTAAAACCATACGCGCCGGCGGACAGCATCGCCAGCAGCTGGCCCTGTTCCAGCGCCAGCGGGCGGTGTTTACCGAGGAAGTCGCCGGTCTCGCACACCGGGCCGACAATGTCCCAGCTCTCGGCGGTGGCATTGGACGGGGTGACGGCGACGATATCCTGCCAGGCCTGGTACAGGGCCGGGCGCAGGTTGTCGTTCATGGCGGCATCGACGATGGCAAAGTTGTGCTCGTCGGTGCGCTTGAGGTATTCCACCCGGGTCAGCAAGGCGCCGCCGTTGGCGGCAATGGAGCGCCCGGGCTCCAGCACCAGCGCCAGGTTGCGGCCAGCGAGTTTTTCTTTCACCGCGCCCAGGTAGTCGCTCACTTCCGGCGGCTCCTCTCCGCGGTAGCGCACCCCGAGTCCGCCGCCCAGGTCCAGGTGCTTCAGGGTGGTGCCGTCCTCGGCCAGCTCGTCGATCAGCACCAGCAGGCGGTCGAGGGCGTCGAGAAACGGGGAGATTTCGGTGAGCTGGGAGCCAATGTGGCAATCCACACCCACGGCATTCAGGCTCTGGGAATCGGCGATGCGCGCGTACACAGCGCGGGCGCGCTCGATGGCGATACCGAATTTGTTTTCCTTCAGGCCGGTGGAAATATACGGGTGAGTCTTGGCATCCACGTCCGGATTCACCCGCAGGGACACCGGCGCGGTCACGCCCATCTCGGCAGCGACCATTTCCAGACGGTCCAGCTCGCCCTCGGACTCGACGTTGAAGCAGTGCACACCCACGGACAGCGCCCGGCGCATTTCGTCGGCGGTCTTGCCGACACCGGAGAACACCACCTTGGCCGGATCGCCGCCGGCCATGAGGACGCGCTCCAGCTCGCCGGCAGAGACGATATCGAAACCGGCGCCCAGTTGCGCCAGAACGGACAGAATACCGAGGTTACTGTTGGCCTTGATGGCGTAACAGACCAGCCCTGGGTGGTCGCCCAGCGCATTCGCGTAAGCCTTGTACTGGCGCTCGTAGTGGGCGCGGCTGTAGACATAGGTGGGAGTGCCAAATTGCTCGGCAATTTTTTCCAGGCTGACCCCTTCGGCCCACAGGCTTCCCTGCTGGTAGGAAAATTCGTTCATTTGGAGACTGCTTCCGCTTCCGTGTGTTGCTGGGTTTGTTGTTCTGGTTTGCCGCTTTTGCGGGTTTCGTCATCGCGCGTTGCGGGAGGCTGGCCGGGCGCACTGTTCGCGGCCGGCAACCCCGGCGCGGCGGGATCTTGCGGCAGATAAAGAGGGCCTTTCTGGCCACAGGCGCCGAGCGCCAGCGCGACGGTGGCAAGGGCGACCAGTGAAGTCAGGGATGTGCGCATCTGGCTATTACCTAGTTGTTGCCCGCGGGGTCGATGGAAAGCCTCTGCAAGACACCTGCAAAGTACCCGGCAAGTCGCTGCCGCATTCATGCGGGACGAGAAGACCGCAAAAGCCTGCTAGTATAGCGATCCTCTTCCTTTAGCAACACAGTAACAAAAGTAACCGCATTATGACCCAGGCCGCCTCCCAAACCGCCTATAACGCCGCGATCGAAGAAACCCTGATTGCCGTCGAGGACGCGCTCGACGAGTGCGATGTGGATATGGATTACGAGCGCGCGGATTCGGTGCTGACGATCACCCTGGAAGACAACGGCACCCAGGTGATTCTGTCGCGCCAGAGTGCGGTGCAGGAGCTGTGGGTAGCGGCGCGTTCCGGCGGCTATCACCTGAGTTTTAAGAACCCTGGCTGGCTTTGTTCCACTACCGGTGAGGATCTGCCGACGCTGCTGGATCGGGTGTTGAGCGAACAGCAGGGAGCGCCGGTGACCCTCGGGCTGTAAACGCCCCCACAAAAAAGCGGGCCAGGTGCCCGCTTTTTTATTGCCTACCTATTTATCACCGGCTTATCGCGCAGCGATCAGCGTGCGCGCCCGCTCGCAGGCCGCGCGCACCTGATTGGGCGCGGTACCACCAATGTGGTCGCGGGCGGCGACCGAGCCTTCCAGCGTCAGCACATCAAATACGTCGTCTCCGATCACTTCGGAGAATTTCTGCAGCTCCGTCAGGCTCAAATCCGCCAGGTCACAATCCTTGTCGATGGCAAACGCTACAGACTGGCCGACGATCTCGTGGGCATCGCGGAAGGCCACACCCTTGCGCACCAGGTAATCGGCGAGGTCGGTCGCGGTGGAGAAACCCTTGCCGGCAGCGGCGAGCATATTTTCTTTCTTTGGCTTCAGGGCCGGTGCCATGTCGGCAAAGGCGCGCAGGCAGTCGAGTACGGTGTCGGCGGCGTCGAACAGCGGTTCCTTGTCTTCCTGGTTGTCCTTGTTGTAGGCCAGTGGCTGGCTTTTCATCAGGGTCAGCAGGGCAATCAGGTGGCCGTTGACGCGGCCGGTCTTGCCGCGCACCAGCTCCGGTACGTCCGGGTTCTTCTTTTGCGGCATGATGGAGGAACCGGTGCAGAAGCGGTCCGGCAGATCGATGAAGTCGAACTGGCTGGAGGTCCACAGCACCAGCTCTTCACTGGCGCGAGACAGGTGCGTGAGCAGCAGGGCACTGAACGCGCAGAACTCGATGGCAAAGTCGCGATCGCTCACAGAATCCAGGGAATTCTCGGTGGGTGCATCGAAACCCAGCAGTTCGGCGGTGCGCGCGCGGTTGATCGGGTAACTGGTGCCGGCCAGGGCGGCCGCGCCCAGCGGCGAGCGGTTGACCCGCTTGCGGCAGTCCATCAGGCGGTCATAGTCGCGGGTGAGCATTTCATTCCAGGCCAGCAGGTGGTGGCCGAAGGTGACCGGCTGCGCCGATTGCAGGTGAGTAAAACCGGGCATGATGGTGTCCGCTTCCTGCTCGGCCAGATCCACCAGGCCGGTCTGCAGCCGGGTCAGCTCGCCGGCAATCAGGTCGATGCGGTTGCGCAGCCACAGGCGGATGTCGGTCGCCACCTGGTCGTTGCGCGAGCGGCCGGTGTGCAGTTTCTTACCGGTGGCGCCGATGCGGTCGGTCAGGCGCGCCTCGATATTCATGTGCACATCTTCCAGTGCCACCGACCAGGGGAATGTACCGGCCTTGATCTCCTCGGCGATGTCCTTGAGGCCGCCCTCGATCTGCTTGAACTCGTCTTCCGTCAATACCCCTACTTCCGACAGCATCTGCGCGTGGGCCAGGGAGCCCTGGATGTCTTCCAGTGCCATACGCTGGTCGAACATCACCGAGGCAGTAAAGCGCTCCACGAACGCATCGGTGGCTTCACTAAAGCGGCCGCCCCACAGCTTGGCTGCGGGGTTGGCGGTAGAGCTCTGTGCGGTGTTTGCGGAGGAGTTATCGTTGCTCATGCTGCCTCTGGTCGAATATGGGTTGGGATATGGAAGTCCGCCCGGGATGGCGGTATCTTCCGGTGACGGACCCAGAATAAAGATAACGTCGTATGACATCTTCCCGGCCCGCGCAAGCGGCGGGCATTATAGCGCAGCAAATTCGCGAAATTGCCCCCGAAGGCAAAGATTCTGCGCGTGTGCCCGCTCGCCACGATGCCGAAGCCCCGGCGCCTTTCCTTCCCGACCTGTGCAGTGTGACCGGTGTGGCCGCACTGGTCCTGATGGGCGAGTTGCTGGCGCTGGTACTGGTGCTGGCCAGCGATGGCCTCAATCCCTTCAACTGGCAGCGCCTGGGATTGGTGTCGCTTACCGTGCTGTGGGCGATTCTGCCCTCCGCCGCGATCCTCTGCCGCCTGCGCCCCCGTCTGGCCCGCCTGCGCCACAAGCTGGCCGCAGCGCTCAGCTATTCCACGGTGCTCGCAGTGCTCGTCGTTGTGCTGCTGGCGCAGCACTGGTGGAGTGCGGACATGGCGGGTGCGCCCATCGACTACTGGTCACTGCTGGCCAATTTCCTGGTGGGTGCGATTTGCGCGGGCGTGGTGCTGCGTTACGCCTATGTGCAGCAGCAATGGCACAACCAGCAGCAGGCGGAGCTGGGGGCGCGTATCGAAGCGCTGCAGTCGCGTATTCGTCCGCACTTCCTGTTCAACAGCATGAACAGTCTCGCGAGCCTGATCGCGGTGGATGCGGAGCGCGCGGAAAAACTGGTGGAAGATCTTTCGGCCCTGTTCCGCGCATCGCTGGCGGACTCGAAACTGGTTCCGCTGGAGCAGGAAATTGCACTGGCCAAGCGCTATATGGAAATTGAGTCCCTGCGCCTCGGATCCCGTTTGCAGCAAGAGTGGCAGATCGACAATCTCCCGGCCGGTGCTACATTGCCATCCATGTTGCTGCAGCCTCTGCTGGAAAATGCGGTGCTGCATGGCATCGCCCGTTTACGTCACGGCGGCACGATCAAAATCGACATTCGTGAAGTCCCAGTTACCCATAAAAAATTCATTGGCAGCGGCACAAGTGAACTGCTATTGTCGATTCATAACCCTGTTGCAGATTGCGAAATAAAAACTGAGATCGACGAGCGCCACCTGTCAAACGCGCATGTGGGTAACGGCATGGCGATGGAAAATATTCGCCAACGTCTCAGTGCATTTTACGGCGACCGTTTCCGCTTCTCCGCACAACCGTGCGATGGCGAACACGGTACAGAGTACCGCGTCGAAATACGCTTGCCTCTAAATGCCAATACGCAAACCAGAACAACTGAGCCAGTGGCAGCACACTCAGCTGGCGTCGCGGAAGAGGTAGTTCAATGAGCGCTACCGAACGCCCCCTGGGAGTGCTGATCGTCGACGATGAGCCGCTGGCGCGGGCCAGGTTGGCCCGACAGTTGCAGTCTATAGATGGTTGCCAACTGCTTGGAGAAGCTGCCGATGGGGAAAGCGCGATACAACAGCTGGATTCACTCGACCCGGACTTGTTGTTACTGGATATCGAAATGCCCGGAGAAAACGGGCTGCAACTCGCCACCCAAATCACCAACCGACCCAACCCGCCTGCGATTATATTCTGCACCGCCCACGACGAGTTTGCGCTCCCTGCCTTTGCGGTTGCTCCATCGGGTTACCTGCTCAAGCCCATCAGTCTGGAACAGCTGGCACAGGCGATTGCCCAGGCGCGAAGACTGAGCAAACCCCAGTTACTGCAGACCCGTTCAAATGATTTGCAAAACACCCGCGGCCGCCGCCAGATCAAGGCGGTGAGCCGCCGCGGTGTGCAGTTGCTGAACGTAGACGATATCCGCTGCTTTCTCGCCGAAGACAAATACGTCATCGCGCATCACAGTGGCGGGGAAACGGTACTGGACGAATCGCTGAAGGAACTGGAGGCGGAATTCGGCGAGCGCTTTGTGCGGGTGCACCGCAGTGCGATTGTGGCGCGGGAATTTATTACCGGCCTGAAAAAATCCGGCGACGGCTACGGTGTCACCCTGAGTGGTTGTGCACAGGTGCCGCCGGTATCGCGACGATTGCTGGCCGGTGTGAAATCCCTGCTTACAGAAATGGCGTGAAGTTTGTTCGCCCTAGGCACTGCGTGCCGCCATCCACACCCCACTGCCAATCAATAGACTCCCGCCGAGCAGATTAAGCACTCTGCTTTCCTTGCGATTCTGTAGCAGCTTGCGCGTGTGCACCGTCGCCCAGGCGTACATCAACATCACACCCACCACAGCGATGGTGACGACCGCAAAAATAATAAGCGTATCAATAGCGGTGATGCTGCCGAGTGGCAGAAATGCGGGAAAAAAACTGAGGTAAAACAGGATTGCTTTAGGATTACCGAGGGTCGTCGTCAGCCCCAACAGCAGGCTGGAGGCCAGTGATTTTTTTGCTCCCTGGGTAATTTCGGCGCGACTGCCCCGCGCCCGGAGCAGGCTGATACCGAGCCAGATCAAATAGGCTGCACCCAGGTACTTGATCACAACAAAGGCACCGCCCATCACATCCGCCACATAGGCAAGCCCGGAAAGACACAGCGCAATAAACACGTAGTCTCCCAGCACAATGCCCACGGATGCCACCGCCCCGTGCAACATTCCACCACTGGCCGCGCGCGCCATTACCGCGAAGGTGCCCGGGCCGGGAATGGCAGCCAGAACGACCATTGCGCTGAAAAGGGCCAGAGAGTTTAGTAGCGTCAAAATCAGAACTTCGCGTCAGTCAGATATCGGTGGGATAGAGAAGGCGGAGCTTGGCTCCGCCTGGTGAAAATCAGTAAATCTGTGGGCCGCCGCCGGTATCGCTGTCGCTGGCGAGGCTCAGTTCGTCGGCGGCGCTGTTGAGGTACTCGGCGTCGGACTCGGACTTGAGCTTGATCATCAGGCGCAGGTCGTTGGCAGAGTCGGCGTGGGCGAGGGCGTCTTCGTAGGTGATTTCGCCACGGTCGTAGAGTTCGTACAGGGCCTGGTCGAAGGTCTGCATACCCTGCTCGGTGGAGCGCTTCATCAGCTCCTTCATTTTGTGCACCTCGCCCTTGCGGATAAGGTCAGACATGAGCGGGGTGTTAATCATGATTTCGAGACAGGCGCGGCGGCCGTCACCATCCGGGGTTGGTACCAGCTGCTGGGCGACCATGGCCTGCAGGTTCAACGACAGGTCCATCCACAGCTGCTGGTGACGATCTGCAGGGAAGAAGTGGATGATGCGGTCGAGGGCCTGGTTGGCGTTGTTGGCGTGCAGGGTGCACAGACACAGGTGGCCGGTTTCGGCGAAGGCGATGGCATGATCCATGGTTTCACGGGAGCGTACCTCACCAATGAGGATGACGTCGGGTGCCTGACGCAGGGTGTTTTTCAGGGCGGTCTCAAAGGATTCAGTGTCGAGGCCCACTTCGCGCTGGGTGACGATGCAGCCGCGGTGCTGATGAATGAATTCGATGGGGTCTTCAATGGAGATGATGTGACCCTTCGAGTTCTCGTTGCGGTGGCCGATCATGGAGGCTAGCGAGGTGGATTTACCGGTGCCGGTTGCGCCCACGAAGATGATGAGGCCGCGCTTGGTCATGGCCAGTTCTTTGAGCTGTTCTGGCAGGCCGAGTCCGTCAATGGTGGGGATTTTGGTTTCGATGCGACGCAGTACCATGCCCACGAGGTTGCGCTGGAAGAAGGCGGATACCCGGAAGCGGCCGACGTTGCGCACGGAGATGGCGAAGTTGAGCTCTTTGGTTTCGGCGAATTCTTTTTTCTGGCGATCATTCATGATGCCGACGACCATTTCCCGGGCTTTTTCCGGGGTCAGCGGGGAGGTGCTGACGGGCACGATCTTGCCGTGCAGTTTGATGGACGCTGGTACACCGGCGGTGATGAACAGGTCGGAGGCGCCTTTTTCGGAGACCAGTTGTAGGAGTCGTTCGATTTCCATTTTAATTTACCGCCTGGGGTATTTGTTCTTGTGCTAGTTCTGTGGCGGCCAGGCACCGGGTGCGGGTTTTCAGGACCGCTGTGAATACATCCCTGTACGCTTCGTCGGCAACGTCCCTGTTGCCGACGATCCTGAAAACCCGCACCCGGCACCTAGCCTTCGATTTTTACATTGCTACTTCGTAAGCAGTCTTACTCCGTAGCACTGGGTCCCGGATCGAGTCCGGGACGACGGGGGTGCGTCATCCCGGTCTCGTCATGCCGGATTTGATCCGGTACGGGATCCAGTTTTGTAGGGTGGATAAGCGCAGCGCATCCACCAAAATCCCGCCGTGTTCAATGGTGGATGCGCTTTCGCTTATCCACCCTACGGTAACGGGAGTGTTCGATCTTATTAAAAATTCTCCGGCATCTTTGCCTTCTCACGCGCTACTTCGCGGCTGATGATGCGTTTTTCCACCAGGTCCTGCAGGCACTGGTCCATGGTCTGCATGCCCACGTTGGCGCCGGTCTGGATGGCGGAGTACATCTGCGCGATTTTGTCTTCCCGGATCAGGTTACGGATTGCCGGGGTGCCGCGCATGATTTCGTGGGCGGCGACACGGCCGCCGCCGTTGCGCTTGAGCAGGGTCTGGGAGATGACCGCCTGCAAGGATTCCGACAGCATGGAGCGCACCATGGATTTCTCCTCCGCGGGGAAGACGTCGACAACACGGTCGATGGTCTTGGCGGCGGAGGTGGTGTGCAGGGTGCCGAATACCAGGTGGCCGGTTTCCGCGGCGGTCAGCGCCAGGCGGATGGTTTCGAGGTCACGCATCTCACCCACGAGGATGATGTCCGGGTCTTCACGCAGCGCGGAGCGCAGGGCCTCGGAGAAGCCGTGGGTGTCGCGGTGGACTTCCCGTTGGTTGACCAGACACTTCTTGGATTCGTGCACGAATTCGATCGGGTCTTCGACGGTGAGGATGTGCTCGTACTTGTTGTCGTTGATGTAGTCGATCATCGCGGCGAGGCTGGTGGACTTACCGGAACCGGTGGGGCCGGTGACCAGTACCAGGCCGCGAGGAGTATCGGAGATCTGCTTGAACACCTGGCCCATCCCCAGGTCTTCCATGGTCAGCACCTTGGAGGGAATGGTCCGGAATACGGCGCCGGCGCCGCGGTTGTGGTTGAACGCGTTGACACGGAAGCGGGCCACGCCGGGCACTTCGAAGGAGAAGTCGGTCTCGAGGAACTCTTCGTAGTCCTTGCGCTGCTTGTCGTTCATGATCTCGTAGATCAGCCCGTGTACCTGTTTGTGCTCCATCGGCGGCAGGTTGATGCGGCGTACGTCGCCATCCACCCGGATCATCGGTGGGAGGCCGGCGGAGAGGTGCAGGTCCGAGGCGTTCTGTTTGGCGCTGAAGGCGAGGAGTTCTGTAATGTCCATACTGCTAACCTTTATTCTTCTCGTATATGACGCGGCGGCAATGAGCGCATAGAATGCCCGCCAAGCAAAAGTTGGGTCCCAGTATATGCGCAAAGGGTCTATCCCCGAAAACCTCAATTCTGTCGCTGAGCGGATTGTCACAGCCTGTCGCAGTTGTGACCGGCAGGCCGACGCGGTCACCCTGCTGGCGGTGTCAAAAACCCGCCCGGCAGAGGACCTGCGCGTCGCTTATGCCGCGGGTCAGCGCCATTTTGGTGAGAATTACCTGCAGGAGGCGCTGGACAAGCAGGCGGAACTGGCGGATTGCGACATCGTCTGGCACTTCATCGGCCCCCTGCAGTCGAACAAGACTCGCGAGGTGGCGGCGCACTTTGACTGGATGCACACGGTGGAGCGGCTAAAAATTGCACGGCGCCTGTCGGAGCAGCGCCCCGCGGGGATGCCGCTGCTGAACGTGTGCCTGCAGGTAAACATTGATGATGAAGACAGCAAATCCGGCGTCAGCGTGGAGAAGCTGCCTGAGCTGGCGGCGTCCGTAGCGGCGCTGCCGAACCTCGCACTGCGCGGGTTGATGGCGATTCCGGCACCGCGCGGTGTGGCGGAGGACCAGCGCACCCCGTTTATACGGCTGGCTCGTCTGCTGGAAGATCTCAAGGCGCAGTTGCCGGATCAGCCGCTGGATACCCTGTCGATGGGCATGTCTGGTGACATGGAGGCTGCGATCTTCAGTGGATCTACGATTGTTCGGATCGGGACCGATATTTTCGGCGCGCGTAAATAGTTTGGTGGAGGTTGAAATGTCTGATCAAAAAATGGTCTTTATCGGCGGCGCCGGCAATATGGCGGGTGCCGTGATTGGTGGCATGGTGGCCAGCGGCTACCCGGCGGACAAGATCGTCGCCACCGGCCGCGACAAAGAAAAGCTGAAAGCCTTCTGTGACCGCACCGGCGTGCACGGCAGCACCGATAACCTGGCGGCGATCGAGCATGCCGATGTGGTGGTGCTGTCCGTAAAGCCGCAAGTGATGAAAGAATTGTGTGAGTCGATCGCTGAAAAAGTGAGCGCTCGCAAACCGCTGGTGATTACGCTTGCCGCGGGGATCCCGCTGGCGGCCTACCAGCGCTGGCTGGGCGCCGGAGTGCCGATTATTCGCGCAATGCCCAATACCCCGGCACTGGTTGGCACCGGGGTGACCGGCCTCTATGCGGGCGACGGGGTGACCGATGAGCAGAAGTCCGTTGCCACCCAGATGGCCGACGCAGTGGGTATTGCCCTGTGGGTAGAGCAGGAATCCGGTATCGATCAGGTGATCGCGGTATCCGGTTCCGGGCCGGCGTACTACTTTCAGTTTATGGAGTCCATGATCGACGCCGCAGAGAAGGCGGGCATGGATCGCGCGGATGCCGAGCGACTCACCTTGCAAACCGCACTGGGCGCGGCGAAACTTGCGGTGGTCGCGGATGTGGATGTGGCGCAGTTAAAGCGCAATGTCATGTCGCCGAATGGCACCACCGAGCGGGCGGTAAAGCGCTTCCAAGAGGGCGGCCTGCCGGAGCTGGTGGAACAGGCGATGCGCGATTGCGCAGCGCGCGCCGCAGAAATGGCTCGTGAACTCGATCACTAATTTTAATGTTGAAAAGGCCGTTCTGGCCTTTTCAACCCGGTTTTGCGGCGCGTGTCCGCAAACCCTCCACGACAAACCAGGCACAGGGTGCCTGATTTGCGGTCGGGCCCTCCGTGGCCCCGATTATCAGCTGTTGTCAACAGCCTGCTAATAAGGACTTTAAATGGTCAACACCTTCAGTAGTATCGGCGTTTTTCTTCTCGCCACTATCGGTATTCTGTTTCTGTTTGCGGTGCTGCTGCGCTTTATGCTGCAGGTGGGCCGGGCGGATTTTTACAACCCGATTTCCCAGGGCATCGTCAAGGTCACCAACCCGTTCCTACGGCCCCTGCGCAAGATCGTGCCCGGCCTGTTCGGCATCGATATGGCCTCCCTGCTACTCGCCCTGCTGGTGGGCTGGGTGATGATTATTGGAGCAGGCTTTCTCGCGGGCGCCGGCCTGCTGAACCCCTTGAGCGCTCTGCTGTGGTCCCTGCTTGGGGTGCTGATGACGCTGATTGCCATCCTGTTTGTGGGCATGCTGATTTCCATCGTGGTCAGCTGGGTTGCGCCGCAGAGCTCCCATCCCGCACTGATGTTGCTGCGCCAGGTGCTGGAGCCGGTGTACGCGCCGGTGCGCAAGATCATCCCGCCGCTGGGGGTGATCGATATCAGTCCGATCTTTGTGTTTATTTTGCTCACCGTGGCAGACAAGCTGCTGGTGGGGTTTGCGCAGAGTGCGCATATGCCGCAGTTGGTGTACAACCTGTTCTGGCACATCCCCTTCTAACGGGGCGCCCGAAAACTACTGCGCGTGCGCCTGGCGGCGGTCGGCAGTGCGCGCAATGCTCATGTACTGCGTGTACATTCCGCTTGCTGTGCGCTGGCGCCCACCACCAGCCACCCGCTCGCTACGTTTTCAAGCGGCCCTCTGCCACCTATTTAGTTGACTAACCTGTCAGCGCCTGTTGTTCCTTTTCTCATTTCTCGATTGCGGCTTTATCCAGTTCGCGAAAACCGGGGCGCGGGGTTTAACTTCGCGCCGGGTTACTGGAGAATGGCAGCCAATCTGTAAGCAGTAACTCTCTAGTAGTAACCGATAAGAACACTAAAACATGGAAGATGTGACCTTGCGCCAGCATATTGCCGACTACGACCGTTGGAAAAAGGGGCTTGATGGCCAGCTAACCTGTTTTAACGACTGGCTTGAAGTGCATTTCCCCAATTCTGCCGGCGCGCGCCAGGTGGTGCAGCAGGCGCGCCAGTTGTTGGTGGAGGACCAGTTTACGGTGGCGTTGGTGGGGGAGTTTTCCCGCGGCAAGACCGAGCTGATCAACGCGCTGCTGTCACACACCTACGGCAAGCGCCTGCTGCCGTCGCGCCCCGGGCGCACCACCATGTGCCCCACCGAGATCTTCAGTGATGGCAGCGAGCACGCTTCGGTGCGCCTGCTGCCCATCGAGACCCTCGCTACCAATACCAGCCTGGAAAGCTTCCGCCGTATCCCGCAGAAGTGGGTCAATTTTGATTTCGACCCGGAAGACGCCGAAGCCACCCGCAACGCCCTGATGAAGGTGGCCTCCAGCAAGGCGGTGACCCCGGAAGAGGCCGCCCGATACGGATTTGACCGCCGCCACCTGGACGGCAATGGCAATCTGGTTCAGATCCCCGCCTGGCGCTACGCATTGATTTCCCTGCCGCACCCGCTGCTGGCCCAGGGGCTGCGCATTATCGATACCCCCGGATTGAATGCCCTGGGTAACGAGCCCGAACTGACACTGTCGACGCTGCCCAGCGCCCAGGCCGTGGCCTTCCTGCTCTCGGCAGATGCCGGCGTCAGCGGTACCGATCTGAATATGTGGGAAACCCACCTGGTGCCCTTGAAAGAGCACCGCGGTACCGCGGTGATGGCGCTGCTGAACAAAATCGACGTGCTGTGGGACGATCCCGACGAAGACGCCGATCAGATGCTGCGCAAGATGCGCGCGGAAGTCAGCAAGTTGCTGGATCTGCCGCAGGAAAACGTCGTCGGCGTGTCGGCGAAAAAAGCCCTGCTGGCGCGCGCGGAGCGCGACCCGGTGCTGTTGCAGCAGAGCTGCTTTGGCGATTTTGAAAGGTTACTGGTACAGCGACTGATGGAGCACCGCGACAAGGTGGCCAATCACCGTTCGCTGCATCAGGCCCTGACCCTGATGGCGGATACCCGCGATCTGCTGAAGCGCCGCCTCAACAGTGGCCGCGCGACCCTGGATCACCTGAAGCGGCAGGGTGCCACCAGCCCGGAGCAGATCGAAGAACTGAAGCAGTTGCATGCCACCGCCAAGCAGCAGCACAAATTCTGCCACCAGGAGCTACTGACGCTGAAGTCGAGCCAGCGCATGCTCGCCCGTCAGCGCGCGTCTTTGCTGGCGCCGGTTTCCAGCCAGCAGCTGCAGCAATTGATCGAAGAAACCCGCCGCGCACTGAATGAGCGCTGGTCTCCACTGGGGCTCGCGCGCGCGATCGATGGGTTCATGGGGGGCGTGGAGCACCAGCTGTCCAATCTCGAACGGGAGGTTGACCAGGCTAATCGTCTGGTAGATGCCATCTACGACCGCTCGACCCTGAGCAATATCATTTCTGCCGAGCAGCACTTCGATATCGCCGGTTTCCGCGCGGCATTGCGCGGGCTGCATCGCCAGGCGGCGCAATTGCGCCGCTCACCGCAGCTGCTGCTGGCCCGTCGCAACCGCCTCACCGAGCGCTTTGTGGCCACCCTGGCCAACGAAGTAGGCCGCATGTACAGCCAGATGATTTCTTCGGTGGATGGCTGGCTGGATGGTGTGCTTGAGCCGCTCAAGCAGCATGTGCAGTACCAGAAGCACCTGCTGAACCGGCATTTGATCAAGCTTACGGAGCTGAAGCAGAAAACCCAGAACAAGCGCACCGACCTGCGCGCCCTGGAGGAAGAGCTGGTGCGCAACCACAGTGCACTCGGCGCCCTGGAAGATCTGCTCAAGCAGACCCAGGCAGCACCCCAGCCGATCCCGCCGGCGCCAGTTGCGAATAATGTCACGCCACTTAAGGCTCCCGCGACGACCTAGTAACTGGCGAGTGTGGTGGCGGCATGGCCAGCGGGGATCGCCTTACGGGACACGCCGTGCACCCATCCCTGGGGGCTCTGCACCGCCATCCTTGGCGGTGAAGGTCCCGCAAGGCGATCCCCGCTGTCCAAGCCTGCGCATTAAACCGTGTCAGGGTAAAGAGGGTCAGTGCGGTGTACTCCCGCCCCCAGCTTTCGTAAACTTGGCGCCCCGCCCAATAACTACATGCGAAAGATTTTGACCACGGAAGCGCAAACGTCCCAATCAGGAAAGCCGGCAGGATTGCCAGCCAACTCCGTCGGCATTGTCGAGCCGCAAAGCCACACCTTTTCCGGGCCTTTCAAGCTGGCCTGCGGACGTGTGCTTGACGAATACACCCTGGTGTACGAAACCTACGGCACCCTGAACGCCGACAAAAGCAACGGCGTGCTCATCTGCCACGCACTTTCCGGACATCACCACGCCGCCGGCTATCACAGCGAAAACGACAAGCGCCCGGGCTGGTGGGATCACTATATCGGCCCCGGCAAGCCGATCGATACCAACAAGTTTTTTGTGGTGGCGCTGAACAACCTTGGCGGTTGCCACGGCTCCACTGGCCCTACCTCCATCAACCCGCAAACAGGCAAGCCCTGGGGCCCCGATTTTCCGCCGCTGCGCGCGCGGGACTGGGTACACAGCCAGGCGCAGCTGGCCGACCATCTCGGCATTCAACAGTGGGCCGCGGTGGTGGGTGGCAGTCTTGGTGGCATGCAGGCGATGCGCTGGGCACTGGAGTACCCGGAGCGTCTGCGCCACTGCGTGGTGATCGCGTCGGCGATGAAATTATCTGCGCAGAATATCGCGTTTAACGAAACGGCCCGACAGGCCATTACCTCTGATCCGGACTTCCGCGACGGTCGTTATCTGGAGGCGAATACATTGCCCCGCGATGGCCTCGCCGTGGCGCGCATGATCGGACACATCACGTACCTGTCGGACGATGGGCTGGGCAAGAAATTTGGCCGCGAGCTGCGCTCCGGCACTTTCCAGCAGGGGGTGGAGGAACTGGTGGAGTTCCAGGTGCAGAGCTACCTGCGCTATCAGGGAGATACCTTTTCGAGCAGCTTCGACCCCAATACCTATATCCTGATGACCCGTGCACTGGATTACTTTGACCTGGCCCGCGAATACGACGACGACCCGGTCAAAGCTTTTTCCCACGCACGCTGTAAATTTCTGCTGGTGTCATTTACCTCCGACTGGCGTTTCGCTCCCGAGCGCTCGCGGGAAATTGCCGATGCGCTCATGCACGCCAATATCCCGGTTACCTACGCCGAAGTGGAGTCGCCCATGGGGCACGACGCCTTCCTGTTGCCCAATACACGCTACGAAAATTTATTTGCGGCCTATATGAATAATGTCGCGCGCGAGCAGGACACCACCGGGCCCAGTGAGGTGACGGCATGATGCGCCAGGACCTGGATATCATTCACAACTGGATCGCACCCGCCACGCGGGTACTCGACCTCGGCTGTGGTGACGGCGCGCTGCTGGATCGGCTGGATAAAGAGAAGCAGGTGGACGGCTACGGCCTGGAAATTGACCCGGAGCAGATTCAGAAGTGCATCGAGCGCGGTGTTAATGTGGTCGAGCAGAACCTGGACAATGGGCTGAAGAATTTCGCCGACCAGAGTTTCGACACGGTGGTAATGACCCAGGCCCTCCAGACCCTGCGCTTTCCACATCTGGTGGTGGAAGAAATGCTGCGCGTGGGGCGCGAGTGCATCATTACTTTTCCCAACTTTGGTCAGTGGAAAGCGCGCTGGCATCTGGCGGTTTCCGGGCGTATGCCGGTATCCGACTTATTACCCTACGAATGGTACGACACGCCAAATATTCACTTTTGTACTTTTAAAGACTTTGAGGTGCTCTGCCGCGAACATCACTGGCAAATTTTGCACCGGCAGGTAGTCTCAGAGTCCCCGGTTTCCGGGGTTTTGAAGGATTTTTTGCCGAATCTTTTCGGAGAAACGGCGATTTACCATCTAACTCGCTAATATTAGAAGAAGATGGTTGTTAAACGCGCCGCCTCAAACGGAGGGGGTGGTTTCATGATAAGTAAGGAGGACGCTGTGAAACGTCTGTTTACTGGATTTCTCTCCATGGCCCTGTTGCTGTGGGCGGCGGCTGCCGCTGCCCAGGGTGCGAAGGTCATTGAAAATCACAAAACATTTGGCGATTACCACGTTAGTTATTCGGTATTCAACAGCGAATTTATTTCCCCCGACATCGCCCGCCAGTACAACCTGGTGCGTGCGCCGGATCGTGCGTTCGTGAATATCTCGGTGAGAAAGAAGGAGGACACCCAGGGCATGAGTGCCGGTGTCTCCGGTAATGCCACCAACCTGATCCAGCAGTCCCGGACACTGGAGTTCCGCGAGGTGCGTGACAACAAGGCCGTCTATTATCTGGCGCCGTTCCGGTTTGAAAATGAGGAAAATCTCACCTTCAATATCGACCTGGTGCTGCCCGATGGCAGTACCCAGCAGCTCACCTTCCGTCGGCAATTGCACAAAAAGTGATTGTGCAAGCGGTTTAAAGATTGCAGCGGGCCTGACTGAGCCCGCTGTTTTTGTTTTGGTGACAGAGTTTTCCCGGAACTTCCTCGCGACTTTCTTAGGTTTGGGTATGGAAAAAATTGTTCTCGCCAGCGGCAACGCAGGCAAGCTGAAAGAGTTTTCACAGCTGTTTGCCGGCTGGCAGATTGCGGTGTTGCCGCAGTCGGATTTTCTCCAGCAGGAAGCGGAGGAAACCGGCCTCAGCTTTATTGAAAACGCCCTGATCAAGGCGCGCCATGCCAGTCGTGCCAGCGGGCTTCCGGCGCTGGCGGACGATTCGGGGCTCGCGGTGGATGCGCTCGATGGCGCCCCCGGTATTTATTCGGCGCGTTACGCCGGTGACGGCGCCAGTGACGAGGACAACAACCGCAAACTGGTAGAAGCGCTGGAGGGGGTACCCGCGGAAAAGCGCACCGCGGCCTTTCACTGTGCACTCGCGTTCGTACGTACCCCCGATGATCCGGTGCCCCTGGTGTGCACCGCGCACTGGCCCGGCCAGATTCTCACCCGGCCCGCGGGCGATCAGGGCTTCGGTTACGACCCCCTGTTTTATGTGCCTTCGGAAAAGCTCACCTCCGCGCAACTGCCCCGTGAGGTAAAAAATCGCTTGAGCCATCGCGCCCAGGCTGTGAAAAAATTCGAGCAGCTGTGGCACGAGGAAATGGTGGTGCCCGAACGGTTCCGCGACGCCGCCACCGGCAAGAAGCTGATCTGAGTCCACCACATTGAACCCCGATACCCAGCCATTGGTGCTACCCCCGTTGAGTCTGTATGTGCACATACCCTGGTGTGTGCGCAAATGCCCCTATTGCGATTTCAACTCCCATCAGGTCCCTGCCGGATCCGGGGAGCATGTCTCCATTCGGCATGGGGCCGATAGCGAACCGGCAGCTAGCCAGCTGCCAGAGGCCGAATATGTGGACCAGCTGGAGCGGGACCTGCGCAGTCAGCTCGGCTGGATTCAGGGGCGCAAGCTGGGCTCTATCTTCTTCGGTGGCGGTACCCCCAGCCTGTTTTCGCCGCTGGCCATCGAGCGCATTCTAAACCTGGCGGAATCCCTCGTGGGGTTTGTGCCGGATATCGAAATCACCCTGGAGGCCAATCCCGGTACCTTTGAGCAGGCAAAGTTTGCTGGCTATCACAGTGCCGGTGTCAATCGCCTGTCGATTGGTGTGCAGAGCTTCGACCCGTTACAGCTGCAGAATCTGGGGCGCATCCACTCCGGCGCCGAGGCGCACACGGCGGCGACACAGGCGCGGGCGGCGGGTTTCGACAACATCAACATCGACCTGATGCACGGCCTGCCCGGACAGGGTGAGGTGGATGCACTGCGGGACTTGAAACAGGCGGTGGCGCTGGGCGCCGAGCATATCTCCTGGTACCAGCTCACCATCGAGCCGAATACCGCCTTCTATTCAGCGCCACCGGTGACCCCGGGTTCCGAGCAGATCGCCGAGATTCAACAGGCGGGTCGGGCCTATCTGGCAGGGGAGGGCTATGGTCGCTACGAGGTGTCTGCCTATGCGCGCAGCGGCCTGGCGTCCCGCCACAACCTCAACTACTGGTCGTTTGCCGACTATATAGGCATCGGTGCCGGCGCCCATGGCAAATTCACTTTGCCCGACAGTGGCCGGATCATTCGCACCCAGCGTACCCGCGCCCCCAGGGACTACCTGGCACTGGGCTGCGCGCTGGGCGAAGGGGGTGGCGACTTCCCTCAGGCCAAAGTGACAGACGTTGCCATTGCTGAGCGCCCACTGGAATTCCTCATGAATACCTTGCGGCTGGAAAGGGGGGTACCGGCAGAGTCTTTTGCGGCCTATACCGGCCTGCCCCTGTCCACCCTGGCGGGGGAATGGGCGAAACTGGAGGCCATGCAGCTGGTGGAGCCCCTGGGCCCGCGTATCGCGGCCAGCGGGTTTGGTTACGACTATGTGGACGAGGTCCTGCAGCGTTTTTTGCCCTCTGACTGAGCTTCCGTCACGGTAGGGGTGAAGACCGCCACTTGAAAACCGTGCCGCGGCCCATATATCTGGGGCAAATGCCAACTGTTGCGGCAAAATGGCAACAGTGGCGGGACCATTTGCCTTGCGGGGCTTGCAGGCGGTACTTATTATGTCTGCCGGCGGGCCAGCGGGGCCTGAAGAAACAGAACTACAGGAAAGCACTATGAGCGCGAACATCGTCAACGTCACCGACGCAGAATTTGAAGCCGAAGTACTCAAGGCCGAAGGCCCGGTACTGGTGGACTTCTGGGCCCAATGGTGTGGTCCCTGCAAGATGATCGCTCCGGTACTGGAAGACCTGTCTGGCCACTACGGCGACAAGCTGAAAATCGTTAAAGTGGACGTGGATGCCAACAAAGAAGCGGCAGCCAAGTACAACGTGCGCGGTATCCCCACTCTGTTGCTGTTCAAGGGCGGCAATGTCGAGGGTACTAAAGTGGGTGCGCTGTCCCGCGCCCAGCTGACCGAGTTCATCGACAGCCAGATCTGATCCGGCTGTACGGGGCGCAACTGGCCGAGGTCAGTTGCGCCCCGTGTCATTTCCAGCAACTGCCCGGTCGCGGCGCCAGAGCCCGAGAAATAGACCTTGCAGGATGCCGAACTGCCGTTATACTCCCTAGTAATCAAAGTAACTGTTCAGTACAGACCTGAGCCAAGTCGCCAACCCCGCTGTCGTCACAGCCTCTCCGGCGCAAACTCCTCAAGTTGAACGATCTTCCCTCTGGCGCCTTTGCCAAGCCAATTGTGCCATTTGCGAGTGGTAACCCGTGTTTCGGTGGTGTCCAGGGTAGTGTTCAAGTGAGTAGCGCGCGGAAAGCGAATCCGTCGGCCGGTCGATACAGGCATTATCAACATCGAACTTTCAAATCCCCCCGCAAACACTTCCGGTGCGTCCGCGCCATCTGACAGAAGAAACCTAAATAAAGCAATTGGTATGAACCTTTCTGAATTAAAAACCAAACCCATTGAAGAGCTGATTGAAATTGCCAAAGGCATGGGGCTCGAAAACGTCGCCCGCTCGCGCAAGCAGGACATCATTTTCAATATCCTCAAGCGCCACGCCAAAAGCGGTGAAGACATATACGGCGAGGGGGTGTTGGAAATTCTTCAGGATGGGTTTGGCTTTTTGCGGTCTGCCGACTCCTCCTACCTCGCAGGCCCCGATGATATCTATGTTTCCCCCAGTCAGATCCGCCGCTTCAATCTCCGCACCGGCGACTCCATTTCCGGCAAGATCCGTCCCCCCAAAGAAGGCGAGCGCTACTTCGCACTGCTGAAGGTCAGCGAGATCAACTTCGACAAGCCGGAAAATGCACGCAACAAGATCCTGTTTGAAAACCTCACTCCGCTGTTCCCGAATGAGCGCCTCGGCCTCGAGTGCGGAAACGGCTCTTCCGAGGACCTGATCGGCCGTATCATCGATCTGATCGCGCCCATCGGCAAAGGCCAGCGTGGCCTGATTGTTGCGCCGCCCAAAGCGGGTAAAACCATCATGTTGCAGAACATGGCCCAGGCCATCACCCGCAACAGCCCGGAGTGCCACCTGATCGTTCTGCTGATCGACGAGCGCCCGGAAGAAGTAACCGAGATGCAGCGCTCTGTGCGCGGCGAAGTGGTCGCCTCCACCTTCGATGAGCCGCCCGCCCGCCACGTTCAGGTCGCCGAGATGGTGATCGAGAAGGCCAAGCGGCTGGTAGAGCACAAGAAAGACGTGGTTATCCTGCTGGATTCCATCACCCGACTGGCGCGCGCCTACAACACCACCGTGCCGAGCTCCGGTAAGGTACTGACCGGTGGTGTGGATGCACACGCCCTGGAGCGCCCGAAGCGATTCTTTGGTGCGGCGCGAAACATCGAAGAAGGCGGCAGCCTCTCCATTATCGCCACTGCCCTGGTGGATACCGGCTCCAAGATGGACGAAGTGATCTTCGAAGAGTTCAAGGGCACCGGTAACATGGAGCTGCAACTGGACCGTAAAATCGCCGAAAAGCGGGTTTATCCGGCCATCAACGTGCGCCGCTCCGGCACCCGCCGCGAAGAGCTGCTGATGCCTGAAGGCGAGCTGCAACGGGTCTGGATCCTGCGCAAGCTGTTGCACGATATGGAAGATTTGGCCGCCACTGAATTCCTGATCGACAAGCTGAAGGACTTCAAGAGCAACGACGAATTCTTCCTGTCCATGAAACGGAAATAATTCCTCTTCACAATAAAGGCTTGCGCAATCGGCAGGCCTTTTTTGCATCTTGTGGAGAATTTTTGCAATGCGATGAAACAGGCGTGAAATTACGCCGAATTCAGTTGAAAAGGCATTGCGTTAGGCATATAAAGGCCAACATTGATGTGTTGAACAGTATTTCAGCACTGCCCGAATTGGTCTCGCCCGGCTGGGAAGTCGAGCGACTCTGGACCAATCGCAAATGGATAACTCGGTGGAGCTGGTTACCATTTGTGAATTGCTCGACAGCCCACTGACTCTAGTGAGACTTTTTTGTGAATATCTATATCGGAAATCTGGCCTACGGCGTAACCTCTGACGAACTGCACGAAGCTTTCGGTGCGTTCGGTGAAATCTCCCGGGCTACTGTAATCACTGACCGGGAAACTGGCCGTTCTAAAGGTTTTGGTTTCGTAGAAATGCCGAACGACGACGAAGCGCGTAAGGCAATCGAAGAAATGAATGATCAGCCGCTGTCTGGCCGTAACATCCGTGTTAACGAAGCCAAGCCGCGCGAAGACCGTCCGCGTCGTCCCCGCTTCTAAGGCACGCTTTACCGCCTAGAAGTTCGGCAGCCCGCAGCATGTTGCATGCTGCGGGTTGTTCAAAAACTCCCCTCCGTTTGACCACCGAACCTGCCGGTACGGTGTATGTTCCCCATTTTGTTCTGACTGTTTTACACTGGCCGTTGAAATCCTCGTCGACCGGTAAAACATGAAATACAAAGACCTGCGCGACTTCATCCAGCTATTGGAAAAGCGCGGCCTCCTCAAACGCATAAAACATCCCGTCAGTCCCTACCTGGAAATGACAGAAATTGCCGACCGCGTGCTACGCGCCGGTGGCCCAGCACTGTTGTTTGAAAACCCCACCGGATATGACACCCCCGTACTCGCCAACCTGTTTGGAACCCCCGAGCGTGTCGCCCTGGGCATGGGGCGGGAGTCCGTCAGCGAGCTACGCGAGGTAGGTGAGTTGCTCGCCTTCCTGAAGGAGCCACAGCCCCCTGAGGGTCTCCGTGATGCCTGGGACAAGCTACCCATCTTCAAGCAAGTAATGAACATGGGCCCCAAGGTCATCAGCAAGGCCGACTGCCAGCAGTTTGAAATCAACGCCGGCGACGTTGACCTGACCAAGCTCCCCATTCAGACCTGTTGGCCCGGTGATGCCGCGCCCCTCGTCACCTGGCCCCTGGTGATTACCCGGGGGCCGGAGAAGAAGCGTCAGAACCTCGGTATCTACCGCATGCAGTTGATCGGGCAAAACCGCCTGATCATGCGCTGGCTATCCCACCGGGGCGGTGCGCTGGACTTCCGTGAATGGCAACAGCAATTCCCCGGCGAGCCCTTCCCGGTTGCTGTCGCTCTTGGTGCCGACCCGGCCACTATTCTCGGTGCGGTCACCCCGGTGCCGGATACCCTTTCCGAATACGCCTTTGCGGGCCTACTGCGGGGCGGGAAAACAGAAGTGGCAGAAGCCCGGCTCAGCAACCTGCAGGTTCCCGCCAGTGCCGAGTACGTACTGGAAGGCTATATCTACCCGGACGACATGGCCGACGAGGGACCCTACGGCGACCACACCGGCTATTACAACGAGATAGATAGCTTTCCCGTATTCACTGTGGAAAAAATCACCCACCGCAAAGACCCCATTTACCACAGCACCTACACCGGCCGCCCACCGGATGAGCCGGCGGTATTGGGTGAGGCCCTGAATGAAGTCTTCGTACCCATATTGCGCAAGCAATTTCCGGAAATTGTCGATTTCTACCTGCCGCCAGAAGGCTGTTCCTACCGCCTCGCCGTGGTCACCATGAAGAAGCAGTACCCGGGACATGCCAAGCGGGTCATGATGGGCGTCTGGTCTTTTCTGCGCCAATTCATGTACACCAAGTTTGTGATCGTCACCGATGATGACGTCAACGCGCGGGACTGGAACGACGTCATCTGGGCCATGACCACCAGAATGGACCCCGCCCGCGACACGGTAATGGTCGAGAACACCCCGATCGATTATCTCGACTTCGCCTCACCGGTATCAGGGCTGGGCTCGAAGATCGGTTTCGACGCGACCAATAAATGGGAAGGCGAAACCACCCGGGAGTGGGGGCGACCAATCGTAAAAGATCCCGAAGTCACACAAAAAATCGATGACATGTGGGACGAGCTGGGTCTGTAGGAAGCATTTGCAAATGCCAAGGAGGGCAAATGGAAATTATAAAAACAATCCGGCCGGGCGATGATGGCAGCAAGCGCTATCACGATAAATACGGCGATCAACTATGCGCCGTTCGATACCGACGATCCCCGTGCAAAAACACCGTCTACACCACCGTAGAAATTATCGTCGCACAAAGAGAAGCCTATCGGCATAAAAATACGAGACCTCAGGTCATGCCGCACAAAAGTGAATGGGTGGCACTGAAGATCTCCTACGACGAAGTCGATTTACGCGCCGAAGCCCGGAAAATCGGTGGTCGCTGGAGCAGAGTCGCCAAAGCCTGGGTAGTAAAGCGCAGCATGGCAGAGCATAGAAACATGGGTCACAGAATCGTCGAAGGCCTGATTGACCAATGCCTAGATGTAGACATATAGCCGGCCATGAGAAATGGCTATATTTAGCCATTATGGTCACATATAGACATGTCATGCCCAGATGTAGACATAATGTCTATATCTGGGGCTTTTGAATAAAACTGTTAGGCTTAGAAACCGTATCTGCGAGGATTAATATGAATAAAATTTCGAAACTACTTTCTCTAGGTGCTGTACTTATTTTTTTCTATATTTCCTCCAATGCTTCTGCGGCAATTTCCATCAACTCAACAGGTAAGTCGGCGCTACTAGATGGCCGTTGCGGGAATGATGAATGGGATGTGGCAACAAAATTGGAATTGCCAGCGCAAGTTGCTATCTATCTAATGAAAGATGACAATTATTTCTATATATGCGCTAGAGCTAAAGAAGAAGACATCACAGTCTTAGATCTGTACATAGAAAATCCAGAAACTAACCGTCTTCACAAATTTCACCTCTCAGCTCAAATGGGTGAAAAAGTACTCACGGAAAATGGGTGGGAGAGAGTTTCTGGAAAATGGGATCTTAAAAATTATGCTGGATTCTGGGTGCCATTTTCTGGGCTTGAGGAGCCGGAAAACCGAAAAGGTCCCATATGGGCCAAAGGAACGCACAGGCAGGTTCAAGTCTCGCGTAATAAATTTCCTGGCAATATTTGGAATATGATGTTCGGTATAAGCGCTATTTACCAAGAAGGTGAGCGGGCTGAGTTCTTATATCCGAAGAATGCGGTATCTACGGACCCAACTAGTTGGGCACAGTTTTCTTTCTCTGAATAGTATATCTAAGTAACTTAAGTGGGTCCTGCGGAGTCCGCAGCCTAACAAGCAGCGGCAGAGCGACAGCCAACGCTACGCATTTTTTGTGTTACTCGCTGCGCTCAAACATTAACACAAAAAATACTCCGCGCTGGCTGCGCCTGCGCTGGGCGTTAATGTTCAGGTCCATCATGCCGCCGCCTAAAAATTTCGGTGTGCTTGATGAGCGATTCGGCGACCTCTAGCGTTGTAAAAGTGGTATCGCTAGCAGGGATTTACGGTTGATATAGAAAGCCTCCAGTGGTTTCCCTTCGTTAAGGTTTTCACTGGCGGCGGAAGAAAGAGAGTGGGGTTTTCCTTTTGGGCGTGTAAGCCGCTCCAGGGAAAGCGTGGCGTGGTACAGCCAATCGTGCCGCTCGCAGTATGTTGGTAATTCGAGGGCGTTGAGTTTGGTAGCCTTGTCAGTGTTAAATCACTTTCAGGTCATCAAACATTAACAAGGCCGGGCAATTCGCTCCGGGCCTGCGGCCCTCCGCGGGACAGCTTACCTTGTGCACGTTTTGCGCGGGTCGCTGCGCTCCCATTTTCGCGCAAAACGCGCACAAGGTAAGCTGCCCCTGCCGGCGGCGTTAGATTTAGTATGAGCATCGAAACTGAAATTAAGGCTATCCAAGAGCGGCTAAAAATTTTATCAAAAGAAATTAATGGGAAAAAATCATTTTTATCAAGGTCAAAAAGGCTTTCTAGTATTCGCAAGGAAGAGCTTGAGAATGAAATTCATTCTTTGAAAAGCGAAAAGGCTAATTTGAGAGGGGAGTTGAAGCCCCTAAAGAGAGAGCTTAACAAGATTTGGCGAGAGCCTGAGCATCCTGCAGAAAAATATTTAAAAAATAAATACGTCTCTCGTAACAGTTCAAAGCCTAAGATTGAGAAGGCAATTCAATTGTTAAGAGAGTGCCTCAAAAATAACGATTGCAAAAATTCTACTCAGGTAATAAATAGAATATCTTACCTGGAAGATGAGCTGGTAAATAGATTGTCCGGAATTAGGAAAATTAAAACGAAAGTAGTATCGGGAGGAGCCCCAGGCCTGGTGCAAACAAAATCTAACAAACACAGGCAGTAAAGCTACGGCCCTTCGGGTCTCCGCGGGACGTCTTATCTTGTGCGCCTTTTGCGCGGGTCGCTACGCTCCCATTTTCGCGCAAAAGGCGCACAAGGTAAGCCGCCCCTGCTGTGGGCGTTATACGCACAATCGAGTATGAAAAACGCAATAATCATAATTTTAGCTTTATTACTATGTGGATCACTCGGGGTTGGATTCTTTGCGGTCAAAGATCTGGCTCTTGCTGAGCCGAAGTACGGGGCAATAAATTGGTCTGAAGATGATCGAGCTATTCTAAATAAAGCATACGCCGAGCTAGGTAAATCATCCGAAGTCCCTTTCGGTTACTATCCATTCAAAATAATAGAAAGTGACAGTGGGGTATCGGTAAGATTCAGAAGTTACAGTTTTCTTCAGCTACGAAAATCAGCGTTACTTGATGGCGACATCATGGATGGCTGCGTATACGTTAACTTTGATAAGTCCATGAAACTGCAGGACGTCTTTTATTGTGGTTAAGCGTATAACAAGCGACTGTGGTTGCAACCCCAAGAAAATAACTAGGCAGCCCAGGGTTCTCCATCGCGAACCATAGCGTTCAAAATTGTGATCATTTTTCTCATGCAGGCAGTGATCGCCACTTTCTTGTGCTTCCCCTGGGCTACTAAATTTTGATAGTGGGCTTTGATCGCTGGGTTGCATAAGGTGGCGCTGACCGTCGCCATGTAGAGAACCACGCGGACAGTTGATCTGCCGCCTCTGATCCTTCTTTTTCCGCGCAGCTTTCCACTATCTCGATTCATTGGTGCTACACCGGTGAGCGCTGCAATCTGTTTGTTATTCAGTGTGCCGAGCTCGGGAAGGTCACCCAGAAGGGTATGTACCAGGACGTCGCCAACACCAGGAACGCTTTTCAAAAGAGCTTTCTTTTCATCCCATGCAGACTCCTTCTCGATAGCTGCATTTAGCTTCTGATCAACCCACTCAACCTCTTTATCCAGCTGCTTGATTAGCCTTCGATAGGTGCTGGCCAATACGCCATCACCCATGATCGACTGCCTGTTAAGTTCGCGTGTCCTCATGTTCATGAGTTGGCGACGACGAGCCAGCAAGTCTCTGATTTCACGAAGGTTTTTACTCTGTGATCTACTCGGTTTCGGCTGAATCCTCGCTGCAAATTCAGCAATCAGAGCGGCATCGAGCTTGTCCGTTTTAGCCAGCTGTTCTACAGCACCGGCGTAGCGTCGGATCGCGCGGGGGTTCGCGATGATCACCGGCATCTTCCGCTCGAATGCGGCATCTGCTAAGAGCAACTCATAGCGGCCTGTGGCCTCCATGACCAGCCTTGCGACTTGGTAGCGAGATATTCGGTTGAGCGAGTATCTAATACCGTCAGGAGTGTTGTCTGATCTCCAGTAAACGTCTCTCTCATGAATATGGAAATCGAGATACTCCTTTCCGATATCCACGCCCACGTTAACTCCCGCCTCAGCACTTTTACGGTTTGTCATAATGACTCGTCCTTGCTAAATTCGGGCTTGAAGCCCATTCGACTGTTCGAGTTTGTAAATCGGGTCGGCCACCCGCTCAGGCTTGTTGACGATCTTTAGAGATCTGGCGTGCATCGAGCTAGGTAGCCGGTAACATGGTGAGAGATGTTACGGGCTTCAACTTACCGAATTCGGGGGAATTAGACCATACAAGGCGCTGCAGACCGACAGCTTACTTTATGCACATTTTGCGCGGTCGCTGTCGCTCCCATTTTCGCGCAAAATGCGCATAAAGTAAGCTGCGGCTGAGCGCGGCGTATGCATCAGAGGGAGTCGATGAAGTATTCAGTAAATTGGAAAGCGTTATGGAAAAAGCTTGCGAGGTTCATGACGCTAGCAATTTCGGTGGCTGTC
The DNA here is from genome assembly GCF_001639145.1 of Microbulbifer sp. Q7. NCBI lineage: Bacteria > Pseudomonadati > Pseudomonadota > Gammaproteobacteria > Cellvibrionales > Microbulbiferaceae > Microbulbifer > Microbulbifer sp. Q7. The sequence continues at coordinate 233,752 of NZ_LROY01000001.1, read as the reverse complement.
ACGCTCGCACTAATTGTTCGTTATTTCAAGACAGGAATGGATGTAGAAGAGACATTTCGGCATGTGAGCCTTCTACAACTTCCTCTTATGTACTTAGGGATTTCAGTTTTTTCATTATTTTTCGCGTTTGTTGTATCGGCATCCTTCAAATTGGCTTCCGTTACAATTACTGACGAATGTATTTCAGGTAGAAACTACTGGTTTTTTAAAAATACAATCCCGCTAAATTGTATTAAAGAGCTGTCGTATTTTAGTAGTAACGGTATTGAGGCTGTCGTTGCCAGCGGCGGGAAACATGGAAAAGTGTATATATCTACTAGTACAGTAAATCTAGATTCTCTCGTTGAAATACTTGAATACCACATAGCACAGAACAATGCATAACAAACAGCGGCAGAGCGACAGCCAACGCTACGCACCTTTTGTGTTACTCGCTGGCGCTCAAACATTAACACAAAATGCGCTCCGCGCTGGCTGCGCCTGCGCTGGGCGTTAAATGGGGAGCAGAAATGAATGAAATTTACAAGGCACCAAAATCAGAATTAACTGATAAAGAAATCCAAAGTGACTCAGTTTCGAATAAGCCGAAGAAAAAGATTTGGTATCAGGTATTTGGTCTGCTCGCACTTGTGACTTTCTCTGGTGTCCTTATACCTTCAATTAATGGAGAGCAGATTCGTCCTGAATCAGCTATATCGACACCATTTTGGATTGGTGTATTCTTTGCCGCACTATGGCGCTACAGAGAAAAAAGTGGAATGCTAGGTTTTTTTCTTGGTGTCCTAGCAGGAATTCTTGCTCTAACCGCTACCGTATTCTTTGCCGGCTTTCTTCATAGGTAAGTCAATTAACAAAGTCGAGCCGTTTGTCCGGGCCTTCGGCACTACGCGGGACGCCCAACGCTATGCACACTTTTGTGCTGGTCGCTACGCTCCCAGTTTCGCACAAAATGTGCATAGCATTGGTCGCCTCTGCTGCGGGCGTTATGGATCAAGGAAAAAGCATGAAGCTGTATAAGCTATTGAATTCTGATGGCGAAATATATGAAAGTACTGAAAAAGGCCAGCTAGGCGGAAATTCTCGAGAAAAAATATACGGTACGCTTAATTGTACGGCTGCCAACAATGCGCTTGGTAATAATATTTATGAAAAGCACAGAGTTTTCTTTGCTAGCGAATCTGTCGCAATTGCAGCCGGGTATCGACCCTGCGGCCGTTGTCTGAAGTCTGAGTACAAAAAATGGAAGGATAGCCAGGAGCATCCTGAGCCCTTGGCGTAAGTGGTGGGCAAAATTCATTACAAGCAGCGGCAAGGCGACAGCCGACGCTACGCACCTTTTGTGTTACTCGCTGGCGCTCAAACATTAACACAAAATGCGCTCCGCGCCGGCTGCGCCTGCGCTGGGCGTAAGGTAGGACCTGAGAATGAAGATATTTATAGTAATTTTCGCAGCGCTCGTAACTGCATGTGGCGGCATGACATTCAATACAAACTTTGGTCCATATGCAAAAAATAGGGTGAAAACTTTGGCTGTAGAGGAGTATTCACCCACCGAAATTTCTAAGTATGATGCGGTTACATTGGGTTTTGTTGAGGCATCATATTGCCAGGAGCGTATAGATCAACCAAAGCCGAGCAAACGTGCTTTGGTAAACGATCTAAAAGTAAGGGCGCACAGTTTAGGGGGTAACGGCGTCGTAGTTGAGGCGTGTGGCAAAGCTGTTGCGGGAATGTGCAATCAGTATATGGAGTGCAGGGGTGTTGCATACTCCGTGCCTCAGCGACAGAGTGGGCCATAATAATATGCTGCAAAGCGACGGCTTACTTTGTCACTTAATTGCGCAGTCGTTTCGCTCCCATTTTCGCGCAATCGTACATCCAAAGTAAGCCGCCCCTGAGTGCCGTTTTACGAAATCGGAACTATGAAAGTTAATTTGCTAGAGTCAGATGAAGAATTGAACGAGGTTTGCGCGGTTCTTTTGCAGCTGAGACCGCAGTACGATCTGGATAGCCTTAAGGTGCAAGTCAAGTTGCAGCGCGAGGCTGGCTATAGACTTGCGTATGTTATATCGGGCGAGAACATTTTGTGCGTAGCGGGTTTTGTGATCGGCCAGAAATTGGCCTGGGGCAAGCATATCTATATCGATGATCTCGTAGCAGATGAACGTCACAGGTCATCCGGGGCGGGCGCGCTGCTGGTTGATTGGATAAAACAGTACGCGAAAGAAATTGGTTGCAGCCAAGTGCATCTAGACTCTGGGGTCCAAAGATTCCAGGCGCATCGCTTTTACTTGAGGGAAAAATTCAATATTGAAAGCCATCATTTTTCAATAACAGGACTCTAGGGCGTCTAATCTGTTCCAGGTTGATGGCTTGGTTCATGCATTTTCAGGATAGTTTTATGGATTTGAATCAGGTAACACTTCCGGTAGTTGATATGCAGGCGGCAACGGAATTCTATCGCAAAATGGGATTCCTGCAGATTGTTGATACCGATCATTACGCCCGATTTGAGTGCCCGGATGGAAATGCAACATTCTCTCTTAGCCTTTCAGGGTCAGGATTTTCTAATGGGAGCATTATTTACTTCGAGCACGAAGATCTTGATGCATTGGTAAAAGAGCTTGAATCTAAAGGGGTCAAGTTCGACGAACCACCCAGTGATAGAAGGTACCTTTGGCGGGAAGCTGTATTGCACGATCCATCCGGGAACAAAATTAAATTATACTGGGCGGGCAAAAATCGATTGAACCCACCATGGCGCGTTGAGCTTGGCGCATAGCCCAGGCTATTGTGCGGCTGCCATGCAGCGAAGAAGCAGGATTAACAGATGAATAAGAAAATTGTTGGTATCGTTCTGATCGTTATTGGGGTGGCTTTGGGGCTCTGGGGTTATGACGTCTATGATTCGGCAAGCTCGCAGGTAGTGCGTGCGTTTAGTGGCGATACACCCATTGAAGCATGGGTAGGCATGGTCGGCGGCGCGATCTGTCTGCTGGTGGGGATTTTGAAACTTAAGTAATTGGCGCGCCTTGTTCCAAGGCAAATGCCGCGCCCATTTTCTGAATAGGACGCGGTGTTTTCTGTAGCAATAAGGTAATTAGCGCTCAGCCCGTTCTATACTCTCAGCTCCCGATTGTGGGCATACAAGAGGAGAGTGTTATGGAAGGTGTACTGGGCTTACTGGTTCTGATTGCAGATATCTATGCCATCATCAAGATCTTGCAAAGTTCCGCAAGTGGCCTGAAGAAACTGGTGTGGGTACTGGTTGTGCTGCTGTTCCCGGTCATTGGCTTTATTGCCTGGTTCTTCTTCGGTCCGGGGGGGCGCGGTTAAGGAAGCCCGGCGTGTTGCGATGATTGGGGCCAATCGCATTCTTCGCCGGGACGAGGTGGTGTTGCTTGGCGGGTTACTCAGGACGCTTTGGTGCTGAGCATGCCCGTTTGCTGATCCGGCAGTGGAAGCTTTGGTAGGTCGGAAACGGCTAGCAGCAGGCCCTGCTCGTAGAGGCGCGCGGCCTGCTCCTTTTCGCCGAGGGCGAAGAGCAAGCGCGCCAGCTCCGCAGAGGTAACGGGATCGGCGCGCAGTAGCAGGCTCTTCTCGAAATATTGCCGCGCCTTGCCCCAGATTTCATTGCGCAGACACAGTCGGCCCAGACAGGTCAGCAGGTCGGCGTTGTCGCCGTACTCCTTTTGCCAACCATCGGCGACCGAGAGTTGCTGGTTCGCGTCTGCCCCGGTCAGGTGACCGTACAGGCGCACGGTGTCTCCCCGCCATTCCCGGTTCAGAATCCAGCGCAGTTGTTTTTCGGCCTCCACATCGTCCCCCACCTTGTGCAGGGTTTCTCCGTAAAGGTTGCGCAGCTCGATGTTGCGCTGCCAGCGGCCATTAAGGCTCTGCCATACGCCCTTGAGTTTCTCGCGATCTTTACGATTGGCCGCTTCGCGCAGCAGGTTCTGGTACACCTCGAGCTCTAATTGCTGAAGCTGGGATTCCGGCATGGTGCCGTGTTTTTCCAGTCGCGGCAGCAGTTCGCGGAGGCCGTGCCATTCACCGATGTGGTAGTAAGCCTGACGCAGTAGCTGCAGCAGGGCCGGGTGGTTGGGCTCTTCGTGCATGGCCCGCTGCAGGCTGGCGATGCACTGCTCGTAGTGTTTGTCGAGCAGCTGCATGCGGGCCTGGCTGATGGCTACGGCCAGTTGGGTATCGTCGCCGGTGGCTTCGGCCTTGGCCAGCAGCTCGTTGGCTTCGTCCCGGTAACCGAGCTCAAAAGCGCTGCGCGCGGCGGCCAGATAGTTGATGATGGGGGCATCCGAGCGCGCGGCACTTTTTAGCAGCAGGCGGCGGGCGCGCGCCCAGTTGCCTTCCATATACTCGACAAGCCCATTGGTCAGCCGGCGGCGTGCCATGCGGCTGCGCCCAAAGCGGATGCGGCTGACACTGCCTTCAATGGCGCGGGCGAGACTGCGCAGTAGCCAGATGGCGAGAAACAGGGCGAGCATGCCCAGAGCCAGGCCGCCAATCGCCACCCACAGGTTCATTTCAATCCGTTTGCCGGCGTCGCCGCCCACCGTGAGTAACAGGTAACCCGGGTAGGAACGCATGGCTTCTGCGAGCAGGGCGCCACCCAGAAGCAGCACCAGGGTAAAGAACAGGAAGCGTTTCACTGGGAGTCGCCTCCGTTGTTGCCGTCGTCCGCTTGGCCGGATGAAACCTTGTGCATGCGCTCGATGTAATTGCGTAACGCGCTTTGCGAGGCGCTGAGGTTGGGTAGCTCGGTTTTAATTTTTTCTGCACTCAGCTCTTGCAGCTCTCGCAGAATCACTTCCCGTTGCGGATTTTCCACGCCGTAGTCGAGCAAAAGCTGTCGCGCGTGGCTGAGCGAATCTTTGTAAACGGTGTCGTCTGCGCGCAGCACGGCGAGTTCCGCCTGCTCCATATTCAGCCGCAGACTCTGGCGGAAGCGGGTTTCACTCTGCGGGGAGAGCAGAACCGGGTCTACTTCACCGTCGCGAATTCGTACCGAGCCCTTGAGAAAGTTAACGAAGTTATCCCAGCTGGAGCGAAAATGCTCTTCCCCCACACCGGTGTTGTCGGCTTGCGCTTGGGCCGCTGCCGCATCCCGTTTGGCGAGGTCGAACTGGGGCTGGATGTTGAGTTTCACCATCTGTTCTTCCAGCGCACGCAGGCGCAGGTAGAGGCCTTCGCGGTCTACGTTTTCCACCAGCTTGAGCGCGGTGATGTCGCGGGCCAGTTGCTGGCGTACGCCGTAAAGGTCCGGCAGGTCGACCTGGCGGATAATGGTGTCGACTTCTTTCAGCAGGCCCAGCGCGGCGCGGCTGTCCTGTTCGAGCATCAGACGCTGGTTGGCGAGGCGCAGCAGGTAGTCCGCTTCGGCGAGCTTCCAGTCCTCGCGGCTGGCGTTACCGAGCTGGCTGAGACGGGCGCCCTGCGCGGTGACATTGCGCTGGAGCCCAGCCAGTTGCTGCTGTAGCTGCTGGATGGTCTGGCTCTGCTGCGATAGTTGCTGATTCTGTTGGGACAACTGCTGGCGCAGTTCACCGATCAGTTGTGCGCTGTGGTCCTGCGGCGGGACCGGTGACGTGCTGGACGGCGGTGTCAGTGGCGCTTCGCCCGGTTGCAGCATGGGCTGCTCCGGCACCGGCGCTTGCGCGGCACTCTGTGTGTTCCCTGTATCGGTGCGGGCGGTACCCGTGTCCGGCAGAGATTCGCGCGCGCTGGACGTGTCCGTGCTGCTTTCCAGGTTGGAGGAGGTGTTCTGAGCGGCGTCCTGTGTCGTTGTGGATCGCGTTGCCTGGGCTGCATTGCCCGCGCTCGTGGAGAAGTGTTTGCCGACCACCGGCAGCGTTTGCAGATGCTGCCCCACTTGCTCCCGTAAGCCGGGCACCAGGTACCAAGCGGCCACGGCGATGGCGATCAGAACCAGTAGCAACAGCCAGAACCAGCCCCAGCCGCGCTTCTTTTTGCTGGGGCGAGGTGACTTTTTGGCGGAACCGGAAGCGGGCTTGCCCCCGGGCTTGCTACCACTTTTGCCGCCAGTTCCGGCGGCTTTGGCAAAATTGCTCTGGGGTTCGGCTTTGCGGGTCACCACCGGTACGTCTTTGGCCGTACCTTTGTCGCTGGCCTTTTTGTCGCCACTGTTGTCCGGAGTGGTGGGCGGCGGGGCTTTTTTATCGCTCATGGACTCGCTTGCTCAGAATGGATGCCGGGGTGCCCGTGGCACCTGCGTCTTTGGCGGCTGCAGAACCGGTTCTGCAGTACGCGATGCGGTGACACCGGTTGATACGCAAGGATCACCACAGAAATTTTGTCGCCAAATTATAGCGACTGATGCGGTTCTTTATACGGACTCTGGCGCGGAAATGAAATTTTTTACCGACTCTGGCGTGTAATCAGGAATTGCCGGCGGCCACAGCCTCTTTCAGTGCTGCCAGCATGGCGTCATCGCCGGCATTGGCGGCGGCGCAGGCGCGGGTAAAGCCGAGTGCGCTTGCCTGTTGTGCAACGCGCGCGCTCGGGCAGACCAGTAGTGCCTGGCGCAGGTCGGTGCGTGCGGTGGCGTCGATGACCCGGTGCAGGTTTTCCAGGGTTTCGCCGCTGTGCACGGTTATGGCATCTGGCAACGCGCGGTAGGCGCGCATTTCTTCGGTGGCGCTGGCCGGCAGGGTACGCCGGTACAGCTCGCAGTAATCCAGTCGTGCACCGCGCTTTTCCAGCGTGCTGCCGATGAGGGGGCGACCGCCCTGCCCGCGAAAAATGATGACCCGCTGGCCCTGCAGCTGTTGCAGCTGGGGTAGTGCGAGCAGGGCTTCCGAATCCATGGTGCTCGCCAGCCCACTTTCGGTATTGCCGGTTTCCGGGTTGGCTCCGCGCGTGCGAATGGCGCGCGCGGTGGCGGCGCCAATGGCGTAATAGCGCGGCCCGATGGGCAGTTGCGGCCAGTAGTTGTCGAGCCAGTCGAAGGCGTGTTGCACGGCATTCTGGGACACGAAAATCGCATGTTCGAACTGGTCGAAATCCAGAATCAGGCTTTTAATCCGCTGGGCGTCAGCGCCCTGTTCGATCGGCGCGATTTCCAGCAGGGGGATGCAGTCGGTCAGCGCCCCCTCGGACTGCAGTCGGTCCCGCCAGCCCCCTGTTTGGTGGGCGGGGCGGGTGATCAGTATGCGTTTGCCGGCGAGTGCGGAATGGGCGCTGGGCATGGGGTATGTGGTTTGATCCGGCTCGGTTCAGGGTTGAATCGCGGCGAGGATTTTGTCGGCGCCGGCGTCCAGCAGCTGCTCGGCGAGACGGATGCCGAGGGCTTCGGCGTCCGCGGTGCTGCCGCGCACTTCATCGCTGAGCATGGTGGCGCCGTCGGGGCTGCCAACAAGACCGCGCACATGCAGGGTGCTGTGATCGCTGCTGTCGAAAATGGCGTAGCAGCCGATGGGTACCTGGCAGCTGCCGTTGAGGCGGCGCACCATGGCGCGCTCGGCGGTCAGGTGGTGGCTGGTGTCTGCATGGTGCAGTGGCGCCAGTAGTGCTTCCAGTGCCGGGTCGCGGCGGGACTCGATGCCCACGGCACCCTGGCCGCCGGCGGGCAGCAGTACTTCGGGCTCGATAAAGGCAGCGATGCGCTCGCGCATTTCCAGGCGCAGCAGGCCGGCGGCGGCCAGGATAATGGCGTCGTAGTCGCCGGCATCGAGCTTGGCGAGGCGGGTGTTGACATTGCCGCGAAGGAATTTCACTTCCAGATCCGGGCGCAGTGCCAGTACCTGACACTGGCGGCGCAGGCTGGAGGTGCCGACCACGGCACCTTTGGGCAGTGCTTCGAGAGCCGCGTAGTGATTGCTCACAAAGGCGTCGCGCGGGTCCTCGCGCTCGCAGATCACGGGCAAATGCAGCCCCTCCGGGAATTCCATCGGTACGTCTTTCATGGAGTGCACGGCGATATCGGCACGGCCCTCCAGCATGGCTTTCTCCAGCTCTTTCACGAACAGGCCTTTGCCGCCCACCTTGCTCAGGGGGATGTCCAGCAGCTGGTCGCCACGACTGGTCAGCGGCAACAGTTCCACGGTCAGGTCCGGGTGGTGCAGCTCCAGCTGTTGCTTGACGTAATTCGCCTGCCACAGGGCAAGGGCGCTTTCACGGGTGGCAATGCGGATGGTGGTGATGGCGGAAGATGGGGAGTCGGACATGCGCGGCAATCAGGTCGGTTGGAAATGAGCGCGCAAGTCTAACAGTTTGATGGCGTGAATGGACTAGCCGGCACCCTGCTGGCGCAGCCAGTCCTCGAGAAAAATCCGCGCGGCGATGGAGTCTATCGGCTGGTTGGCAAAGTTGCCGCGATGGCCGCGCTCGCGGGCTTCGTCTTTGGCGGCACGGGTGCTGAGGCGCTCATCGGCGTACTCCACCGGCAGGCCCAGGCGGCCGTGCAGGCGCTGGCCGAATTTGCGGGCGCGGGCGCCGAATTCGCTTTCTGTGCCGTCCATGTTGAGTGGCAGGCCCACCAGCAGTACCTGCGGTTGCCACTCTTTGACAATGCGCTGCACCTGATCCCAGTTGGGCTTGCCGTCTTTGGCCGGCAGCGGGTCCAGTTCGCGGGCACTGCCGGTCAGGCTCTGGCCGTAGGCGAGGCCGATGGAGCGGGTGCCAAAGTCGAAGGCCAGGGCGGTGCGCGGTTTATTCATGCTCACTCCTTATGCGTGGCCGGACTGGCTGCCCATACCGGAAAGATCGATGCCATGGCGGGCGGCGGCAGTCTGCCAGCGCTTGTCCCAGGGGGTGGCAAAGAGGATTTCCGGCTCCGCGGGCAGGGTCAGCCAGGCGTTCTCGGCAATTTCCTGTTCCAGCTGGCCCGGTCCCCACCCGGCGTAGCCGAGGGCCAGCAGCACGTCGTCGGGGCCGCGGCCACAGGCGAGAGACTCGATGATGTCCTTGGATGCGGTGAGGCTGATGTCATCGGAGACGTCGGCGGTGGACGCGAACTGCATGCCGCGACCGTGCAGCACGAACCCCTGCTCTTGAGCCACCGGACCGCCGATCAGCACCGGCTCATCACTGCGCAGGCTGGTGTCGTCCAGCGACAACTGCGCAAATACTTCTTTCCAGGTCACCTTGCTCGGCTCATTGATAACGATGCCCATGGTGCCTTCCGGGCCGTGCTCGCAGACAAAGGTCACCGCCTGGTGAAAGCGCGGATCCTGCATGCCGGGCATGGCGATCAGGAACTGGCCGCGCAGGCTGCTGTGGGTAAGGTCGCTGTCGATACTGGATGGCTGCATGGGGCGCTTTCGTTTAACAGGGCTGTGGGGTTCCCGCGCGGCTGCGTGGAAGCGTTAAGTTTAGCGTTTTTGACGCGGCTGCGCGGTCAGCCGCGGCTGGGTGACTTTCCGGCAGCGGTAGAGAAGCCGGTCATTTCGAACCGCCAGGTGCGGATGATTTCGAGCCGGTCGGCCTGCTGGCGGATTTCCGGGGGGAAGGGCGCAAAGGGTGCCGCCAGGCGCACGATCTGCTGGGCGGCATCGTCGAGAATGCGCTCGCCGGAGGATTCCAGGATCACCACATCTTCCACCGCTCCGGTGGGCAGCAGGCGCACCATCATGCGCAGGTCGCCGGTAATCTGGCGGGCCAGCGCTTCCTCGGGGAAGTTGTCGTTGCCGATGGCCTCCACTTTCTGCCGCCAATCGTGCAGGTAGGCCGCATCCGAGGCAGCTTTTGTGGCTACAGAGGTCAGGCGGCGCACCCGCGGACGTTGCGCAATGGTCTGGCGGATCTTGTCCAGGCGCGCTTGCAGGCTGGCGATTTCCGGATTGGTGGGCGGCAGGTCTGAGGGCGCGTCGCCCCGTTTTTCTTCCGAACGCTTGTCTTCAGCGGGCAATTCCGGGGCCCGCTGGGGGCTGTCGCCGATGGTGGTGATCAGTTGCCGCAACTGGTCGGCCGGGCGTGCTGCCTGTTGCTGCGGAAGTGGGCTGACCTGGCGAATGCTGGTGTCGGCCATTTCTGCGCGCCGGTCGGTGGAGAGCTCGCGCGGGGTTTCCGCGGTACCACTGGCCTGCTGGTTGTGCTGGGCCAGGTAATCGGCATCTTCCGGGGCGTCCAGTGACCGGTGTTGGGCCAGGGTGACTTCCAGGGTGGGCGGGGTCTCTCTGGCTTCGGGGGCGGTAAACGCGACGCCGAAAATCAGCAGGGCGTGCAGGGCGCAGGCCAGAAACAGCGCAAAGGTAAAGCGGTCGCCCTGGCTCGCAGGCGCGGTGGCCGCCGGGCGCGGGTGTTGGGCCGGTCTGGTGGCCTCTGCTTGGGGTTGGCTGGCTGCTGCGGTCATTGTGGTTATTGCTTTACTTCTTGCCGTTACTTCTGCCGTGAAACCGCCGGTGCCGCCAGCCGCGGATCAGTCCGCGTGCATCGGGCTCCGGCAGGAGTCGGACAGTTTACCCTTTTTGCGCCAGCCGGTCTGTGATCGCGCGCATCAATAACCCACCGATGTCGGTGCCGAACGCGGTGTCAATTTCGCGCACGCAGGTGGGGCTGGTGACGTTGACCTCGGTCAGGTAATCACCGATCACGTCCAGGCCAACAAACAGCAAGCCTTTTTCCTTGAGGGTGGGGCCGACCTGCCGAGCTATCCACAGGTCCCGCTCAGACAGCGGGCGCGCCTCGCCGCGTCCGCCAGCGGCGAGATTGCCGCGGGTTTCCCCGGCCTCGGGGATACGCGCGAGGCAATAGGGCACCGGTTCGCCATCCACCATCAGGATGCGCTTGTCGCCGTCCTTGATTTCCGGGAGGTAGCGCTGGCCCATGATCTGGCGCTGACCATTGTCGGTAAGGGTCTCCAGAATGGCCCCCATGTTGGCCCCGTCGGGTTTGACGTGGAAGATGCCAGTGCCGCCCATGCCGTCGAGGGGTTTGAAAATGACGTCCTTGTGGTGCCCGTGGAAGGCGCGCAGCTGGGCCATATCGCGGCTGACGATCAGTGGTGGGCAGCAGTCGGCGAAATGGGTGGCGAAAATCTTTTCGTTGCAGTCGCGCAGGGACTGGGGCTTGTTGGCCACCAGCGTGCCGGCGCGCTCGGCGGCCTCCAGTATGTAAGTGGAGTAGACGTATTCGTTGTCGAACGGCGGGTCCACGCGCATCAAGAGGACATCCAGCTCACCCAGGTGCATGGGCTTGCGCTCGCCAAGGGAGAACCAGTTGTCCGGATCCTCAAACACTTCCAGGTGCGAGCCATTGCCCATGGGGGTACTGCCGTCGAGGTACAGGTCCGACTGCAGGAAATAGCGCAATTCAAAGCCGGCACGCTGTGCGGCGAGCAGTAGCGCCAGGGTGGTGTCTTTCTTGTAGTTGATGTTGGCGATGGGGTCCATGACCACGCCGAGCGTGTGGCTCATACCGGTATCCATTGTAGTGAAAGTGGGGCAGGGTGGCGGCTGGTCCGGGGCGTGCAATCAGTGCCCGGGGTGCGACCTTTCAGCCCGGCTAAGGTAAGAGTAGCCGGCGCCTTGTGCAAGCCGGCATGTCGGGCGCAGTGTGCGCCAGAAGTGCGGCCTTGCTCACAATTTGATCATCCCTCGGTTGCCGGTTCGGCCGTCGCTAGATTCACTCTGGTATCTGTGATACAAGTTTGCCCCTGATCTGCGTCTGCTGGCCGCGCGTCAACAGTTTGCGACGATCGGACCCCGTAATGAGGTTGCACATAAGGGCGCCGCCGCGGTTACACAACAATATCCAACGGCGCTCGAAAATAAGTAAAGGGGATTTGGGAACACACTATGGAGCTCAACTGGGAAAGTCTCACCGTGATGGTGATTGACGACAGTAAAACCATTCGTCGCACCGCGGAAACGCTGCTGCAGAAAGCGGGTTGTGCGGTTGTTACCGCCACCGATGGCTTCGACGCACTGGCGAAAATTGCTGACTCGCGTCCGGATATCATTTTTGTCGACATCATGATGCCGCGTCTCGACGGCTATCAGACCTGTGCATTGATCAAGAACAACAGCGAGTTCCGCAGTACGCCGGTGGTCATGTTGTCCAGTAAAGATGGCCTGTTCGACAAGGCCAAGGGCCGCGTTGTGGGCTGTGACCAGTATCTCACCAAGCCATTCAGCAAAAGTGAGCTATTGGGTGCGATTTCTGCCCACGCCAAGCCGCATCACGCCGCTTGAGGTGGGGTTCTCGCTGAAAGCGTGAAACCTTTGGCAAAAATCGCGTAGACTTGGGCGTCTTGCATGGCGCCCTCTCGGTCTGCCTTCGTGGTAATGCCGGGGTGCGCAATAGTCAGCAAATTTAATAACAAAGCGTTTGGCCGCACGCGCTGATGTGCAATGCGGTCGCTAGCAACAACAATTCGCCTGGCGGGGATCCGATGCCAGCGCGGAAACACTATCTCGGGGGAGAAAGATGGCCAGAGTGCTTATCGTCGATGATTCGCCAACCGAAACTCACAAACTGACCACCATTCTGGAAAAGAATGGCCATGCCGTATTGACCGCCACCAATGGTGAAAACGGCGTTGATGTGGCGCGCGAAGAGCGTCCCGATGTGATCCTGATGGATATCGTCATGCCGGGCCTGAATGGCTTCCAGGCTACCCGCCAGCTGAGCAAGAATGACCAGACCAGTGGTATTCCGGTAGTGATTGTGACCACCAAGGATCAGGATACCGACCGCGTCTGGGGCATGCGCCAGGGTGCGCGCGCTTACCTGACCAAGCCGGTTGATGAAGGCAAACTGCTGGTTACCATTGAGGAGGTGTTGGCCTGAGGCCGACGTTGAGTCCTCGTGCATTCATCTCTAACCCCTTATCTCGCGCTGGTTGATATCGCCAATCGCGCAAAGGCGCAGGCGCAGGGGCTGCCTGCCCGTCAGGAGGTCAAGCCTTACTGGACGGGCATCGGTTTTTCCCTGCTCGGGCACCGCTTCGTCGCCGCCATGGAGGATGTGGTGGAACTGTTGGAAGTTCCGCAATACACCTTCATACCGGGGGTTCAGCCCTGGGTGCGCGGTGTGGCCAATGTGCGCGGCCGACTGTTGCCGCTGTTCGATATGGCCGTTTTCTTTGGCGGCCACCTGAGCAGCCCTCGCCAGCGCCGTCGCGTGCTGGTGTTGGAGCGGGATAAGGTCTACGCCGGCTTGATCGTCGACGAGCTGCACGGGATGCAGCACTTGGCGCTCGAATACGGAAAGATGCCGCCGTCCGATCTGACCGAGCCGTTTGCGCCCATGGTCAGCGGTCAGTTCCAGTTGCAGCAGGGTCGCTGGCTGGTTTTTGATCTGCAGGCGCTATTAAGTGACTTTCAATTTGCAGATGCCGCGGCTCATTGAGTCGCGGCTTTCTGCTTTCTGGTGTCCGTTGAATCGGGCACGCCACTGCAAATATGGAGTGGCAACTGAGGTGGAGCGCCGTCTGTGCGTTAAACCCTTTGCAACAGCGGTTTTCCGCCGCTGAAGCAAATCGCAACCGGCATTGCCCGGTTGCACAGGGGGTGCCCGCGTTTGTCGGGTAGCAAGAGATGTGAAGCCACGGGGCTTCAAACTAGTGGTAATAACAAGAATTGGCCTGAGGCACACACAGGTCCGCCAGGAGTAAATTATGAAAACAGGCTCCCAGAGTTCATTTTCCGCGTTGCGCAGTAACCCTGCCGCGCTGTTTATGGGTTTACTGGTACTCGCCACACTGGCGGGGCTGATCGTCAGCATCTATTTGGTGCAGAGCCACGCTGACCGGGACCAGGAATACCTTGAAGACGTGGCCGAGTTACGCGCCCTTTCTTATCAGCTGGTGTCCTACGCACCAGCGGCGACCGCCGGTGACGAGCAGGCATTTGCCGACCTTGAAAACACCGTCAACCAGATGGCGGCGACCTGGAGCACACTGCAGGGCATGGAACCGGGCAGCCGCCGCGCGCTGGAAGAGGAGCTGGCCAATTACGGCCAGGTGTGGCGTCAGCTGCGCGAGCAGGCGGACACCATTATCGGTAACAAGGACTCGATCATCTTCCTGAACGATGTGGCCAGTACCCTGAACGACTCCCTTCCGGAGCTGCAGGCAGAGCACAACAACATCGTGGAAATTCTGCTGGCCAACAACGCGCCGGCCAACCAGGTTGAGCAGGCCCAGTTGCAGGTATGGCGCGCCGAGCGTATCGGGCGAAACATCGATAAGATGCTGCAGGGTGGTGACGACGCGGAGTCCGCGGCGGACCAGTTCAATACCGATGCCAGCCTGTTCGGTAAAGTGGTTGAGGGCATGAAAGGCGGTGACGTGGTGATGGGTATCTCCCGCGTGACCGATACCGAGGCCCGCGAGTCGCTGGAAGAGATTACCGAGCTGTTCGAGTTCGTGAGCTCCTCCGTACGTGAGATCTTCGAAGCCACTCCGGCCCTGTTTGCCACGCGTCAGGCCGCCGACGGTATTGCCACCTCCTCCCCGCTGCTGCTGGAAGCGCTGTCTACCCTGAATGACCGCATCGTGAGCCTCTCCAGTGAGCGCCAGCCGAACAACCAGACCATCGCCATCATCGCCGGTGTGTTCGTACTGTTGATCTTCGGCATGATGGTTACCGCGTTCTCCGGTACCCGTCGAACCCTGAAGGAAGAGACCGAAACCAACGAGCGTAACCAGCAGGCGATTATGCAGCTGCTGGACGAGCTGGCGGACCTCGCCGATGGTGACTTGACCACCTCGGCAACGGTAACCGAGGCCTTTACCGGTGCGATTGCCGACTCTATCAACTACACCATCGACCAGCTGCGTGTACTGGTATCCCGAATCAACGGCGCTGCACAGGAAGTATCCTCCCTGTCTCAGGAAACCCAGCAGACCGCCCTGCACCTGGCCGAGGCCTCTGAGCACCAGGCCCAGGAAATTGCCGGGGCTTCCGCGGCCGTAAACGAAATGGCCGTGACCATTGACCAGGTATCTGCCAACGCCGCCGAATCTGCCCAGGTAGCAGAACGCTCGGTACAGATCGCAAGTAACGGTGCCAAGGTGGTACAGAACACCATTAAGGGCATGGACACGATCCGCGAGCAGATTCAGGACACTTCCAAGCGAATCAAGCGACTGGGTGAATCTTCCCAGGAGATTGGTGACATCGTTAGCCTGATTAACGACATTGCCGACCAGACCAACATTCTGGCATTGAACGCGGCGATCCAGGCCTCTATGGCCGGTGACGCCGGTCGAGGCTTCGCGGTGGTTGCGGACGAGGTTCAGCGCCTCGCAGAACGTTCCGCGGCAGCAACCAAGCAGATTGAAGGCCTGGTAAAAGCGATTCAGTCGGACACCAACGAAGCGGTTGTTTCGATGGAATCCACCACCACCGAGGTGGTGCGCGGTGCCCGCCTGGCCCAGGACGCGGGTGTTGCCCTGGAGGAGATCGAAACGGTATCCACCAACCTCGCATCCTTGATCCAGAACATCTCCAACGCGGCACGCCAGCAGGCCTCGTCCGCGGGTCACATCTCCAACACGATGAACGTGATTCAGGAAATTACCTCGCAGACCTCTGCCGGTACCCAGGCGACGGCACAGTCCATTGGTAACCTTGCACAGACCGCCTCCGCACTGCGCGATTCCGTTGCCGGCTTCAAACTGCCCAGCAATGACGATGTGGATGGCGAGAGCGATCTGTACGATGGCGATCTGGCCGAGCTTTCCGAAGAGTTCCCGATGCTGGAAGACGATACCGCTGACGGCGTTGCCGCCGAGCAAGACGGCCTCGCAGCGCTCTCCGAACGCGAGCGCGACGAGCGGGCCATGGCCTGATCCGCACCTACTGATAACGACAACAAAGCGGACACCGCTGGGGCTCGCGGCCCCGCGGTGTAAAGCAGCAGATGGGTGGCGTCGCGGTTGAACGCCGCCTGTCAGCGAGCAACCTGAATTACCGAGGACTTGGCGTGAGTCGCGACAATCCCAATTTTGTAGCCCTGGATTGGCTGATAGGCGAAATCAACGAGACGCTGGCCCAGGCGCGCCAGCACCTGGAAACCTTTGCCTCGGATTCCTCCGCCGCGGAGTCGGCTGGTGACTCTTCCAGCCTGCTGAAAAACTGTCTTGAACTGATTCACCAGGTACACGGCAGCCTGCACATGGCAGAGCTGACCGGTGCCGCCATGCTGGCCGAAGAAATGGAGCAGCTGGTGCAGGCGCTGGCCAGCGGCGAGGTGGAGAACAGCGATGAGACGCGCGAGTTCCTCATGCGCGCGCTGCTGGAACTGCCGCTGTATCTGGAAAAAATTGCCTTCCAACGCCGTGATAACCCGGTACTGTTGCTACCCCTCCTGAACGATCTTCGTGCGGTCCGTCGTGAGCGCCTGATTACCGAGGGCGCACTGTTCGCGCCGGACCTCAGCGCACTGGAGCACGCCTCTGGCAAGCGTCAGCCCCTGCTTTCCAACAACGACAAGTTGCAGGAGCTGGTGGTCAAGCTGCGCAAGATGTACCACGTTGCCGCCGCTTCCCTGATCCGCGATGTAAACAGCGGCGAAAGCCTGGCCTACCTGAACAAGGTCAGCGAGAAAATGTCGCTGCTCTACAGCGGCAGCCAGCGTCAGCATCTGTGGGACGTATTGCAGGGCCTGCTCGAAGGTATCGCCGATCACCGCGTCAACGTATTGCCCGCACTGCGCCAGCTGCTGCGCCGCATCGATGTGGAATTCCGCCTGTTGCAAGGCCAGGGCGCACGCGTGCTCGACCTGCGCCCGGATCACGACCTTATCCGCAACCTGCTGTTTTACGTTTACCTGTGTGGTCCGAACGGGCCGCGCAGCCAGGCCCTGTACCAGAAATATGCCCTCGATCGGGCCGTTCCCGGCACCCCGCGCCCGGATACCGAAGACGCTCTGGCCATGGGGCCGGAGGCCATGGGTACCGCCGTCACCGCGCTGCGCGAAGAGCTGGCGGGTGTACGTGAGGCACTGGACCCCAGTATTACCAACGGCGAGCGCCCGCCACTGGCCGACACCGCTGTGGTCGCCAAGCGTATCGCCGACACCCTCGGTGTGCTGGGTCTGGAAAACCAGCGCATCCGTGCACGCAGCATTTACGAATACCTGCGTGACGCATCCCGCAGCCAGGCCCCCGACGATCTGCTGATGCAGGCTGCCTCCGAGCTGGTGCAGCTGGACTCCGGACTGGCGGCTGCCGCCGAACGCGACAAGCACATTGACAGTGAATCACCGTTGATGGGCGAAGCTACCGGGCAGGTGCTGCGGGAAGCGCGCATTGGCCTGGAAACCGTCAAGGAGGCGGTGGTCGAATACATCGCCAGCCATTGGGATGCCGGACATCTCGCCCAAGTGCCGAAGCGCCTGCAGGAAGTCTGCGGCGGGCTCGACATGGTGGGTTACCAGCGCGCCGCGGAGATTGTTGGTGCGTGTAAAAGTTATATCTCGGAGCGTCTGATCAATGCCGGCGATCAGCCGGACTGGAAGTTGCTGGACACCCTCGCCGATGCGGTGACCAGCGTCGAGTATTACCTGGAGCGCCGTGCCGACGGCATCGAAGATGCCGATATGCTACTGGCGCTGGCGGAAGACAGCGTAGCCACCCTGGGCTATGCGGTGTCCGACAGCGAAGGTGCCGCGATTGAAGAGGCACCGCAGCCATTTGCCGAAGCGCCCGTCGAGCCGCAGGCACCGGCTGCCGACGAAGCCGATGAGCAAGCTGCCCTCGACAGTTTCGAATTCAGCCTGGATCTGGATGAGGTCGATGCACCGGCGCAGAGCGAAGCTGTGACTCCGGAGGCCCCGGTCAGCGAGGATCCGCTGGCCAGCCTGTCCGAATCCCTGATGGGCAGCGACGCGCAGGACAACGCAACGGCAGCGGCGGACGACGCGCCGTCGCTGCTCGAAGAGAGCTGGTTCGCGAGTGACAATGACGCGGCGGAGTCCACCGAACCGGATCATGCCGTGGCAAGTGCCGCTGAGCCCGCACCGGTGCTGGAAGAGGACGACGATACCAGCATCATTGACGATGAAATCGTCGAGATTTTCCTGGAAGAAGCG
Organism: Microbulbifer sp. Q7; assembly: GCF_001639145.1. NCBI lineage: Bacteria > Pseudomonadati > Pseudomonadota > Gammaproteobacteria > Cellvibrionales > Microbulbiferaceae > Microbulbifer > Microbulbifer sp. Q7. Next base: position 215,737 of record NZ_LROY01000001.1, on the reverse strand, counting down.
GGCGAAGTGCTGGAGACCATCGGCGAATACTTCCCGCAGTGGGCGGCAAACTTTGATAACCAGGATGCGCTGGTGGAATTCCGGCGCGGCTTCCACACCCTGAAAGGCTCCGGCCGCATGGTGGAAGCGCTGGAAGTGGGTGAGCTCGCCTGGGCCGTGGAGAATATGCTGAACCGGGTGATCGACGAGACCGTCAAACCCGGTCGCGGCCACGTACTTCTGATCGAGCAGGTGGTGGCCAAGCTGCCATCCATGGTGGACGGCTTCCGCACCCGCACCGGGGACCCGGATCCCGCGCGCACGGCACAGCTTGAAGGCTGGGCCAAGCAGCTCTCCCGCGGCGAAGTGCCGGAAGAATTACTGGCATCCGCCAGCGCCGATGCGCCGGCACAGAGTGCGCCCGTCGAGCCCCAGTTCGAGGACACCAGCGAAGCGGACGACAACGCCCAGCTGTGGGAAATCTTTGCCCAGGAGGCGGAGACTCATCTCGCCACGGTGACGGACTTCCTCAACGAAATGGAACGCGCCGCGCCGCTATACGGCATTCCCTCCGATCCGCTGCACCGGGCCCTGCATACCCTGAAAGGTTCCGCGCACATGGCGGAAGTCACCCAGGTCGCCGAGTTGATGGCGCCGCTGGAGCGCTTCGCCAAGGAGCTGCGCACCTATCAGGTGGCTATCGACAGCGACATTTTCGAACTGATCAGCGATGCACGCCGCTATGTGCAGGCGGTGATTAACCAGATCTATAACGCCGAGCCGCTGCATGTTGAGCGCAGCGAGCAGTTCCTGGCCCGTGTCGCCGAGTTGCAGGAGCGTGCCGTAGGTCACCTGATCCGCGAGCGCGAAGCCAACGAGCCAAAAGCAGTCGACCCACAGTTGCTGGCGGTCATCATGGCCGACGGCATGAAGGTGCTGCTGGACGCGGACGAAATGCTCAATCAGTGGCGCGCACACCCGGGCGACAAGTCGATCCTGCTGCCGGTCGCCGAGGAGCTGGATACCCTGCAACAGGCTGCCGGCCAGGCGCAGCTGCCCACCTTGCAGGAACTGGCGCAGCTGTTGCTGGCGGTCTACCGCCAGGTGATCGACGGTCACCTGGAGGAGGAGCCGGCACTGTGGGCTGCCCTGGAACAGGGACACAACGAATTGCTGGACCTGGTGGACGCGGTCGCCGCTTCCACCGACCTGCCGCCGGTGAGCGAGGCGGTGGGTGAAGCGCTGCGCTACCTGGCGCAGGGCGACGACGGTGCCGATGAAGAAGACATCGACCTGTCCGAATACGGCATCGACAGCAGCGATTACAGTTTTGTCGAAGATTTGTCGGTGGCTGAACCCGCAGCGACAGACAGCGCAGCATCCACGGTAGAAAGTGAAGACGACGCTCACAGCTTCAGTTTTGACGACCTGGTGCTGGCGGAAACGGCCGCTGCGGATGATGTGGAGGATGCGCCGAGCATCACCCTGACTGAAGCGGAAAACGCTGAGCCCGAGCTCACGGTCGAGTGGCTGGAGTCCGAGCTGTCTGGCGAAGACATCGCCGCAGAAACCCCTGCGGACGAGGTGAGCCTCGAGCCGGCGGCCGACGTCGAGTCGATCGTTGAGGCCGATGCGGATGACCTCGCCGATACCCGCTGGCTGGATGACGCGGTCGCCCAGGTGGACCACGTCGAGACGGTGGACCCTGTGGAGATGGCCGAGCCGGTCGTTGTCTCTCCTGAGCCCGAACCCGAACTTGCGGCAGCCGCCTCTGCCGGCGATATCACCGACGCACAGCGCGCGCTGCTGAGCGATATTGACCCGGATGTGGTCGAGGTGTTCCTCGAGGAAGCCGGCGATCTGGTGGATGAGCTGGAAGAGCTGATCCAGAACTGGGAGCAGTCGCCGGACGATCGGGAAGCGCCCGAGGCTCTCAAGCGGGTACTGCACACCTTCAAGGGCGGTGCGCGGATGGCGGCCCTGATGGGCCTTGGCGAAGTCGCGCACCGGTTTGAGACCGTCATTGAGAATATGCAGAGCGGCAGTTCGCCGTCGCCGGAATTTTTCGCCGATGCCCACGGTATCTACGACCGTCTGGCCGCTGGTGTTGAAACTACTCGTGCCTGGTTGAGTGGCGAAGAGCTCGGCCCCTTCTGTGCGCTGCTGGAAACCCGCTGGGCAGACGAGCAGGTGGCCGAAGATGCGAGCCCGGTGGATTACGGGATGGAGTCCGGCGAGGAATTGCCGTCTGCTGCCCATTCCCCGAGCGAGTCCGGGAGCGAGTCCGGGAGCGAAGAGCCCGCCGCCGAACCGGCCGTGCCGACCACCGAGACCGAGGTTGCCGGAAAAGCCCTGGCGGTACAGCCGCAGGCGCCGGCCGCCGCCAGTAATGTGCTGCCGTTTATTCGCAAGTCCACCAATGTGGGCGATCGAGAAGGCGGGCAGCCCCGCAACCAGCCTCAGGAAATGGTCCGGGTTGCCTCGGAGTTGCTCGAAGAACTGGTCAACCTCGCCGGTGAGACGTCCATCTCCCGTGGTCGTCTTGAAGAGCAGGTGGGTGAGTTTGGCCTGGCACTGGACGAGATGGACTCGACCCTGTCGCGCTTGAACGAGCAGCTGCGACGTCTGGATAAAGAGACCGAAGCCCAAATCCTGTTCCGTCAGGAGCAGCTGGCGGAACAGGATGGCGATTTCGACCCGCTGGAAATGGACCGTTACTCGTCCATCCAGCAGCTGTCGCGCTCGCTGCTCGAGTCCACCTCGGACTTGCTGGAATTGAAGCAGACCCTGGGCCACAAGGCGCGGGATACCGAGACGCTGTTGCTGCAGCAGTCGCGAGTCAATACCGAGCTGCAGGAAGGCCTGATGCGCAGCCGCATGGTGCCGTTCTCCCGCCTGGTGCCGCGCCTGCGCCGTATCGTGCGTCAGGTGAGTGCAGAGCTCGGCAAGCAGGTGGATCTGGTGTTCTCCAACGTCGAGGGTGAACTCGACCGCTCCATGCTGGAGCGTATGGTGGCGCCGCTTGAGCACATGCTGCGCAACGCGGTGGACCACGGTATCGAGTCACCGGAAAAACGCCGCGAGGCCGGCAAGGCCGAGCGCGGGCGTATTTCTGTGGCGCTGGCCCGCGAGGGCAGTGAGGTGGTACTCACCATCAGTGACGATGGTGCGGGTATTAACCTGATGCGGGTGCGCGAGAAAGCCATCGAGAGCGGCCTGATGCGTCCGGACGCCGAGCTGTCCAACAACGAAATCATGCAGTTTATTCTGCAGGCAGGCTTCAGTACGGCCGACAAGGTGACCCAGATTTCCGGGCGCGGCGTCGGCATGGATGTGGTGTCTGCCGAGATCAAGCAGATCGGTGGCAGTGTCGTCATCGGTTCGCAGATCGGCAAGGGTACGGAATTCGTGGTGCGCCTGCCGTTTACCGTGTCGGTGAACCGCGCCCTGATGGTACGTGTGGGTGACGACCTGTTTGCCCTGCCGCTGAACACCATCGAAGGTATCGTGCGCCTCAGCCCGTTCGAGCTTGAGCACTACTACCGCACGCCAGAAGCCCGCTTCGAGTATGCCGGCGAGCCCTATCAGGTGAACTACTTCGGCAGCCTGCTGCAATCCAGTGCGCAGCCGCGCCTGGCGGTGGAAGATATGCAGATGCCGGTATTGCTGGTGCGCTCGGAGAACACCGCCATGGCCCTGCAGGTGGATGCCATCATGGGCAGCCGGGAAATTGTGGTGAAGAGTCTCGGGCCCCAGTTTGCCAGTGTGCAGGGTGTGTCCGGTGCTACCGTGACCGGTGATGGTACCGTGGTGGTGATTCTCGATGCCCATGCGCTGCTGCGGAAGCATTCGGCCCTGCTGGCGCGCCCCGAGGCCCCGCTGTTGCAAGACAAGCTGCCTGCGGTGAGTGGCCGCGAGGAGCCGGTCACCCAGAAGCTGGTTATGGTGGTGGATGACTCGGTAACCGTGCGCAAGGTAACCACGCGCTTCCTGGAGCGGGAAGGCTTCCGGGTCATCACCGCAAAGGATGGTCAGGATGCGATTATCCAGCTGCAGGATGTGATTCCGGATGTGATGCTGCTGGATATCGAGATGCCGCGTATGGACGGCTTTGAGGTGGCACGAAATATCCGTTCCAGTAGCCGCCTGCGGGATATCCCGATCATCATGATCACCTCCCGTACCGGTAAAAAACACCGTGACCACGCGCTGTCGCTGGGTGTAAACCACTACCTGGGTAAGCCCTATCAGGAAGAGGTTCTGCTCAGTGCCATCCACGACTTTACCGAAGCGGAGGTGGATGCGTGACGGTCCGGACCTGTGTGAGTAACGAATGTATTGAAGCCCCGGTGGGCAGTGGAGAGGTCAGAGCATGAGTGGAACAGGCGTTGGTACCATGGCCACCACCGAAGTGCCTCAGGAGGTCAGCAGCCTGTTACTGCCTCTGGCAGATGGCCAGCTGCTGGTACCTGTGGAGACCCTGTCTGAAATCATTGCCCTGCAGAGCCCGGTGTCCGCGTTTGATGCGCCGGACTGGTATATGGGGGAGCTGCACTGGCGGGAACAGCGCTTGCCGCTGATCTCCTTTGAGGTGATGCGGGGCAGCCCGATGCCGGTCCTGCGCAGTAATTGCCGTATCGCGGTGCTGAGCAGCGGTAACAGTGAGGGCGACCTGCCATTTTTCGCGGTGGTGCTGCAGGGCACACCCAGGCTGGTGCGGGTCACACCCGAGGAACTGGCGGGCCGCGAAGGCGAGTGTGCCATGGGTGAACTGATGCACGTGGCGCTGTCCGGCGAAGAAGCGGTGATACCGAATCTGGCAGAGCTAGAGGAAGCCTGTCTCGCTTACCGCAGTCGCCGCTGATTTCACGTGATGGATGGGAGCAAGGGTTTTTAACCCCGCGTTCCAGTCGCAAGATTACAGACACAAAAAAGCCGCTCAGTGAGCGGCTTTTTTGTGTCTGTCTGTCCCGTCCTGTAATAGGGGGCGGGGTTAGAAAAGCTCCTCCGGCAGTGACTCCTGGGCCTGCTCATTGTCCCGGCTCGGGGTGCCGCGGCCGTCATCGGAATAAATCGACGGATAGTTGCCGTAGGTTTCCCGCCCGGGCACCCGGTCCGCTCGGAAGATTTCAAAGATACCGCCGCGGGACGTGCGCAGGCCGGTGCGCGGGTTGATGCGCATGGTGACAATATCGTCGGGCTGGGCCAGGTGCCGCTCGGGCAGGCCGTCCAGCGCGGCCGACATAAAGTCGATCCAGATTGGCAGCGCGGCGGAACCACCGTACTCATTGCGACCGATGGGGGTGTTGTCATCGAAGCCCACCCAGGTGCTGGTGGCCAGATGCGGACTGTAGCCGGAGAACCAGGCGTCGCGCGGGCCGTTGGTGGTACCGGTCTTGCCGGCGATATCGCCGCGCTTCATGGCCAGCGCCTTGCGCCCGGTGCCGCGCTTGATCACGTCTTTCAGCATGGAATCCATGATGTAGGCGGTCTCCGGTGACATGGCACGCGGTGCCCGCGGGCGCGCCTGCTCGTCCGTATCCAGTGGTGCTACCGGCAGCGTGCGCAGTTCCAGCGGCTCATCAGCGCCTTCCTCCTGTTGTACCGCCAGCAGGTCGATCGGTTCTGCCTCGGGGATGCGTTCCTCGCCGGCCGCCGGACACTCGTGGCACACAGTGAGCGGTAATGCCTGGTACACGGTGTCGCCATGCACATCCAGCACCTGGTCGAGCAGGTAGGGTTCTACACGATAGCCACCGTTGGCGAATGCGGCATAGCCGCGCACCATTTCCAGCGGTGTGAGTGCCGAGCTGCCCAGGGCGATGGAGAGGTTGCGCGCGAGCTTGCTGCGCTCGAAGCCGAAGCCCTCGGCAAAGGTGAGCGCGCGGTCAATGCCCAGCGCCTGTAACAGACGGATGGAGACCATGTTGCGCGACAGGTACAGCGCTTTGCGCAGGCGGGTTGGGCCGAGGAAGGTGCCGCCATCGTTTTCAGGGCGCCAGACGTCTTCCAGGTTGGTCTGCTCGAAGATGATCGGGGCGTCGTTGATAATACTGGCGGCAGTGTAGCCTTTCTCCAGCGCCGCCGAGTAAATGAACGGCTTGAAGCTGGACCCCGGCTGGCGTGCTGCCTGGGTCACCCGGTTGAAGTGACTCTGGCGGAAATCGTAACCGCCCACCAGGGCGCGGATGGCGCCGTCTTCCGGCTCCAGGGAAACCAGGGCGCCCTGCGCGGCGGGAACCTGGGTCAGGTGCCACTCTTCACGGGGCTGCGGAAGCTCTTCTTCGCGCGCTTGCTCGAGTCCTTCGGGGGTGGCGAAGGGATCGTCGGTGAGCGCAGTCTCCTCCAGGGTTTCCGCCACGGACTCCTGCGCCTGCGCCTGTGCCTCCCGCTGTTCGCGGGCGACCTCTTCCGCCGAGATCACCACGCGACGCAGACGCACCACGTCACCGGGGGCGAACAGCTCGTCTGCGGATTGCAGTCGCGGGCCGCGGGCATTTTCGGAGATGTAGGGGCGGATGTCGCCAAGGCCGTGCTCCCAGGGGATCTCTACCACGCGGCGGTCGCGCAGCTGCACGCTGAGGCTCTGGGGTGCGACCGCGGTCACCACCGCCGGCTCCAGGCCGCCGAGGATGGGGATTTCCTTGAGTAGGTCGACCAGCTGGTCGTTATCTGCCAGCAGCTCCGCATCGAGGCGCTGCTCGGGGCCGCGGTAGCCGTGGCGGCCGTCATAGGTTTCGAGACCGTGCTGCAGCGCCTTGCGGGCGGCGTCCTGCAGCTTGCTGTCGACGGTGGTAATCACCTGGTAGCCATCGGTATAGGCGGCATCACCAAACAGGTCCACGGCCTCCTTGCGGGCCATTTCAGCCACATAAGGGGCGCTCAGGTCCAGGTCGCGGCCGTGATAGCGGGCGGTGACCGGGGCGGTAATCGAGTTTTTATACTGATTCTGGTCGATATACCCCAGGTCCAGCATCCGCTTGAGGATCCAGTTGCGGCGCTGCAGGGCGCGGGAGGGGTTGGCGATGGGGTTGTAGGTGGACGGCGCTTTGGGAAGCCCCGCCATCATGGCCCACTGGGCCAGGTTCAGGTCGTTGATGTCCTGGCCGTAATACACGTGGGCAGCGGCCTGGAAGCCGTAAGCCCGATTGCCGAGAAAGATCTTGTTGATGTAAAGGGCGAGGATTTCGTCCTTACTGAGTTCCTGCTCGATTTGCAGGGACAGCAGGATTTCGTTGAATTTGCGGATGAAGCGCTGCTCCCGGCTGAGGAAGAAGTTACGCGCCACCTGCATGGTCACGGTACTGCCGCCGGACTGGATGGAGCCGCTCGCCACCAGCTGGCGCGCCGCGCGCATCAGGCCCTTGATGGATACCCCGTTGTGGGAGTAGAAGCCGTCATCTTCCGCCGCAAGGATGGCCTTGATGAACATGTCGGGGGTCTGCTCGATGGTAATCGGGCTGCGGCGCTTTTCACCGAACTCACCGATCAGCTTCATGTCCCGGGAGTAGATGCGCAGGGGGGTCTGCAGGCGAATGTCGCGCAAGGTCTCCACCGAGGGCAGCCCTGGCTTCAGGTAGATATAAATGCTGGAAAATGCCATGGCGCCAGCGGCGGCCCCGGCCAGAATCAGCCACAGCAGGGATATCAGGCGGTTGCGGGCTTTCTCGGTCATGAAAATGCTTCTGTGTACGTCTTGATCAATTATGGAACCGCTGAATAAGCCCGCAATGTCTCAGCGTGACCTAAAGGTAGCAGCTGTTAGGCGCGGCTCGCAGTGAATGGCGAGCCCTTTGCAAGAGCTGCAACGCAGCAGATGCTGCCTTCAGGTCGCGCCCGGAGGGGCTTGCAGAGCGATTCACACTCTGCGTTGTGACTTCTTGAAAGGTCTAGACCTTCCTGCGAAGCCACGCCTTGATTGTGAACCGCTCTGTAAGCCTGAGGCATCGCGGGCGTGTTCAGCGGTTCCATTTCGGCACTGTTCGACAATTATACGAAGAATGTGCGCTGTTACCTATGCAAAAGGCGGTTGCGGCGGTAATTTAAAGTGCTATACCATCAAACCTCCATAACCCACGGAAAAGATAAGAAAAATGGGGATGCTCCCTTTTCTCAACAAGGGTCCGAAGGCAATGCTCGGGCTCGATATTAGCTCCACCTCGGTAAAGTTGCTCGAACTGAGTCGCAGTGGCGACAAATACCGCGTGGAAAGCTATGCAACCGAGCCTCTACCCCCGAATGCGGTAGTGGATAAAAATATCAATGATGTGGGGGCCATCGCGGAGGCGATCCGCAAGGTGGTGCGGCGCTCCAAGACCCGCCTGCGCCAGGCGGCCGTGGCTGTGTCCGGTTCTGCGGTCATCACCAAGACCCTGGATATGCCCGCCGACCTTTCCGACGACGCGCTGGAAGCCCAGATTGCGCTGGAAGCAGACCAGTACATTCCCTACCCCCTCGACGAGGTGAACCTGGACTTTGAAGTGCAGGGGCCATCGGAGAAGGGTGAAGGGCAGGTCGAGGTGCTACTGGCGGCCTGCCGCAGCGAGAACGTCGAGCAGCGCGTTTCAGCGCTGGGCGAGGCGGACCTGCAGCCGGGTGTGGTGGATGTGGAGGCCTACGCCATCGAACGCGCCTACACCCTGATGGACAATCAGTTCCCCGCCCAGGAGCAGCTGGTGGTTGCGGTGATCGATATCGGCGCCACCATGAGCGCCCTGTCCGTCATGGTCGACGGCCGCACGGTCTATACCCGCGAGCAGCTGTTCGGCGGTCGTCAGTTGACCGACGAAATCCAGCGCCGCTACGGATTGTCCTCGGAAGAGGCCACGCTGGCCAAGCGCCAGGGTGGCAGCGGTCTGCCGGATGACTACTACCCGGAAGTGCTGGAGCCGTTCCGCGATGCCGTGGTGCAGCAGGTGACCCGTTCACTGCAGTTCTTCTATTCCTCTACCTCCTACAGCGACGTGGACTACATCCTCCTCGGTGGCGGCGTTGCCGCAATGGATGGTCTTGCGGAGCTGGTCGGTCAGAAACTGAATAAGCCCACCATGGTGGCCAATCCTTTCCGGGATATGAGTGTTGCATCCCGCGTCAATCGCCAGGCGCTCGCCAGCGAGGCTCCCTCGCTGATGATTGCCGCCGGCCTCGCGATGCGCGAGCGGGAGTTCTGAGTCATGGCAAAGATTAACTTATTACCCTGGCGCCAGGAGTACCGGGCGCAGAAGCAGAAAGAGTTTCAGCAGGTTGCGGTGCTGGTGGTGATTGCCGCTGGCTTTTCCGTGTTCATGTGGATGAAGACCGTCGATTCGCAAATTGCGAACCAGAACGAGCGCAACCAGCTGCTGAATACCGAGATTACCGCGCTCAATAAGCAGGTGCGTGAGATCAAGGATCTCAAGAAGCGGCGTCAGGAACTGATTGACCGCATGCGCGTCATTCAGGAATTGCAAGGTAACCGCCCACTGGCGGTGCGCTATTTCGACGATATGGTGCGCGCAGCGCCCGAAGGGCTGTGGCTGACGAACCTCAAGCGCTCCGGCAGAACGGTAACGATCTCCGGGGTGGCTGAATCCAATAATCGAGTGTCTTCGTTTATGCGCAGCCTGGACCAGTCCGAATGGTACGAGTCCCCGAACCTGACCGGCGTAACCGCCAAGCCAGAGTTTGGTGAGCAAGCGAGTGCCTTTGAAATGACGGTCAGTGTCAGTGGTCGCAAAAAAGAAGAAGATGATCAGAGCGCTGACGGCGCCAACAGTGGAGCGTAACCGTGGCGCTTGAAGATACTCTCAAACAGCTCCAAGAGCTGGATATCAATGACATCGACTTTTCCCGTGTCGGTGTGTGGCCCCTGGCGGGTCGCATCGCACTGCTGGTAGTGATCGCTGCCGTGCTGGTTGGCGGTGGTTACTTCTTCATGATCAAGGATCGCTACAGTCAGCTGGAGTTTGCGGCCAACAAAGAGCGCGAGCTGTTTACCCAGTTTGAGCGCAAGTCCTTTGAGGCTGCCAACCTGGACGCGTACCGCGAGCAGTTGGCAGAGATGGAGCAGACCTTTGGTGCGCTGCTGAAGCAGCTGCCGAAAGACACCGAGGTCCCCGGCCTGCTGGAAGATATCGACGAATTCGGCCGCGGCAGCGGTCTCACCATTCAAAAGGTGGCGCTGGAAGGCGAGCAGGTGGGTGAGTTCTACGTCGAACTGCCGATCCGCATTGAAGTCCAGGGTGGTTACCACGAGTTTGGTGCGTTTATTAGCGGCATCGCGGGTATGCCGCGTATTGTCACCTTGCACGATTTTACGATCGAGACCAGCAAGGATGGCTCCCACCTACTGAATATGGTGGTGAACGCCAAGACCTATCGCTATAAGGATCAGGGAGAAGAAGGATGAAAAAATACTTCGCTCTGAGTGTTGCACTGCTGGCGCTAGGAGGCTGTAGCCTGGATGGTAGCCACGGCGACCTGCGCCAGAAAATGGCCGCGGTAAAGCACAAGCCCAAGGGCCAGATTGACCCGATCCCCACCTTTACGCCCTACAGCCCTTACGTGTACAGCGCGGCGGCCTTGCGCAGCCCGTTTGTGCGCCCCGTACTGGAGGCTGATCAGCGCCTGGTGGGACGCAAGCTGGATGTGGCCCCGGACCAGGATCGCCAGAAAGAGCTGCTTGAACGGTATCCGTTCGATGCGCTGTCCATGGTCGGTACCTTGTCCCGTGGCGGACAGCTTTGGGCGCTGGTGAATGACGGTGATGGGGGGATTCATCGCATCACCATCGGCAATTACATGGGTAAAAACCACGGGCGTGTGGTCAACGCCTCGCCGGCACAACTCGATGTACTGGAAATTGTGCCGGATGGCACCGGCGGCTGGATTGAACGGCCGCGGGCTCTGACTTTGGAAGATAAGGACAACTAAAAATGATCACCAAGCAACTCGCCAAAGTACTGGCGCGGGCCGCCAGCGCACTGTCGCGTGCAAAAGCACCGCTGCTGGGCCTGCTGTTACTGCCGTTGGCGACGCCGTCCCTGGCCAGCCAGCTGAACGATATTCAGTTCTCCGAACTGCCCGGCAGTCGCTTGCAGCTGCGTCTGACCTTCAGTGATGTGCCCCCGGAGCCCACTGGTTATACCATCGAGCAGCCAGCCCGCATTGTCATGGACTTTGCCGGCGTAGAGAGTGTGCTGCCGGAGAAGAAATACTCACTGGATATCGGTGCCGCGCGCAGTGCGGTGATTGTTTCCAGTAACGACCGCACCCGCCTGATCCTCAATCTGGACGAACTGCCGGTTTACACCAGTGAGCGCGTAGGCAACCAGGTGGTACTGGAAGTGGGCGCGAATGCTGCGGCCACCGCGGCTGTTGCCGCTGCACCGGTGACCACTACCAACATTGGTGGAAATTCCCAGTTCCGCGCAGCGGGCAATGTTGCGATCAACAACGTGGACTTCCGCCGCGGTGAGGGTGGTGAAGGCAAGGTGATCGTGAGCCTGACCGACCCCGCGGTGAACATCGATGTGGAGCGTACCCGCGGCAAAATCGTGCTGACCTTCCTTGGCGCCGAGCTGCCGTCTGAACTGCGTCAGCGCCTGGACGTTACCGACTTTGCCACCCCGGTGAGCAGCATCAGCGTGGACTACGACGGGCGCAACACGGTGATCTCCGTGGATCCCCACGATGGTGAATACGATTACTTGGCGTACCAGGCGGACACCGAATACGTGCTGAGCGTAAAGCCGTTGACGGTGGCGCAGGTGCGTGAAAAGCAGAAAGAATTCCAGTTCACCGGTGAAAAACTCTCCCTGAACTTCCAGGACATTGAAGTGCGCTCGGTACTGCAGTTGATTGCCGACTTCACCGACCTGAACCTGGTGGCCAGTGACACTGTGCAGGGTCGCATTACCCTGCGCCTCGACGGCGTGCCCTGGGATCAGGCACTGGAGCTGATTCTGAAGGCCAAGGGCCTGGATAAGCGTCAGGAAGGCAATGTCATCATGGTGGCGCCTGCGGCAGAGATTGCCGAGCGCGAGCGCCGTGAGCTCGAAACCCGCAAGCAGCTGGAAGAGCTGGCGCCACTGCGCACCGAGTACATCCAGATTCGCTACGCGGATGCCCGTGAGCTGTTCACCCTGTTCGCTGGCGAACAGGGAGGCCAGGGTGGTGGCTTCGGTCAGGGTAATTTTGCCGGTGGCCGTGAAGACCAGGATGGCCGCAGCATCCTGTCTGCCCGCGGCAGTGCCATTGTCGACGAGCGCACCAACACCATTATCCTCACGGACACCGAAGACAAGATCGCGCAGTTCCGCGACCTGATCAGTGCCATCGATATCCCCATCCGCCAGGTGATGATCGAAGCGCGTATCGTTACCGCCAACACCGGCTTCGAGAAGAACCTGGGTGTGCGCTGGAGCTATCTGGAAGACCACAACATCAGTGACGACTCGATCGGTATCGGATCTGGCTCACAGCTGCCGGGTATCGCCGATGGCGACGGCAATGGCCCGGACCTGTCGGCACCGGAGACCTTGCACGATCCCCTGCTGGTAGATCTGGGACTCGCCGAGAGCGCGGGTAGTGTGGCCTACGCCATCCTGAAGGAAGATTTCCTGCTGGGTCTCGAGCTGTCTGCGCTGGAAGATGTGGGCAAGGCGGAAATCGTTTCCCAGCCGAAAGTGGTAACCGGCGACAAGCAGGAAGCCAGCATTCGCTCCGGTGTGGAAATCCCGTACCTGGAAGCCACCTCCTCCGGTGCGGCATCGGTGACCTTTAAAGAGGCGGTTCTGTTGCTGAATGTGACTCCGCAGATCACTCCGGACGACAACATCATCATGAATCTGAACATCGACCAGAACAGTGTCGGTGAGTTGTTCACCAACGTGATTACCGGTGCCCAGATTCCTGCGATCAACGTCAACTCCTTGCAGACCAAGGTGCTGGTGGCCAATGGTGAAACCATCGTGCTGGGTGGCATCTTCGAGGCGCAAACCCTGGAAGGTGAGACCAAGGTGCCGTTCCTCGGGGATATTCCTTTCCTCGGCCATCTGTTCAAGCGCACCACCAGGCAGGATGACAAGCGCGAGCTGCTGATTTTCATCACGCCGCGCATCATGCAAGACGAGTTCATGTCGTTCAGCAAGTGATCACGCAGCCTATCTTTCTTGTCGGCCCTATGGGTGCCGGCAAGTCGACCATCGGCAAGCTGCTGGCAACCCAACTCGGGTTGCCTTTTGCCGATTCCGACAAAGTGCTTGAAGACCGTACTGGTGCCGATATCCCCTGGATTTTTGATGTTGAAGGGGAAGATGGGTTTCGCCGGCGGGAAAGTGAAGTGCTGAAAGATCTGTGCACCGGTGAGCCCCAGGTGATCGCCACGGGTGGTGGTATCGTCGTGCTGCCGGAAAACCGCGCGCTGCTCAAGGCGCACGGTTTTGTGGTGTACCTGCGCGCGAGCCTTGATCAGCTGGTGGAGCGCACCGCAAAAAACAATAATCGGCCCCTGCTTCAGGTGGCGGATCCAAAGGGCAAGTTGCGGGAGATTCTCCTGCAGCGTGAAGCTTTCTACAGTGAAGTAGCCGATCTTGTCTGCGATACGGACGACTGCACGCCCAAGCAGGCCGCTGCCCTGGTGTCGGACCGACTATTGGCCACCGTGAGTGGTTGATCGTTCCGCGCATCGGTAATCGTCACGCACGCTAACCCGCCCCATCATTCCCCCTCGGCCGTGGCGACAGCACTCTTGTGCTAAAGTGGCGGCCTTTCCGAGAGAGTTTCTGTTAAGTTCCTGTGTGGAAGGGAGTATCAATGCACAGTCTTCAAGTTGACCTGGGCGAACGCAGCTACCCGATCCTGATCGGTTCCGGGCTGATGGCTGACCCAGCCCATTTCCAACAATACATTCGCGGCAAGCAGGTACTGGTGGTCACCAACGAGACCATCGCCCCGCTGTACCTGGATACCTTGTGCGACGCGCTGCAGGGCTTCTCCAAAGTGGATGTGGTGCAGCTCCCCGATGGCGAAGCCTTCAAAACCCTGGATACGGTCAACCGTATCTTCGATACCCTGCTGGACAAGCGCCACGATCGCAGCACAACCATTGTCGCGCTTGGCGGTGGTGTGGTCGGCGATATGAGTGGCTTCGCCGCGGCCTGCTATCAACGGGGCGTGGATTTTGTACAGGTGCCCACGACCTTGCTGTCTCAGGTGGATTCCTCGGTCGGAGGCAAGACCGGAGTCAATCACCCGCTGGGCAAAAACATGATTGGTGCCTTTTATCAGCCGCAGCTGGTGCTGATCGACATCGATACCCTGAACACCTTGCCCGACCGCGAACTTTCTGCCGGCATCGCTGAAGTCATCAAGTATGGGATGATCTGCGATCCGGCATTTTTCCAGTGGCTGGAGCAGAACATGGACAAGCTGCTCGCGCGGGATCCCGAGGCCCTGGCCTACGCGGTCGAGCGCAGCTGTGCCGACAAGGCTGCGGTGGTGGCGGAGGATGAGCGGGAATCCGGGCGCCGTGCCATCCTGAATTTTGGTCACACCTTCGGACACGCGATCGAGGCGGTGCAGGGCTATGGCAACTGGCTGCATGGTGAGGCGGTCGCTACCGGTATGGTGATGGCGGCGGAGCTGTCGCGCCTGCGCGGCTGGATCAGTGAGCGCGACGTGGCGCGCTTGCGTGCGCTGCTACAGAAGGCGGCTCTCCCGCAACAATCCCCCGAGGACATGACTGTCGATGACTATCTGGCGGCGATGTCGGTGGATAAAAAAGTGAAGGATGGCAAATTGCGCCTGATCCTGCTGCGTGGGTTGGGCGATGCCCGGATAAGCGACGACACACCGAAAGACCAGCTGGTTGAGGTATTGCGTGCCTGCGGCGCCCGGTGATGTTTTTGTAGTTTTACTACGCAGGTGAGGATCCTTTAGCGATAAAGCCAGGCGAAAGAAGATAAGTCGGTTAAACGGCCTGTCGACAGCAAAAAAAACTGCCGAATCTTGCAATCACAGGGGGGTGCTAGTAAGATTGCGCGCCCCCTCGGTGAAAGCCGGGAAAATGAGCTAATAACAACAAACGCAGGCTCGTATACAGCGAGCAACCACAAGCCCCTCATGCGGGCTTTTTTTGTCACTGGGGTACACAAATTTCAGTGGTATCTGCGGCACTTTTGGCTCGAGACTAGATAAATATGCCCCCACGGGGCGCCTTCGACGAAAAGAGGGCGCTGGGCCCTGATGACCATTGCCGATGCAGTGGCCGGTCAGGTTCCATGGGGAAGCAATAACACTTTGAGGAATTCTATGGGTAGCGGTCTGTATCGATTGGATGAGTTCAAAGATAACTGTGGCTTTGGACTGATTGCCCACCTGAAGGGCCAAACCAGCCACAAGTTATTGCAGACGGCGATTGAGTCGCTGACCTGCATGACTCACCGCGGTGGTATTGCCGCCGATGGCAAAACCGGTGATGGCTGCGGCCTGCTGTTGCAAAAGCCGGATAGCTTCCTGCGTGCCGTGGCCAAAGAACAGCTGGGTGCGACACTGAGCGACCTGTATGCGGTCGGCTCCATTATGCTGCCACTGGATGAGGCTGAAGCTGCCAGTGCGCGAGCTATTCTCGAGCGCGCTATCGAAGATCAGGGCCTGAAAGTGGCCGGGTGGCGCGTGGTGCCCACCAACGAAGAATGCCTCGGCCCCATCGCCAAGGAATCACTGCCGCGCTTCGAGCACCTGCTGATCAACAACACCGATTCGGCACTGGAGCAGCAGCAGTTTAATGCGCGCCTGTTCGTCGCCCGTCGCAAGGCCGAGCAGCAGCTCACGGACGCCACCTATATTGGCAGTCTTTCCACCTCGGTCCTGTCCTACAAGGGCCTGATGATGCCCGCGGACCTGCCGGCCTTCTTCCCCGACCTGGCTGACCCGCGTCTGGAAACCGCCATCTGCGTGTTCCACCAGCGCTTCTCCACCAATACCATGCCGCGCTGGCCCCTTGCCCAGCCGTTCCGCATGCTGGCCCATAATGGTGAGATCAACACCATTACCGGCAACCGCAACTGGTCGGTGGCGCGTACCAATAAGTTCATTACCGAGCTGGTGCCGGAATTGTCCGAGCTTCAGCCGCTGGTCAACCGTGTGGGTTCCGACTCATCCAGCCTGGACAATATGCTGGAGCTGCTCACCGTGGGCGGCATCGATATGCATCGCGCCATCCGCATGCTGGTGCCACCGGCGTGGCAGAACGTCGACACCATGGACTCTGACCTGCGCGCCTTCTACGAATACAACTCCATGCACATGGAGCCCTGGGACGGCCCCGCCGGGCTGGTGCTGACCGATGGCCGCTACGCGGTGTGTACCCTGGATCGCAACGGTCTGCGCCCGTCGCGCTGGGTGATCACCAAGGACGACTTCATCACCGTTGCCTCGGAAGTGGGTACTTACCAGTACGACCCGGCGGATGTGGTTGCCAAGGGCCGCCTGGGCCCGGGCCAGATTCTGTCGGTGGATACCCTGAAGGGTGAGCTGCGCCACACCGGTGAGGTGGATGGCGAGCTGAAGAAGGCGCATCCCTATAAAAAATGGCTGAAGGAAAAGGCCCGCCGTATCCGCTCCACCCTGGTGACTGCACCGGTGGACAACAATTTCTCCATGGAGCAGTTCAAGGTTTACCAGAAACTGTTCAGCTCCTCGCTGGAGGAGCGCGACCAGGTGATCCGCCCGCTCGCCGAAGCCGGCCAGGAAGCGGTGGGCTCCATGGGCGACGATACGCCGATGGCGGTGTTGTCGGAGGGCAACCGCTGCCTGTATGACTATTTCCGCCAGCAGTTCGCGCAGGTCACCAACCCGCCGATCGATCCACTGCGGGAAACCATCGTCATGTCCCTGGAAACCTGCCTGGGCCGTGAAAAATCCGTATTCGAGGAAACCGTCGAGCACGCCGACCGGGTGATTTTGTCATCGCCGGTACTGTCGCACATGAAGTACACCGCGCTGCTGGATCTGGGGCGCGAAGAATTCACCGCGAAAGTGTTCGACCTGAATTACGATCCGGCGCAGCTGGACCTGAAAAGCGCGATCGAAAAACTGTGCAGCGACGTCGCCGAGTCCGTGCGTCAGGATGGCACGGTGATTGTGGTGTTGTCGGATCGCGATATCGATTCAGGCAAGCTGCCTATCGATGCGCTGATGGCCACCGGTGCGGTGCATCACCACCTGGTGCACGCGGGCCTGCGCTGCGATTCCAATATCGTGGTGGATACTGCCACCGCGCGGGATTCCCACCAGCTCGCCTGCCTGATCGGTGTGGGTGCGACCGCGGTGCACCCGTATTTCTCCTACAGCATCATCAATCACCTGATCGAAACCGGTGAGCTGTTGCTGGACGCGGCCACCGCTCAGAAAAACTACCGCAACGGCATCATCAAGGGATTGCTGAAAATCCTGTCGAAGATGGGTATTTCCACCATCGCCTCCTACCGCGGTGCGCTGCTGTACGAGCTGGTGGGCCTGTCCCAGGATGTGATTGACCTGTGTTTCCCGGAAGCCCCTGCGCGGGTGCTGGGTGCCGGTTTTGCCGAGCTGGAAGACGATATGCGCGCGCGCGCGCAGCTGGCGTGGAAGCCGCGCAAGCAGGTCTCTCCCGGGGGCCTGCACAAGTTTGTGTACGGCCAGGAATACCACGCCTTCAACCCGGATGTGGTCACGGCGTTGCAGCAGGCGGTGCGCACCGGTGATTACGGTGCCTGGCGGGATTACGCCACCCTGATTAACCAGCGTCCGGTTGCCACACTGCGCGACCTGCTGGGCCTGAAAAAAGATGTGCAGCCGATTGCGCTGGACGAAGTGGAGCCGGTGGAGAATATCCTGCGCCGTTTCGACTCCGCCGCCATGTCCCTTGGCGCACTTTCGCCGGAAGCGCACGAGGCGCTGGCCCAGGCCATGAACCGGCTGGGCGGCCGCTCCAACAGTGGTGAGGGCGGTGAGGACCCGGTGCGTTTCGGCACCGACAAGGTTTCCAAGATCAAGCAGATCGCCTCCGGCCGTTTCGGCGTGACCCCGCACTACCTGGTGAACGCCGAGGTGCTGCAGATCAAGGTTGCGCAGGGTGCCAAGCCCGGCGAGGGCGGCCAGCTGCCCGGTGGCAAGGTGAACGAACTGATCGCGCGTCTGCGTTATTCGGTTCCCGGCGTGACCCTGATTTCACCGCCGCCGCACCACGATATTTACTCCATTGAGGATCTGGCGCAGCTGATTTACGACCTCAAGCAGGTCAACCCGGATGCGCTGGTCTCCGTGAAACTGGTTTCTCGCCCCGGCGTCGGCACCATCGCCGCCGGTGTGGCCAAGGCCTATGCGGACCTGATCACCATCTCCGGCTACGACGGCGGTACCGCGGCGAGCCCGATCACCTCTATTCGTTACGCCGGCTCCCCGTGGGAGCTGGGCCTGGCGGAAACCCACCAGACCCTGCGGGCCAACGACCTGCGCGGCAATGTACGCGTGCAGACCGACGGCGGCCTGAAGAGCGGCCTGGATGTGGTCAAGGCGGCCATGCTGGGTGCGGAGAGTTTTGGCTTCGGCACGGCGCCCATGGTGGCGCTGGGCTGTAAATACCTGCGTATCTGCCACCTGAATAACTGCGCTACCGGTGTCGCCACCCAGAACAAGGACCTGCGCGACGACCACTACATTGGCACCGTGGAAATGGCGATGAACTTCTTCAAGTTCGTGGCCGAGGAAACCCGCGAATGGATGGCGAGCCTGGGCGTGCGCACCATGGACGAGCTGGTGGGTCGTGTGGATCTGCTGGAAACCCTCGAGGGCAAGACCAGCAAGCAGAAGACTCTGGATCTGTCGCCGCTGCTGCACACCGATGCACTGCTCGACAGCAAGCCACAGACCTGCCAGCTGGCCAAGAACGAGCCTTGGGACAAGGGCCTGCTGGCCGAGCGCATGGTGGAAGAAACCCTGCCCGCGATCGAGAACCTGGCCGGCGGCGAATACCGTTTCAAGCTGACCAACTGCGACCGCTCCATCGGTGCGCGCCTGTCCGGTGAGATTGCCAAGCGTCACGGCAACCAGGGGATGGTGGATGCACCGATCAAATTGCGCCTGACTGGTGTTGCCGGTCAGTCCTTTGGTGTGTGGAATGCCGGTGGTCTGGAAATGTATCTGGAAGGCGATGCCAATGACTATGTGGGTAAAGGCATGGCCGGCGGCAAGCTGGTGATCCGTCCGCCCGAGGGCAGCAGCTTCAAGTCGGAAGAAACCAGCATTGTTGGCAATACCTGCCTGTACGGCGCCACCGGTGGCAAGCTGTTCGCCTCCGGCTGTGCCGGCGAGCGCTTTGGCGTGCGCAACTCCGGTGCCTTTGCGGTAGTGGAAGGTGCCGGTGATCACTGTTGTGAATACATGACTGGCGGCATGGTGGCCGTACTGGGTAAAACCGGGGTCAACTTCGGCGCCGGCATGACCGGTGGCTTCGCCTACGTGCTGGACATGGACCGCGATTTCTTCGACAAGTGCAACCACGAGTTGATCGAGTTGCGCCGCATCAGCAGCGAGTCTCTGGAGGAATACCAGAGTCACCTGCGCGAAGTGATCGAAGAGTTTGTCGCGGAGACCGGCAGTGCCTGGGGTGAGGAGTTGCTGGATAACCTGGACGATTACCTCAACAAATTCTGGTTGGTGAAGCCAAAAGCTGCCAGCCTCGCCGGACTGCTGTCCGATGTACGCAAGCGCGGCGAATAAGGGGGAGATTTACTTATGTCACAGCGTCTCAACAACGATTTCCAGTTTGTCGACGTGGGCCGAGTGGACCCCGCCAAGAAAGACATCATTACGCGTACCAACCAGTTCGTGGAGATTTACCAGCCTTACTCCCAGCGGCAGGTCGCCAGCCAGGCACATCGCTGCCTGGATTGCGGTAACCCCTACTGTGAGTGGAAGTGCCCGGTGCACAACTACATCCCGAACTGGCTGCGCCTGATCAGCGAAGGCAACATCATGGAAGCGGCGGAGCTGAGTCATCAGACCAACTCCTTGCCGGAAGTGTGTGGCCGCGTGTGTCCACAGGATCGCCTGTGTGAAGGGGCCTGTACTCTGAACGATGGTTTTGGTGCGGTGACTATCGGCAACGCGGAAAAATACATCACCGATACCGCCTTCGCCTTGGGCTGGCGCCCGGATATGAGTGCAGTGAAGAAGACCGACAGGCGCGTTGCGGTAGTCGGTGCCGGCCCCGCGGGCTTGGCCTGTGCGGATGTGCTGGTGCGCAACGGCGTGCAGCCGGTCGTGTTCGACAAGTACCCGGAAATCGGCGGCCTGCTGACCTTTGGCATCCCCGAGTTCAAGCTGGAAAAGTCCGTGATGCAGCAGCGTCGCGCGATCTTTACCGAGATGGGGGTGGAATTTTGCCTGGAAACCGAGATCGGTAAGGACATCACCTTTGATCAGCTGATGGCCGATTACGATGCGGTGTTCCTGGCGATGGGTACCTACAATTACATGAAGGGCGGTTTCCCCGGTGAGGACCTGCCGGGCGTTTACGACGCACTGCCGTTCCTGGTTGCCAACGTGAACCGCAATCTGGGTTTCGAGAAGAGCCCGGAAGATTTCATTTCGGTGGAAGACAAGCGCGTTGTGGTTCTGGGTGGTGGTGACACCGCGATGGACTGTAACCGCACCTCCATTCGCCAAGGCGCCAAGCGCGTAACCTGTGCTTACCGCCGCGATGAGGAAAACATGCCCGGTTCCCGCCGCGAGGTGGCGAATGCGAAAGAAGAGGGCGTTCGCTTCCTGTTTAACCGTCAGCCGGTGGAAATTGTCGGCGACGGCAAAGTCGAAGGCGTGAAGGTGGTGACCACCAAGCTGGGCGAGGCCGACGAAAACGGCCGCCGCCGTCCGGAAGTGATTCCCGGTTCCGAGGAAATTATTCCGGCGGATATCGTGCTGGTCGCCTTCGGCTTCCGCCCGAGCCCCGCCGAGTGGTTTGGTGACCACAATATCGAGGTTGCCGATTGGGGTGGTGTTGTTGCGCCTGAGAAGCAGGAATACAAGTTCCAGACTTCCAACGAAAAAGTTTTTGCCGGTGGCGATATGGTGCGGGGCTCTGACCTCGTAGTTACTGCTATTTGGGAAGGGCGCCAGGCTGCTGAAGGTATTCTCGACTTCCTCGAGGTTTAGTTCTGGTTTTGTGGCCCCGATAGTTGGGTTCAGTGGCGGTGCTGCTACCGATACAGGTTTGCCAGACATGCCGTGAACCCATCCATGGGGGCTCTTCCGCGAGGTCCCTCTCGCGGACAAAGCGCAAGCTTTGGACGCCGGAGGCGCCCGCAGGGTGAGCGGAGCGAATCAACGTCTGGCAAACCTTTATCGGTATCAGCACCTTCGATTCTGGCTTCAGCGCTTAAACTGAGCCACGGACGGGTTCCTTCGTGATTTCAAATTGCACCTTAGTCCGATGCGAAGGCTTTGATGCCGGGTGCACCTTTGCGAAACCTTCACCGCCAGGGATGGCGGAGCAGAGCCCCCAGGGATGGGTTTACGGCGTGTTTCGCAAAGGTGCACCCGGTAGCAAAGCTGCCACTAGACCACCCGAATACGAACCACCAAACCCCGATACCCCCCCAATCACCCACATAAATCCCGAGTCACCCCAGTCTCTGTCCTAAACGAGACCTCGAGAGTACAATGGCCGCCCATTTACCCAGCCGTTGTAGTCATGTCTGATACCCAGTTCGCCCCCCTGCAAAACGACCGTTTCCTCCGCGCCCTGCTGCGCCAGCCCGTCGATCGTACCCCCATGTGGATGATGCGCCAGGCCGGCCGCTACCTGCCCGAGTACCGCGCTACCCGTGCCAAGGCCGGTACTTTTATGGACCTGTGCCGCAACACCGAACTGGCCTGTGAAGTGACCCTGCAGCCGCTGGAGCGTTATCCGCTGGATGCCGCCATCTTGTTTTCTGACATCCTCACCATCCCCGACGCCATGGGACTCGGGCTGTATTTTGAGGAAGGTGAAGGCCCCAAATTCAAAAAGCCCGTGCGCACCAGCGCCGATATCGCCGCCCTCGAAGTGGTGAATACCGCCAAGGATCTCAGCTATGTCACCGATGCCGTCACCACCATTCGTCGCGAACTGAATGGTCGCGTACCGCTGATCGGCTTCTCCGGCAGTCCCTGGACCCTCGCCACCTACATGATCGAAGGCGGCTCCAGCCGGGATTTCGCCCGCGCCAAGGAAATGCTCTACAACCGCCCGCAGGATATGCACCAGCTATTGACCGTGCTGGCGGACTCCGTCATCGACTACCTGAATGCACAGATCCGTGCCGGTGCGCAGGCCGTGCAGATTTTTGATACCTGGGGCGGTGCGCTGAGTCACGCCGCCTACAAAGAGTTCTCTCTGGGTTACATGGCCCGTATCGTGCAGGGACTGATTAAAGAGCACGACGGCCGCAAGGTGCCGGTCATCCTGTTTACCAAGGGTGGTGGGCAGTGGCTGGAAGCCATGGCGGATACCGGCGCGACTGCGCTGGGCCTGGATTGGACCACCGATATCGCCCAGGCGCGCGCGCGTGTCGGCGACCGGGTGACATTGCAGGGCAATATGGATCCGTCGATCCTGCTGGCGAGCCCTGAGCGTATTCGCGAGGAAGTGGCAGCAATCCTGGCTGGGTTCGGCCACGGAACCGGGCATATCTTCAACCTGGGCCACGGGGTGACACCGAAGGTCGATCCGGCCCATGCCGGGGCCATGTTCGACGCGGTTGTTGAGCTGTCGCCTCAGTACCACAAGTAAAGGCCGATCGCTTGGGTGCGCCGCAAACCCTGCGGCGCACGCGCGAATCCGGGGTTGGTGGAATTAGGCGCCTATATTGCGCCGAATTTGCCCAAAAGTTCCCTTTGTACTGGCGCAGAAGCCAGGAATCGTGATATTTATCACACTTGCGCTGTCTGCTAACAAGTCGACTTGTGCGACAATTCGCCCCCTTCTGCATTTGACAGGATGGGGTATTTTTCTGCTCCGGCCACGCCATGATGCGGCGGGTGGGGCAGGACCCATAACAAAAATTACGCGGCAACCATTAAGTGGCAATCCAACAGGCGAAAGTATTCGTTGAAGACCTGCAGCGGGGCATGTTTGTGTCTCGCCTGGACCGCCCATGGACGCGTACGCCCTTCGCCCTGCAGGGCTTCTATATCCGCGACCTCGACGAAATCCGTCAGCTGCAGAAATATTGCCGCTACGTCTATGTCGATGTGGTAAAGACGGTCGGCGATGTCGGCGTCAAGCTGCGCAAGATTACCCGTGCTGCCGCCGAAGCATCCGCTGCCGATGCGTCCCCCGCCAGGGGCACGCCGCGCCGTATTCCTGTCGCCATCAACTGCAAGCCGGTGCAAGTCAAGCACGACAGCTACGCGCCTCCCGAACCTGCTCGCAAAGAAGCTGCCAAAGCACGCCAGTTGCACGACCGCATCGTGCAGGGCATGCACGAGGTCATGGTCCAGCTAAAGTCGGACCGGCCGCTACCCACCGCCCAGGTTAATCAGACCGTCACACTGATGGTGGACAGCGTGCTGCGCAGTCCGGATGCCTTCTCGTGGCTGGCGCGGGTACGCGAGCGGGATGAGCACACCTACAGCCACTCGGTACGCGCCAGTGTCTGGGCGGTGGTGTTTGGGCGTCATATCGGCCTGCGCCGTCAGGAGCTGGTGCAGCTGGGGATCGCTACCCTGCTGAAGGATGTCGGCAAACTGTATATTGCGGAAGCAGTGTTGAAGGCGGAGAAGCGCGACCCTCGCGCGGAGCTGGAATATCGCAAGTTCGTGGATTACAGCGTGAAGCTGTTGTCGGCGGACGCGAACATTGATCCTCAGGTTCTCAACATCGTGCAGTGCCACAAAGAGCAGTACGATGGCAGCGGTTATCCGCGCGGCTTGCGCGGTGGCCAGATCCCGGTGTTGGCGCGCATGTGCGGTATTGTGACCTTCTATGACGAGGCCACCAATCCGCGCGGCGCCGAATTTCCACTGCC
Source organism: Microbulbifer sp. Q7 (assembly GCF_001639145.1). NCBI lineage: Bacteria > Pseudomonadati > Pseudomonadota > Gammaproteobacteria > Cellvibrionales > Microbulbiferaceae > Microbulbifer > Microbulbifer sp. Q7. Next base: position 191,726 of record NZ_LROY01000001.1, on the reverse strand, counting down.
CCCGTCCAAGGCGGTGGGCCAGCTGTATGAATTGCGCAACTGCGCGTTTCAGGAGCAGTTGGTGGTGGAGTTTATCCAGTCCATCGGTCTTTACCCCACCGGTACCCAGGTGGAGCTGTCCACCGGCGAAATTGCGGTGGTGGTGGAGCAGAGCCATCAGCGCCGCCTGAAGCCGAAGGTGATGCTGGTGACGGACCGCAACAAGCAGCTTTTGGAAAAACCGAAGCTGTTTGATATGGCGGCTGACGATGATCGCAAGCGGGCAATCGTGGACAAGGGCAAGAAGACCCTGGCTGAAGTGGGCCTGATTACGATTACCCAGGATCTGGATCCCAGCCGTTATCCGCACATCAATGTGGGCCGGGTGCGCGATCAGTATCTCTTCGAGCAGCGACTGCCTGCGTTTATTGCCCGCTTGCTGCCGGCCCGTTAATTAGTACTCCCTTCCTATCTTTTTCTGCTTCAGGCAGTGCAGGTGGCTCGAGCCAGCTGCCTGCCGATGCGCCCGGCATTGGCCAGTCGCAGGTATCAGCGTATTCGCGCCCCAATCCCCAAAAAGTCCAGAACCGGGGCGCGACCGTCACTGCGAGTGGCCGTTGGTTTTAAACCAGATCGCCGAAGTGCTCGCCCATTTTCACCGGTGTTTCTGCGGCGAGCGATTCGAGCCAATTGACTTTGTCGGCGCCGAATAACAGCACGACGGTGGAGCCAAGTTTGAAGCGTCCCATTTCCTCGCCTTTTTTCAGGGCAATGGGTTTTTGCTCGTCGTAGCGGGTGGTGCGAATCTGGCGTTTGATCGGTGCGACCTGTCCGGCCCACACGGTTTCGATGGCGGCAACGATCATGGCGCCGACGAGGATCATGGCCATGGGGCCGGCGGCAGTATCGAAGATGCACACGAGGCGTTCATTGCGCGCAAACAGGCGCGGGACGTTTTCGGAGGTGGTGGTGTTGACCGAGAAGAGTTCGCCGGGCACGTAGACCATGCGCTGCAGGACACCGTCGAGCGGCATATGGACGCGGTGGTAGTCTTTGGGTGAGAGGTAGATGGTTGCGAACTTGCCGCCGGTAAACTGCGCGGCCACTTCGGGGTCGCCGCCGACCAGTTCGAGCAAGCTGTAGTCCTGGCCTTTGGCCTGGAAAATTCGGCCGTTGTGAATTTCACCCAGCTGGCTGATGGCGCCATCGGCACAGCCGGCGATGGTGTGTTCGCCTTCGACGATGGGGCGGGCACCGTCTTTAAGTGCACGGGTGAAGAAGTCGTTGAAGCAGGTGTAGGCGGTGTAGTCCTCTTCCTGTGCCTCGCTCATGTCGACTTTGTATTTCTCCACAAACCATTTGGTAAATGGATTTTTGATGCCGCCGATGCGGGTCTCGGCGAGCCAGCCCGCGGCTCTGGAGAGCAGGTGTTGCGGGGTGATGTATTGCAGAAAGATAAACAGTTTCGGGTGCATTTAAGTACTGTGGTCCCGTCGTTTGGATTTTTGTGGTGGTCAGATGCTGGTTGCGGGTTTTCAGGACCGCTGTGAACCCATCCCTGGGCGCTGCGGCGCAAACTTCCTGTTTGCGACGCTCCTGAAAACCCGCAACCAGCATCCGACCTTCGCATCTAAGGATTTCACTTCGTCAGAGAAAGTGAAAATCCTGAATCAGTTTTCAATCGGGGTATCGGGCAGATTTCCCCATTCACTCCATGACCCCGGATAAGCCACGATGGGCAGCCCCAGGGATTTCCCCACCAGCCAGGTAAACGCCGAGCGATGGTGGCTCTGGCAGTGGGTGGCAATGTCTTTTTCACCATTGATGCCAAGCGCTGCGAGAAACGCTTTTGCATCACTGCGAATACGCAAGTCCCGCTGTGGATCCATCAACTGTGTCCACTCGCAGTTAATCGCGCCCGGTATATGTCCACCGCGCATGGCGACGATGCGTTCGCCGGTGTATTCCGCCGGGGAGCGCGCATCCCAGATTTGCAGGTCGTTCTGTGCCAAACGCTGCTGAATGTGTTCCGCGTCGATCATCGGTGCGTGGTCGGCGATCTGGATATTGATATCGCTGGGGGTGACGGTGACGTCTTCGGTGGAGAGCGGCAGGCCGGCATTTTTCCAGGCAACCATGCCGCCGTTCAGGTAGCTGTATTTCTGGTGACCGATGACTTCCAGGGTCCATAACAGGCGCCCGGCCCAGCCGCCGCCTTCGTCGTCGCAGGCGACGATGTGGGTGTCGGGGGTGAGGCCAATGGCGCGCATGACCTCGGTCAGGCGTTCAACCGAGGGCAGTTTGCCCGGTGCTGGCGGTGTGCCGGCCATCAGGGCCTGAAAGGGCAGGCCGAGGGCGCCAGGGATATGCCCGGCGAGGTAGTTTTGCGGGCTGCTGAGGTCCACTACACGAATTTCTTCGTGTTCGAGCAGTGCGGCCAGTTGCTCTGGCTCGAGGATCAGGGGTACATCGCTCACGGTTGGTTCCTTCTGGGTCCTTTTGTGGTCGGCCGTGCGGGCTCAGTCGCTTTCCAGGCTGTTGCGCAGGTGCAGGAAGCTTTCCATGCGCCGCTGACTGATGTCGCCACGCGCCTGCGCTTCGAGAATGGCGCAGCCGGGCTCGCCCTGGTGCCGGCAGTCGCGGAAGCGGCAGTGGCCGATAAACGGGCGGAATTCGACATAGCCGTCGAGCAGTTCCTGTTCGCTCATGTGCCAGATGCCGAACTCGCGGATACCGGGGGAGTCTATCAGATCACCGCCGCTGGGCAGATGAAACAGTTCCGCGGCGGTGGTGGTGTGGGTGCCTTTGCCGGTGGCTTCTGACAGTGCCCCGGTGCGGGCGTCGGCGCTGGGCAGCAGGCCGTTGATGAGTGAGGACTTGCCTACGCCGGACTGGCCCACAAACACGCTGGTACCCTGGGCGAGGGTTTCCAGCAGCCCATCGAGGCCTTCGCCGGTTTTGGTGGATAACTTGAGTACGGGGTAGCCCAGTGCCGGGTAGGGGCCCAGCAGTGCGTCGAGGTGCGCTCGATTGCTGTCGTCGATCAGGTCGATCTTGTTCAGCAACAGGAGTGGCTGAATGCCGGTGGCCTCGGCGGCTACCAGATAGCGGTCGATGGCGTTGGCAAAGGGTTCCGGGTAGGGCGCGATGACGATGAGGATGCGGTCGATATTGGCGGCGACGGTTTTCATGTCGCCATAGCGATCCGGCCGTTGCAGTTCGGAGTGGCGCGGCAGGCGCGCGCCGACCACGCCCAGGCCGCCGGTGGACTCGCCCACCGCGGGCCGCCAGGCCACCTTGTCGCCGGTGACCAGGGTGTCGATATTGGCGCGAATATGGCAGCGTTGTCGCAATGTGCTGTCGGCAGCGCTCTCCACCAGCACCTGGCTGCCGTAATTGGCGATCACCATGCCGGTCTGCTCCGGCCCCAGATCGCCCTCTTCGGCGGCCTGCTCGATGTTATCTTCCCGTTTGCGCGCGCGAGCTTCCCGCTCCTGCTGGATTTTGGTGATGCGCCATTGCTGGCGGCGGTTGAGTTTGCGTTTGCTCATGGGCGCTCGGTATGTGGAAAGCGCCGGATTATAACTTGCATCGATGGGTGGTTGCGGTAACTTCCCCGCTATCCTCACGTTTATGGCATTTCGCCGCCGACAGCAGCAGTTAAGGAGACTATTGTGGATCAGAATAATCTGATCTGGATCGATCTGGAAATGACTGGCCTCGATCCCGAGAAGGAGCGCATCATCGAAATTGCCACGGTGGTGACGGATTCCCGCCTGAACGTGCTCGCCGAGGGGCCGGTGATGGCGATTCACCAGAGCGATGCCCTGCTGGATGCCATGGACGACTGGAACACCGAGCAGCACGGTGGCTCCGGCCTGGTCAAGCGGGTGAGGGAGTCACCGATCAGTGAACACGCGGCCGAGCGAGAGACCATTGAGTTTCTGCAGCATTGGGTGCCTGAGGGGGCATCGCCCATGTGCGGGAATTCCATTGGCCAGGATCGTCGCTTCCTGGTGAAGTATATGCCGCTACTGGAGCAGTACTTCCACTACCGCAATCTCGATGTGAGCTCGGTGAAAGAGCTGGCGCGGCGCTGGCGCCCGGATGTGCTTGATGGGGTCAAGAAAACCTCCTCGCATCTCGCGTTGGACGATATCCACGACTCCATCAATGAGCTCAAGCACTACCGGGAACACTTTTTCCGCATGAGTTGAGTGGTTACCGATCTAGTCTGGCCGCCGCAGGAACTGCGGCCAGGCATACCACCAGTACCAGGGTGGCCAGGATGATCAGCTGTGTATAACTGCCGCCCCCGGTAATGAAGTACCCCGCCACCAGCGGTCCGCAGGCCAGCCCGAGCTTGGAAGCAAACCCGCCAAATGCGCCCATCTGTCCGGCACTGTCAAAGCGTGATGCCATGGTCAGGAAGTAGGGCACGCAGAAGGCCCAGGTCATGCCTGTCACGATGTTGGCGAGGATGAACACCGGGCGAATATCGCTGAAGATAAACAGTAGCAAGCCTGCGAGGGTCACCAGCAGGGCGATCGCCAGCGGCTTGGCGAGCGGCAGCTTCTGCCCGGTGATCGCCGCCAAGGCGGCACCGGAGATGGCGATCAGGTTGGCCCAGAACAGGGTCTGGCTGATAAACCCGAGGGGCAGGTCAAACGATCTTCCCAGGTCAAAGATGAACGCGAACAGCGCCATATTGGCAAACTGAAAGCAGAACAGCGCCAGCAGTGTGATTGCGATGGGGAGAATGGGCAGCGGTTCGCGCTTGCTGACTGCCTCATCGGCGCCGGCTGCAGCGGGTTTTGGCAGCGGATAATCCGCGATAAATGGCAGCATCAGCAGCGTGATCACACTGAAGGTAATCAGCGCATAGAAGGGCACATAGGTGCCGTGCTCGAGCACCAGTGCAGGCAGGAACCCCATGCCGATCGCACCGCCGGTGTACTGCACCAGCAGTACCATGCTGTAACTGCGCCCCGCAATACCACTGCGGGCAATCACCGCAAAGCCCAGCCCTACCAGGGTACCGCCGAGGATTCCGTGTACCAGTCGCAGCGGGATCAGCAGGTCCAGATTGGCCAGCTGAATGGTCAGCACATCCATGCCAATCGAGCAGCACAAAAGAATCACCGCAGCGCGTTTCCAGCGGGGAATATGCCGGATCAGCCAGGAGACCGTAAACGCGCCGATCACCGCGCCGATAGTGTTCGCGAAGGTGATCTGTCCCGCCTGCTCGGCACTCAGCCCGGCGCCGGCCATCAGTGCATCGACGATGACCGGGAAGATATTCACATAATAAAGCCCCGCGGAAGACAAAAAGGCGAGAAAGATGCTCGCCAGCCAGCCATTGCTGACCAGTAGCCCGCCAGGCACGGCGCCAGTGGGGGTGTCATTTCCGGAGTATCCGGAATCAGGCGCCTCGGTGGCAGCGGACTGGGCAGGGTTTTGCATGGATACTCCGGTCAATCGTTATCGTTTTAATTCGGGCCGATCGCGGTCTCGATACCCTCGCGGTCGGAGTCTGTTCCGGACAAACGCTAACCTATTACAGCCCACGCCATAGTGCCAGATTGGCACTGCCGTTGGATCCAATGGCAGCCACAAGGCGCAAAACACCCATTGGACTCATGCCTCCCCCCCAACTGGCCCTATAGCCCCTTTTCGGGTTTGGGCCAGTATTGATCCAGCGCGGCACTACCCGCCCTTTTATCACCACAGTATCACCACAGTATTGCCACAGCGCCGCATACAAAACCAATAATCCAGAACCAGGAACCGGTGTGATGAGTAGCAACCGCAGGTCTTTCGGAATAGCCGCACTGCAACTAAAGCTCGACGAGACAGACAACCTGGAGTTGCTGTTGCAGAAAATCCAGCGCACCAAGCTGCGCTACCCCTGGGTCAAGATGATCGTATTGAGTGAGCTCGCTTTGCGCGGTGTTGGCGCCCAGCACGCACGGGAGCTCCCTTCTGCAGAGGAAGAAGCGTTTTGTCGCACCGCACGTGAGCTGGGTATCTGGCTGGTACCCGGTTCCATGTATGAAAAGTGTGGCAGTGCCGTATTCAACACCACGCCGGTAATCAATCCCGCCGGCGAAGTCATCGCGCGCTACCGCAAGCTCTTCCCCTTCCTGCCCTATGAAAAAGGCGTGACCGCTGGCGACCAGTTTGTCGTGTTTGATGTGCCGGAAGTAGGTCGCTTTGCAGTCTCCATCTGTTACGACATGTGGTTCCCGGAGACCACCCGAGCCATGGCGTGGCTGGGTGCCGAAGTCATTATCCACCCGACCAAGACCGATACCATCGACCGATTGGATGAACTTTCCATCGTGCGGGCCAGCGCCTCCATGAACCAGTGCTACGTGGTCGATGTGAATGCTGCCGGCCAGCAGGGCGTGGGGCGTTCCATTATCGTCGGCCCGGAAGGTGAGACCATTCACGAAGCCAGTGTCGAGGAAGAGATTATCGCCTTTGAAATCGATGTGGAGCGGGTCGCTCGGGTGCGCACACGCGGGATGAAAGGCCTGGGGCAGACATTGAAGAGCTTCCGGGATAGCCGGGTGCGGTACCCCCAGTATGAACCGGGTGCCGTTTCACCCGCGCTGGAAGCGCTCGGCGAGCTGAAAGTGCCGGAGTGACTGCAGCCAGAAAAAATTCATTTTCACAGGATGGATGACAACTGGACCAGTCGATATAGACTAACTGGCACTAGGTTGAGGCCAGGTTCCAGTTATAAAAACTAGACACAACAACAGCCGGCGCAGTTTGGCCAGCAGAGAAACTCCATAAAAGAGATCCAAACCTAGCAGAGGGCACCATGAAACAACCAATCAAGCAGGGGTTCACCAAGTCCACACTGGCCACCGCGGTCGCGGCGATTTCCGCGGGAACACTGGCTTCCATACCGCAGATAGCGCTGGCACAGTCCACCGATGCCATCGAGGAAGTGATTGTTACCGCAACGCGCCGGGCGCAGAGCGTTCAGGATATTCCCTACAATATTTCGGCAGTGTCCGGCGACGAGCTTGAGGCTGGTCAAATTACCGATGCTGCAGAAATGATGCGTAGTGTCCCCGGGTTGACCGTGGTTGATCGAGGTTATCGGAATTCCGGCACCGTAAACGGTGTCATAATCCGCGGTATGAACGTTGATAGCGGTGCGAATGGCGACGTGCCACTTTCTGCGGTGCCGACGGTGGCGACTTATATAGATGATACCCCGCTGTACGGTAACTTCATCCTGAAAGACATCGAGCGTGTTGAAGTGCTGCGTGGCCCGCAGGGCACGCTGTACGGGTCAGGCTCTCTGGCGGGCACCGTTCGCTACATCATGAATAAGCCCTCGATGGAAGATTTTGAGGCAAAGGTTGGAAGTAGCGTCAGCCAGACCGAAGGATCCGATGGGAATAATTTTAGTGCTGATGCACTGGTTAACATCCCGCTTGGCGAAAAGGCTGCATTTCGGGCCTCTGTGGGTATGATCGATAACGACGGTATTGTTGACTACACCAATGTGTACGTGCTCGATGCGCAGGGCGCCCCCGTGGCCGAGGGTGGTGACATTGCCAATGGTGGTCCGGTATTCCGCAGCGTGAAAGATGCCGACACTGTAGATATTACTTATGCGCGTGCTTCTTTGTTGATCGAGCCAACGGATCAGCTCAGTGTGCAGCTTTCTCATCAGATGCAAAGCGATGAAATTGGTGGGCGTCGACAGGTAACCCGGGGTGCGAACTGGGTTAGCGGTGAAGAAGCCTTTTACGATGACTATGAAAATGGCGCAGTGACCCTGGAGCCTTCCGAACGCGATGTCTCCTTGACGGCACTAGAGGTGTCACTGGACATGGGTTTTGCAACCTTTACTTCCAGTACTTCCAGTTATTCGCACGATGGCATCGCCATCAGTGATAACTCGGGCTTCTATGCTCAGAACGACTGGTTCGCAGCTTACTATGGCGGCTCACCGAGACCGCTGGCGAAAGCTGAGCGTTTTTACGATGACAGTGCCTTGGTGCAGGAATTCCGCCTGGTATCCAACGGTGATCAGTTTGTTGACTGGGTTGCGGGCTTCTACTACATGGATCAGGAGAGCAATGCTGGCCAGAATAGTTATATGCCGGGCTGGGCAGCTTGGGCAGCCGAGGCCCCATCCGGCTGGGGCGTTGCTGACAGTGTGGCCGGGGATTTTGCTTTCTACGGCGCCAATGTACAGGATCAGGATTTCTACTTCCGACGCAATCAGAGCTTTACCGACGCGGCGATCTTTGGTGAAACCACCTTCAACTTTTCTGATACTTTCCGCATGACCTTGGGCTTGCGTCATTTCGATAACGAGTTGACCAATGACAGTGTGCTGCAATTGCCTATCTGGCCAGAGCCGGAAGAAGATACCCGCGCAAGTTTTACCACCAAGGAAAATGACACCCTGCTGAAAGCCAATGTGTCATGGGACATGAGTGCGAACACCATGCTGTACGCAACGATCTCTGAAGGATATCGCCGTGGTGGTGCCAACGCGGTACCGCTGACCGGTGGTTTTGCGGAGAGCCCGGACTACCTGCAGTACGGTTCTGACCAGGTAATGAACTACGAACTGGGCGTGAAAGGTGCAACCGATACACTGCGCTATACAGTATCACTGTTCCGCATGGACTGGAGTGATCCGCAGCTCAATACCGCTACTACGAATTGGGGTTTCTTTGCTGCAGTAAATGGTGATGAGGCCAGAACCCAGGGCCTGGAAGTTGAACTGCAGGGTGACCTTACTGAAAGTATTGGCTACAACCTGGGTTACGCGTACGTGGATGCGGAACTGACCGCGGACTTCTACAAGCCCTTCGGCAACTTCGCGGGCAGTGGTGTCACCGGAGAGTTCATTGTCGCCGAGGCCGGTGAGCAATTGCCGGGAACCGCCGAGCATACCCTGTCGCTTTCCATGGACCACACCACAGAGATCGGCACCTACACCCTGATAAGCCGATTGAATGGTTACTATCAATCAGAGACTTCTAATTCCGTAGGAACGGACAAAACTTCCGCTGAGTTTGATGCCTTCCAGCTGTGGAACCTGAGCAGCACCCTAGTGGCCGAGTCCTGGGATCTCACTCTGTATGCGAAAAACCTATTCAATGAAGATGGTGTGACCGGTGCCCTGACCGAAGCGCATATGGGCACCGACCCGGCAGAAAACTTCTTCGGTAACTCCTCCAAGGACTACATCAGCCTGCCGCGCACCTTGGGTGTTTCCGGACGTTACCACTTCTAAGGGTTCATTGTTGCTTCATCAAGTGACATTCAGCCGGCCTTAGGGCCGGCTTTTTTATTGCCCGGATATCGGTAAACTGGGGGCTCAATTTTTCCGTTATGACGTCAGCGATTATGCAGCCACAGATTGAACTCAGCTCTGCGCCAGGCAGCGAAGCAAAACGAGCCTATACCGAGGCCCGTGCACTATTTCGCGGCGGTAATCTGTCTGCGGCACAGGACGTTGCCAAGACGGTCATTGAATCTTCCCCTGGGTTCGTCAGTGGACGGCGTCTGTATGCGGATATCCTGATCGGGTGCGGTGAGTTTTCTGCAGCCAGAGACCAGCTGCAAGAGGCGCTGGGTTTATTTCCAGAAGATGTCGAGCGGCGTCGTCCGATACAGCTGCATCTGGCGACTGCATTTGTGCGTGAGGGCGATTTGGCAGGCGCACTGCGTGTACTCCAGTCTCCTGACCTCGCTCTCACAGAACAGCAGGATTTGGCCTTGCTATCCCAATTGGGGTATTTGCTAACCTTGTGTGAATCCCACGGGAAAGCGCTGCAGGCCTTTGAAGCGGTCCTGTACAAACGTCCGGATGACCCCCTGATGTTATTCAATTGCGCGGCGGCAAATCGCGCGATGGGACGGCTTGGGCGCGCCGAAGAGTTGTATGACCGTGTGCTCGCGCTGAATCCGGATGACTGGGAGGCCTACAAGAATCGCTCAGACCTGCGCAAGCAGACTCCCAGCTACAATCATGTGCGAAACCTGCAGCAGCAACTGGCACGAGCGAATCTTCCTGAGGTTGCGAAGGTACAACTGTATTTTGCGCTGGCGAAAGAATATGAGGACCTCGCGGAGTATTCTGCGAGTTTCGATGCGCTACAGCGTGGGTGCGGCGCGCGCAGGTCTGGCATTGATTATGACCTGGGTCGCGATCTCTCGGTGATGGAGGACATTGCGGCTGCGTTTGATGGGAATTTTTTGGATCAACCATCGGTTCCTGCATCACTGGGACGTGAAATAATTTTCATCCTCGGTATGCCGCGCACCGGCTCCACGCTTCTGGATCGCGTGCTGTGTGCGTCTGGCGATGTAGTCTCCGCGGGTGAGCCGGACACCTTTGCCCGTATGCTGCTGCGTGAGGCGCGCAGGACCAATGGGGGCCGTGCTGGGCAGAATCCCATTCTCGATGCAGGTGGAGATCTGGATATTGCCGAGGTTGGTTCTGCCTATGTGCGGCAGTTGCAAGAACGCGCACAATTGGCTGGCAGCCACCGCATTATCGACAAGAACCCGATGAATTTTCTCTACCTCGGCTGGATTGCCCGCGCGCTACCCGGGGCGAAAATTATTCATCTGTGCAGGAACCCGCTGGATACCTGCTTTGCCATCTATAAATCCCTGTTTAAAAGTGCTTATCCATTCTCCTATGATCAGGCGGAGATGGCTGAATATTACTGTGGCTACCGGGAGCTCATGCATCACTGGAAAACTATATTTCCTGGGCGTGTGATTGATGTGCACTATGAGAGGCTGGTCGCGGATCTGGCGGGCGAGGGGAAGAATCTGTATCGGGCCTGTAACCTTGCCTGGAGTGATCGGATTCTTGAATCCTACTATCGGGACCGCGCAGGAACGGCGACAGCCAGTGCTGCCCAGGTTCGGCAGCCGGTCTATCAGACCTCTGTCAACAAGTGGCGTCACTTTGGCAAAGATCTGATGCCGATGCAGGAGATTCTGCAGCGAAAAGGTATCGAATTCGATTAGCGAGTAAATAAAAATGGCAGCCCAGGCTGCCATTTTTATTTCAGTAGGGCTGACTATTTCAGGCTCTTCACCAACGCCTGCCCCTGCTCCCTCAGCGCCATACACAAGTTAATCCCTTCCTCCGTCTGCGCCAGTGCCCGCTGGTAGCCGGGTACCAGATTCTGCTGCTGGGCAAACAGTGCCTGTACCTGCTGTAACGACTGCTGGTCGCAGAATTTTGCCGCAAAGCGCGGGGTGTTGCGGCGCCACTGTTCCGGGATTTTGGCGACGACGGCGGCGAAGTTGTTCTGCAGCCATTCCCAATTGCGTGCCTGCAGGTCCGGTTCGGCGAGGGTGTTCTGGATCAGGCCGAAGGCCTCCCGCGCGCCCATGTCGTCACTTAGCGCGAGGCTGTGGACGGTGCCTAGTTGTGAAGGATCGGTGACGCGGCCGATGGCGTTGGCACTGGCGTTATCGAACAGCGGGTCGTCCAGTTCACTGCGGACCTTGATCAGGTGATCGAGGAAACCCTTGCCGGAATCCTGCACGGCGACGGTAAGCGCACTTTCGTACAGGTCGGAATCCAGCGCCTTGGGATCTCGCTCTACGCCAAATCCGGTAAATGCCTCGGCCTGTTGCTGCAGCTGTTTGCGGGTTTGCGGATCCTTGCCTTCCAGGGCGAGGAAGCCGAGCAGGCGGCTGCGCAGCAGTTTGCTTTCGGAGTCGCGTTTGTCCGCCAGCGCCTGCACTTTTTTGCCGTACAGTCTCTTGAGCAGCGCCTGCCAGTGTTCCGCGTGTGCGCTATCCACATAGTGGTCGGCGTACTTGGCGAGATAGCCCAGCGGCGCTTCCACCACCTGGCGCTTGTCCGAGGCCGCCGAGAGGCGCACCACGTCCAGCAGTGTTGCCGGTTTCAGGGCGCCGGCTTCGAACGCGGCAAAGGCACTGTCGATCACCGACAGTCGCTCAGTGGGCTGCAGGCTGTCGAATTCCTCCAGCAGTGCCTGCCAATAGGGTTCCTCCAGGTTAAACCGGTAATAGCCGCTGCCGTTGGCGTTGGGCATGACCCATTTGGGGCAGGTGCCACCGGCAAGTTTCACGGTCTGTTGTGATGCACTCAGAAATTCGCACTGCGCTTTACCGGCACTGCCGCGCATGCAGAACGGGATGCTCCACTGCTGGCCGGCATCGGAGATCGGGGAGCCCAGCGGCTTGTAGCGCTGTTGTTGAACGCGTACCTCGGCATCACCGTCGGTGCTGCAATTCACGCTCACCGACAGCAGCGGTACGCCCTTCTGTTCCACGAAGGTGCGGAAGGTCTCGGTCAATTGCGGGCTGCCGGTTTCATCGCCAATGACCTTATAAAAGTCCGGTGAGTCGGCGACGCCATCGGCAAACTGCTCCACATAGCGGCCGAGGGCGGGGCGAAAGGTGTCCGCGCCAAAGTACGCATCCACCATATGAATCACACCCAGGCTTTTGGCATAGGTAATCGCATCGTAGGCATTGCGGATGTTGTTGTTGTCGGTGATCGGTTCACGAATGGCGCGGGTGCTGGCGAGGGAGTCCAGTTTCATGGCGCTGATAGCACGCACCGCGGCGTTCAGGTCGTGGCCACCGTCGGGTTCCATGATGGTCAGTGCCAGCGGGGTACCCCAGGTGGCAAAGCCTTCCTTCAGCCACAGGTCGTCCCACCAGGGCGGGGTAACCAGGTTGCCGAACCACATATGGGCGATCTCGTGGGCGTGCACGCCCAGCAGGGCGAGGCGCAGGCCGGGCGCGGGCTCGTCGCCTTCCACCAGAATCCGCTGCTCGCGGTAGGTGATGGCGGCGGAGAGTTCGGTGGCACCACTGGGCCACTGGGGGGCGGCGATGATGTCCAGCTTGCGGAAGGGATAGGGGCGCTGCAGCTGTTCCTCGAAGATGCGCAGCATCTCCGGGGTTTTATCCAGTACGTATTTCATATCCTTGCCGCGGCCCTTGCGGGCGAAACCGCGCAGGGGCAGCGGCTCCTTGCGGTACTGGTTGGCGGGGATGGCCGGGCGTTCGACCACGTCGAATGGCCCCACGGCGAGGGACAGCAGGTAGGTGGGCATGGGCCGGGTCTGCGCGAAGCGCACCGTTTCCATGCCGTTGCCGGCGTCGCTGCGCTCGGTTTCCGGCCCGTTGCTGATGGCCTGGTAGCCTTCGGGAATGGTGAGGCTGATGTCGTAGGTTGCCTTCAGGCCGGGCTCGTCGAAGCCGGGCAGAAAGCGGCGCGCCTGGATGGATTCGGATTTGGCCAGTGCGTAGGCCTCGCCCTGCTCTTCGACCTTAAACAGGCCGGCGAGGTTTTTGTCGAAGGGCGCGCGGTACTGGATGCGCAGGGTGATGGTCCCCGCGGGAACCTGTTCGTCGAAGTCGATGCGCACCACGCCGCTATCGAGCACCTGGCGGTACTGCGCCGGCACGACCTTGTCATTTTGTGTGGGGACGATGGCTTTGATCTCGGTGACGTCGATGTTGTTGCCGTGCATCCACAGGTGGTCGGTGGCGGTGTCGATCGCGATGTCGATCTCCACCTGGCCGTGGAAGCTGTCTTCACGGGGGTCGAGGGTGAGGTCCAGGCGGTAGGCGGCGGGGCGCACGCCGTCGGGAAGCTTGCCGGCGGGTGCCTGTTGCTCGGCACCTGGCCCGGAATCTTGTGCGGCGGCGTCCGCGCTGGCCGTTTGTGCGTTGCTGGCCGCCTGTGCTGCGGGCTTGTCAACGGCGGTTTTGGCGCTGGTGTCTTGGTTATCGCTTCCGCAGGCGCTGAGCAGTATCAGACCGGCAAGCAGGGCTGGCAGGGTAAGAATTCGCATGATAAGTCTTTGTTGAAGGATTTTTGGTTCGTGGTTTTTCCCCATTGTAGCGGGTTGGGTGGGGTGGTTTGCAGTGGTAGCGGGTGGGTGGCGCCTGATGCCAGTCTGATGAAGCGCTGTGCATCAGGCGTGTGTGCGGTGAATTACAAATGCGGGATCGTCAGCACCGATTGCCGGCTGCTGCGGTAGGGCACCTCGATTTCATAATGGGTATCCTGCGGCTTCTGGTAGAGCGCGCCCTGGGTATCGATCGCGAGGGTCACCACATGCCCGGGTGGTACGTCGTAGGAGGTGGTGAACAGGTCCAGTGAGATCTTCTGCGCCTGGCCCACCTGCAGGTTGCGCAGGGTGATGGGGGCGTGGGTAATCAGGCGGCCCCAGCCGAGCGGGTCGGTGTCGTAGAGGTGTACCTGCAGCTGGACCTCCGGCTTGCTGGGTTTTATCCACATCTCCAGCGACGGGGTGCCGCGGATCCTGAAGGTGCTCCAGTGCATGGGCGAGTTGTACTCGATGGCGTAGTAGCCGTTGATGCCGGTCATGTTGGTGAATACGGGAATGCCGAAGCCTTCCAGTGCGTCGGAGATCACCGGTATTCCGGTGCCGGCCTTGGTATCGGCGCCACCGTGAAAGTCGTTGTTCCAGCCCCAGCCACTGTAGGGGCTGGTTTTCATACTCGCGTTATTGAAGTACGAGAGTCTGGGGTGAAGATAGTAGCGCTGGGCTTTCTGGGTCACCGGGAAGTCATCGAACTGTTCCAGGCGGTTGCTGATGCGCACGGTCATATCCACTTTCGGCTCGCTGTCGATACCGTTGGCCTCGCCTTTCAGGTAGCGGTCAAACCAGCGGAAGGTGGTGGCCCAGATATGCCCGTCGTTGCCCCCCAGGGTTTCGGTCACCGCGTGGGTGCCGGGGTTCAACAGCAGCTTCTTGGGGCCGTCCAGCAGGCTGTAGAGCTGGGTCATGCTGTTGGGCTTGAACAGGTAGTCGGCGAAGTTGTTGGACATCAACACGGCGGTGCCGTTGCGGTTCAGCTCCGCGACGTAGGCAAGGGCGGAGCGTGGGGCGGCGAAGTCTGCAACCGCCTGAATATTCTGCGCGGTGCGCAGGTTGTGCCAGATGGTGTCCACCTCGGGTTCCAGGTTGAACGCGGTGCTGGTGAGGATCGTGCCCCACACCAGGTTGACCGTGTCGTTGGGGTAGAGCCCTTCGATCACATCGGACCAGCCAGACAGGGCGGCGACCGCATCTACGCGCGGATCGCGGGCGGCGGTGACGAGGGAGATGCCTGCACCGTAGGAAATACCCGCCATGGCCAGCTTGCCCACCGGGTAGTGGGCCTCCAGCCAGTCGATCAGTACGCCGGCATCGGCGATGGAGTTGTCACCGGCCACGTCCACGAGGCCGCCGGAGGTGCCGAAGCCCCGGGTGGAATAACTCATCACCAGATAGCCGTCTTCCGCGAGTGCCGCCGCCTGCAGCAGATACTGGTTTTTGTCGAGGATCCAGCTGTTGGTGAACAGGACCGTGGGATAGCCCCGGCTGGGTGGTGGCGTTTCCGGCACAAACAGGTTGGCGTCGATCTCGGTGCCATCAAAGCTGGTGATGTCGAGGTCGGCAATAAAGGTGGGGTCCGCGCGGGTGACGGGTGTAAACAGGGAGCACAGGGCGGCCGCCAGCAGTGCCGGCAGGGCGAGTGTCTTCATGATGTTTTCTCTCTTTATTATGTTTTTTACGGCTGCATCGCACCGGCCGACGCCTGGGGCTGGCCGGCCCCTCCGAGTCTAGGAAACTTGCCGTTGCAGGGGGCTACTGCGATTTAATGACTGTGAATTGGTTATCGGTCAGTGGCGTGCAGGTTTACGCAGAACCTTGTAGTCATTTTATGACTGTGTGTGACCGTCCGGTCTGTGACCGCTATATGCCCAGGGTGAATTACAGGTTCCCGTTTAAGATTGTTCTTTTTTTGAACAGTAAAAACCTGTATTGTGGCTTTTCGCGCAACGGTGATCAAAAAGTGATCGGTTGCAAGTTTGGCGAAAAACCGGGTGATCAGAATATGTTTTCACGAATACTCTCGTACTTGGTTGTTTTTTCCGGTGCATGGCTGTTTACCAGCGATGTTATGGCGGACAACCTCGCGCAAGACACTTGGTACGAAATTGACAGCGCTAACTTTCACATCGTCACTAACGGTGAACCCAACTCTGTGCGCCGTCTGGCGGAGGATCTGGAGCGTTACCGTGCGGTCGCTCTGAGCCTGCTGGGCGCGAAAGACGACGGCGCCAAGCTGACGATCTACGCTGCCGCCGACCGCGAAAGCTATGCCGGCCTGGTGGGTGAGGATCTGTCCGAGCTGACCAACGGCCTGTTCGATACTACCGCCGAGGGCAGTTATGCCCTGGTGAACCTGGATGGCCGCACCGGCGAGCGCCAGCTGGAAGCGCGGGAGTTCCTGTTTCACGAGTACACCCACTTCCTGAGCTACAACGGCACCACTACCCACTATCCGTACTGGTACAGCGAGGGCTTTGCCGAGTTCATGTCCACCATGACCTTTGGCCCGGGCAACACCTACGATATCGGTGCAATTCCCGGCGAGCGCGCCATGACCCTGCTGTACACCAGCCCGGTACCCCTGCAGGAATTGCTGCGCGCCACCGTGCACAACACGCCGGATGAAGAAAAAGGTCGCATCTATGCCAGTGGCTGGATGCTGGCGCACTGGATCATTATGAAGAGCGGCAAGGCCGAAGCGTTCAAGCAATTCGTTGCCGACTACAACAACGGCGCGGATCCGGTGAAGGCGCTGTCCAAAAACCTGGGTATGTCGATCGAGGAGATCGAGCAGGTCTACAACGATCAGTTCCGCGAAGGCCGCTTCCAGCTCGCCCGCGGCAAGGTACCTGCCTCCTTTGAGTCCAAGCGTCCGAAGGTGCGCACAATGAGTGGCGAGGAAGCCGTTGTGGAACTGGCCCGCTTCCTGGTGAAGTCTGGCTACAACACCCACGGTGTGCACGAGCTGGTGGAATTTGCCGAGCGCGAGGAGCTGTATTCTCCGGAGCTTTCCGCAGTGCGTGCCGACGCCGCCACCCGCGCGGGTGACTTTGACCAGGCTGCGCGCCTGCTGGCCCAAGTGGCACCGTCGGACCGTAACCAGTTCTGGTACCAGAAGGCGCAGGCCTGGTTGTGGCTGAACCGCGAAATCACCACCATGGGCGCTGGCCGCGATAAAGCTGCGCTCAAGGGTGCGCGGGACAAGTTTGTGCAGCTGGTTAACAGTCAGTCTGATGAGGCGATGAACTGGTACGGCCTGGCGATCAGCATGCAGATGCTGGGTTACCCGAAGGCGCAGTATGTGGAGATGCTGGAGCAGGCCTACCGCCGTGCACCCCGCGAGCTGCATATCGCCCAGTGGCTGGCGCAGGAGCTCTACGAGCGCAAAGATGCGCAGTACTTTGCCGAAGTGGCGCAGCCGCTGATGCTGGAACTCACCGACGAGGCCGAGTACAACCAGATGAAGAACATGCTCGCAGAAATGAAGCCGCAGCTGGCCGATGGTAGCAAGGCGCAGAGCCAGATTCAGGGCAAGGCCTCGGTAAAGGATAAAAAGTCTGCTGGTGCAGGTGGCTCGACTAAGGCGACGCCCTGATCCGGCACAGTGTGAAAAAGCGAAAGAGTAATAAAGCCGTGGCGCGAAAAATAACAACCTGAAAACGCAGCACGGCCTGACGACATTTCCGGGTATCCGATAGAAGCGGCGCGCAATAGCCGCTACTATCGGACCCGGTTTTTCGTTTTTACAGCCTCGCTATAACAGGCAGGACAATAAGAATAAAGTTTACCCGGGGGAAGCCTTGAGCCTTCTGATCTCCATCGTGTGCCCGATGTACAACGAAAGTGCCGGGCTCGATCACTACTTTAAAAAAATCACACAACATATGGATGCGCTCGGTCATCCGTATGAACTGATCTGTGTCAACGATGGCAGCCGCGACGATACGCTGGCCTTGCTGCAGGCGAAAAAAGCCGAGATCGAATCCCTGCGAATCGTCAATCTGTCGCGCAATTTCGGCAAGGAGAACGCCCTTTCTGCGGGTATCAGCGTTGCGGAAGGCGATGTGGTCATTCCCATCGACGCGGATCTGCAGGACCCTCCGGAACTGATTCCGGAGATGCTGGCCAAGTATCACGAAGGGTTTGACGTGGTGCTCCCGCGGCGGGTATCCCGCAAGTCGGATTCCCTCGCCAAGCGCTGGACGGCCGGTATGTTCTACCGCCTGCTGAAACGCCTCTCCAAGGTGCAAATCCCGGAAAACGTCGGCGACTTCCGCTTGATGTCCCGCCGGGTAGTGAATGTGCTCAATAACCTGCCGGAATCCCAGCGCTTTATGAAAGGCCTGTTCGCCTGGTGCGGATTCCCCACTGCCTATGTGGATTACGAGCGTCCGGAGCGAGTGGCCGGTGAGAGCAGTTTCAGTGGCTGGAAGCTTTGGAATCTGGCCTGGGAGGGAATTACCAGCTTCAGCACCGTCCCCCTGCGTATCTGGACTTACCTCGGTGTGCTGGTCTCGTCGGTGTCGTTTCTTTATGGGGCCTGGATCATCATCCGCACCCTGGCACTGGGGGTGGATACCCCCGGTTACGCATCCACCATTGTGGTGGTGCTGTTCCTCGGCGGCATCCAGCTGATTGGTATCGGCGTGATCGGCGAATACATCGGTCGGATCTATATGGAGTCAAAGCGGCGGCCGGTTTTTGTGATTGAGAGCGTGAATGACAGCGTGACTGGCCGCGCAACGAAAACGACTGAAGTTACTGCTCAGTAGTGCCGGCGTGGTTGGATGGACGCCGAATACATGTCGATCAGTTATCCACTTCCGTGCGGTAAGTTTGCATGCCGCGCGCCTGGTAGTTGGCCAGGGCGCCTTCATGATCCAGTGTGCAGGTGTGCACCCATACGCGCCGGCAGGGTGACCATTGCCACGCTTCCTGCAGCGCCCGGCTCAGCAGGTGCCCGCCAAAACCGCGGCCGATAAAACGCGGGGCGAGACCGAAGTAGGCGATCTGTACTTCGTCGTCAGGCTGCCTTTCCAGTTCAAAATAACCGGCAATGGCGCCGCGGTAGTAGGCGACCCAGGTGCGTAAGCCATCGCGCTCAGCATAATCCTGCCAGGTCTCGTCGGATTCCTTGAGCTTGTCATTCCACTGCCACGGCTCGCCCACCAGCTGGTAAAGATAGCGATTGAAACGGAACTCTTTTTCCTCCGCCTCCACCACGGATAAACCCTCCGGACACGGTTTCGCATTGAGTTGCGTGGGATCGGTCATTTCCAGATAGTAAGTGGTGACGCTCAAGATTTACTCCACTGTTCGATGGCTTCTGCGATGGCAATTTCTCCTTCCGCCTGCAATGCTTGCATCACACGCTGTCGGTCTTTTGCTGGCCGGTTCTGGCTTAATTTGTATTGGCCCTGAATCTCTTTGATTTCAACTTCCACCCCGACAATCGCGCGCAGCATTTTCGCGGAGTATTCTGGCTGCCAGGGATTCTCGGCACCGGCCTCGTATTTTTCGGAAAGCTGGTTGACCACCGATATCAATCGATCTTCATCACTGAATGTACGGGCGATCCCATACACATGTACTGACTGATAGTTCCAGGTTGGAACACCCGGCGAGTGATACCAGCGTGGTGAGATATACGCATGGGGACCGTTGAAGATGATCAGTACCTGTTGCTCATCAATGGAGTCGAGCTGCGGATTCTGGCGGGCCAGATGACACAGCAGGCGTTCACCATCCTGTGACAGTAAGAATGGCAAATGGGTGGCTTCAGGACGATCATTGTGACTGGAAATGAGCTGGCCGAACGCATTGTCCTGGATAAATTGCAAAAGTTCCTGCTGATCAGAAATCGAAAAATGTCTAGGGGTATACATGTTTGGTCTTATCTGGCTCGCTGGTAGGTTGGCGTTTCATACAGGGCATAATCGACTTCTTCGAACACCCACGAGGATGGAGCCTCGGCTTTGCGTTCGGCAATGGTCTTGCCGAACACCTCGAGATGAATGCCTTCCATCAACTCCGCCAGCTCGGCTTTGCTGCTGAGGCCAAGAAATATTCCCGCCTGCATAAACCCTTCCAGCCTATGGCGCTCGCTGGGGGGAATGGCCATGCCAAGTTTCGAGGTGGAAAACAGCTGGCGCAGCCTGCGGGATACTTCCGGGATGAATGTTTCCTGTTTCATAAAACGCGTCTGTTTTGCCTCCTAACGATCGTGCAGCACCAGCGCCGCGGTAAACAGCTGCACCGCAGGCCGCTCCGCGGCGCTGCTTTTGCAGGTAATGGCGTTCTGTATCTGGTAGCAGAAGCGCTCGGGGCGCAGCGCGACCAGCGCTTTATTTCTAACATATTCGTCCGCGAGATAGGTGGGCAGAAAGCCGATAAATTTTCCCGACAGGATCATCGCCAGGCGCGCGGCCATATGGTTGGCGATGCTTTTCGCTGGAAACAGACGGTACAAGTGTGCTGCGCCGGACAGTACCGCGTGATCCGGGGCGGCGAGCTCCTGCTGGGTAATCAGTTCCTCGCTGGTATCCGCGGTACACGGGTGGCCGGCGGCGCAGTACAGCAGGGACTGGTGGCTGAACAGGGGCTGATAGTGCAGGCCGGGACGGCGGGAGTGCAGGGGGTTGATGCCCACGTCGGCGCGGCCGGCGAGAATCTCCAGTTCCAGCTCGTGGGGGGCGGCGAGCTGGATATTCAGTTGCAGCTGCGGCGCGCGTTCCCGCAGCCGTGCGATGGTCGCGGGGAGATTTATGCCGGGCATGGACAGGGCGTCGTCGGGCAGCAGTACGCGCAGTGTCCCGGTGAGCTGCGACTGGATCGCGTTGACCTGGCTCTTGAAGGTGGCGAGGTGGCCATCCAGCTCGAGAATCGCCTGGTACAGGGATTCCCCTTCCGGGGTGAGCTTGAAGTCGGCGCGCCCGCGGGAGCGGATGCACAACGGCATCCCCAGGCGGGTCTCCAGGTCCGACAGGTGCACGCTGATGGTGGAGCGGCTGATGTTAAGCGCCACTTCCGCCGGCGCCAGCCCGCCGGCCTGCACCACTTCACGGAAGACCCGCAGCAGGCGTAGGTCCATATCGCTGAGGCGCCCGGATAGGGCTTTTGCGCTCTTAACCATGGTCTGTTCACGTGTTCTAAGGGGAATTTACACAAAGTTTGATGGATCTGAACTTTAGTTGCAAAGATCTTACTATTCACCACCAGACTCTCGCTCCAGAATCCCTGAAAAGCCGATATACAGGATGATCAGGGAGTGTTCGATGAATCTGAACAATAACCAGTTGCTGAAGACCCAGAACTTTATCGACGGCCAGTGGAGCGACGGTTCCGGTAAGTTGGCGGTTACTGACCCCGCCAATGGCGATCTACTGGCAGAGATTGCCGATGGTAGTGCCGCCGATGCCGAGCAGGCGGTTGCCGCGGCGCATGCCGCGTTTCCCGCCTGGAGCCGCAAGACCGCCGGTGAGCGCGCGGCGGTGCTCAAGCGCTGGTATCAGCTGATTGCGGAGAACCGTGAGGACCTGGCGCGCTTGCTGACCCTCGAGCAGGGCAAGCCGCTGGCGGAGGCGCTGGGTGAGATTGACTACGGTGCATCCTATATCGAGTGGTATGCGGAGGAATGCCGCCGCGCCTACGGGCAGACGATTCCCACCCACAACCCGGCGATGCGTCTGCACACGATTCGCCAGCCGGTGGGGGTGGTGACCTGTATTACTCCGTGGAACTTCCCTAATGCGATGATTACCCGCAAGGCGGCACCGGCGCTGGCGGCGGGTTGTACGGTGGTGATCAAGCCGGCTTCGGAAACGCCGCTGTCAGCGCTGGCGCTGTGTGTGCTGGCGGAGCAGGCGGGGCTGCCGGCGGGCACGCTGAATGTGGTGGTGGGGTCGGACTCCGCGGCGATCGGCAAGGTGCTGACCGAGGATGCGCGCGTCGCCAAGTTCACCTTTACCGGCTCCACGCCGGTGGGCAAGCTGCTGATGGCCCAGTGCGCGAGCACCGTGAAGAAGATGTCGATGGAGCTGGGCGGTAACGCGCCGTTTATCGTGTTTGATGATGCGGACCTGGATACCGCGGTCACCGCCTGTGTGGCGACGAAGATGCGCAATGCGGGCCAAACCTGTGTGTCGACCAACCGGATTTATGTGCACGAGTCGGTGCACGATGCGTTTGTGGCAAAGCTGGCGGCGGCGATTGAGCAGTTGCAGCCGGGCCACGGCCTGGAGCCGGGCACGACGCTGGGGCCGCTGATTTTCCGCCGCGCGGTGGATCGGGTGCACGGTCTGGTTGAGGAGGCGGTGGCCAATGGCGCGAAGCTGGTGCTGGGCGGTGACTTCCTGCCTGAGGGCGAAAACTACTATGCGCCGACGCTGCTGACGGATGTGGATGACTCTATGCGCATTGCGCAGGAAGAGATTTTCGGGCCGCTGGCGGTGGTGCAGAAGTTCCGCGATGAAGCGGAGGTGATTCAGCGCGCCAATGACACGCCGTTCGGGTTGGCGGCGTATGTGATGAGTGAAAACATTCATCGGGCGAACCGGGTGGTTGAGGCACTGGAGTACGGGATGGTGGCCTGCAACGCGGGTGTCTTCTCGACCACAGTGGCACCCTTCGGCGGTTGCAAGGAATCCGGCATTGGCCGCGAGGGCGGTGTCGAGGGTATGGCCGAATTCTATGAGACGAAGTACTGCTGCTACGGAGTGTGAGCTTCGTTGCTTGTGACGAACCTTCTTTGAAGCTGTGGGCGGCAAAGCACCGGGTATCTGTTTTCAGAACCACTGTGAACCCATCCTTGGGCGTTGCGGCGCAAACTTCCTGTTTGCGACGCTTCTGAAAACAGATACCCGGCACTTCGCCTTCGCGGCGACATATTTACTACGTTAGTAACACGTGAAAAATTAAATCGGAGAACATCATGTCCGAACTGAAAACCAATGCATTCTGGATGCCGTTTACCCCCAACCGCACCTTCAAGGCGTCGCCGCGTATCGTCGAGCGGGCGGAGGGGATTTACCTGTTTGAAAAATCCGGCCGCAAAATTATTGATGCGACCGCGGGCCTGTGGTGTTCCAACGCGGGCCATTGCCGCGCAGAAATCGCCGATGCGATTTCCGAGCAGGCGCGCAAGCTGGATTACAGCTCTATTTTCAATTTCGGCCACGAGCTGAGTTTTGAATACGCGGAGCGTCTGGTGCAGTACACACCGGATCCGCTGAACCATGTGTTCTTCGGCAACTCCGGTTCCGAGGCGGTGGAGTCGGCGCTGAAGATTGCGCTGCAGTATCAGCGCGCCCGCGGCAAGGGTTCGCGCACCATGTTTATCGGTCGTGAGAAGGGTTACCACGGGGTGAACTTTGGTGGTATCTCGGTGGGTGGTATTCCGCCGAACTACCAGAGCTTTGGCCAGCCGGTGAAGGCGAACCATATGCGCCATACGCTGGATATCGAACGCAATGCCTTCAGCAAAGGTCTGCCGGAGCACGGTGTGGAGCTGGCGGAAGATCTGGAGCGTTTGGTCGCTTTCCACGGTGCGGATCAGATTGCGGCGGTGATTGTGGAGCCTTTCTCCGGGGCCGGTGGCGTGGTGCTGCCGCCGAAGGGGTACCTGCAGCGTCTGCGCGAGATCTGTGACAAGCACGATCTGCTGCTGATTTTTGATGAAGTAATTTCTGGCTGGGGCCGTACCGGTTCGCCATTTGCTTCGCAGGAATTCGGTGTGACGCCGGATATGATTACTTCGGCCAAGGGCATTACCAATGCGACGGTGCCACTGGGCGCGGTGTTTGCCAGCGACAAGATTTACAACACGGTGATGGATGCCGCCGCTGAAGGTATGGTGGAGCTGTTCCATGGCTACACCTATTCCGCGCATCCGGTGGCCTGTGCTGCGGGGATGGCGACGCTGGATATTTACGATCGCGAAGGCCTGCTGACTCGTGCGGCCGGGGATATCGGCAAGCATTGGGAAGCGGCCCTGCATTCGCTGTCGGACCTCGACAATGTGATCGATGTGCGCAATTACGGTCTGGTAGGCGCCATCGAGCTGCGCGCGCCGGAAGGCCTGAAAGGAAAGTTCGGTGCCAAGGCATCGGCGCTGGCCTGGGAGGCCGGGGTGATGGCGCGCGGTATTGGCGATGCGCTGTGTATGTCGCCGCCGCTGATTATCGAGGCCCACGAGATCGACGATATTGTCGGCAAGCTGCGGGAAGTGATTTCCAGCCTGTCCTGAGCCTTTGCGCCTTGCGGGTGACCGGCACTTGCTGGTCACTGCGCGGCGTTGCTGTCCGCGGTGCGGCGTCGTCGTGGCAGTTTTGGATGTCGGATGCGGCAACCTACACTAAGAAGGTAGTCGGTCGTACAGCAACAGTGCGAGGCCCTTGAGGACTGCGCACTCTGTTGGTTTCGCCGGTCACACAGTTGACCGGCGCCGCCGACTACCAAGCGCGCGCGGCCTCTGCCCGTCTTGCCTTTCACGGTGGGTGGGGACCGCGCGTTGCTCTTGGTTTGTTTTTTCTCTTAAGTTTTCCGTTCTCTCAGGCTTTCTTTTTTAGGCTTTTTTTTAGTAATGGGGTGGGGATTTTGGCGCGCTGCTGACCGAGTGTTCAGCACAGTGTTCTCGCGAGGTCGCACATGCCCCAACCCCAGAGCTGTAACTTCTTCTTGTCTGTGAGCGTCTCTGCTCGTGCCTCTCTCACGCCGCGGCTGTACATTGTGTGCGGCACACTGCTCTTCATATTTGCCGCAATTGCCGTGGTGACACCCGTCACAGCGACGGCGCAGGTGACCGACAATGCCAGTGCCGAGCCCGAGCGTGATTATGCGCGCGACCCCAACCGCCAGCGCGCGCTCCGCCCCGGGGCTACCCGCCTCACCCTCAATGGCAATACTTATTACTACCAGGGCGGATATTTTTACCGCAAGGAAGACGATGGCTACCTGCGGGTAGAGCCGCCGCTGGGGGCGGCACTGGCGTTTGTGCCTTACGGCAGTACTGGATTCGAGATCGACGGCCAGCGCTTTTTCATGAGCGGCACGGGTACGTTTTACCGTTACGACGCGCAGCGTCGGAGCTATATCGTGACCAACCCGCCGTATCAGTGGCGGCGCTATCTGGGCGAGCGCAGCAGCGACATTGTGGGGGCCTACGAGGAGCGCCTGTACGGCACTGCAGGTGAAAACTTGGATGAAAACCTGGATGACCTGCGTGATCGGTCTGGTATTCCCCGCGCCTATCCACCGGGCGCGATTGATCCCGAGGCCATGGGCCGCAGTGATGCACCAGTGTTCGAGGCTGACCGTTACCGCGATCAGCGCCGGCGCGCGCCCCGACCCTACGCCAATGTGCGCCCGCCGTACGACGCCGCCGGTGAGCGCAACGACAACCGCGCGCTGCTGGAGTCGGCCTGTCGTCAGGATGCCTCTGATGCGGCGCGCCGGGGCAGCAGTCTCGAGGGGCAGCGGGTGCGTATTTATCAGCGGGCGTATCGCGATTGTATCCAGCGTTACGAAAGGCGCCGCTGAGGCCTGGTTGATCTCTTCTACAATTAATCCGATGTAGTTCCCACGCTTGAGTCGGTGTCGCCGGGTTTCCCTCGGCAGCACCGTCGGGTGGCGCACGGACGATGGGCAGGGACAGGAATTCAAGGGCAGGGATACAGGGATCGCCTCACGCATGGGTGTTGTCAGCGCCGCGCCGTTTCCACATTTTTTCCGTATCACGAGGTGCGCTACGCGCGCCGCGCTCGCCTGCCTGTGTCTGTTAAGCCTGTGCCTGCTGTTTCCCGCTTCCACCATCGCGCAGCTGCCTTCCACCACTCCCAAAGAATTCTCGCCGGTTGTCCCAGATTTCAGCGGCCTAGCCGCAGACTGGTGGACCCAGTGGCCGGACGTCACCCTCGAGCAGCGCGCGCTGTGGCTGGAAGATGTGGAAAAGGCCTGGCAAGACTGGAGCGCCACGCTGCCGGAGGAGGCGAAACTCTCCGCGGAGGTCGCCGCCATCAGTCGGCGCTTGACGGGGATTCAGAAAACCTGGGAAAAGCGCGACGCACTGAAGAAAGTCAGCGTATTGCCCGATGCTTCCTTTCCCGCTGATCCGACGGTTTTGCAATGGGCGGAATCTGACGCGGCGGTGACCCGAGGCAGACAGCGCTTTGACGGCCTGCGGCTGGAAAAATCGCAGATGGATGAGGCCGTGAACCTGTCGCTGAACCGGTTGCGGGAAACCGCGGGTACACTGCGCGACAGGGGCAAGTCGGACCCGCGGCACCTGAAAGCCACCCTGGATCTTTTTCTCGCGCAGGTCAGCCATCTGCAGGTGCTCGAAGAGCAGAGCATGCTCAACGAGCAGCTCGCCGCCTGGGACGAGGAGTTGACGTTTGCCGGCGGCGAGCTCACCCGCATGCTGAAGGGGTTGCAATACAGCAGCGAGGTGGCGGACAAGCTGGCCGCAGCGCGCACCGAGGAAAAGTCCAACCTGGAAGAGCTGGTGCGGGAGCGCAGTAACACGCGTGACCTGATTTTTGAAAGTTCCGACGCCGCGGTAACCATGGAGCAGCAGATTCAGATGATGAACTACAGCGTCGAGGCGCTGGAGAATCGTCTGCAACTGCGCAAGCAGGAACTGCTGCTGGCCATGAACAGCGTGCTGGATGAGGCGGCCGCAGACGAAAAGCTCACCATCAGTAAGGACCTGGTGAATAACGCGACCACGATTCGCGAGAACCTGGCGCGACAGCTGAACGTGCGCCAGCGCCAGATTGTTGCCTGGGTGGGTGAAGACCCCAAGGCCATGCGCAAGTGGTGGGGGCAGTTCGAGAAGGTGGCCAGTGGTCTCGGCCGGGTCCGCGACCTCACCGACGACATCAAGCGTTACGAGGCGGCACAGCTCTTTGTTTATCAGCGTCAGCAGGGGTGGTGGCGCACCATGGGCAACCGAATTGTGTTGCAGTTCGAGCAGCTGCGCACCAGCTGGCGAAACCTCGCCAATTACGAATTGTTTGCCATCAGCCAGCAGCCGATCACCCTGAAAGACATTGCCAAAATGGTGCTGGTGATTCTCGCCGCGTGGGCATGTTCGCGCATACTCAACTGGGTCTTGCGGCGGATGGTGCGCAAAAACCGCACCAGCGAACAGGGTGCCTATACCCTGTGGCGCATCCTCAATTACTGCATCGTACTCATTACCTTCATCATCATTCTTACCATGGTGGGGCTGGATACCTCCAAACTGGCCATCATCGCCGGTGCACTGTCGGTGGGTATCGGCTTCGGTATGCAGGCGATTTTTTCCAATTTTATCTCCGGCATCATCCTGCTGTTTGAGCAGCCGCTGCGGGTGGGGGACCTGGTAGAGCTGGAATCCGGGGTATTCGGGCGTATCCGGGATATCAATGTCCGCTCTACCCGCATCACCACCCGCGACAACGTGGATATCCTGGTGCCCAATTCCGAGTTTGTGACCGGCCGGGTGACCAACCACACGCTGGAGGATCCGGTGCGCCGGATTCACGTGATGTTCGGGGTGGCGTATGGCACCGACCCGGAAATCGTGCGTGAGGCCGCGCTGGCGGCGGCGGAGCGGGTGCCAGTCACTTTCTCCAACTGGCAGCGCAAGACCGAAGTGTGGCTTACCGGGTTCGGCGACAGTTCGCTGGATTTCAAGCTGGTGGTGTGGGTAAACAGTAACGCCGTGTCCTCCCTCGGCGACCTGAACGCGCTGTACAACATTGAGCTGTTGCGGGAGTTCAACCAGCGCAATATCGAGATTCCCTTTCCCCAGCGCGACCTGCATGTACGCAGCTGGGGTGATCCGGCGCCGCCACTCGAGGATACGCCGGGGGCGGTGCCCTCGCACCCTGTTGCCGAGGAGCGTCGCGGCTCCACGGGTGCGGAGGACTGGCCGGCAGACGGCGACAGCGACGCGGGTGGTGACGCGGGTGGCGACACAGCTGGTGACGGCGAGGGTGGCGGTGACGGTGGAGGTTCATCCAGTCACTGACGACTGATGGCGCCTGTGGCCACATTTATCGGCGGATGGCCTGCCCCCGGGGCTGTTCATATTCTGTAGCCCCTGTATTCTGGATGGCCTGAACGGATCCCCGATCTGATTACCCCCGAGAGCTAATCGAGCCGCAGGTCTGCCCTTGCTGATAATACCCATCCAGAACAAGCCCGACTGGCGCCGACCGCCGCTGGTGTGCTTTGCCCTGATTCTGGTCAACCTGCTGGTCTATGTGCTTTATCAGAGCGAGGACGAGGCGCGCTGGCAGGTGGCCGAAGAATTTTACTTTTCCAGCGAGCTGCCGGTGCTGGAAGAGCAGCGCTTCTACGAGTTTGTGGATGCCGAAAAGCCGGAGTGGCGATCCCTGGCGCAGGGTTCCGGGGAAGAATTCATCTACGAACAGCTGCTGTGGAGCCACGAATTCCACAACTGGCTATTGCCACAGCTGGCCGCAGAAGGCGAGCAGCAGTGGCTCGCCCAGCGCGTGCAATTCAATGAGCTGCGCGACCGTCTTTCCAGTTTCGCCTACGGGCTCACACCGGCAGAGCCGACCCTGCAGGGGCTGTTCGGGCATATGTTCCTGCACGGCAGTTGGGAACACCTGCTGGGGAACATGATCTTCCTGCTGTTGTTCGGCCTGTCGGTGGAGCTGGCGCTGGGCGCCGCCTGGTTTATCGGGCTGTATTTGCTGGGCGGCCTCGCGGCAGCGGCGCTGCACATGGGGGTGGAAGCGGGCAGCATGGTGCCGGTGATCGGCGCTTCCGGCGCGGTGTCGGCGGTGATGGGCATGTTTGTGGCGGTGTACGGCGTGCGGCGGCTGCGGTTTTTCTACACCCTCGGCTTCGCGTTCGGGGAATTCACCGCGCCGGCGCTGCTGGTATTGCCCCTGTGGCTCGGCAAAGAGGTGTTCGGTTATTTCTTTGGCAGCGACAATATCGCCTACTGGGCGCATTTCGGTGGTCTGGTGGCCGGCTTTGTCGGCACCTTCGCGCTGATCCGCTGGCGCCCCAGCCGCGAGCTCCACGTGGAGGAAGACCTGCCTCCCACTCCTGAACAGCTGGCGCTTGCGCGGATCGAGTCCCTGCACAACAACGGCAAACTGCTGGAGGCCGGTCAGGCCGCTGCCGGTGCCGTGCGCCAGCATCCACAATCGCTGTCCCTGATCAACAAGTCCATCGAACTCAGTGCGCTGGCGCCAGAGAGTGAAGCGCACCACCGGGCCTGGCTGGCGCTATTTGCGCTGGCGCGATTACCGGAGCAGGATTTTGCGCCGGTGGCGGATGGGGTGGATGCGTATCTGCAGCGGGCTAGAGAGCCCCGTGCGTTGAATGCGCGGATGTGTCTGCTGTTGGCACAGCGTGCGGCCAGGGAGAAGCGCTGGGGGCTGGTGGAGCGCCTGCTGCAGCGCCTGCAGAAAAAGCAGCAGCGCCATCCGCTGATGTTGCGCCTGGCCAACGGCCTGGTGGAGCACTATCGCCGCAGTGGCGACGAAGAGCGCGCGCGCAAGGCACTGGATTTTGCCCGTTCCCTGCAGCCGCAGGCGATCTAGCGGCCACACCGGGAACTGGCACAGGCCATGGCGCCCCACCAGTAGACTGCGCGCAAGGCGCTATGCGGGTTGGGCGTTCTGCTCGGCCGCCAGAATCGCATCCAGCTTTCGGACTTCACCCAGCACACTGCTGTTGGGGAATTTCTTCTGTACGAACGCCAGCAGTTTGCGGCAGTTGTCGGTGCGGTTAAAACCATCCAGATAGATTTTTGCCAGCAGTAAATACGCGCTGTCCAGGCGGGTGTAGTGGGGGTCTTCCTTGTGCAGGTTGTTGATCAGGGCCAGCGCAGGTTTGAAGTGACGCTGGTGATACAGCGCCTCGGCTATCTGATGACGCAATAGCGATTTGTCGATCGCCGGTACCCCATGGCTGGCAGCGATCGCCAGGTAG
Source organism: Microbulbifer sp. Q7 (assembly GCF_001639145.1). Classification (NCBI taxonomy): domain Bacteria; kingdom Pseudomonadati; phylum Pseudomonadota; class Gammaproteobacteria; order Cellvibrionales; family Microbulbiferaceae; genus Microbulbifer; species Microbulbifer sp. Q7. The sequence goes on along the minus strand of NZ_LROY01000001.1, from coordinate 161,892 downwards.
AGTTCCGCGGCCTTGTGCGGATGGTTGAGGTTAACCAGCCGTTCCAGCAGATGGGGCCCCAGTTCGCGCAGCGCTTTTTTATCGTCGGTGGCGAGCAGCAGCCGTATATAGCGCTCATTCAGGGCAATATCATTCGGTTGCTGGCGCAACACATTCACCAGCGTTTTCCGGGCCTCATCGTGCCGCCCCTCGCGCAGCAGGATAACGGTATCCGCAAGGGCTTTCAGACGCTCAAACTCCCTCTCTTCCAGCGGCTCCTGATCTTCCACCTGGGCGATGACCCCGAGTTTGCGCTGCCTGGTGAGGCAGATGTAACCCATCATGGCGCTGGTGACGATCGAGAAATAACTGGTGATGAACGCGAGCAACGGCAGCAACATCCACGCCGGGAGTTTTTCTGCGACCAGCGGCAGCAGGTAGGCCGGTGCAGCGGATACCGCGCTGGTGGAGAGCCACAGCAGCCAGTAAGGCCAGCCGATGATGAGGGTAAACTGCAACAGCTTGAGAGGGTTCACCGCCGCGCGCATGCTGTGTTCCAGCGCCAGTACAATCATCGCCGCCGGTGCCAGCAGCGACAGGGCGATGGAGTACACCTGCACCGCGCCCTCTCCCAGCCCGGCCAGCAGGACACCGGCCCCGCCGGCGACCAGGATCATGCCAATCACCTTGGCGAAAATGGCTGCACTGCGCCCGTCCTGGGCATCGCCAAACGTCGGCGCCTCCAGCTGGCCGCCGGCGAGTTTTTCAATCACCAGCAGGTTGTAGCGCATCACCACCGCGAGGGTGGCGACAAATACGAAGATCGACAGCAGCCCGAGACCGGTCATGGCGAGTGCAGCCACAGCGCAGAGCGAGGAAACAGTCAGCGGTCCGGCGGTGCACCCGTAGCGGAAATAGAATGGGGCCATCTGCCAGAATGGTTTGGCCGCGTTGCTCGCCCCCACATTTTCCAGGCGCTTGTTGCACAAGGTGCATTTGGGGGTGGACTGGTGATAATTGAGTGCCGAGCCCGGCACGCAGGTACCGCAATAGTTGGTGCTGCAACCGGTGCATTGCCAGGCGGCATCAGCATTTGAGTGGTATTGGCAGGCATCGCCCATGATGTACTTCCTTGTCGCTGTATGTCTCCCGGCCAGTGTATCGACTCTGCCGGCGGTGGCGCAAACTGCCCCTTGCAGGCTGCTAGACTGCCCCAATAGTAAAGTCACTATTTAAAGACTCTCTCTTTTTTGGATTCACAGAAGGTATAACGATGACGACAGCGATGCAGGTACGGCTGGACAATACCGCGGCGGCGGCACATTGGGGTAAAAACGCGTTGTTGAGTTTCAGCGACAGCGAGGCCTGCATCCACGCCACCGCGGCCACCGGCGGTACCCTGGTGGCCGTGCAACGCGCTGCCCGTCGCCTCGACGGCATGGGAGTGGCGGACGTTGTGCTGGCCGGGGACCACTGGGACCTGGAGAGCCGCTGGAGTTTCTGGGCGGGTTACTACAACCCCAACCGCAAGAGCAGACTGGACTGGGGCATTGGTGAAGGCGACGAACGCACAGAACTGGAAGCGCGCCGCGCCGCGAGTCTGTGGGTGCGGGAAATCACCAATGGCACCCCGGAAAATGTGTTTCCCCGCGCACTGGCGGAAAGCGCGGCCGATATGTTGCAGAAGCTGGCGCCGGATGCGGTCAGTTACCGGGTGATTTCCGGCGATGAATTACTGGAAGCAGGCTTTATGGGCATCCATAACGTGGGCCGGGGCAGTGTGCGCGGCGGCGCCATGTTGCAACTGGATTACAACCCCACGGACAGCGACGATGCGCCTGTGGATATCTGCCTGGTGGGCAAGGGCATCACCTTTGACTCCGGCGGTTACAGCATCAAGCCCTCTGCCGGCATGGCGCACATGAAGTCCGATATGGGTGGTGCGGCGATGGTGGCCGGCGGTTTGGCGCTGGCGATTGCCCGCGGCCTGCAGAAGCGCGTGAAGCTGTATCTGTGCTGCGCGGAAAATCTGATCTCCGGTCATGCCTTCAAGCTGGGCGATGTGATCACTTACAAGAATGGGGTGACCGCAGAAATCCTGAATACGGATGCGGAAGGTCGTCTGGTGCTGGCGGATGGCCTGATCGCGGCGAGCGAGGAAAACCCGCGTTACATCCTCGATGCGGCGACCCTGACCGGCGCGGCCAAGATGGCGGTGGGCCGGGATTACAATTCGGTGTTGAGCCTGGAAGACGAGATGGCCGAGAAGGTATTGCGTGCGGCCGGGCAGGAAAATGAAAAAGCCTGGCGCCTGCCGCTGGAGAAATTCCATCTCGAGCAGATTCCTTCCGGTTTTGCGGAAATTGCCAATGTGGGGATGGACGGCACACCGGGCGCTTCCACGGCGGCGGCCTTTCTGGCCAAGTTTGTGCGCGATGAAGGGCGCGGCTGGGTGCACATGGACCTTTCCGGCTCTTACTTGCCGGCGCCGAACGACCAGTGGGCACAGGGGGCCAAGGGGCACGGCTTCCGTACCATCGCCCGGTTCCTGTTGGATAATTGATTTGGCGTTGCGCTAGCCACTTGGCACGCCCAGTGGCAGTGCTCCATTTACGATTCTTTCGTTAGAATTTTTTTGGAACAGTTGGAAGGTATTTATGGAAGAGTATCAGGTAATGATTCAATCGCGGGAGTGGCTGGTCGGTTGGGGCACGCTCTCGCTGATCAACGCCGGCCTTGCCCAAGGCAAAAATCGCAGCGGTCTGATCTGGTGGGTCCTGAGCCTGATTTTCGGCCCGTTGGCCACGCTTGTTCTTGTACTGTTGAGCAAGGCACCCGCAAAGCTGGGCGACTGATTGCGACGCGCTTACGTTATTTGCGAAGGCGAGGTGGCGGGCACAGGCTATCTAAGGGCGGTTAAACCACCGCTCCAATGTGCCAGGGGATAAACTCGTTATCACCGTAATCGAGTTTTTCACTGGCACTTTGTTCGCCTGAAGCAATCGCCAGAATGTGTTGGAATATCCTTTCGCCGCACTCCGCGACGGTGTAGCGCTTGTCCAGGATGCCGCCGCAGTCGATATCCATATCCTCGCGCATACGCTCGAAAAGATTGGAATTACTGGCCAGCTTGATACTCGGTACCGGTTTGCCACCGAACGCGGAGCCGCGGCCGGTGGTGAAGCACACCACATTTGCACCGCTGGCGACCTGGCCGGTGACGGATACCGGGTCGAACCCGGGGCTATCCATAAATACCAGGCCTTTTTTTCGCACCGGCTCTGCGTACAGGTACACATCCTGCAGCGCCGTGGTCCCGCCCTTTGCCTGTGCACCCAGAGATTTCTCAGCAATGGTGGTCAGGCCGCCGGCTTTGTTGCCCGGGGACGGGTTGTTGTTCAGGGCAACGCCGTTGATCCGGGTGTAGTTCTCCCACCAGCGAATGCGGTCCATGAGCTTCTGTGCCACTTCCGGAGAGGCGGCACGGCGGGTGAGCAGGTGCTCGGCGCCGTAGATTTCCGGCGTCTCTGAGTAAATCACCGTGCCGCCATTGCGTACCAGAATATCCGCGGCTGCACCCAGACCGGCATTTGCGGTAATGCCGGAGTAAGCATCGCTGCCGCCGCACTGCACTGCCAGGGTCAATTCCGATGCCGGAATAGGCTGGCGTACACAGGCGTTGGCCGCCGGTAACATGGTGGTCAGGGTCTCAATACCGGATTCGATGGCGGCGCGCGTGCCGCCCTGCTGTTGAATGGTCATTACCTGAAATGCATCGCCCTTTTCCAGCCCGGTTTCCCGCATCAAGCTTTTTACCTGCATGGCTTCGCAGCCGAGGCCGATGAGTAAAACGCCGGCAAAATTGGGGTGCGCGATATAACCGTGGAGTGTGCGCAGCAGGGTCTGGTAACCCTCGCCGGAGGTGGACATGCCACAGCCGCTGTCGTGGCCGAGTGCGACGACCCCGTCCACATTGGGGAAGTCGCGCAACTTGCCGCTGTTGCGGAAGTGCGCGGCAATCGCGCGGGAGACGGTAACCGAACAGTTGACGGTAGAAACAACCGCCAGGTAGTTGCGGGTGCCGGATTTGCCGCTGGGGCGACGGAAACCCATAAAGGTGGCGCGGTCTTCCGCGGCGACATACTGGGTGGGCACATAGTCCCGGCAGAAATCGTGCGCGACCTGGTGCTGGCCCGCTTCCATATTGCATTCGTGCACGTGACAGCCACGGGCAATGTCGTGTTTTGCGAATCCGATGACCTGGCCATATTTGACGACAGCTTCGCCCGCTGCAATCGGGCGCACGCAGACCTTGTGCATGGCGGGCACATCGGTGAGGAGCGGCATCATGCTGCCAGCCCAGTTCACCAGCGTGCCGGCAGGCAGGGGCACCTTGCTGACGGCGACGTTATCGTCTGAATGTATATGAATGAGATCCATCTTTTCCTGACTCCGCAAAATAAGGACACGCGGTCAGTTGTCGTTATGATTGGTTGCAATCTAACACTATATTGGTAAGGCCGCAATCGGAAGGTTAGACCAATTTGGTAAGACTGTGATGGTATTTGCTGTGTTGTGGTGGTTTAACCCCTTCTGTTAGACTGCACGATCGCCGGACGCACCCTGTGGGCGTGTTTGCGCGCCCCACGGCTTGCTGACCGTTTGGAAAAGGTCGGTCACGTGAGTGGGCCGGGATCAGGTCAGACAGATTCGAGCCGGCAGTGCCTCACTGCCGGAGAGTGAACCATAGGGCGGTGGGCCGATTGCCCGGGCCGTATTTCTATATAGACAGAAGAACTGATGCAGTTACGAATGCAGGAGAGTGGCTAGATGCAGGGTGCTCGACTTTATCAACAGGTAGCAGAAAAGCTGGCTGCGGCCATCGCCGCTGGTGATTATCCGGCCGGCACACGCTTGCCCGCCGAGCGCAAGCTGGCGGAGCGCTTTGAGGTGAGCCGGCCGACGGTTCGTGAAGCCATTATCGCGCTGGAGCTGGCGGGCTGCGTGGAGGTCAAGGGTGGCTCCGGGGTCTACGTCACCGACACCGAGGCCAGCGCCTTTTCCGCCGGCGAGAGCGACATTGGTGCGTTCGAAATTCTACAGGCGCGCATGATGTTCGAGGGCGAGGCTGCCGGCCTGGCCGCCCGTGAAATGAGCGACGAGGAAGTGGCGAAGCTGGCCGAGATCCTCGACGAAATGGTGGCGGAGAATGCCACCGAGTCCAGCGCGGAGGTGGCGGATGAGAAGTTCCACCTGCACATCGCCCAGTGTACCCATAATGACGCCGTGGTTTCCGTATGTGAGCACCTGTGGAAGCTGCGCAACAATTCCTCCGTGTCTGCGCGTATCCTGGAGAAAGTGCGTCAGGCCGGGTCCAAACCCCGTATCGAGGAGCACCGCCGTATTCTTGAGGCAATCCAGAAGCGCGATCCGGAGGGGGCGCGCAGTGCCATGCGCGACCACCTGCAGCGCGTGGTGCAGCAGCTGCTGGACGCAACCGAGGCGGAAGCCCTGGAGCAGGCGCGGCGCGAAGTGAGCGCCGCTCGCCAGCGATTTGCGCTCCCTTGAGCAGCATGCTGACCCTTCCGAAGCCGGCCATTGCGCCGGCTTTTTTGTGCCTGGCGTGTGCCTCTGACACATAGGCGCGGGCGCAACACCGGGGCCTTGTCGCAGTGGCGTGGGGCCGCAGTGCTCCCGGACGGAGCAGTGGATACGCTGACCCCTGTAGCTGCCCGTGCGACCAACGGGTTATTGCTCTGCCAAAATTGGTATGACAGTATTGTCTTGATTTTCAGACTGGTCTTGCCAGATCAACCGGCTGGAATGGCGCCAGCAGCGCTTCCAGAAAGCCACGATAACAATAATGCCCGGGAGGTATTTATGACTGGACTCAATCGGCGAGTCTTTTTGCAATCCCTGGCGGCTGCCGCCGCACTGCCTGCTATTCCCGGCGTCCTGCCGCGAGCTGTGGCGATGAGCCGCCGGCCCAGAGCACAGTACACTGGGCCCTGGGCGCAAGTGCCCAAGATTCTTTCTGCCATCCAGCTGCCTGCTATCCCCGCGCGCGAATTCAACCTGAAGACAATGGGCGCCAAAGGGGAAGGCGAGGACGCATCTGCGGCCTTTGCCGCGGCGATCGAAGCCTGCCGAAAAGCCGGTGGCGGTCGCATTGTGGTCCCCGCGGGCCAGTACCGCACTGGCCCCATCCATCTGGTCTCCAACACCGAGCTGCATATCGCTGAAGGCGCGCAAGTGCACTTTATCCCCGAGCCTGAGCGCTACCTGCCCGCGGTAAAAACCCGCTGGGAGGGCATGGAAATCATGGGCTACTCACCGCTGATATACGCCCACCAGTGCGAAAACGTCGCCCTTACCGGCAAAGGACTGATTGATGGTGGCGCCGATTGCGACACCTGGTGGCCGTGGAAGGGCAAGAACACCAAATGCGCCAACAGTTCCAACGACGGCGATACCCAGCACCAGGCCCGCGCCAGATTGATGGAGGAGATGGAGGCTGGGGTGCCCGTTGCCGAGCGCCACTATGCGGAAGGGGCCTTCCTGCGTCCGCCACTGGTGCAGTTTTATGCGTGCAAGAATGTCCTGATCGAGGGCGTGACTCTGGAGAACTCCCCGTTCTGGGTGATTCACCCGGTGCTCTGCGAGGGGTTGACCGTGCGTGGTGTCACCACCCGAAGCCACGGGCCGAATTCCGACGGGTGTGATCCCGAGTCCTGCAAAAACGTGCTGATTGAGGACTGCCTGTTCGACAACGGCGACGATTGCATTGCGATCAAGTCCGGGCGCAATGCCGATGGTCGTCGGCTCGACGTACCCACCGAGAATGTGGTGGTGCGGAATTGCCAGATGCGGGATGGGCATGGGGGCCTGGTGCTCGGCAGTGAAATCTCCGGTGGGGTGCATAACGTCTTTCTCGAGGACTGTGTAATGAGCAGCCCAAACCTGGAGCGCGGCCTGCGGATCAAGACCAATGCCATGCGCGGCGGTGATATCCACGATATTTATGTGCGGAACCTGACCATCGGCCAGGTGAAGGACGTGATTGTGATCAATTTCTTCTATGAAGAGGGTGACAAGGGCGACTTCGATCCGAACGTGTACAACATTCAGGTGGAAAACCTGGTGTGCAAGGAGGCGCGGCGTGCGTTCCATATTCGCGGCTTCGAGCGGGCCCCCATTCGTGGCTTGCAGATCACCGACAGCCGGATTGACCAGGCTGGCTCACTGGGTGTAATTGAAGAGGTGGCTGGCCTGACCGTAAACAATGTCACCATCAACGGTGAGGTTTTCGAGCCCGGGGTATCCGTCCTCGCGAAGAGCACTCTGGCCCGCTGAAAATGGACCGCGAGGCGGAGGAAAGTGAAGGTTTTGTCGTCTAAATCTTCACCTGGGCAAAAAATGCAGGCCGCTTTTGAAAAATTGGTCTGCCAAAAGTTGATAGTTGGTAATCCATGTGCGATTATCGATACGCTTTGATAATAAGCGGTAATACCAAAAAAGGTTTTACCAAAATAATGACGATAAGCGGAGACGAGAGTCATGAAGACCTTCGAGCTGAAACCCCTCACTCTTGCGATGGCCATTGTTGCAGTGCCGGCCCTTGCGCAAGCCCAAGAAAGCCAAGTCGACAATGCGTCCATGGAAGAGATCACCGTTACGGGCAGTTACCGTGACAGTCTCTCCAAGGCGCTGGATCAGAAACGCGATGCCGTTGGTGCCAAAGACGCCATCCTCGCCGAAGACATTGCCGACTTCCCCGACCTCAACCTGGCAGAATCCCTGCAGCGTATCCCGGGCGTAGCGATTACCCGTGACGCCGGCGAAGGCCGTAACATTTCCGTGCGTGGTCTGGGTGCGCAGTTTACCCGTGTCCGCATCAATGGCCTGGAGGCCGTTTCCACCACCGGTGGTGCTGATTCCTCCGGCGGCGCCAACCGCGGCCGCTCCTTTGACTTCAACACCTTTGCTTCCGAGCTGTTCTCCAACCTGACCGTGCACAAGACTTCCTCTGCGGATCTGGACGAAGGCTCCCTCGGTGCTACAGTCGACCTGAATACCGGCCGTCCGCTGGATATGCAGGATAGCTTCACCTTCGCAGCCAATGCACAGATGGGCTACAACAGCCAGTCTGGTGAAGCCGATCCGCGTACCTCTTTCCTGGTGGCGGGCAAGAACGAGGCGGGCACCATCGGCTGGCTGGCGACTTACTCCCAGTCCAAGCGCAATGTGCAGGAAGAGGGTTTCTCCTCCGTGCGATGGACCGCGAGTGAAGAAATTGCCAACTGTTCCGCGTGTGCGGACGATGCGGAACTGGCCGCATTGAACGAAGGTTTCTTCCCGCGTATTCCTCGCTACGGCAAGTTTACCCATGAGCAGGATCGCCAGGGCTTTACCGGTACCTTGCAGTTCCGTCCCACCGACCGCACCGAAATCCTGGTCGACTACCTGACTTCACGCTTCGATGCCACCCGTGAAGAGGAATTCGTTTCCGTAAGCTTGAAAGACAAGGGTAACTTCCCCGAGTTTGACGTTACCGACTACACCATGGACGGCAACGGCACCATCACCTCGATGACGGTGAACAACTACGATCTGCGTGTGGAGCACCGATTCGACGAACTGGAAACCAAGTTCGACCAGTTCTCTATTCGTGCATCGCACGATTTCAGTGACCGCCTGCGTGGTGACTTTGTGTGGGGCTCGTCCGAGTCCAACTACGACAACCCGATGCAGACCACTGCCATCGTAGATGCTATCGATGTGCAGAACAGCTTCAGCTATAACGCCACGACTTCCGGCGGCAGCATCGATTTCGCAGACTTCGATACCGCCAACGCGGCAAACTATGATTTTGTTGAGCTGCGTCACCGCCCGAACACGGTGGACAACACCTTTGATACCCTTGCGTTCAACCTGGAGTTTGACCTGACCGACAACCTGTCCTTGAAGGGCGGCGCGTCTCAGAAGAGCTTTGAGTTCGACGTGGCTGAAAATCGCGCTGGGCCGAAATTCAGCGGCATTTCAGCAACCACCCTGCAGGGCAGCTCTACCAGCCTCAATGGCATCACCTGGTTCTCGCCGGATGTCCAGTCCACACTGAATACGTATTCAGCGGAAGTGGCGGCCAGCATGGCGCCGCGCGCGCGGGACATCCGCAACGTTCAGGAAGATGACACTGGCTACTATGTGCAGCTCGACTGGGCCACGGAAGTAGCGGGCCTGCCACTGCGCGGAAACCTCGGCGTGCGTCGGGTAACCACCGAAGTGGCTTCCACCGGTTTTACCGACCTCAACGGTGAAAGTGTGCAGGTGGTGGCTACCAACGAATACACCGATACCCTGCCGTCCATGAACTTGGCGCTGGACGTTCACGAAGACATGGTCGTGCGCTTCTCCGTCGCGGACGTTATGTCACGCCCGGCACTGGGAGACCTGACACCCGGCGGTAGCATCGATCAGTTCAATGGCTCCGTCAGCTTCGGCAACCCGAAACTGGATCCATTCCGTGCCCGTGCCTACGACCTGTCTTACGAATGGTATTTCAATGACGATGCCGTGTTCGCCGCAGCCTACTTCTACAAAGACGTAGAGTCCTTTATCAAGAAGGATACCTTCAGTCAGCGCCCCTGGTCTGAAACAGGCTTTGCGCCCTCGGTACTTGCTGACGAAGGTACCTACGATGAAACCGATAACTGGGATATTACCCGTAACTTCAACGGCGAAGGCGGTGACATCTCAGGCGTCGAGCTGCAGTATCAGCAGGTATTCTTCGACAACTACGGCCTGATCCTGAATTACACCTATGTGGATTCGGAAATGAACTTCGGCACCGCAGAAGACCCCAACTACGGCCCACTCAACAACCAGTCGAAGAACTCGTATAACGCTACCATGTACTACGAGAACGAAGACTGGAGTGCGCGTGTTTCCTACGCTGCTCGCAGCGATTACAACACCAAGGCGATGGGCCAGGGACGTAACGGCAACGATATCGAATACACCGAGGGTACTTCCAACGTGGACTTCGTCGCCGGCTACAACCTGAACGACAACTGGAAGCTCAGCCTTGAGGCGATCAACCTCACCAACGAGCCCAACCGTCAGATGATCGACAGTGCTGGCCGTATCGTGGTCGATCACACCTACGGTCGTCAGTACTACGTAGGTGCGCAGTACAAGTTCTAATCTCGCAGGATGATTTGGAGCTGTAAGTAACGGCCGGGTGCAGGGATCTGTCGGTGGAAACACCGGCGTAGGGATTCGAATGCGCACCCGGCCGTTTTTTTTAACATATCGGCAGAAAATATTTCTGACGAAGAAGAATAAAACCCGAATTCGTGGAGACGTTTGTGAAATTGTTTTACTCGTCCAAATGCAAGCTGGGCCTTAATGTCATCACATTCGCGCTGACTGCGGCTACGCTGGTCGCGTGTGGGGAGAGGACGGCCCAGTCCGGGGAGGCTTCGAACTCGCTCGCTGCAGCAGTGGAAAAGCCCAGCGCTATCGCAACCCTTGAGCTTGCCAACCCGTCTGCTTTCCCGCGTGTGGACGAAGCGGTTTACCTCAGCTACTACGAGCTCGGACTGAGTGCAGGTTTTGCTGCACCCCTCGCGGTGTGGAACCAGGCTGAACGGATTCCCACGCAGCTCATTGATAGAGATGCCGACGGCAACAAAGACGGCATTCTATTCACTGTGGATGTGGCTGTCGATGAAACCCTCAAGTTGCGTATCGCTGAAGCCGATGCACCAGTGGAGATGGCAAAACGCACCCAGGCCGAAATCTCCCATAAAGTGGGCGGTGAATGGGTTGAGCGTGAATACAAAGGCGGCAGCTTCCAGAACGTAAGCTCTCTTGCGGTGCCGGAAGAACACACCGATCACTCCTACTTTATCCGCTATGAAGGCCCGGGCATTGAATCCGACCTGGTGGGCTACCGTGTATACCTCGACTGGCGTAATGGCTTCGACATTTTCGGTAAAAAAGTACAGAAGCCGGTATTGCAAGGGGTGGGTCAGGATGGTTTTGATTCCTACCACGAGCCCGCCGATTGGGGGATGGATGTACTGAAAGTCGGCAGTTCGCTGGGCGTGGGTGGCTATGGCTACTGGGATGGTGAAAAAGTCGTGCGCGTAAGCGATGTGCAGGATTGGCAGGTGGACATCGCCGAAGACGGCGATCTCTATTCTTCCTTCAAAATTCAGTACCAAGGCTGGAAGCCCACCGCCGACCAGCACACCGACCTGACGGCGGTGCTGTCCATGCACGCCGGCAGCCGTCTGGTGGAGGTCAATGCAAAAACCAGCGCAGAGTTGGACAACCTCGTAGCTGGTATCGTGAACCACGAAGGCACCGAGTTGATCGTGGGCGACATGGACATTACCGGCCACGCCTATACCTATATCGGCACTTATGGTCCGCAGAGTCTCGATGGCGCTAACCTGGGTATGGCGGTGATTGCCAAGAAAAAAGCGATCAGGGAAACCACCAGCGACGCATACAACCAGGTTGCTATCCTGAAGCCCGCCGACAAGGAAGTTCAGTACTATTTTGTGGCCGCCTGGGCCAATGAAGCAAAAAGCGAGCACGGCCCCATCACCACCAAGGCGGAGTTTGAGACTTACCTCAAACAGGAAGCGGAAAAGCTCACTATGCCCCTGCGCCAGCGCCTGACCACGTCTGCCAGTGTTGCAGAAACCGACAAGCCGCTGACCGCCGATGTGGCGCTCGATTGGAGCAAGCGGCTGGCGGATTCCGAGCTGGAGCGTAAAACCCTGGATTACCGCTTTGGTGGCTTTGACCATATCCGCAAGCGTCCTTCCTACTTCGAGTACACCACCGGCATGGTGATGCAGGCCTATGACGAGTTGAACGCAGTTTCTCCGAAACCGCGCTATGCCGATGCGGTGCAAACCGTGATGGGCTCCTTCGTGAACGACGATGGCTCGATCAATGGTTACGTGCAGGAAAAGTACAACATCGACAGCATTCGCGCCGGTACCATGCTGCTGCGCATGTACGAGCGCAATCAGGATCCGGCTTACAAAAAAGCGGTGGACACCCTATTCGAGCAGTTGGAGCATCACCCGCGTACCAGTGCCGGTGCGTTCTGGCACAAAAAAATCTACCCGCACCAGGTGTGGCTGGATGGCGTGTACATGGGAATTCCATTTCTCGCTCATTACGAGCAATTGATGCACGAAGAGCCCAACGTGGAAGAGGTGCTGGCGGAATTCAGGCTGGTGAACGAAATTCTGAAGGATCCGGAAACCGGCCTCTTCTATCACGCCTGGGATGAAAAGCGGGAGCAGGTATGGGCGGATAAGGAAAGCGGACTCTCCGGTTATCACTGGGCCCGCGGTATGGGCTGGCTGGCGATGGCGCTGGTGGATGTGCTGGACTTCATCCCCGCAGAAAACATCGAGGAGCGCCAGTACTTGCTCGACATGATTACCGACATCGCTCCGGTCATCGAGAAGTACCAGGACGCGGAGACCGGAACCTGGTGGCAGATTATCGACAAGCCCGGTGAGCGCGCCAACTACCGCGAGTCTACTGCGAGCACCATGTTCACCTACTTCTATGCCAAGGCGCTGAACCAGGGTTACCTGCCCAAGGAAAGATACCTGGCGACGGCCAAGAAAGCCTACCAGGGCCTGCTGGATGAGTTTGTGCAGGTGCATGCCGACGGCACCATCAGTATCACCGATATGTGTCAGGTGGCCGGCCTCGGCTTTGGCCGCGACGGCAGCTATGCGTACTACATGAGCGAACCGATCTATAACGACGATCCAAAAGGTACCGCGCCGTTTATCACTTCGGGCGTCGAGATGTACAAGCTATTGAAATCTGAATCTTGAGTTGTTACCGAATTTACAGGATAGAGTTATGACCACTGTATTTGAAGAGCGCCACGCCAGCCACCCGGCGGATTATGAAAAATACGATACCGATCGTTTGCGTGACGAGTATCTGGTGCCAAACCTGTTTACCGCAGATACCGTCAACCTGACGTATACCCACGTTGACCGGGTGATTGTCGGTGGCGTGATGCCGGTAGAAGGTCCGGTAAAACTGGAAACCGTCGATGCGCTCAAATCGGATTACTTCCTCGAGCGTCGTGAGCTGGGCATTATCAATATTGGTGCGCCGGGTGTAGTGGAAGTGGATGGTGCGGTCTATGAGATCGGCACCAAGGAAGCGCTGTACGTCAGCCGTGGCACTCAGGATGTCGTGTTCAGCAGCAACGTGAAAGCCTCTCCCGCCAAATTTTACATTCTGTCTACGCCGGCACACCGCGAGTTCCCGACCACCAAGATCGGCCAGGGCGATGCGCAGGTGATTGAACTGGGTGCAGCGGAAACCTGCAACAAGCGCACCTTGCGCAAGCTGCTGGTGAAAGACGTGCTGCAAACCTGTCAGTTGCAGATGGGCATGACCGAACTGGCCCCGGGTAGCTGCTGGAATACCATGCCGTGCCATACACACAGCCGCCGTATGGAAGTGTATATGTACTTCAACCTGCCGGAAGACCAGGCGGTTTGCCACTTCATGGGCCCGCCCCAGAAAACCCGGACCATCTGGATACACAACGAGCAAGCAGTCATATCCCCAACCTGGTCACTGCATTCCGGTGTCGGCACCAGCAATTACACCTTTATCTGGGGCATGGCTGGCGAGAACCACGATTACGATGACATGGATAAAGTGCAGCCCACCGAGCTGCGCTAATCCTGACGATCGCGAAAATACGGGAGTACAAGAATGTCCAAGTCACTGTTTGACTTAACCGGAAAGCTCGCAGTGGTCACCGGGGCTACCCACGGCCTCGGTATGGCGATGGCAGAAGGGCTCGGTAATGCCGGTGCCAAACTGGTGATCACTGGCCACTCTTCCCAGGAGAAGCTCGACAACGCGGTTTCCGAGCTGCGGGAAAAAGGCTACGACGCCCAAGGTTACCTGTTCAACGTCACCGACGAAGATCAGGTCAACGAAATGGTGCCCGTGATCGAACAGGAGCAGGGGCCGATCGATGTGCTGGTGAACAACGCCGGTATTATCCGCCGCGTACCCCTGCTGGATATGGAACTGTCCGAGTGGAACAAGGTACTGGAAACCAACCTGACTGGCGTGATGGTGATGAGCCGCCCGGTAGTGCGTCGTATGATCGAGCGCGGTGCGGGCAAGATCATTAACATCTGCTCGATGATGAGTGAGCTGGGCCGCGACAGTGTCTCTGCCTATGCCGCTTCCAAGGGTGGCCTCAAGATGCTGACCCAGAATATGGCCACTGAGTGGGCGCGCCACAACATCCAGGTGAACGGTATCGGCCCCGGTTATTTTGCTACCGCCCAGACCGCGCCAATTCGTGTGGACGGCCACCCGTTCAACGACTTTATTATCGGCCGTACACCGGCAGGCCGCTGGGGTAACCCGGAAGACCTGCAGGGTGCTGCGGTATTCCTGTCTTCCAAAGCCAGTGATTTTGTGAACGGTCAGGTGGTTTACGTGGATGGCGGTATTCTTGCCACCATTGGCAAGCCAGGCAACGAATAACTCAGCCTACGCGAAGCGGCCCATCGTCGGATTCCACTTCGTGGCGCCGCTTAGGCGGCGCTGATCCTTTCTTGTCAGGGGTGCGTCCTTGCATCCCCTGTATCACGACTGCGGATAACACCGACACGGCGCTAAAAATAGCGCTGTGCGCAGGCCAGTGTTCCGTCTTCTTCCAGCCTGTCCAGCCAGCTCGACAGTGCACTCTGCAGGCGGGCGCTGTTGCGCAGGTCTTCGCCGAATACCGGAGTGAAAGCGAGAAACGCCGCCGCCAGTGCCGAGCTGCCTTGCGGCTTGTACTGATCGCACAACGCCTTCAGCTCCACCGCCAGAGGATCGGAAACTTCGATCGCATTCCCCTGTTCGTCTACCGCGGATACGTAACGGATCCAGTTCGCCAGTGCAAAACTCAAAACATCAATCGGGCCATCGTTTTCCAGCTGGTAGCGCAGGGTGCCCAGCCAGCGCTGGGGAATCTTCTGCGAACCGTCCATGGCGATCTGCCAGGTCCGGTGGCGCAGGGCGCGGTTCTCGAAGCGCTCGATCAGTTCTGCCTGATACGCGGCGATATCGAAGTCTGCGGGCACATCAATGGACGTAGTGGCCTCGGACTGCATAAAGTGCAGCGCCAGCTTGTTGAACGCCGGTACCGCCATCACATCCGCCACAGTCTCGCAGCCTGCGAGATAGCCGCTGTACGCCAGCATCGAATGGCTGCCATTGAGCAGGCGCAGTTTGATCAGTTCGTAGACTTCCACATCGTCCACAAACGTCGCGCCGGCCTTGTCCCACTCAGGGCGGCCACGCAGGAAATTGTCTTCCACCACCCACTGGGAAAATGGCTCGGCCATCACTGCCGCCTCGTCGCGACAGCCGATCAGTGCTTCCAGCTCTGCGCGGTCCGCATCGGTAGTGGCCGGTACAATACGGTCCACCATGGTAGACGGCGTTGTGGTGTTTTCCGCAATCCACGCCGCCAGCTCGCTATCGACTTTCTCCGCGAACTGCCCCAGTACTTTCCCTAACAGCGTGCCGTTGGATGGCAGGTTGTCGCAGGTCAGTACGGTAAAGCCCGGCAGGCCACGCGCTTTACGCAGCGCGAGGGCTCCAACGATATAACCCAGCGCAGACTTGGGCGCCTGCGGGTTCTGCAGGTCGTGCACCACATCCGGGTGCTGTGGATTCAGGTCGCCGCTTGCCGGATCGTGGCAGTAGCCTTTCTCGGTGATGGTCAGCGAAACAATACGTACGCTCTCCTGCGCCAGCAGTTCCAGCAGCTGCTGTGGGCTTTCCGGGCCCACCAATACATCGCTCACTGCACCGACGATCTGTACCTTGGTGCCAGCATTGGACTTTTCCACCACGGAATAAAGGCCGTTCTGCGGCACCAGTTGATCGCGCACTCCGGCGGAGCGCAGGCTCGCACCCACAATGCCCCAGTCGTTTTCACCGGCGGCGATACGGTTTTCCGTGTACCAGGCCTGGTGCGCGCGATGAAAGGCACCGATGCCCAGGTGCACGATGCCGGTGGTGACTTCGTTGCGGTCGTAGGCCGGCTTGATCACCTCGGCGGGGAGACTTTCCAGAATATTGTTGTTGAGTCTTTGTTGGCTCATTTCTTTTCCACCTATCAAAGCTTGTAGGCTTTCTTCGCCAGGTTGTAGGCGAGGTCGGCAGCCAGTTCGAAGGCTTCGTCTTCCTGCAGGCGGTGGTCGCTGACCAGCTGCGCCAGCCATACACAGTCCATGCGGCGCGCCACATCGTGACGGGCGGGGATGGACAGGAATGCGCGGGTATCGTCATTGAAGCCAACGGTATTGTAGAAACCGGCAGTCTCGGTTACCTGCTCGCGGAAACGACGCATGCCTTCCGGGCTGTCGTGGAACCACCAGCTCGGGCCCAGCTTCAGTGCCGGGTAGTGGCCCGCCAGGGGTGCCAGTTCGCGGCTATAGCTCGTTTCATCCAGCGTGAACAGAATAATGCTCAGCTCCGGCTCGTTACCCACCGCTTCCAGCAGCGGCTGCAGCGCGTGTACGTAATCGGTCTGCGAAGGAATGTCGCAACCCTTGTCGCGACCAAAGCGCTCGAACACCACCCTATTGTGATTGCGGAAGGAGCCCGGATGAATCTGCATCACCAGACCATCCTCGATACTCATACGTGCCATCTCGGTCAGCATCTGGCCGCGGAACAGTTCCGCGTCTGCCGCACTACAATTTCCGCGGCTCACCTTCAGGAACAGCGCCTCCGCCTCTGACGCGGATAGATTCGCGGTGGTTGCTGTCGGGTGGCCATGGTCGGTCGAGGTCGCGCCCATCTGCTTGAAGAACACACGACGGTTGCGCAGCGCCGCCAGGTAACCAGACCAGGTAGAGGTATCCTCACCGGTGATTTCCGCCAGCTGTGCCAGGTTATCCACGAAACCTTCGAAATCCGGATCCAACACCGGGTCCGGACGGAACGCGGTGATCACGCGGCCCTTCCAGCCACTGTCCAGAATCTTCTGGTGATGACGCAGATCGTCCAGCGGGGATTCGGTGGTGGCAATTACCTCGATGTTGAAACGCTCGAACAGCGCGCGTGGCAGGAATTCCGGTTGGCGCAGGTAGCTATCGATGCGCTCGTAATACTGCTGCGCGGTATCGCCGCTCAGCTGTACATCCAGCTCGAACACATCGTGAAATACAGTATCCAGCCAGGTGCGCGACGGCGTGCCGCGGAACAGATAATAGTTCTCGGCAAAAATCTGCCAGATCTTGCGCGGGTCCTGTTCCACCGGGGTGCCGTCCTGGGTGCGGATGCCGAGGCTCTCCAGGGGAATGCCCTGGGAGTAGAGCATACGGAACACATAGTGGTCCGGGCGGATCAGCAGGTCCGCAGGATTGCCAAACGGCTGATTATCGGCGAACCAGGATGGATCGGTGTGACCGTGCGGGCTGATGATCGGCAGATCCTTGACGCTTTGGTACAGGCTGCGGGCAATGTCGCGGCTGGTTTTATCCGCGGGGAACAGGCGGTCGGGGTGCAGGATCAGAGGACGTGTCATATGAGGTGTTTCCAGATTTCGGGTTTGCCGTCTGGGCCGGGATCGCGTGCCGGCCCATTTATTGTTTTTTCATCTTCTCACCGCCACGAGCGCGCGCGAAGCGCCAGACATGAGAAAGCGCCCGACTCATCTCGTGCCAGACAGCACGAGAGAGCGGGCGATGTGCGCGAAGCATAGGCACTAGAGGTCCAAACCAGCCCCTAGCGCCCGGTGCGCCAGGCGATGGAGAAAACCTCACAGCACACGACAGGGCTCTGCGGTGCGCTGCGATTGTTGCCATGGTGCCAAAAATTGGTTATACCAGTCAACCATTCTGGTAAGGCATTCTTGCTTTGCCTGCACTCGCAACGGCTAAAACCCCGCCCTGTGTCGTGTGAATGCTATTTAACCGGCGTAATTCTTGGGTCTCGGGCCGACGTGCGCAGTTTTTGTACTGTTGACCAGGCCTCGCTGAACAGGGGGTCGGCATAGACCCGTTGCGCGGTGTACAGGGTGCTTAGGGCGACCTGAAGGTCTAGTCCGTGCATTTCCCTGTAAGGCCAATTCTCCGGGTCGAGCGTGGTCTCGGCGATCAGCGCGTAGCCCTGCTTGAGTGCGTGTCCGTCCACCGAATAGTTCCAGATATCCACCCCCGCGTGGTCGCCAAAGCGGCCCAGCAGGTTGTAGGCCTCAAGATTGAAATTGGCATAGTGCCAGGGGCGGGTGCGCTCGAACTCCGCGTGTTGGTTGCCGTGGCGATCGAACTGCCCGCCGATACGCCGCATCTGGGTAATGCGCAACCGCCGTTCGGCGGTGGCTGTGTCGCCGGTGAACAGTGCATAGGCGACCACCTGTGCATCGAACCAGGTGCCGTGGTTGTTGTGCCAGTTGTCTTCTTCAAAGCCGTTGTCGCTGGTTTGTAGCCAGTGGTTAAACTGCTGGAACCACCGGTGTATCTGTTGCCTTTCCTCGCTGGGCAGGCGTGCGCCAAGCAGTGGAATAGCATCGATCAGTGGAATAAAAAACCGAGCTTCAATAATGCCGATACCGCGCCCGCTACTGCGCCCGGGGATCGCCTGTGCGTGCTGGAAATTGGGGTTCATCCGTGTATCCGGGTGGAGAAACCAGTTGTGCAGTTGCGCACGCGCTTTGTCGGCAAAGCGCGGATCGCCGCTAAAGTGGTATGCCAGTGCCAGCGCGGAGACATCGCGGCTCATTGCTACCAGACGGTGATTGTCGCCGGCCAGCTGATTGATTGCCGGGTTGCGCTTTCCGTCGCGGCGAATATAGGGCAGCCCGTCTTCCGTATCCGGGTTGGGCCACCAGTAAGGACCGAGGCTGTAATAATCGTGTCGGTCGCCACTGGCTGGCAGCGTGGTCTTGTCGGTAACGGAATACAGTGGGTGCCGCAGTGCCTGCTGCGCATTTTCCTGCAGCGCTGCGAGGGTTTCCGGCTCTTGCGCAAGCTCGTTCAGCAGCGCGGTATCGAACAGGAACAACTTGAGGCCGGACTCGCTGGCGCAGGTCATTGGGGAGGCCGCCGAGGCCGTCAGGGTGAGCAGTAACAGCAGTATTCTGGGCATAACACACCACTCATATTCAGGGGAGTTGCCGTCTCATGGTGAAAAGGGACCCGTACGGATCCCTTTTCACCATCTAACGTATCGGTCTTCACATTGCGGGCTTAGAAGAACTTGTACTTAGCCTGCAGCACGAAAGTGCGACCGTCGAAGTGGGTGGCACGAGGCTGGAATTGGGTATCCTGGTATTCCTCGTACAGTGCTTCGGTGAGGTTGTAGCCCTTCAGAGAAAGGGAAAAGTTGTCGGTTACGTTGTAGTAGGCCGACAGGTCAACGCGACCGGCGGCCTTCACGTTCTTGTTCCCTTCACCGTTAAAGGTGCCGACACTTTCCAGCTCGTATTCACTGCGGTAGTTGTACGCGAGACGGATACCAAAGGGACCGTCTTCGTAGTAACCGATCACGTTGTAGGTGTCATCGGAAATACCGGGGATACGGGCTTCCAGCGGGGAGTCCTGCGAGGTGCTGGAGTAGTTGACGATGCCGCCGAAGCCATTCCAGGGGTAGGGCAGGAAGCTCAGGTTCTGCTGGATGGAGATTTCATAACCGCTGACCTCGATCTGCTCATCCACGTTCTGGATTTTACTGATGCTGACCTGGTCGCCCGCCATGATGTAGTCCGCGTCGATGGCATCGTACGCGTCTACACCGTTGGTGACACAGTTGTCACCGTCGAGGGACAGGCTGCCGATATTGACGTCGTAGCTGGACAGCAGGCCGGCGTCACAGCTGGCCACCGCGGTAAAGAAGTTGTCGATCTGCTTCTGGAAGGCAGCGATGGTGATGGCGCTGCCCTCGCGGTTGTACCACTCCAGGGAGACGTCATAGGAGCGTGCAGAGAACGGCTCCACGTCGGCGCCGGGGAGCTTGATGTTCACTTCACCCGGGCGCGAGGAAATGGTGGTGGCCGGAGTGGCGGCGCGCACGTTCGGGCGAGACATGGACTCACCGTAACCCACACGCAGCATCAGGTCTTCACGCAGGTCCATCGCCAGGTTGAGGCTCGGCAGCAGGAAGTCGTAGTCGCTCTTCACTGCGCGCTGTTCCGGATTGTTGATGTCGGTAGCGCCGAAGGCGTAATAAGGGGACGACGCGGTCTGCTCGGAGCTGACATAGCGCACACCCACGTTACCGGAAACCGGCATATCGGCAACGGTGAACTCGAGGTCGGTCATCAGGTACAGCGCGGAGGTATCCAGTTCCACGTCGTACACCAGGCCTGCGCTCTGCTGGCCACCGCGGGCAATCAGGCCGGTGGCCGGAACGCGCACGGGCACTTCGCCGGTTACAGGGTCCGGGGCCACATCACCGATGGAGGCCGCTGCCAGTGCGTTGATCGCGTCCACATCCAGTGCGTACCAGCCTTCACCGGCACCGGCAAAGCCGGGCGCGTCGCCGCCGAAGAAGTTGCCCTGACTGACATAGGCCGGATTGCCGATGGCGTCATTATTCAGGATGCCGTTCAGGTCAATACCAGTGGGCGAGCTGCGTAGGCGATCGGAATCCTGGGTCTGGCTCGAGTGGCGATAGCCGAACGACACCGCCGATACCACCGGCATTTCCAGTTCGCGCTTGGCGTTGAACTCGAATGAGTTGGCCTCGGTTTCCAGGGTTTCGTAGGTCCCGGTCACCAGTGCCTGGATGTTGGGGTTGTCCACCAGGTTGGTGACACCGGAACTGCTCAGAGTGTCTTTTACCCGCCACTCGCCGTCGAGATTGACGTTCTCGAGGCCGCCGAATTCGGTAACGAAGTTGCCCACATCGCCTTCACCGGTGTAGAGACGTCCGGAGATGCCACTGGTACCCGCCTTGAAGATCGGGGTGTAGAACAGTTCGCTCCAGTTGTTTTCCGCAGAAGACAGGGAGACCAGGCCGTCCACGGTCCAGTCGTCGTTGGCCCACTCGGCATCCATCAGCACGGCCTGGGCCTGCTCGTAGGTATCCCAGATACGGGAGGTGTTGCGATAGTCCACCTGGTCAAACAGGATGTCTGAGACCACGAAAATCGGGTTGCCGTTGTCGTCCACGGTGCCGGTGTTACGCGGATCACTGTTGGGGGTAATGATGGTGCCGCCGCTGCGGGTGCGCAGATCCAATTCCTGCTGGCCGTTGTCGTTCATGTCGCGCTCGGTGTACAGCACGTTCAGGCCGAGCTTGAGGTTGTCGTTGGCCTGGAACTCGATGCCGCCGGAGAAAGAAGTACGGGAACCTTCGTTGAGCTCAGAGCCCTGACGCAGTTCACCGGGCATTTTTACTACCGCGTTGTCCGGCAGGTCGTTGGCCGCCGCCCAGGTCGCGTAGTCCTCGCCATCGGCGCCGACAAAATTGCCATTGGTGGGGATTTTGTCGTAGCGGTTGATCTTCACGGTGTCGCGACGGAAGGTTTGCTCGGACGTCGCCAAGGTGGTGGTGACCGCGAGTTGGTCGCTGATCAGGTGCTTGGAGCCGGACAGCACCATTTCGCTATCTACTTCGTCCGCCAGTTGTTCGCTGCGGCCGGCAACGGACAGGCTCAGGCGGCCGTCTTTCTTGTCCAGTGCGCGCGGCAGAATAAGGTCCACGGTACCGGCAATGCCGCCTTCCTGCATGGCCGCAGTCTGGGTCTTGATCACATTGGTGCCGTTGAATACGGCCGGGTCGAAGGCGCCGAAGGGGTTGGGGGCACCGAACGCTTTGGTGCTGCGGGCCGGGCTGGCGAAAGTCTGGCCGTTGGCGGTGGTCTGGACGAAGCCGGAGGGCATGCCGCGCAGGTTGATGCTGGACTCGCGGCGCTCGCCCTCGCGGTTGAGCTGCACACCGGCCACGGCCTGCAGGGCTTCACCCATATCCAGTGCCGGCAGCGTGCCGATGTCATCGGCAGATATGCCATCGACAATGGTGGAGGCGTTGCGCTTTGTATCCAGCGCGTTGTCCAGGTTGCGCTGGAACTGTGCGGTTACCACTACCTCTTCCAGAGTGCCACCTTCCTGCGCCAGAGTGGGTGCCGCGGCAAGAGCGATGACGGTGCTCAGCAGGGTTTTGGTGAACGTCGGACGAATTCGATTGCTTGTCATGATCAGGCCCTCAAAGGTCTGTTTGTTATTTTCATGTGTTGTCTGACGGTGCCGCTGTCAGAACCTACCATCGCTAAAACTTGGACAGGTTGTGCAATGGTCAAGGAAAAATGACAGGTCGTCAAGTGGCCTTACCATCTATCCAGTCGAAAATTGAGGTGTCCGAAGGCATATTGTGGCGCTTATTGCGCCATATTGGCAGTCAATTGGGGTCGTCGGGGGATTGCAGGCAAGTGCTTTCGGCAGTGCTGGCGGCTAAGAAGCAAAGCCCTGCACAGGTCTTATTGTGCAGGGCTTAGAGGGCGATGAAGGGGGTTAGGCGGTTGAGGCAGGTTAGCCCGGTTCAGTGGGATTGTGCCGCCGGCAACTCAATATAGGCGCCCTTGATGTTCTGGGTACGGAATTCCACCACCGCCGGGCGGGAGCCCGGGCTGAACTGTATGGTGGCAAGGCCATTGGCCATTTCAATAATGGAAGAGCCGGAGTAGGTGCCCTGGTTCTCTATCAGTTCTCCAGCACCATTCAGCACGGAGAAATAGGCGCGCTCGCTGAAATCGATCGCGCGCCGTCCGTGCTTGTCCAGGGCTTCGGCGGTAATCAGATAGTCGCCATTGGCAGTGGGTGCAGCGGAGAGCACTACTTTTTCCGTCTTACCAGGTTCACCCAGGTGGTAGCTAAGGCCGTAGCCATCTTCGGCAATTTGTTTGCCGGCGGCGTTTCTGCCGATCGCATGCAGCTGGTTTTCCCCAACCTCGAACGGCACGAGCCATACCAGCCCGTGTGCGGGAAACTGCCCTGGTTTGCGCTTTTTCATACCCAGGCTTTTACCGTTCAGGAAAAGCTCCGCGGAATCTGTGTTGCAGTAGACTTTCACTGGGCGGCCATTCTCGGGGCCAAAGCGTACGGTCCAGGTGTGGGACTCAATGCGGCAAAAAGGGACTTGCGACCAGTAGCTCGCGAATACGTAGTAGGCGTCCTTGGGGCTGCCGGCGCGGTCCACTAAGCCTTTCTGGTTGATATAGGGAAGGGGGTTTTCCGGGCGCAGCGGGGTGCCGAAATCCTTGAACGCCCACTGTGCATTGCCGGCGAAATGCTCGATGTTTTCGCTCACCGACAGGTGCCAGTCAAACAGGTTCACCATGTAGTTTTCGTTCCAGTCGCTGTCTTTCGCCACGCTCTTTACCGCCGCCTGGTTCATGGCTTCGGTAACGGAGACCTGGGCGTCGGGAATACCGTTTTCCCCCAGCGGCGTTTCTGTGTGCCTGCCGCGATGGCTGGAACCGCCGTACTCCATATGCAGGAAGGCGGGGTACTTGCCCATGGCGTCTTCCAGCGTGGCTGCATACTGGCCATAGGCGCCGCCGTACCACCCCGCCCAGATGGACGGGGAAAATGCATCCACCACATCGGCGCCGGGGTAGTATTTGCGGATGGTGGTCATACGCTGTGGGTCCAGTTCCTTGGCGACCTGATTGAGGTGCTTTAAGTAGGGCAGCACCAGCGCATCGTCGCCACCACCGGGAAAGTCCTCTTCCCAGTAGATTTCATTACCCAGCGACCAGAAGGCGATACTCGGGTGATTGAAGTTCTGCGCAATCTGCTCACGCAGCAGCCGCTCGGTATTCTCCTTCCAGACCTCTCCTCCCATGCCGCCGCGACACCAGGGTAGTTCATCCCACAGGATCAGGCCGAGTTCGTCTGCGGCGCGGTAAATTTCCGGGTCTTGCGGATAGTGTGCCAGGCGCACAAAGTTGGCCCCCATCTGTTTGATCTGCTGCATATCCGCACGGTGCTGGGCGTTGCTCATGGCGGCACCGATACCGGCATGCTCTTCGTGGCGGTGGGTGCCGCGAATCAGAACCCGTTCCCCATTGACGAAGAACCCCTGGTTCGGGCGCATCTCGAACCAGCGGTAGCCGAAGCGCTCGCGATACTGATGCAGGGTTTTGCCGTTGGCGTCCTGCAGCTCGGTAACCAATGTGTAGAGCGCGGGAGAGTCCGGGGACCAGAGTTGCGGTTGCCGCAACTGAGGGAGTTCGGCCTCTACCTGTGCGCCCCTGATCTCGGTTGTGCTGTTACTAACGCTAATCCCCGCAGGATCCAGCAGTGTCAGATGCAGGCGCGCGGCCCTGTGTTTTTTACTCGCCGCAGACGCCTGATCCAGGATCACCTGTACCTTTGTCTGCGCCGACTCATTGCTCACCTTGGGGGTGGTGATGGCCACAGACTGAATGTGGTCCATGGGCAGTTGCTGCAGCCACACATCGCGGGTCAGGCCGCCGTGAATAAAGAAGTCAGCCTTGTGTGACGGAATCAGGTTACGATCGTATTCGTTGGATACGCGCACTTGTACGAGGTTGTCGGTATTGTGTTTCAGGTGTTCGGTAAGTTCGATGGTAAAGCCAACGTAGCCACCAATATGCTCGCCCACTTTGTGTCCGTTCAGATAAACCTGGGCTTTCTGGTTGGCGCCTTCAAAGTAGAGCTTGTGGCGAGTGCCGGCGGGGAGATTGTCCGCGACCCGGAATCGCTTGCTATACCAGCCTGCACCGCGCCGGTACCCGGGCTGCGCATCGATGGTATCGGTGGCGTTCCAGGTGTGCGGCAAGGTCACACCAACTGCGCCCGCGGCATCAAGCAGTGGTGGCGATTGCCGTTCATCTTGCAGGTATTGCCAGTCGCTATTGAAAAGCTGCTGTTCCTGTAGCGCTGAAGCCCAGGCCGCGGAAAACAGCAGGTAAAAAAAAGCACCGCAAAAAAATAGTGCGATGCTTGAGAGTGAGGATGATTCCTCTACGCGTTGCATGGTTGGCTCCGTAAATTTTTTATCGAAATTGTTTCTCGGAATTGCCTAAATCAATGTTCTAGAAGTATTGCGAATGCTGAGAAAATGTAGCGAGCGGGCGTCTGGTGGTGACCGCCTGCGCACAGACCGCGGAGCGTACATTAGTACGCGAGCAGCGACCGGGCTGGCGCACCAGCACAGCCGGGCGTCGCCAGACGTACGCGCAGTAATTTTCCCGGTATTCGCTAGCGGGCCATCCAGCCGCCATCTACCAGCATGATGTGTCCGTTCATATAGTCGGCTGCGGGTGATGCAAGGAACACTGCCGCACCGGCCAGATCTTCCGGGTTGCCCCAGCGCCCGGCCGGAATACGCGCGCTGATCGCCGCGTTGCGCTCGGCGTCTGCGCGCAGGTTTGCGGTATTGTCGGTGGCGAAATAGCCCGGGGCGATGGCATTGACCTGGATATTGCTCGCGGCCCACTCGTTGGCCAGCGCCTTGGTGAGCTGGGATACCGCCCCTTTACTGGCGGCGTAGGCGGGCACGGTAATTCCTCCAGAGAAACTGAGCAGGGAGGCAATATTGATGATCTTGCCGGAGCCCTGTTTCAGCATCATCGCGCCGGCGGCGCGGCACATTCTGAACACGCCGTTGATGTTGGTGTCCATTACCGCGTTCCAGTCCTCGTCGGAGTAATCCACCGCTGGTGCGCGGCGGATAGTGCCGGCATTGTTGATCAGAACATCTAAACGGCCAAAGCGCGATTCCACTTCCCGGAACAGCGCATCGATTTGCTCTGGCTTGGACTGGTCGCAGCCAAGCGCGATGGCGTCCACATTTTCCGCGTTCAGCTCCTGAGATGCGGTTTCCGCGCTGGCGGGGGTGGAGCCAACCACAATCACACGCGCACCGGCGCGGCCAAGGGCCAGGGCCATGGCCTTGCCCAGTCCGCGGCTGGCACCGGTCACCATGGCGACTTTGCCGTGCAGGCCAAACTGTTGCTGTAGGTAATCGGTCATAGTGCGACCTCTCCTTGTACTTCGGTTTGCGGTACGTGAGTGTTTATTTGTCGTCGAGCTGAATCACTTCCGATGCTGCCAGCAGCAGTGCGCCGGTGCCGTACAGCTGGGTGTCTTCCGCAGTGGCGGAGCCCGGTGCAAAGGCGACCTGCTGTACCCAGCCAAGCTTGCCGTTCGGCTGCACGCTATTCACTAATGACGCCCAGCCCTTGTGTACCGCATCCACGTATTTCTCGTCTTTCAGTAATCCGCTGTTAACACCCCAGGCCAGTGCGTATACCAGTAGGCCGGTGCCGCTGGATTCGGGTGGGGATTGTTCCTCGATCTCCAGCAGGGAGGAGGGCCAGCTACCGTCTTTTTGTTGCAGGTCGACCAGGCGTGCGCTCATTTCCTGGAACAGGGTTTCGTAGCGCTCTTTTTCCGCGAAGTGATTCGGCAGCTCTTTCAGTGTGCGTGCAATACCGGCCAGCACCCAGCCATTGCCACGGCCCCAGTAGATCAGGCGGCCCTTGCTATCTTTGCGCTCGAAATAGCGGCTGTCACGCAGGTAGAGTTTTTCATCGGTGTTGTAGAGGTAGTCGGTGGTTACCCAGAATTCCTTGTCCATAAAATCCAGGTATTTTTGTGAACCGGTGATGCGGGCCAGTTCCGCCCACACCGGCGGTGCCATAAAAATCGCATCGGCCCAACACCAGCGAATGGTGCAGGCGGGATCGTCGAAATTGCGGTGGGCAAGGTTCTGATGGAATTTATCGCCGTCATCAAAATAGAGGCTGGTGTCCGGCTGATTCGCCAGCACCTTTTCGAACTGTTGCTTCAGATGCGCGATTTTTTCCTCGCCACCCATGCGCTCGTATAGGTCCAAATACACAGTACCCATTGCATGATCATCGGCGTGGTGCACCCGCGGGCCAAGCAGCCATTGATTGGTGAAGGCGTTATTGATTACTGCCTGTTCGTAGGGGAGCTGCTTGCTGACCTTGGCCCACTCCAGCAGGCCGATCTGCCAGGTGGCATACATCCAGCCCTGGGGAATGCCACTGGCGCGGCCTTCCGCGCGCATCATGTTGCTGCGCAGGTCGTACTGGCTCAGCTGCCAGTCCGCCACACGGTTGGCGGCGGCGGTGATGTCCGCTTCGTTGAGTGCCGGGGAAAGCTTTTCGGAATAGGCCGGGATCTCGGCCAAGGGTGCCTGCCAGGTAACTGGCTCTGGCCAATACTCTGCCTGTGCTGCACCGCTGGAACTGGCGAAGGCGTTAGCAGAAGTGTGGATGCTGGTGCAGAGACCGCCAATCAGCAGTCCCAGCCCGAGTTGCAGGCTTCGGTTCAGAGTCATGATGCCACCTTTATTACTGTTATCTGTCGTTCTGGGTGCGCCCGGTAGTTGGCACGATCGTATCAGATGTGCGCTTTTACCGATTGCAGAAGCGGGTCGCTACCTCTTCCGCGTTGAACCCGCTTTGACCACTGTGCATTTGGTCATGTGGTAATACCAGTTGCGGTAGTGTATGTTGGCCTTACCATAAAGTCTAGGTGGGGAAATAATAATGTTGGATTTCACGCACAAGGCGGCGCTGGCAGCGGCCGTCACCCTGATTTCGATGAGTGGCTGCACGGATAACCGCAATTCACAGCCGGCGGCGCAATCGGAGCCCGCTCAGGCTTTGCAGCAGAACGCATCTTCAGGTGCAGAACTGGCAGATCCTATTGCTGATGTCGGTGTATCTGGCGCATATGCGGAGCTGGCCGTGCGCCGCGGCGGCGTGTCGGGAGAGGATGGCAAGCTGCAGGGAGGCGAGTATGTGCCGGTGGACTTCATGCAGCTTCCGGATGACCACCAGATCGGCAACCGCCTGTTCAAGTACGAAGGTCCGGGCTGGGAATCAGAGCTGGTGGCCTACCGGCTCTATTTCGATGAGCGTGCGGCCATCGATATTTTCGGCAAGACAAAACCGCAACTGGTGCTGCCGGAAGTGGGCCAGGACGGAACCGATTATCACGCACTCGCTGACTGGGGGATGGATGTGCTGAAGGTCGGCCCATCCCTGGGTATTGGCGGTGTTGGTGTGTGGCATGAGGGCAAGCTGGAAGGGGTACGACAGTTCACCGGTGCTTCGGTCAATGTGTTTAACGAAGTTGAGTCCTCCGGTGTGCGCCTGCAATACCAAGGCTGGAAGTCTGCTGATATCGAGCGGGACCTTGAAATGACCCTGCGTATTGCGCCGGGCTCCCGTCTGACCCGGGTGCACACAAAAACCGAAGTTCCGGCAGAAACCTGGGCCACCGGCATCGTGCGTCACGGCCTGGAGCCCTTGGTTTCCGGGAAAGACAGCGGCGAGTGGGGCTATCTCGCGACCTGGGGTGCGCAAAGTCTGGCGGACGACAATCTGGGCATGGCGATCTTTTTCCGCAATGCAGATCTGCAACGGATTACCGATGATGAATACAACCATCTGGTGCTGTTGAAGGGTGGACATGAAGCGGAATATCAGTTTGCCGCGGTGTGGCGCGATGGCGATATCCAGAGTCGTGTGCAGTTTGTCGCTTACCTGAATGCGACCGCGCAGGCTCTGGCAACTGACCAGTAACACCGTCCGTTACCGAATAACTTTTTAATTGGCGAAAGCGTTAAGGAGCCAAAATGCAATTTCTTCACAGTGCCGATAGCGTGCGCTATCAGCGAATGACCAATGCCGAGTTGCGCGAGTCTTTTTGTATGGAGTCGCTGTTTGAGCGCGGTGCTCTCAACCTGACCTACACCGACGTGGATCGCGCGGTGGTGGGCGCGGCGGTCCCTACCACCCAGCAGCCGCTTTCGCTGCCCACCCACAAAGAGCTTGCCAGCGCATATTTTTGCGAGCGGCGCGAGCTGGGTGTAGTGAATATTGGTGGTGCGGGCGTTGTCGTGGTGGACGGCAAGGAGTACCCGATGGAAAAATTCGACAGTCTCTACGTTGCCCGTGGTAGTAAGTCGGTGACCTTTACTACCGCGGACGACACTGCACCTGCGGAATTTTATCTGGTCAGCTACCCGGCGCACCGGGTGACGGAAACCGTGCATATCCCGTTGGATAAAGCCAACCGGGTAGAACTCGGCAGCATTGATGGCAGTAATGAGCGGGTCATCTGCCAATCCATCTGCCCCGGGGTGGTGGATAGTTGCCAGCTGGTGATGGGTATTACCCGTCTTGCCAGTGGCAGCGTGTGGAATACCAAACCACCCCATACCCACCGCCGGCGCACAGAAGTGTATCTGTACTTTGATTTTCCCCAGGACGAACGCGTTTTCCATTTTATGGGGCAGCCCCATGAAACCCGCGCGCTTCCGCTCGCACCAAAAACGGCTATCGCTTCCCCGCACTGGTCCATCCACAGTGGTGCCGGCAGCTGTAATTACAGTTTTGTGTGGGCGATGGGTGGGGAAAACCAGCAGTTTGATGATATGGATCACCTAAGCCTAGGCGACCTCGGTTAGTTATTGGCTGTTTCTCTCTCCGCCAAAATTGATGCCCCACCTCGCGTGGGGCTTTTTTTTACTGAGAGAGTGGCGGCACCGTGTGCCGCCGATAAGGGATTAATACGCGCGGGTTTTCACGTAGGTGCAGCCGTTGTTTGGCTGGTACTTGAGGGTTGTTCCGCTGAATCCATTGGAAGAGGCGTAGTTGGATGAAACGGTCAGCGATCCACTACCGTCCACAGCGGTAATGGTGCCGCGGAAGTCGCAACTGGAATTGGCGTCACTGTCCCACACTTGCAAGCTCTCGCCAGAAAGGTCGAGATCGAAGCGCACGCAACTGCCGCTGCTCAGGGTAATTTCATGGCGGCGGTCCCAAGGCAAATCGATATAGCTGTTGCAGCTGCCACTGCCGCCACTGGAGCTGCCACCGCTCGAGCTACTGGATGTCGAGCTGCTGGAACTGCTGCCGCCGCTGGAGCTGCTGGATGAGCTACTGGACGAGCTACTGGACGAGCCACCGCTACTGCCAGTGGTGTAAACCCCGGAAAGCGGCATCTGTGCATGCACATCTTCCGCGAAACTCTGGTCCCAGGTGCTTACCGGCGTGCCGCTGACGTTCAGATGCACGAACTGACTGCCATCCCAGGCAAACGCGTAGCTGACTCCAGGTGCATCAAATAAACCCCAGGGCACAATTGACGCACCGGCACTGGTTGCCTTGGACAGGTTGTTGTTAAGAAACACATTGTTCGGACCCGTGGGGCCGGACCAGTCGCTGGCGTGATCCCCGGAGCCGTACCAGATCGGTTGCCAGGTGCCGTTATCCGGAGCGCCGTTCGTCCAGTTCCGATGTTCGAAGGGTACCGCGACCGTATTGTTGCGGATCAGATTGTTGCGCTCCCAGCCACCGTGCAGGTTGATATCACTATCGAGCGTATTGTTCTCGACGATATTGCCGGTGGCAGACCACTGTAATGTGAGGTGGCGCAGCCGCGACAGCGTATTGCCCTGAATCAGGCTGTCGTAGAGTTTGGAACCGCGGAAATAGCCATTACCCCCGGCACCTTTATTCCAGGATCCGTGGAAATTATTGTCCTTGAACGTCATATGGCGGGCGAACTCGGTGACCAGTGGATGCGAGCCCAGCATTTCCATACGCACATTTTCCACCCAACCATCCACAGCCCATTTGAAAATGATGCCGTGAATCGCATCCTCCGGACACAGGTTCACATACTTGTGGCCGACACCGGCGAGATTGGATGCGGAGTAGTCATTGCCGTTGTAGCCCGCGCAGTTGGTGCCAGCGGTGGACATTTGCAAATAGAAGTCGCGGAATCCCACATCTTTCACGGCAGTGACCGGCATTACCCGACTTTTGTAGCCGCTACTGTTGTTGATCGGAATATCGAACTCGAGCGGCGCTTCGAGGGTGACGGTATCGTTACTGGTATTGCGGGCCGTCACGGTAAAAATCTGCGTGCGCATATGCCCGGTCTGCAAGTGGGATTTTGAGCGTTTGCTGCTGGGCACCTGTCCGAGATCCAGGAATGCGGTATCCGTAGCGGCGCCCACATAGATCAGGTCGCCGACAGAAAATTTGCTTGCGCCATTATTTTCTAGGTGCAAAACGGTATCGCCGAGGGATGCCGTTTGATCAAACTCGATACTGTGCTTCCAGTGGAAGTTGATACTGCCTTCGTAATTTTGCTCACCCGCGTGTTTGATTCGGGTTTCCACACGGAAGGCGCCAAAGCCGGGCCAGTATTTTTTGTCGAAGTCCGGTGCCCCGCTGGAGTCTGCTCCGTAGGGCTGCCAACTGCGCACGGTGATCTTGGTACCGCTCGCCGGGTTATTCCCGGCACCAATTATCACCACACCGGAGCGGTCCACGTGTACCTCATCGTCCAGATGGATCTCGCCCGCGGGCAGCTGGATGGCGACGCGATTGGCCGGTGAATTCCCCAGTGGGATCATGGTGTCTATGATGTTTTGCAAGGCGGCCGCATCATCCATCCCATCATTGGCTATAACGCCGTGGGCGGCCGCGTTGATGGTCTGGCTAAAACTGGTTGGTAGGGACTGGCCGCCTTTATAGCCGGGTGCCGCCAGCAGCGGCCCGCTCAGCGAGGTGCACATTAGGGTGGTGGCCGTTAATACTAGGGTTGGCCACTTTTGTTGCCGGGTTCCATTGCATCCGGTGGCCTTTCTCATGAATCGCGATTGGTTTTGTTTGTTCATTATTATCTCCGGAAAAAATTCCAGGGTTGGGTGTCTGGCACACACCGCGGTGGTGGCACCAGGGCGATAAGCAGCCGGCAGTCATACAACCATTTCCGCACCACCGGCCTTTGCCGGCGGCTGAACTCAGCGTCGCCGGCAAGAAAAAGGTAAGCGGCTTTTTCTGGCCTTACAATCTAGCCACTAGGCTTTTTAGTCAAAACGCAATAATTCACCCAGCGTTGTCGCCAAAATCATTAAAAAGAACGCTTTTGGTTGAAATTCAGGCAAATATGATCCCGGACGTCCTTAATATTGGTTTTTACCTGGGTCGGGACTTGTCATTTAGCGCAAAACTGAGTTTAATTGGTCCGGTGGTCTTACCAGTTGTGCGTTGCATGCTCGGTGCACGACCTGCCGCTGGAGCTGAGGCTCGCGGATCAAGGCCCGGTAGAGGAAAGAACAGGAAAAGTCCGATGCAAGAGACATGGCGCTGGTTTGGACCAGATGACGGAATCACCCTGCGGCATATTGCCCAGGCAGGTGCGACGGGAATCGTGAGTGCACTGCACGATATCCCCGCCGGCGAATTATGGCCGGAAGAGGCGATCCAGCAGCGCAAGGTAATGATCGAGGCCGAAGGCCTGAGTTGGTCGGTTATTGAGAGCATACCGGTGCACAACGATATCAAGGCGCGCACCGGCGACTTTGAGCGGATGATCGAGAACTACCGTCAGTCCGTCATCAATGCGGGCAAGGCCGGAGTGACCACTGTCTGCTACAACTTTATGCCGGTAGTTGACTGGACCCGTACCAACCTAAATTACACCCTGCCAAATGGCAGCCAGGCTCTGCGCTTTGAAATGGCCGATTTTGCGGCCTATGACATCCACGTGCTAAAGCGCCCAGGTGCGGAGGGTGACTATCCGGTAGAAGTGCTGGCGCGTGCAGAAACCTATTTACAAACGAAAAGCAGCGACGAGCTCGCGCAGCTGGAACGCAACATTATTGCCGGCCTACCCGGTGGTGAAGGCTCCCACGATCGCGACAGTATTCGGCGCTCCATCGAGCTGTTCAACGCCCTGGGTACCGATCGCTATCGGGAAAACCTGTTCCTGTTTTTGCGAGAAATCATTCCGGCGGCGGAATCCGTAGGTGTGAAAATGTGTATTCACCCGGATGATCCTCCCTTCTCCCTGTTTGGCTTGCCGCGTGTAGTATCCACGGCAGAAGACGCGCGCGCTCTGCTCGGCGCCTTTGCTAGCCCGGCCAACGGGCTAACCATGTGCGCGGGTTCGTTTGGGGCGCGAGCAGATAACGACCTTGTTTCGATGGCAAAGGAATTTGCCGAACGTATTTACTTTGTGCATCTACGCAATGTGATCCGGGAAGCGGACGGCTCTTTTTACGAATCCGACCACCTCGCTGGTGATAACGACATGGTCGGATTGATTCGTGCGTTGCTGGAAGAGGAGGGACGTCGCCGCAACTCAGGTGCTGACTGTGAAATTCCCATGCGCCCTGATCATGGCCATCTGATGGCCGACGAGCTGCAGGTTGGCTCGGCAAAGCCCGGCTACTCCTACGTCGGCCGGCTCAAAGGATTGGCAGAGCTGCGCGGGGTAATCCATGCACTGAAAGCGATCAGCTAAATTTCCTTATGCCTACTCTGTCGAAGCAGCCATCTGCGCAGGCCCCCAAACTTTATCTGCAGTTTTTAAAGTCGCTTTCAGAAAAGCGGAATACCCTTGGCAATCGAGTGTCCATGCCCGGTTACAATCCCGCGGAACACGGTTGTGGCATCGTGCATATTGGTATCGGCAATTTTCATCGCGCTCACCAGGCGGTGTACGTGGATGACATATTGCGCAAGTCCGGCGGTGACTGGCGTATCACCGCGGTGAGCTTGCGCAACCCGGATGTACGCGATCGGATGCAGTCGCAGAACTGTCTGTACACTCTGTGCGAGCGAACTTCGGGTAGAGAAAATCTACGTGTGGTCGGATCTGTAGCGAATGTTCTGGTTGCGCCAGAGAATCCCGCCGCAGTGATCGTGGCGTTGGCTGCAGAGTCCACCCATGTGGTGACGGTCACTGTCACCGAGAAAGGCTATTGCCTGAAGCCCGGCGGGCGTGCGCTGGATCTTTCCCACCCAGATATCGAGCACGATGTATTGCATCCGGCGACGCCCAAAACTCTGGTGGGCTTCTTACTGGCGGCTTGTCGCCTTCGCCGTGATCGAGGGCTACCCGGTTTTAATCTGTTGAGCTGTGACAACCTGCCGAACAATGGCGCATTACTACGAGATTGCCTGCTGAGCGCGGCGCGTCTGCAGGACAGCGGTCTCGCCACCTGGATGCTGAGAGAAATCGGTTTTTGCAGCACCATGGTGGACTGCATGGTGCCGGCCACCAGCGAGCCCATTGCCGAAAGTATTCAGGAGCGTGCGGGTTACCGTGATACCGCCTGTTTACTGAGTGAAAGCTTTCGCCAGTGGGTGATTGAGGGCAACTTCATTGCGCCCACGCCGGACTGGCGCTCGGTGGGTGTCAGTGTGGTGGACGATGTCGCCCCCTACGAGCGGATGAAATTGCGCTTACTGAACGGCAGTCATTCAGCGCTCGCTTTTATCGGAGCGCTGGCGGGGTACACCTGCATCTACGAGGCTGCAGCCGACCCGCAAATTCGCCAGTTTGTAATGGCGCTGATGCGCAGGGAAATACTGCCCACGCTGGAGACGCTGCCGGATATCGATTTCGAGCGCTACTGTTCCACGTTGCTCAACCGCTTCTCCAATCCCGAAGTGCCCTATACCTGCCAGCAGGTGGCTTCCGATAGTAGCCAGAAACTACCCCAACGCATTCTTGAGCCATTAGTGGAGCGTCTTCGTCGCGGCGAGCAGAGTCCATTGCTCACCGGTGTTATGGCCGCTTGGCTCGCGTATGTGTTTCTCGGGACCTTTTCAGAACAGGGTTTTCCCCTTCGGGATCGCGCGGCTCAGCCGCTGGTGGCAATGCTCAAGCGCCAGAAAAATCAGCAGGAATTTCCAGCGCGCGACCATGTGGCGGCACTGTTGACGCACTCTGGTATCGTGCCTGCCGCGCTACTGCAAAGCGAGTATTTTGTCACTGGGGTGCGCAATCAGCTGGCGCTGATGATCGAGGGGGGAGCCAGGTCGGCTCTGGCAGTGCTGTTGAGGGAGCTGCGGTAGCGCACGGATCGCAGTGGCGCGCTACTGGTCAATACCCAGCTTATGCTGGGTCCTGTTCAAAGTAGGTTGCCGCTGCTGCAGTGGCGTTATCAATATGGTTGCGCATGGCCGCTCGGGCCTTTTCCGGATTGCGCTGTTCCAGCGCCAGAATAATCTTGCGGTGGTCTTCAATGGAGGGATGAACACCTTCCGCGCGCAGCCGCTCCATAAATCCGGTGCTGAGTTCCGACTGATTGCGCAGTTCCCACAACCAGTTAACGATGCCGATGATCGCGGTGTTCTGGGAGGCCTCGGCGATAATGCTGTGGAACTTCCAGTCTGCCTTTTCTGACGCGTCCGCGCGACTTTCCTCTTCTTCCATCTCCTTGAGCACTTTTTTGAGCTCGCGGATCTGCTCGCCGCTAATACGGGCCGCTGCCAGTGCGCAGGCTTCCGACTCGATAATGAAGCGGGTTTCCAGAATTTCGAAGGGGCCGACACCCTTATCGCCGATTTCCGGTTGTGCCTGCTGGTACTGTTTCTGTGTGGCGTAGATACCGGAGCCGGTGCGGATCTCGATCACACCAGAAATTTCCAGGGCAATCATCGCTTCCCGAATGGTGGGGCGGCTGACCCCGAGCTTTTCTGCCAGTACCCGTTCCGATGGCAGGCGCTCCCCTGGCTTGATCGACCCGCTGGTGATCAGCCCCGAGAGCTGCTCGGCAACTTTTAAATAGAGTCTTTCGGCTTTTACTGCTTGCAGTTCCACGGGTATCGCGCCCCTGTATATAAATAAGGTCTGTGAGTGAATCGGGCTGCGACCGGCTCAGCCCCTTGGCTGAGGGCCGGTTGTCGCGGGATATCGCGTTCAATGGTGTCTGTTGGATCCAATAAGGATGCAACCTGTCTGACCACCAGTCCCAATATCCTGGCGATTCTAGCGAATTCCTGCATCCCATAGAAGTTGTTCGCAAAGTTTGTCAGTTGGCTTCTGTCAATTCAGTTGCAATCTGGTTGCAATCCAGTAGAAAACCTGAATAATCTGGTAAGGTGGCATTACCAGTTGAGGTTGCGCTAAATTTGAGCAGATTTCCTGGCAGGTAGCTTAGCGAACTCCTTGAGAGTGGCGCAGAATAGTTGCCTCGCCCTGCCAAATTGGTTATACCTATTGCAATTTTTTGGTAAGGCCTTGGTGCGTGGTTGGCGCAACCGCCGGGCTGGCGACGATAAATACAACAGAGGTGAACGCCGTGAAGCTGGCAGCACTGGGAGAAGTTATGGTGGAACTGGCGCCGCAGGCGTCGGTTCAGGGGCGGTCCGGCGGCGACAAGCCGCTGCTGGCGCAATCTTATGCGGGCGATACCTACAACACCGCGGTGTACATCGCCCGCGGCGGTGTCAGTGTCAGCTATGTAACCCTTCTGGGCGATGACCCGTACAGTGAGGAAGTGCTTGCTCGTCTGGCCGAGGAGGGTATTGCTACCTCCGCCATCGCGCGTTTGCCGGGCCGCTGTCCGGGGCTGTACATGATCCGGAACACACCGGACGGCGAGCGCTATTTCACCTACTGGCGTGGCCAGGCGCCTGCCCGGGAACTGTTTGCGGATGCGGACCGTCGCGAGGTCCTGAAGGCGCACTTGCGCACCATGGACTGTCTTTATCTCTCCGGTATTACCCTTGCCATCATGGGCGAAGAGGCGCGCGCTGAACTGCTGGTATTCCTGGAGGAATATCGCGGGCAGGGCGGGCGCGTGGCGTTTGATAGCAACTACCGGCCGCGGCTGTGGGCTTCCGCTGACGCCGCGCGGGCAGTGACGAGTCAGTTTCTGCAGCAGACGGATATGGCTCTGCTGACCTTTGAGGACGAGCAGGCGCTGTGGGGCGACAAGCGTGCAGGCAGTTGTTTGAAACGCAATTCCAGCCTTGGAATTGCGGAGCTGGTGATCAAGCGCGGCGCCGAACCGGTGCTGCTGCAGCTAGAGGGTGAACTGACCGCGATTGACGTGCCGCCGGTCCCGCGTGTGGTGGATACCACCGGTGCCGGTGACTCCTTCAATGCGGGCTATCTGGCGGCGCGCCTGCAGGGCGCCAGCCCGCAGGCCAGTGTGGCGGCGGGCAATCGCTGTGCGGCGCAGGTGATCGGATACCGCGGCGCCATCATCCCCCGCGCCACCTGCATGGCGGCCGCGGAAATTGAAGATTGCGTCACCAGCAAACAAGTTGTTACGATGGTATGACCAATCTGGTCTGCCGACGACACCTGGGTGCTCGCCAGCGCTTGGAACCAGAAAACCTGTACCCGATAAAAAATAAATAACAGGTCAAACCGATGATCATGAGAAAAGTCTGGTGCCAGATGCGCACCGCGGCCGTGGCGACAGCTGCACTATTGGTGGCCAGCTGTGGCTTTCAGG
The DNA here is from genome assembly GCF_001639145.1 of Microbulbifer sp. Q7. Taxonomy (NCBI): domain Bacteria; kingdom Pseudomonadati; phylum Pseudomonadota; class Gammaproteobacteria; order Cellvibrionales; family Microbulbiferaceae; genus Microbulbifer; species Microbulbifer sp. Q7. Next base: position 124,599 of record NZ_LROY01000001.1, on the reverse strand, counting down.
AAGACCAGCTCGCCCTCAAGCTGGCGCACACCCTGGACCAGCAGCACTCCGTACATCGCGCCATGGTGTTTATGGATGAGCGTCTGCAGGCGCTGTCCGGCGATACCATGCGCATCGATATCTATTCCGGCGGTCAGCTGGGCAGTGAACGGGAACTGATCGAGTTGCTGCAGATCGGTAGCCTGGCCATGACCAAAGTCTCCGCCAGCCCTATGGAAGGGTTTGTGCCGGAGATGAAAATCTTCAACCTGCCCTATGTATTCCGCGATTCCGAACACTTCTGGAGCGTGCTGCAGAGCCCGATCGGCAAGGAGTTGCTGGTTGCCTGTGAGCGTGCGCGCCTGCGCGGGCTCGGTTATCTCGATGCCGGCAGCCGCAGCTTCTACATGAACGATATTGCGGTGCAGACCCCCGCAGATCTTAACGGCCAGAAAATCCGCGTTCAGAACAGCCAGACCGCTATCAAAATGGTCAACACCCTGGGCGGGGCCGCCACCCCGGTGAGCTGGGGCGAGTTGTATACCGCCCTGCAGCAGGGGGTGGTTAATGGTGCCGAGAACAACCCGCCGAGCTTTTACCTGTCCAAACACTACGAAGTTTCCAAGTACTACACCCTGGATGAGCACACCTATGTGCCGGACCTGTTGCTGATCAGCACCGAGGTTTGGAACAAACTGTCGTCGCAGCAACAGGCGTGGCTGGACCAGGCGGTGGAAGAGGCGGTGGCCTACCAGCGCAAGTTGTGGCAGGAGTCTACGGAGGAATCACTGGCTGCGGTAAAAGCCGCCGGGGTTGAAGTGATCTATCCGGACAAGCAGCCCTTTATCGATGCGGTGAAACCCCTGCACGACAGCTACCAGGGCACCAGCGTGGGTGCGCTGCTGGATCAGATCAAAGCAATCAACTAACAGAATAACGGCCTCGAAAAAAATAAAAGTGGAAGGCGCAAGATGATGCAGAAAATTGAGAAGGCCCTGGGCTATGTGCTCGGTGCGCTGCTGGCACTGATGGTACTGGATGTGACCTGGCAGATCCTCACCCGCTTCCTGCCCATGCAGCCGAGCTCCTACACCGAAGAGGTTGCGCGGTATCTGCTGGTGTGGATTGGTCTCCTCGGGGGCGCTTACGCCTATCGCAAGCGATCGCACCTGGGTATCGATTTACTGAGCAACGCCTTGCACGGGGCCAAGCGCCGCGCATTACAGATTTTTGTGGTGTCGGTGTGTTTCGCTTTCGCTGCGCTGGCGATGGTCTACGGTGGTGCCAAGTTGATGCTGCTCACCTTTGAGCTGGAGCAAACCTCCGCCGCCCTGAATCTTCCCATGGGCTATGTGTACAGTGTGCTGCCTCTTTCTGGCCTGTTGATCTGCCTGTTCTCCATCGACCACCTGATTGAGCTGGTGACGACAAAAGAAGAGCTGCCTTCCGAGTTCGATTCTGGCGTACACCCCTATACCGAAGACAGCGCCGGAGAAACTGCAGCGGTTGCGCAAAATAAACAACAAAAGCAGCCCGAAGCTGCCGTCGAAGCCTAAGCGAGGAGAGCCACTGTGGAAGTCGCTGTTATTGTTTTATTGGTCAGTTTTCTGATCCTGCTCGCCCTGAATGTACCCATCTCCATCAGTATTGGTGCGGCCACGGTGCTCACCATGCTGTGCACCATCGATTTTGATCCGGCCATGATTACCATGGCCCAGCGTATGGCCAGCGGTATTGATAGTTTCGCGCTGCTCGCCATTCCGTTCTTTATTTTCTCCGGTATGTTGATGGGCAGTGGCGGTATCGCCCGCCGAATTATCGACTTCGCCAAGGTGCTGGTAGGTATGCTGCCTGGCGGCCTGGCCTTCGTGAACATCATCAGTTGTACCCTGTTCGGGTCTATCTCCGGTTCGGCGGTGGCCGCTACATCGGCTATCGGCGGTTTTATGATTCCGTCGATGACCAAGGCGGGTTATGACAAAAACTTTAACACCGCAGTGACCGTAGCTTCGTCCACCACCGGCCTTTTGATTCCGCCAAGTAACATCCTTATCGTTTTCTCCCTCGCCTCCGGTGGTGTTTCCATCGCCGCACTGTTTATTGCCGGCTATTTGCCCGGACTACTGTTGGCGCTGGGATTGATGATGGTGTGCGGTATCTGGGCGAAAGCGAAAGGCTATCCGGTGGGTGAAAAGCCCACGCTGAAAGAGGCGTTGCACAAGACCGTGGATGCGGTGCCCAGCCTGTTCCTGATCTTTATCGTGATCGGCGGCATTATCAGTGGCTTCTTTACGGCGACGGAGGCCAGCGCGATTGCTGTCCTGTACTCGCTGCTGCTCTCGTGTGTGGTGTACAAAGAAGTGAAGCTGACACAATTGCCGGCACTGTTGACCAAATCCGTTGAAACCACGGCGATCGTGATGTTCCTGATTGCGGCCTCGTCTGCGATGTCGTGGATTATGTCGTATCAGAACATTCCACAGACCATCAGCCAGGCACTGATCACCATCAGTGAAAACCCGTTGCTGATTCTGCTCACGATAAATCTGATCTTGTTGGCGGTGGGTGCCTTTATGGACATGACGCCGGCGGTGCTGATTTTCACCCCGATCTTCCTGCCGGTAGTGACCGAGCTGGGCATGTCGCCGCTGCAGTTCGGTATTGTGATGATCCTGAACCTGTGTATTGGCCTGTGTACACCGCCGGTGGGGAGTGTGCTGTTTGTGGGGGCAAGTATCTCCAAGACCTCGATCACCGCGCTGATCCGCCCGCTGCTACCCATGTATCTCATGATGTTTGCTGTGCTGGCGCTGGTTACTCTGGTGCCGGCGATCAGCGAGTTTCTGCCGCGGGCGCTGGGTTTGATCGAGTAGCGCCCCGCAACGACTTTTATTTCCTCTCGTGAACTTTTATCACGTCACCTTCAGCAGATTTTGCCGGGCTTTTCAGCCCGGCTTTTTTATGCGCAGAAACCGCATTTAGGGTTTGAGCGGTGCGCCGGGTGGCAGCACCAGATTGACGTCGTTCGGCGTAATGATATCGAACAGTCCCAGAAATTTGCTCGCCGCACCTTTGTCACCGGTCACGGTGACACCCTCGGCCAGTTTTCCGGTGGCGACGGTTTTCAGGATGGCGCCTTTAGGGCCCGTTATGGTGACATCCGGTTTGGCCATCTTGCCATCGATATAGGCGGCAATTTTATTGCGCACCTTGAAGCCCGCCGCTTCGTTGGTGTCTGAAATAACAAACTGTACGTTCATCTTCGCATTGGCGGCGCGATCGGCGTTGAGCCGCACGCTCATGGTTTTCAGCAGTGCGGTCGTGGGCAGCGCTTTTACAATCGCCGGATCGGCAAAGTTCCACGGCATGGAGCGATCGATGGTGCCATCGAGCTCATTGGCGCCGGAAATGCCGTACATGCGCCAGTAAATATTGGTTTGCAAATAGCCCCACTGGCGCAGCGCTTCGGCTTTTAATTTACGTGCTTCCATGTCGCTGGGGTCGACGTTGATCTGGTGCGTGAGCACCTCGGCGGCCCAGCCGTAATTTTTGTTGTCGATGGCTTTGCGCCCCTCTTTCAGCACCGCATCGCGACCACCCATCACGCGTACATACTGCGTTGATGTAGCCTTCGGCCCGGGACGTGCCAACTGTGTGGGGTCTCCTTCCCACCAGCCGATGTAGCCCCCGTAAATATTTCTTACCGAGTGCGCCACCGTGCCGTAATACTCCTGTAGCCACGGATCGCTCGCGTAGGGTTCGGGCAACACCACTTTTTCGGCCAGCTCGTCACGGGTGTAACCCAGGTTGGTCCAGTAGATGGTCTGGTCGTGCACGTACTGGATCGCATCACGGTAGTTGCGGATCCGGTCGATGATGAAGTCGTTGCCCTTCCACGCACGCATGTGGGACCCGGAATAGGTGTCGGATTTCTGCGCGTATCCCAGCAAAATCTCTACACCATCTAGCCACTTGGCAACGTCCCGGTAGGATGTACCGCGCAGGGAATACAGGTTGGGGAAGGTCTCCCCCTGAATGGTTTCCGAACCATGTACATGACGAAACTCGGGAAAGTAGATATCCACCTCGTCGGTGCCGGCGTCGCCGTAGGCATGGAACACTTCGAGGTCGATCCCGGAAATCTTGAGTTTCAGGGGTTCATTGGTTTTCACCGTGTCGGTGGGCAAATATAGCGAGATAGGACCGGCGGCAAACGTAGGGCCGATCGCCACATGCACCAGGCCCTCGGCGCTTTGCTTGGGATAGCCACCCACGTAGGCCGTGCGCTGGGTGAGAATATTACCGACCACACCCACGTCATTCACCAGGTTCTCGACAAAGTGCTCCGAGGCAATGATCTTCACCTTGCCGCTGGCTACATCTTCCTCGCTAACCCCCCAACCGGCAGATCCAAACGGGTGGTCGGGGTGCCGGTGTGTGTAGATGATCGCGGTTGCCGGGAGGTTCGCCGCTGCTGGTACGGCCTTGAGAAAGGCCTCCCGGGTTGCCTTCGCGCTGTCGTTGTCGGAGCCCGGGTCAATCACGATCAGGCCATCGTCGCCCACCGCGATCATTGTCGAGGCCACTTGGAAACCATAGGCGTGGTAGATCTTGCCTTTCACCACTTCCTGGATGCTTTTCGGCATCATCTTCGCGTATTCGGTCTGGGCCTTGGCGATGGTGGGCGCAGATTTGGTGTAGGCCAGATTTTCCCCCTGCCAGATATGGGGTGACAGGTGGTCCAGCACGTCTTTGCTGCTGAAATTGGCGGGGTCCTGGCTGCGCACCGGACTGTTCAGGCTATTGGCCTCTTGCGCTGCGACCGGAGCACCGACGGCCAGGGTGCCAAGTAGGGCGCCAAACAGGGTGGCCGATGCGAGTGTGTGGCCGAGGGTGCGCCGCATATCCCTTGTTTCCGTTGCCATAAATTGCTGCTTCCTTGCTGCTGTAAGACCGATGCACCCGCTCTGTAGGGCCTCGGGGAAGCCCTTGGGTGCGGCGGAGAAAGTATAGAAGGTAGAAGCCCGCTGTCTGGAAAGTCACGTGCGGCAAAGCGCCAATACTGACCGCGTCTTACCGAGGGGTATCCACGGTATCCACGGTATTCGCGCCGCGTGTTGTATTCCTGCCGGGCAAGTTGGTCAGCCAATCGTTGCATTGTTAGCTAGTGGGGTGAGGGCGCGATGCACTCTGGCGTGGCGCTTTTTGTTGCTCGCCGGCACGCGCAACGCCCGATGCGGGCGTGATTGACTGCTGTTTCATCTCAGCGCAGTGAATCAGGTCAAGTTATGGCGCGGCGTACATTCATGTGGCTCAAACAGGCTTTACTCCGCTGGCGAAGCTGTTTAACCTCTTCGTGATTTTGGTATTGCCAATATGGCTCAGAGAGAAGGCCAATAAATACAAAAATGGCAGGCCAATATCCGGGTGTGTGTCCCTACACGGCCCGAAGCGATGATGATTAGCCCTGACGAGAGAGGTTCCCATTATCCCCAATCCCTGGCTAGGCAGCGGGGTGCTGTTTGCGGGCGTTGTACTTGTGGCTGGTCGTCCGACCGACACCTGAATTGGCAAGTTCAGGTGACACTTCTAGATAACCATAAATACGGAAGGTCACATGCAAATTAAACTGAAGAGCGCCGCGATGCTGAGTGCATTGCTGGGCACCTTCGCGGCCGCGGATATTCATGCGCAGGCCACGGGGTTTGCCACGCAAAACGGCGGTACTACCGGCGGCGCCGGCGGCAATGTTGTCTACGCAACAAGCGGCACGGAAATTCACGCGGCACTGTGTAATCGGGCGTCCAGTGATACGCCGATCATTATTCACGTTGAAGGCACCATCAATCACGGCAACACCAGCAAGGTGTCTGGCGATAGCTGTAACACGGCCGACGACAAAATTGAAATCAAGGATGTAAGTAACATCTCCCTCATTGGCGTCGGCAACGGCGCGCTGTTTGATGAGCTGGGGATTCACCTGCGCAATGCCTCGAACATCGTGCTGCAAAACTTGCATGTGCGGAATGTGAAGAAGTCCGGCTCGCCCACCTCGAATGGTGGTGATGCGATCGGCATGGAAAGCGGGGTATACAACGTCTGGGCAGACCACCTTACCCTCGAAGCCTCTGGCGGCGAGAGTGCCGGTTACGACGCGCTCTTCGATATGAAGGCGGACACCAAGTACGTCACCCTGTCTTACAGCATTCTGCGCAACTCCGGTCGTGGTGGCCTGGTTGGCTCCAGTGACAGCGACCTCAATAATGGTCCGGTCACCTTTCACCACAACCTTTACGAGAATATTGACTCTCGCACACCGTTGTTGCGCGGTGCCACAGCGCACGCGTTCAACAACCATTACGTGAGTATCAATAAATCCGGCATGAACCCGCGTGCGGGCGGCAAAATGAAAGCGGAGAACAACTACTTCGAAAGTTCGAAGGATCCGTTGGGCACTTTCTACACCGACGATATGGGTTACTGGGAGGTGAGCGGCAATGTGTGGTCCAATATTACCTGGAGCTCAGAGGGTTCCAGCAACCACCCCGCGGGCCCGAATCCCGTATCCACCACCTCCGTTAGTATTCCGTATGGCTATTCCCTGAGTGACGCCGGTTGCGTACCGCAAATTGTTGCGGCAACTGCCGGTGCCAATAAGGGTTTATTGGTGGATGACGGTAACTGCGAAGTCACTGGCGGTGGTAGTTCTTCAAGCTCTTCCAGCGGTGGCACTAGCTCATCCTCAAGTTCGTCCAGCAGTTCATCCAGCAGCTCCAGTTCATCCGGCGGCGGTTCCGGATCCGGTGGTGGTGAGCTGGGTCCGAACCTCGCGCTGACCGGCGGTGCGGATGGCACCAGCAAAGGCGGCGGCAGCAGCTATGGCAATGCCGTGGATGGTGACCTGAGCAGCTACTGGCAGCCATCCTCCTCCAGTGGCGAACGCATCTCGGCGAAAGGTTTTACTGGCGGGTTCAATACCGTGATCCTTCGCGAAATTGGCAATGCGGTGCAGGCCTGGCGACTGGTGAATAACGACACTGGCGCAGAGCTGGCGTCCGGTACCGGTATCGGCGCTGAGCGTGTGGTTTATGTCGGCGACGTGAGCATGGGCAAGCTGAACCTGATGATCGACAGCGCCACTACAGCGCCGCAGATCGCAGAAATTGAAATCTACGATGCGAGCGGCGATGTGAGCTCCTCCTCTTCTGGCGGCAGCAGCTCTAGCAGTAGCTCCAGCAGCTCCGGCGGCAGCAGTTCCAGCAGCTCTGGTGGCACGACGGAGGGTAGTGTCGATCTTTCGGTTTCCACGTCTGGTTCCAGCGTGAACCTGAGCTGGAGCGTGAGCGGTATCGATGTGCGCACACAGGAAATCTATCGCGATACGGATTCGAATCCCAGCGGTCGTGTGCGCATTGCCGCCGGCGTATCGGGTAATAGCTATACGGATGCCAATCTGGCAGACGGCACCTATTACTATTGGGTGAAAATCATCGATCAAAACCTGGTGGCGTATAATTCCAATGCAGGTAACGCTGTCATTGCAACCGCACCGGCGACATTGGTGCTGCAGGAAAACGCCGACGGTTTCTGTGCGGTTGAAGGCGCTGTGGAATCTGAGCACAGTGGCTACACCGGTGCCGGTTACGCCAATACAGAAAATGCCAGTGGTAAGGGTGTTGATTGGTCTGTAGTGGTTCCCTCCGCAGGCAACTACACCCTGAGCTGGCGCTACGCCAATGGCGGCAGTGATCGCCCCGCGGACGTGTTGATCAATCAGGGCAGCCAGGCGAGCCTGGGCATGGGTGGTACCGGTGCCTGGGGCTCTTACAGCGATAGCTCAGCAGTTGCCGTCTGGTTGAATGCCGGCTACAACGAAATCCGCCTGCAGGCTACCGGCGGCAGTGGTCTTGCCAACATCGACAGTATGTCGGTGACCGGTGCAGCACCGGTGGCGGGCGATTGTGCGGGTGGGAGTGCTTCCGCACCCGGTGGCAGCTCGTCCAGCAGTTCCAGCTCTTCCGGTGGCTCATCGAGTAGTAGCTCCTCCTCTGGAGGATCCAGTTCCAGTAGTAGCTCTTCCTCCGGCGGCACCACAAGTAGTAGCTCCTCCTCAGGTGGCACCTCCTCTGGTGGCGCATTCCCATCCCCGGAAGTGAGCAATGCCTGCTACATCCTGGCCACCGACCCGAACGTCAACTGGCGCGACTCTGCGGAACTGAACACCGACCAGGAAATTGTCGAGTGTCTTTCCAAGACCCTCGGTCGTGCAGTTGGTTACGGTGAAAATGCGCTCGGTGGGTACGACTCCAGCGGCAATAGCCAGCTGACTGTCATTACCAAAAACGATGCTCAGGGTCGCAGCGTCGAGCAGCAGATTCTGGATGCTGTGACTGGTGACGCGCACAACTGGATCGTGTTCGACAAGTTCGACTTTGCCCAGGAAACGGAAATCTCGATGCACCGCAACCACTGTGCAGACAGCTCCGTCCAGTCGGCGATCGGTGGCACTGAAGCCCAGTGTATCGACTACCGTCAGTGGTGTAGTGCGAACGGTTATTCCGGCGATGCCTGTCAGGTGGAGTTCTTCAATAATCGCCTGAACAACAGCAGTCTGCCGATCCGCAACACCAAAATCGGCTCTAACAAGACGCTCGATGGCCGCATGAGCAACGCCTACTTCCGTTTCAACGGCTTTGCCATCGGTGCCGACAGTTCAGGTCAGCCGACTCAGACTGCGGAAAGCGTGATCCTCACGCACCTGGACTTCCGTGGCGCTGGCCACACTGAAGACCATGGCCTCGATCCGGACATGATCCGTAACACCGGTGCGTCGCACGACATCTGGATTCACAAGAACACCTTCGACACCACCGGTGACGCGGCGTTTGATGTGAAAGTGGGTGCCTACGACATCACCATCTCCTTCAATAAACTGATCAATGTGAAGCGCGCCGCGCTGCATGGGTCCAGTGACAGCCGTACCATCAACGAGCAAATCACTACCACCATGCACCACAACGCGTTTATTACCACCGACGACAACTACAGCAGCCTGGGTAACACCCTGCGCCGTGTGCCGTTGATTCGTCGCGGTACATCGCACATGTTCAATAACTTCTTCATGAACTACCGCAAGGACGTCCTCAGTGTGCGTGTCGGTGCGAGTGTATTGTGGGAAGACAACATGTTCCTGATGAACCGCGCTTTCCAGGAGAAAGACGATGTGGTGCAGGCGTTGACCGAGCGTGGTGAACAACTGGCCCGGGACGTGGACGGTGGTAGCTTCCGCTCCGACGGCTCTCTGGTGTGGTTCTCCGATGCGGCATGTAACCTGGATTCGTCATTGGTCTATGAAATTACCAATGCATCCGGTTCCGTGGGTGACCTTTCGCAGAATTACACCACATATTCCCGCGATGTAATGGCTGCGGAAACCCTGCCCGCGAGCCAGGCGATGGCCGATTACATCATTGCCACGGCAGGCGTCGATGGCGAGATCCCGTTCAACTCGCCGCTGGGTTATGACCAGGACTATGTGATTGGGCTCGGCGGGGAAGCTTGCCAGTAACAGTGCGCCACTAGACCTTGCTTCTATAAACCTTCACATCCGAAGGAACCAGGCCCGTCCACCGTGAGGTGGGCGGGCCTTTTTGTTTTTCCGTGACGCAGCCACTGGTCTGGCCATTTCTTGGGTGAAATGCCGGAGCGCATCGTTGCGTTGCCGCCCCGACTGCCGCCTGTTTCCTGAAGAAAAAGCACTCCCGGCCCTAACTGCCAGTCCCCGATGCCGAAATGGCGCCGGAATGTTGAAATGCGCGCCGGTCTGACCGTGTGCACGCACAACTTCATTACCAATTTGCTCAAATGGTTGTTTATGCCTAACCAATCTGGTTATATTGCCTAACCAATAAGTATCAAGGCCGAGCCTGGCTGGTCGCCACGCATCTGATGACACGCATCAGGACGCGTGCTCCACAGGACTCCGTTCTGGCTGACGCGCCGGGCTCATAAGAATAACGATCGAGATGAGAGAAGGGGTGAGCATGAAAACTTTACCTTGGGCAAAGTCCGCACTCGCGCTGTGCATCATGGGGACACTGACCGCCTGTGGCGGTGGTAGCAGTTCAGCAGGGGAGGGGGATATTGCCGACCTGCCCGATCCACCACCTGCGGTTGTTGTACCGCCGGAAGAGAGTGGGATTACCAATACCCCACTCCCGCTAGCGGAAAGCTTTGGTGAATACACCGGCTTCGACCAGAGCGACACCATCGACTTCTTCAGCCCCAACTACAAGGCGCTGGCCACTGCGGATAGCAGTGACTACGAAGATGCACGCCCCGCATTCTACTACCCTACCTGCTGCTTCTTCGATCAGGATGATCCCAATATGGAGATCACGGTCGACAATAAAGAACGCCTGGGTATCGTCAGCGATAACGGCGACGCTTCCCTGTTGATCAGTAATGCGCGCTTCAGTATCGGCCAGACACTGTCCGAACTGGCCGACGCCGGCGCTCTGGACAAGAAAAAGGATTCGACTCCGGGCACCGACGGTGGTTCTGGCTGGGGCGAGCTGGATCTTTCCGAGCCTTACCGCATTTCCTTCTGCGTGGCATCCGCCAGCGGTGCCGGGTCGAAAACCCAGATTTATGTGGATAACAACACCTCCGGTGAAGCCAACTCCATTCATGGCGGCGGCTCGCTGGGCTCGCGTCTTTTCGACGTGGAAACCGGCTCCCTGATCGCCGGCGAGCGCGTGGTCATCAACATTCCCGGCGAAACCTACCTGCAGGCTGGTGGCGACGTTGTCGACATCAAAGATGAAGTCATCGGTACTGAAAATTCCTTCCTGCAGCTGCGTGTATCCAGCGGCGGTACTGCAATTATCGACGACCTGCTGATTGAGAAGCAGACCGAAGACGGTCAGGCAGATCTGCCTGAGTGTAAACCGTTCCAGGCAGCAGAGGCGCCGAAAGCACCGGAAGCTCCGGGAACCGTGGTCGGTGATGGATACGTTCAGGTTGGATGGGCAGACATCTTTGGCGCTTCCGGCTATGAGCTGGCATACAACACAGTCGACTCTACAGAGGGTGCTGTAGTCGTACCTGCAGCAGACATCGACGGTACCAGTCATTTGCTGGATGGACTGGAGAATGGAACTACTTACTTTGTGTTCCTGCGGGCAGAAAACTCTGTAGGTTTCAGTGACTGGAGCCCGAGCGCAAGTGCAACTCCGGAAGCGCCTCAGGGAGAGGCTTGTGTTGCGACTTCGCAGGTAGACACCGCCATTGCTTGGAGCGTTTACGACGGGTGTCGTTCACCTTTCGAAGAGGCTTCAATCGTCTATAACACATCGACCCCTGGCACCTTCGATTTCGGCAGCTCCGATACCTCCATGTTTGTGGCAATTGCCAATGAAAACGAAGAAAACATCGGCCATGCCAAGCTGGACACCACCAAGGACAAAGACGCGCGCAGCCGCGGCGAAGTTTACGATATTTTCGCTGCTGGCTATCCGAAACATTTTACCGCGATTGCACGAATTAAAGCCGACAACGCAGCACAGCGTGGTTTTGAAATTCAGACGTACTTCGCTGAAGCTGGCAAGCGTGTAAACATGATGCTGCGTCCTGATCAGGGCGACACCGGCGAGGTTCGTCTGGAGAAATTCACTGATGGAGCTTCTGATATAAAAGTTGCTGCTCCACTGTTGGATGGCGAATTCCACACCTATCACATTGCGTTCACCATGACCGATGCGGATACGCTGAACGCAAAAGTTTTTGTTGATGGGAATGACACCCCAATCATTGATGAAACCAGCACAGGCCGTGAAGACAGCAGCGCGAATAACAAGCTGCGTGTAGGTGAAGACTCCAGTAGTGCGCATTTGGCCGAAGTAGACTGGATCATCTGGACTACCGATGCCATGACTGCAGCGAAGCTCCCTTCTGAATTGGTTGACCAACTGCCCACCACTGTCGGTGAGCTGGGCAATTACGCAACATCAACTTCTGCATGGGAAGGTGCTGTTGCAGACCTAGCAGGTACAAGTGGTTCGGCTCCTGTTGGTGAAGTGGTCTCCAGTAGTGAAAATGCAATTACCATCAAGGCTTCTGGCGGAAGCGTAAGCTCAGACTCCGTACGTAAGTTCTTCGTCTCTAAAGAAGTGACTGCTCCGTTCACCTTTACCGCGCGTTTGAGCAGTGTGAACCTCGCGGAAGGCGCAGAGCACACCGTTGACAGCAACAGCTATCGCTTTGGTATTGCCGTGATGGAAAGTCTAGACGCCTCCTTGAGTGGTGACATCAAGGAAGTCGGACGCTTCGCCACCATCGACTACTGGGCTGATGTAAGTGGTACAGAAGTTACGTTGATCGGCTCTCGCGCACACAAGCTGGATGTGGGTGACACAGAGCAATCAAAACGTTCCCGCTCAAGTGCTGACTTGGCTATCAATGATTTGCTAAAAATTGAAGTCATTGATGAGGAAGGAACACCTCGTGTGATTCGCTCTGTTTCCAAAGATAATGGTGCAAGCTTTACCCAGTTGAATAGCTCGGCATTCAAAGATGAAGGCATGCCCGCATCTGGGTTCCCCTCAAGCTGGTACGTAGGTGTCTATGGTGCCCCCGGTGATGAGCTAATCCTAGAATTCACCGATCTAGAGATCACTCAGCAATAAGTAAATGGGCCAGCCCCCTTGATGGAGGCTGGCTCTTTCCGGCCATTTACAAAGCGTCTGGCGAATTCGCCAGAAATTCATCGAGCGGTCTGTTCGAATAAACAGGACCGAATAAAACGATGGGAGAGTCAAAATGACTTACAAGAAACAGGTTCTCGCCGTGGCCATCGCCATGGCAGCTTCCACCAGCCTGATGGCGCAGGAAGCGGAAGAAAAGAAAGCGGAAGAATCCTCGGATTTTTCCATTGAAGAAGTCTATGTAGAAGGCGTTAAAAGCGCGGAACTCAATGCCCGTCAGGCGGAGCGTGACAAGAACGTATTCAGTTCTGTAATTACCCAGGATGACTCCGGTAACTTCGCCGACCAGAACGTAGCAGAATCCCTGCAGCGTCTGCCCGGTATTACGCTGCAGAGCTCGGAGGGTGAAGGTAAATTCATTAACCTGCGCGGTCTCGGCCCGGGCTTTGTTTCCGTGCAGATGAACGGCTCGGAAATGGCCAACAGCGGTGGCGGTGCGGCGGACAGCGAAAGCCGTGGCTTCTCGTTGGATGCGCTGCCTGCAGACGTGCTGCAATCCATTGAAGTACTGAAGTCGCTGACTCCGGACATGGATCTGAACTCCATTGGTGGAAGCGTGAACGTCACTACCATCTCTGCGCTGGATCGCGGTAAAGACACCATCAAGCTGCGTGCCCAGGGGGCGTTTCAGGAGCAGAGCGGTGAGTCCTCGCCCAAGCTGACCCTGCAAGGCACCAACATCTTTGCCGACGAAACCATCGGCCTGAGCTATTCGCTGTCGTATGAAAATCGCGTGACCGAGGGTTATGAATCCCGCGCCCACGACAGCAGCTTGCCGCGTTACATTACCGTGGATGGCGTCGACAGCCCGATGCTGATCCCGTTCGAACTGCAGAACCGCCAGGAAAATGCCGAGCGTGAGCGTATTGCGGGTATTTTCGACCTGGAATATCGCCCGGACGACAACAGCAAGTATTACGCCCGTTTCAGTAACACGGTGTATACCGACGAAGACACCGCATTGCGTGAGTACTACCGCTGGGGGCAGGCGAGCAGCAGTGAAGTGGTTTACCTGGATCCTGCTAACAATGTGTTCGGCACCGGAGGTATGGACCTGCAGCACCAGTTCTTTATCCAGGAAGCGGAGAGCGATACAAAAGTGTTCTCCCTCGGCGGTGAAAACCTGTTTGGCAATAACTGGACGCTGGATTACGAGCTGGCGCACTCCAATGCTACCCAGGATTCCCCCGATGGCCGCCGGGTACAGTTCCGCGCGCGTAAGCTCAGTGCGCTGGGTACCACTGGCGAGGACTACCTGAATGGCCAGATTGTGCACCCGGATCAGCTGAGTGACCTGATCGGTGGCGGCGACGTTCCCGACGTTGGTGGCTTTGGCCCGTCTGGCTATCAATATGGTGAAACCGTGCAGCCCTTCATGCTGTACGACAACCTCTTTATGGAAGACAGCTTCCGTGAAGACACCATCGATCAGGCCATGGCCAACCTGCGCAAAGATTTTGATATGGGCCCGGTCAATTACATCAAAACCGGTTTCCGCATCAAAAACCGTGAGCGCAACCGCGATAAGAACCGCGTAAGTATCGTGCCCAATGACAAACGCGTAGCGGGCTGCGCCGGTGATCCAGTCTGTCTGGAAAATGCCGGTGCGCGTCTGGGCGACTTCCAAACCTTTATGCCGGATAACCCCCTGTTCGATCACGCGTTTATCACGCAATCCGAAGCAGAGCGCCTGATCGCGGCAACGCGGAGCATCGGCGACAGCTATGACCCGGAACAGCGTGAGCTGGAAAGCACCCGTAACGATTATGCAATCACCGAAGATACCGCCGCCGCCTATATTATGGGTGAGTTTCAGGTGACCGACACCGGTACTCTGATCGGCGGTGTGCGCTATGAGAAGACCGACTTTAACTCCACCGGTTACCTCTCTATCCGCAACGACCGCGAAGAGAGCAGTGACCAGCTGGAATCCTTCGATATCGCGGTGCCGCTGGACGACACGTCCAACGCCTACGACGGTTTCTTTCCCAGCCTGCACTACCGCGACGAGCTGCGAGAAGACTTGCTACTGCGCGCTTCCTTGTGGACTTCGTTTACCCGTCCGTCCTTCGACGAGGCGCGTGCGTATGCGCAGGTGCGTGATCGTGTGATCTTCTGTAACTACGATGCCGCGGCGAATCTTGGTGACGATAATTGCTCCGATCGTCCGTCTGACCTTCAGGGTGAGATTGCCGATGCGGACTTTACCGATGAGTACAAGTCGCAGAACATGTCGATGTCTCCGGACAATGTTGTGGAAATCGGCAACCCGAAACTCGATGCCATGACCGCGACCAACTTCGATGTGTCCCTCGGCTGGTATGCCAGCGAAAACCTATTTATCCAGGGCGCTGCGTTTTATAAGCAGATTGATGACTTCATTGTGGAAGTTGCGGGTGCCAACCTGAACCTCTCGGACCTGCCATACACCCTGCCGGTGGATCAGGTCACCATGTTCAATATTCCCGCCGATCTGCAGCTGAACAATGCACAGACCTATCTGAACGGCGACAAGGCAGAAGTTTACGGCTTGGAGGTCACCTACAACCAGTACTTCATGGAAGGCCTGCTGAAGAACTTCTTTATCCAGTCCAACTTCACCCTGCTGCACTCGGAGGCTGACGTGGGTGCAAGCGTGCGCGCGGAGTCCATCCGCCTGCCGGAGCAGGCCGACGTCACCGTGAATACCACCCTGGGTTGGGAAAACAACGACTTCTCGTTCCGCTTTATTACCAACTACCGCAGTGAAATCCTCAAGCGTATCGGTTCCTGTACAGACGCGGATATTGCTGCCGATGCAGTGTTGGGTTACTCGCAGAACTGTGCAGACTGGTCTGACGTTTATCAGGATGCCGGTGTCACGTATGACATCAAGGCCACCTACAACGTCAACGATAATGTGAAGCTGTATCTCGACGCAGTGAACATTTCCGATGAAAGCAACATCCAGTACTTTGAGGGTAACGAGTACTCCAATGGACGCATGATGTTCCTGACCGAGACTTACGGCCCCACCTACCAGCTGGGTGTAAACGTTCAGTTTTAAGCAGGTGGTGTGTGTGGGGTTCAGGTGCCCGCGGTGCCTGGCCCTCACGCTACCGGTATTCCCTTGTTTTGTTGTTGAGTGTTTGCCATTTTGCCCCGTTTCCGGGGCTTTTTTGGCTTTGAAATCTCGAATGTGATGGCGAGCGTTCCGGCGCAACATCTGTGCCAGCACATGCGGAATCTACTTCCGTGTGGATTCATTGCGATTACTGATTTGAAAGGTAGATCTATGTACGTCAAATGTTTGCGCAGCTGTGCGATTGTTGCGATCTCTGCCGTAATGACCGCCTGTGGTGGTGGCAGCAGTGGCTCGGGTGCGAGCGCGCCGGTGTTTGAGTCTTCCAGTAGTTCGTCATCCAGCTCCAGTTCGTCCTCGAGTTCTTCGAGCAGCTCTTCTTCTGGCGGCAGCAGCTCCAGCTCTTCTGGCAGTTCCTCCGGCAGTTCGTCGTCCGGTGGCTCCAGTTCTTCATCATCCGGCGGTGAAGCGCCGTTGTTGTCGCGCGATGGCAACCCGATTAACGGTGAGCTGGATAATTACAAGTCCTGGCTCGGCAGTAGCCTGGCTTCGGATCAGGTCCGTGCTGACAACATGATTACCTGGCAAATGCCGCACGGGGGATTTTATAAAAACAGTGAGTCTACCTACGATGCCCCCTGGAATGGGAGCAGCGCACGCTCCGGCTGGACCGGCGAAGGCGGCGTGGAGCTGGGCACTATCGACAATGATGCCACCGTCACTGAGCTGATGTTCCTTGCCGATGTGTATCAGCGCAGTGGCGACAGCCAGTACCGCGACGCGGCGCGCGATGCGCTGGAATTCCTGCTCACCATGCAATACGAGTCCGGTGGTTGGCCGCAGGTTTATCCACCGCGTACCGGCACCACCTATTCGAACCATGTCACCTTCAATGATGGTGCGATGGCGCGCGTATTGATTCTCCTCGACAAGGCTGCCCGCAAGGAGGCCCCACTAGACGGCGACCTGTTCAGCGACGCGCAGCACAGTCGCATGGAAAGTGCGATCGCGAAAGGCGTGGACTTTATTCTGAACGCACAAATTGTGCAGGCGGATGCCAAGACCGTATGGTGCGCCCAGCACGACCCGGTAACCTTTGAGCCGCGCGGTGCCCGTGATTACGAACTGCCTTCGAAAAGCGGTAAAGAGTCCATGCTGGTAGTCGCATTCCTGATGGCCCAGCCACAGACCACCGAAGTGGAAGACGCCGTCCGCTCCGCCCTCGCCTGGTATCGCAGCCCGGTGGTACAGGAGGCGGACACCGCCTACGTAAAGCGTTCCAGCGGCAGTAACGACGATACCTACAATCCCATTCAGTCCAGAACCGGCAGCACCATGTGGTACCGCTTCTACGACCTGCAGCAAGACGTTGGCTTCTTCGCCGACCGTTCCGGCATCAAACAGTATGACATCATGGCTATTGATGCCGAGCGCCGCTACGGATACGAGTGGGGTGGTGACTATGGCAGTAAGCTGATTCGCTATGCGGACAGCGTGGGTTACTACTAGCCTCTCATCAAGCGCCGGGTCTGCATCCCGGCGTATTCAAATTCAATGTCCTCTAAACCGGGTCATCGCCACAGAGCCGGTAGATACTTCATCGGCAATGGATTGATGGCTTCAGGGTGCAAGGCGTTGTTGCCACTCCCCCAATGCCGCCACCAGCTTGCCGATATGTTGTCTGGTGTCGTCATCGTTCAGTATGCCGCTGTCATCAAACTTCTTGTGGGCGAAGCTGATCATGACTTCCGGCTTGTTCACAAAGTGCGCATTCAGATAAATCATTACCCGGCGCAGATCGTATTGCGCACGTGCACCGCCAAACGCGCTCATGCTGGCACTCATTACCGCCACGGGCTTGTCGGCAAACGGCTGTGGGTCAACGCGGGAGAGCCAGTCGATGGTATTTTTGAGAACGCCGGAGATGGAGTAGTTGTACTCCGGAGTCGAGAAGAGAATGGCATCGGCTTCCAGTACCTGCTGCTGTAGGCGCTCGACTGCTTCGGGGACACCCTCGTCGCGCAGGTCCTGGTCGTAAAGCGGAATACCCGCGAGGTCGGCAAAGGTGAATTTGGCGCTTTCGCCGGCGATGTCTGCGGCGGTCTTGAGCGCTGCGCTATTAAACGAGCTACCGCGCAGGCTGCCGGAGATGGCGAGAATCTTGGTCGGGCTGGAGGACATGGCTGCTCCTCAAAGGTGAAGAAAAAGAACCTTCAAGATAGCAGCCGGCTCCGCTCGTGCATTATGCCCAGGCGTGGGGTTCAGTTATTGCCAAGCACGAAACAGTGTTCAAGGTCTTTGGGGTAGCGCAAGCTGAGATTGGCGACATTGCTGTCGGCTTTGCCGGGGGCGGGCTGCGACGCGGCTTTGGACGGCTTGGCGAGCAGAGCCGCTTTGGCGGGGGGCTGGGATTTGGTCGGCAGCTGCGTATTCATGGTGGTGACCTCGACTGCTTGTACGCTGATGCTGATGCCACTCCGGTTTTTGGGGTGCGTACTCGCAGGAGCTGAGTGGGCGCAGAACGGTCAAAAATCGGCAAGGCCTATGAAATTAACTGTAGTGTAAAAATTGCCGTATTAGCCGCCGAACGCCGGGAATAAGCGCAAACCTCATCCATCGTAAAAGGCCCCACAAATCGGCGTGGGGGAAAAGTGCCGGGTGTGGGGAGATTGCCGGGATGCGCCAGGTTCGTTGATAGCTTTAGGGTATTACGGCTAAAGTTTTAATTGATTTTTACGTGGCTTCGCGGTGCGCTAACTTGGCTCCTGTGACTGCGCGCTCAAGAGGAGCCAGCGCAACGCATCTAACCAACGAGGGAGAAAGCCATGTGGAAACCTGAAGCCAAACCCGCCCCGCAGCGGGAAGGTACTCTGGAATGTAACCTGGAATGCAACTATGCCGACAACTACTACGGTGACCAGGTGTGCGTGTTGAAAACGGTGGGTGCCTGACACCCCTTAGGGTGGGGCGGGGAGAAAATTGCCTGGCCGGCGCTTTTGCAACATAGTGCGGTCATCTTAAATTGCCCGCCACGTACTGCATGTACCCATGCCTACTATGTTTGAATTTGATAGAGCAAAACTGATCGCCAGTGTCGGTGGTCCGGCCATCCTGCTGTTGCTGTGTATCCTGCTGCAGCTGGCCCAGTCCGCCTACCCCGACCTGTTCATGTACGATCGCGCCCTGCTGGCCGGGGGCCAGTGGTGGCGGCTGCTGAGCGGGCATCTGGTACACACCAATAGCGCGCACCTGCTATTGAATGGTGTGGCGATCGTGGCCCTGTGGTTCGTGTTTGGGCAGAGCCGCTTGCTCGGGAAGCGTCACCCGGTGGTGGCGTATCTCGAGCTGACGGTGGTGCTGTCGCTGCTGATCAGCGGCGGCCTGTGGTTGTGGTTCCCCGAGGTTCAGGTCTATTACGGCCTCTCCGGTGTGCTGCACGGACTCTTCTGTTTCGCGGCGGTGAGCGAGCTGTTCCAGCGGCGCTGGTCCGGGGGCCTGCTGCTCATAGGCTGCTTCGTCAAAGTAGGGTGGGAGCTGGTTGCCGGGCCGAGTGCGGCCACCGCCAGTTTGATCGAGGCCGACGTGGCGGTATCCAGTCACCTGCTGGGCACCCTGTTTGGCACCCTGATCGGTGTGATCGTCGGGGTGTCTACCCGGCGGCAAAAACCCGAATGACCGTCCATCAATGACTGGCTGTGAGCCAGACGTACCTGTCGACCCGAGTTTCTGGAGGAATCCCCGCCCCCTCCTAAAATCTGGGGATGAAAACGATAACGCGAAATGGAACTTCGCTACGCTGGTTGAGAAGCGCCCATTGGATGGGTGTTGGTTTCCTCGCCATCGGCAGCGCCACGGCCAGCGCAGGCGGTATTTCCCTGCAGCTGGAAAACGATTCTTTCGGCCGCACCAGTGATGCGGATTACACTCAGGGGCTCAGGCTTTCCTATACCACAGACGGCCCCGCCGGCTGGGTTCAGTCCCTGTTGCCGGAGCGCTACCAAAACCGTGAGCTGGCCACGCAGGTTTTTCTCGGGCAGGCAATTTTCACGCCCTTCGAAGTGTTTGAAACCGATTTGCTGGAATACGACCGTCCCTATGCGGGCTGGCTGTATCTCGGCGGTGCCCTGCAGTCGGTGGACCTGAATCCTGGATCACCACTGCGCATCGCCGAGCGCTTTGAAGTTTCCGTGGGCATTGTCGGTCCATCCTCCGGTGCAGAGCAGGCACAGCGCGCGACGCACGCCCTGTTGCGTACCTACGACGTGAACGGCTGGGAAAACCAGTTGCGCGACGAACCTACCCTGCAGCTGAGCTATGCGCGCAAGTGGGCGCGTATCCAGCCGGTGGGTGAGCGCGGTCTGCAGCTGGAATGGTCCGCTACCCTGGGTGGCAATCTCGGCAATGTGAACCGGTCACTGGTATCCGGGGTGGGTGTGCGGTTTGGTCGCGATCTGTTTTCGAGCCTCGGGGTCAGTGCGCTTGCACCCTATACCACCGGCCCGGAAAGCGGCATGCGTGCCGGCGGCTGGTACCTGTATTCCGAGCTGCAGCTGCGGGTTGTGTCACAGGATATTTTCCTTGACGGCAATACCTTCAAGGACAGCCACAGCGTGGAAAAAGAAACCCGGGTAGGGGAGTGGCAGTTCGGGCTGGTGCTGCCCACCGGCCGCTATCGCTGGAGCGCCTATCACGCGCGGCGCTCGCAGGAATTTATTGATCAATATGCGGATGTGAATTTTTTTGGCATTGGTCTGAGCGCTTCGTTCTGACGCTTTTCCCAATACTTTTTTCTATTTCCTTCCCTGACCGGCATTGGGGCTCAATGGTCCGCGCCCAGCAGCGACAGCAGGGCGTCTTTGTCCTTGGGCAATCCGCTGGAGGCGGCGGCATCAAACAACGCATCCGCCAGTGCCTGTTTCTGCTGTTGCATCTGGTGGATGCGCTCCTCCACGGTGTTTTCCGCCACCAGCTTGTACACAAACACTGGCTTGTTCTGGCCGATGCGGTGGGCGCGGTCGGTGGCCTGGTTTTCCACAGCCGGATTCCACCAGGGGTCGAGATGAATCACCACATCCGCCGCGGTGAGGTTGAGACCGGCACCGCCGGCCTTGAGGCTGATCAGGAATACCCGCACCTCACCGTTCTGGAAGCTGTCGATGGCCTGCTGCCGTTTGCGGGTCTGGCCGGTGAGCTTGGTGTAGTCGATGTGCGCATCCTGCAGCTGCGCTTCCACCAGTTTCAGCACTTCGGTGAACTGGGAGAAGATCAGGATATTGCGCCCTTCCTCCAGCAGTTGCGGCAGGGTTTCCTGCAGCCACTCCATCTTGGCGCTCTCCTGAATACCGGCGGCCTTGTCGAGCTTGACCAGTCGCGGGTCGATACAGGTCTGGCGCAGTTTTAACAGGGCGTCGAGAAATTCGATATGGCTTCTGGCAATGCCTTGCCGCGCGACCAGTTCGCGAATGCGCTTTTCCATACTGATGCGCACACTTTCGTACAGGGCCCGCTGCTTTCTGCCCAGCTCCACATACTGGATGGTTTCGGTCTTCGGCGGCAGCTCGGACACCACTTCCGATTTGGTGCGCCGCAGCATGAACGGCCGTACCCTGCGCGCCAGCTCCTGCTGCCGTTTGAATTCGCCGCGGTTTTCGATGGGCGTGCGGTAGGCTTCGTTAAAGGTTTTACGGCCGCCCAGTAGCCCCGGCAGGGCAAAATCCATCAGTGACCAGAGTTCTCCCAGGTGATTCTCCAGCGGCGTGCCGGAAAGGCACAGCCGGGTCTCGCTCTTGAGGCGCCTGACACACTCGGCCGCCTTGGTGGTGGGGTTTTTGATGGCCTGCGCCTCGTCCAGTGCCACCACACTGAACCTGCGCTTGCTGTATCGCTCCCAGTCCCGCACCAGTAGCGGGTAGGTGGTGATCACCAGGTCACTTTTGTTGATGTGGTTAAACGCTTCGGCGCGCTGGGGGCCGTGGATCAGGGTGACGCGCAGGTCGGGCGTAAAGCGCGCCGCTTCGTGCTGCCAGTTACCGGTGAGGCTGGTGGGCGCAATCACCAGTGCGGGCCG
Organism: Microbulbifer sp. Q7; assembly: GCF_001639145.1. Classification (NCBI taxonomy): domain Bacteria; kingdom Pseudomonadati; phylum Pseudomonadota; class Gammaproteobacteria; order Cellvibrionales; family Microbulbiferaceae; genus Microbulbifer; species Microbulbifer sp. Q7. The sequence goes on along the minus strand of NZ_LROY01000001.1, from coordinate 102,728 downwards.
GTTCAGTGCGCCGGTTTCCTTCATGTGCTGCACAAGCGCGAGTGTCTGCAGTGTTTTCCCCAGTCCCATATCGTCAGCGAGGATGCCGCCGAAGCCATAGCGCTGCAGGAACACCAACCAGTTAAGCCCTTCCTGCTGGTAGGGGCGCAGGGTGGCGTTAAGCCCTTTGGGTACGGGAACCGTTTCCAGCCCGGAAAAGTCCCGTAATTGCGCGATCATTTTGCGCGTGGCGGGCGCTTTGCGCTCATCCAGCTCTGCCAGCGCGTCAAACTGCGCGGCCTGGAACGCGGGTAAGCGCACCGCGCCACCGAGCTTCTTCTCTTTCAGCAGGTCCAGCAGCAGGCCGCGGATGCTCTGTAGCGGCTGGGTATTCACGCTGACCCAATCGCCGTCCAGGTTGATGGTCAGCTCATCCGGGGCATCCTGCTCCAGCCAGTGCTCTACCAGTTCGGCGATGGGAAACTGGCGGCCATCGGCCAGTGTCAGGTCCAGGCCAAATTCAAACCAGTGGCTGTCGCTGTCCGCCAGTCGCATGGCGATGTCCGCGCGAGTGGTATCAAACTGGTAGCTCGGGTCGGTATCGATCACCCAGCCCTGTTGCTCCAGTGTTGGTAGGGTGTCTTTCAGGAACGCGCGCCAGCGCTGGGGAATATCCTGCGGGCCATGGGAATCCGTGAGCCAGACTTCTTCCTGCCCTCCCAACTCCTCGGGTATAAGGTACAGCCCCTGTTGGTAGATTCCATCACAGTGCTGGCGCTCTGCTTCAAGGTCGCGCTGGATATGGTAATAGGTGCCGTCCTGCTCGAATGTGCTTTCCGGGCCGTCGAAGTGGCGGCTGTAGGCCGGGGGCAATGGAAACCCCGCGTAGTCGAAATGCAGCTTCAGCGCGGGCAGCTTGAGATGGTCGAGGGCACAACTCACCAGGGTGATGTGTGGCGTATAGCGGGTGACTGTTTCCAGCCGCGGCTCCACCGGCAAGGGCAGCTGCGTGGCGGGAATCTTCTGCCGCATCTGTACCGCCATCAGGCCCAGTTCCTCTTTGGAAACTGCGGGCATCGCCAGCAGGTGCTGCAGCTGTGCGGCGGGCAGGGGGGTTGTGATATCGCCGATGGTGGCGTTTTCGGTATCGAGGTAATAGGGCGGTGCCACGGGCAGCAGTTGCCAGTGGCCGCTGTCGTCGATGCCTTCCAGTTGCGCACGCAGCTGCTGGGTGTTTCCGTCCTGCGCCTGCCACTGCCAGCTGAGACGGCGGGCGGGGCCCCGTTGTAGTGCGCAGTCTTCGAAATAAAAACGACCGCTGTCGAGAAGCAGCATCAGCGCGCGCCGCCCCTGTTCGCCGATAAGGCCAAGCCGCCCCGCGGCATTCACCCGCGGCACCAGCTGCAAAATGGTGACATCGTCGTCGAGCAGGTGGCTGGGGCGGTTCCAGCCGAGCTTTGTGCTCTCCACCGGAAAGTACTTGAACTGGCTCCAGCTGCCATCTTTTTTCAGGTAGGCCTTCTTGGTAGTCAGGCGCAATTGCTGTTTGTCGTCCAGTTCCAGGAAGTACAGCAGGTAATGCTTGCCGGGCTCCAGCGGTGCGGGTTCCGTGCCGGGTGCTGCGGGTAATTCGTCGAGCCAATGCTGCCACGCGGGTGCCTGGGGCTGGGCGGAAGGCGCGGTGTCGCCCGTGGCGTCCGCGGGCTCGCGTTCCTCGTGCAGCAGTGTGAGGGCCGTCGCCACCGCATGTTTGCAGTTCAGTCCCACCGGGCAGGAACACAGGCCTACCAACCGGCCGCGCTCCACATCCAGCTCCACGCGATACACATACCGGGCCGAGCCCTTCACGCGCCCGTGGTAGGTCTCGGTTTCCTCGTCGTAATACGCCTCCATCACTCGCCCGCGGGCGAAGTAATCCTCACCGCGGACGAAACTGCCTTCATCGGCCATACGGTGAATGCTGTTAAGGCTGAACTGGATCAAGGCGACTCCCGTGCAAAGGTTTTTCGAGTGCTGGTTGGGGGCTAACCTTGCACTTTAACACGGGAACCTGACGGGGGAGAGCAGTGAGCGCCCCGGAGGGAGCTACTTGTTTTCGGTCTGGAGTTTAATTTCGGCCGGAGGTGAAGTTTTTGGTGCCACGGTATCGGTTTTCGAGAAGGCAGGGCCTATGGCGAGGCAGCCTGGAAGAGGGCGGGGTTGGATGCGCTGTTCGATAAACGCCGCAACGTCTTCCTTGGGAGCGCGGTGATCGGCGTCCTGGGGCTTGGATTTGTCGCGATAGCAGATGTCACTGCGCATATACAGTATGTGTTTGGCTTGCTCCACCTGAGCCGCAGTACAGTGAAACAGCGGGTAGTGGTTCTCCGGGTTTTCAATCGAGAGCTGTTCTTGCCGCGACTGTTCGGATAGCTCCACGGTGATGGTGGACATGATTTTTTCCATCAGGTCCCGGTAGTTGTCGATGGGGGAGCGTTGTATGCGGTAGGAATTTCCCGCATTTGACAGGTGGCGTGCGACGGAAAAGGTGGCTCGTAAGCAGCGGCGGTGGCCGATAGGGCATAACCAGTAGAAATCGTCCGACCCTTCGCGTAGTGGTTGCGCTTCAAAGTACAGCCAGTTTTGACCATTAAGCCCAAGCCATTGATTGTTCAGCGGGGCCAGATAGTTGGGCCAGCGGGGTGGCGAGAGATCGTAAATATTACGTTCGTCCGGTTCTCCAAAACCGTGGTGAAAACTACCCAGCCAGCCCTCGCTAAAGTACCCTTTCGCGTAGCGCGTAAGATCTTCTCGCCGAAATAAGCTGCAATTTATCGGCAGCTCGTCGATTTCTTCAAGTACCAGTTCGACTTGCAAATCGCCGATGCTGTGTCCGTCCAGTAGTGGGCGGCCGGTAAAGTTCCAGCCGCTGCTCCAGATTGTTATGCGACGGTCTGATCGTTCGCTGCCGGACGGCTTTGGGCTGCGGTAGTCTATGGTCTCGAGTGTGTCAGGCGAGTCTAGATCAAAGCAGTCAGGCTCATCGTCGAAAGCAAAAGGCATGTAGACGTTGGGTTGTAGTGGCGGCGCTTGGAGAGCTACGCGAGTGTCCGACAGCTCCTTGATGACCGGCCGCGCCTTGTGCCAGCTCGGCCCTTTGGGATTTTGTTCGTTACCAAACCACATATGGGTATCCTGTTCTTACACTGGCTCAGCGTTTCTGGCGCTTGTTGACCAAGTTTTGCAGTTGATCGCCGGTATTCTTGAAGTAGTAATTCCTCGCGCCAGGAAGTGATGCGATTAGGGTTGGAGCCAGGTTGTGCAGCGCCTTTACCACGGCTACGGCCAGCGAAGCGGAGCCACCTGTAGAGGCGGCAAGGCCTCCGGCTACACCAGCCGCGCCCCATTTCTTGAACAGGTATTCGCCAGTCTGGTACGTCAGATTTACCGACTTGCCTAGCCGCTCTTCCGCCGGGGTGTGGTGTATCAACTCGTGTCCTGCGCTCAGTAATGATGCGAGACCGAATTGCTCCCCGCCGACGGTTTGCGGTAGTCCCGGGGCGGCATTGTGCCATTTATCATCCTCGAGATTCATATTCAATGCGCGGCGCGCGCGGTCAGCGCTGAAGCGACTGCGGGTATGGTCACTGAGAAAGATCTTCTGCCGCTGCTTTAGGTTTATTTGCTTTTGCTGCAAGTGCTGCATGGCCTCGATCAGCACCCATGCGCCCTCACCCTGGCTGGTCCATTCAACGTGCAGGTTCTGATCATGCGCCTCAAGCATGTGTTGCGCGAGAATTCGCGCCGCTTGGCGTTGCTGCTCCGATCCTTGGTTACCCAGGGATTTGAGGGTGCGCCAGCCGGCAACCCAGGCGCTATTCTCAGGGGGGACGTACAGTAACTGGAATCCAGATTCTCGCAGTGCTCTGCGCTTGGCGGTATCTCCGTGGCTAATATGGCTTGTCATCAGCGTTGGGACATCATTTGTCGCGCCTAATTGCCCATTTACGCCTATTTTCACTGCGATTTTCGCGCTACCTGGCTGTTTTTTTGTTGGGGTTAGTCGCGAACTGGGTTTCGGCGGGAAATCAAGAACTCCTCTTTCATTCTTCTCTATCTGCCATAGCGCCGGTCTTCTGAAGTTTTCTGCTTCTCCTGTCACCAACCGAATCCCCACAATCTCCACATCCGTCTGACAGTCTCCATAGAAACTGTTCAACTCATACTCAATCTCAAACCCTCCCGCGACCAGCAATCGACGGGTGGGATGATTGGGTTTGAGCATGCTGTTGACTGGGCTGGCATCGCCTCGCAGGCTGTTGACGGCTTTAACCAAGGCTTGGGCGTGATAGCCTTCGCTACTCTGCTGCTGGCTAAGTTGTGTGAAATTGTCGAGAATCTGGCGTTGGCTGCCAGTGGCGAGAATGGTGCGGCCTTGGCCGCCGCTGCCCCAGGCCTGGAGGGCGTTGGAAGGCTGATGTAGTTGCAGATTCCCCATGCGTGATTTCCTATCCTGTGCATCGTTCAGTCCATTGAGCGCAGGCAAGAGTAACAAGCGTTTTTCCGGGCGGCAATTTAACTTGAGGTACGATGGTGCCTGTTTGCTGCGGCTGTGGTGGGGCATGCTTTTAATTCAGAATGGAGTGCTTAAGTCGATGAGAGCTATGTTTCAAAACTTGAAATTGCTTAAAACGTTTTCCGTAATTTTGTTGGTGATATCCGCGGTTTCAGGCTGCGAAAAAGAAAGCTCCGAACCTGCGGCAGCGTTGAACTCCGAAGTAGAAACTCTGGAAATGCTGGCGCCCAATTGCGCTTCGCCGGAAGATTGTACGTCCGTCTCCATTCGTCGTGAGGTCTATATCGACCATCCGGCCTTGAACGATGCCGTCTATGAGCAGTTGCTGCAGCAGCTTCAGGGCGATGTTGACAGCAGTACCCCATCGCTCGATTCGTTGGATAAGGTTGCGCAGAATTTTATTGACGATGCCGCCGACGTCGCGGATATGTCTGCCGCCCGCTGGGAATTGAACGGCGATACCAAAATGCTCGCGCGCCGGGGCGATGTGCTGACCATTGTTATCAGTAGTTACGTATACAGCGGTGGTGCCCATGGTATGCCGGTACGCCACTGGTTGAACTGGGATCTTGCAAAGCATTCGAAGCTTTCGCTGGCAGATGTGATCGAGGCAGAGAAAGAGGATGAGTTTTGGCAGGCTGCAGAAGAAGCACATCGCCAGTGGTTGGATGCACAGGGGGCGGATGTGGATTTTCGCCAGAACTGGCCCTTTGCGCGCAGCAGCGATTTCCGTGTGACTGACGATGGCCTCGAGTTGTTATACGGCGTGTACACTCTTGGCCCTTACTCGATGGGTGAAGTTACCTTGACCTTACCGATGGAGAAGATCGCCGGCCTACTGCGCGCACCTTACCGCTGATTCACCGACGCACGCTTGCTGTGGTCATCTAATAATTTGCTGTAACGAGTATCCATCCATGGAAACTGAATTTTCTCCCGCTGCTGAAACGGCACCCGTCGCGAGCGCCCGCGTGCAGCGCAGCAATATCTGGCGGCTCGCCATTGCCCAGGCGCTTGCCGGTGCCAACTCGGTGGTCGCCTATGCCACCGGTGCCATCGTAGGCAGTGCGCTGGCACCGTCACCGATACTGGCAACCCTGCCACTGACCATTTTCGTGTTGGGCATGGCACTGTGCACGTTACCTGCAGGGGCCATCGCCGGACGCTATGGACGTCGCGCGGCGTTTTTATCCGGCGCCGGTGCCGGTGTACTGGCCGGATTAACGGCGGTGGTCGCGGTGTATGTCGGCGGTGTGACTGGCTTCTGGCTATTTTGCCTGTCCACATTTTTTGGCGGTGCTTATGCCGCGGTGGTGCTGTCATTCCGATTTGCGGCGGCAGATGCGGTGGCTCCTGAGCGCAAGGCCCAGGCGCTGTCGCTGGTCATGGCCGGTGGCGTGGCGGCGGGGGTTGTGGGCCCGCAGCTGGTGAACTGGACCATGCATCTGTTGCCGCAGCCGATGTTTGCCGCCACCTTCTATGCGCAGGCCGCAGTGGCAGCACTCTCTGCAGTGATCCTGCTGGGGGTGCGGCTGCCGAAGCCCACTGCGCAGGCGCAAAAAGGTGGGCGACCACTATCGCTTATCGTGAAACAGCCGCGCTTTATCGCCGCCGCAACCTGCGGGGCCATCTCCTACACCCTGATGAACTTCCTGATGACCGCCGCACCCCTGGCGATGCATATGCACGGGCATTCCACGGCATCGTCCAACCTCGGCCTGCAGTGGCATGTGATCGCCATGTTCGCGCCCAGCTTTTTCACCGGAAAACTTATCGCGCGCTTCGGCGCCGAGCGGGTGATGATGGTGGGGCTGGTACTGATCGGCCTGTCCGCCGCAGTCGGTCTGGGTGGCATGCAGGTAGCCCACTTCTGGTGGACCCTGATTCTGCTCGGGCTGGGGTGGAATTTTGGATTCCTCGGCGCTTCTGCACTGGTGCTCGAATGCCACAGTGAGGCGGAAAAAACCCGGGTACAGTCCGCCAATGATTTCATCGTGTTTGGCCTGATGGCGCTGGGCTCCTTTGCCTCTGGCGGAATCCTGAGTACCTATGGCTGGAGCACCGTACTCTGGGCATCGTTCCCGCCACTGGCGATTACCGTGGTGGCCCTGGCGGTGTTGCAGTCGCGCACTAAGCCCGCCGCGGATGCCACGGAATCGGCCGCGTGATCGACGCAACGTGTAAAAGTGTTTGTCTGGGAGTGGGCGGCAGGGAAAGGTCAGGAACGGGTAAAGAAAATGGTGGGCCCTCCGGGACTTGAACCCAGGACCTGCCGATTATGAGTCGGATGCTCTAACCAACTGAGCTAAGGGCCCCCACCGGGGCTCGCAAGGGCTTGCGAGCGGGTTGGGAAAGTACTCGATTTCTGTTGCCAAATCAACGCTTTGCCGCGGATGGCGAGCATTTCACCAGGCCCAGTTGAAGCCGAGGCTGGCGTTGGCTCCGGACCAGTCCAGGTCGTCGAGGGAGCGCTGGTAGCCGATGTTCAGAAACGCGCTGCCGAGTGTGCTTTCCAGCAGCACCACACCACCCCCGAACTCTCCCCAGGTTGCTTGGCGCTCAAGATCGAGCTGCAGGTTCAGGTCGAACTGCAGCTGATCGTTGCCGCCGAGGGTGTGCCAGATGTTGCCAAACAGGTAGGGACGCAGGTTGCCACCCAGCCACTGGGTTTCCCCTTGGTTGCCGGTAGGATAGGCGCGCAGCCCGGCGCGGAAGTTGGCCTCCGGGGTCATGTCCGGTTCGACCCAGGAAATATCATCGTAGTAGGCGCTCAGATTGCTGTAGTTCACCACCGCCTGTAGTTGCGGTTCGATGTGGAACCTTTCGGATGGTTGCCAGGCGAAGCCTTTCTCTACCGAAAGGGTGAGCTGCGGTCCGGTGACGGTGCCGCCAATACCGCGTGAGGATTCGCTGTCCAGCTCCAGGTAGGCCACCTTGGCGGTGAAATCGAAGTAGCCCATATCCGGGCGATAGTCATTGAAGTAATAACCCACGTGATAACTGGTGAGCTGGTTGCGCCCGGCGCGGTAGTCGCGGAAGCCTCGGGCAAAGCCGGTGACGTCGCCGCTGGTGCGGGTACTGCCGACGAACAGGCCCATTTCCCGTGCGCCGCCGGTACAGGTGGGGGCGGACCAGAAATTGGTACCCACCTGAAACCCGGTGATATTGCCGTCGAAGCGGTTGCTGACGTCGCCGTGCCAGTTGTAGTCGGCGCGCATGTGGTGCACACGCATCCAGTCGTCGTTGACGCCATCGAACCAGCTACGCTGCTCTCCCCGGCGTTTGTGATAGCTGCCAATTTCCTGCAGCGAGGTGAGGCGGGCGAGGGACTTGGCCTGGGCGTACAGGGGAATCTCGGGCCGGTAGATCGGGACCGAGTTGCTGCCGATCGGGGGCGCGGCGAGGGGGGACGCTGTCGCGGGGAGGCTCAGGGTGGTGGCTGCCATGGTGCTGCCGGTAGCCATTCCGTTGGCCTCGCCGGCGGGCTGGGTTACAGGCTGCTCACCGGGGTTGAGGGTGGAGCGCAAATACCAGTTGTGGTCCGCCGGGTCCCCCGTACCGCGAAACAGATGGTATTCGTAGGGGCCTGCGGAGACGGACTGCGGCATATAAAACGCATTGCCAGACGTGCTACCGCCGTTGCGGGCCTCTACGACGAGGATGCCGTCCTGGGTATCGGCGCCGCTGCCGGCCAGTCGGTTGAAGTAGAGCCGGGTGCTGCCGCTGGCATGGCCGCCGTCGATGATCACGCGGTCGGCAAGACTATCGTCGCCGCCGGCGACCAGGTCCATGCGAATGGCGCTGCCGGCGCCGCCGATATAGTCGCCCTGGATCAGCAGTTGATTGGCGGTTTGTCCGCTCAGGTCGATGGTGCCGGCATTGAACACGGCGAGAGCCTGGCCGCCGCTGGTGTACAGGCCGGCGCTGTAGTGGGGCAGCAGCAAAGCGCTGTCACTACTGATGCCGAGATGCCCGGGATGATGCCCCGCATCGCCGAATATCAGATGGCTGTTGAGTGTCAGGCGTGTGGCCTGTTCGAGGTTGATGGTTTCCCAGCGCCGCAGGCGCGCCGGATTTTCCAACTCGAGTCCCTGAATGGTGAGAGTATCGCGGCCGGTGCCCCCGTCGAAGGCGGTGTCGAGAAAACGAATGCCGGGGCTGTTTGAGTTGAGAAGATAGTGATCATCCTCACTACCCAGTGCCACCTGGGCAGTGCTGCCAGCCGATGCCAGCGAGGTGAGTATGGCCGGCATGGCCAGCAAACAAAGCCTGGAGGCGCCGGCGTTACACGCACGGCCCGCGCTGGGATACCGCATGATTCCGTCCCTGGTACGTTTCTTTTTGGTGGCTCTGCGTGGTGGCGCATCGAGCTGTAAACACGCAGATCCATTGCGTGCACCAGTTGGTACATTGGTTCGGGAATTTTAGTTGAGCGGGAGGGGACTGCCGGGTTTTACTCCCGGCGGTCACAGATTTTGACGGGCAATCTCGCTTGGCGCGGGCGTCAGCCAATCCAGCGGGGCAGCAGGATACACGCCCAGGTGGATGCCCACAGTAGCAGGGAGATGGATACCGCGGCGGAGCCGGTGTCCTTGGCGATTTTGGACAGGGGGTGTTTTTCAGGCCCTACCCGGTCTACCACCGCCTCCACCGCACTGTTGAGCAACTCGACGATCATCACCAGCAGGGTCACGCCGATCAGCAGGGCGCGCTCGACACCGGACTCGCCCAGCCACAGAGCGGCGGGGATCAGGAAAATCGCGAGGATCACTTCCTGGCGGAAGGCCGCTTCGTTGCGCCAGGTAGCCATAAGCCCCTGACGGGAGTACTCGGTGGCGTCGATCAGACGAGAGAGACCGGTTTTGCCGGGTTTATTCACAAACTGCTCTTCCATGGTTCTGTGTAGCTCTCCACTGTGTCATCGGTTTGAAATAATTCGCAGGCCCACAAAAAAGCCCGGCGAACCGGGCTTTTCATTATGGACGAAAAGTATTGCCGTTTAACCGGTGGTCCTCATTACTCGTCCAGGAAGCTGCGCAGATGTTCGGAGCGCGAAGGATGGCGCAGTTTGCGCAACGCCTTGGCTTCGATCTGACGGATACGCTCGCGGGTCACATCGAACTGCTTGCCCACTTCCTCGAGAGTGTGGTCGGTGTTCATGTCGATACCGAAGCGCATGCGCAGTACCTTGGCTTCCCGAGCCGTCAGGCCGGACAGCACAGAGCGGGTGGCGTCGTGCAGGCCGGTGGACGTCGCGGTGTCGATCGGTGAAGACTGGTTCTGATCTTCAATAAAGTCGCCCAGATGAGAGTCTTCATCGTCACCGATCGGGGTTTCCATGGAGATCGGCTCTTTGGCGATCTTCAGGACCTTGCGCACCTTGTCTTCCGGCATCTCCATACGCTCGCCCAGCTCTTCCGGGGTGGGCTCGCGTCCCATCTCCTGCAGCATCTGGCGGCTGATACGGTTGAGCTTGTTGATGGTCTCAATCATATGCACCGGAATACGGATGGTGCGGGCCTGGTCGGCAATGGAGCGGGTGATCGCCTGACGAATCCACCAGGTGGCGTAGGTCGAGAACTTGTAGCCGCGGCGGTATTCGAACTTGTCGACCGCTTTCATCAGGCCGATGTTGCCTTCCTGGATCAGGTCCAGGAACTGCAGGCCGCGGTTGGTGTACTTCTTGGCGATGGAGATCACCAGGCGCAGGTTAGCCTCGACCATCTCTTTCTTGGCGCGGCGCGAGCGTGCCTCGCCAATGGACATGCGGCGGTTGATCTCTTTGATCTGGGCCACGTCCAGCTGGGCTTTGTCCTGCGCCTGCTGCAGTTTGCGCTGGGCGCGCTGGATTTCTTCGGCGACCTGGCGCAGGGCGTCGGAGTAGTCGCGCTTTTTCTTGATGATCGCGGGGATCCACTCAAGATTGGTTTCGTTGCCGGGAAATTCCTTGATGAAGGTTTTGCGCGGCATACGGGCACGCTTGATGCACAGGTTCATCACCAGGCGCTCTTGCGCGCGCACGTCGTCGAGAATATTGCGCACTTCGTTGTACAGCGGGTCGAACTGGCGCGGTGCCAGTTTGAAGAAGCGGAATACTTCGCCTACGGCTTCCATGGCCTCACCGGCCTGTTTGGAGTCGCGGCCGTGCTTCTTGATGGCGGCATCGGCTTTCTTCTGCGCGGCGATCAGCGCGTTCATGCGCTCGGCGAGTTCTTCCGGATCGATGCCGCCTACGTTCTCTTCCTCTTCTTCCGAGGAATCGTCGTCGTCATCGCTGTCGTCACCGTCTTTGCTGTCGGCTTTCTTCTGCGCTTCCGCAGCCTGACCAGCCTGGGCACCCGGGGGCACTTCGTCGGCGGGGTCGAGCCAGCCGGCAATGACGTCGGGAATACGGCGCTCTTCTTTCTCGATGAGTGCGTATTCGTCGATGACTTGCTGCACCGCGCCGGGCCAGTAGGCGAGCGCGGCCATCAGCTCACGCAGGCCTTCTTCGATGCGCTTGGCGATAGCGATCTCGCCCTCGCGGGTGAGCAGCTCTACGGTGCCCATTTCGCGCATGTACATACGCACCGGGTCGGTGGTACGGCCTACATCGGATTCCACGGCGGCGAGCGCGGCGGCGGCTTCGGCGGCGGCGATTTCGTCAGCGGAGCTGTCGCCTTCGGCCATCAACAGTTCTTCGGCATCCGGTGCCTGTTCGAACACCTTGATGCCCATGTCGTTGATCATGCCGATGATGTCTTCGACCTGATCGGGATCGGAGATGTCTTCGGGCAGGTGATCGTTCACTTCCGCATAGGTGAGATAGCCCTGCTCTTTGCCGCGGGCGATCAGTTCTCTGATGCGGGAGGTAGTCTTTTGCTGCTGGGTTTTGTCGGTCATGCACAACCCTGAATTCTGGGGATTGATAGTCGGGACTTTTGTCGGGACAAAGACGCGGGATTATAGCGTATATGCGATAGCAATAACCACAGTGACTGTCAAGGCAGATGGCGTGGCTCAGGGTGTCCGGGCGCGCTTGTCTTTGATTTCCGGCCGCTTATGCGGCGGGTCTCTAAATATGGTGCTCTTGCGCTGGAATTCAAGGGGGGGCTTGAACTGCGTTTGTGGTAGCGACGCCTTTGCTTCGGGTTCAGTCCTGTTTGCGGCGAAACTGTGCCAGCAGCGCCAGTTGTTCCGGGCTCAGCTGGTTGCCATTGTTTTTGAGCTGGCCCAGTAGGCCGCGCTTGCGCTGTTTTTCCGCGGCGGTGTCCAGGGTGCGCAGGCAGTCGTTGAACTCGGTTTCCGGGTCGTATTCCAGCTTTTGTCCGGCGCTGCCCACAATGGGGTGGCTCATGGCGAGGCGCGGCAGCAGCTCGCGGGCCTCCTTGCTTTCCAGGTTCAATAGCCGCCCGAACAACTGGTTGCTGTTGAGTCCCGGGTTTTTGTGCAGCACCTGCAGGACTTCGCCGAACAGCTGGAGGTCGGCATCGCTGCTGTCGCGAAAGCGCGCGCTGTCATCGATATGCTCAGCCAGTCTGGGATGGTGCAGCAGCAGGGCAATCAGCATGCGCTCTACGGGCAGGCGGTACTGGCCGCTGCGGCGGCGCGGGGCCTCGTGGTGCGGGCTGTATTCGTCGGCGTCGGATGGGGCGTCGGAAGGGTAGTGCTCCGGCCCGGCCTCGGCGTAGTCATAGTCTGGAGGCGGGCCGTCGAATGCGGGGCTATTCGCAGTGTGTGGGTGTTCGCTTTGGGGTGCTGCCGCCCGTGTGTCTGGATTGCCGGGCTGGGTCTCCGGCGGGGACTCGGGGGCGGCGGGCGGCCTGGACTGACGGGCGAATTCGGCGCTGCGGGCTTTTTCCGCGGCGATGATCTCTTCCAGCATGTCCTGTTCGAGGCCGGTGCGGCGGGCCAGTTGCTGAAACATCAGCTGGCGGTAGACACCGGCGGGCAGCAGGTCGAGCAATGGTGCGGCGGCTTTGGACAGGCGCGCACGGCCGTCCATGGTCTGGATGTTGATGCCTTCCGAGAGCAGGTCGAACAGGAAGTCTTCCAGCGGGCGACCCTGTTCGTCGATCAGCTGGTCGAAACGCTCACCGCCGATCTGGCGCACCAGGGTGTCGGGGTCTTCGCCTTCGGGCAGCAGTAAAAAGCGCAGGCTGCGGCCGTCCTGCATGTGCGGGAGCGCGGATTCCAGAGCGCGGCGGGCGGCGGTGCGCCCGGCCTTGTCGCCGTCGAAACAGAACACGATTTCCCCGGTGTGGCGGAACGCGAGCTGGATATGGTCCTCACCACAGGCAGTGCCGAGGGTGGCCACCGCGCAGCGGATGCCGAACTGGGCCAGGGCCACCACGTCCATATAACCCTCCACCACGATCAGTCGCTTCAGCTCGCGGTTGGCCTGGCGGGCCTCCCACAGGCCGTAGAGCTCGCGGCCCTTGTGGAAGATCGGGGTTTCCGGGGAGTTCAGGTATTTGGGTTTGTCGTCGCCCAGTACCCGGCCGCCGAAGGCAATGGTACGCCCGCGCTGGTCGCGGATCGGGAACATGATGCGGTTGCGGAAGCGGTCGTAGTGGTGGCGCTTGCCGGGCTCGGTCTTCGCCGGGTTGCCGTCGCTGTCCTGGCGGCGGATGGCAAGCCCCGCCAGTTCCAGTTGTTCCGCTTTTTCCGCGCTGGTGCCCAGGTGGGTGAGCAGGTTGTCCCAGCCGGGCGGTGCCAGGCCGATGCCAAATTCCTTGCACACGGCACCGGAAAGGCCGCGGTTCTTCAGGTAGGTAATCGCCGGGGTGGAGACGCTGTGGTCGCGCAGCTTCTCGCGGTAAAAGTCCGCGGCCTTTTCGGTCAGCTGATAGAGCGACTGGCTTTCCTGCTGGCGCTTGATCTGCGCCGGGGCCAGCTGTTCGCGGGGCACTTCCAGGCTGAGGCTGGCGGCGAGCTTTTCCACCGCTTCCGGGAACGGCAGGCGATCGTATTCCATCAGGAAGCCGACCGCATTGCCGCTGGCGCCGCAGCCGAAGCAATAGTAGAACTGCTTGTCGGGGCTTACCGTAAACGAGGGCGTTTTTTCATCGTGAAACGGGCAGCAGGCGGAATAGTTTTTCCCGGTCTTGCGCAGTTTTACCCGGCTGTCGACCACCGGCACGATGTCGGCGCGGGCCAACAGGTCGTCGATAAAATACTGCGGGATCTTGCCTGCCATAAAGAGCCTTCAGCCTGCCAAGTGCGGGCCTTTAGAAAGAAGCTTTCACAAACCGGCTCACGGCACCCATATCGGCGCGGCCCTGCACCTGGGGTTTCACCAGCGCCATGACCTTGCCCATGTCGGCCATGCTGCTGGCACCGGTTTCCTTGACCGCGGCGGCGACGATTTCTTGAATTTCCGCTTCCGACAGCTGCTCTGGGAGGAACTCCTGGATGACCTCGATTTCCTGTTGCTCCACTTCCGCCAGCTCCGGGCGGCCTGCTTTCTCGTACTGGGTGATGGAGTCGCGGCGCTGCTTGGTCATCTTGTCCAGCAGGGCCAGAATACGTGCATCATCGAGCTCGATCCGCTCATCGACTTCCACCCGCTTGATCTCGGCATTGATCAGTCGCAGGGTTGCCAGGCGTGCCTTGTCGCGTGCCCTCATGGCGTCTTTAGTGGCGGCGGCGAGAGTGTCCTTGAGTGTGCTCATTGGGTCGGTCCCGGATTCAATTGGCGTTGGGTTCAGGTGCTCAATATTGGAGGAATAAGGCCGTTTGGCAAGGCCTGCGCCGCTTTTGCGGGCAATAAAAAACGGCGCGCGAGAAAACTCGGGCGCCGTTTCTGGCCGCGAACTGCGTTCGCGTCAGCGTGCTGTGAGCGAGAGAAAGCTCGAACTCAGTAGAGACGCTGGAACTTGCGGTTTTCGCGCTGCATTTTCTTGGCGTGACGCTTAACAGCGGCAGCAGCCTTGCGCTTGCGAACGGAGGTCGGCTTCTCGTAAAACTCACGGCGACGTACTTCGGAGAGTACACCGGCTTTTTCGCAGGAGCGCTTGAAGCGGCGCAGTGCGATGTCAAAAGGTTCGTTGTCTTTGATGCGTACTGATGGCATTAGATTACCTGTAAAATTCGTTTCTCTCGGCCAGATCCCCCGATTTTAGGGGCCTGGATCCTGGCGGCCTTTCCGGCAAATTGCTCATCTCGCAGATGCAATCCGGAGGCCGGTTCACAGCGAGGGCGCAAATTCTATACAGATGAACTGGCCTTCGCAAGCCTGCAAGCGCGTTCTTTGCCGCATCCGTGGCGTTAATGGCAGGCTGGAACCGGGCTTATCACTATAGTCGTGAATATGGTCGGCATTACGGTCGCCCTGACAGTGCCTGAACTTTGGACGACGCGGCGTCTGGCAGCACGATTCCCCTTCTCGATTCCCCTTATAGCCGCGGGCCCCACAGAGTATGATAGCGCCCCTGAAACCCGGTCAGCAGCGGTCATTTGTCCGCTATTCTGGTTAGGCCGGCTGATATTGCTGAGGATCATTGGAAACCCGTGCGAGTACTCGGAATAGAAACCTCCTGTGACGAAACCGGTGTTGCCCTGTACGACAGCGAGCGCGGCCTGCTGGCACATACGCTCTACAGTCAGGTGAAGCTGCATGCGGACTATGGTGGCGTCGTACCGGAACTGGCCAGTCGCGACCATGTGCGCAAACTCCTGCCCCTGATTCGCGAAGTGATGGCTCAGAGCGGCACCGTGCCCGCCGATGTGGATGGTGTGGCCTACACCGCCGGCCCGGGTCTCATTGGTGCGCTGATGGTGGGTGCCTGCGCTGGCCGCGCACTGGCTTATGGCTGGGATGTGCCGGCGATCGGTGTCCACCATATGGAAGGCCATCTGCTGGCGCCCATGCTGGAAGCGAATCCCCCGGCGTTCCCCTTTGTGGCCCTGCTGGTGTCCGGTGGCCACACCCAGCTGGTGGATGTGCAGGGCCTTGGCCAGTATGCGCTGCTGGGCGAGTCCCTGGATGACGCCGCCGGTGAGGCCTTCGATAAGGCGGCCAAGATGCTCGACCTCGACTACCCGGGTGGCCCGCGCCTGGCTGCGCTGGCAGAGCAGGGCGACCCGCTGCGCTTTACCTTCCCGCGCCCGATGACCGATCGCCCCGGGCTCGATTTTAGTTTTTCCGGTCTCAAGACATTTACCCTGACCACCGTGCAAAAGCACGCCCTGGAAGATGGGCTGCCGGACGATCAGGCCTGTGCGGATATTGCCGCAGCCTTTCAAGAAGCGGTGGTGGATACCCTGGTCATCAAATGCCGCCGCGCGCTCAAGCAGGCCGGGCGCAAAACCCTGGTCATCGCCGGTGGTGTGTCCGCCAACAAACTATTGCGCCAGCGCCTGGAAGCGCGCCTCGCGGAGGACGGTTGCGATGTCTACTATCCGCGTCAGGAATTCTGTACCGACAACGGTGCCATGATTGCCTACGCGGGCTGCCTGCGGCTGCAGGCCGGCCAGCGCGCCGGCCTGGATATTGATGTGCGCCCGCGCTGGCCACTGACGGAATTAACTGGCGCCCTGCGCGCGGAATAAACACGGAATAACAGGAGACTACCTTTGGATATCGTTTATATCCGCGATCTCAAGGTCAATACGATCATCGGCATCTACGACTGGGAACGGGAAGTGCGCCAGACCGTCAGCCTGGATATCGAAATGGCATTCGATATCCGCGAGGCAGCGCGCACCGACAATATCGAGCACACCCTTAATTACAAGGCGGTCGCCAAGCGCCTGATCGCATTTATTGAGGGCAGCGAATTTCTGCTGGTGGAAACCATGGCCGAGCAGGCCGCGGAAATCGTGCGCACAGAATTCAATGTGAGCTGGCTGCGCCTGCGTCTGTCCAAGCCCGGCGCCGTGCGCGGCGCGCGCGATGTGGGCGTCATCATCGAGCGCGGTACCAAACAAAGTTTGGAGGCCTGAACCATGGCAACCGTTTACCTGAGTCTCGGCAGCAACATCGAGCGAGAAAAACACTTGAGCGCCGGTCTGGACGCCTTAGTCAAAGCGTTTGGTGACCTGCGCATTTCACAGGTGTATGAGAGCGAAGCGGTAGGTTTTGCTGGTGACGATTTTTACAACCTGGTCGCCGCCATCGACACCGATCTTTCCGTGGGCGCGCTGGCATTACACCTGCGCCAGATCGAAGACGAAAACGGTCGCCAGCGCAGCGGGCCAAAATTCAGCGCGCGCACGCTGGATATCGATATCCTCACCTACGACGATCTCACCGGCGAAGTCGACGGGATACAACTGCCGCGCGATGAAATTCTGAAGAATGCGTTTGTGCTGCTGCCGCTGTCGGAGCTGGCTCCGGATACCCTGCATCCGGTCATCGGCAAAACCTACCAGCAGCTTTGGGAAGCCTACGACCAGTCCTCGCAAAAGCTGTGGCCGGTGGAATTTGACTGGCCCTCAGGTTCGAGTACCCAGATTTAGGGGCTTCCGCCGATAAAGTGGGCAAGGACGCCCACTATTTCCCTTCAAGAATTCCTTGCCGTTTGCATTCTCCCCCGAGGCGATTTTTTTGCCCTCTCACATATTGTCAACAATTTACATTTGGGTCATCCTGTAAGGCACACCTGCTGTGGATCTCAGCTCAACGCCGATAAAGGAAATAAAAATGACCCTAAAATCCTTGGCCTATGCCGTTGCTGTCTCAGCGGCCCTGGCCAGTATCGATAGCCAGCAAGCCGGTGCGGCGCAAGTACTGGCGGTCCCACAGGCTGCCGAACTGACACCCCGGCAGCTGCCCGCTACCATCGTCGATTTTGCCAGCGCCCGGGAGCGTGGCTGGCTGGTGGCAGAGCAGGCAGAGATCGGTGCGGTTGATAAAAATACGCCTCAATCGATCAATCTGCGTTTCCCAGCGTCCGTCCACACGCCGGTACTGAATATCGTGCCAGACCAGCCCTGGGACCTGTCCAAAGTGGGCGATTTCAACCTGGCCTTTGATGTCGCGAATCTCGCACCAGTGGCCACACATTTCTATGTGGAACTGTTTGATACTGCTGGCAATAGCCAGTCTCGGGAGCTCAGCGTACCCAAGGGATACACGGGTACCGTGTTTTTTCCACTGGCCGGTGAGAAGGCGGCGATGGACAAGGGCATGTGGGCGAATCCCATGCCCTGGCCGACGGACGACATGAAAATGGTATGGCGTTCCTGGCATGCCGAGCTCGACCTCAGCAAAGTAACCAAAATTGCGTTCTACACCATCGGTGTGTTGCAGGACCGCGCATTGCAGGTGGGCAATATCCAGTTGCGCCCCAACCCCGAGTCTGGCGCAGACTGGACGAATAAGCTGGTGGATCGTTTTGGTCAGGCTGCCAAAAAAGATACGCCGTTGAAAGTATCGTCGGAAGCCGAACTCAAGGCACTCGCCGACCGGGAGCTGGCATCCCTTGCGCAGCATACCGGGCCCAAAGATCGTGCTCGCTTTGGTGGCTATAAAAATGGGCCCAAGCTTGAGGCGACGGGCTTTTTTCGCACGGAAAAAATCGACGAAAAATGGTGGATGGTAGACCCTGAAGGCTACCTGTTCTTTTCCCATGGTCCTGCCAATGTGCGGATGTCGAACTTGACCACATTGACGGGCATCGACTTCAAAGACCCGTCGGTGCGGGTGGTCCATGCGGATGAGGTTACCCCGGAAGACTCGATGGGTATCGTACCGGTATCCGATAAGGTGCGTGAAAGCCGCTATGTCATCAATGACACCCGCCACGATATGTTCGAGTGGCTGCCGTCATACGATGACCCTCTGGCAGATCACTACAGCTATCGACGCTCCACGCACAAGGGGCCCATTCCACACGGAGAAACTTACAGCTTCTACCGTGCCAATCTCGAGCGCCGTTACGGTGAAACCGCACCGGAGTCCTATGTCAGAAAGTGGGAAGAGGTCACTTTACAGCGTATGCATAGCTGGGGATTCACCTCCTTCGGCAATTGGGTGGACCCGGCCTTTTACCCGAACGAAAAAGTGCCTTACTTCGCCAATGGCTGGATTATTGGTGACTACCAAACCCTGTCCGGGGACACCAACCACTGGGGATTGATGCCCGACTTTTACGATCCGGTATTTGCCGAGCGTGCTCGCGCAACCATTGAGGTGATTGCCAGGGACGTAAAGGCCTCACCCTGGTGCATCGGTGTGTTTATCGACAACGAAAAAAGCTGGGGGGAGCGTGAGGGAACGGTGGCTGAGCGGTATGGCGTAATTCTCGATGCACTGAGCAAAGACGCAGCCGAGAGTCCAGCCAAGCTGGCCTTTACCGAACGTCTCAAAGAAAAATACGGCAACGTCAAAGCACTGAACCGTGCCTGGAAAAGTCAATTTGATAGCTGGGATGCTTTTGCAGGCGATGCCAGCCTGAATCATCACAGCGATGCTCAGGTTGCCGACCTATCCCTGCTGCTTGAGGCGCTGGGAGAGCAGTACTTCAAGGTGGTGCATGGCACTCTGCAGGAATACCTGCCGGATCATTTGTACATGGGCGCACGTATGGCGAATTGGGGGATGCCGGACGAAATCATCAAGGCCTCCGTCAAATACTCGGATGTACTCAGCTTTAATATTTACGAAGAAGGTATGCAAACCCATCAGTGGGACTTCCTCGAAGAAATTGATTTACCGGTAGTGATTGGTGAATTCCATATCGGTGCCACCATGGGCTCGGACAATTATCACCCGGGGATCGTTAGTGCCGCCAACCAGAAAGACCGGGCGCGCATGTACAAAGCCTATATGAACAGCGTGCTGGAAAAAGACTATATGGTGGGCGCGCACTGGTTCCAGTACGTGGACGAGCCGGTTACCGGCCGTGCTTTCGATGGTGAAAATGCCAATATCGGATTTGTGACCGTGACGGACATTCCCTATCCGGAGATGGTAGAGGCGGCAAAGGAAATCACTTTCGACCTCTATCCAAAACGGTACGGAAAGTAAGCTGCGCCCCGCCCTCAGGCGGGGGCCTGGTTGCCGAATTTTTCCGCGCTGGCCACTCTGGCGCGGGCCTTTCAGGTGGCTGGAAGGCCGTTGTCGGCGCTGCCTGACCAAGAATTCCATGCGCGAACATTGGGACATGCTGCCGGTGAAAGCTAACGGATAGCAGAGCTATCCGGTATCGCTACCGTGCTTAGCTGAGGCTCGCCAGCGCTTCCTTGGTGAATGGAACGATTTCTTCCTCGCGACCCTGTTTCACTTTCTGCAGCCAGTTCGGGTCCTGCAGCAGGGCGCGGCCGACGGCGATCAGGTCGAATTCGTTGCGGTCCATGCGGCGGACCAGCTCGTCCAGGCCGGTGGGGTTGGCGGTGCCGCCCATGCCCTGGTTGTTGCCGCCGATAAAGTCATCGTCGAGGCCGACGCTGCCCACGGAAATAACCGGTTTGCCGGTAAGTTCCTTGGTCCAGCCTGCCAGGTTCATGTCGGAACCATCAAACTCCGGCTCCCAGAAACGGCGGGTGGAGGCATGGAAGATGTCTACACCGGCGTCCACCAGCGGTGTCAGGAAGCGTTTCAGCTCTTCCGGGGTCTGCGCCAGCTTTGCGTCGTAGTCCTGCTGCTTCCACTGGGAGTAGCGCAGCACGATGGCGAAGTCTTCCCCGACCGCTGCGCGTACCGCTTTGACGATTTCCACCGCAAATCGGGTTCGGTTTTCAATGGAGCCGCCGTACTCGTCGTCGCGCACGTTGGTACCTTCCCAGAAGAACTGGTCGATGAGATAGCCGTGGGCACCGTGGATCTCCACACCGTCAAAGCCCACTTCCTTGGCGGCCCTGGCGGCGTCCGCGAATGCGCGCACGACATCCTGGATGTCTTCCTTGGTCATGGCGTGGCCATTGGCCTTGCCGGGCTTGAACAGGCCGGAGGGGGAGTAGCCGGGCACGGATTTGTCTGGGCCGACCCCTTCTTTGCGTACCGCACCCACATGCCAGAGCTGGGGAATGATCTGGCCCCCGGCCGCGTGTACCTCATCGACCACCTTCTTCCAGCCCGCCAGCGCTTCGTCACCGTAGATAGCGGGGACATTCTCGTAGCCGTTGGCGGCTTTGCCGTCGACAAAGGTGCCCTCGGTGATAATCAGGCCCACCTCGCCTTCCGCGCGGCGGCGGTAGTAGCCGGCCACCTGGTCGTTAGGGACGTAGCCGGGGGAGGCGGTGCGGGTCATGGGGGCCATGGCCACGCGATTGCGCAGCTTCAGGGATTTGTGTTCGAAAGGACGCAATAGGCTGTCCAGGTTGCCGCTCATAACACTCTCCGAAATCTCGTTTACAGACGCTTCAGTTAGCCATTGGCGGGGCCGGGTTACGGGTGACCCGCCAATTAGGTTGCGTTATGAAACTGCATTTGGTTTTTTAATGCAACCGTTTCGCTTATACTGTTTTGTATGACACGTAAACGATTTGACGATCCTGGCTGCTCGGTGGCCTGCGCCCTGAATGAAGTGGGCGACTGGTGGTCCCTGCTGGTAATCAAGCAGGCGATGCTGGGTACGCGACGCTTTGTGGATTTCCAGAAGAGCCTGGGCATCGCCAAGAATATCTTGTGTGACCGCCTGTCCCGTCTGGTGGAAAACGGTGTGATGACCCGCGTGAATGTGGGCGAACACGGAACCCGTTACGAGTATCGCCTCACCGAAAAGGGACGTGACCTGTTCACGGTGGTGGTCGCACTGCGGCAGTGGAGCGAGCGCTGGAATGGGGGCAAGGATGCCATGCAGCTGGTGGCGCGCACCACCGGCGAAGCGATTGCGCAGGTGGCGGTACAGAATGCCGCTGGCGAAGTGCTCAGCGTGCGGGATGTGTTGTTTGTGGACGAGAATGGTGAGCCGCTGGCGCACAGCGGCTGAAGCCTGCGGGCGACCGGGGTCGCCCTCAGGCTTTGGTGTTCTTTACGCGCTTCAATAGTTCCTGGTGCCGGCGCAGCTCCGGTTTGTTTTCCAGAATCTCTTCTTCCGACAGGCCCTTCAATTCGTGGGGGAACACCAGCCATTCGTCCGTCTTGTGCAGGTAATAGTCTGGCTCCTGGTCGGTGCGATTGCGGGTCGGTTTAAAGTAGGGGCAGGCAATACGGATTTCCGGGGTGTTTTTTTTGCACGCTTTGCGCAGGTCGGTAATGGCCTGCTGGATGCTCAGGCCAGTGTCGTAAACGTCGTCGACGATCAGCATCTTCTGGTGGGATTCCACCCGTTTGATCAGATAGGTGAGTCCGTGCACGATCACCTCCTTACTGCGCTGGTCCACTCCGGTATAGGACGAGGTGCGGATGGCAATATGGTCGGCGTGGAAACCCAGGAAATCGAACATCTCCTGCACCGCAATGCCGATGGGCGCACCACCGCGCCAGACACCGACGATGTAGTCGGGCATAAAGCCACTTTCGACCACCTTCAGCGCCAGGGTGAAAGAGTCCTCCAAAAGTGACTGGGCGGAAATAAACTGTTTATCGCTCACTGGCTCGTACTCGCGTTAATGGTTCGGAGGGTCAGATGTTCAGGCTGCGGCCGCCATCGACGGCGATGACCTGCCCGGTGATATACGGGGCGTCGGCGGCGAGGAAGCGCACCGTGCGAGCGATGTCCGATGGGTCACCACTGCGCTGCATGGGGATGCGCGCCAATATCTGCTCCTTGTTATAGCCTTCACTCTCATGCTCTGGCCAGAGAATTGCTCCGGGGGCCACGGCGTTCACCCGCACCGCCGGCGCCAGCTCACGGGCCAGACTCTTGGTCATCATCACCAGTCCCGCTTTTGCCGCACTGTAAATCGTGTGCCCGGGCATGGGTTTTTCCGCGTGAATATCCGCGAGATTGACGATGCAGCCTCCGGCTTTGGCCAGAGCGGGTGCCAGCGCTTGGCTGAGAAAAAACGGTGCCTTGAGGTTGCTGCCCATCAGTTCATCCCACTGCTGCTCATTGGCGCTGCCGATGGGGGTGGGGTAAAACGCCGAGGCATTGTTGACCAGCAGGCTCAGTCCGCCAAAGCACTCAGTGGCGGCGGCAGCGAGCTGTTCACAATCGGCTTTGGTGCGCAGGTCGCTGTGTAGGGCGGTGGCGGAGTTTGGTCGCAGCGCGTTAAGGCTTTCCGCCAGCTTGCGGGCCGCCTCTGCGGAATGACGGTAGTGAATAACCACCTGGTGGTCTCGGTGCAGCTCTTCGGCAATGGCGCGCCCGAGGCGGGCGGCGGCGCCGGTAATCAGGACGCTGGCCATGGTGTGACTCCAGTTATTGTATTTGGTGGCAAGGCCGGCGTATCAGGCCTTTTGCTTCAGGGGTGCCCCGGTGCCCCGTAGGTCTTCTTGAGATCCGCGACCGCCTCAAGGCGCGCGCGCTCTAGCGCCTTGCCCAGTTCGGCGCCCTGATACCCCTGGGCGATGAGTGTCTGCGGGTCGACGCTGGCTGCGGCCGTACGTGCGGCGCGCAGGTAGTCGACTTGCGGGTATTCACGGTCTTCGAGTCCCAGGCGGCCACGGGCATCAGCCTCACAGCTCTCGAGGAATTGTTCAAACCGCTCCGGCCTGCGCAGCGCATCCAGTGCGCGCAGCATCTTCATAATGGTCTGGGGGCGCAACTCGAACGCCTTGTGGCAATGCAGGTGGTACTCGCATACACCGAGCGCCAGTGCGGTGATGTGGTTGGGCACCCGCAGGCGCTGGCAGACGCCTTTCACCAGCGGCAAGCCGGCGGCCTCGTGACCGCGGTGGCTGGGCAGCACATGCTCGGGCGTGACACCCTTGCCCAGATCGTGCACCAGCACGGCAAAGCGCACCGGTAGCTCTGCGGGGGCCTGCTGTAGCGCCAGCAGGACGTGGTCGCCGGTGTCGATTTCCGGGTGATGCAGTACCGGCTGCGGCACGCCGAACAGGCGGTCGACTTCTGGCAGTAACACCTTGAGTGCACCGCATTCCCGCAGCACCCGAATGAAAACGTCAGGCCGCGGTTCCGTCAGCGCGCGGCTCACTTCTTTCCAAACCCGTTCGGCGACCAGATGCTCTACCTCTCCCGCATCCACCATGCCGCGCATCAGCGTCATGGTTTCGGTGGCGACGCGAAAGCCCAGCGGTGCATAGCGAGCGGCGAACCGTGCCACACGCAGGATGCGCAGGGGGTCTTCGCTGAAGGCAGGCGAGACGTGGCGGAGCTTGCGGGCCTCGAGGTCGGCCTGGCCACCGTAGGGGTCTACGATTTCACCGGCTTCGGTTTCCGCCATGGCATTGACGGTGAGGTCCCGCCGTTGGAGGTCCTGTTCCAGGGTGACATCGGGGCTGGCGTGAACGGTAAAGCCGCCGTAGCCATGACCGCTCTTGCGCTCGGTGCGGGCGAGAGCGTATTCCTCGCCGGTGTCCGGGTGCAAAAACACCGGAAAGTCCTTACCCACCGGACGGAAACCCCTGTCCCGCATGGCCCCCTCTGTAGCGCCGACAACGACCCAATCGCGTTCGTGTATCGGGCGCTGGAGCAGGCGGTCACGTACGGCGCCGCCAACCAGGTAGCATTTCACAGCCTGGCTCTCCGGTGGGACCCGGCGGGTGCGGTAAATATTGCGGAGGCGGAGGTGGCCATAAATACTGCTGAACCTGAGCGTTACGTCGTCGGAAACGGCATCTGTCAGGAAATAGTAGGAAATATAAGAGGCGGGAAGATAAAAAAAAGGCCCCGAAAATACAAGGGGGCCCAGGGTCTTAGGGTATTCGTAAAGAGAGGGAATCCCAACAAGCTCGCGTGCGCTGGAAGCGCTGCTGGACCTGTAGTTGGTTACAAAAGGCTACAGAGTCGATGCAGATAGCGCCTGTTACAGATGGTTAAATCATCCAGTGCAACATCCTGTCCATTCTATTTAACCTGACTTAACTGTCAACCATGGCTATCAAACTTTTATTGAGGGATATGTCCGTTGGTTCGTTAAACATATATAGGCATAGAATTTACACCTGTTTTTTTGGTTTAATTCAGCATAATCAATAAATAAAAGTGCGATTCGTGGGGGATAGTTACAAAATGAGCGAAGTGCATGTGCTCACTACCGGGGAGGCCGCCCGGTACTGTGGGGTGAATTTTCGTACCGTCATCCGCTGGATTGAACGCGGTCAGCTGAAGGCGTACAAGCTTCCCGGACGCGGCGACCACCGTATCTGCGTTGAAGATTTTGTCGGCTTCCTGCGGGATAACGCCATGCCGGTGCCTGCCGAGCTGGGTAGTGCAACCCGCAAGGTGCTGCTGGTATCGACGGCGCCGGAACTGGCGGGATGCCGTCCGCTGCTGCAGCAGGCGAGCGTGGAAGTGGAAATCGCGGGTGATAGCTTCAGTGCGGGTGCCATACTGGCGACGAGTAAACCGGCCATGCTGGTGCTGGATACCAGCCTTGAAGGCTTGAATGGCTTCCAGGTGCTGGATTGTGTGCGCTCTCGCAGTGACTTTTCTTCGTTGAGTGTGCTGGTGATTGCGCCGGCCGGAGAAGCAAATCCGCAGCGCTGGCTCGACGCCGGTGCCGATGCGGTGGTTGCCGCCAATTGCGATCGCAACGAGTTGGTGGGTCGTATCAATTTATTGCTGGATGCGTGATCCCCTGGTGATCCCCGACAGGGTAAGGCTGGTGGTTCGCCAGCCCGCGAGCGCACCCGGCCGCTGACTCGCACTCGCTTTTCTTGAGCCGATTTCAAATCGGCTTGGGCACCAGCATGGATTCTTCCTCTTCTGACCGATCCCTGCCGAGCTCCGGGCAATGGAAGCTCGCTGTTACTTCATCGCCATTCAGACTGTGCAGGTGTACGTCAAATCCCCACAGGCGATGCAGGTGGCGCAGTACCTCGCCGGTGTCCTTGCCCAGTGGTCTGCGCTGGTGCTGGGTGTGGTGCAGGGTGATTGAGCGGTCGCCGCGCGTGTCTACCGAGTAAACCTGAATATTGGGCTCGCGATTGCCCAGGTTGTACTGCCCTGCCAGCTTGGCACGAAGTTCCCGGTAGCCATCCTCATTGTGAATGGCCCCTACCTCGATTTCTTTCTCCCGGTCGTCGTCGGAAATACAAAACAGTTTCATATCCCGCATCACCTTGGGTGAGAGGAACTGCAGGATAAAGCTTTCGTCCTTGAAGTCGCGCATGGCGAATTGCAGGGTTTCTTTCCAGTTGCTGCCTGCGATATCCGGGAACCAGGCGCGGTCCTCCGGCGTGGGGTTTTCGCAAATACGCCGCAAATCCGTAAAGATACTGAAGCCAAGTGCGTAGGGATTGATACCGTTGTAGTAGGGGCTGTCGTAGGGTGGCTGGTAGATCACGCTGGTGTGGCTGGTGAGAAACTCCATCATGAAGCCATCGGTCACCTTGCCCCGGGCGTGCAGCTCGTTCAGCAGGGTGTAATGCCAGAAGGTGGCCCAGCCCTCGTTCATGACCTGGGTCTGGCGCTGGGGATAAAAGTACTGCGCCAGCTTGCGCACGACACGCACCAGTTCACGCTGCCAGTTCTCCAGCAGGGGTGCATTTTTCTCGATAAAGTAAAGAATGTTTTCCTGCGGCTCGTCCGGGAAGCGGTGGGGTTGTGCCAATTCTTCGGCCCCGTCCATTTTCGGTATTGTCCGCCACAGGTCGTTCAGCTGGCGCTGCCGGTACTCCTCGCGTTCTTTCTGGCGGCGCTCTTCTTCATGGGCGGAAATGGGGTAGGGGCGCTTGTAGCGATCGACGCCGTAATTCATCAGCGCGTGGCAGCTGTCCAGTAGGGCCTCCACTTCATCCACACCGTGTCGCTCCTCGCAGCGCGCGATATAGTTTTTCGCAAACAGCAGGTAATCGATAATACTGCTGGCATCGGTCCAGGTGCGGAACAGGTAATTTCCCTTGAAAAAGGAGTTGTGACCATAGCTGGCATGGGCAATCACCAGTGCCTGCATGGTCATGGTGTTTTCTTCCATCAGGTAGGCGATGCACGGATTGGAGTTGATCACGATCTCGTACGCCAGCCCCATGCGCCCCCGCTGATAATTATTCTCCACGCTGATGAATTGCTTACCGAAGGACCAGTGGTTGTAGCCCACCGGCATGCCAACCGATGAGTAGGCGTCCATCATCTGCTCGGAGCTGATGACCTCAATCTGGTTGGGGTAGGTGTCCAGGCCAAATTCCTTGGCCAGCAGCGCGATTTCCCGGTCGTACTCCTGAATGAGCTCGAAAGTCCACTCGGAGGTTGTGGAAATGGGCTGCTTGTTACTGAGTGCAGTATCGAGCATTACGCGGCAACCTTCTGGGTAAATAGCTGGCGGAATACCGGATAGATATCCCCGACATCGACAATCTGCTCCATGGCGAAGTGTTCAGGAAACACCTGCGCCACACTCTGGTATTCGTCCCACAGTGCCTGGTGGTCCCTGGGGGTGATTTCCACGTAGGAGTAGTACTGGACGTGGGGCATGATGTCGTCGATCAGAATTTTGTGGCAGGTACTGGAGTCGTCGTTCCAGTTGTCCCCATCGGATGCCTGGGCACCGTAGATATTCCACTCACTGGCGGGATAACGTTCGCGCATGATGTCGCGCATCATTTTCAGAGCGCTGGAAACGATGGTGCCACCAGTTTCGCGGGAGTAGAAAAACTCCTGCTCGTCTACTTCTTTGGCACTGGTGTGATGCCGGATAAACACCACCTCGGTATATTCATAGCTGCGCTGTAAAAACAGGTAAAGCAGCAGGAAAAACCGCTTGGCCATATCCTTGGTGGCTTGGTTCATGGAGCCGGATACGTCCATCAGGCAAAACATGACCGCTTTCGAGCTGGGTCTGGGTTGTTTTACCAGCAGGTTGTACTTGAGGTCGAAGTCATCGAGAAACGGGATGCGCTTGATGCGGCTTTTGAGGTCCTCGACTTCTAATCGCAGCTGCTCGAGCCTGCGCTGGTCGCGCAGTGCTGGGTCCTTGTTTTCTTCCTGTTCAATCTCCTGCTCCAGCAATTTCAGGTTGCGGCGCTTGCCGCCACTCAGTGCGATACGCCGGGCGTTCGCTGCGCGCATAGAGCGGACCACATTGAGCCTGCCGGGCGTGCCCTCGTTGCTGATGCCTGCGCGTACCACGTGGAAGGCATCGTTGCCGGCGAGCTTGCGCTTCACCATGTTCGGCAGCTCCAGCCCTTCGAACATGAATTCGAGGAACTCTTCCTGGGAAATTTGAAAGGCAAATTCATCCATCCCTTCGCCGCTGTCACTGGCGCCGCTGCCGCCGCTGCCTTGCCCCTGGCCCTGGCCGGGTCGAGGAATGCGATCACCGGTAACGAATTCCTTGTTGCCAGGAAGAACCTGTTCCATATGGCCGCCACGGCCATTTGAAAAAATGGGCTCATTGAGGTCGCGGGTGGGGATGCTGATTTTCTCGCCGGCACCCAAGTCGGTGATCGATCGGCTGTTCATGGCCTCGCCGACGGCTTTCTTGATGTGCGATTTATAGCGGCGCAAAAAACGCTGGCGATTAACGGTGCTTTTCTTCTTGCCATTCAGGCGACGGTCGATGATGTAGCTCATAGTACTGCCTTATATTGCTTTGGCCGTGTCGCTCGCTAGTGGCGACGCGCCCAGCAATTAGATCCAGCTGCTGCACTATTTACGAAGCTGGATGGATTGTCTGAAGGCCCTGGCGCCGGTGGAGCTCTTCGAGACTGTCCGTCGGAGGGACCCGACGGACAAGCCCCCAGGGATGGGTTCACGGCGTGTCTCGAAGAGCTCCACCGGTGGCAGGGCCGCCACCGTAGGATTTCAAGAAACAACCCTTCAGCAGTTACTGAGACTTGCGCACCCGCAGGTACCACTCGGAAAGCAGCCGCACCTGCTTCTCGGTGTAGCCGCGCTCAACCATGCGCGCCACAAAGTCCGCATGTTTCTTCTGATCGTCTGCCGAGGCCTTGGTGTTGAAGGAAATCACTGGCAGCAGATCCTCGGTATTGGAGAACATCTTCTTCTCGATGACCGAACGCAGCTTCTCGTAGGACCGCCAGTCCGGATTCTTGCCCTGGTTGCCAGCGCGGGCGCGTAGTACGAAGTTGACGATCTCGTTGCGGAAATCTTTCGGGTTGGAAATGCCCGCAGGTTTTTCGGTTTTCTCAAGCTCCTCGTTCAGTGCCGCGCGGTCGAGGATCTCACCGGTTTCCGGATCGCGATATTCCTGATCCTGAATCCAGAAGTCCGCGTAAGTGACATAGCGGTCGAACAGGTTCTGGCCATACTCCGCATAGGACTCAAGGTAGGCCGTCTGGATTTCCTTGCCGATAAATTCCACGTAGCGCGGTGCCAAGTATTCCTTGATAAAGCCCAGATAGTTTTCCTGAATCTCCGGCGGAAACTGTTCCTGTTCGATCTGCTGCTCGAGTACATACAAGAGATGCACCGGGTTGGCGGCGACTTCCGTGGCGTCGAAGTTGAACACCTTGGACAGGATCTTGAAAGCGAAGCGGGTAGACAGGCCGTTCATGCCCTCGTCCACCCCGGCGTTGTCCCGGTATTCCTGAATGGTTTTCGCTTTCGGATCGGTGTCTTTTAGGTTTTCACCGTCATACACCCGCATCTTGGAGAACACACTGGAGTTTTCCGGGTTCTTGATGCGAGACAATACCGAAAACTGTGCCAGCATACGCAGGGTATCCGGGGCGCAGGGTGCCTTGGACAGCGAGCTGTGCTCCAGAAGTTTGTCGTAGATCTTCATTTCTTCCTTCACCCGCAGGCAGTAAGGCACCTTGACGATATAGATGCGGTCGAGGAAGGCTTCATTGTTGCGGTTATTGCGGAAGGTCTGCCACTCGGATTCGTTAGAGTGGGCGAGAATGATCCCGTTGAAAGGAATTGCGCCGAGGCCCTCGGTACTGTTGTAGTTGCCTTCCTGGGTGGCGGTGAGGAGCGGGTGCAGCACCTTGATGGGCGCCTTGAACATCTCCACAAATTCCATCAGGCCCTGGTTGGAACGGCACAGGCTGCCGGAAAAGCTGTAGGCGTCCGGGTCATTCTGCGGGAAGTCTTCCAGCTTGCGGATATCCACCTTACCCACCAGCGCAGAAATATCCTGGTTGTTCTCGTCGCCCGGCTCGGTTTTGGCGATGCTGATCTGATCCAGAATGGACGGACGGATTTTCACCACCTTGAATTTGGTGATATCACCGTTGAATTCATGCAGGCGCTTTACCGCCCAGGGCGACATGATGGTGTTTACATAGCGACGCGGAATGCCGTAGTCCTCCTCCAGAATCTGCCCGTCTTCGTGAGGGGAAAATAGCGCAAGGGGGGATTCGAACACCGGGGAGCCCTTGATGGCGTAGATCGGGATCTGCTCCATCATCGCCTTGAGGCGCTCCGCCAGGGAGGACTTGCCGCCGCCAACAGGGCCGAGCAGGTACAGTATCTGCTTCTTCTCTTCCAGCCCCTGGGCTGCATGGCGGAAGAAAGAAACAATCTGCTCGATCGCTTCCTCCATGCCGTAAAATTCATTGAATGCCTTGTAGCGCTTGATCACCTTGTTGGAAAAGATGCGCGAGAGTCGTGGGTCGCGGGAGGTGTCGATCAGCTCCGCCTCGCCAATGGCCATCAGCATACGCTCTGCCGGAGATGCGTAGGCGCTGCGGTCGTTTTTACATAGTTCCAGGTACTCCTGGATGGTGAGTTCTTCCTCCTGAATCGACTCGTAGCGTTCCAGGTAGTGATTGAATATCGACATGGTTTACGACTCCCTGTAGCGTACCGCGTCAGTTACCGGCCTCCTGCCGTGGAGTGCCTACTGCGCTGCAGCGTGTGATGACCGCGAATACATCTCGCAACGAATGCTGAAGGGCGCTGGCGCGCGAGATCGCTATCTTTATTACCTATTGATTGCGCGACGATGCTGCTGTCGCAACAGGGGGCCTGCTATCAGGTCCCGCACTTTCAGGATAGTCAGCGCTGTGGCCTTCAACGGTAGATAGGCACAACATAGGTTGAAAGAAGTGTCAGTTTTGCGAGGCCGGTTTAAGGCGTAGAATAGGTCGCACTAAGACAGCGTCGAGGGCGGTGGGTGATGTGCGCTGCGCCTGACCTGAAAATCGCGCAAGTACGCGACTGTAAATCCAAAGAAAAGGAAGATCATGAAAGTTCTGGTAACCGGGGGCGCCGGGTATATTGGCAGTCATACCTGTGTCGAGCTACTGCAGGCAGGGTTTGAGCCCGTCGTGGTGGATAATCTCTGCAATAGCAGCGAAGAAGCCCTGCGCCGGGTCGAGGCTATAACCGGCAAGTCTGTGCCTTTCCACCAGGTGGATATTCAGGACGCCGAAGGCCTGCGCAACATTTTTCGCGAACACAATGTCTCTGCGGTAATTCACTTCGCCGGACTCAAGGCGGTTGGCGAATCAGTTTCCATTCCGTTGCGCTATTACCAGAATAATGTTGCGGGCACCCTCACTCTGTGTGAGGTCATGGAAGAGTTTGGTGTGCGCCAGTTGATTTTTAGTTCCTCGGCCACGGTCTATGGCGACCCGGCGACGGTGCCCATTCGCGAAGACTTCCCCACCGGGGCCACCAACCCCTACGGCGCCAGCAAGCTGATGGTGGAAGATATGTTGCGGGACCTGTGCAAGGCTCCGGGTAACCAGTGGAAGGTGAGCCTGCTGCGCTACTTCAATCCCATTGGCGCCCACGAGAGCGGCACCATTGGCGAGGACCCCGCGGGTATCCCCAATAATCTGCTGCCTTACGTCGCCCAGGTCGCTGTGGGCCGCCTGCCCCAGCTGCAGGTGTTTGGCGACGACTACCCCACCCCCGACGGCACCGGTGTGCGGGACTACATCCACGTGGTCGATCTCGCCCGCGGTCATCTCGCGGCGCTGAACAAGCTGCAGCGGGCCGATACTGCGGCAGACTGCTACACCTACAACCTGGGTACCGGTCGCGGCAGCTCGGTGCTGGAAATTGTGCGCGCTTTTGCCGAGGCTGCGGATAAAGAGATCCCTTATAAAGTGGTTCCCCGTCGCCCCGGTGACATCGCCGCGTGTTATGCCGATCCCACCTATGCAGAGCAGGAGTTAGGCTGGAAAACCGAGCTCGGCCTGAAACGTATGGTGGAGGATACCTGGCGCTGGCAGTCGCAGAACCCCAAGGGGTATGCGGAGTAGCGCACTGGCGTCTGCCACGATCGGGCGGCGGATGCCGGATCTCAATGGGATCATCAAGCGGGCCTGCGGGCCCGTTTTTGTTTTTGTTGTGTACTTGGTGCGATCGTCTCAATGAAGGCCTGGGGTGAGCGAATCTGTGTAATGGCGTGTAATGGCAGATTGTTGAAGTCTGCGCAAATTCGAATAATCATGCGCCGGTAGCTTTGCCGGACTGGATGACCGGCTGGCAAAGGAAATCATCAAAAGGAACACAGGAATCGTCATGGAACATACCGCATCCTCCCCCGCCGGCGACCCGAGCGAACATTTCACCTCTGAACAAGTCGTACCCGCGCCATGGCGTGCCACGGGCTGGCTGGTGGTGTTCGCGCTGCTGCATTTTATCGGCGTATTTTTCTATATCGCAGGCTACGGCGGCTATCTCGGTGCACAGCTGGGCGCGCAGGGGCAAGTGATGGACCCCGCGGTGATCCAAGCCCAGGTCGCCGCCCACGCCGCTACTCCCGGTGCCATGGCTGGCATGTATCTGGCGCAGTTCGCACTCATCCTGCCGGTGCTGCTACTAGTTTCCCGTTTTAAACATCAGAGCGCTGGCCAGACCCTGGCTATCCGCGCATTCCCCGTGAACCAAATACTGCCCTGGCTCGCAGTGCTGGCAGCATTTCTCGCCACGCAATTTATCGTGTACCGCCTGTTCGAGATTGACGCGGGCGATTTCATGCAGACCCTGGCGGGTAGCAAGCACCTGCTTCTCGCGCTGGTTCTGGTCATTGCCGCACCGCTACTGGAAGAGCTGGTTTTCCGCGGCTACCTGTTCCAGGCCTGGCGCAACACCCGCCTGGGCTTTAGCGGCACCCTGCTGCTGACCTCTGTGCTGTTTACCCTGCTGCACTGGGGCCAGTACAACCTGGTGCAGCTTGGTTTCATCTTCGCTTTCGCATTAATTCTCGGATTTACGCGGGAAAAAAGCGGCAGTGTACTGCTGCCTATGCTGTTGCATTTATGTAACAACCTTGTTGCGGCGATTGTGGTGCTGTATCTGGGAATCTTGTAACCGCGCACCGAATCAAATCCGGACCTGTGGTTGCAGCAGGTGGAGGTGATCGTGAGTGATTCACCTTTCCTACCCGGCCGAGGGCCTATCGATCGGCGTATGGAATGAATAAAAAACCCGGCGAAAAGCCGGGTTTTTTATTAGCTGTGAGCGAAGCGTCGTTTAGATACGGCGGCGACGCAGCAGGGCAGCGGCGAGAAGAGCCAGCAGGGCAAAGCCGGTGGCGCCACCACTGGAGTCATTGCCTTCGTCTTCATTCTCATCTTCACCCTGGTCGGTGTCTTCCTCATCTTCCGGGATTGAACTGTCGTCTTCCCGCGCGAGGCTGAATACCGCAGTGGTGCGCGCCGGTACCGTGAACACACCGTCGGTGACGGAAGCAGTTGCCAGTGCCGTATCCGCGGATGCCTGCTGCACCTCATGCAAAGTGAAGGGCAGGTCGGTGGCAGAGGCGAGGGTGAATTCCTGATCCTCTGCGCCGCCGTTAAACAGCACCAGAATCTGCGACGTATCCGCATCAAACTCCCCCGCCGGGTCATTCAGGTGCATGGCGATCAGGCCGGGAATCTGGTCCGGACCGGTGTTGGCGAAAGAGACCACGGACTGAACCGCTTCTTTTGTCGGCAGTCGGAAGAGCCCACTGCTGGCGCGGATCTGCAGCCACTCTTTGAATACCGCCAGCGCAAACTCACGATCTGCCTGCTGCGGTGCAATATCCGGGTTTGCCAGTAGCGGTGCCATCAGCCCCCAGTGGTCCTGATTCTTGTCGGCAATCGGCAGGCCCGCGCCCCAGTTGTCGGTAGCCAGCGAGTAATCGATGGCGTTGAACCAGTCGCCGGAGTTGTAACTGTCGCGGTCCATGGATTTGGAGCGCAGGATTTCCTGGCCGGCGTGTATGAACGGTACCCCCTGGGCGAGCATCACCAGTGAGGTACTGAAGTTCTGCAGGCGCACTCGATCGGCAACCGTGGTGGTGCTGTTGGCCTTGATCTGGATGCCGTCGAACAGGGTTTCGTTGTCGTGGGCGGCAACGTAGTTGATCGACTCCTGCGGGTCGCCGGTGTAGCCTGTGGGCTGGCCGTTGTAGATCAGCTCGGCGCCGGTCAACGTGGTGCCGACGGAAGTTTCCAGTGCATAGTCGGCCAGGTTACCAGCGAGGCTGATACGCACTTTATCCGCCAGTGTCAGCAGGGTTGCGCGCTCATCGTCTCCGCCGAACTTGCCATTGCTGTCGGTGAACAGTCCGGTACCAAAACCCTGCTCCTCGAATCCGCCGAACGGATTCCCGCCGCGCACGGAATCCCGCAGGCGATCATTAAAGGTACCGACACCGGTGCCTGCCATATTGCTTTGGCGTGCCTGCACGAAGCGAGCATCGTCAACCACCTCACCGAAGTTCCAGCCTTCCCCGTACAGATACATGGAGGAGCCATCTACGCCGTCGGCCTCCAGGGTGAGAGCCTGCAGATCACTGGCCACGTTCAGGATGTTTTCCTTGCTGTGGTGGCCCATCAGGTCAAAGCGGAAGCTGTCTACCTTGTAGGCGGTGGCCCAGGTTTTCATGGAATCGCGCATCAGCTTTTCCATCATGGTGTGCTCGCTGGCGGTGTTTGCACAGCAGCTGCTCATTTCCACAAAACCCTCGCCGTTACGACGGTGGTAATAGCCGGGAACGATCTTGTCCAGTATAGAGTTGTCGTACTGGGCAAAGGAGCTGGTGTGGTTGTACACCACATCCATCACCACACGCAGGCCCATATCACTCAGTGACTGGACCATCTCGCGGAACTCGATAATCCGCTGCACACCGTTCGGGTCGGTGGAATAGCTGCCTTCCGGGACGGTGAAGTGCAGCGGGTCGTAACCCCAGTTGAAGCCATCTTCATCGCGGATAGCGTTAACGGCGGCCTGCTGCTCGGTGCTGTCTGCGGCGTAAACACTGAGATCGCCAGTCGTTTTCAGTTCCTCGCGTGCTTCATTTACAGTAGCGAAGTCAAACGCGGGCAGCAGGTGCACGTGGGTCAGCCCAGCTGCCGCTAGTTCCGCCAGGTGCAGGCTGCCGCGACCGTCTTCGGCAAAGGCCGCAAAGGTTCCACGGGCGGGCTCACTCACCATGTCGTCTTCGATGCTGAAATCACGCACGTGCAGTTCGTATACGGAAATATCTTCCGCCTTCGCCAATGCCGGCTTCATCAACGAGTCCCAGCCTTCCGGTTTCAGGTCATCGTCATTCAGGTTGACGATCTGAGACTTGTAGGAGTTGGTGGAGAGGCTCAGGGAGTAGGGGTCGGTCACCCAGTTGTTTTCGATCTTGCGTGTCGCATAGGAGTAGACCTCTACTTCGTACATATAGAACTTGCGGTCCCAGTCGATACTGGTAGAGGCAGTCCACACGCCATTGTTTTCGGTCATATCCACCTGGGTGGTCGGTGCGTACTGATCGCCGCTGTCGAACAGGTGCACCCTGACGGATTTTGCCGTGGGTGCCCACAGGGCAAACTCAATGGCGTTTTCGCCAACCATCGCACCGAGCGTCCCTTCGTAGGCGAATTGTGCATCCAGCACGCCCGGTGTTTGCACGCCGGTGGCATCGACGATCGTACCTTCGGCATCGAAAATTGCCACGGCCAGTTGGCCTTTAACCAGTGCATGGATATCGGCGTCGGTCGGTACCGTGAAGGTGGTGGCATTTGCCAGGTGCGGGAATTTTTCGCTGACCGCTTCGGCCGGGCCGCCGGCGTTGTGGGTCAGGGGAATTGCGGTATCGCCGGTGACACCATCCGGGCCAAGGGTCAGTGTGGCGCTCGTGCTCGCCACCAATTGGGCGCTGCCACCTTCGGGCAGGGTAACCGGCCATACGATGGTGTTGCTATCGACCCAGTGTGCTTTGTCGGTGGTCAGGTCACCACGGGGGACACCGTCCGTGCTGACCACTACGTTTTTTGTGTTGCTGTCGAAGGCAAAATAGACTTCTTTTCCTGCCTCTGCCGTAAACGCAATATTTTGCCCATTGGCGTCGCCGTAACTTTCATCCCAGCCCTCATTCAGAGCCGCTTTCATCTGGTAATCACCAGCGGGTAGCGCATCGGTAATGAAGGTGTAGATGCCGTCGCCGTCTACGTCCTGGAGCCAGGTCTGCAGACAATCGGGCTGCCAGTCCCCGGGGCAGCCCAGTTCGCTCTGAAAGTCACCCGCTGCGGTGACGATGGAGTGTCTTACGTTGTCTGCAATCCAGTTGGTCGCGTGGTCATAGATGAATGTAACCGAGCGCTCGGCTGCGAGGTTCAGCGGGATATTGCCGCCGCCCGCATCGGCGTAGCCGCCGTAGTTTTCGTCCCAGGATCCGTTGATCGCCACTTTGTATTCGTAATCACCCGCGGGCAGGGTGTAGGTGCCTCGCCACAGATCATCGTTCGCATCGTAGCTCAGTTGCGACGCTTCGCAGGCTGGATCCCAGTCGCCAGCGCACCCGATCGGGGTCTGGATCGTGCCGGGAATATTGACCAGGGAAAGTTCGGAGTTTGTAGTCTGGGCAGTACTACCGGCCGAGGCGGAGATAGCGATCGCCAGAAGAGAGACCGTACGAATATGACAGGCGCGACGTTTGCGCCCGCGCGTGCGCGAGGAAGCTTGCATGCTGTATGACCTTATTGTTTCTATTATTAATTTTCTGCCAGCCTGCGCCGTTGTTGTTCGCCGCAAGCGGACACACCATCGCTACATGCGCCCCCTCAAACCGACGGGTGCTGATTGCATGTACAAAATCGGAAAATTGATTAGAGGCCAGGCGTGATCAAACGGCATCCCACCCGGAGGGGGAGGAGGAAATTGTAATCAGGGGTGGTGGGGGATGAGAGAAAGGGCGCAGGGTGTAGCTGCTTGCGGGGGTTACGCCTGCCGGGCGGTTTGTAGGTGTCGGCTAGCTATCGGCGAGCGAAAGGGGCTGTGTGGCACGGGCGCCCGGTCTATGGGGTGCAATCCGCACAATAAAATGATTCATCTTCCAGCCGCAGGGCGGTGAGATATCCACCCCACACACACCCTGTATCCAGCGCGTACACATTCTTCGTGTTCGCTTCACCCTCCAGCGCCGCCCAGTGGCCGAAGATCACCCGGTCGTTTTTGGTTTTACGGTTCTTATAACTGAACCAGGGTTTGTAATCGTGGTGGGCCGCCAGTGGGCCCTGCTTGGTCACCAGGTCCAGGGTGCCGTCTTCCTTGCAGAAGCGCATGCGGGTGAAATAGTTGGTGATGGAGCGCAGTCGCTCGACGCCGATCAGGTGGTCGCTCCACTTGTGCGGTTCATTGCCATACATGCCAAAGAAGTAGGCCTCCGCCATGGCCGGGTCCTGCAGGGTTCTGTGTACCTCGCCCGCCAGTTCCAACGCCTTGCTCATGCTCCACATGGGCGGGATGCCTGCATGCACCATAGAAAAGTACTTGTCATTGACTTTCTTGTGCACCATCAGTGGCTGCTTTTGCAGCCAGCCAAGCAGCTTATCGGCGTCCTTTGCGCGCAGCACTTCCGCCAGGTCATGCTCCTTGTCGGTCAGGCGTTTGGCGCCGTGGGCGATGGCAAGCAGGTGCAGGTCGTGATTGCCGAGTACGGCGGTGACCTGGCTGCGGTGCTCGTACAGGAAGCGCAGGGTGCCGAGACTGTCCGGGCCGCGGTGCACCATGTCACCGGCGAGCCACAGCTTGTCCTTGTCCGGGCGGAAGTGGACTTTCTTTAGCAGTCGTTGCAGCGGTTCCAGGCAGCCCTGAATATCGCCAATTGCATAGGTTGCCAAGTGAGGCTCCCGCTTATGGTTTCGGTGATTCGGGCGCGGACAACTGGCTGCAGTAATTGGCCAGCTCCACATATTCCTTCACGCCGAGGGTTTCCGGCCGGCGGCTGGTGTCTACCGGCAGCTGTTCCGGGTCGAGGTCCGGGAACAGCGGTTTCAGGGCATTGCGCAGGGTCTTGCGGCGCTGCTGAAAGGCGACACTGACGATGCGCTCCAGCAGCTCTTCGTCCTCGGCTGGGTACGGCAGGCTCTGGTGTGGTACCAGACGCACGATGGCGGAGTCGACCTTGGGTGCCGGGCGGAAAGATTGCGGGGGTACCGGAAACAACCCCTGCACGCGGCAGTGGTACTGGGTCATCACGCTCAGTCGGCCAAAGGCTTTCACCCCGGGCACCGCACTCAGGCGGTCCACCACTTCCTTCTGCAGCATAAAGTGCATGTCCTGAATCTTGCCGCGGAAGCTCAGCAGGTGAAACAGCAGTGGAGTCGAAATGTTGTAGGGGAGGTTGCCCACGATGCGCAGTTGTTCCCCATCCCCTTGTGCCAGGCTGCCAAAGTCGAACTTGAGCGCATCTTTTTCGATGATGGTGAAATCCGGGTAGTCGCGGAATTTGAATTCCAGCATGGGGATCAAATCCCGGTCCAGTTCCACCGCAGTCAGTGACGGGCACTTGTCCAGCAGCAGGGCGGTAATGGCACCCTGACCGGGGCCAATTTCCACCAGCTTGTCGGTGTCCTTGGGGCCGATGGCGCGCACGATCCGTTCGATGATGTTTTCGTCGACGAGAAAATTCTGGCCGAAACGCTTGCGCGCTTTGTGTTGGAAAAAGTTGTCCATGAAGCTGTTCGTATGGGTAAAAAGTTAGGGCGCGCTGTGTCGTCGTTAAATGGCGCGCAGTTGGGCCAGTTCAATGGCCTGGCTGACGGCGGCCAGTAGGCTGCCGCTATCGGCGATTCCCTGCCCGGCAATATTAAGTGCCGTGCCGTGATCCACGGAGGTGCGGATAAACGGCAGCCCCAGGGTGATATTGATCGCGCGCCCGAATCCCTTGAATTTTAACACCGGCAGCCCTTGGTCGTGGTACATGGCGAGTACCGCGTCACAGCGGGCCAGTTGTGGCGGGGTAAACAATGTGTCGGCGGGCAGTGGGCCGATCAGATTGAGGCCGAGACCGCGCAGGGTGTCGAGTGCTGGCGTGATCACGTCGATTTCTTCCCGCCCCAGGTGTCCGCCTTCACCGGCGTGGGGGTTGAGGCCGCACACGCCGATACGGGGGTGTTCGATACGGAACTGCTGTTGCAGGCTGCGGTGCAGAATGGTCAACACCTGCTGCAGGGTGTCGGCACTGATGGCGCTGCTCACATCTTTCAGGGGAATATGGGTGGTGGCCAGTGCCACCCGCAGGTCGTCGGCCGCCAGCATCATCACCACTTTCTCCACACCCGCCTGTTCTGCAAAGAACTCGGTGTGGCCGCTAAACGGTGTGCCGGATTCGTTGATCACCCCTTTGTGCACCGGGCCGGTGACTACGGCATCGAAGGTGCGGTTGAGGCAGCCCTGCGCGGCGCGCTCGAGGGTTTCCAGCACATAGTGGCCGTTGGCGCTGTTGAGCTGGCCGGCGTGGGCGGGAGCGGCGAGGGACACCGGCAGCAGGTACAGGGCCCCCTCGGGGGTGGCGGCAGGAGGCTCGCTGGGATCGAAGGGCAGCAGCTGTAGCGGCTTGCCCTGCCTGGCGGCTTCCTGTTGCAGTAACTCGGGGTCGGCAATGGCGACGATTTGTGCCCGCGCGATATCCGCCGGACGCCCGGCGCAGGCCAGTTTGACGGCGAGCTCCGGGCCGATCCCGGCGGGCTCGCCGGGGGTGAGGGCGATGCGAGGGGTCATCCGGTTACTGGTTTTCCCCGGCTTCGTCGGCGGCGGGTTCTTTCAGTTCCGGCAGCTTGATTTCGACGTAGGCCTGGTCCCGGATTTCCTGACGCCAGTTCTGCAGCTCTTCCTCGTAACGGCGGTTGCGCAGCAGGTTGGCGGCCTGGTTACGGATGTATTGGTCGGTCATGTCCTGCTGGCGGCGACCTTCAACCTGCAGGATGTGCCAGCCAAACTGGCTGCGGAACGGCAAGCTGATCTCGCCGACCGGGGTGTTGTTCATGGCCTGGGTAAACTCGGGCACAAACTGGCCTGGCATGGACCAGCCGAGGTCGCCGCCCTGCAGCATGGTGCCGATATCTTCGGAATTATCTTTGGCGGCATCTTCGAACTTGAGTTCGCCGGCGCTGATTTTTTCCCGCAGGTCTGTGAGCAGTTTGTATGCGGCATCGTCGTCGCGGATGGCCGAGGTTTTCACCAGGATATGGCGCACCTTGGTCTGCTCCACCACCTGCTCTGCAGCGCCGCGCTGCTCGTGAATTTTGAGCAGGTGGAAACCGGCATCGCTGCGGAATGGCTTGGTGGTATCGCCCACGCTCAGGCCTTCCAGTGCATCGGCAAACAGGGTCGGCAGTTCGACCGTCTTGCGCCACCCCAGGTCACCGCCCTGCAGGGCGTTCTGGCCGGCCGAGTTGGAAATGGCCAGGGCGCGGAAGTCTTCACCGTTGGTGGACTTTTCGTAAATGGATTCCGCTTTGGCGCGCGCTGCGGTCACATCTTCAGCGGGGGCGCTGGAGCTGACCGGGATCAGGATGTGGCCCAGCTGATACTGCGGCGACTTCCAGAATTCGCCCTCTTTCGAGCGCAGGAAGTTGTTGATGTCCTGGTCGGTAATCTGGATACGCCGCCCGACACTGCCCTGCTCGACGCGACGGATAATCAGTTCCTGGCGGATCTGCTGGCGGAAGGCATTGTTGGAGATGCCGTCGGCTTCGAGCTTGCGCTGAAACTCCTGGGGGGACGCCCCCATGTTCTGCTGAACCCGGGCGATGGCCTGATCCAGCTCCTCCTCGGCGATGGTGACACCGGCACGGGCCCCCATCTGCAGTTGCAGGCGCTCGACGATCAGTTGCTCCAGCACCTGGCGGCGCAGGATATCGATGGGGGGTGCCTGCACATTTTGCGCAGCGATCTGCTGGGTGATGGTATCCATGCGCTGTTGCAGCTCGCTGGCCATGACGACATCGTCGTCGACCACCGCGACAACCCGGTCGAGTTTTTGTACCTGCGCAGTGGCGGGCAGGGCCAGCGCGCACAGGGCGGCGCAGGCCAACAGGCCGCGGCGAAGAGGGGTGAACATCTGCATTATTGTCATCACTGTTTCAGTACTTCTCGTTGTTCAAAGTTGGCAATGCCCTGGCTCAGGATCCGGGTAACCGAACCTCCGAGGCCG
Organism: Microbulbifer sp. Q7; assembly: GCF_001639145.1. NCBI lineage: Bacteria > Pseudomonadati > Pseudomonadota > Gammaproteobacteria > Cellvibrionales > Microbulbiferaceae > Microbulbifer > Microbulbifer sp. Q7. Next base: position 61,924 of record NZ_LROY01000001.1, on the reverse strand, counting down.
GCGAGTCCCTTCAGTTGCAGTTCAATATAGATACCTTCATCGAACTCCAGCTCTTCCGGGGGCACCACATCCGCCAGGTCATTATCCAGCTCACGCCGCCACAGTACCCGGGTACGGTAGCAACAGGTGTCATATTCGAGTCCAGCGAGGTATTCCAGTTCCCTGTCGAAGGTGAAATCGTAGTTGGCTCGGGCGAGGATGGAAAGCCGGTCATTGATCGGCCAAGCGACGGAAACATCCGCCTGCCGCACGGGACCCTGTATCAGGAAGGAATCCGTGGCGTCGAATCTCTCCTCTTTGCGCAGATAGCGGTAGCCGACATTGAACAGTCGGTAGTCGTCATCCAGGTAGCGCAGGGTGAAGTTGCCGCGATTGATGGTGTGGTCGGTGTCGTGATAAATCACCTCGCTGCTGATGCGCAGGGAGTCCGTGGGGCGGCTCTCCAGGCGTGCGGCAAACTCCGAGCGCGGCACATCTTCGATAAACTGGGCCAGTTCGATGCGGCTGGCCTCGGAATAGAAAATCTGGCCGGCGCTGGCGGCGAACAGGTCGCGCCCGCTGCGCGGGTCCACAAAGCGGGTGGTGAGACCAATGGCGGCGCGGTCGGCGTCGTCGATGCGGTCGTTACCGTTGAAGCGGCTGCTGCGGAACAGCTGATCGTAGCTGAAGGTAAACAGCGAGGTGTCGTAGAGCAGGTCGTTGCCGCCGTCGCCGTTGCTGGTGCTCACGTTGAGAAAGTCCGTCTGGTCGGCTTCGCTGCTGGCCATCAGGAACAGGCGGGGTTCCAGCGTCTGCACATATTCATAGTCGAACAGAGTGTCGCTGCGCTCAAAAAACAGGCCGCTGTCGATGGTGATCTGACCGGCAGACGCCTCCGGCGTGTCCATGCTGGGGTCGGCGAGGAAGGTGTCGGCCAGTTCGTACCCCAGGTAGATACCGGTAATTTCCGGATTGAAAAAGCCCCACAGCCACTGTTTGTCCCAGCCGAAGCTGTAGTCCACGCGGGTGCGGGTGGCGTTGACAAAATTCCGCGTGCTGGTGGTGACGCTATTGGGGTCGTCCACATCGGCAATAAAGCGGATGGTCTGGGTGTCATCGTGGTCGAAGCTGGTGATCTCGTGATTCATCAGCAGCTGCCAGTCGCCCCACTTGTAGCTGCCATCCAGATTTATCCGCGGCAGCTGGCTGTAGGTATCAAAGCGATCTTTGGATAACTGCTGATATTCCTGCGCGCGGATACTGGCGCGCCAGTGTTCACTGGTGAGGCTGGCCTCTGCCGTCTGGTTGAGGTTGGTGAGCGCCCGCGCATTCACGTTTTGCGGGACTTTCAGCTCGGCGTTGTCCAGGTCACGGAAATAGTCCGGGTCGCTGACCTTGGAGTAGTCGATCCGCGTGCGCCACAGGCCGCCGTTGCCACCAACCTGGTCCAGGTTCAGGTACCAGCGGTCCTCGCCCTTGGCGGGCAGCACCAGATCCTCCGGGAAGCCCTCATTGATCAGTCGGCGGGCGTCCTCATCGTCGCCGCCCTTGTCATTGGGCAGGCCTGCCGCGCGCGCTTCGGTGCTGAACCATTCGCTCAGGTGGCGGGTTTCAATCTCCAGACCGGTGCCGCGGTACTGCACATAGCGCGGCACAATGGTGGCGTCGAACTGCGGGGCAATATTCCAGTAATAGGGCACGGCAATGTCCCAGCCGTTTTCATCGCTGTTGCTGATACTGGGAAAAAGCAGGCCGGACATACGGTCATCGCCAACCGGGAAGCGCAGATAGGGGAAGTAGAACACCGGGATATCGGCAATTTCCAGGCGCACATTGCGCGCGGTGCCCTGGCGTTCCACATTGTCGATGGCGATCTCTCCGCCGCGCATTCTCCAGAAAACGTCGTCCGGTTCACAGCGGGTGTAGTTGCCATCGGTCAGAATCAGCTCCCCACTGGCTTCTCGGGAAGCGAAGCGCGCGGATCCATGCACGAACTCGTCGTGCACCACGTAGGTGGCATCTTCGATGGAGGCCGCTTTGCTGTCGGTATGGATCTCGGCGGCCTTGCCGCGCACCAGCAGGCTCGGTTCGCGCATTTCGATGGCGCCGCTCAGGTAGGCGGTGCTTTCCGCCCGATTCACATTGACCTGGTCGGCAAACAGCTGCCGGTAGCCCTGGGTAATGTGCACATTGCCGCGCAGCTGCGCGGTACCATCTTCCAGCCAGTTAGAGCTGTCGGCCGTGGCGCGCAGAGGGGCCTGTTCCGGCAGCAGGTCGGCGTTGGGATACAGTCGTGGGGGCTCGATAAACGCGCCGCCACACACCGGCGCCAGCGTGTGGCGGTAGGTCGGGTCCAACTGGGACTTGGAAAACCAGTCCAGGTGCAGGTAGGGGTTGTCGGATGATAGGGTGCCCGTTACCGCCGAGGCCCGGGGCGAGTCGGTGTCGGCCGCATCCGCCGCCGCCAGCCACAGGGGCTGGGCAGCGAGCAGGCCGAAAGCGAGGGAGCGCGGGCGTGATAATTGTCCAATAGCCAGCGCAAGGCGGCGCCAGCGGGAAGCTTCCAGCATCGAGTGATTGGTTCCAGCTATCTTTAGAATCTGTTCTGGTGGCGAGAATGTGCGATCAGATCGCATTGCGCGGCCCCCAAAAGGGAACTAACGCCGGGCAGTGTGACAGAAACTGCGGTGAAGTCCGCAACAATGTGTGCTGCCGGCAAAAGCTGGTGCGCAAAAATCAGCGGTCGATTCTACTTGAATGGCCGTACCCATGGAAACAATAGCGGGTGAACCCGGGCGCCGGCGCAGTTACAATGCGCAGTTTTTAGGCGGCTGACGGGCCGGGAAGGCTGAAAACCCGCCGTAAAATGAATTGATTTATGCAGGTAGCGGATGAATGAACGTGTGAACGAAGCCCCGGATGAGCGCCGCCAACAGCTGCGCCAGTGGGCGGCCCGCGCCCTGCAGAGTGGCCACGACGCGCTGCAGGTGCCGCCTGTGGCAAGCAGCCTGGATTTGAAGCCCCTGTCAGGAGACGCCGGATTCCGGCGCTATTTTCGTACCGATACCGCCCCGACGCTGATCGCGGTGGACTCTCCGCCGGGCAAGACCAACGTCAGCCGCTTCGTCGCCCTGGCCGACTACCTGCGCCGCAATGGGATTCACACCCCGCTGGTAATCGCCGCAGACATCGAGCAGGGCTATATGCTGCTGGAAGATCTGGGTGATACACAGCTGTTGCGTGAGCTGAACCCAGACAGCGTCTCTGGCCTCTATGCGGAAGTCATGAACGAGTTGCTCTGCCTGCAGCAGATCAGCCGCCCAGAGGGCATGTTCCCGCCCTATGACCGCGCACTGTTGCACATGGAAATGCGCCTGTTGCCGGAGTGGCTGATTGGCAAGCTGCTGCAGCGGGAGATTTCCGAAGAAGAGAATCAGCTGCTCGAGCGCACCTTCGCACACCTGCTGGACAGCGCCAGTGCCCAGCCCCAGGTGCTGGTGCACCGGGACTACCACAGTCGCAACCTGATGATCCGCGACGGCGAACGGCCGGGAGTGGTGGATTTCCAGGATGCGGTGTGGGGGCCGGTCACCTACGACCTGGCTTCGCTGTTGCGCGACTGCTACATCCGCTGGCCTCAGGAGCAGGTAGAGCGCTGGGCGCTGGCCTATGCATCGTCGGCGATCGATAGCGGTGTCATCCCGGAAGTTCAGGCGGAAACCTTCCTGCGCTGGTTCGACTGGATGGGCCTGCAGCGCCATTTCAAAGTACTTGGCCTGTTCCCGCGCCTGTATCTGCGCGACGGCAAGCACGGCTACCTGCCGGATCTGCCCCTGGTGATCCGCTACACACTGGAAGTGTGTGATAAATATCCGGAGCTTCAGCCATTCTCCGACTGGTTCCGCCAGGAAATCCTGCCCCTGATCGAGCTGCAGGACTGGTACCGCGACTACCGAACCGCCGGCGAACGCCAGGCCCTGGAAACCGAAACCCCCAAATAAGTGCCAAGATGACCAGCAGACACAATTCCGCTCCTGCCGCCATGGTGCTCGCCGCCGGGTTCGGCAAGCGCATGCGCCCGCTCACCGATCACACCCCGAAACCGCTGATCCCGGTGTTGGGCAAACCCCTGATCGAATATGCCATCGAGCGCCTTGCGCAGGCGGGGGTCACCAACCTGGTCATCAACCTCGCCCACCTGGGTGGCAAGATCCGCGATCACCTGGGCAGCGGTGAACGCCTCGGCGTCACTATCCAGTACTCCGCAGAAAGTGAGCCCCTGGAAACTGCCGGCGGCATAAGCAAAGCCTTACCGTTACTGGGTGATGCGCCGTTTCTGGTGGTCAACGGCGACGTCTGGTGCGATTTCGACTTCAGCCACTGGGTCAATAACCCGCTGCCGCAACACTGCCCCGGCCGCCTGTTGATGGTGCCCAATCCACCGCACAATCCCGAGGGCGACTTCGGCATCGACCAAGGCCTGCTCTCCGGCACCACCAAGCCCAGATATACCTTCGCCGGCATTAGCTACCTGCGTCCGGAGATCCTCACCAGCTACCCCAATGCCCGCGAGCGCTACGGCCTGGGTGAGGTCTTTGCCTTTAACGAAGACAAGATGCAGGCGGAAGTCTACGAAGGTGACTGGTGCGATGTGGGCACCCCAGAAAGGCTGAATAAACTGGAAGAAAGACTGAGAGCCAGTTAACCCACCCGTTAACGAAGCACAAAAGTAGAAATCGAAGGCCGGGTACCCAGTGGAGCTTTTCGGGATCGTCGCAAACAGGATGTTTGCGCCGAAGCGCCCAGGGATGGGTTCACAGCGGTCCCGAAAAGCTCCACTGGGTGCCCGGCCGCCACCGGCGGTCGTAAAAAACTTCAAGGACCCCGGAGCTACAACCAAAGCACCGAGACGAGAAAATGCCAGACTACAAAATTGCACCTTCCATCCTTTCCGCCAACTTCGCCCGCCTGGGTGAGGAAGTCGATAACGTCCTCGCCGCCGGCGCCGACTGGGTGCATTTCGACGTAATGGACAACCACTACGTCCCCAACCTCACCATCGGCCCCATGGTCTGCAAAGCCCTGCGCAACCACGGCGTCACCGCCCCCATCGACGTCCACCTCATGGTTGAGCCCGTCGACGACATGATCCGCATGTTCGCCGACGCCGGCGCCACCTACATCACCTTCCACCCGGAAGCCAGCAAACACGTCGACCGCTCCCTGCAACTGATCCAGTCACTGGGGTGCAAGGCCGGCCTGGTATTCAACCCGGCCAGCAGCCTCGACGCCGCCAAATACGTAATGGACAAGCTCGACATGATCCTCCTCATGTCCGTAAACCCCGGCTTCGGTGGCCAGAAATTCATCCCCGCCACCCTCGACAAGCTCAAAGAAGCCCGCAAACTCATCGACGACTCCGGCCTCGACATCCGCCTGGAAATCGACGGCGGCGTCACCAAAGACAACATCCGCGAAATCGCCCAGGCCGGTGCCGACAGCTTTGTTGCCGGCTCTGCCATCTTCAATGCGGATGACTATGCGGAAGTGATCAAAGTGATGCGTTCGGAGCTGGCTCAGGTGTGAGCTTCGTAGCCTTGGTGGCTTCGTAGGCGAGTCTGTGGCGGCCGGGCACCGGGTGGCGCTTTTCGGGACCGCTGTGAATACGTCCCTGTACGCTTCGTCGGCAACATCCCTGTTGCCGACGATCCCGAAAAGCGCCACCCGGCACCCAGCCTTCGCATCGTATTTCAGTACTCTGTTCGTACAGCCGTTCAGTGCACTCTGAGTTTGGATCGAAGCCGGAGTACCGGGTAAAGGTTTTTGAAAGCGTCGCAAACAGGATGTTTGCGCCGCAGCGCCCAGGGATGGGTTCACAGCGGTTTCAAAAACCTTTACCCGGTGCTTCGGCGCCTCTGCGACAGAAAAGAACCACCAAGGACCACAAATGGTCTAAAACGGCCAATTTCAAGTCACGAAATCTCAAGCTTGCCGCCTCTACCAGAGATTTGTACACTTGCTCGCCGGAATACAGGGAAGCAACTCGACGCTGCGACCCCAACGCTGCGAGAAAGTGACATTGAACTGCACTGCCCCCCACATCAACAGCTGGCGATGGCGCCACTGATCCGCTGAAGCCTGCAGGCCCATACAAGGGGTCCGACGGGCGCCTTTCCCGCGGGTAGGATTCCACCAACGATGTGCAATCCAAAATAAGACCCGCAGTAAAAATCGAAGCATTGCACAGACCGGAGTCGCCATGACCCCCAGCGAATACGCCCAGCTTACGTCTGCAGGTTACAACCGCATACCCCTAGTCCGCCGCGTACTGGCCGACATAGAAACCCCGCTCACCACCTACATGAAGCTCGCTGCCCGCGATGGTGGTCGCTACAGCTACCTGCTGGAATCCGTGCAGGGCGGTGAAAAATGGGGGCGCTACTCCATTATCGGCTTGCCGGCGCGCACCGTTCTCAAGGTGACCGGTCACGACGTGGTGGTCGAGCGCGATGGCAAAGTCGTCGAGCAGAAAACCGTTGCAGACCCGCTGGCCTTCGTCGAAGAGTTCCGCGGCCGCTACAAGGTGCCGGAAATCGAAGGCCTGCCGCGCTTTAACGGCGGCCTTGTGGGTTATTTCGGCTATGACGTAGTGCGCTATATTGAGCCCAAACTGGCCGACAGCTGCCCGCCGGATACCCTCGGTAACCCGGATATCCTGCTGATGGTCAGCGACGAGCTGGTGGTGTTCGACAATCTGGCCGGCGCGGTGCTGTTTATCGTGCACGCGGACCCGGAGCAGGAAAATGCCTTCGAAGGCGCCCAGCGTCGCCTCGACGAGCTGGTTGGTCAGTTGTCCCAGCCGCTCGCCAGCGTCGAACCCCTGGGTATCGACGGCGACCACACCGCGGAAGACACGTTTACCTCCCATTTCGGCGAAGAAGCCTTCAAGCAGGGCGTGCACAAGGTCAAGGATTACATTCTGGCCGGCGATGTCATGCAGGTGGTGCCTTCCCAGCGACTGTCGGCACCCTTCACGGTACCGCCACTGAACCTCTACCGGGCCTTGCGCAGCCTGAATCCGTCGCCATATATGTACTTCCTCGATCTGGGCGACCACCAGGTAGTGGGTTCCAGCCCGGAAATCCTGGTGCACCTGGAAGACGGCGATATGACCGTGCGCCCGATTGCCGGCACCCGCCGCCGCGGTGCCACCGAAGAGCAGGACCTGGCACTGGAGCAGGACCTGCTGGCGGACCCGAAAGAGATCGCCGAGCACCTGATGCTCATCGACCTGGGCCGCAACGACGTGGGCCGGGTTGCGCAGACCGGTAGCGTCAAGGTGACGGAAAAGATGGTGGTGGAGCGTTATTCCCACGTGATGCACATTGTCTCCAACGTGACCGGCAAAATTAAGCCGGAGCTGCACGCAATCGACGCCCTGCGCGCGGCGCATCCGGCGGGCACCCTCTCCGGTGCGCCCAAGATTCGCGCCATGGAAATCATTGATGAACTGGAGCCGGAAAAGCGCGGCGTCTACGGCGGTGCCGTGGGCTATCTGGCGTGGAACGGCAACATGGATACTGCCATCGCGATTCGCACTGCAGTGATCAAGGACGAAAAAGTTTACGTGCAGGCCGGTGCCGGCCTGGTGGCGGATTCTGATCCGCAATCCGAGTGGGATGAGACCATGAACAAAGCGCGGGCCCTGTTCCGCGCCGTGGCCATCGCCACCGGGCAATAACCCTATTGTTAGGAACCATTGGAAGAAGTAACCCGATGAGTAGCGAAATTTCGGTACAGCAGAAGCGCGGCTTTGCCGAGCAGTGTCGTCGCCTTGTGGAGGCACCTATTTTTAATCAGGTGATTATTGGCCTGATTATGGTGAATGCCGCCGTTGTTGGCCTGGAAACCTCCACCTGGGTGCTGGAGCGTTTCAGCAGCACCTTGTATGGCATCAACCAGCTGATCCTGCTGGCGTTTATGGTGGAAGCGGCGATCAAGATTACCGCCCATGGCAATCGCCCGTGGCGCTACTTCGCCAATGGCTGGAACTGCTTTGATTTCTCGATCATCGTGCTCAGCCTGATTCCGGCTGCGGGGCCCATGGCCACGCTGGCGCGCCTGGTGCGGGTACTGCGGGTCTTGCGATTGGTGTCGGCGTTCCCGGAATTGCGCTTACTGGTTGACACCCTGCTGCGCAGCCTGCCGAGCATGTTCCATATCAGTCTGCTGATGGGGATTATTTTTTACATTTACGGGGTGGCCGGGTACTTCCTGTTTCACGAAATTGACCCCACCCACTGGCGCACACTGCCCATCGCCCTGTTGAGTCTGTTCCGTATCGTCACCTTTGAGGACTGGACGGACATCATGTACACAGCGATGGAGTCCATGCCCTACAGCTGGATCTATTTCCTGAGCTTTGTGGTGATGGGCGCGTTTGTGATGATCAACCTGTTTATCGGGGTGGTGCTGAACAACCTGGAAGAGGCCAAGCTGCGCCGACTGGATGAGCTGGCAATGCCACCGAGCCAAACCGAAATCCTGCGCGAACTCCGCGCAACCCAGGACTCCCTCGCTCGCCTGCAGAAGCGGCTGGGTGATATGGGGAATGAGAAAGGGACTGAATCATGATCCTGATGATCGACAACTACGACTCCTTCACCTTCAACATCGTGCAGTATCTGGCGGAGTTGGGGGCGGAGGTTGTGGTGAAGCGCAACGATGAGATTTCCGTTGCTGATATCGAGAAGCTGAACCCGGAGAAAATCGTCATTTCACCGGGCCCGTGTACGCCGAACGAAGCGGGTATCTCCATGGAGACCATTCGCACTTATGCGGGCAAGCTGCCGATCCTTGGTATCTGCCTCGGCCACCAGAGTATTGGTCAGGTGTTCGGTGGCCGGGTGGTGCGTGCGGGGGAAGTGATGCACGGCAAAACCTCGCCGATCATTCACAACAATCTCGGTGTGTTTAACGGGCTGTCCAATCCGTTCGAGGCGACCCGTTACCATTCGCTGGTGGTGGAGAAGGGCAGTTTGCCGGATTGCCTGGAAGTTACTGCGTGGACCGAGACCGAAGACGGTGAGATCGACGAGATTATGGGTATCCGCCATCGTGAACTGCCGATCGAGGGGGTGCAGTTTCATCCGGAGTCGATTTTGACTCAGCATGGGCACGATATGTTGCGGAATTTTTTGGAGTCTTGAGGTATTGGTACGGCGCTCCGTAGATGGCTTGGTGGCGGCGCTGCTGCCGGTATCCGTTTGCGAGACACGCCGTGAACCCATCCATGGGGGCTCTTCTAAAACGTCCCTGTTTTAGAAGGTCTCGCAAACGGATACCGGCATCAGCACCTTAGCTTTGACCGCCGGATAATTTGCGAGCCTCAGGAACACATACTTAGGGGAGGGGAGAATAATGAATATCCAGCAGGCCATCGGAAAACTGGTCGAGGGTGAACATCTCACCCGCAAAGAGATGCGCAAGGCCATGGGCCAGATTATGCGCGGGGAAGCGGAAGACGCACAGATCGGCGGTTTCCTGGTGGCCCTGCGCATGGCCGGAGAATCGGTCGAAGAAATCACCGGCGCGGTGGAAGTCATGCGCGAGCTGGCTACCAAGGTCGAAATCGACCACACCAATGCCGTGGACATTGTGGGTACCGGCGGTGATGGTGCCAACCTGTTTAATGTGTCCAGCGCCTCCAGTTTTGTCGCCGCCGCCGCTGGTGCGCGAGTGGCCAAGCACGGTAACCGTTCGGTTTCGTCGTCCTCCGGCTCCGCCGATCTGCTGGAAAAAGCCGGTATCTATCTGCCGCTCACCCCGGAACAGGTCGCCCGCTGCATCGACGGCGTGGGGGTGGGCTTTATGTTTGCACCCAGCTATCACAGCGCCATGCGCCACGCCATCGGCCCGCGCAAGGCACTGGGCCTGCGCACCATTTTCAATCTGCTGGGGCCGCTCACTAACCCGGCGGGGGTAAAACGGCAGGTCATCGGGGTATTTGATTACCAGTATTGCCGGATGCTGGCGGAGGTGCTGCAGACCCTGGGCGCGGAACATGTGCTGGTGTTACACAGTGACGACGGCCTGGATGAGGTCAGCCTGGCGGCCGACACCCGCGGTTGGGAACTGAAGAGCGGCGATCTGAAAAAAGTCACGATTACCCCGGAAGATTTTGGTATCGAGCGCCAGAATCTGGACGGGTTGTGTGTTTCGGGTTCTGAAGATTCGCTGGCATTGATTCGCGATGCCCTCGGCAAACGGGAAACTCCCGCGGGTGACAAGGCAGCTGATATCATTGCGCTCAATGCCGGCATGGCCATCTACGTCAGTGGTGTGGCCGCAAGCCGGGCGGAAGGGGTGAGCATGGCGCAGGACGCCATCTACAGCGGCCTCGCCGGAGAAAAGATCAACGAGCTGGCCGCCTTTACCAGCGCATTCCGAGAGTGAAGTAATGAGTACCCCAACAATTCTGAAGACCATCGTCGCGCGCAAATGGGAAGAAGTGGCCGAGCGCAAGCAGCTGGTCAGTCAGGATGAGATGCAACAGCGCGCGCTCAAGCAGCCACCGTGCCGTGGTTTTGTGAAGGCCATCGAGGCCAAGCGCAACGCCGGCGAAGCGGCGGTCATCGCCGAAATCAAAAAGGCCTCCCCCAGCAAGGGGGTGATCCGCGAAGACTTCATTCCCGCTGAAATTGCCACCAGCTATGAAAAGGGCGGTGCCGCCTGTCTGTCGGTGCTGACCGATGTGGACTTTTTCCAGGGCGCCGATGAATACCTGCAGCAGGCGCGCAACGCGGTGCGCCTGCCGGTCATCCGCAAGGATTTTATTGTCGATCCGTATCAGGTGTACGAGGCGCGGGCCATCGGTGCCGACTGCATTCTGCTGATCGCCGCCTGCCTGGACGACGCGCAGTTGACGAGCCTGAATGATCTGGCGCTGGAGCTGGGGCTGGATGTGCTGGTGGAAGTGCATGATCGCGAGGAGCTGGAGCGGGCCCTGAAGTTGCCCAATCGCCTGATCGGCATCAACAACCGCAACCTGCACAACTTCGAGGTGCAGCTGGAAACCACATTCAAGCTACTGGACCTGATTCCCGACGATCGTATCGTGGTGACCGAAAGCGGTATCCATACCACGGATGACGTTGCGGCCATGCGTGGTCACAATGTGGATACCTTTCTGGTGGGGGAAGCCTTTATGCGTGACCCGGAGCCGGGTCGCCGTCTGATGGAGCTGTTCAACTAGGCCAGTTATTGGAAGGTAATAACGGAAGTACTGGAAAACCGGGCAATTTGCCCGGTTTTTTTATGCGCTGTGTTGTTCAGGCGGCGGTGGCCTTCGGGGCCGTTGACGGGACGAATGGTGGCCTGTGCGGGTTAAAACGCAAGGTGGTGAATTTCTGGTCAGGCTCGAAATGGTGTATTGTCACGTTAGTCACTTTCAGTGGGGCAGGTTGCTTTACTGTCGTGGCTGTCCTTGCGGGTAAGCCTGCGCATGGCGCAGGTGCCTGGCATCGGTACCAGAAATACACACCGGAGAATGAAATGCGTAAATCCCTGCTCGCGGTTGCCATTTTGGCTGTGGCTGCCTGTTCCGAGGCGCCCAAGCCCGACGCGAACCAGTCTGAAACGTCTGCCGCGGTTGAAAATACCCAGGCCGCGACGGATCTGAACACCGCCGCAGGGCAGGACAACCCGCTGTTGCAGCCGAGTCTCCTCCAGTATCAGGCGCCGGACTTCGGGAAGATCAAGGACAGCCACTTTGCGCCCGCGTTCGAGCAGGGTATGCGCGAGCATCTGCAGGAAATCGAGGCGATCGCCAGCAATCCTGAGCCGGCCAGCTTCAACAACACCGTTGTGGCGATGGAGCAGGCAGGTGCTCTGCTGACCCGGGTTTCCAGCGTCTTCTTCAACCTGGTTGGTAGTGATAGCAACGAAGCCCGCCGGGCGCTGCAAAGCCAGCTGGCGCCGAAACTGGCGGCGCACTCCGACAGCATCTACCTGAATGCCGACCTGTTTGCCCGCGTGGAGGCTCTGTACAAGCAGCGGGTTGCGCAAGAACTGGATGCGGAATCCGCGCGCCTGCTGGAAGAGTATTACGACAAGTTCGTAAAAGCCGGTGCCAAGCTGTCTGCGGAGCAGAAAGCCACCCTGCGGGCATTGAATGAAGAGCACTCCAAGCTCGCCACCCAGTTCAGCCAGAATCTGCTGAAGCTGAGTAAGGATATTGCGGTGATCGTCGATGACGAGCGTGAGCTGGATGGCCTGTCGGAAAGCCAGGTCAAGGCTGCCGCAGAGGCCGCCAACAGCGCCGGTCATGCAGGCAAGTACCTGATCAGCATCACCAATACCACCCGCCAGCCGATACTGGCCTCTTTGAATAACCGCGCGCTGCGTCAGCGCGTCTGGGAAGCCTCCGCGTACCGCGGAACCTCGGGCGAGCTGGATAACCGGCCGCTGGTCAAACGCCTGGTGCAGATTCGCGCGGAAAAAGCCGATCTGTTGGGTTACGGCAACTGGGCAGAGTACCGGTTGACCGGCACCATGGCGGAGAAACCGGAAAACGTCCTCAACATGCTCAGTTCCATGGTGCCGGCGGTGGTGAAAAACACCCAGGCCGAACAGGCTGATATTCAGGCCATGATTGAGCGCGAGGGCGGTGAGTTCGCGGTGCAACCCTGGGACTGGGCCTACTACGCGGAGAAAGTGCGCCAGGAAAAATACGACCTGAACGAAAGCGAGGTACGCGAATACTTCGAGTTCAACCTGGTGCTGAAAGATGGTCTGTTCTACACCATGAACCGCCTGTACGGCATCACCTTCAAGCCCCGCCCGGACCTGCCGGTATACCACCCGGATGTTCAGGCCTTCGAGCTGTTTGATCACGATGGTGAGAGTCTCGCGATTTTTTATGCCGATTATTTCGCGCGCGAGGGCAAGCGCGGTGGTGCCTGGATGAACTCTTTTGTCGGGCAGTCGCACCTGCTGGAGCAAAAGCCGGTGGTAGTGAATGTGATGAACATTCCCAAAGGCCCGGAAGGCGAGCCGACGCTGGTGAGCTTCGACCATGTCACCACCATGTTCCACGAGCTGGGACACGGCCTGCACGGCATGCTTTCGCAGGTTCACTACCCGAGCCTTGCGGGCACCGCCGTCTCGCGCGACTTTGTCGAGTTCCCGTCAACCTTCGAGGAAGACTGGGCGAGCCATCCGGAAGTGCTGGCAAATTACGCCTACCACTACAAGACCGGCGAGGCCATTCCCGAAGCGCTGCTGGCAAAAGTGCTGAAGGCGAAAAATTTCAATATGGGCTTCGATACCCTGGAATACATGTCTGCGGCATTGCTGGATATGGAGTGGCACTCCCTGCCGGCGGATGCGGAGCCGCAGGATGTCGAGCAGTTTGAAGCCAGGGCGCTGGCGAAGCATGGGGTGGACCTGGCCGCGGTGCCACCGCGTTACAAATCCACCTACTTTGCCCACTCCATTGGCGGCGGCTACTCGGCCAGCTACTACGCCTACATGTGGAGTGAAATCCTCGCTGCAGACGCCTTTGCCTACCTGCGCGATCGCGGCGGACTGACCCGGGAAAACGGCGCGCTGTATCGCAAGAATATCCTGGAGGTGGGCAACTCCCGCGCACCTATGGAGTCGTACGTCAAATTCCGCGGCAAGGAGCCGACCACCGACGCGCTGCTGATCCGCCGCGGTCTGCAGCCGGTTGCCGGTGGTCAGTAAGTGATCACCTGAAACATCGCGCAGGGGCGCCAGTCCCTCGCTACTGAAAAACCGGGCTTCGTGCCCGGTTTTTTTATGAGCGACCAGCCAGGCTCAGGGTAGAGCAAGTCTTGGGCGGTTTGCGGTAAATGCCGCGCCCCGTGCCCGATACGGGGCATTGGTGTTTGCGGAAACTTCTTTCCTGCCGTGCTTGGCGGGTTTCTGCCATAAATGGTAGCGGGCCTCTGCTAGCCGATCTGCACACGCCCGGTCGACCTGGGCCTTTCCCACGCTACAGCCAAATATTCAAGGAGGCTGCTAGTATGAGGGTGCGCGAGAATGAACGACCGGTTCTGCTTATTCGATTTATTCGATGAAGTATCGGTGTGAGCACCCCAGAGATGGCTCACAGTTGTATGGCAGTATTTTTGCATCACTGTCACTTCTCAGGTGGCCTCCGGCGCCTGAACAGAACTTTTCGCGGCCAATGCTGTATAAGTTCTAACCTGCGGGCTGATCGCCAACAGGGCCAAGCAAACAATAAATGAAGTTCCACAAGAACGAGAAATAAATGATGCGACGCAACCAATCTTCTAACCTTCGCCGTACCTGGTATTTGGGACCTGTACTGACAGCCTTATTCGCACTTGCCGGGTGTGGGGGACCCTCAGAGCCCGCTGCGGAGTCCAGCACCCCCGCAGTGAAGCTGGACCCAACCAGGCTTGCCGCAGACCAGACCCTGGTTCGGGGCGGTGGCTCGGAGCCGGAATCCCTGGATCCGCACAAAATTTCCGGGAACATAGAATCCGCGTTGCTGCGCGATCTGCTGGAGACGCTGGTTATTGCCGCACCAGACGGTGGGGTTCGCCCTGCGGTTGCGGAAAGCTGGCAGACAACCGACAACCAGACGTATATTTTCAACTTGCGCGAAGACGCCAAGTGGAGCAATGGTGACCCGGTCACCGCCCAGGATTTCGTCTACTCCTGGCGCCGACTGGTGGATCCGGCTACAGCCTCAAAATACGCCTGGTACCTCGCCGCCGGCAAAGTAGCGAATGCGCAAGATATTAGCGAGGGCAAGCAGCCTCCGGAAAACCTCGGTGTTGAGGCAGTGGATACGCATACCCTCAAGGTCTCCCTCGAAGTGCCGGTGCCTTACTTTGTCTCCATGCTGGTTCACTCCTCCACTTCACCGGTGCACAAAGACACGGTTGAGCAGTATGGCGATCAGTGGACCCGGGTTGGGAATTTCGTCGGCAACGGCGCCTTCAAACTGACCGAGTGGGTCGTAAATGAACGTATCGAGTATGTAAAGAATGATCTCTACTGGGATGCGGCCAACGTAAAACTGCAGAAAGTGCGCAACCTGCCGATCGCATCGCCCAATGCAGAATTGAAACGCTACGAAGCGGGTGAAATAGATTTTGCTTACTCGATTCCTATCGAACACATCAGCCGCCTGAAAAAAGAGCGTCCGGATGAAGTTAAAACCACGCCCTTTATCGGCACCTACTACTACGAGTTCAATAATACCAAGGCACCGTTTGACGACGCGCGTGTGCGCAAGGCATTGGCCTACGCCATCGACCGCGAAATCATGGCATACAAGGTCATGGGGCGTGGCGAGGAGCCTGCATTCCACCTGACACCTGCAGTGGTCAAGGGCTTCGATGCTCCGCCGACGGCCTGGAGCCAGAAGAGCCAGCAAGACCGCGCGGCCAAAGCCAGAGAGTTGCTCGCCGAAGCGGGCTACAACGCGCAGAACCCGCTCAAGTTCAGCATCCTCTACAACACCAACGACAACCACAAGAAAGTGGCGGTCGCGATTAGCGCGATGTGGAAACAGAATCTGCAGCACGTGGATGTCACTCTGGAAAACCAGGAGTGGAAAACCTACCTCTCCACCCGCGCCAATACCGATTTCGATATTGCCCGCGCCGGCTGGATTGGTGATTACAATGAGCCGTCCACCATGCTGAAGTTGCTGTTGACCGATGGCGGGAGCAACTATGCCAAGTACAGCAATCCCATGTACGACGCGCTGCTGGCGAAAAGTTCGCAAGAAATGGATATCACCAAGCGTGCGGAGTATTACGCCCAGGCCGAAGAAATTCTCGCTGAGGATATGCCGATCGCACCGATTTATCAGTATGTAATCCAGCATATGGTCAAACCCCACGTGGGCGGCTATGCCGCTGATCCGCTGGATAATTATTATTCCAAAGATATGTGGATCATCGAACATTAACCGTTAACCCGGCGCCTTACACGAGGCTCCGGGTAGTTTATACAAAGGTATGGAAGCGTTTCAGAACAAGTAAGTTGCTAACAAAACGATAAAAAGAAATTCTATATGCTGAGATTTATCGCCAAACGTGTGCTGGAAGCCATTCCCACACTGTTTATTCTGATCACGGTCTCCTTTTTCCTGATGCGCTTTGCGCCCGGTAACCCGTTTTCTGCCGAAATAACCATGACGCCGGAAGTCATGGCGAACATCGAGGCAAAATACGGCTTCGACAAGCCGGTCTACCAGCAGTATTTCAATTATCTCGGCAGCCTGTTACAGGGCGACCTGGGGCCATCCTTTAAATACAAAGATTACAGCGTGAATGAGCTGGTCGCCCAGGCCTTGCCGGTTTCGGTCAAGATTGGCCTTTTTGCGTTTATCGTTGCGGTCACCTGTGGTGTCTGTTTCGGTACTATAGCTGCGCTCCGGCAGAATACCTGGCTCGACTACACGATCATGACCAGTGCCATGGCGGGGGTGGTCATTCCCAGCTTCGTGCTGGCACCTTTGCTGGTGTTGATCTTCGCCATCTGGCTCGAATGGCTTCCCGCGGGCGGATGGCACAATGGCGCCGCACAGTATGTTGTGTTACCTGTGCTGGGGATGTCCCTTTACTACATCGCGTCGATCTCCCGCATCATGCGTGGCAGCATGATTGAAGTACTGAACTCCAACTTTATTCGCACTGCGAAGGCCAAGGGCCTCTCTATGCCCTATATCATTGTGCGCCATGCCCTGCGGCCAGCGATTCTTCCGGTGCTGTCTTATCTGGGCCCTGCGCTGGTGGGCATCATTACCGGCTCGGTAGTGATTGAAACCATTTTTGGTTTGCCCGGCATTGGCCAGTTGTTCGTCAATGGTGCCCTCAATCGCGACTACTCCATGGTATTGGGCCTGACCATCCTGGTCGGCGCGCTCACCATTACTTTCAATGCAATCATCGACATTCTGTATGCCGTGGTCGACCCCAAAATCCGCTACGCGTAACCTGAGGCCTGCCAGATGTTATCTACTACAGCCAATAGAGAAGCGGTTGAAAATCTTTCTACACAGCTGGAAGTGAAAGGTCGCAGTTTATGGGACGACGCCCGCCGTCGTTTTTTCAATAACCGCGCGGCACTGACCAGTCTGATCATTCTCGGCTTTGTCACGTTATTCGTATTTCTTGGCCCAGTGCTGAGCCAGTTTGCGTTTGATGAAGTGAACTGGGGTGCTATGCATGCGGCACCTTCGCTGGCCTCGGGCCACTATTTCGGCACCGACTCCCTCGGCCGTGACCTGTTTGTGCGTACCGCCATGGGTGGGCGTATCTCGCTGATGGTTGGGGTGATGGGCGCACTGGTGGCCGTCTTGATCGGCACTCTGTATGGCGCCACCGCCGGCTTTGTCGGCGGCCGCACCGACCGCTTTATGATGCGTACCCTGGAGATTCTCTACTCATTCCCGTTTATGTTTTTTGTCATCCTGCTGGTGACCTTCTTTGGCCGCAATATTCTGCTGATTTTTATCGCCATTGGTGCGGTGAGCTGGTTGGATATGGCGCGGATCGTGCGCGGCCAGACACTCAGTATTAAAAGCAAGGAGTTTGTCGAAGCGGCGACTGTCTACGGTGTTTCCAAATGGGCAATGATTACCCGGCACATCGTGCCCAACGTGTTGGGGATCGTAGTGGTGTATGCCACGCTGCTGGTGCCGCAGATGATCCTGTTCGAGTCTTTCCTCAGCTTTCTCGGGCTGGGTGTGCAGGAGCCGATGACTTCCTGGGGCTCACTGATGAACGAGGGTGCTCAAACCATGGAAATCGCGCTCTGGCAATTGATTGTGCCTGCGATTTTTATGGTCACCACCTTGTTCTGTTTCAATTTTATCGGCGACGGCCTGCGCGATGCGCTGGACCCGAAAGATCGCTAGAGAGGTGCCCATGAATTTACTCAACGTCAAAGATCTCCGGGTGGAGTTCACCACACCGGAGGGCGCCGTCACTGCCGTCAATGATTTGAACTTCTCCCTCGATGCAGGGGAAACACTCGGAATTGTCGGAGAGTCCGGTTCAGGAAAGACCCAGACCGTATTTGCCATGATGGGGCTTCTGGCCAAAAACGGCATCGTCAGTGGCAGTGCCATTTTTAAAGGTCGGGAGATACTGGGTTTGCCCGAGCGTGAACTCAACAAGATTCGCGCAGAAAAGATCGCAATGATCTTCCAGGACCCGATGACTTCTCTGAACCCTTACATGAAAGTTGGAAACCAATTAGCGGAGGTTCTGATCAAGCACAAGGGCATGAACAAACGAGAAGCTCTTGTTGAGGCCAGGCAGATGCTGGATGCGGTCAAGATTCCCGAAGCGCACAAACGTCTCAATATGTATCCCCACGAATTCTCCGGTGGCATGCGCCAGCGCGTCATGATCGCCATGGCATTGTTGTGTCGCCCCGAACTTTTAATTGCCGATGAACCTACCACGGCACTTGATGTTACCGTCCAGGCACAAATTCTCTCCCTGCTGAATGAGCTGAAACGGGATTTCAATACTGCCATCATCTTGATCACTCATGACTTGGGTGTGGTGGCCGGAGCCTGTGACAAGGTGCTGGTCATGTATGCAGGACGCACCATGGAATATGGTAGTGCCGACGATATTTTTTACCGTCCCAGCCATCCCTACAGTGAGGGCCTGCTGCAAGCCATCCCGAGGCTGGATGCGGAAGAGGGCGCCTTGCCCACCATTCCGGGCAATCCGCCCAACCTGCTGAATTTACCTGCCGGCTGCCCGTTTCAGGAACGCTGTCATCGCGTGCAGGAACGCTGCCGCCAAGAGGCACCCGTACTGACCGCCTTTGACACTACGCGCATGCGTGCCTGTCACGCCGACCCTGCCGCAATTCTGGAGGCCAGCTGATGCAAGATGCCGAAAAAGAAATGTTATTGGACGTCCAGTCCCTGAAAGTCCACTTCTCCATCAAACGGGAAAACGCCTGGCCTTGGACAAAACCGGTGAGCCTTAAAGCCGTGAACGGCGTTGACCTGAAACTGTTTGCCGGAGAGACACTCGGCATTGTCGGGGAGTCCGGCTGCGGGAAATCCACCCTTGCGCGGGCGATTATCGGACTCACCGAAGTGACCGATGGTCGTGTACTGTGGCTCGGTCAGGATCTTGCGGCGCTGGATGAAAAATCCATGCGTGCCACTCGCAAAAATATCCAGATGATTTTTCAGGACCCACTGGCCTCCTTGAATCCGCGTATGACGATCGGCGACATTATTGCGGAGCCTTTGCGTACCCTGCATCCAGACATTCCCAAAGCGGATGTCACGGAACGCGTGCAGGCAATGATGAAGAAGGTGGGGCTGCTACCCAACCTGGTCAATCGCTACCCGCACGAATTTTCCGGTGGACAGTGTCAGCGCATCGGTATTGCCCGTGCTCTGATACTCGAACCCAAACTGATCATCTGCGATGAGCCGGTGTCCGCACTGGACGTGTCGATACAGGCCCAGGTCGTCAACCTGCTAAAACAGTTGCAGCGGGAAATGAACCTGTCATTGATCTTTATTGCCCACGATTTGTCCGTGGTGAAGCATATTTCCGACCGTGTGATCGTGATGTACCTCGGCAATGCGGTAGAAGTAGGTACCAAAGACAAGCTGTTTGCGGCTCCCAGGCACCCATACACCCAGGCATTGATGTCCGCGGTGCCGATTCCGGACCCGAAAAAAGAAAAGAATAAGCAGATTCAATTGCTCGAGGGCGATCTGCCATCGCCGATTCACCCTCCCAGCGGGTGCGTGTTTCGCACCCGCTGTCCCCACGCTGCGGCAGAATGTGCCGAGCAGGTGCCGGTACTACAGGGTGTAGAGGAGCACCAAAGTGCCTGCTTGCGCAGCGCGGAGCTAGTGGTCCAGTTCTCCGCTTGAAGGTTGTCGCCAGCGAAGAACTGAAGTTGATCTCAGGGAGTGATAACCCGGTGCTTTTTGTGCGGGCATAAAAAAAACCGGGCGTCTTGCCCGGTTTTTTCTGTGGCGGGAGAGGCGGTTAGCGCGTCCCGTACACCACCATGGTCTTGCCCTTCACCGATACCAGGCCCTGTTCTTCCAGGGTCTTCAGTACGCGGCCGACCATTTCACGGGAGCAGCCTACGATGCGGCCGATCTCCTGGCGGGTGATCTTGATCTGCATACCTTCCGGGTGCGTCATCGCATCGGGCTCGTTGCACAGGTCCAGCAGGGTGCGGGCCACGCGGCCGGTCACGTCCAGGAACGCCAGGTCACCCACCTTGCGGGTGGTGTTGCGCAGGCGCACCGCCATCTGGGTGGCGAGGTTGAACAGGAATTCCGGGTGCTGGCGGGAGAGCTCCTGGAACTTGCTGTAGGAAATTTCCGCGACCTCACACTCGGTCTTGGTGCGCACCCAGGCGCTGCGGGTGTCTTGGTCGAACAGGCCCATTTCGCCGAAGAAGTCGCCATCGTTCAGGTAGGCAACGATCATTTCGCGGCCTTCGTCGTCTTCGATCAGTACGGTCACGGAGCCGCGCATGATGAAGTACAGGGACTCACAGCGGTCTCCGGCGTAGATGATGGTGCTTTTGGCCGGGTAGCGACGGCGGTGGCAGTGGGCGAGAAAGTCTTCAATGTTGCCAGTAGACAGGGTTTCTTCGGTAGCAACCGTCACGGATCTACTCCTTTTCTAGAATTTTTGTGCCTGATCCCGGTAAGCGGAGGATTATCCCGCTTATTACACGGGGCTGACAGGGGCAGTAGGCGGCAATCGTCCGCAATGTGATCTGGGCCACCCTTTGCCGAGAGGGCGTTGGTGGCCGCGGGTGTGCGGAATGTGATGTTGTTTATAACGGTTGTGCGAGGTCGATACAACCGCCGTGAGTGATGACTTACTATTCGATAATTGGCGGGTGATGTTGATCACAGTTTGATCGATTGCGGTGACTGCCGTGGAAGCGGTGGGGCATGCGCGTGCCGGTATGATAAGCTCGCGGCCCCATCTTATATGAGTAGGAGTCTTTCCATGGCGGCTGGTGTTATGCAGGGGCAGGTAACCTGGGTCAATGGCGTCACATTTGTCGGTGAGTCCGGCAGTGGCAATTCGGTGGTGATGGAAGGCGGGCAGAAGAACAATGGTATTCGCCCGATGGAGATGATCCTGCTCGGCGTTGGCGGCTGCGCGTCCTACGATGTGGTGGGCATATTGCAGAAATCCCGCCAGGATGTGGTCAGCTGCCATGTAGAACTCAAGGGTCACCGCCCTGACGCGGTACCGGCACCGTTCGAGAAAATCGAGATGGAGTTCGTGGTGCGCGGGCGGGATATCAAGGAGAAGCAGGTGGCCAAGGCGGTGGAACTGTCGGCAGAAAAGTACTGCTCGGCCTCGATTATGCTGGGCAAGGCCGGGGTGGAGATCGTTCACTCCTACCGGGTCGAGGAGGCCTGAGACCAGCCGGTTTCAGGCGAAAGAAAACCCCGGACCTCGCGAGAGGGCCGGGGTTTTGCATTTTGCGGGCAGCGTAACGACTGGTAGTCGACTTAGACCCGGTAACTTACCGAAGTCATGGCTTTCGACACCAGGGTCATCAGCCCTTTCACCGGCCCGGGGAAGCGCGCCCCGCCTGCATCCAGTGCGGCGTGCTGATGTTTGGCTTCATCCACCAGCATCTGCTCGACCACCGCGCGACTCTTTTCATCCTGCGCCGGCAGTTCCTGCAGGTGCCCCTCCAGGTGCTTGCACACCTGCTCTTCGGTGGCGGCAACGAAGCCCAGACTGACTTTGTCGCTGATCTTGCCGGCGGCGGCGCCAATGCCAAACGAGAGACCATACCAGAGGGGGTTGAGCACGCTCGGGCGACTGCCCAGCTCATCCAGCCGCTGCTCACACCAGGCGAGGTGGTCTATCTCCTCATCGGCGGCGTGTTCCATTTCCTGGCGAATCTCGGGCAACTTGGCGGTCAGCGCCTGGCCCTGATATAGGGCCTGGGCGCACACCTCACCGCTGTGATTTACCCGCATCAATCCCGCCGCGTGGCGACGCTCACTATCGGACAGTGCGGCTTCATCCACGGTCCTGGCGGGTGACGGCCGCTCGTGACAGGGGGAGCCGGGGCTCAGGGTGCGCAGGGCGCGGTCCGCCTGTAGTAGCAGGCGGTCGAGTCCGGTCAGTTGGCGATGATTATTCACAGTGTGCTCCTAAACGGCGGATTACGCTTGCTCGGATTCTTCCCGTTCGACCGCGCGGTAGCCGATGTCCTTGCGGAAGAAGGAACCTTCCCAGTAGATCTTGCGCGCACATTCGTAAGCATTGGCTTGGGCTTCCGCTACTGTGTCGCCCAGTGCGGTGGCGCAGAGCACGCGGCCGCCGCTGGTAACGACACGCTCGCCGTCGAGGGCGGTGCCGGCCTGGAACACCTTGGCATTCTCACTATCGGCCTTGTCGAGTCCGGAGATGGCGTCGCCCTTGCGGTAGCTGCCGGGGTAGCCGTGGGCGGCAAGTACCACGCCCAGCGCGGGGCGGGGATCCCATTCGGCAGTGACTTTGTCGAGGCGTTTTTCCACGGCGGCCATGCACAGCTCCACCAGATCGGATTGGAGGCGCATCATGATGGGCTGGGTTTCCGGGTCGCCGAAGCGGCAGTTGTATTCGATGACCTTGGGGGCACCCTCTTCGTTGATCATCAGGCCGGCGTACAGGAAGCCTGTGTAGGGCATGCCTTCACTGGCGAGACCCTGCACGGTGGGCTCGATGACTTCTTTCATCACCCGCTCGTAGACGTCGGGGGTGACCACCGGTGCCGGGGAGTAGGCGCCCATGCCGCCGGTATTGGGGCCGGTGTCGCCATCGCCGACCCGCTTGTGGTCCTGGCTGGTGGCCATGGGCAGGATGTGTTCGCCGTCGACCATGACGATGAAGCTGGCCTCTTCGCCGGTGAGGAATTCTTCGATCACTACGCGGCAGCCGGCGTCGCCAAAGGCGTTGCCACTGAGCATGTCGCGCACGGCCAGTTCGGCCTGTTCTACGGTTTCGGCGACGATGACGCCTTTACCGGCAGCGAGGCCGTCGGCTTTGACGACGATGGGCGCGCCTTTTTCCCGCAGGTAGGCGATGGCCGGTTCCACTTCGGTGAAGTTCTGGTAGTCGGCGGTGGGGATGGCGTGGCGCTCTAGGAAGTCTTTGGTGAAGGCTTTGGAGCCTTCGAGCTGGGCGGCGGCTTTCTCGGGGCCGAAGATGTTGTGGCCGCGGGCATTGAAGTAGTCGACGATGCCGTCTACCAGTGGGGCTTCGGGGCCGACGATGGTGAGGTCGATGCCTTTTTCTTCGACGAGGTCGGAGAGGGCGGAGAAGTTGTCGACGCCGATGTTGACGTTCTGGAGTTTGGGTTCGCGGGCGGTGCCGGCGTTACCGGGGGCGACGAAGACGGTGTCTACGGCGGGGTTTTGGGCGGCCTTCCAGGCCAGTGCGTGTTCGCGGCCACCAGAGCCGATTACCAGGATGTTCATTCTTGAGTTTCCCCGTGCCTGTGTTTTAGGTGGGCTAGTTTAGCATTCAGAAGTGCAAATCTGACTTCGAACCGGCATCGGAGTTTCAACGTACCTGGCCAGTCCGTGGCGGGGCTGCAACTGGTGGCCTTTCGCGAGACACGCCGTGAACCCATCCCTGGGGGCTCTGCACCGCCATCCATGGCGGTGAAGGTCTCGCGAAAGGCCACCAGTCACAGCCCCTTTGTATCTGACTCTGCGGGTTGTTTGCTGCAGAGTCATGACAGATCGCGTCAATCAGTGACGGAAGTGACGCATGCCGGTAAACACCATCGCCATACCGTGCTCGTCCGCCGCGGCGATGACTTCTTCATCGCGCATGGAGCCACCGGGCTGGATCACGGCGCTGATGCCTACCTTGGCGGCGTTGTCGATGCCGTCGCGGAAGGGGAAGAAGGCGTCGGAGGCCATGACCGCGCCCTTCACTTCGAGGCCGGCGTGTTCGGCCTTGATGGCGGCGATGCGGGCGGAGTTGACGCGGCTCATCTGGCCGGCGCCGACGCCGATGGTGCGGCCGTCTTTGGCGTAGATGATGGCGTTGGATTTAACCATCTTGGCGACTTTCCAGGCGAACAGCAGTTCGTCCAGTTGTTCGTCAGAGGGCTGTACCTTGGTGACCACCTTGAGGTCTTCCTTGGCAACCATGCCGTTGTCTTTTTCCTGAACCAGCAGGCCACCGGTGACGCGCTTGTAGTCGAAGGCGGCGGGGCGGGTGCTGTCCCATTCGCCGCATTCCAGCAGGCGTACGTTTTTCTTGGCGGAGACCGCCTGGGCGGCTTCGGCGCTGACTTTGGGGGCGATGATGACTTCGGAGAACTGCTTGTCGACGATCAGCTGGGCGGTTTCGGCGTCCAGTTCGCGGTTGAAGGCGATGATGCCGCCGAAGGCGGATTCCGGGTCGGTGGCGAAGGCCAGTTCGTAGGCGGTCTTGATGTCCGCCGCAACGGCGACGCCGCAGGGGTTGGCGTGCTTGACGATGACGCAGGCTGGCTCGTCGAACAGTTTGACGGTTTCCAGGGCGGCATCGGTGTCGGCGACGTTGTTGAAAGAGAGTTCCTTGCCCTGCAGCTGGGTGGCGGTGGAGACCGAGGCTTCCTCAGCGTCGGCTTCCACGTAGAACGCCGCTTTCTGGTGCGGGTTCTCTCCGTAGCGCATGTCCTGGGCTTTTTCGTACTGGACGTTGTAGGTGTTGGGGAACTCGCGGGCAACGTTGTCGGTATTACGGGCGCCGAAGTGGTTGGCGATCATGCCGTCGTACTGGGCGGTATGCTCGAATGCCTGCACCATCAGGTCGTAGCGGGTTGCGTAACCCAGCTGGCCGTCGTTGGCTTTCATTTCTTCGATCACGGTGTCGTAGCTGTGGGCATTGACCACGATGGCGACGTCTTTGTGATTCTTGGCGGCGGAGCGGACCATGGTGGGGCCGCCGATGTCGATATTTTCGATGGCGGTGGGCAGGTCGCAATTGGGGTCGGCGACGGTGGCCTTGAAGGGGTAAAGATTGACCACGACCATGTCGATGGGCTTGATGCCGTGTTCGTCCATGACTGCGTCGTCCTTACCGCGACGGCCAAGGATGCCGCCGTGTACTTTCGGGTGCAGGGTTTTGACGCGCCCGTCCATCATTTCCGGGAAGCCGGTGTAGTCGGAGACTTCCACCACCGGGATACCGGCCTCGCCCAGCTGGCGGTAGGTGCCGCCGGTGGAGAGAATCTCCACGCCCATGGAGGAGAGTTCGCGGGCAAATTCCACAATGCCGGTTTTGTCGGAAACGCTGATCAGCGCGCGGCGAATGGCCACCTTGTCAGTCATAGCTGTTGGTCCGTCGTAGTTTCTGAAAAGGGTAGTTGTTCACGAAGTCGCTAAGTCAGAATCGAAGCCAAACTGCTGGGTACGGAATTTCGAAACCGTCGGTGCCAGGGATGGCACCGACGGAGCTACATGGATGTATTTATGCGTTTTCGAAATTCCGTACCCAGTGGTTTGGCGCCACTGCACCGGATCTGGAGTGCGGAGCGGGCAAATTGCATCATTAGCAAATAGCGAGGGGGGATGAGCCTGGCTCATCCCCCCTCGTCGAATTTGTACCGCTCCGGCTTGTAACCGCCGGTAGCGGTTGGCCGCCTTACAGCAGGCCGTAGCGCTTGAGCTTCTTGCGCAGGGTACCCCGGTTGAGGCCCAGCAGCTGAGCTGCGCGGGTCTGGTTGTGGCGGGTGTGCTTCATCACCACTTCCAGCATCGGTGCTTCAATTTCGGACAGCACCATATCGTATACATCGGTCACCATCTGACCGTCGAGGTGACGGAAGTAGTTCTCCATCGCCTGCTCAACCGCATCGCGCAAGGCTTGCGGTTGTTGTAGTTGAGTCTGGCCCCCAGTGGACACCGCATCGCTGGTATCCGGAATTAGTGCTTCATTAGTCATGCCGCTTTTGCCCCTCTAGTTATTCGGCGTTCAAACCACTCACGAACGCTGGCATGTTGTGCTTCTGCGCTATCCAATTGGTTAAAGGTTTTGCGAAAGGACTCGCTTTCGGCGAGCGTCTTTACGTACCAACCCACATGTTTGCGGGCAATACGTACCCCCATAACCTCACCGTAGAAACGGTGTAACTCACCCAGGTGAGTGATCAAAATATCCCTAACTTCTTCCAGTGAGGGCTCCGGCAGCTGTTCCCCCGTAGCGAGGTAGTGGGCAATTTCCCGGAATATCCATGGACGTCCCTGAGCCGCACGGCCAATCATGACCGCTTTGGCGCCGGTGTAGTCCAACACCTTGCGGGCCTTTTCCGCGCCGGTAATGTCGCCGTTGGCAAAGACAGGAATCTTTACCGCGGACACAATCTCGGCAATGGTATCGAATTCGGCCTGACCGTGGTAGCCACAGGCGCGGGTGCGACCGTGGACTGCCAAGGCAGAAACTCCGAGATCCTCGGCCATTTTGGCCACCGTCACGCCATTGCGGGTATCCGGGCACCAGCCAGTGCGAATTTTCAGCGTCACTGGTACTGAGACGGATTGAACCACCGTTTCCAGAATGTCGGCGACCAGTTTTTCGTCGCGCAGCAGGGCGGAGCCCGCTGCCTTCTTGCACACCTTTTTTGCCGGGCAGCCCATATTGATGTCGATGATCTGGGCACCGCGCTCAACATTTGCGCGCGCGGCGTCGGCCATCATCTGCGGGTCACCACCGGCAATCTGTACCGAAATGGGGCCTGCCTCACCGGCGTGGTCCAGGCGCATACGAGATTTGCGGCTGTTCCACAGGCTGGTGTCGGAGGTGACCATCTCGGAAACCACGAGACCGGCGCCGAGTGCTCGGCACAGTTTGCGGAAGGGGCGATCGGTAACGCCGGCCATGGGCGCCAGAATGACTGGCGCACCAATGTCGTAGGGGCCGATGGCGAAGCTGCTTGGTAAATCCGTGGGCAACTCGGCCTCCCGCAGGTCTGGTCTCAATCGGTGTCAAAGAGCCGCCTATAATAGCGGCTGGTCGGCCGCTGGAAAAGCGAAAAAGCGCGCAAATTGTTCGATGGCTGGCCGTTTAGGGCGAAGTTTGTGCAATATTTTGTGGAAATTTGCGCCTTCGTCCGCTGGTGGGGCGGCGCGCCCGGGATTATTGCGGGGCAATACGCAGCTCGTAGTTCACCGCTTCGGGGCCGGGGTCCACGATATCGAGTGCAATGTGGACCGGGTTGCCCGCGGGCATCAACCGGCGCCCGGACATCTCGCCCTTGAGGTAGTCCTGCGGGGTGAAGCGACGACTGGCGACGGGATTATTTTTGAGGTCGGTAAACCGTAGCTGCAGGGCCGGGAAAGGCTGGTCGAAGGGTGCGCGGTTCAGGAGTACCGCTTCCACTGCCAGCGCGCCGGCAATTTGCGGATGGCTACGCACCACCAGGTTAGAGGTGTGCATGGCGTTGATGTCCACCTGAGCCGGCAGCTTGCAACCGATCAGCGGGCAGGCCTGGGCATAGATGGCGCGCCAGGGTTCGCGCTTGCTCAGGGTGTCGAAACGGAAGTAGGCGGTTTGCGCCGCCAGCGCCAGCATCAGTAGCAGAACGCCCAGGGTCCACAGCCATCCGGGGACCCGGTTGTGTCGCTTGGGCTGCCAGTTGACTTCGATGGGCGCGGGCCCGATGGCGGAGATCAGCTGGTCGCGGGGCAGTAGCGGGGCCTCGTCTCTCTGGCGCGGGTCGATGTGGTCGTCCACAGCGGCGGTGGCGGTGAGTTCGGTCTGATCTGCCAATGGCGGGGAGGGCAGGTCGTCGCTGAACCGGGGCTCGTCGTCCGACGCCGGATGCTCGAAGTCCTCGTGCGCGTGGTGTGCGGGAGTGATACCGCTGGATTCCTCGCGCGCAATTTCTTCAGCCCAGGGGTCTTCGCTGGCGCGGCTCAGGTCATTGATTTCATCGTCGAGGCTGCTGCTGAGGTCCAGGCTCTGCTGGCTGTCTTCTTCCTGGTCGAGGTTTTGCCACTGGTGTTCGCCGAAGGCGTCGTCGATCAGGGGGCTCTGGCGTGTGGACTCGGGCTTTTCGCTGTTGCTGCTCTGCGTCGGGCCGGTTTTGGGGGTTGTCTGTTTGGGCAGCGCGTCTGCGTCGTCGCTGTCGTCACCTTCCAGCTCGATATCGTCGTGGATCAGGAAGTCATCATCTTCCAGCAGGTCGTCGATGGCTTTCCTGGTTTCAGTCGGGGCAGGGTCGTCTTCGTTGAAGACGATATTTTCATCGGCGCGGAAGACCTGCAGGCAGGAGCCACAACGTACGGCACCACGGGCGGCGCGCAGCTGTTGTTCGCTGACGTGAAACGAGGTGCTGCAGTGGGGGCAGCGGGTGACCAGTTGCGACATGGAATTCGACGATTATTGGTTTGGCGGGGAAGTTTATCAGTCGGAGGGCTTGGCGCGTAGCCCGGAGGCGGTTTCGATACTTCGTAAGCCGGGCTTCGGGCGGCGCTGCTACCGATACTCTTGCGCGGGACACGCTACGAGTACATCCCTGTAAGCTCGTACGCGGCCATCCTTGGCCGCGTACGGTCCCGCGCAAGAGTATCGGTATCAGCGCCTTAGCATCTGAACACAGTGTTTTATCGTGCTCTCGTTCCGCTCAGGCGTACCCATTCTTCCTTTTCACCGTTCTCATCAAAGTCGATCCACTGGCTGTAGGCGGCTTTCACCTTCTCTGCCTGGCTATTGAGAATGCCGGACAGGCAGATACGGCCGCCGACCCTGGTGCGCTCGACGAGTTGCGACGCCAGTTCTACCAGTGGGCCGGCGAGTATGTTGGCGAGCATGATGTCGGCGCTGGACTCCTCCGGCTTGGGGGCTTTTTCTGGCAGGTAGACCGGGAAGCGCTCGGGGTCTATGCCGTTGCGAACCGCATTGTCGCGGCTGGCGAGGAGGGCCTGGGGGTCGATGTCGGTGCCCATGGCGGACTCGGCGCCAAGCAACAGGGCGGCGATACCGAGGATGCCGGAGCCACAGCCGAAGTCGATGGTGGTTTTGCCCTGTACCTGTTCACCGGCGAGCCATTGCAGGCACAGAAAGGTGGTGGGGTGGGTGCCGGTGCCGAAGGCGAGGCCCGGGTCGAGCATGAGGTTGACCGCCTCCGGCGCGGGCGGTTCGCACCAGCTGGGGCAAATCCAGAGGTTGTCGGCGCACTGGATGGGCTTGTAGTGGCTCATCCACTCGCGCTCCCAGTCTTTGTCTTCGAGCTGCTCCCAGCGGGCGTTGGGGAGCAGTTCACAAAGAAAGGAGGCGGCTTTGGCTTCGGTGACGCTGGTGTCGACTTCAGCATCGAACAGGCCGGTGACGAGGGTTTCATCCCACAGGGGTGTTTCGCCGAGGCCCGGTTCGAGGATGGGCTGGTCGGCGTTGTCTTGTAGGGTGACGGAGACCGCGCCGGCGAACAGCAGGGCGTTTTCTATTTTCTCCGCCTGTTCGCGGTTGGTGTTCACTCTTAGTTGGAGCCAGGGCATTAGGTTCGTCCGGGTTTTGTGGTCTTTGGGGTACTCGGAAAGTTCGTGGCGTCACCCCTGCCGGTAAGACTTTGCGGGACACGAGCTAGGCGCCCCCCCGTTAACCCATCCCTGGGGGCTCGGCTGCGGCCATCCGGGCCGCAGACGGTCCCGCAAAGTCTTACCGGCAGGGGCGACTTCAATTCGAAATTCGGTACATTCTACAAGTGAAGCTGGACGCTAACAGGGTAAGGAGGGAATTGCTGAAGGGGAAGTGCCGGGGATCCATTTTCAAAAGCGTCGGCGACAGGGACGTCGCCGCCGCAGCGCCCATGGATGGGTTTACAGCGGTTTTGAAAATGGATCCCCGGTGCTTTTCCGCCCCGGAGGTTAATCGATGCGACTTACCTTGGAGGGGAAAGCAGTGGGGCTTATTCGAGCCCCAGTTTCTTCTCAAGGTAGTGAATATTCACTCCACCCTTGGCAAATTCCGCATCGCGCACCAGATCTTCCTGCAGCGGGATGTTGGTCTTGATGCCGGTGATGATCGTTTCACTCAGTGCCACACGCATCCGCGCCAGGGCGGTTTCGCGGTCTTCGGCGTAGGTGATGATCTTGGCAATCATGGAATCGTAGTTTGGGGGCACGGTGTAGCCGGAGTACAGGTGCGAGTCCACACGTACGCCGAGGCCGCCCGGGGCGTGGAAGTTTTCCACCTTGCCGGGGCAGGGGAAGAAGCTCTTCGGATCCTCGGCGTTGATGCGGCACTCGAACGCATGGCCGGTGATCTTGATGTCTTCCTGCTTGAAAGAGAGCTTTTCGCCCGCGCAGACGCGGATCTGCTCCTTGATCAGGTCGACGCCGGTGACCATCTCCGAGACCGGGTGCTCCACCTGAATACGGGTATTCATTTCGATGAAGTAGAAACGCTCGTCTTCGTACAGGAATTCGAACGTGCCCGCGCCGCGGTAGCCGATATCGATACAGGCCTGTACACAGGAATCCTGTACTTCTTTACGTACCTTGTCCGGGATGCCGGGGGCTGGGGCTTCTTCCAGCACCTTCTGGTGGCGGCGCTGCAGGGAGCAGTCGCGGTCGCCGAAGTGCACCGCATTGCCCTGACCGTCCGACATTACCTGGATTTCCACGTGACGCGGGTTCTGCAGGAACTTTTCCATATAGACCGTGCTGTCACCGAACGCGGCGCCGGCTTCAGACTTGGTCACCGAAATGGCATTGAGCAGGGCGCCTTCGCTGTGCACCACGCGCATACCGCGGCCACCACCGCCGGCAGCAGCCTTGATGATCACTGGCAGGCCAATGCGGCGCGCGATTTCCAGGCACTTCTCGCCGTCTTCCGGCAGCGGGCCATCGGAGCCCGGTACCGTGGGGACGCCAGCTCGTTTCATTGCCGCGATGGCGGAAACCTTGTCGCCCATCAGGCGAATGGTGTCGGCGTCTGGACCAATGAACGTGAAGCCGCTTTTCTGCACCTGTTCGGCAAAGTCGGCATTCTCTGCGAGGAAGCCGTAACCGGGGTGTACCGCCACCGCATCGGTGATTTCCATCGCCGCGATAATGGCCGGGATATTCAGATAGCTCTGTGGGGACGGGTTGGGGCCGATGCACACGGCCTCATCCGCCAGGCGCACGTGCTTGAGGTCGCGGTCAACCTGGGAGTGTACCGCCACGGTACCGATACCCATCTCTTTACACGCGCGCAATACACGCAGGGCGATTTCGCCGCGGTTGGCGATCAGTATTTTTTCAAACATGCGTCGTCACCCTACTCAGGAAATGATCACCAGGGGCTGGTCGAACTCTACCGGCTGACCGTCTTCCACCAGAATGGCTTCGATGGTGCCGGCCTTGTCGGCTTCAATCTGGTTCATCATTTTCATGGCTTCAACGATACAGATGACATCGCCCGCTTTGACTTGCTGGCCCACTTTCACGAAGGGGGCGGCGCCGGGGCTGGAAGCGGCATAAAAGGTGCCGACCATCGGTGATTTCACCGGGTGGCCGGTGAGTGCCGGTACGGACTCTGCTTCGCTTTCTGCGGCGGGGGCCGGCGCAGGAGCTGCCGCGACCGGGGCGGCGGGTGCAGCGGGCGCCATCATCGGCATCGCCATTTGCGGCATCTGCATGGAGGCGCCGCTGGTGCCGCGGCTGATGCGCACGGACTCTTCCCCTTCCTTAATCTCCAGCTCGCCGATATCGGACTCCTCGAGCAGTTCAATCAGTTTCTTGATCTTGCGAATATCCATAACAGTGTCACTCTCAATTTGTGAATACAAAGACGCCGGCACGCAGCCGGCGAATGAAAAAAGTCTGTTTAAAGCCGCTTCAGGGCCGCTTCCAATGCCAGGGTGTAGCTATCTGCTCCGAACCCGCAGACCACGCCCACTGCCAGATCGGACAGGTAGGAGTGGTGTCGGAACGCCTCGCGGGCATGGGGGTTGGAGAGGTGGACTTCAATAAAGGGAATGGCCACCCCCGCCAGGGCATCGCGCAGCGCCACACTGGTGTGGGTAAAGGCAGCGGGGTTGATGACGATAAAGTCCACCTTGTCGGCATACGCCTGGTGAATCCGCTCTACCAGCGCCGCCTCGCTGTTACTTTGCAGGCAATCGAAGGCGCAACCGGCCGCGTCGCACTGGGCGCGGGCGGACTCGTTGATCTGGGCGAGGGTGGTGGAGCCGTATATCTGTGGCTCTCGGGTGCCCAGCAGGTTCAGATTGGGGCCATGCAGCAAAAGCAGTTTCGCCATCTTGTGCCTCGCTCTATGCCTCACGCTTGCGATTGGAAGTACACACGAAACTGTGACTAAAATCTGGAAAAAGTCAGAGAACGTGCGGGTAAACAGCGTTAATCAGCAGGTTTGCCGAATATGGGCCGGAGTTTGCCGCAAAAGTGACCCTCTGTCCATGCCCCAAAACTGGAAATAGAGACGTTGTGCGCAGATCGCCGAATTTAACGACCTATTGGCGGCAAAGTTTTAGCGGAGGTGGCCTATTCACCCATTTGAATGGCCACAAAGACAGGGGCGGCCGGCTGGCCGCATCCGTGGGAGATTCAGGGTGTGTTTTGTTCGGAGCTGGCGACCGCTTCGTCGCCAGCGGCGCCGCGCATGGCGGTGAGCAAACCGTCGCGGGTGAGGATCTGCGGCAGGATCAGCGGCTCACCGCCGCCTGCGGGAAACAGCAAATACAGCGGCACGCTGGAGCGCCCGTAGCGGGCCAGTAATTCGGTGATCTGCGGGTCCTGGTTGGTCCAGTCGCCTTTCAGGGCGGTAAAACCCAGGTCACCCACTGCCGCGGTCACCGCGTCGCTGGAAAGCACCACCTTCTCATTGGCCAGGCAGGTAATGCACCAGGCCGCGGTCATATTGATCAGCACCGGACGGCCCTCGCTGCGGGCGTCCGCCAGCGCTTCGGGGGAGTACACCTGCCAGTAATCACTTTTGCCCGACTGCGCCTGCTGCCCTGTCGCGCTCTGCAGGCTGGCCAGATTGGGCAATGCCCAGACGGCGCCGGCCACCGCGACCACGGCAACGGCATGGCGCAGCCATTTTTGCTGGCCGTCGCGGTGCGCACCTGGCCACAGCCACAGGGCAAAGGCGATGGCTACCGCACCGGCGAGCACCAGCGTGACACCGTCACTGCCGGTCTGGCGGCCGAGCACCCAGAGTAGCCATACCGCGGTGAGGTACATGGGAAAGGCGAGGAGCTGCTTGAGCGTCTCCATCCAGGGTCCGGGGCGCGGCAGACGTCGGGCGAGGCCCGGCATGTAGGTGAGCAGCAGGAAGGGCGCCGCCATGCCGGCGCCAAGGGCCGCGAATACCGCCAGTGCCATGGGGGCCGGCTGGGTAACGGCGAAGCCGAGCGCGGAGCCCATCATCGGTGCGGTACAGGGGCTGGCCACCACCGTAGCGAGTGCACCGGTGCTGAAGGAGCCGCCGAGGCCGCTATTCTGGGCGCCGTGTGCACCCAGTCCCATCAGGCGCCCGCCAAATTCGGTCACACCGGAGAGACTCAGCCCCATGGCGAAGAACAGGTACACGAGGGCAGCGATCACCACCGGGGATTGCAGCTGAAAGCCCCAGCCCACCGCCTCGCCGGCCGTGCGCAGCACCAGCATGATCGCGGCAATCAGGACAAAGGTGCCGATAACACCGGCGGTATACGCCCAGCCGTGCAGGTGCTGGCGCTCGCCGGCATGGGTGATGGCCAGAGCCTTGATCGACAGCACCGGAAATACGCAGGGCATCAGGTTGAGCAGCAGGCCGCCGCCAAACGCCAGTGCCATGGCGAGGAGCAGGCCGCCAAGCGCACCACTGGTGGCGGCTGCGCCGGACAAGTTGCCCGGGTTCTGGCTGGCTGCGCCACCGGCGCCCCCGGTCGGCCCGGGCCCGTCGACGATTGGGGAAACGGTTTTTGCCACCGGGTCCAGTGCGAAATTACGAATCTGCGGGGGGTAGCAGAGGCCGGCATCCGCGCAGCCCTGGTAGTGCACCTGAACCTGGATGGCGTCGTCTCCGCTTAGTGCCAGCGGAACTTCCAGCTGCCAGCGGTAGACTTCTGTTTCTTTCTCAAAGTAGTCGTCCCAGATCACCTCACCCTTTTCCAGCTTGAGAGGTAGTGCGGTCTTGCGCTCTCCCTCCACGGTGTACAGCGCGAGCTTGTCGCGGTACAGGTAGTACTCGGGGGCAATCTGGAATAGGGCGCTGGCCCCGTTGTCGGTAAGCAGGATGTCCAGCTGGTAGGCCTGGTCCACCGGCAGGAAGTCATCCTGCCCGCTACTCAGGGCAGCGAACGGTGACGAGGACTGCGCGGCGCTGAAGCTGTCCCGGGCAAATGTGGGCGGTGTGAACAGCGCCAGGAGGATCAGGGCCACACTGAGCACCGCGAGGATGGAAAAGTGTGATGCTGCTTTGGATGGCAAGCCGAAGGTCTTCGCAGTCATGGGCAATAAAATTCTTTATAGTCGGTCTGTATTGGACTGGTGTTGCCGGCTCTCGTTCCATGACTGCCGTGGCATCCGGTGCGTGCAACCTGGCGCGTGATGGCTGGTCGCCAGTCATTGCGCGCGGTTGGCGAGATCCAGTATACCGGGGTGGCCGAGTATAGCGGTGCTTGTGGTACAAAAAAACAGCAGCCCATTGCGGCGCAGTGGTACATTGGAGGCGTTTATCAAAAGAGTGAATGGTGTCTCAAGCCGTAACCGGGGCTGGGGAGATGTGCGCGCTGTACAGCGGCGATTGGTACAGGCGGCGTTGCTGCTGGCTGTGCTGGTGGCGGTGGGATGTGCAACACCGCCACCGGAACCGCAGGCGCCAGTGCTGCCGGTAGAGCCGCCGCAGCCCACCGGGCCGAGTCCGGAAGAAATCCGCCATCGCGCCGTGCAGCATTTTCTGGCCCGCGCGGAGGTGGCTCAGCGGGAGGGATTTATCACCATGCCCGCCGGCGCCAGTGCCTACGACTTTTACCTGCAGGTGCAACAGCTGGATCCGGGAAACATACAGGCCGCAGCCGGTATCCAGACCCTGGTGATGCAGCTGGTTGAGCAGGCGCGTGACGCCCTGCGCCAGCGCTCCTTTGGCCGGGTGAACAGCCTGCTGAACACGGCCGACGAGATTGCCCCGGGCAATCCGCTGTCCAAAGAGGTGCGCAGCCAGTTGCGACGCGAGCAGCAACGGGCGCGACAGGATGTGACGCCGGGAGGTCCGGGCGCCCAGACGGTGGCGCTACCCGAGCGGGATCTGACTGCGCGCTCCGATGCCATGGTGCAGATGCTGGGTTCCATCGCCCGGCGTATTCGCGAGCACGGGCTGCGGGTGGTGATTGTTGCCCGCACCGATGCTGAGGGGCGCTGGGTTTACAGCCAGTTGCGCCAGGCTGTGCCCGGATACCGCGTGCGCGGGGATATAAAGCTCGGCAATCCACCGCGATTACTGTTACAAAAGAATCCCTGATTACCGGCCAAATGCCGAAGTCGGGCGTAGAAAGAATAACAAGCCCTGAAACATAAACGGGTACAGGAGGAAAGCGCGATGATCAAACCGCTATTGCGAGTCCGTTACTGTGTGCTGAGCGTACTTTTTGTCGCCCTTGCCGGCGGCGTTGTCGCGGCGGAAAACACAAGATTGCATGCGCAGGTGACCGCTGAAGCGCCGAGCGACAAGTTGGCAGCAGAAGTGGAGGCCGCGGGCTATGCCCTGGAAATGCCGCCCGGTGCACCCATGGGGGCAGCCTACGTTGCCCTGCGCAATCTGTCTGCTAACGAGCGGGTGCTGGCCAGGGTGGAGTTGCCCGCTCACCCGGCGGGGAAAATTGAAATGCATACCACGCAGGAGGTAGACGGCGTTAGTCGTATGCGTCCGTTGAAAAAAATTGCGCTGCCCGGTCACGGCACCATTGAAATGCGCCCGGGTGCGACCCATCTGATGGTACATGGGGTGACATTGAAAGCCGGGGAGTTGCTGCCGCTGCGGCTGGTGTTTGCCGATGGGACCACCCGCGATATGCAGCTGCCGGTCTACGGTCGCGAGCAACAAAAGGAGCGCGCGGAGCCGGATACGGGGCACCACCACGGGCATCACCATCACGGTTGAGTGCTCGTCACCCGATCAACAGAAAGCAGTTGTTAACACTGGAGAATTTGAATGAAAAGTTTTGCCACACTATTGGTAACTGGATTTGCCTTTATGCTGGCGGCCTGTGCGCACAGCCCGGTGCAGGTGGCGGTCAAGCCGCAGGTAACGGTGGCGCCGGACAACCTTGGCGCCGGCTATACCGTGCACGCCCGCGGGGTCAACCAGCTGCCCGGTGGTGGTCTCGGGTCGCTGGGTGGCATCTACGCGGACTCCTCTAACGTGACCCTAGCGAACGACATCGAAACGTCCATGGTCGGCGCCCTGTACCAGGGGCTGGAAGCCTGGTCTTTTCGTCGCGTGGAAACCGGTGGCGACGTACAGGTTGTCGCGAACTTGATCGACCTCAAGTACGACAGTCCCAATAAGCTGTACACCACGAAAGTGAATTCCGGTGCGTCGATTCAATTGCAGGTGACGGTGAAAGGGGCCACCTTTTTTGGCAACTACAGCACCAGTGGCAATGATCGCAATCTCATCAAGCCGAGTCCTGAAGAGGTGGAGAGCACCATTAACCGGTTGCTGAGCGCCACACTCCAGCGCGCATTCGAAGACGAAAAACTGAAGGCATTTTTGCGTCAGCACCTGTAAATGGTGTCATAGTTCCAGTTTCCGGCGGCATGTGAAGCGCATCACAATTGCCGCCGGGAACGATAAGTAGGTTTCCGCGCCGGTGAAGATGCCGGTATTATTTTCTCTCATCGAGAGTGAGTGCCCTGCGCACTTTTTTACTCGGTAGCTGCAACACTGGGCTGCCTCGGTAAAGCCGGACCAAGTTGCTGGCTGAATTGGAATTGCATTGACTGAGTTCACACCCAAAAACGCCGCCTATCACGGTCAGCTGGATGAGTCCGGTTCTGACCTGTTGCCTGGTGGGCATTTGAGCCGGGAGGCGGCGGAGTTGGCGCTGGGTGAGGTGGCGGATGGCGTGATCGTGACCGATCGTCACGGCGTTGTGCGCTATAGCAATCCTCTGGTGAGTGAACTCTGCGGCAATCTGGTGGGGCTGTTGCCTGGGCAGTTACTCAGCGACAGCCTGCCGCTGTTTACGGACGAGGGGCAACCGCTGGATCTCAAGCTGGCCAGCGGCGACAGCGGAGAAGACATTCCCCGCCGGCGCGAGTTGCATGCCAATATCCGCAGAGAGGAAGGCGATCTGATCGCGGTCAGCGTGCAGATCAATAGTCTCACCAGTGGTGCGGCGCTGGACGGCTATGTGCTGGTGCTGCGACACACTTCCGATGCCCGCCGTATCTCCACCCGCCTCAGCTGGCAGAGCAGTCATGATGCGCTCACCCATCTCCCCAACCGCCAGACGTTTGAGCACGCGCTGCAGCAGCTGCTGAAGGCCGACAATGGTGCCCGCCAGCACCATATCCTGCTGTACCTCGATGTGTACCAGTTCAAGGTGGTCAACGACACCTTGGGCTACAACGCGGGCGACGCACTATTGATTGCACTGGCGAAGATTCTGACTCGCTGCCTCGGCAATGGCGACCTGCTGGGTCGTGTGGGCAGTGATGAATTTGCGCTGTTGTTGAAAGATTGCACGCTGGAAGAGGCGCGGCGCATTGTTACCCGCTTGCGCGAAGCCGTGAATGATTATGTGTTCCAGTGGGAAGACAGCGAAACCCGCCCGGCACTCTCCATTGGCGCGGTCAGTGTTGATCGCCATGCTCCACCTGCGAGCCAGCTACTGGCTTCGGCCAATGACGCGTGCAGTGCGGCGCGGGACCAGGGGCGCAACCGGGTCAAATTTTTTGGGGATTCGCGCAAGGCGCTTGAGAAGCGTCGCGAGAGTACCTGGCTGGCAGAAATTCACGCCGCCATTCGCGAAGATCGCCTGTTGCTTTATCGGCAGCCAGTGGTGGCGCTGCAGGGTAACAACCACGTGCATCACTACGAGGTACTGGTGCGTATGCAGGGCCGGGACGGGGACGTGATTTCTCCGGGGTTGTTTCTGCCGGCGGCAGAGCGCTACGGGATGATCGATGAGGTGGACCGTTGGGTGATCCGGAATATTTTGCGATACATGGCGCTGGAGCAGGTCCATGGCTCCGCCGGTTTCCACTATGCCATCAATATTTCCGGCATCAGTCTCGGCGACGAGCTGTTTGCGGATTTTGTACTGCGCGAACTGACCGAGGCGGGCGTGGCGCCGTCGCGGGTACAGTTTGAGATTACCGAGACCAGCGCGATCGCCAACCTGGATCGGGCGCTGCTATTTATCCACAAATTGCGCGCCGCGGGGTGTAGTTTCGCACTGGATGATTTCGGCCGCGGCGCCTCGTCTCTGGCGTACCTGCGTCAGTTGCCGGTGGATTACCTGAAGATTGATGGTTCGTTCGTGCGCAATATGCTGGAGGACGAGATCGACAGTGCCATGGTGAGCACCATCGACCATCTGGCGAAGCGCATGGGTATCGCCACCATTGCAGAATTTGCCGAGACGCCGGAGCTGCTGGAGAAACTGCGCCTGATGGGGGTGGACTACGCCCAGGGCTTTGGTATTGCCGCGGCGGCCTGCCTGCCGGAAATCAGCGGGCCTCGCCCGACGTCGGTTAATTAACCTCGCCGCGTATGCGGCGGCCGTGGCCCTCTGGTAACGGGCTCAAGTGTCAGGTTTGAGCCCGGTGCCCCGTGAAGCCGGCACCTTAACTTCTCTCGCAGCGACACACCCCGATAGAGTTCCTGGCGGGGTTCCCTGGTTACGCGTCGGCGACCTGCCCCAGTAACGCTCTGTGCTGCTCCGCACGCAATCTCGGTCCATACTGACTCACCACCTGCGCGGCTGCGCGACAGGCCAGCTCTCCCGCGTCGGCGAAGGCCATGCCGCGATTGATGCCGTACAGGAAGGCGCCCGCGAACATGTCGCCGGCGCCATTGGTGTCGATGGCTTTTACTTGCGGGGCGGCAGCGCGGTGTTCCTGTTCGCCATCCCACAGCAGTGCGCCGTCGGCACCGAGGGTGATGGCAAAGGCGCGGCAGTATTTACGCAGGTCCTGGGCGGCGTCTTCCAGGGTCTCGGTTTTGCAAAACTGCAGCGCCTCTTCACGGTTACAGAACAGCAGGTCAACGCCATTGTCGCCAATCATTTCTTTGAGGCCATCGTGGAACAGTTGCACCATCATGGGGTCGGATAAGCTCAGGGCGGTTTTAACGCCGCTGGCTTCGGCGTGCTGGCGCAGCTCGATGGCGGCGGCGCGGCCGGTGGGCGAGGAGACCAGGTAGCCCTCGATGTAGGTCCAGCGGGATTTACTGAGGGCTTCGCGGTCGAGCTCATTGACCGACAGCTCGGCGCTGATACCGAGGAAGGTGTTCATGCTGCGCTCGGCGTCCGGGGTAATCAGCACCAGGCATTTGCCGGTGGTGCCGGGCTCGGCGTTGTGCAGGGCCTTTGGAAAGTCGACACCGGCGGCGGTCAGGTTGTCGCGGTAGAAATCGCCGTTGTCGTCGTCCGCGACCTTGCAGGAGTAGAAGGTGTCGAGGCCGAAATAGCTGGCGGCGATGATGGTGTTGGCGCCGGAACCGCCGCAGGCATGGCTGGCGGTTACCAGATGGTTTTGCAGGTCGTCCACCAGTTGTTGCTGGCGTGTGTCGTCCACCAGTGTCATGACCCCTTTGTCGACACCCAGGGTTTGCAGGTCGCTGTCGGTGACTTCAATTTCGGTGTCGAGAAGCGCGGCGCCAATGC
Source organism: Microbulbifer sp. Q7 (assembly GCF_001639145.1). Classification (NCBI taxonomy): domain Bacteria; kingdom Pseudomonadati; phylum Pseudomonadota; class Gammaproteobacteria; order Cellvibrionales; family Microbulbiferaceae; genus Microbulbifer; species Microbulbifer sp. Q7. The sequence continues at coordinate 22,090 of NZ_LROY01000001.1, read as the reverse complement.
CGTAGAGATCGTACTGGTGCATAGAAATTTCCGTTACTGGTAGGTGGCAGGTGGGTACCCGAATCCAATTGCCCTTGCCGCGGGCGTTTGGCGCATTATGGCGGCCGATGGGTCAAGTGCAAGTCGGCTCCCACGGGTGGATGCGGCGCCTGCACCCGCAGAATGTGACCGACTGGGTTTGACTTGTGCGAATGTGACCCTATAAATGCCCGCTATAACTGCCTCAAGTGTGGCCGGATCATGCGGCCCGATCCCCGCAAGTCGAAGCAAGAAACGAGTTTATCTGAATATCTATGGCAACAAACAAACGCCGTATGAACGCAAAACGTGCAAACAGTAACGGTGGCTCCGGCCGCCTGCGCCGCTGGATCAAGCGTCTCAGTCTGCTGGCACTGCTCGGCGTGCTGGTGCTCGCGGGCTATATGGTGTGGCTGGATGTGCAGTTGCGGGAGCGGCTGGACAGCCGCCAGTACCAGCTGCCCGCCAGGGTCTATGCGCGCCCGCTGATCCTGCAGGAGGGCATGGTCATGCGGCCGGATGAGCTGGAGTCCGAGTTCGCCGCACTCAATTACAAGAAGGTTCCTGCGGTCGAAGAACCGGGGCAGTGGCAAAGAAATGGGATGGAATACCTGGTCTGGCGCCGTGACTTCATCCACGCCGATAAACGCGAGCCTGCGGCCAAGGTGCAGTTTCGTCTGCGCAATGATGAGTTGAGCAGCCTGCGCAGTGAGAGCGGCGATCGGTTAAAAGAGTTCCGTCTGGATGCTGCGTCCATCGGCACGTTACTCGGTGGTGGCGATGATCGCACGCCGGTGCGCATTGAAGATATACCACCGCTGCTGGGGGCGACGCTGATTGCAGTAGAAGACCAGGATTTTGTGCACCACTTCGGGGTATCGCCCCGCGGCATTGCCCGCGCCATGGTGGCCAACTTCAAGGCCGGTGGCGTGGTGCAGGGTGGCTCCACCATCACCCAGCAGCTGGTGAAAAATATCTTCTTCGACCACAAGCCGAGTCTGTGGCGCAAATTCAACGAAGCGTTGATGGCGATCCTGATGGAGGTGCATTACGACAAGGCCTACATCCTGCAGGAGTACATCAACGAAGTCTGGCTGGGCCAGCAGGGCAGCCGGGCCATCTATGGCTTTGGGCTGGCGTCTGAATTCTATTTTCAAAAGCCGCTCAATCAGCTGGAACCCCATCAGATTGCCCTGCTGGTCGGGCTCGCAAAGGGCGCCTCTTTTTACAATCCGTGGCGCAACCCCGCAAGGGCGCTGGAGCGCCGTAACACGGTGCTGGATGTGATGCTCGAACAAGGGCTGATCAGTAACGAGCAGCACGACCGCCTGCGCAAAAAGCCTCTGGAAGTGGCCGCTGCCGGTGCCGCCGCACAGAATCCTTATCCCGCGTTTACCGAGCGACTGCTGTCAGAGCTGCGCCCCTACTATTCCGTTGAGGAGCTGCGCACGGCGGGTTTGCGTGTTTACACCACTCTCGCGCCCTCGGTGCAGAAGCTGGCGGAAGATGCGGTCAGTGCAGGTGCGGCCAAGCTGGAAAAAGACCGCGGTATTCAGGCGGATTCCCTGCAGGGCGCGACCGTGGTACTGGAAAACCTCAGCGGCAATGTGCTCGCCATGGTGGGCGACCGGCGCCCGCACTACCCCGGGTTCAACCGGGCGCTGGAGGCCCGGCGTCAGGTGGGCTCGCTGATCAAGCCCGCGGTGTACCTGACGGCGCTGGAGCGGGCACACGAATACAACCTGGGCACTTTGATCGACGACGCCCCCATCCGCGAAGAGACCGCAGACGGCCAGGTGTGGATGCCGGCCAACTTCAGCAACCGCAGCCACGGCCTGGTGCCGCTGTACGTGGCCCTGTCGCGCTCCTATAACCAGGCCACCGCCCGTCTGGGGCTGGATCTGGGCATCGAAAATGTGCGCCAGACGATTCGTCGCCTGGGCGTACAGGCGCCCCTGCCGCGGGTGCCCTCGCTGTTTCTCGGCGCCGTGGAGCTGACCCCGTTTGAGGTGGCTGGTATGTACCAGACCATCGCCAATGGCGGTGAACATGTGGAACCTCGCACCCTGTTGGCGGTTTCCGATGCGGATGGTGAGCAGGTGCAGCGCTTCCGGTCGAAATCCAGCCGCGGCGTGGATGAGGTGCCGGTGTACCTGCTGCGCTACGGGCTTGAGCAGGTAATGCGCGAGGGCACCGGTAAAAGTGCCTACCGCCGCCTACCCAACAGCGTACCCTTTGCCGGCAAGACCGGTACCACCAACAATTATCGCGATAGCTGGTTTGCCGGGTTCAGCCCGGGGGTGACCGCAGTGGTGTGGCTGGGGCGCGATGACAACGAACGCACCAGTCTCACCGGTGCTACCGGCGCCTTGAGCATCTGGACCGACATCATGCGCCAGCTGCCCCACCGCCACGGGCGTATCAAGGCGCCCCGCGGTGTCGAGTGGAAACCGCTGAACGAGCAGGGCCAGTTTATGGACCCGCGCAACTGCCAGGGCGGGCGCGAAATTCCCGTATCGGTGGAGAGCCGCCTGGAAACCGATCCCCGCTGCCAGCGTCGCGGCTGGTTCCGCAACTGGTTTGATCGGGAAGATGAAAATGTTGCCCCGCGCGAGGACATGACCCCGGGTTGGGGCATCGATCCCGAGCAGCAACGCCGTGAACGCGAGCAGCAGCAACAGTATCAGCGGGAGCAACAACTGCGGAATCAGCTGGACCAGGAGAATCGGGAGAGCCCAGTGGTGCCGCAGGAGCGGCCGGAGACCGGCCGTGACGAAATCCCCCTGACGGAGAGCGAGCGCTTGCGCCGCCTGGAGGAATCCGGCCGGATTCAGGAGCAGCGGTACCTGGAGGAGGAACGCCGGGCCGAGGAGGAGCGCCGGATACTGGAAGAGCGGTTGCGCCGTGAACAAGGGCTGCAGGAGCAGCGGCGTTCTGGCGCACCGGTAGAAGAAGCGCAGCCCTGGCCGCCGCAGGAGCCCGATCAGTGGCCCTAGAGGCTGGCCCAAGAGGCTGTAATAGTGGCTGCAGTGAGCGCACGCAGCCGGCAAAACATTAAATAACTATGAGAATTATTCTCATTAGCATTTATTTCTGACTTGTCTCCCCCTATACTCCGCGCCGTCTAATCGGTCATTTAGGGAGATATGGATAATGTCAGGATCACGCATCAAGTCTTTGCCTCTTTCCATGGGGGCGCAAACCATCGCCGCTGCACTTACTCTGGGTGCACAATCTGCACTCGCCGTGGAGTCCACACGGCAGTGTGACGATCGCACGAGTTCAGCCTGTACTGCCGACGCGGAAAAATCCGCCATGGAGCACATCGAAATTCACGGTGTGCGCAACTCCGTGTATCGGGTGGATCGCTCCGGGGACCCCCGTCGGGTCGCGGATCTGGTGGACACGCCGCAGACCATCAGCGTACTGACCCTGGACCAGATCCAGGAGTCCGGCAAAACGGATCTGGAGGATATTCTTTCTGCTCAGTCCGGTGTGACCCTGGGCACCGGGGAGAACGGCAATGCCTTCGGTGACCGCTACATCATCCGTGGCCACGAAGCCCGCAGCGATGTGTTTGTGGACGGTCTGCGCGACCCGGGCATGACCACCCGCGAAAGCTTTGCCACCGAGCGCGTTGAGATCACCAAGGGGCCGAGTGCCACCTTTGCCGGGCGTGGTTCTTCCGGCGGCGCGGTCAACAGCATCACCAAAAAAGCCTCTACCGAATACAACTTTGGCCGGGTGGATCTCGCTGGCGGTAGCGACGATCACCGCCGTTACACCGTGGACTACAACCTGTCCCTGAGCGATGCCCTGGCCCTGCGCATCAATGGCCTTTCCTCCGCGCAGGACAAGCCTGGCCGCGCAGGCATTGAGCGCGAGCGCGATGGTGTGCAGCTGTCCGGAGTTTTCCAGGCATCGGAAAAGCTGGCGTTTGTGGCAGACGCCTATTATCTGGATGCCCACGACAAGCCCGACCTGGGCAGCGTCTTCGATCGCGAGGCCCGCGAACCCATCGAAGATATTCTGGTGTATGCCCAGGACAACGATTTCCAGGATTCCGAGGTCACCACCTTCACCCTGCGCACCGAGTATCAGCTGTCTGACAACGTGCGCCTGTTCAACGCCACCCGTAAGGGCCAGACCGAAAACGGATACGTCACTACAGGTCTGCGCAGTACCAGCCGGGCCGACCAGGACCCGGACGCACCGGGTGTCGCCACCATGACCCTGAGTACGCACCAGGGCTGGCAGGAAGTGGACTACACCACTTCCCAGTTCAATCTGTTCTGGGATGCCGAGGTGTTCGGTCGCGCGCACACGCTGGTATTTGGCCTGGAGTACACCGATGAGTCGGTGGACAACGGCGTTTTCGATATCGACTACGGCAACGAAGGCAACTGTCTCACTAATGGCCGCGGCGGTGTTTCCTCTTCTTACTGTGTGATTGATACCGACGGCAACCAGGTCAGTAATGTGGGCGGCCTGATAAATCGCCGCTTCAGCCGCGGCGACACCGATGCCCTGTTCGATATCGAAACCGTCTCCGCCTATGTGATGGATACCGTGGCGGTGACTGACGAGCTGGACGTTTTCTTCGGCCTGCGCCAGGACAGCTTCGACTACAGCAACGCCACCAGCGGTCGCGGTGGCGACCAGTTTTATGACTTCTCCGACGCCATGTTTAACGGCCACCTGGGTCTGGTGTATGCCGTGGCGGATAACGGCAACGTCTATGCCACCTACAGCACCGCCACCAACATCAACGGCGGCGAGTCCGACCTGGGTGCCAACTGCGGTTACGGCGGCCTCTGTGGTGATCCCGACCAGGCGGCACAGGCGGATCCCGAGCTGGTGGAAAACCTGGAGCTGGGTACCAAGTGGATGCTGTTTGGCGACAAGCTGATGGCCATCGCGGCCCTGTTCCGCATGACCAAAAGCGACGTGATGGAAAGTGTGGGCGACAGCTACTCCACCCTGGGCACCCTGAATACCGGTGAAAATCGCGTGCAGGGTATCGAGTTCGGCCTGTCCGGTAATATCACCGAAAAACTGAGCGTGCAGGCGTCCGCGTCGCTGATGGATTCCGAAGTGCTGGACTCCTACAACCCGGACAACATTGGCCTGGCGCTGTCCAACTTCGCCGATGACAGCTACTACCTGCAGCTGCGTTACCAGCCCAGCGAGCGCTTTGCCTTTGGTGGTGATTACAGCTATCAGGGGCAGATGTACGGCGGTCAGCCGGACACGGCTGCGGGCTACAGCCAGGACACCGGTGCGTACAGCATCGTGGTGCCGAGCTATCAGGTGGTGGGGCTGTTTGCCAACTTCCACGCCACCGAGAAGCTCACCCTGCGCGCCAATATTGGCAACCTGTTTGATGAAGAGTATTGGACAGCAGCTTACCGTTCCGGGTCCTTCATGTACCTGGGTGATGGCCGCAGCTTCCGTGCGACCGTCAATTACGAGTTCTGATTTGCGCAGTAACGCTTGAAGAGGGCGGCCGATGGTTGTTATTGAAAATATGCTGGCGCCACAGGAAGTGGCGCATTTTCGCGAAGTGTTGCGGTCACTGCCCTGGGCGGACGGCAAAGGCACCGCCATGGGAATGGCGGCAGAGGTAAAAAACAATCACCAGGCCGACCCCTCCGCCCCGGAGGTCCGGCAACTGGCCAATCAGTTGCTGGGCCGTATGGGGGAAACCCCCAGGCTGGTTGCCGCGGCACTGCCTGACCGGATATTTCCGCCGGTATTCAACCGCTACGGTGAAGCCGAGGAGTACGGCTGGCACGTGGACGGGTCCATCATGCGGATTCCCGGCTCGAATGCGGTACTGCGCAGCGATATGTCGATGACGTTGTTTCTGAGCGCGCCGGAGGAGTACGAGGGTGGCGAGCTGGTGGTGGCCACAGAATTTGGCGAACAGCGGGTAAAGCTGCCCGCCGGTTCGGCGGTGGTGTATCCATCGAGCAGCCTGCACAAGGTCACCGCAGTCACTGCCGGTCAGCGCGTTGCTGCGATTACCTGGATGCAGAGCATGGTTGCCGATGCGGGGATGCGCCGGACCCTGTTCGAACTGGATCAGAGTATTCAGGCCCTGCTTGTCGGAGGACAGGTGGACAGAGCCGAACTGGATCGGCTCCACCATATCTATCACAACCTGATTCGCCAGTGCGCGGCGACCTGAAGTGCTCGGCGACCTGAAGTGTGCGGATCAGTCGTTCAGTAAACGCGCCGCCTCTTCCGCGAAATAGGTCAGCACCCCGTCGGCACCGGCGCGTTTGAACGCGAGCAGGGATTCGAGGATCACGGCTTCGCGATTGAGCCAGCCGTTGTGAAAGGCCGCGCAGTGCATGGCGTATTCGCCGCTCACCTGATAGGCAAAGGTTGGCACCTTCAGTTCGTCTTTCACCCGGCGCACCACATCCAGATACGGCATGCCCGGTTTCACCATGATCATGTCTGCGCCTTCGGCCAGATCCAGCGCGCACTCGTGCAGGGCTTCGTCGCCGTTGGCCGGGTCCATCTGGTAGCTGAACTTGTTGGCGCCTTTCAGGTTGCCGGCGGAACCGACTGCATCGCGGAATGGCCCGTAGTAGCTCGACGCATATTTCGCGGCGTAGGACATGATCTGGGTATTCACATGGCCGTCCCGCTCGAGGGCTGCACGCACTGCCCCGATACGACCGTCCATCATGTCGGAGGGCGCCACCACATCGGCGCCGGCCTCGGCGTGGGACAGCGCCTGCTGCACCAGCACCTCCACGGTATCGTCGTTGACGATGTAACCGGCGTCGTTCATCAGGCCGTCCTGACCGTGGCTGGTGAAGGGGTCCAGGGCCACGTCGGTAATCACACCCAGTTCCGGTGCGGCGTCCTTGAGGGCGCGCACCGCGCGCTGTGCCAGGCCGTCTTTGTCGTAAGCCGCACGGGCGTCGTCGGACTTGGCCGAAGGGTCCACCACCGGGAACAGGGCCACCGCCGGAATGCCCAGCTGGATCAGTTCCTTCGCTTTGGCGGTGAGCAGATCCACGGTCAATCGCTCGACCCCTGGCATGGAGGCCACTTGCTGGGTCTCGCCGCGGCCCTCGATCACAAACAGCGGCAGGATCAGGTCATCGGTGGTGAGATGATTCTCGCGCACCAGTCGGCGGGAGAATTCGCTCGCGCGCAGGCGGCGCGGGCGGGAATGGGGATAGGCGCCGCGGTGAAGGCTGAAACTCATGGATGGTCACTCCGGCTGGAACAATGGGATTGGCGCGCGCCAGGGGCGGCGACTAAGCTGGCGGCAATCATACCAAAACGGAGTTGTTCTGATGGCAATTGCATTCTGGTGCCTGCTGGTGGCGCTACTGATGCCACCGATGTTCGCCGCCATTGCCAAGGCGACGGCGGAAGGCCGCTACAACAATCGCTCGCCGCGGGAGTTTCTGGAAAAGCAGTCCGGGGTCTCGCGACGCGCGGATTGGGCCCAGCGGAACAGCTTTGAGATTTTACCGGCCTTTATCAGCGGTGTGTTTGCAGCGATTGCCGCCGGCACCGATGAGCAGTGGCTGGCGCGGTTGTCTGTGGCCTTTATCGTCACGCGGGTAGCCTACGGCATCTGCTACCTGAAAGACTGGGCGCTCGCGCGCACGCTTTGCTGGTCCGCGGGCCTGGTGTGCTGTCTGTGGTTGCTGGTGAACGCGGCCCTGGCGGTTGGCGGCTAACCAGCCGCGGGGAGTAACGGCCCCCCACCGGGAGGGGCCTTACATAACCTGCCAGGCGGTGTTCAGGACAGGCGCGCAAATACCTTGCGCGCGGCGCTGATGGTGGCCTCGATATCCTCGTCGCTGTGCGCGGCGGACATAAAACCGGCTTCGTAGGATGCCGGTGCCAGATAGACACCTTCCTCTAGCATACCGTGGAAGAAACGGTTAAAGCGCTCGGTATCGCAGGCCATGACCTGCTGGTAGTTGCTCACCTGCTCCGCATCGGTAAAGAAGAAGCCGAACATGCTGCCCACCTTGTTGGCGGTGAGCGGAATGCCCGCTTCTTTTGCCGCAGCCAGAACACCCTCTACCAAACGATCGGTCTTCTCCGTCAGCTGGTCGTAAAGCCCCGGTTCCTGAATCAGCTGCAGGGTTTCCAGGCCGGCGACCATGGCCATCGGATTGCCCGACAGGGTGCCCGCCTGATAGATCGGGCCCAGGGGTGCGATCTGTTCCATGATCTCGCGCTTGCCGCCAAAGGCCCCCACCGGCATACCGCCGCCGATGACTTTGCCCAGGGTGGTGATATCCGCCTCGATACCGTAATGGCCCTGGGCGCCGGTGAGGCTGACGCGGAAACCGGTCATCACCTCGTCCAGGATCAGCACCGCACCGGACTGGTCACAGACCTCGCGCAGCGCTTGCAGGAAGCCCGGCACCGGCGGGATGCAGTTCATATTGCCGGCCACCGGCTCGACGATGATGCAGGCAATCTGGTCGCCGATTTCGGCGAAGCACTTTTTCACCTCTTCGATATCGTTGTAAGTCAGGGTGATGGTGTGGTCCGCCAGAGAGGCCGGGACACCCGGTGAGGAGGGCACGCCCATGGTCAGCGCACCGGAGCCGGCCTTGACCAGCAGCGAGTCGGAGTGGCCGTGGTAACAGCCTTCGAATTTGACGATTTTGTCGCGGCCGGTGTAGCCGCGGGCCAGGCGGATGGCACTCATGGTGGCTTCGGTGCCGGAGTTTACGAAACGCACCAGGTCCATATTGGGCCATACACGGCACAGTTCTTCCGCGAGTTCAGTTTCCAGCTCGGTGGGGGCGCCGAAGCTCAGGCCAGACTGGGCCTGCTCCACCACCGCGTCGATTACGTCCGGGTGCGCGTGGCCCAGCACCATGGGGCCCCAGGACTGCACATAGTCGATATAGCGTTTTTCATCGGCATCGTAGAGGTAGGCGCCCTCGGCGCGCTCGATAAAAACGGGCGTGCCACCCACCGCGCGGAACGCGCGTACCGGTGAATTGACGCCACCGGGAATGACCTTTTGGGCTTCGGCGAAGAGGGTTTCGGACTTGCTCATAGATACTCGGGAACCGGGTTGGTTGTAGGGAAGGAATGCCAATAGAACGGCATCGGAACAGAATGTTGCGCGTATTATCTTCACCGTCGCGTCTCGCCGCAAACGCCAGGGAAGATTGCGCTGGGGGAGTCCGCACGACGCCGCCTGGTGAGGTGGTAGAGGCTTGTCAGAAGCGGGTGTTGGACCGATCAGTCCTTGCAGGTCCAGAACAGCCGGTTGGGTACCGGTCGCCCCATACCCAGGCGCCGGCTGCCGGCAATGGCGCTCCAGGTGAATTGCTGGCTGCGATTGACCGCCTCGAGAATGTTGAGGCCATGGGCAATGTGGCAGGCAATCGCCGTGGTGAGGGTGCCACAGGCGCCGTAGGCGGCGGGGGGCAGGCGCTGCCAGCGGAACTCCCGCACCAGGCCGCGCACATCGTAGAGCCGGTTCTCCAGCTGCTGATCGCCGGCGGGTACGCCGGTCAGCAACAGATAGCGGCAGCCGCTCTCGAGCAGCTCCTGTGCCTGGGCATCGTGGACATCGGCCTCGCCGGCCATGGCGCGGGCTTCGCGCCGGTTGGGCGCAACCAGGGTGGCCAGTGGCAGCAGCAGGTCGCACATGGCCCGCCACAAGGGTGGAGCCAGCAGGCTCTCCTTGTCTGCCAGGGTGGCATCCGGGTCGATGATCAGGGGGATATCCGGGTAGTCCCGCAGCACACTGTGTAGTGCGTGTACATTTTCCACCGAGCCGAGATAGCCGATTTTGATCGCCGCCACGGGCATGTCTTCGAGCACGGCCCGGGCCTGTTCCACCAGCAAGCTGTCGTCGACCGGCGCTACCCCTGCCAGGTCGCGCGTGTCACCGACGGTGATTGCCGACACGACCGACGTGCAGTGACACCCGAGGCTGGCCGCGGTTTCCGTATCCGCGGCAATGCCGGCGCTGCCGCTGGGGTCGTGGTGGGTAACCGTGAGAACGATGGGTTGGCGTGTATCCATGACCATTCGGGACCTGAAAAGCGATGTATCTATTCTAGACGCGCCACTGTCGAGCCGGGCCCTGCTGCGGTGCCCTCACGCGCCCCGGGCCGGCAAAAGGGGGCGTGGGGGCGCGTGATCGCGACAAGGGTCAGAAGGGTCTGACCACCGCGAGTATCACGATCACCACCAGAGCCACCACAGGTAGCTCGTTAAACACGCGGAAATAGCGGCCACTTTTGTTGATGGTCCCGGCGGCAAACTTCTTCACATAGCTGCCGCAAATATGGTGGTAACCGATCAGCAACACCACGAAGGTGAGCTTGGCGTGCAGCCAGCCAGCGGACTTGTAGTACTCGGGGTTAAAAGTAATGAGCCAGACGCCGAAGACGATGGTGGCGATCATCGACGGTATGGCAATACCGCGATACAGCCGGCGCTCCATGATCTGAAAGCGATCTTTGCTCAGGGAGTCGGTGGCGTCGACGTGATACACGAACAGACGGGGCAGGTAAAAGAGTGCGGCAAACCAGCACACCATGGATATGAGATGGAAAGCCTTGACCCAAAGCATCGTTGCTCCTTATCCGGAACACGGTCCGGTTGGTTTATTTATTCTGGATCGACGGGGGCACAGCCTCCGCCGAGCGCCTACTGGCGATAATAATGCTCGATATGCTGCGGCAGAATGATACCCGCCACCTCGCTGTCCAGTACACCGCTATTGCCCTGGTCGTAATCCCGGCCGATGTACAGCGCTCCCGCGCCCTGCTGTTCCAGTTGCTGCTGCGCTTCCAGTAGCGTCGCTCGCCAGCTCAACGGCGCCAGCTGCAGGCGCTCGCCGGGCAGGCGCAGCAGATCGATCTTCTCTTCCTCTTTCGGGTGTTCCTCGTTGCCTTCGGGCTCTTTAGGCGGGCGCTGCAGGAAATTGGCCAGGTCGGCGGTGCGCAGGGCCTGCGGCGTGTCATCCCCGCCGATCAGTAGCCAGGCCGGCTGCTGTTCGATCAGTCGCTCTGCTTGCGCTCGTTCCAATAGCTGGGGTGTTGCGGCGACCGCACGCTCCATAACGCTGGCGACGCCCACCCGGCTGAGCATCTGCGCGCGCCAGCTGGGGGTGCCGCTTTTGCCCAGCGCCCTGAGGGACTCCTGGTAGATGCCGTCGCTGCCGAACAGCTGCCGGCTCACCAGGCACGCAACCACGATGGTCATCATGCCGGGGAACAGCACATTCGGGTTGTAGGTCAGCTCGAGGATGGTCAGCAGCGCGGCCAGCGGGGCGTTAAGTAGCGCCGCCATCATCGCTGCCATCCCCACCATGGCATACAACCCCGGGCTGGCAGTGGCGGCCCCCAGCCACAGGTTGGCGAGATGCCCCGCAGCGCCGCCCACACAGGCGCCAATCACCAGGCTTGGGCCAATGACCCCACCGGGAATGCCCAGCCCGGTGGCCAGTGCGGTGGCCACGATCTTGGCCAGCACGATGGCGGCGAGGGCCGCAATGCTGAGCTGCCCGAGCATGGCCAGTTCCAGGGTGTCGTAGCCGGTGCCGAGAATCTCCGGCACCCAAAGGGCGAGCACTCCGGTGGCGACACCGGCAACTAGGAATCGCGGAAACGGCGAGTGTTTCTGCTGAAGCGGCACCAGATAGCGCTGGCTGAGGATAAACAGCGCGGCCAGTGCGCCAATGATCAGCGCAGCGACGAACAGGATGGGAAATTCGGCCAGGGACTCCAGCTGTGAGGCCGGCACGCTAAATGCGGCCTGGTGACCGAACGCCAGACGGGTGGCAGCGCTGCCGCTAACCGCGGCGATCATCACCGGCAGAAAGCCGGCGACGGTGTACTCGAGCATCACCACTTCCATGGCGAAGATCACCCCGGCCAGGGGTGTATTGAATGACGCGGCAATGGCCGCCGCAACGCCACACGCCAACAGGGTGCGCGCCGAGTTGTCGGGCAGCCGCAGACGCTGGGCAACCCAACTGCCGCTGGCTGCACCGAGATGTACCGACGGCCCCTCACGGCCGATCGATTGACCGCTCAATAGCGCGAGGGCGCCGCCAAAGAACTGCAGCACCGCATTTTTCATGGGCATGCGGCCCTGGTGGTTGTGCAGCCGGTCCAGTACATGCACCACGCCGGTCGGCCGTCCGGAGGGCGCCATCCAGTGAAATAGCAGGCCGAGTACGGCCGCGCCGGCCACTGGCAGGCCGAACCGCCACGATGCGGGGAGTGACTCAAAATCTTCCAGCCGTGGCAGGTACAGGATTGCAGGACCCTCACTCAGCTGGCGGAACCCGATCACCACTACCCCCGCACACACGCCGATGACCAGGGCGAGCAGCACCAGTAGTGCCAGTGCCTGTTGCGCCGAGAGCTTGACCCGCGCGCGCTCGAGCAGGCCCGAGTAATGCCGGGCGGAGAGTGGGGAAGTCGGTGGCTCGGGTTCTCGCTGATGGCGGCGCCGCACGGTTAGTCCTTTAAAATCGGTGGCTTATGGTAGAGTGCACGGCTCAGTATACAGGGGTCATGGCCCGCCAGCAGGCAGCGGTGGCCCGTACAGGGACAGACAACAGCGAGGAGTGGACGTGAGCGTCATCAAAGCGGCAATTGTTGGTGGAACCGGTTATACGGGCGTAGAGCTTTTGCGCCTGTTGTCTGGCCATTCACAAGTGGAGGTGACCGCGATCACCTCGCGCGCGGAAGCCGGAACACCGGTAGCGGACCTGTTCCCGAGCCTGCGAGGCCACTACGATCTGGCGTTCAGTGCCCCGGATGTGGAAGCGCTGGCACAGTGCGATGTAGTGTTTTTCGCCACTCCCCATGGTGTAGCGCAGGCGCAGGTGCCCGAGCTGGTGGCGCGCGGGGTGCGTGTCATCGATCTGTCCGCGGATTTTCGTTTGCAGGATATTCCCGTCTGGGAGCAATGGTACGGACAGCAGCACGCCTGCCCGGAGCTGGCCGCGCAGGCGGTGTACGGATTGCCGGAGGTGAATCGTGCACAGATTGCGGGTGCTCAGTTGATCGCGTGCCCGGGTTGTTACCCGACCGCCATTCAGCTCGGCTTGATCCCCCTGCTGGAGGCGGGGCTGGTGGAGCCCCGGGGCCTGATCGCCAATGCGGCCAGTGGTGCCAGTGGCGCCGGTCGCCAGGGCAAGACCGACCTGCTGTTTGCGGAGAACAACGATAGTTTTCGTGCCTATGGGGCTCCTGGCCACCGACACCTGCCAGAAATCGAGCAGGGGCTTGCCCAGGCTGCCGGCGGCAGTGTCGAGCTGACGTTTGTGCCGCACCTGCTGCCGATGGTGCGCGGTATCCACGCCACGCTCTATGCCAGGCTTAAAAATCCCGCGGCAGCGGAGGCTGCCCAGGAGTCGTTGCAGGACCTGTTTGAGCAGCGCTACGCGGCAGAGCCGTTTGTGGATGTGATGCCAGCGGGCAGCCACCCGCAGACGCGCAGCGTACGCGGTACCAATGTCTGCCGTCTCGCTGTCGTCCGGCCCCAGGGGCGGGACACCGTGGTTGTCCTGTCGGTCATTGATAACCTGGCCAAGGGGGCATCGGCACAGGCGCTGCAGAACATGAACATCATGTTTGGCTTAAATGAGAACCAGGGGCTGGAGAGCCCGGCATTGCTGCCTTAGAATCGAAGGCTTTGGTAAAACAGAAAAATACGCGACACCGCGATCACACTATCCAGAGAGCGACATCCGAGATACATGGCACGCAAAGTTAAAGGCAGTAAACAGTATCGCATGAAGGTGGTGCCTCACAGGCCCATCCACGGCGTATTTTCTGTGCTGGGGGTGTCCCTGCTGGTGCTCTCTACCAGTGCCGGCGCTTTCTTTGCGGGGCAGTATCAGCTGAGCAAAAGCCTGGACGAGAAGTCCCGTGCACACGCCCGCTCGCTGGACGAGGTCGATCGCCTGCGCGCCGAGAACGAGGCCCTGCGCGTGAGGGCCGCGACCGCGGAGCAGTCGGTGGCGATTGGCCAGCAGGCCAGCGAGTCCGTGCGCAGCGAGTTGGTGGCCAAGGAGAACCAGATTGCCGAGCTGCGCCAGGAGATCTCCTTTTACCGCGGGATTATGGCGCCTTCGGAGGGCAGTGATGGGGTTTCCATCGGTCGCTTCAGCATCTCAGAGGCGGGCGAGGGTCGCTATCAGTACAAGTTACTGGTGCAGCAGTCCGCTGCCCGCCACCAGGTGGTCACCGGTGCTGTTCGTTTTACCATTGTGGGGCAGCTGGAAGGAGAAGCGCGTCGCTATGCGCTGGCAGACCTTTCCCCGCAGGTAGAAAGCGAGTCGATTCCGCTACGCTTCAAGTATTTCCAGAATATCGAGGGAGAGCTGCAGTTGCCGGAGGGCTTTGTGCCGGAAGGTGTGGAGCTGTCGCTTAAATCCAGCAAGCGCAAAGGTTTCAGTATCGACCAGCGCTATGGCTGGCTGGTGCAGCAGAGCTGATTTGCTGACATGGGCGCCTTGCGGCGTTCTCCGCGGAGTGACCAGGTTCCGCGCAATTCATGAGGTTTTGGTTGAATTATGTTGAAAAAGAAAGAGAAAACTATGGCTAGCACTGGCGGCAACAGTACGACTTTGATCGCGCGTCACACCGAAGTGACCGGCGACCTGCATTTTCGTGGCAACCTGGTTGTTGAGGGGCGGGTCAACGGCAATGTCAGTGCGCACAGTGACAGCGACGCCCGCCTGCAGATCGTCGATGGCGGTGTTGTCGAGGGTGAAATTCGCGTGCCGAACGTGGTGGTCAATGGCAACGTGAAGGGTGACGTTCATGCCAGCGGGCATCTTGAACTGGCGTCCAAGGCGGTGGTTGAAGGCAACGTGCACTACAAGCTGATCGAGATGGTGAAGGGCGCCCAGGTCAATGGCTCCCTGGTCTCCAATGTGGAGGTGGACACCACGAGTGAGCCCCGTATGCTCGGCTATTCCGAAGAAACAGCGGTAGACGCGGAATAACGCGAAGGGCGCTGCTGGTCAATCCCGATCAGGCTGGCAATACTTGACCTGTTTGCTGGGTTTTACCCATAATGCGTCCGCACCGCTGTCATCCGGCAGTGGGCAGCCCCCTCCGTGGAGGGCAGGGCTGCGAATCTGTTTCGAGAGTGAATTATGTCTGAAGCTGTTTCCTTTTCCCCCGACCCGATTCAGGTGACCGACAAGGCTGTGGCCAAGGTCAAAGGCCTGCTGGAGGAGGAAGGTAACCCGGAGCTGAAGTTGCGCGTCTTCGTGACCGGTGGCGGCTGCTCCGGCTTCCAGTACGGCTTTACCTTTGACGAGCTGGTGGCGGAAGATGATGCCGTGGTGGAAAAGGACGGCATCGAAGTCCTGGTGGACGCCATGAGCTATCCCTACCTGGTCGGTGCCAGTGTGGATTATGAAGAGGGGCTGTCTGGCTCGCGCTTTGTGGTCCAGAATCCGAACGCGTCCGCCACCTGTGGATGTGGTTCGTCCTTCTCGATCTGAGTCGGTCGCTGCGCCGGATGGCGCAGGCGCTGATCAGGCGGGAAATATCCCTCCCAGAATGGTCTCTTTTGCTGCCCCGGTCACTGCGGGGCAGTTACCGCTGAGGCTGAGCATGGTCTGACGTGCCAGCCACGCAAAGCCCGCCCCTTCTACCCAGTCCGCATCGATTCCGTACTCGTTGGTGGCCGCCACCGACCAGGTGGGCAGTCGCCGGCGCAGACGCTCCATCAGGTCCCCATTGCGGGCGCCGCCGCCACACACCAGCAACTCTCCGCCGCGCGCAAACTCGCGCACGCCATTGGCGATGGAGGCTGCGGTAACCTCTGCCAGAGTGGCCTGAATATCCGCAGGGGGTACTTCCAGGCCTGCGCAGGCGCGCTCCAGCCAGGTTAGGTTGAATGCCTCCCTGCCGGTGCTCTTGGGGGCCGGTGCGGCGAAATAGGCGTCGGACAGCAGGCGATTGAGCAGTTCCGGGTGCGGTGTCCCGCTGGCGGCCCAGGCGCCGTTGGCGTCGTAGGCTTCTCCGCGATGCAACTTTACCCAGTAATCCAGCAGTGCGTTGCCGGGGCCGGTATCGTACCCGCGTACGCCGCCATCTGCGGCAAGCTCGGTGATATTGGCCATGCCGCCGATATTGACCACGGCCCGGTCGCGACTGGTGCGGAAGACCGCGTTATGAAATGCCGGCATCAGTGGTGCGCCGTGCCCGCCCAGCGCCATGTCGCGACGACGGAAGTCTGCCACGGTAGTGATGCCGGTCAGTGCGGCGATGGTGTTGGGGTCGCCGAGTTGGATGGAGAAGGGGGTGGATACGCTGCCGGGCGGGCGGTGCCGCACGGTTTGGCCGTGGCTGCCGATGGCACGGATCGCGTCGGGTTCGATGCCCGCTTCATGCAGTAGGGCCAGGGCTGCGGCTGCAAACTCCTGACCGAGCTGGCGATCGAGCTGGCCGGCGCGGTCCAGTTCAGAAGGGCCCGGCGCGCACAGTGCGAGAATCGCCTCGCGCATAGCCTGTGAAATGGGGTGGCCAAGCGCTGCGCGGGTCTTGCACTGCAGCTTGTTGCCCGAGTCGGAAAACTCCACCAGCACCGCGTCGATACAATCAACGCTGGTGCCAGACATCAGGCCGATGTAGAGGTCCGCCATTCAGTTTACGGAGTCCTTCTCTTCAGCGTTTTGCGCCAACGCTGGTTGCTCGAAGCGCTCCAGCTGGGCCATCAGTGGTTGAGTTTGCTCCTGGAAGCGGGCCATTTCCGATGTCGGGATGGCTTTCGCTTTGGGCAGCTTGCGCACGATGGTGGCCGGATTGCGATGGTGACCGTCCACCAGAAACTCGTAGTGCAGATGTGGCCCGGTCGCATAACCAGTGGCGCCCACGGTGCCGATCACCTGACGTTGTTTGACCCGCTGGCCGCGTTTTACGTGGCGTTTGTTCAGGTGCAGGTAGCGGGTGATGTAGCGTTCACCGTGCTGGATGAAGACGTAATTACCGTTGGCCTTGCTGTAACCCGCCTTGATCACCCTTCCGTCACCGGCGGAGTAAACCGGGGTTCCGCGGGGTGCGGCGTAGTCGGTACCGTTGTGCGGGCGACGGGTCTTGAAGATCGGGTGCAGGCGACGCGGGTTAAAGTGCGAGCTGATGCGGCCGATATCCACCGGCGTACGGATGAACGCCTTGCGCATGCTCTTGCCGTCGGGGGTGTAGTAATTGGTATCGCCATTGCTATCGGTGTAACGCACCGCGCTAAAGGTCTTACCCTGGTTGGTAAAGGTCACCGCCTGAATGGCGCCGTTACCGATCTTTTCACCGTCCAGGAACTCCTCGTCAAAGACGACGCTGAACTTGTCGCCCTTGCGGATATCCAGCGCAAAGTCGATATCTGAGCCGAAGATGTCCGCCATCTCCATGATCAGGTTGTTGCTCAGGCCCGCCTTGCTGCCATCCACGAACAGGGAGTTGTGGACCTCTGCCTGGCGGAATGCGGTGTAGCGTTCGGGGTCCCGCTGGTGCAGCGCGTACTTGTACTCGTTCGAGTTGTCGCGGCTGAACTCCACCTTGCTCAGGCGGTCGCGATGCAATTCAAGGCTCTGCAGGCTGCCTTCGCCGTCAATCTGGAAGGTCAGCTCCTCGCCGGGGGTCAGCTTGGCCAGCTGTTTCGCTTCCTTGCCGCTGGAAAGTAGCTGGTACATTTCGGCACTACTGATGCCAGCCCGCTGGAACAGGTCCGACAGGGTGTCGCCGTTGCGCACTGTCTCCTGTACTACCCGCAGGCCCTCCATCACGCTCTGCGGTGTGTCCGCAGAGGTGGCCACCTCTTCAGTGGGTGAGTGCTCGTGGAGCTGCAGCATCGCTGCTTCCGGCTGGCTGAGAGACACCTCCAGCGCGATGCGTTTTGCTTCCACCTCCGGGGTGGAAACGAACAACGCCAGCGCCAGAGCAAAGCTGGCGGCGCCGGCTGCCAGTGCGTGGGTGCGGGGAAAGTGTTTGCCCAGTGCGCCCAGCAGGCGTGGATTTTTACGGTGATCTTGCATGGTACTAACGGGTAGCGCTGACAGTGATTGTTATCGGGTTCTGGCCTGGCCATTGGCCAAGACTCTGTTGTTGATGCACACAGTGGCGTCTAAAAAACGAACACCGAGGAGGCTTTATAACAAAATTCCCGCCGTGGTTCACGGGGTAATTGACCTGTCTGTCCATGATTCAGTTCCTTTGCCCTGCCAGTAAATACCGTGCGACCGGTGAATGGCCCGGCTTTCGCCGCCACCACCCGCCCGCGCTTGTATTTGCCGCAGGATTCGGTACATTTGCAGCCCAATTTTTGCCCGCCCAAACGCTGGTTTTGCGGGCCTCCATGAGCACATCTGAACTTACCGCAAGGGGATACAATGGCCGGAGTGGATGCGACACTGCTGGAAGACCTCACGCGCCGTGGGCTGGTCAATCAGGCCACCGGTGACGGCGAACTGGAACAGCACCTGGCAGAAGGCAGTCGCACACTCTATTGCGGCTTTGATCCCACTGCAGATTCCCTGCATATAGGGAGTCTAGTCCCGCTGCTGACACTCAAGAGGTTTCAGGCGGCAGGTCATAAACCTATTGCGCTGGTTGGCGGCGCAACCGGCCTGATTGGCGACCCTTCCTTCAAGGCGCAGGAGCGATCACTCAATACGCCGGAAGTGGTTTCCGGTTGGGTCGAGAAGATCAAGGCGCAAGTCAGTGCCTTTGTGGACTTTGATGCCGGCGAAAACAGCGGCCTGGTGGCCAATAACCTCGACTGGACCAAAGATCTGAATGTGCTCGACTTCCTGCGCGATGTTGGCAAGCACTTCTCGATCAACAATATGGTGAACAAGGAGTCCGTGAAGCAGCGGATCCAGCGCGAGGGGGAGGGCATCTCTTTCACCGAGTTCGCCTACATCCTCCTGCAGTCCATGGACTTCTCAGAGCTCTATAAGCGCCATAACTGCACCCTGCAGATTGGTGGCTCGGACCAGTGGGGCAATATCACCGGTGGTGTGGATCTGACCCGTCGCCAGCATCGGGGTAAGGTGTTTGGCCTTACCCTGCCGCTGGTCACCAAGGCGGATGGCACCAAATTTGGTAAAACCGAGAGCGGTACCATCTGGCTGGACCCGCAGCGAACGTCCCCGTATGCGTTCTATCAGTTCTGGCTGAACACCGCCGATGCGGATGTCTACAAGTTCCTGAAGTACTTCACATTCCTTACCGTCGATGCCATCGACGAAATTGAAAAGGCCGATGCGGAACGGGCGGGGCGCCCGGAAGCACAGGGTGTGCTTGCCAGGGAGGTGACTCGTCTTGTGCACGGCGACGAGGGCCTCGCGGCCGCCGAGCGTATCTCGCAGGCGTTATTTTCCGGCGGTATCGACGACCTGTCCGAGGGCGATCTCGAGCAGCTGCGTCTCGATGGCCTGCCCAGTTCCGAATTGCCGGTTGAGTTTGGCGAGCAGACGTTGATCCATCTGCTGGTCGATGCGGGTATGGCGCCATCGGGCAAGCCAGTGAAGGATGCGCTCGGTCGCAATGCGGTGCTGGTTAATGGCGTTGAGGTGGG